>CAWKLB010000013.1:0-316567 GCA_963850325.1 uncultured Actinomycetota bacterium
GACGTTGCCCGCACGCCCACAGATCAACTCGCTACGTAGCCTGATGGCGCTGCTGGCGAGGAAGAGGTCGCTCGTCGCTGAAGGTGCGGTACCTGCTTTCCCTTCCGTGGACAACTCTCTCAAGGTGCCCCCTCTCCTGTCGGCTGCTGTGCTGCCGGTACTACCAAGGCTCCGTCTGGCGCGGCACTGCGCCGCACGGGTTTGGCCATCCCCCTGCGGCGAATACATTGCCTGGCAGACGTAGCCGCGGATCTTCTGCCCGTACAACGGGATATCGGGCGCCATGATGGACAGCCCACCCATCACAGACAGGCGCAATAGGGTGCTGATCGCGGCTATCGCTTACGTCATCGTGGCCGCGATCACCATCTCAGCAAGGCGCTCGTCAAGACGGTCTGCGTCATCAAGAAGCCGCTGGAGCTGCTCGCCGCCCATCGGGACGATCACGACGTCGGCGCGCCGCAGGCCGATGATCTCGAGGTCGGCGGCCTTCGAGACGTCTCCACGGGCGCAGGCGAAGCCGAGCTTACAGCGACCCCGCCGGTTGCCCATCTGGCCCTCTAGGTACTTGATGGTCGCGGAGCCCAGCGATTTCTTCTCGTTCTTCGCGGTGGCAATCGCCAGCGGCCCACCGGCCAGGCGAGCGTAGTCACCGGCGCCGGTGACGAGCAGGACGATGTCGATCTCCTCGGTGTCGTTGCGATACGCGTGCTCGACGACCTTCAGCCAAGACACCTGACTGAACACTAGGCACAGTGCCTCCTCGTAGGCGTGCCCGCGGGCGTGGTTCGTCCGATCCTGATCCTCGGCGACGGCGAGGCATTGGGCGACGAGCTGGCGCAGCTCGTCGGGGCGAAGCGCCATGTTCGCGCGAGCGACCCAGTCGGCGACGGAGTTCCATTCGGAGACGCGCCACGTACCCTGCTCGTCGGCACGCAGCTCGAACGGCGCCACCTCGAGCTCCTGCAGGACCTTGAGCGTCTGGAAGGTCAGCGCCTCGGCCCTCGTCGCGACCACGACCTTGCGCCCCGCGGCGCGTGCCGCACGGAGCCGGCGCGCGAAGGCCTTGGGAATCTGCTCGCCGAGCTCGACGTGGACGACGCGTTCAGCGTCTACGAGGTCGGGCGCCCACCGCAGGCCGTCCCCGAGGTCCAACGGCCCGGACGGGCGCTCGAGCTTGTCGTCGTGCTCCACCAGCGCGGCGACGATGGCGTCCCGCACCGTCTCATCAGGCCCAGGAGGCCGCGCCTCGTCGGGATCCGTCTCGTCGCTCACGAGAGGCGTCAGTCGGCGTGCTCGGCGAGCAGCGTGTCGAGGCGATCACGCGTCCCTCTGACGATCTGGACCAGCTGCGCGCGGTCTTCGGGCTCGGTCGTCTCTCCAAACAGGCGGACGACCTGACCCACAATCTGGTCGGCGAGCCCGCCGATCTTGTCGACCTCGACGCCGAAGGCCACGGTCGAGTCGTATGCCTCGTCGATCGTGACCTCGGGATCTTCGAAAAGGGTCGCCAGCGCTTGGTCGAGATCGGAGGGCCTGTCCGCGCCACCGGCGTCCGCGCGCGCCCTGTCGATGATCGGCTTGACCTTGCGGAAGTCGGTGATGTTGCGGATGCGGTTCGCGCGGCGCTTGGCCACGAACGCCTCGAGCAGCGCCTCACGCCCGAAGCGCTCGGCGAGGCCGGTGCGCTCGGTCTGCAGCGGCCGAATCACGTTGCGATCGAGCTCGACGAAGAAGTTCATCGTCACCTCGCCGGACTCGACCATGGCTTGGTAGGCCGGCGGGAGCTCGAGCAACAACTGGTACCGCCCGATCTGCTCCTTGCCGAGGCCGGTCAGTTCGCGAAGATCGTCGAGGTCGGTCTTCCCGGTGCGCTCGATCACCTGCTGGAGCGCCCGGGCCGTCGGCATGTCCTCCCAGTCCTCGCGAACCTTGTGGATGTTGAACATCTCGATGATGTTCTTCTCGGGGTCCGGCTGGTGTGTCGCGGACCAGCGCGGGGATCGTCGCCAAGCCCAGCCGCTGGGCGATGCGCCAGCGGCGCTCGCCGTCGATGAGGCGGTAGTAGCCGTCCTGCTCGGGATCCGGGTAGACGTAGATCGGGACCAGGACGCCGCCGGACTCCTCGATCGAATCGGCGAGCTGGTTGAGCCCCGGATCACGGAAGTACATCCGCGGGTTCTCCGGGTTGGCGAGGATCTTCTCTGGCTCGATGTCGCGTAGCTCGTTCGGCACGGCGCAGACGCTACACAAGGGGTCCGCCGGTATGTTCGTCAGCGGGCAGCCCAGACGTACTCGACGACATCCTGACTGGCAGCGCCGTGCCGCGCCCCGAGCGTCGAATGGCGGGCCGCGCGCGCGATCGCGAGCTGGACGTCTTCGAAGTACTCGCCGAGCAACGCCGCCGGGTCGATACCGAGCTGGGCGGTCAGCAGCCCGGTGGACGGGTAGCTGAGCAGGAGGATGCTGTCGCGCGCGGCGACCTCGCTGGCGATCGTGCGCACCGATCCGACCACCTCGGTCTTGACCGCGAAGGTTGAGCGGAAGCGATCGGGGCGGTAGCGACCAGCCCCCTCGGCGTCGGGGTAGTCGTACCGCGTCAGCGTTTCGAGGACGTGGTAGTAGCGCGAGTAGTGGTCCTTAGAGTACGGCGGGTCGGCGTAGTAGATCGCTGGGCCGACCTCGAGCGCGTCGAGCTCCGGCCAGATCTCGAGCGCATCCTTGCCGAGAATCCGGTTGTTCGCTCGCCACGCGGAGTCGCCGTAGGGCCGCAGCGTGGAGACGTCCTCGAGCAGGGAGTCCCACCCCGCGCGACGACGTGCGGCAAGGATCCTCCGAGCGCCGGCGGTGCTCGTCGGCCGCAGGAACTGGGCGAAGTGGCCCGGCGCGCTGGCGATGCGGCTCGCGGTCTGCAACCAAGCCAGTCGTAGCCAATCGGCGTGATCGGTGCCGATGATCCCGTGTGCCTGGGCGTCGTCGATCGCGTACCGGATGCTGTCGAGCTCGGTGGCCTGGCGCAGCCCGAAGTATCCCCACGCGAACAGGAGCGTCGCGAGCCGCCACGGACCGTCATCGCCCTCATCCCTGATGATTCGCACCTCGGCGGCAACCCCGGCGTCGTTGCCGGGGTGGCGCCAATCATCCTGGAGGCGCCTCAAAGCGCCGATGTCGCCCCGGCGCAGAACATGCCGCTCCGACTCCAGGTCCGCGGCGTAACGCTCGCGGAGCGCGGCCAGGTTTCGGCGGTAGGCGGGGAGCAATGCGCGTCGCGTCAAGTCTGCGGGCGGTGGCTGCTCGGAACTCGCGATCAGGCACCGGGTGGCGAGCTGGGCATAGCTCTGGATGTCGTTGACCCACACGTTCCTGCCGCTGGCCGCTGCGGCACCAGCCACCGAGCCCATCCCGCCGAACAGATCGACGAGGCGCCGCCCGTCGTACCGGGACTCGCAGAACACCGCAACTTCGCCGGCGAGCTGCTGCTTGTTGCCCATGTAGCGAATGCGCGTGCCGACAGTCACGAGAGCCCTCACTTCATCATGAACGTCGACTCGGTCGCGTCCAGATACTTGACTCCGGGCCCCACACGCGTCCGCGACTCTCCTAGCTGGGAGCGGAACCCGAGTCGGTTGAACGCACGTCTCGGCCCATTCTCGCGGCGAGGCGAATGACATACGTCAGCCGGTCGATGGAGACCACGAGGACGTCATCCTCGACACGCTCGACGCCCCGCGCATGGACGAGGCACATAACGGCGAGGGCGCCGCTGCGTGCCCATCTTCGCCGGCGCCGCGACAGCCACGCGGCCTGCTCGCGCACCCGAGCGAGATGACGAGCGTCGTACGTCCTGGTCTTTGTCTCGATCGCGATGGCGATCCCGGTCGGCGCGATCGCGACCGAGTCGATGTCTCCCCGACCCTGCCACGGCAGCGAATGCCGCAGCCGCCAGCCCTCCCCCTCCAGCGGCGCGAGCGCACGCTGAACCTCGTCCTCCGAACGGGCACCGACGCGGCTACGACCGGCGAGTGCGAGCCAGTGGCGAGCGAAGAGGCCGAGCCCGAACGCGATCAGGAGCAACAGCCCGGCGAGCACAGCTGCTCCGGCGCCCCCGACAACCAGCGCGAGCAGCGCCACGGCGACGCTTCCCGCGGCCGCCCGGCCGGCGCGCGACAGACGCCGGTACTGCTGTCGACGCGCGTAGTTCAACCGGCGTCCTCGCTCGCTGGCGGATCGGCCGGTGGCTCGGATGGCTGAGCGCTCAACCCACGTTCCGCCTCATCAACCGCCGCGGAGAGCCATCCCGGCTGCTTACCAGGCGCCAGCAACGTCGCCTGGCGGATCGCTTCGCGCGCCGTCGATCCTTGCTTCCAGTCGCGCTGCCCACCGCGGCGGGCGAGCCATTCCCACTGCCATCGACTTCCGGCACGCTGCGAGCGCCACTGCTGGCGGACCACCTCGACCGGGCCTCTCGGCGTGGCGACCGTTAACGGCGCCGAACGGTTAGCGACGGCTCGACCAGCCATCAGCCGACCCCCTTCGCCGAGATGTGAGCCGTGCTCCTCCCGCGCGTCGAGCTACTAGCGACGACAAGAAGGCCGGGAATCATCGCTGGCGATCTTGTCACCGGCCGAGGACGCGCCTCGCGACCGCTGCCTTGACCTGTCTCGGTCGTGGCGGCGAGCCGATCTGATTAACGCCGCGAGGCGCTCCGCGGCGTTAAACCAGCCGAACTCAGCGCAAATCAGCAGGTTTGCGACAGCGGCGAGGTGGCGCTGTTCGTGGTCGCTTTCCAGGGCTTTTGACGGGTGTCGGCTGCGGTGCAGTATCGCTTCACACGCGAGAGGTCGCTGGTTCAAGCCCAGCCGTGCCCATTTCTTTCAGGTCCCGCGAAGAGGCCCGGGCAGCGCTCGCCGTTCGCCGTTCGCCGCAAGGTATGGCGCCAGCCGCCGGACGCCCCCAAAATCGCTGGTCGCAGCGTCCTCGGTCGACCTGGGGAGTGACGGCTGCGCCAGCGGGGTAAACGGTGTTCAATGCACGAACTGGACATCCTCTGGCGCCTTGGACTGGCGCTTGTCCTCTCGTCGGCGATCGGTGTGGAGCGCGAGATCCGGCAGAAGACCGCGGGTCTGAGCACCTACACGCTGGTCGGGGTTGGCTCCGCCGCCTTCATGCTGGTCAGCATCTTCGGCTTCAGCGACGCGGTCGGCCAGGCTCACGTGGCGCTCGATCCCTCGCGAGTTGCCGCGCAGATCGTCTCGGGTATCGGCTTCATCGGCGGCGGCATCATCTTCGTCCGCCGCGACAGCGTCCGTGGCCTCACCACCGCTGCCGGTGTCTGGGTCACGGCGGCGGTCGGCATGGCGTGCGGCGGGAACCTTCCGCTCGTCGCGCTGGCGACCACCGTCATCTACTTTGTGGTGGCGTACGCTTACCCACAGCTCGTTCCACTGCTTCCCCGCTCGCGGGACGCGCCCTCGGAGCTGCGCTTGGTGTACCTCGACGGCCAGGGAATCCTCCGTGAGATCCTCACCGAGTGCGCGCGGCGCGGATTCTCGATCTCTGATGTCTCGATCAAGCATGAAGGCAACTCGGTTCGGAACGGAACCAACGGACACCACGACCGGCAGGTGACCGTCGAGCTTGAGATACGAGGGCGTACACCGGTGGCCGAGCTCGCCGCCGACCTTAACGAGATGAACGGGATCGTGAACGTCCACGCGGGCGACACGAGCGCGCTCGCGTACTGAGCGTCACCGCCGGCGTTCGCCCCTACCACGTCACCGGGCGATGAAAAGTCGGCTTGCGGTTCCGCAGGCTACGGCGCGCAGGCCGGCTGGAACGGAGCCGGGTGAGGACGGCGACGGCTGCGCACATGTGCAGAAACAGCCTCTCCTCCCAAGTGGCACAACTCTGATCCTTGTGCCGGTATCCGCGCAGATCGCCGTAGATCGGCGCACATCCGATCCTGCAGCCTCTGGCCGTAATCGTCCGGAGAGCCTGCGTTTGCGAGGAATCTGGCTCATCTGGCTCAACCGCTTCACACGCGAGAGGTCGCTGGTTCAAGCCCAGCCGTGCCCATCAGAAAAGTCCTGGTAATCAGGACTTTTTCTCTGTCGTTCAGCGGCTGCCGCGCGGCGCCGAAAACTTCAAATCGGGCCGCGGCGTTCTACCCAACGGCTGATAATTTCGAAGGCATGGACGACGAGTCTCTCGCTCGGTTGAGGTCGTTGGCGGATGAAGCAGAGGCGCGATCCGAACGCTGGTCAGAGTCCACAGACGAAGTCACGGTGAGCGCATATGCACGCCTCCGGGCTGACGCGTGCGCCCTCGCCCAGAGTCTTGGTTTGGCTGTCGGGGACGAGTTCGAAGCCATCGCGCCGACCGTGGCCGGGTTGCGGACGCTCCGGGCCCTGGAGCCCTACCAAGCCGACATGGCGTTGCCGGCTGTCGAGAGCGTCAGCGGCGCTCCGGTCCAACGAGCGCTTCGCGGCCTCGCGGCGTGGGCCATAGGCGTTCGAATGGGCGGCGAGCTTCGCCTCTAACACGGGGCGCGACTCATGGGACCCCCGTGCCCACGGGCGCGCCCAGCGCGCCTGGGTCAGCGGCAACTCTCGCGCGCAGCTCTTCAAACGCGACCGGGTCTGCCAACGCCTGCCGGTAGGCGCCCAGGCGCCTGGCCGCATTGATCGCGATCACACCCACGAGTTGCCCGTCGCGCTCGCCCGCGTAGACGACCCGAGACCGGTCGGGCGATTCTTCGAGGATCCCGAGACGCTCGGCCCGGCCGGGCAGTCCCAAGGCCTGGATCTTGACGTCGTATTGATCTGACCAGAAGTACGGCGGCGCCTCATAGGGCTTGCGTTCATCCGGTGACATCAGCGCGTTGCGGCCGGCGAGCTGCCCCTGCTCGGCCGCGACGGTCCAGTGCTCGATCCGGATCGCGTCGCCGTCGGCCAGCGGGTGGGGCCACGAGACGATGTCGCCGGCGCCGAGAATGTCCGGGTCGCCGGTGGCGGTCAGCGTCGCGTCGCACGTGAGGCCGGGGTCCACTCGCAGCCCGCTGCCGGCCAGCCACTCCGTGTTCGGGAGCGCGCCGAGGCCGACGACCACGACATCGGCGGGGACGTGCTCGCCATCGCTGAGCTCGACCGCCTCGACGCGGTGGTGGCCGAGCAGTCCGGCGACCCCGGTCCCGAGGCGCAGGTCGACGCCGTGCTCACGGTGAAGCTCGGCGCACCAGGCGCCCAGCTCCGCACCGAGTGGCAACATCGGCGTCGCGGCGACATCGATCAGCGTGACCTCGAGGCCCGCCTTGCGCGCGGTCTGGGCGACCTCACACCCGATGAAGCCCGCGCCCACGATCGCGACGCGCGGCTGCTCGTCAAACGCGGCTCGCAGCGCGAGCGCGTCATCGAGGTCGCGGAGCACGTGCACCGATTCCAGATTCGCGCCGGCGCCCGGCCAGGATCGCGCGTGGGAACCCGTCGCCACGATCAGCCGGTCGTAGGCAACCTCGTCGCCGTCGGCGAGCACGACACACCGGCGACGGCGGTCGAGGCTCGCCGCGGCTACGTGGAGGCGCCACTCGGCGTCGAGCTTGTCGCAGGGGAGGCTCACGCGATCAACCGAGTGCTCACCCGCCAGCAGCTCTTTGGACAGCGGGGGCCGCGTGTACGGCAGGTGGCGCTCATCGCCGACGATGACCAGCTCACCGTCGAATCCGGCGGTGCGCGCGGCCTGTCCCGCTCGCAGCCCGGCCAACGATGCTCCAACGATGACGAGACGATGCATCAATTCTCCTCCGGTACATGCTAAACTGAAGTCAGTTTTGAACTGTGAGGCAGGCGGTCACTTCTGTCAAGCAGCAGAAGCATCTGGTGGATCAGTCGAGAGGGGGGTTTCACCCATGCTGAATTCAGTTTGTGTGGCGTGTCCATGAGCGCCGACCCTCCCCTCCGCGCCGCGATCGTTGGTGCTGGACCCAGCGGCTTCTACGCCGCGGGCCATCTGCTGGCGGTCGACGAGCCGCCGTTCTCAGTCGACCTGTACGACCGCCTCCCCACCCCACACGGACTGGTCCGGTCAGGCGTGGCTCCCGATCATCCGAAGATCAAGTCGGTCACCCGCGTCTACGACAAGACCTCCCAGCACGAGCGCTTCCGGTTCTTCGGCCACGTCGAGCTCGGCGCCGACATCACCCGTCGGGACCTGCTGGAGCGCTACCACGTGGTCTGCTACACGATCGGTACGTCGATCGACAAGCGGCTGGGGATTCCCGGCGAGGAACTCCGCGGCTCGCATGCCGCGACCGAGTTCGTCGCCTGGTACAACGGCCACCCCGACCACTCGGGCCTGGAGGTCGACCTGCAGGCCAAGCATGCGGTGGTCGTCGGGGCGGGCAACGTCGCGATCGACGTCGCGCGGATGCTGGCACTGGCGCCCTCTGAGCTCGCCATCACCGATACGGCAGACCACGCGATCGCCGTGCTGGCCGCCAGCGGGATCGAGGAGGTCACGATCCTGGCCCGCCGCGGCCCGCTCCAGGCCGCCTTCACGAATCCCGAGCTGCTCGAGATGGGCGAGCTCGAGCGCGGCGACGTCGAGGTCGTCGGCGCCGAGTTGGACGAGCTTTCGGCAATCGCACTCCAGGATGCCGACAAGACCCGCCGGCGCAACGTCGAGATCGTGCAGGAGTACGCCGAGCGCCCGAAGACCGGCAAGCCGATCACCATCCGCTTTCGCTTCCTCGCCTCTCCGGTCGAGCTGCTCGGCGACGACGACGGCCACGTCCGCGCCGTCAGGATCGAGAACAACGCGATCTCCCGCCGCGACGATGGCTCGCTGGCGGCGCGCGGGACCGGCACCTTCGAGGAGATCCCGGCGCAGCTGGTGTTCCGCTCGATCGGCTACACCGGGCAGCCTGTCGCCGAGATCCCCTTCGACGAGCGGCGCGGCCTGATCTGCAACGAGGGCGGACGGGTGACCGACGCGGACGGCACCCATCAGGTCGGGGAGTACGTGTCCGGCTGGATCAAGCGCGGTCCCTCGGGAGTGATCGGAACCAACAAGAAGGATGCGCAGGACACCGTCGTCAAGATCCTCGAGGACGCCGCCGCCGGCCGTGTCAACCGCCCCGTCGCCGACGACATCGAGGCGATGATCGCGACGTCGGCCGCCCACGCGGTCACCTGGGAGGGCTGGCAGGCCATTGACGCGATCGAGACCGCCGCCGGTGTGGCGTCGGTCCCCGGACGACCGCGGGTCAAGCTCACCGATTGGGGCGCGCTGCGCGAGGCAGCCCGGGGCGCGGTGGCGGGCCAAGCTCGCCGCTGATCGGACGAGCTCGGCGCGTCGCTGTCCGACGTGCCCCTACTCGTCGATGAGGCTGATGGCGCTCTCCGGGCAGCTGCCCTCGACCTCGCGAGCGAGCTCGACCAGATCGTCGGGCACCTCGATCGGGTCGCCACCGCGAATCGTCACGTAGCCCTCGTCGTCGCAGCTGAGGAGCTGCGGGGCGAGCGTGTAACAGCGACCGTGGCCCTGGCATGCGGTGCTGACCTGGAGCTTCACGACTTCACCGCCCAGCGCAGCGGCAGCGTGCTCAGCGACATCATCGCGCCGCCGCCGCGCTCGAACAGCTGAGCGTCGGTGGCGAGCTCGAACTCGGGGATCACCTTCAGCCACTCGTCGACCGCGATCGCCATCTCGCGCCTCGCAAGGTGCATTCCAAGGCACCGGTGCGGGCCGCTGGCGAACCCGAAGTGGTTGTTGCGCTTGCGGTCGATGACGAATTCGTCGGCCTGCTCCCAGCGTCTGGGGTCGCGGTTCGCGCCCGACACGAGCCCGTAGACCATGTCGCCCTTCTTCAGCTGCACGCCGTGGAACTCGACGTCACGGGTGACCTTGCGCCCGTCGCCGAAGATGATCGTGTAGTACCGCAGGGTCTCCTCGACCGCGAGCGGGATGATCTCTGGCTCGTCGAGCAGCCGCTGGCGATGCTCCGGGTGCTGGGCGAGGTGGTGGAACATGTACGCGAGCTCGGCGCGAGTGGTGTCGAGCCCGGCGAGCGTGAGCACCGTGCACATGTCGAGCAGCACCTCGTCGTCAATGGGCTTATCGTCGAATGTGGACTCGAGCAGGTACGAGAACAGGTCGCCCTCCCGATGGCCCTCTCGACGACGGTTCTCAAGCTGCTCGGACCAGAACACCCGCATCTCGCCGAGCGCGGTGGCCATCCCCGCCGCGCCCTCGGGGTCGCCGCCGAAGCCGCCGAAGAACGCGTCGACCCACCCCACGAACACCTCCGTGTACGAGGTCGGCACCCCGATCACGCTCAGGAACGCCGCGGTCGGGAAGCGCAGCGCAAACTCTTCGAAGAAGTCACATTCGCCCTTGGGCACGATCGGCTCGATGAAGCTCCGGCACGTCTCCCTGATCATCGGCGCCGCGGCCTCCATCGCCTTCGGCGAGAACCAGGGGTTCAGGATGCGGCGGTACTTGATGTGATCGGGGGCATCGACCTGGGTCGGCACGAACCGGTAGATGGGATCCGGCTCCCACGGCGTGATCGACGCACTCGAGAAGATCTCGGGCGTCTTGTAGATGTCGTTGACGGCCTCATGGCGCGTGAACACCCAGTAGCCGCCCTCCGCGTACTTGTTGTAGAAGTGCGGGCAGCTCTCGCGCAGCTCATTGGCCAGCGCCCAGTAGTCGCCCATCTCCCGCGTCTTGGAGAAGTCGTGGTGCATGACCGGGCAGCCCGTGACTTCGGTCCCGTGCCGCTCCGCGATGACGCTCGATTCCATCCCTTGCTCTCCCTCGTTGTGAAGTGTGGTTATGCGCGGCCGGACGCGCCGGCCAGCGCCGCGGATTCGGTGACGACGGTGCGTCGAGCGATGTCGCGTCCCGCCAGGTAGCCGAAGACCATCGCGGGCCCGAGCGTGCCGCCGGCTCCGCCGTAGGTCATCCCGAGTGGCGAGGACATGGCATTCCCCGCGGCGTAGAGGCCCTCGATCACGTCGCCATCGACATCGAGCACGCGTGCTCGGGTGTCGGTGAGCGGGCCGCCCTTGGTCCCCAGCGCGCCGCTGAACACCTGGATCGCGTAGAAGGGAGCAGTCTCGAGCGGACCGAGCGACGCCCGCGGTGTCCCGTCGCGGAGCGTCGGATCGCCCCACCACTGGTCCTGAGCGCTCCAGCCCCGCTTCCAGTCGGGATCATGGTTATCACGCGCGTTGGCGTTGAAGCGCTCGATGGTGTGCTCAAGCACGTCCGCGGGGATGTCGAGCTTCTTGGCCAGGCCGGCGACCGTGTCAGAGGATGTGATCCAATCCGTCCGGGCCTTCTCGGTGCCGCCGAGGCCGCCGGCAAAGCCGTATTTGTCCAACCACGTCTGATCGAAGACCAGCCAGCACGGCAGGTTGCGATAGACGCCCATGGTCGTGTCCTGCTCGTGGAAGGCCGCGCCGAAGGCGTTGTAGTTCGCGGCCTCGTTCGTGAACCGCTTGGCCTCGCGGTTGACCATGATCGCGCCCGGCAGCGTCCGCTCGTAAGTCAGCAGCTGCTGGCCGGTCGGGACGATGTCCGTCGGCAACTCGATCATCGGCATCCACCACGCTTCGCGCATGTTTCCCAGCATCGCGCCGATGCGCATGGCCATCTTCAGGCCATCGCCGGTATTGGTCTCGACCGCGACTGTGTGTGTGCACGGCCCGCGCAGGAACGCGCGCTTGAGGTCCTGGTTGCGCTCGAACCCGCCAGTGGCGATGACGACGTTCGGCGCGTGGACCTCCCGGCGGCCCGCCGGAGTCTCGAACACGACGCCCGCGACCTTGCCGTCCTCCATGATCAGCTCGACGCCGCGGTGGCTCGTCTGCGGCTCGACGCCACGGTCCAGACACGCCTTCAGCAGCCGGCCGCCGAGCGCCAGGCCCATTCCCCGCTCGTCGTTGTCGGCCCGGCGCTGCAGCTCCTCGGCAGTGAGCTCCTCCGGGATCGCCTGGCCGAGCGTCGTCTCGCCGATCGTGAGGTGGTAGCTCGGGTAGTACGGCGAGATGTGGACGCGATCGCCCCACTCGCCCAGCTCGCCGTACGGAAAGATCGCCGTCTCCAGCGAGCGCCCGCCCTGCGGCAATCCGCCGCGCTGCTCGGGGTGGTAATCCGGGAAATCGGGAACCGCGCGGAACTTGACCGGCGTGCGCTCGTCCAGCCACCGCACCATCTCCGGGCCCACGTCGATGTACGTGTCCGCCATCTCGTCTGAGATCGTGTCGTTCGACAGCGCGCGGAGGTAATCGATCGCCTGCTCGCGCGTGTCGCCCTTCTCCGGCGGCTCGTGCTGGTTGAGCGGGATCCAGATCATTCCGCCCGAGTACACGGTCGTGCCGCCGATCGTCGCGCCCTTCTCGAACAGGCCGACGCTCGCGCCCAGTTCCGCCGCGGTGACCGCGGCCGTGAGCCCGGCAGCCCCGGTGCCCAACACGATGACGTCGTAATCAGCCATCCGCTTCCCCTCTCGCGCCTCTGGCAAATCGAACTAAGTTCAGGTCAACACAAGGTAGCAACGTCGGCGGTGAGGTGTCAATATGCGGCCGACGGGTTCGACGCTGCGTAGTCGAGCTGACTTCAGTTACTGATCGCAGACACCCCCGCAGCCGCTGCTGGTGCGGCGCGAGGAGACAGAAAGGAGCGAAAGCGATGACCGCAAGAGTCCTCGACGGCAAAGTGGCGATCGTGACGGGCGCAGCCATGGGGATGGGCGAGGCGACCGCTCGGGTCTTCGCCGCCGCCGGAGCGCACGTGCTCGTGAGCGACATCAACGAAGGCCTAGGTGAGGCGACCGTCGAGCGCATCCAGCGGGACGGGGGCTCGGCGTCGTTCTACGCCACCGATGTCTCCAAGGCCGACGACGCGGAAGCCATGGTGCGCGCCGCGGTGTCACGCTACGGACGCCTGAACTGCGCTGTCAACAATGCCGCGGTGACCCCCGACACGCACCCGATCGTCGACCTGGATGAACAGGAGTTCGATCGCATCCTCGCCGTCGACCTCAAGGGCGTGGCACTCTGTCTCAAGTACGAGATCGCCCAGATGCTGGAGCAGGGTGACGGCGGGGCCATCGTGAACATCGGGTCGGTGAGCTCCTTCCGGCCGCAGCCGAACAACGCGGCCTATACCGCGGCGAAGCACGCCGTCATCGGTCTCACGAAGGTGGCCTCGCTCGAGAACGCCCCCCGCGGCATCCGCGTCAACACGGTCTGCCCCGGAGCGATCGACACCCCGATGATCCGCGGCGCGCTGGAGACCGTTGGCATGACCGAAGCGGAGTTCGCCCCGCAGATCAGCCTGCTCGGGCGCTTCGGCCAGCCCCACGAGGTCGCACAGGCCAGCCTCTGGCTGTGCTCCGACCAGTCCTCCTACGTGACGGGTGCCGCGCTCGCGGTCGACGCCGGCTATACCTCCCGCTGAGGCCGTCTCGCGTCCGCCCCGGCCGCGGAGTCAGATGCATCCGCCCACGGGAGCGCCTTGACGGTACGGGCCCAGCGCGCTTAAACTGAATCGAAGTAAGCTCAGCCGCCGCCAAAGAGAGAGGGAGACCATGAGTGCCACGAAGGACACGCCCGTCGACACCGCGGGCCTTCAGGCTCTGCAGGACCGCAATGACATCGAAGACGTCCTGTACCGCTACTCGGCGTCGGTCGACTCGTTCGACACCGAGGGTGTGCGCAGCGCGCTGGCCGACGACATCTGGGCCCAGTACGGCAACGGCGATCCGGTCGTGGGTGGTGACGCATTGGCGGGCTGGATCGCGGAGGCGACGGCGACGATCATCTGGCAGCACCACTTGCTCAACGTCTACACGGTCAACATCGACGGCGACCAGGCGAGCGCGCTCTCCTACCTCACTTCGTATCAGGTGTTCAAGGAGAACCCGGATGCCGCGATCATTCTGGTGGCGCGCTACCACGACGAGCTGCGACGGACGCCGGCGGGCTGGAGGATCAGCAAGCGGATCATGGAGATTCTGTGGGGCGAGTCAAAGGCTGACGAGGGCTACCTGGCGAGCCTGGGCGGGCGCGGTCCCAAGGTCTGGCAACGGGACTGACCCCCGTCCCTTTCGTCAATCTCATCCCTGAGGAGAACCATGCCTTCGGTGCGCACCGCGGTGACCATGTCGCTGGACAAGAACGATCTCGACGAGGTCGTCGGCATCTTTAAGACGTTCATCAAGGACGTCCAGGAAAAGGACTACGGCGTCCTGACCTACCACTACTTCATCGACGACGGCGACCGGCCGGTGGTCCACGTCTTCGAGGAATACGAGAGCTCCAAGGCTCACCTCGACCACTTCGCCAACATCGATCAGCAGGCTGTCGGGCGCCTGATCGAGCTCGTCGAGCTGTCAGAGCCCCACTACTACGGCGATCCGAGTCCCGAAGAGCAGGAGTTGCTGGCGGGCTTCGGCAGCGTTCACTACCACCGTCTGCTGATCAGCATCGAGGAGCCGGTCGCGCAAGCCTGACACCCGACCGCGCCTCGAGACACGTGAGCGTGCAGGCGTCATCGTTCCGAGCAGCGTGGAGCGTGGTTGCCGACGCCGTGAACGTCGCCGGCACCACGTCGCTGCTGGATCTCGGGTGCGGCGACGGAGGCTTCTGCGCCTTCGCCGCTCGCCGCGGGGCGACGGTGCACGGACTCGATGTCGAGCCCGACACCATCGCGCTGGCGCTCGAACGGGTGCCCGCGGGCGAGTTCCGGCTCGGGTTGATGGAGCGTCTGCCGTGGCCGGACAGCTCGTTTGATGTCGTGACCTCGTTCAACGCCCTGCAGTATGCGCTGGACCCTGAGCTGGCCCTCATCGAGGCCTGTCGGGTCGTCCGGCCTCAAGGACGCATCGCCGTATGCAAGTGGGCGCCGCCGGCCCAGAACGACTTCTTCATCTTCCTCGCCACCATCGGCGCCAACGGTGTCCACGGTGACCGTCTCCCGCCGGCCGATCCGGTCGACGAAGCGATCCGCGGCACTCGTGTGAAGGTTCTGGCCACGGGAGACGTTCCGGCCTCGATCGAGATGGCCGACGCCGACGCCCTGCAGGCCTCGCTCGCGCAGGCTGGGATCGTGGCGGACCCCGTCGCCGCCACAGCGGAGACCGACGTCACCGCGGCGGCCGCTCCCTATCGCCAGGCCGACGGCGCCTACCGGTTCGCCAACCGCCTGCGCTACTGGATCCTGGCCCCCGTGAGGACGCGATGGGAGTGACGATCGCTCACGCCGTCGGCCCGGCGCGCATCGACATCGCCTACGAGTCCTTCGGCGACCCGCATGCGTCACCGGTACTGCTCCTTATGGGCTTGGGCACGCAGATGCTCGGCTGGCCCGACGGGTTCTGCGAGGCGCTCGCCTGCCACGGCGCGCACGTCATCCGGTTCGACAACCGTGACATCGGTCTGTCGACTCACCTGGCGGATGCCCCTCTCCCCGACGTCCGGGCGGCGCTTCTCGGCCACACGTCGTCGGCGTCCTACCGGCTCTCGGACATGGCCGCTGACACCATCGGGCTGCTCGACGCGCTCGGGCTGGACAGTGCCCACCTCGTTGGCGCCTCGATGGGCGGGATGATCGCGCAAACCGCCGCGATCGAACATCCGCTCCGCGTCCGGTCACTGACCTCGATCATGTCGAGCACGGGCGATCCCTCGGTGGGGCAGGCGACGCCAAAGGCACTGGCGGCACTGCTGTCGCCGCCCGCTGCGACGCGCGCAGAGGCGATCGACCGGACGGTGTCGATCGTCCGCGTGATCGGCTCACCGGGATTCGAGCTCGACGAGGCGGACCTGCGGCGGCGAACCGGGCTCGCCTATGACCGGTCCAATGATCCGGTCGGCGTGGGCCGGCAGCTCGTTGCCATCGCGGCATCGGGCGACAGGACCGCGGGGCTCCGGTCGTTGTCCGTGCCGGCGCTCGTCATGCATGGCGCCGACGATCCGCTGGTCGACGTGAGCGGTGGTCGCGCGACGGCCCGTGCCATCCCCGGCGCCGAACTGGTCGTCTACGACGGGATGGGCCATCACCTGCCACCCGGCCTCTGGGCGGAGATCACGCGACGCATCGCTGCGGTCACGCGGCGCGCCGACGCGGGGCGCGGCGTCACACCGCAGTGACGAGGCCGCCGTTCGGGCTCAGCGTCGCGCCGACGAAGAAGGCGGCGTCATCGGAGGCCAGGAAGGCGACGGCGGCCGCCACCTCTTCCGGCGTGCCGAGTCGGCCCGCGGGCGTGCGGGCGACATTCACCTGGCGTGCCGCCCCGACGTCGCCCTTGGTCCGCGTCGTGTCGATGAACCCGGGAGCAACCGCGTTGACCCGGATTCCCTGAACGATCACTTCCTTCGCGGTCGCCCGGGTGAAGCCGAGAACGCCCGCCTTGGCGGCGGAGTAGTGCGGGTGGCCCGTGCACCCCTCGATGCCGCAGACGGAGGCCATGTTGATGATCGCGCCCGCCCGGCGCTCAGCCATCCTCCGCACCGCGGCTCGCGTGCCATAGAACGTGCCGTCGAGGTGGACGGAGAGGACGAAGCGCCACTCCTCGTCGGTGAGCCGCACGAGGGCCTCGAGCGGAGTCTGAATCGGCCCAACGGCCTGCTCGGCCTGCTGTTGCTCGAGGAGCGGGATGACGCGGGCGACGTGGGCCATCGCCAGAGCCCCGGCGTTGTTGACCATGATCGCCAGCGGACCGAGGTCGGTCTCCACCTGCGTGAGAGCCTCCTCGACGGAGGAGGCGTCACTGACATCGGCATGGATCGCCGCGGCTGCGGGGAGGTCGCTCACGATCTCCTGTGCCCTCTCCACGGAGAGATCGAGCGCAGCGACGATCGCCCCCTCGTCCGCGAGGCGTCGGCAGATGGCGGCCCCGATTCCCGACCCGCCGCCGGTGACCGCGGCCACCTTGCCCGTGAATCGCATTGACTGAACTTACCTCAATTCGATTGCAGGTTCAAGCGGATCACCTAACCGGCTGTCGGCGAGCTGGCTCGCGACGCCGGCGCGACGCCCGCGCGACGCCGGCGCGAGGCCTACGCGACTTCGGGAATCCGCCGAGCGCTATAGAAGGCGACGTAGCGGGCGATCTCACCCACGGAGGTGATCTCGGCAGTGGAGAAGAAGGACCCCCCGTCATCAATTCCCTCGACCACTCCCTCGACGAACACCCGACCGTGCCGCTGCCAGAGCGCCGTGATCACCTGGCGCGCGGGGCTGGGTCCGCGCTCGGTGACGAACCCGCGCCGGAGCGCCTCTTGACCCCGGAAGAGCACCCGCACCGTTCCACCGCGGTACGGCGGGTGGGAGTAGATCGTGTCAGCGGTGAAGCGCGCCGCCGCCTCATCGAACCTGGAGCCCATGAGCTCGGCGAAATACCGCTCCAGGATCGGACGGCCGTCCGGAGCGGCGGGCTTCGCGTCGAGCGCGGACGCGGACGCGGGGACCAACGGTGCGCGCAGCCAGACCAGCCGCGAGACCTGGCCGGCGGCGTTGCAGGTCACACCGGCGATGCACGTCTCCGGAGCACCGTTGCCGGAGCGGACGAGCTCGGCCCAGCAGGCGTGCTCGCCGGACACGGTGGCCACGACGGTCAGGCGTGACGGAGCCAGCCGCGCCAGCGCCTTGGCCGTGGCGTCGGCGCCACGCACGGATCCGGCGGCCGCCCTAAGGCCCTGTTCCGGGCTGGCAAGCCATGACCGCACGTCAGGCGCCAGAAAGCTCCCGATCGCGGGGCTCGAGCCGGCCGCGAGCGCGAGAGGACCGTCGAGCGCACGCGGCCATGCGACCTGAAGTGACGTCATGTAGGCATCCTACAACCAGGGCATGTGCTACCAGGCCAACTGGTATTGCGGCTCGGAGGCGAGGGGCTCTCCCTCTCTCCTCGTGTCCCGCCGGCCCGACCTGCGTCGCGACGAACGCAGTGACCGTATTTCCCGAGTTGGTTTGAAATCAACTCGGATCGTCGACCCGGCGTCGGCGGGTGCGCCTATGATTGCCGCAACGCTCACCCGCTGCCACAAGGAGGAATGTGCCGCCCCCGCGTTCGGGTCCCAAGACCAGACGAGACACCGGTGCCCCCGGCACGTCGTCGCGCAGCAAGCGCGACGAGATCCTGCGGACGGCGACGGCGTACTTCGGCGAAACCGGCTATGAGGCCACGAAACTCGCCGACGTGGCGGCGGCCGTCGGGATCGGCTCAACCGCCCTGTATCACTACTTCGAGTCCAAGCTGCACTGCCTCTACGTGATCATGGCGGACGCGCTCGCTCAGTTCCGGAGCGATTTCGACCAGTACACGAGCGCGCACGAGGACTACCTCGACGCGCTGTTGGCGGTGCTCCGCGGTGCCTACGACCTGGACGAGCAGGACGTGCTGCGTAACCGCGTTCTCGTGGCTGAGCAGGGACTCGTGGGAGTCCAGGGGACATCCCCACGAGAGGAGGAGGCCCGGCTGCTGGCTCGCTCGCGGATCCGGGACGTGGAGTTCACCTGGGCGACGTTTCTCGTGCGGGGCATGGAGCAGGGGGTCCTACCGGAGGCCGATCCCCGCCTGCTCACTCGCGCGCTGCTCGGGCTCTACAACAGCGTCTGGCATTGGTATCGCCCGCGGGGCTCGATCAGCCTCGAGGAGGTCAGCGAGTTCTTCCTCCGTAGGCAACTGGCGTTGCTGGGTCTTTCGCCGGACTTGGCGGACGGCGATCGCTCAGCACCTCCGGCCGCTGCGGGAAAGGTGCGCCCCGTAACCGCGGGCAAGGCGCCGCCGGCCGCGGGCAAGGCGCCGCCGGCCGCGGGCAAGGCGCGTCCGGCCGCGGGCAAGGCGCGTTCGGCGACGACAGGGAAGGCGCGTCCGGCAACGGGTGGGGCGCGCAAGAGCCGGCAGGCGGCGGGCTAGTCCCGCCGTCTCAGACTCCAGCGGCGCGCCGCTGGAGTCGCGCGCGGCCTCACCCTCGCGCGAGGGTTTCCCGGCCCACCCGCTGGAGATCCCTCAGGTAGGCCAGGTGGCGTTGCCACTCGGCGTCGGTCGCGTCCTCGACCGAGAGCTGCGCGGTATCCGCGTGCGCGTCGAGCAGTTCGTAGCTCAGGGCGACGATCTCGGGCGCCGGCCGGAGGGGCACCACGGTCGGATAGCTGAAATGGTGGTCGCTCATAGCGTTCTCAGTGCGTGTGAGGCCGGCTTTCGGATGACCGCGACGCGATGGTCGCCGCGGTCACCCATGACGCCTCAGGAGACGAGCTCCCGGACCGCACTGGTGTACGCGCGTGTCATCTCACGGGTGGCGTCGGCCTGCAGGCTGCCGATGCTCGCGACCCAGTCGATCTTCGTGGCTCCGGTCGTCTTCTCGTACTGATCGGCCAGCAGGACGACGGCCTTCTCGTACGAGGACACGTACGTCTCGCTCGCCTTCTTGCCCGTGGCAACGGCCTTCTCGCTCAGGCCGGCGACCTGCTCGGCGACGGCTTCGATGGGATCGGTCTTGGTCTGCGTGGCCATGATGGCTCCTTTGCTCTCTGGTGGAGGTGCGCTAGCACGCTAGCTGAGAACAAGCTATCACAGCAAATGAGTTGATGTCAATTCATTTGCGAAGAGATCCGCGAGCGACGGTCAACTTCACACTCGCGGCCTTAGGGCCTCGGGGCATCACGGCCTCGAGTGAACCGTCGGCGCCGCGTAACGCGCGCGCAGCTCGCGCTTGAGGACCTTCCCTGCGGGGCTGCGGGGCAGCTCGGCGACGAACTCGACGGTGCGCGGCAGCTTGTAGCCCGCGAGCTTCTGGCGGGCGAAGGCCACGAGCTCTCCGGCGCCGACGGCCGCACCGGCGGCGGGGATGACGAGCGCGGTGACCGCCTCCCCCCACCGCTCGTCAGGAACGCCGATCACGGCGACATCGGCGACGCCGGGGTACTGTGCGAGCACCTCCTCGACCTCGACGGGATAGACGTTCTCCCCGCCGGTCACGATCATGTCCTTGATCCGGTCCGTCAGGAAGAGGTAGCCGTCGTCATCGCGGTAGCCGCCGTCCCCGGTGCGCAGCCACCCGTCCGCCATGAGCGCGCGGGCGGTCTCCTCGGGGCGGTCGTAATAGCCGGCCATCACGTTCGGCGCGCGCAGCCAGACCTCGCCGACGGCGCCGGCGCTGCACTCGCGCTCGCTCACGGGGTCGACAATGCGCATCTCGACCCAGGGCAGCGGGCGCCCCGCGGACCGGAGAAGGTGCTGGCGCGCGCCGTCGGCGTCGTGGTCCTCTGGGCGCAGCTGAATGACGCCGCCGGTCGTCTCCGTCAGGCCATAGACACCGAACAGCGGGCAGCGGAAGGTCCGGAGCGCGGCCCTGAGAACCGGGGTGGTGATCGGCGAGGCCCCATAGGCGATCGACCGCAGGCTCGCGTAGTCACGCTCGGCCGCGCCCGGGACGGCGGCCAGCATCTGCAGGATGGTGGGGACGAAGACGGCGTTGGTCACCCGTTCGTGCTCGAGCAGATCGATGACCCGCGCCGCGTCGAAATCGCTGACGAGGATCGTGGTCGCTCCGCTCACGAGCCCGAGATACGCCCAGCCGATCCCGCCGATGTGGAACATCGGCAGCGGCGTGAGGCTGATCGACTGAGAGTCAAACGCCCAAACCTCCGCGCTCAGGTACGCCGCCGCGAGATTGCGCTGCGTTGTCAGAACTCCCTTGGGAAGGCCCGTGGTCCCCGACGTGTACATCTGCACCGAGACGTCATTCGCCGCCCCGCGGTGGCCTGGATCTGTCGGGGGGTGAGCATCCAGACGGGCCTCATAGGCCGCGCCGGTCTCCACCACCTCCAACGGCTGCGGGACACCGGCGGCAATCTCCCGGGCGACCTCGCCGTACGTCGGACCGGCGATCATCACCGTACACCCGGCGTCGGCGACGATCGTCTCGAGCTCGCCCGGAGCCAGTCGCCAGTTCAGCGGGACGGTGACCGCCCCGATCTTGCTGGTGGCGAAGAGGAGCTCAACGATCTCAGGGGCCGTGCGGTCGAGGTGGGCAACGCGATCTCCCGCGCGCACGCCGGCGGAGA
The DNA here is from genome assembly GCA_963850325.1 of uncultured Actinomycetota bacterium. Classification (GTDB taxonomy): domain Bacteria; phylum Actinomycetota; class Thermoleophilia; order Solirubrobacterales; family Solirubrobacteraceae; genus Palsa-465. The sequence goes on from CAWKLB010000013.1 coordinate 21,079, forward strand.
GCAGCGCTTGAGCCAGGCGGCTCGAGCGATCGTCGAGCTCGGCGTAGGTCAGCGCGCGCACACCGCAGCGAATCGCTACGACGTCCGGACGGTTCACCGCATGTTCGCGCACGACGTCCGCGACCCGAAGTTCTTCCAGAACCTGCACTGAATTCAATTCAAGCAGACGGATGCCCCGGCCGCCAGGGGGCGACGCCGAACCGGCCTTATCCGTGCGCGGCAAAGAACGCGCCGATGGCCTCGTCCACCGACGGATCCTCGGTGGGATAGAGATGCCCTGCGTCCTCCAGGATCTTCAGCTGGGCTCCCGGCACCCGCTCTGCGCTCATGTGGGCATTGGCGACCGGGATGATCCGATCGCGCGCACCATGAACGACCAGCGTCGGTGCGCTGATCCGTTCGAGACGGCCATAGCAGTTGTGCAATGACGCCGCGAGCAGCTGCGCCCGGTAGGCACGCTCGTTGAAGGGGTTCGCCAGCCTGCGCTCGATGTCCTCGGCGATCCGATCGGCCTGTTCGGCCTGGCTGCGCGGCCCGTAGTTGAAGGGCACGGATGCCCACGCCGCCTCCTCGGCCGGCATCCGGGCGCGCCGCTGAAAGAACTCCATGACCTCGGAGTCCGGAAGGCGCGCCCGCCGGCCACCGGAATGCGTTGCGCCCAGGACAAGGGATTGGACACGCTCGGGGTGCCGGAGCGCGAGCTGCTGGGCGACCATCCCGCCCAGCGAGAAGCCGTAGACGTGGATCCGGTCGATGTCCAGGGCGTCGAGGATCGACACGGCATCGTCTGCCATCGCCTCGGTCGTGTACGCGAAGGTCAGGGACGCCGACTGCCCGATCCCGCGATGGTCGAAGGTGATGACGCGCATGCTCGGCGCCAGGGCGTCGACGGTGCGCCACCACGCCCCACCGCTGAGGCCGAGGCCGTGGATGAGCAGGACCGGGTCCCCGGTCCCGGCACTCTCCCAATAGAGCCGCGTCCGGGAGTCGAGCCCGCTGACGGTGCCGGAGGTCACACGTCCAAGATCCAGCGCACGCTCGAGAGGTGGGTGGCGCCGACGTCGCGCGTCAGGTCCGCCCAGGATGCGACGAACGATCTGATGGGCTCGACACCGATGACGCGAGCCACGCTCAACTGGGCATCCGTCGCCGCGCGAATGGCCGCCTCGTATGCGTCCACGCACGCTTCGGCTCCCCCCCACGGGACGAGCGCCGTCTTGGCCGCGGTACCCACGGCATCCACCGCGCGGTTGCACTTCTCATCCATGATGCCCATCTCCGTCCTCCTCCATTGCCGTCGCCGGTCCGTTGATCTCTCCGCCGAGCAACGGCATGAATCTACCTGAGTTTGGGTCGGGGCCGGCAACCTGTGTGTGCCTTGACCTCACTGCAACTGCTCGGTCACGCCCGCCGCGCTCAACGCCACAAACTGCTCATCGACCGAATTGGCGAGAACAATGAGGTCTCGCATCTCCCCCGCGCGATCGCGGACGTGGTCGGTCAGCAGCGCCTCGGGCTCGAACCCCAGACCACGGAACATCGCGATCAAAGCCTGCTGGTCGGAGATCACCTCCACGACGAGCTTGGTCAGCCCCATTTCGACCGCGTCAAGCACCGCCCGGCGCGCCAGCCGGCGCCCGATCCCCCGCCCCCTGTTGGCGGGGTCCACCACGAGGCGCACCTCCCCGACGTGGCTTGACCAGCCGTGGAGCGGCACGACCGCCACCGACCCGACGACCTCACCCTGATCGAGGGCGATCGAGCGTGACGCATCGGGCTGCGCCCAATGCTCGAGAACGCGCGGGTCCGCGACGTCCTCCTTGAGGAACGTGCGGTCGCTTTCGGGAATCCGCTCAAAAAAGCGGGACAGTGCCGGCCCATCGCCGGCCTCGATCGGTCGAATCTCCATGCTGCTCCTCGGTCAGGACGGCGGATAGCTGTGGTCGATGATCCAGGCGGTCAGCATCGGCATCGTGTGCTTCAACGCCGATCTGCCGGTCCCGAACGTGACGTGGCCGCCCGGAAGTCGCATCTCCTCACGTAGGGCGGGATCTCCAACGAGTTGCATGATGGGTTCCACCGCGGGGGGCGGGACGACGTTGTCACGCTCGGCCATCGCGTTGAGGATGTGACCCTGAGCGTTGACCAGGTCCACCTGCCGCGTCCCCAGCGGGATCGACCCCGTCATCAGGATGTTCTGTCGGATGAGCAGCTCGACGAGTTGCCGGAAGGCGGCTCCCGGGAAGGGGACATGATCGCGCGACCAGGTCCCCATGGCCTGGTAGCCCTCGACGAACTCGTCATTCCAGAGGTTCTCCAGCAGATTGGCCTTCTGAGCGACCTCGGTGGTCGGGGCGAGCATGTAGAAGCCGCTGTAGAGCGCATCGGCGGGAACGTTCCCGGTCTCATCGATCATCTCGTCGGGATTGAGCCGGCCCTCGCGGAGTAGGCCCACCATCGCTCCCATCTGGTTGTAGTCGAATGGCGTCGCCATCAGGATCAGGTTGCGCACGTTCGCGTTCTCGTGGCCGGCGGCATACAGCGCCGCCAGCACGCCCCCGAGGCAGTAGCCGGCCAGCGTCACCTCCTGGCTGCCGCTCACCCGCCGCGCGGCCGCCAGGGCCCGGGGCAGGTACCAGTCGACGTAGCGCTCGAGGTCGTTGTCGGCGTCGAGCTCGTCGGGCACGCCCCAGTCGAGCATGAACACGTCCAGGCCGGCGGCGGTCAGGTATTCAACCGTGCTGTTGCCCGGGCGCAGGTCGAGGATGTAGCTGCGACTGACGAGGCTGTGGACGATGACCACCGGCGGCGCGTAGCGCCGGTCACCGCCCTTGTAGCGCCAGAGCTCCGCCTTGCCGCTTCTCCACACGACATCCTTGGGCGTCGTGCCGAGAGCCGGCCGCTGGGTACCTCTGACGTAGCGGACGCCGTTGCGAGCCCGGAGGATCGACCGCTCGACGTCACGATTGACGCGCTGGAGCAGGTCAGCGGGGTTGAGCGTGGACGGCAAGCCGGGGTTCATCTCGCGTGCCCTGACACCGGAGTGCTCTCCTCCCGATCGGAGACCTCGTCAGACAACTGGTTGAGGCGCCGCTCGATCCGCGCCAGCTGCTGGCGCACGTTGCGGATGTCGGATCCGGCGGGCAGGTTCAGCAGGTGCAGGCATCGGCGCGAGGCGGCTTCCGCCGCGCCCTGCGCCTTACGGCGAGCCCGGGTCGTCGTGCTGATCACGTCGAAGTAGATGTCGGAGCGGACCGCCGACTCAACCGGCTGACCGATGGCCCGTTCCGCTCGAAGAACGACGCGAAGCCAGAGCGGCTGATTTGCTGGCATACCGAACCGACGCTATCGCGGAGATGAGTTGACTTCAAGTCGAGGACCCGGACCGCCGTCCCCGGTGCCGGCCATGCTCCATTGGGCGCCGCCGTCGACGGTGAGGATCGAACCCGTCGTGTACGTCGAGGCATCGCTGGCCAGGTACAGCACCGCTCCCGCGATCTCCTCGGACTGTCCGGCGCGACGGAGCGGAAATGTCCGCGCCCGCTCGGTGAAGATGTCCATGTCCCAGCTTCGCGAGATCGTCGTGAGGAACGGCCCCGGCATGACGGCGTTGACACGGACAGTCGGGCCGAATGCGTGGGCGAGGCCGACCGTCATCGCGTTCACCCCTGCCTTCGCCGCGGCATACGGAACGATGTCACGAGTGGGGCGGACGGCTCCGGTGCTGCTGATATTGATGATCGAGCCGCTGCCGGCGGCGACCATCCGCTCGCCGACCAGCGCCGCAAGCCGGAAAGGCCCCTTCAGATTGACGCCGATCACCTTGTCGAACAGGTCCTCGGTGACCTCGGACAGCTGTCCGTACATGGGTGAGATGCCCGCGTTGTTCACGAGCACGTCGACCCGACCGTAGTCGGCGTAGATCCCCTCGACGAGCGGCTCGAGCTCCTCCCACCGGCCAACGTGGCATGCGCACCCAGCAGCCTTGATCCCCTCTGAGCGGAGGGTGGCGGCAACTTCATCGCATGCCTCGGGCTTGCGGCTGACGACGACAACCTCGGCACCTGCGGAGGCGAATGCGCGCACCATGGCGAGGCCCAGCCCGCGCGTGCCGCCGGTCACGACCGCGACGCGCCCGGTCAGGTCGAAGAGGTCACGGGCGTCACGGCGCTCGGCCCGTGTGCCTTCGGTGTCAGTTGCTTTCGGCAGCGCGCTGTCCTCCTGGATAGCTGATGAGCGGCCCGGTGATGATCGTGTTCGACGTGGTCCGGTCAGATTGTCCCGCGGCCGGCTCGCGCAGCGCGAACCTCGCCTTGCCGTAACGGGTGCCGTCGTCGAGCACCTCTTCGGAGACCGCGCCCTCGTCGAGGAGAAGGTCCAGGTGACCGAGCACCTCCCAGACGACGAGCAGCGGCTGCTCGCGCACCGTACGCGCCGACCACAGGTGTCCGGCGATCCCGTACGCGTTGGCAGGCCCCTCCTCGAGCACGGCGAGGATGCGCTTGCACCGCCGGCGGTGTTCGTCAAGGCGGCGGCGCACAAGCCGGCGGTGGTCGGTGACCGGATCGCCGTGACCGGTGAGCAACCGGTCAAGCGGCATCGCCGCCGTTCGTCTCAGGTTGCTCAGATATTCGATCCGCGCCCTGGGCCGGGTCCCATCGGGCTCGGCCGCGGGCACAACCTCGGTGTTCGACGAGATACCGGCGAGAAGGTGATCGCCCACGAATGCCGTGGAGCTGTGTTCGTCCACGAGAAGAGTGTCGGTCGTGCTGTGGCCGGGCCGCGCCAGGATCCGAAGGTCGCGACCGCCGGCCCGGACGAGGTCGCCGTTAGACAGTCGCATGTCGGTGCTGTACGGCTCCGACGTGTCGCGGATGTAGTCCCAGAATCCCTCGTTGGCGTCGATCACCGAGTCCGGCACCCCATGGTGGCGCATCAGCTCGCGTGAGAAGGAGCGATCGCGCGCGGAGCGCTCGTAATAGCGCGCGCCATAGTCGGCGGCCCGATCAAGTGCCGCTACCCTCGCGCCCGAGCGGGCGACGATCGTGGCGACGAGTCCCGAGTGGTCGAGATGATGGTGGGTCGGGATGACCAGCTCGATGTTCTCGATGCGCAGCCCCTCCCGTCCCAGTCCGGCCTCCAGCGCGCTGAGCGCCTCGTCGCTGCGCGGGCCCGTGTCGATCAGCGTCAGCGGGGCTCCGTGGAGTAGCCAGATGTTCACCGACCCGATGTGCGGCAGAGGTGCTTGGATCTGAACCGTGTGCTCCATCTCGTGCTCTCTGGCTGTCGCCGGGAACTTGCGGAACTGAATCGAGTTCAGTATGGCATACCTCGGCCGCGCGCTTCAATCTGCTCGGCTCCGGATCGCGGCGGGAGCGCCACGATGTCAACCCCTAAGCCGCTTCTCGCGGCAATCAACGAGTTACTCGCCAAATCGAAGGCAACGCTATATGATCTGAATTCAGCTTAGCGATACCGAAGGAGGAGATCCCCATGACGGTCCAGGAGCAGACGAGCCCAGAGGCGGCGACAGAAGGCGCGGTCGAGTACGAGGTCAGCGACGGCATCGCCACGATCTGGCTGAACCGACCCCGCGTCAAGAACTGCTTCAACTGGGAGCAGCTCACGACATTCGGCGCCGCGCTGGAGCGCGCCGATGAGGACGACGATGCGCGGGTAGTGGTCGTCCGGGGACGGGGCCACACGTTCTGCGCCGGCGCGGACCTGAACATGCTCGACTCGGAGTTTCTGAAGACGTCAACGAACTCGATCAAGATCGCCCAGGTATCGGCGCGGACGTTCGACCGCGCGTTCAACCTCTCAAAGCCCACGATCGCAGCCGTTGAGGGCTATGCGGTCGCCGGCGGCTTCGAGCTGTCGATCTCGTGCGACTTCCTGATCGCCGCCGACGACGCCAAGATCGGCGACTTCCACATCCGCCGCGCGCTGTTCGGCGGTGCCGGCCCGATCTACCGCCTGCCGCGCTACATCGGCCTCCGCAAGACCAAGGAGCTGCTGTTCACTGGAAAGCTGCTCTCGGGCACGGAGTGTCTCGATTGGGGTCTGGCCAACGTGTCCGTCCCGGCCGAGGAGATGGATCAGGCGATCGCGGACTTCGCCGCTCCGATGCTCGACAAGAGCTCGTTCACGATGCGCATCACGAAGATGGCCGCCAATCGAGGACTCGACGGGGACACCGAGACGCTGATCGCGCTGGAGAGCATGACGTGCAACGTCGCGCACCAGTCCGAGGATGCGAGGGAAGGTGTGCAGGCATTCCTCGAGAAGCGCGCTCCGGTCTGGAAGCACCGCTAGGCGCACGCCGCGCCGAGCTGCCCCATGGACTTCGCGTACGACGACACCACCCTGGAACTCCAGGAGAGGCTGCTCGCCTTCATGGAGGAATGTGTCTATCCGGCCGAGCCGCGGTTCCGCCAGGAAGCCGAGGACGGTGACCGGTGGGGGGCCCCGCCGGTCATCGAGGAACTCAAGGCGGAGGCCCGGCGGCGCGGGTTGTGGAACCTGTTCCTCCCGGCCACCCACGAATACGGCGCGGGACTGACGAACATGCAGTACGCGCCGCTGGCGGAGATCACGGGCCGGAACCCGTGGATGGCGCCCGAGGCGATCAACTGCTCGGCACCGGACACCGGCAACATGGAGCTCCTGTCGCTGTTCGGCACCGAGGACCAGCAGCGGACATGGCTGGAGCCGCTGCTGGAGGGCGAGATCCGCTCCGCCTTCTCGATGACCGAGCCGGAGGTCGCCTCGTCAGACGCGACCAACATCACCACTCGGATCGAACGCGACGGTGACGACTACGTCATCAATGGGCGGAAGTGGTGGACGTCCGGGGCGATGTCGCCTCGATGCAGCTTGCTCATCGTCATGGGCGTCACGGATCCCGAGGCGGAACGTCACCGTCGCCAGAGCATGATCCTCGTGCCCAAGGACACGCCTGGCGTCAATATCCAGCGCTCGACGAGCCTGTTCGGCTACGACGACGGACCTCACGGCGGCCACGCCGAGATCGTCTACGACGACGTCCGCGTCCCTGTCTCCAACCTGCTCGGCGCAGAGGGCGATGGATTCCGGCTCGCGCAGGAGCGACTCGGCCCCGGACGGATCCATCACGCCATGCGGACGATTGGGATGGCCGAGCGGGCGCTCGAGATGATGTGCGAACGCACGGCGCAGCGCACGGCGTTCGGGCGCCCCATCATCGACCAGGGGGTCGTGCAGCGCTGGATCTCGGAGGCCCGCGTGCGGATCGAGCAGGTGCGCTTGCTGGTGCTCAAGACCGCATGGCTCATGGATACGGTGGGAAACCGCGGCGCGCGCATCGAGGTCTCAGCCATCAAGGTGGCAGCGCCCGAGGTAGCCACGTGGGTCATCGACCGGGCGATCCAGGCGCACGGAGGGGCCGGCGTCGCCCAGGACACTCTGCTCCCCGAGCTCTATGCCGTGGCCCGCATTCTGCAGATTGCCGACGGACCGGACGAGGTCCATCACATGGCGATTGCGCGGCGCGAAACGGCGCCGTACCGGGTCCAGCCGGTCGCGACCTGAGCCCGCGGCGCTCCGGACACGCTGCGCGCGCCTCTCAGCGCGTCGGACGACCGTCGAGCACATGCCGCCCAGCCTCGACAAGCGGGGCCACGAGGCGCTCCGCGTCGTCGAAGCCGGATCCGAGCATGGACCCACCGGCGGCGCGGGCCGCGATCCCCTGGCACACGACACCGAGCTTGAAATAGGCAAACGACTCATACCAGTCGACGTCGGAGGTGTCGATGCCGGTGCTGGAGGCGTAGCGATCGATGATCTCGGCACGAGTGGGAAATCCCTCGGCAACGGTGACCGGGGCGACGACCCGCGCCCGCCGGACCACGTCGACGTCGTCCGCATCGGCCCAGTACGCCAACAGCGCCCCGAGGTCGCCCAGCGGATCGCCGAGCGTGCTCATCTCCCAGTCGAGCACCGCGACGATCCTGCCCGGCTCGGTGGGATGCAGGATCGTGTTGTCCAGACGGTAGTCCCCGTGGACGATCGCGTTGGCTCGCTGCTCGGGCAGTGCGGCCACGAGGTCGTCGCGGAGGGCGTCCAGTGACGGCAGGTCCGCGGTCTTCGAGGACTCCCACTGCTTGGACCACCGCCGCAGCTGGCGCTCCATGAAGCCCGCCGGGCGGCCGAACTCAGCCAAGCCGACGGCGGCCGGATCGATCGTGTGCAGGGCGGCCAGCGCGTCGACCAGTGCCTCGCCGATCGCCCGGCGCTCCTCCGCGGCGTCCGCGTACCCGGACGGAACGGCGTTGCGGCAGATGTGGCCGATGACGCGCTCCATCAGATAGAAGGGGGCACCCAGCGGGCCGCCCTCCTCGCCGAGGTAAAAGGTTCGCGGCACCGGCACCGAGGTATCGGCAAGCGCCGTCATGACGCGGTACTCCCGACCCATGTCGTGCGCGGTGGGAAGGATGTTGCCCAGGGGTGGGCGCCGGAGGATGACCTCACCCGCGTCGCAGGCGATGCGGTAGGTCAGGTTGGACTTGCCGCCGGAGATGAGCGCGACGTCGCACGTGCGCCACCGCGGGTCGTAGAGGATGTCGGCCAGCATGGGCCCGACGATCTCCGGGTCGGCGCCCGTCGTGGTCCGCTCCAGCTGCTGGGCAGTCGCGTCGTTGAAACCAAGCTCCTCTGTCTGGGTCATACCGCGCCCCTTTCCGTCACGCGCTCGACGGCGGGCGGAGCCGGATCGGCCCCACGCCCGCCGAGCGCGGCGCTCGCCGCCAGGCTCCGGCCGAGCTCCCTTTCGTGGTGGGCCGCGTCTCCGAACTGCTGCTCGCGCGCGATGATCCGTCGTAGGAAGCGGTGTGCGGGATGCTCCTCGGTGAACGCGATGCCGCCGAAGACCTGCATCGCCCCGTGCGCGACCTCACGCGCGGCGCGCGAGACGTATGCCTTGGCGACCGACGCCGTCTGCCGCGCGCCGGGAATCCCGTCGTCCAAGGCGGCTGCGGCAAAGAGTGTGGTGGACCATCCGCTGGCTTGCCTCACGTGGAGGTCGGAGATGAGGTGCCGCAGCGCCTGGTTGCTGGCGATCGTCCGCCCGAACTGCCGGCGCTCGGAGGCGTAGCGGCACGCCTCTTCGAAGATCCCGGTGGCCGCGCCTCCGGCCTCGGCCGCAGCGAGCAGTCCCCCGACGCTGATGAGCCGGTTGATGATCGCCTCGGCAAACTCATCCTCGACGACCGCCTCGACGTCGGCATCGGCGAACGCCACGCGGCTGAGCGGGACCGTGGCGTCGAGGCCCGACTGCGGCGTGAGCCGGACCCCCGGCGACGCGCTCGGCACCAGGGCGAGGCCGGGTCTACCTTCAACCAGGGCCACGACCGCGAAATATTCGGCGTCGGGGGCGTGCTCGACGGCGGCTTTCGTGCCGGTGAGCCGGTTGTCCTCGAGCGTCGCACGGGTTCCTGACACGGCCCAGCCGGCGCCCGGCTCAAGCAGCGCGATCGCGACGCGGGAGTCGGAGTCCAGCAGAGCGGCGAAGCCGTCCGGGAGCTCCGCGGCGAAGGGCGCGATTGCGTAGCGCACGCCCACGGTGCCAAGGAAGGGGACCGAGGCGAGATGGCCTCCGAGCACTCGCTCGGTGAGACAGAGCTCGATCGCGCCAAGGTGGCCGTCGGGGCCGCCGAGGACCCCGAACTCGACGAGGCTGCGCCAGAGACGCGCACGCTCTTCCGCGCCCGCCTGCCAGGCGTCGCGTGCCGGAGGCCACTGGCGATCCAGCAACGTGTTGATCGACTCCTCCAGCCAGACCTGCTCGTCGCTCAGTTCCAGGTCCATGTCTACTCCTTGGGGAGCGCGAGGACACGGTCGGCAATGATGTCCCGCTGGATCTGCCGCGTCCCGCCGTACACGCTGGCCGCACGCGAGTAGAGATACGTCTCGTACCAGAAGTCGTTCTCGTGTACGTGGTCCGGATTGCCATCCAGCAGCGCCGGCCCGAGCACCTCGAGGACAGTCGCGGCCAGGCGTTGCTCCGCCTCCGCCATGAGCAGCTTGACGCTCGAGCTCTCGGGGCCGACGGCTCCGCCGTTCAGGAATTCCCCCACGGTCCGATAGGCATGGTGGCGGAGGACTTCGATCTCGATCAGGGCCCGAGCCAGCGCCGTCTGTGCTTCCGGATTCGCAAGCACCGGACGACCGTCGACCTCGCGCTGGGCCGCGACGGACACCGCTCGGTCAAGCCAGGTCCGCAGCTTGACCTGCCTGGGCAGCGCCGCGGTTCCCCGCTCATGCCCGAGGGTGTGCATAGCGATCTTCCACCCGTCGCCGAGCTTGCCGAGCAGGTTCTCCCGCGGCACCACCACGTCGTCAAGGAACAACTCACTGAACTCGGCGTGACCGGTGATCTGCGTCATGGGCCGAACCTCGACGCCCGGCGAGGTCATGTCGACGATGAGCATCGAGATGCCGCGGTGCCGAGGGACCGAGTCGTCCGTACGTGCGAGGACCCCACACCACGTCGCGTACTGACCCCATGACACCCAGGTCTTCTGGCCGTTGATGACGAAGTTGTCGCCGTCCTCCACCGCGCGCGTGCGGAGACTGGCGAGATCTGAGCCTGCCTCCGGTTCGGAGAAGCCCTGACACCAGATCTCCTCGGCGGACAGGATCGCGGGAATGTGCCGCCGCCGCTGGTCGTCGTTGCCGAAGCGCAGCAGCGAGGGACCAAGAACATCGAGTCCGACGATGTTCACGAACTCAGGCGCACCCGCCGCAGCCAACTCCTGGTCGACGATGATCTGCTCCACCGGCGGGCGACCGCCGCCGCCGAACTCCGCCGGCCACGCCCGTCCGACGTAGCCGGCCGCATAGCAGGCGGCCTGCCAGCGCCGCAACACGGACATGCGGTCATCGAGCGCGCGAGGGAGCTCGGCAGAGAGAAGGCCTTCGCGGGTGAGGAAGGCGCTGACGTCGTGGGCGAGCGCGCGCTCGCTGGGTGTCTCGGTCAGCTGCATCGAACTGACATCGTATCAGGTTAGCCACGTGCGACGATCCATCTTTGCCGCACCATGCGCCAGTCTTTCAGGTGAAATCCGCAATAATCCGCGTTGCCACGCCACCACTTGCCGTGCTAGTGTCTACCTGACGTGAGTTCGGCTCAGGACTCCAATGGGAGGCAACCACACACTACGCGGCGGTCTCGCGACGAAGGCGTCAGGCGAGCCGAGATTCTGGACGCGGCCATCGAGAGGTTCGGCCGCAACGGGTACGAGAACACGAAATGGGCGGACATCGCCGAGGACGTCGGAATCGGGCCTACTGCCCTCTACCACTACTTCGCCTCCAAGCAGCACTGCCTTTATGTGATCCTCGACCAGGCGCTTACCGAGCTGCATGAGCGCTTCGACACCATGACAGCGGACTGCGCTGATCCGCGGGAGGCACTGCGCGCCGTGTGTAGCGATTGCTTCGAGCTCTCCGAGCGCGAGGTCCTCCGCAACCGCGTGCTCGTCGCCGAGCAGGCGCTTCTCGGCAGCAAGGGGAGCTCCCTGGGCGAAGAGCAGGCTCGGCTGGCAGGTCGCGAGAAGACGCGTGCGCTCGAGATCGCCTGGGCCCATTTCCTCGCCGACGCGATGCGGCAGGGCGCCATCCCCGAACGCGACCCCCGCATGCTCGCGCGGGCCATGCTCGGTCTCTATAACAGCATCTGGCACTGGTATCGCCCCGACCAGACGCTGCTGCTCCCGACGCTCGCCCAGTTCTTCACTGCCCGCATGCTGGCCGTGGCCGGCGTGCTGCCGCAGACCGCGCCGGCGGCCTGACGGAGCCGGGCGCATGGGATCCGCACTGGAGCAGTCGCGCCGGTTGGTGCTGCCGGAGCTCACCGGACGTGCCAGCCGGACCCATCCGAATCGGCACGCGCTGGTGTTCGGTGATGACACCCGGACGTACGCGGAGCTTCACGATCGCGCCGCGCGCCTGGCCTCTGTGCTTGCCGCGGGCGGCGTGACGGCGGGTGATCGCGTCGCGCTGTTCCTGCACAACGGGATCGAGTTCGTGGAGACGCTCCTCGCGTGTCATCGCCTCGCGGCGGTCCCTGTGCCGATCAACTTCCGCTTGGCGCCAGACGAAATCGATTTCATCCTCGCCGACTCGGGTGCGGTGGCGGTTGTCCGCAATTCGCCCGGGACGGGGACGGGGACGGGGACGGGGACGGGGACGGGGACGGGGACGCCGGGGATGGTGCTCGAGGTTGGACCGAGCTACGACGACGCGATCGCCTCAGCGCCGCCCGTGCGCGAGACGGCGGACGTGCTCGAGGACGATGCGGCGCTCATGTGTTACACGTCGGGAACGACCGGCCGGCCGAAGGGAGCGGTCCTGACGCACCGCAACCTCGTGGCGAGCACTTTGAGCTGGATCCACGAGATGCGAGCCGACCAGGACGACGTGTGGCTGTCGGGTCAGCCGCTGTTCCACATCGGCGGGATCAATGGCCTCCTCCCGTTTCTCGTTCTCGGGGCAACCGTGATCCTCACCCCGACGAGCACGTTCGACCCGGAGGCCACCCTGCGCCTCATCGAGGCTCACCGCGTAACGATGTGCATCTTCGTGCCGACGCAATGGGCCGCCATATGCGCGCACGATGCCGTCACGCAGATCGATCGCCGCCAGCTGCGCGTCGCCATGTGGGGAGCCTCCCCGGCGCCGCCCGCGACGCTCGAGGCGATGGCGGGGACGTTCCCAGGCGCGGCGATCGTCAGCGCGTACGGCCAGACGGAGATGTCCGGAGCGACGACACTGCTGAAAGGCACGGACTCGACGCGGAAGATGGGCTCAGTCGGCACACCCATGCTGGGCGTCGAGTTGCGGGTGGTCGACGACGAGCTGCGAGACCGCCCGCCCGGCAGCGTGGGTGAGATCGTGTACCGAGGCCCCAGCATGATGGCCTGCTATCACGGGCAACCTGAAGCGACCCGGGAGGCATTCGCCGGTGGCTGGTTCCACAGCGGCGATCTGGCTCGCTTCGACGAGGAGGGGTATCTCTGGCTCGTAGATCGCAAGAAGGACATGATCGTCAGCGGTGGCGAGAACGTGTATCCGGCCGAGGTCGAGAGAGTGCTGCTGGATCATCCGGCCGTCGCCGAGGCAGCCGTCATCGGCATTCCGCACGCACGCTGGGTCGAGACCCCGCTGGCGTTTGTCGTCCTGCAAGACGGGGCTGAGGTGGGAGAACCCGACCTGATCGCACACTGCCGGCGCCATCTGGCCGGCTTCAAGAAGCCCTCGGCGGTCATCACGGTGCCGGAGCTCCCCCGTAATGCCGGCGGTAAGGTCCTCAAGCGCCGGCTGCGTGAGACGCACGCACGCGATATCCCGGCTTTGGCCGAATGACAGGGCGGCGTCGGCACGAGGTCGCGGTCAGACGGACTCGCCGGGTCGCTGGAACACGATCTCGGGAACGACGCAGGCGGGCGAGACGCTGAGCAGGAAGCGCAGCGCCTGGCCGATATCGCTCGTCCGCAACATCTCGTCGGCCGGGATCGAGTCCTTGATGAACTCACTCATGTCGGTGTCGACGAACCCTGGGCAGAAGGCCACTGACTTGATGCCATCGCCGTTGAGCTCCTTGTTCATCGCCTGCGTGTAGGCGATGACAGCGGCCTTGGTGGCGGCATAGACCGACAGCCAGGGCTGCGGGGATTTGCCGGCCAGCGACGCCATGTTGACGACCAGCGCGTTGTGATGCTCCGCCCCAGCGGCCCGAAGCAGCTCGATGCACTCCCGGTACCCGACGACGATCGCCCGGAGGTTCACCGCGAGCTGCATGTCGATGAATTTGGTCTGGTGCTCGTGAGCCGCCGCGCCGATGCCGACGCCGGCATTGTTGACGAGGACGTCGAGGCGCCCGAACCGCTCGCGGTGGAGCCGGACGACCTCCCTGATGGAATCTTCGTCGGCGATGTTGGCGGCCAGAGACTCGACCTCGAACCCCCTGTCGCGCAGCTGACGAGCGACGCTGTCGAGCCTCTCAGGCTTGCGGGCGGTCAGGGTCAGGCCGAACCCCTCGCCGGCGAGCGTCTCGGCGAGAGCGAGCCCGATGCCCCGAGAGGCTCCGGTCACGATGGCAGCACGGTCTGGCATGGGTGGCCTTCCTCAGTTCTGGTCGATTGACGCCTGGTGGCGGGAATCTAACGTCTGATCGCTGCAGGCTGGCGCCGGCGCGGCGGGCTGAGGTAGCTTCAGCTGTTCCCGGCTGTCCCCGCGATCGTCCGTCACCAGGAGCGTGAGTCCATGCCCTATGTCTATGCGAACGTCAAGGTCAAGTACGGCCAGCTTGGCCCCTTCTATGAGTCGATGGTCACCATCAAACGGGTCATGGAGGAGCACGGCTGGAAGCTCGTCGGTGCGTGGAGCACGGTCATCGGCGACCTCCATGAGGTGCACGACCTGTGGGAGGTCGAGGACGCCAACTCCGTGCCGAACGCGTTTGCCGCGGCTTATGCCGACGCGGATTTCGCCGAAGCGTCGGCGCGGCTGGCGGACATCGCCGACCGGGAGGTCCTCTCGCTGGTGACGAAGACTCCTTACAGCCCCTGAGCCACGGCCGCCGGCGCGAGGGCGCGGCTCCTCCAGCGGCTGCCGGAGGAGCGCCCGACGTGACCTCAAACCTGGACGGTCGGCTCCTGCACGGAGCGAAGGACCTCCTCGGGAATCTCGTCCGAGGGCTCGACAGAGATCGTCTTTGACAGCAGGTACTCGTCGATCGCATACGGGCCGTGCTCCCGGCCAATCCCGGACTCCTTGTAGCCGCCGAACGACGAGTTGAAATCGGCGGACATGGTGTTGACCCGGAAGGTCCCGGTGCGGATGCGCCGGGCGATCTCGAAGCCGCGCACCGGGTTGGCCGTGAACACCGATCCCGAGAGGCCGAAGCGGCTGTCATTGGCGATGCGGATCGCGTCCTCCTCGTCCTCGTAGGGGATCAGGGCGATCACGGGTCCGAAGACCTCCTCTTGGGCCACGGTCATGTCGTTGGTGACGTCCGTGAGCAAGGTCGCCTCGACGTACCAGCCCTTGTCCAGGTGCTCCGGAATCCCGCCGCCGGTCGCCACGGTGGCTCCCTCGTCGACCGCCTGCTTGATGTATCCGAGCACGCGCTCGCGGTGTGCCTCGGTGATGAGGGGGCCGACGACCGTGTCGTCATCGTTCGGGTCACCGACCTTGAGTCCCTTGAACGCCTCCGTAAGCCTGCCGGCGATCTCGTCGTACTGGGACTTCGGGGCCAGGATCCGGCTCATGCAGGTGCAGTTCTCACCCTGGGTGGTGGCGACGCTCGAGCCCACCACCATCGGCAGGACGGTGTCGAGATCGGCGTCCGGGAGGATGATCGCCGCCGACTTGCCACCCAGCTCGAGCACGCAGCGCTTGATCTGCTCGCCGCACACCCGGGCGATCTTCTTGCCGACGTCCGTGGAACCCGTGAAGGTGACCATGTCGACGTCGGGATGCGCCACCAGATGCTCGGAGGCCCCGCGGCCCGCGGCAACGATGTTGATCACGCCGGGCGGGAACCCCGCCTCCGAGACCAGATCGGCCATCGCGAAGAGCGAGAGCGGGTCCGGATCCGGGGCCTTGACCACGACGGTGCAGCCCGCGACCAGGGCCGGGGCCGTCTTCTGGGCGATGCCGGGCAGCGGGAAGTTGAACGCGCACAGCGCGGCCACGACGCCGACCGGCTCATGGACGAGGAGGCTCTTGGTCTCGAACTTCATGATCAGGCCACCGGAGGCGCCGGCCAGCGGCGACAGATCGGACTCGCGGACCTCGGCGAACCGGTGCTCGCGGCCGACCTTCGCGTAGTAGTTCCAATGCAAGGTGGGCGCCACAGAGTGATAGACCTCGGCGGTCAGCTTTGTGTGCCCCAGCTCCTCGACGATGAGGTCGCTGAACTCCGCCTGATGCTCAGCGATCAGGGCGGCCAGCCGCTCCATCATCTCCGCCCGCTCCTCAACCGGCCGCGTCGGCCAGTCCGTCTCGTCGAACGCGTGGCGAGCAGCCTCGACCGCGCGATCGATGTCCGTCTCGGACGCCGCGGCGACGTAACCGATCTTCTCGCCGGTGGCGGGCGAGATGACGTCGAGGCGCTCCTTCGAGTCTGGCTCCTGCCAGCGGCCATCGATGTAGAGGTTGGGGAACTCGCGGGGCAGCATGGAAGGGTCTCTCCTCGTAGGGCAGAATTCGCGGATGCGCTGTTGACCTGAACTTGGTTCGATATCGTAACGGAGAACGCTGGCGAGTCAAGCACTCAAGGTGCGCAACCACCAACACAGCGCGGACTTGCGCCTGGCCCCAGGTCTGATACGCTCTCGACCCGAATTCAGGTCAACAACCGGGGACCCTGACGCTGTGTTGCCGACACCGCAGATCAATGACGACAACCGAGCGTTCTGGACGGGTGGGCGCGAGGGCGAGTTGCGCATCGCGCGCTGCGAGTGCGGCTACTACACACACCCCCCCACCCCGCGATGCCCTCGATGTCTCAGCGAGAGCGTCGCTCCTCACGCGGTCAGCGGACGCGGGCACGTCTACACCTACACGATCAACCAACGGGCCTGGTCGCCCGGGTTGGAGGTCCCGTACGTCATCGCCATCGTCGAACTGGAGGAGCAGGCCGATCTGCGCCTGATGACGAATATCATCGGCTGCCCTCCGGACCGCGTGACCGTGGACATGGCGGTGCAGGTCGAGTTCCGGCAGCAGGGCGACGCCTACGCGCCCGTGTTCAGGCCTGTGAGCGATGACTGAGAGCCTCGAACAGCGGTGCATCATCTCGGGGATCGGCCAGTCGGAGGTCGGCCGCCGGGTGACGCGCGGCGTGATGGCGCTGACGCTGGATGCCTGCCTGGAAGCGATCGGCGACGCTGGACTGACCCCTGCGGACATCGATGGGGTGGTGTCCTGGCCGGGCGCGATCTCACGAGCCGAGGGTCTCGCGCCGCCCGGCCCGGGTTCGTCGGGGCCGGGCGTTCACGCCGTCATCGACGCCTTGCGGCTCAACACCAACTGGCACTACGGCGGGCCGGAGACTCCGGGCATGCTGGCGTCGGTCATCCAGGGATGCATGGCTGTCGCGACTGGCATGTGCCGTCACGTGCTTGTCTACCGCGCTCTCGACGAGGCCACCGCCTGGCGCGCGAACACCGATCGCGTCGCCACCGATCCCGGTGGTGTGGCCGGGATGATGCAGTGGATCTTGCCCTTCGGTGCCTTCTCCGGACCCAACTGGATGGGACTGTACGCGCGGCGGCACATGCACGAGTACGGCACAACGCGTGAGCAGATCGCGCAGATCAGCTTGAACGCCAGGCGCAACGCGGCCCTCAATCCCAAAGCGGTGCTGACGAGCGAGCTGACCCTCGAGGATTACATGTCCTCGCAGATGATCAGCGACCCCCTGTGCCTGTACGACTGCGATATCGCGATCGACGGGGCGACCGCGGTGATCATCTCAGACGTGGCCTACGCCCCCGATGCTCCGCATCAGGCCCTGCACTTCGAGGCGGTCGGGAGCGCGCTTCATGGGCGGGCGTCGTGGGACCAATGGGAGGACATGACCACCACGGCGGCCATGAGTGCGGGCACGCACCTGTGGTCGAGGACGGACCTGAGGCCGGCCGACGTCGATGTCGCGCAGCTCTACGACGGCTTCACCGTTCTGAGCCTCTACTGGCTCGAGGGGTTGCAGTTCTGCGGCAAAGGCGAGAGCGGCGCGTTCGTCGAGGGCGGTGAGCGCATCAGCCTCACCGGAGAGCTCCCGCTGGCGACCAGCGGGGGCCAGCTCTCGGCCGGCCGGCTCCACAGCTTCGGCCATCTCCACGAGGCGTGTCTCCAGCTGCGCGGCGCCGCCGGTCAGCGCCAGGTGCCGGGGGCCAAGGTCGCGGCGGTGTCGGCGGGCGCAGGACCGCTGGCATCGTGCCTACTGCTCAGAACCTGAACATACGACGACCTGACACATGAGTCAGAACGCGAGGGAGACATGAATCTAGCGGCTCTGGTCGATCAGCAGGCAGCGCGCTTCGGTGACCGGGTGCTTGCCACGTTTGAAGATGACACGGTGACATACGCACAGGTCGCCGAGCGCGCCGGCCACGTGGCCGCGGGCTTGACCGCCCTGGGGGTCACCCAGGGTGACCGGGTCGCGATCATGATGGGGAACCGGTCCGAGTTCCTGTACGCCTGGTTCGGCATCCTCAAGCTCGGCGCGATCGAAGTGCCGATCCACGATGCTGCGCGCGGCCCCGGCATCTCTCACATTCTCAACACCACCGAGGCCCGGATGGTGATCGTGGAGGACGCGTTCCTCGGCCACGTCCAGCCCTATCTCGGCGACGCACCGAGCGTCGAGCACGTGGTGGTGGTCGGAGAACGGCCGGCAGGCACCAACGGGGGGCAGCCGCTGGCGGACTTCGCCGATCTCCTAGCCAACCCGGGCTCGGTTGACACGCTGGACGTTCCGCCCCATCACCCAGCGTCGATCCTGTTCACCGGAGGCACGACAGGACCGCCCAAGGGGGTCGTGCTGCCCCACAACCACAACATCAACCTGGGAACGAGCACGGCCGAGGTGGCCGGCTATGGCGAGGACGATGTGCTGCTCTCCGTGTTTCCGCTCTTCCATGCCAACGCCAAGTACATGACGACGATCGCGGCGATGGTCGTCGGCGCGAGAGCGATCATCAACCGCCGTTTCTCGGCCAGCCGGTTCTGGGACCAGTGCCGCCACGAGGGCGTCACGGCCTTCAATGGCATGGGCGAGATGCTGCGCATTCTGATGAAGCAGCCGGAACGTCCTGACGACTCCGAGAACACCGTCCGGGTGGTCATCGGAGCCGCCGCGCCACGCGACCTCGTCCTCGAGTTCGAGAGGCGGTTCGGCCTCGCGATCCTCGACGTGTACGGGCTGACCGAGACCGGGCCGATCACCTTCAATCGCTTCGATCAGCGCCGAGCGGGCTCGATGGGCATCCCGGTGGCGTGGTACGAGGTCCGCATCCTCGACGAGAACGACGTAGAGGTTCCCGTCGGAGAGCCGGGCGAGATCTGCATTCGTCCGCAACGTCCGAGCGTGATGATGGCCGGCTACTGGGACAACGACTCGGCGACGCTCAAGTCAATCCGGAACCTCTGGTTCCACACCGGGGACCACGGGCACCGCGACGCGGACGACTTCTTCTTCTTCAGGGCTCGCGAGACCGACTCGATCCGCCGCCGAGGCGAGAACGTCTCCGCCTGGGAGGTCGAGCGTGTGCTGGCCCTGCATCCCGACGTGCTCGAGTCGGCGGCGTACGGAGTTCCGTCTCCCATCGGCGGTCAGGAGGTGATGGCGGCGATCGTCCTCAAGGCCGGCACGGCGGTGCCTCCGGAGGCCATTCTCGACTTCTGCGCCGGCAAGATGCCGCACTTCGCGGTCCCCAGGTACCTCCGGTTCGTCGACTCGCTGCCCAAGTCGCACGCCCAGCGGATCCTCAAGCAGGAGCTCAAGGGGGAGGGGACCGAGGCAGACGGTGTGTGGGACCGTGAGACCATCGGCTACCAGGTACAGCGATAGTGAGGGGTGACAGAAAATCGACGAGGCGGCCGTCGTGATGGTCCCTCTTGCCCACGCGGTGCACCTCGTCTCCTACCCTGCGGGTGAGGTCACGCCTGACCACTTCGTCACCGTCGAGGTCGACGTGGCGGAACCAAGGCCGGGGCAGGTGCTCGTGCGCAACACGTTCACCTCGGTCGATCCCGGCATGCGGCTGCGGCTGCGGGAGAGCGGCCCCGCCGGCTATTTCAACTCCTTCCCGCTCAACGCTCCGATGGACGGCATCTTCACCGTGGGGGAGGTGGTGCAGTCGCGCGCTGAGGGCTTCAAGCCCGGCGACGTCGTGTGGCATGCGATGGGCTGGCGCGAGTACTCGATCGTGACCGCCGGCGAGCCGGCGCTGGCCGGCATCGCCACGCTCGCGCGGCTCGACACCTCCGTGGCGCCGCCACAGAGCTACCTGGGGCCGCTTGGCGCCATGGGCGTGACAGCATACGCCGGACTCATCGACGCGGCGGAGTTGCGCGAGGGGGACGTCGTCTGGGTATCCGCCGCCGCAGGCGCGGTCGGCAGCCTCGCCGCGCAGATCGCAAAGCTCCGCGGTCACCGCGTCATCGGGAGCGCGGGCTCCGATGAAAAGGTCCGATACCTGCTCGACGAGCTCGGCCTCGATGCGGCGTTCAACTACCGCAACGGTCCCGTCGTGGATCGGCTGCGAGAGGCCGCACCTGACGGCATCGACGTCTACTTCGACAATGTCGCTGGAGAGCACCTGGAGGCAGCTCTCGCGACGCTGCGCCGGTGGGGACGGGTCGCGCTCTGCGGAGCCATCTCGGAATACGAATCGGTGGGCCCGAGCCCGGGCCCGAGCAACCTGTTCCAAGCCGTTGCGAACGACCTCACGCTGCGGGGATTCCGCGGCAGCAGCTACCAGCACCGGCTCCCGGACGTGGCGCGAGAGCTGGGAGGATGGCTCGCCGACGGCCGGCTGCTCTACCGCGAGACGATCATCGACGGCCTCGATCGGGCCCCGGAAGCCCTTGTTCGCATGCTGGCAGGCGACACGACCGGCAAGACGCTGGTGCGGATCGCCTAGGCGGGGGCTGCCGCGGCGTTCAGGCGGGGCCCCCGGGCGGTCAGGCCGCCTCGCGCGCGACGCGTGGCCTGCGTCCGCGCTCGGCGGGCAGGGACGCGTGCTCGTCGTAACCGGCGACGGCCAGGCACCGCGCGACGAAGAAGTCACGGAGGTCATCCAAGGACAGCTCGCCGCCGGGCCGGTACCAGTGCCAGACGCTCTTGTACAACCCGAGCAATGCGTGCGTGAGGAGGCGTGGATCGGCTTCCGGGATGGCACCCTGCTCCATCCCACGTGTGAGGAAGGAGGCCCAGGCGAACTCGATGTCGCGCATGCTCGAGCGCGCGAGCCTTCGCGCCTCCTCCTCGCGCGGCGACTTTCGAGCGACGCCGATCAGGCCCTCCTCGGCGACGAGCACACGGTTGCGCTGGACCTCGTGGTCGGTGAGATCGAACAGGCCGTTGAGCAGGCGCACGAGGGCAGGACCGAACGGACCCCCCTCCGACGTCAGCCGCTCGAACTTCTCGCGGTCGAGCTTGAGTGCCTGCGCATGGATCTCGAACAGGCAGTGAAGCTTGGACTCGAAATAGTGGTAGAGCGCGGTGGAGCCGAGGCCGACGTCCGCGGCGATGTCGGCCCACTTCGTGTACTCGTAGCCGTGGCGGCCGAAATGCTCGATCGCGGTCGCCAGGATCTCCTGGCGCTTGCTGCGGGAGCTCTCGGGGCTGCGAGTTCGCCGACCCGCGTCGGTTCGCACGTTCTTGGCCACGATTCCTCTTTCTATTGAAGTGACACCAACTCTACCAGTGGCCGCGGCCGGTGCCCCCAGGAGGGGCCGGGCTCGGCACGGTGGGCCGTAGTTGCGCGCCTCGGTGCCAGATCAGGGGTGCGCGGTTGCGTTCGCGGGGTCGTCCAGATACAGTTGAACTGACTTCAACTGAGAGGGTCGAGATGCAGTTGCTCGACGGTCGCGTCGTCATCATCACAGGGGCGAGCTCCGGGCTTGGAGCCCAACTCGCGCGGGCAGTCGGCGAGGCCGGCGGGATTCCCGTCCTCGCCGCGCGTCGCGCCGAGCGCCTCGCGGCGCTCATGGAGGAGATCCCGGGTGCCGACTCGGTCAGCTGCGACGTCACTGACGCAATGGACCGCGAGCGGCTGATCCAGAGCGTCATGGACCGGCACGGGAGGCTCGACGGTCTGATCAACAACGCCGGCGCTGGCGCAACCGCTCCCGCCCTGCGCACCTCGACGGAGACGTTTACCCGTATTCTCGATCTGAACCTCGTCGCCCCATTCGCTCTCTCGTGCCTGGCTGCGAAGCGGATGCGAGACGGAGGGGGCCGTTCGATCATCAATATCGCCTCGGTCATGGGCCTGCGCTCGCTCGGGCAGATCCCGGATGCGGCGTACGTCGCCTCCAAGGCGGGCGTCATCGGGTTGACCAGGGAGCTCGCGTCGCAGTGGGGTCGCTACGGGATACGCGTGAACGCCGTAGCGCCCGGTTTCTTCGCCTCGGAGATGACGGCGGAGCTGGGCGAGGACCCCGAGCAGTTCCCGGACTTCCTGCTGTCGCGGACCCCTTTGGGACGCGGCGGTCGCACCGGCGAGCTCAGCGACGCTGTGGTCTTCCTGCTTGGCCCGGGCAGCAGCTTCGTCACCGGGACCGTCCTGAGCGTGGACGGGGGAATGGCAATTGCCTGAATGCTGCCACCGGCATGGCCGCCGATCACGACTTGACAACATGTACAGCGGAGGAAGGCGATGTCGACTCTAACGTTCCAGCCAGAGGCTGATCGCTACTACACCGAGGGATACTGGCGTGACGGAGACCTGTGGAGCGACTTCGCCCGGCGCGCCGAGGAGAACCCGGACAAGTCGGCGCTGATCCTGGACGATCGCACGTTCACCTTCGACCAGCTGCGCCGTGCTGCGGCCGGCGTGTCACTTCGGCTCGCAGAGCGAGGTGTCAAAGCGGGGGACGTCGTCATCCTGCTCGGCCGCCACTCGATCGAAGCGGCGGTGGCGATGCTCGGCTGCATGCACCGCGGAGTCGTCATTGCGCCGTTACCGCCGATGTTCAACGAGACTCAGCTCTCGGCACTGATCGCGCAGACGGGCGCGACGGCTCTGCTGGGGTTTGGCGGGGCCAAAGAGCAGGCGAAGTGTGAGCGCGTCGCCGACCAGGTCCGGTTTTTCTTCCCCATCGAGCCCGACCTCGTCGACCGCCTGGCCCAGGATGACCCACCGGACGAGCACGTCGCGCGTCACGCCGACGATCTGGCCATGGTGCTCCACTCCTCCGGCACCACCTCCACCCCGAAGGGCATCGCCCACTCGAGCAACACGCTGCGCTACGCCACGCAGGGCATCTGCAGGCGGTGGGAGCTCACCGGCGATGACATCTACCTGGTCGTCTGCGAGTTCGGCTTCGTGGGCGGTTTGGTGTTCGGCTACTTTCCACCTCTGTTCAACGGCGCGACGGGAGTCCTCGTCAACCGCTGGAACGCAGAGCACGCCCTTGCGCTGATCGAGGAGCATCGGTGCACCTATGTCCTCTCGATGCCCACTCATTCGGCGGACCTCATCAGCGCCAAGTCAGAGAGCGACCGCGCGTTGCCCTCGATGCGTGTTCTCGCAGCGCCCGGGCTGACACGGGAGCGCCGGATCGCGATGAGAGATGCGTTTGGCGTGCCGCCGCTGGGCGACTACGGTCTGTCCGAGGTCCCCGGACACGCCGCTCACGGGCTGCACGAGCCGGACGAGAAGCTCTTCCTGACCGAGGGCCGCCCTTACGACGGCACGGAGATCCGGATCGTCGACGACGGCGGACGTGCCGTGCCGCCCAACACGGTCGGGTCGGTGCTCGTCAACGGCCCGAGCCGCTTCCTCGGCTTTCTCAACAACGACGACCTGACGCGGGAGTCGCTGACCGAGTGGGGCGGCTACCGGACCGGCGACCTCGGCTACCTCGACGAGGACGGGCAGTTCGTGTACGTCGGCCGCAGCAAAGACATCATCCGGCGGGGCGGCGTGACGATCGTTCCCTCCGAGGTCGAGCCGGTGATCCTGCGCCATCCGAACGTCCGCGAGGTGGCCATCGTGCCGCTGCCCGACGAGCGCCTGGGCGAGCGCGCCTGCGCCGCGATCATCGCCGTGCAGGGCAAGCCGGCGCCGACGCTCGAGGAGCTCCAGGCGTTCCTGGACGAGGCGGGGGTGGCGAAATACACCTGGCCGGAGTCCGTCGAGGTGTTCGACGAGTTCCCGCGGACGCCGTCGCTCAAGGTGGTCAAGCGCGACGTCGTCAGCGAGATTCTTGAGCGCCCGGCCGTCACGGCCTGATGACGAGTCTCGATCTCACATTGCATCTGCCGGCCTCCGCGATTCCGGAAGGCGCCGGCGAGCTGGCGATCGCTGCGACGGCACCCGCGGAGGTCGATGAGCAGGACCTCCGGGTGCTGGTCTGCTGGCCTGGCCGATCCTACGGGAGGGATTACTGGGATATCCGTCTTTCGGGTCGTGACGGCTACAGCTACGCCGAGCACATGACCGCGCTCGGCTTCGTGGTGATCGCCGCCGACCCGTTGGGCGTGGGAGACAGTGGCCGCCCGCAGGACGGCACCCTGTGCAGCTACGAGGCGCTTGCCGACGCCGCGGAGGGAGCGACACAGGTACTCCGCGCGCGCTTGAGCGAAGGGACCCTGGCCGACGGCCTGGCGCCCGTCGGCTCCGCGACGATCATCGGTGTCGGTCATTCGATCGGCGGGGGACTGGTGGTGCTCCAGCAGGCTCGGTGGGGTAGCTACGACGCCATCGCGGTTCTCGGGCATACGCACGGAGCAAAGGCTCGAGCGGGTAATGGTCGCCTTTGGCGAGTTCGACATCGCCGAACGCCCGCGCGACGAGGCCGCCGTCTACGAGCGTTCCGACGAGATCACGCTGTCTGTGCTGGCGGGGAGCTACCACTGTCACAATTTCCAGGACGGCCGCGCGAGGCTCTGGGATCGCCTCGCCGCATGGGCGACAGGGATCACCGCGGCATCGGCTCCTCAGCGCGGAGGCCCCGAGCGCCGGGACGCCGCTCCGCGCGAGCAGAAGCTTCCAGCTATGATGACTGAAGTGACTTCAGCTCACGCACAGCCGGAGACGAGCCGCAAGATGACCTTCTTTGAGCGCTACTTCGCGCTCCTCGACGGCCCGGAGCCCCACAGCTCACTGGAGCTGGTGGCCAACGACGTGGAGTTCTCGATCCAGTGGGCGGCGGATGCCACTCGCAAGAGCAGTCAGTTCCTCGGAGGCCTCGAAGAGCTGCGCGGTTTTATCGACGCAGGCGACACTGAGGGCTGGGCACACCACGTCGTGCACAGCGGCGTCGACGGCGACGTTGAGTTCGCGCTTGGCGAGACCCGCTGGGATACCGGCGAGCGCATCGGGACGTTCCTGGCCGTCGCCCATCTCGACGAGTCAGGTCGGATGCGCAGATACATGGTGGCGCGCACACCCGCTCTGGCCTTTTCGACTGAGCGATGACGGAAGCGCCTACATTCGAGCTCGTCGACCCGGAGCTGATCGGCGGCACCGAACGGGAGCCCCGGCTCATCGGCTCCGCCTGCCAACGGTGTGGCACCGTGACCTTTCCACGTCAGGCCTCGTGTCCGCGGTGCACATCCGAAGATGTTCACACCCGTGAGCTCGCCACGCGCGGCGCGCTCTGGACCTGGACCATCCAGCGCTTTGCACCCAAGGCGCCGCCGTATCCCGAGGCGGGCGTGGAGGCATTCGAGCCCTATGGTGTGGGGTATATCGAGCTGCCGGGCGAAGTGCGTGTCGAGGCGCGACTGACCGAGAGCGACCCCGAGCGGCTGCGCATCGGCATGGCCATGGAGCTGACACTGATCCCCGTCCCCGGATCAAGCGAGAGACTGACGTTCGCCTTCCGGCCGGCGGAGGAGGAGGACGAGTGAACGGCAGCGACGACGTCGCGGTCGTCGGCGCCGGCATCCATCAGTTCGGTCGTCACGACGGCGTGTCCGGGCTTCAGATGGGCGCCATCGCTGCCCGTCGTGCGCTCGCGAACGCGGGGATCGCGTGGCAGGATGTGGACTTCGCCGCCGGGGGCTCGGATGCGGCCGGCAACGCCGATACCTCGGTGTCGGTGCTCGGGTTGACCGGTGTGCCCTTCATCAACGTCAAGAACGGGTGTGCCACCGGAGGATCGGCATTGACGACCGCTCACGCCATGCTCGTCTCCGGCGCGGCCGAGGTCGCGCTCGTCGTCGGCTTCGACAAGCACCCGCGAGGCGCGTTCAACCCCCCGCCTGAGGAGTGGGGCATCGGCTCCTGGTACGGCGAGACGGGCCTGATGCTCACGACGCAGTTCTTCGCCATGAAGATTCAGCGCTACATGGCGGAGTACGGCATCTCCACATCGACACTGGCCAAGGTGTCGGCGAAGGCGTTCAGCAATGGGTCGCGCAACCCCAACGCGTGGCGGCGAACACCGCTCAGCGAAGCGGAGATCCTCTCCTCAAAGATGGTCAACGACCCGCTGACTCAGTACATGTTCTGCTCCCCCGGGGAGGGTGCGGTCGCGCTCGTCCTCGCCCGCGGGGATCGCATCAAGGCGCTGACCCGCAGTCCGGTCTACCTTCGCTCCGTCGCGTTCAGGACGCGGCGGTTCGGTTCGTTTGAGGTCTTCAGCCCGTCGATCCCGATCGAGTCCGCGCCCTCGGCGACGACCGAGGCGGCGGCGGCGGCGTTCGAGGAGGCAGGCGTCGGCCCCGCTGACGTGGACATCGCCCAGCTTCAGGACACGGAGTCGGGCGCGGAGGTCATGCATCTGGCCGAGACGGGGCTGTGCGAGCACGGGGAGCAGGAGGCGCTCATCGAGCGCGGCGACACCGAACTGGACGGACGGCTGCCGGTCAACACCGACGGCGGCTGCCTGGCCTGCGGCGAGCCGATCGGAGCCTCAGGGCTGCGTCAGGTGCACGAGATCGTGCTGCAACTACGGGGCGAGGCCGGGGACCGGCAGGTGCCCAAGCCATGCCGTGTGGGCTTCACCCAGGTCTACGGCGCTCCCGGCGTGAGCGCCTGCACCGTTCTCACGGTCTGAGCGGACCCCGCCCCCCGAGCGCGCCGCCGGCCACGTCCCACCACTCGTCAGGTCTTGACGGCGTTTTCGGCGGCGATCGGGAGGCGTCTCCCTTTCGAGGTACGCGCCCACGCTACGGCGCGGACGCCATTACATAAAGTGAGGTCAGGTCAATTAGGCCGTGCGGGAACGACGACCGCGCGTCCCAGCACATCGCCCTGCCGGAGCTTGCCGTAGGCGGCCACCGCATCGTCGAGGTCGTAGACCTCGCCCTCGGAGTGGATCGCGCCGGCGCCGGCGAGCGCCACCACCTCCGCCAACTCAGCCAAGGTCCCCCACGTTGGCATGCGCACCGTGCACTCGTAGGGAATCAGCCCGGGCGCCACCCGCAGCTCCCCACCACCGCGCCCAACGAAGGTGAGATCGCCGCCCTGAGCGACCGATCCGGCGGCCAGGGCCAGAGTCGCGTCGTTGCCGACGAAGTCGAGCGCGACGGTCGCCCCGTCGGGACCGGTCTCGGCGCGT
This sequence comes from uncultured Actinomycetota bacterium, assembly GCA_963850325.1. Lineage (GTDB taxonomy): Bacteria > Actinomycetota > Thermoleophilia > Solirubrobacterales > Solirubrobacteraceae > Palsa-465. The sequence goes on from CAWKLB010000013.1 coordinate 48,367, forward strand.
ATCCCCTCGGGCGTCAGGCCGTCTGCCGAGAGCACCGCGTCGGCCCCCGCCGCGCGAGCCATCTCCAGCGCTGCACCGCGCACGTCCACAGCCACGATCCGAGCCGGGCTGATGGCCTTGAGAATCTGAACTGCCATGTGCCCCAGTCCGCCGACGCCCAGAACGAGGGCGGTGCTGCCGGGCCGCAGCTGAGGGAGCGACAGCGTCACCGCGTGGTAGGACGTCAGCGCTGCATCGCTGAGCGGCGCGGCACCCACAAGATCGAGTCCCGGCGCCGGCACGAGATAGCGCGCCGACGGCACGAGGAGATACTCCGCCAGGCCGCCGTCGCGTCCCAGGCCGCCGCCGTGAGGACCGCGCTGGGTGCGTGCGCAGGCGTTGTCGCGCCCGTTGGCGCATTGCCAGCAGGCCCCGCACCCCCACCGGCTGTACACGACGACGGGATCGCCTTGCGCGACGCCCGACGCTCCTGGGCCGAGCGCGGCGACCCGTCCCGCGGTCTCGTGGCCGAGCGTGAACGGGAGCACGTAGGGGTACGCCCCCGGCGGGCTGCTCATGATGTGAATGTCCGAGCGGCAGAGCCCGGCCGCGGCCACCTCGACGAGCACCTGCAAGCCGCTTGGCTCAGGCACCGGAACGTCGGTGACGACGGGGTCGGCCTGCCACTGCGTCAAGCGGACTGCACGCATCGTCGCGCTCACTGCGGCCCCTCCACGGCGAAGACGTCGAGGTTCGGGAAGAAGGTCATTAGCAAACTGAAGTCAGGTAGAAAAGCTACACTACACGATCATGCGCAGAGCTGCCTCATGAACGCGCGCGGGCGGGTCGCGGGCAAGATCGCACTGATCACCGGGGCCGCCCGCGGAATGGGTGCGGCGCACGCCCGGGCGCTCGCGCACCAAGGGGCCACGGTGGCCATCGCGGACATTGCCGCCGACGCGGGCGAGCAGCTCGCCGCCGAGGTGCGCAGCGCGGGCGCCGATGCGTCGTATCACGACCACGACGTGACCGATCCGGGCGCGTGGCGCACGGTCGTGTCCGCCGTGGAGCAGACCCACGGACCGATCGACGTGCTCGTCAACAACGCGGGAATCCAGGTGCGGTCGACCGGCATCGAGGCCGACGACGACGAGTGGGCCAAGGTCATCGCGGTCAATCAACGCGGCGTGTTCCTCGGTATGCAAGCCGTCATCCCGGGCATGGTGCGACACGGCGGGGGCTCGATCATCAACGTCGCCTCGGTGGCGGCACTGGTCGGCCTGCGCGGGTCGATTCCCTACCAGGCCAGCAAGGCTGCCGTGCTCGGGCTCACGCGGGGAGCCGCGGTGTCCTACGGACCCGACAACATTCGCGTGAACGCGATCTGCCCCGGGCTGGTCGTCACTGCCATGACCGAGAGCGCGTCGCCGGCGGCGGTCGAAGCGCTGAAGGCGCAGATCCCGCTGGGTCGCGACGGCCGGCCTGAGGAGATCGCCGCCGTCGTCGTGTTCCTGGCCTCCGACGAGTCCTCATATCTGACCGGGGTGGCGCTGCCCGTCGACGGGGGCTTCACCGCGACCTAGCCGGGGGGCGGCGGGCCGCCCCGGCTCATGTCGAGCGGCGCGAACTCCTCGACGCGGAGAAGGTTGACGTCCACCAGCGCGGGGTCTCGTAGCGCGCCTTCCTCGGCCAGTACGCCGAGGGCGTGCTCGCCCCAGCGGTGGTGGTCGAAGTACGCCTCGATGTAGCCGAGGCGCGTCGTCTCTTGCAGCAGCCCGACCGGCCGCTGACCTTCGACGTCGAGCGGAGCGCACTCGACCTCGTTCAACACCCGGTTGAGAATCAGGCGCCGCGCTCCGAACGCGTCCCGCATCGTCGCCGCCGTGCGCTCGGCGAGGGCGCTGAACGCCCCCCACGCGTCGGCGGAGTCCACGGACGGGTGCCGGTCGGCTTCGATCATGAACTTCGACAGGGTGAGCTGCCCCTCGAGACGGTCGAGCCGGACCGACTCCTCGACCTCGCAGGAGCGCAGGCGGTACAGACAGTTCACATGATCCTGCGCCACCATCTCGTTCTGCTCGGCAGTGAAGGCGAGCGTCTCGCCAGGGGTGAACCGCAGCACGACGAAGCGCCAGGCCCGCGGCCGCTGATTCCAGCCGCCGTTGACGTCAGCCTGGGCCACGGCACGATTCGTGTGATAGCTGAGCAGGGACGGCATCGGGCGCAGGAGATCCTGGGCCATGGGGACGTGAACCCGGGTGTAGTGGCGCTCGCACTCCTCCGGAGTGCGCGAAGGCGTCGGATCGAACCGACCGATCACCTTGCCCATTGAACGGTCTCCTTCGACGGGCTCAGCCCGTGCCGTTGACCCCGACCGGCTCTACGGCCAGCGGCATGAACCGGCGGGTGATCGCGCCCTGTGTCAGCTCGGCGCCCTCGAGCACTCCGCTGATCTTCCCGTCCACAATCACGAGCACGCGATCGCACAGGTCGGCGAGCTCCTCGAGGTCGCTGGAGCTGACGACCACGGCGGCGCCGTCCTCGGCAGCGGCGGTCAGTTCACGGTGGAGATCCGCCTTCGCGCCGACGTCCACCCCCTGAGTCGGCTCGTCCAGCAGGAATACCGTGGGCTTCTGGGACAGCCACTTGCCGAACAGGATCTTCTGCTGATTGCCGCCACTGAAGATGCCGAGCGGCTCGTTGACGGCATCCGCGGGCCTGACCGAGAGGCGCTCGAACCAGTCCCTCGTTGCCGAGACCTCCGACTTGCGGCGAAGCAGCCCACCCTTCCAGAACGGCTTGAGGTCAGGGAGGGTCAAGTTCTCCTTGGCGCTCATCGTCATCACGGCCCCGCCGATCTTGCGATCCGGGGCAAGGTAAGCGACCCCGGAGCCGATCGCGAGGTCGGGTCGGCCGGCCGGAAGAGGCTTCCCCGCCACCCTCACCTCCCCCCCGGCGCGCGGAAGCGCACCGAAGCTCGCGCCGAGCACGGTGTCGCGACCGGAGCCGGCGAGGCCGGCGATCCCAACGATCTCGCCGCGATCGACCTTGAAGGACACACGTGCCAGCGCTCCGGCGCTCAGCCCCTCGACTTCGAAGACGGTGTCCGGCCGGCGACTCGCCGCCCGCACGGCCCGCTCACGCCGGGAGTCCGTCTCCTCGGCGAGCAACTCCTCCCCAGCCAGCAGTTGCACGATCCCTGCGTGGTCGAACTCGCTCACGGGGCCCGCTCCGGCGACCTTGCCGTCACGGAACACGGAGACCCTGCGGGCGACCCGGAAGACCTCGCCGAGGTGATGGGTCACATAGAGCACGCCGACCCCGGTGGCCGCCATGGCGCTGACGCGGTCCAGGAGATGGTCCACCTCGTCGACCGGCAGTGTCGCGGTCGGCTCGTCGAGAACGAGCAGGCAGGCCGGGAATTCGGGATCTTCGCGCAGCGCGCGGGCGATGGCCACGCCCGTGCGCTCGGATGCGCTGAGCGTCGCCACCATGGCGCGCGGATCGATGTCGAGGTTCAGCCGCGCCAGATCGTCCTTGGCCTGGTCGTACGTGGCCTTGCCCCGGATCGTTCCGAACACGGTGGGAAAGCCCGACCCCAGCGCCATGTTGTCCTGCACCGACAACGTCGGGATGAGGCCGAGATCCTGTTGCACGAACCGGCATCCAAGCCGGTAGGAGCTCACCGGAGACTCAAATGCCAACTCGTGATCCTGGATCCGGATACCACCGCCCGGATCGGGCGCGTGGTATCCGGAGAGGATCTTGATGAGGGTGGATTTCCCTGATCCGTTCTGTCCCAGGAGTGCATGAACCTCACCGGGCTCGATCGTCATGCTGACGCCCGACAGAGCCTTGGTTCGCGTGAACGTCTTCGACACCGTGTCGACTTCGAGAACCTTGGTCATCGTCTCCTCCTGGGATCGGTCAACGTTCCTGACTCTCGGCCTAGCTAAGGCCCCAGAGCTTCAGGAACTGCGCCTGTGTATTGGTCGGCGCGCTCCAGTTGGTGGCCGAGCCGATCGTCTGCTTGGTGAGCAACTGCGTCGGCTGAAGCGCCTCTTGGTCAATCGGGATCGACATGCCCTCGGCGTCGCGGAACGCGATGTCCATGTTCAGGTATGCCTGGTAGGAGGGATCAAAGCCCGTCCAGGCGTGCTCCGTCCCGTTCTTGAGCCCGGCGATCCCGGCCTGGTCGGCGGCCTCCCCGATCACCTTGACCTTGCCGGCCAGACCGGCACCGGCGAGCGCGGAGGTGAGGCCGTCGAAGAACGGACCATCGTCCGAGACGACATAGTTCGCCGACGGGTTGGACCGCAGCGCCGACACCAGGGTGCTGGGCACCTTGCCGGCGACCAGGTCCGGAATGGTGATGTTGGTGATCGACGTCTTGCACCCCGGACACTGCGCCTTGACCTCCTTCTGGAAGCCGTCCGTGAAGCCATTCAGGATCGGGTAGGCCGGGACGTGCTCGATGACCGCGTTGCCCTTGCCCTTCGAGTCGGAGACGAAGTAGTCAGCGATGATCTTGCCCATGAGAGCGTCCTGGGCATAGGCATCCACCACCCCGAGAACCGGCGACTTCACTGTGGCGGGATACACGGAGTCCAGGATCCACTTCGCGCCCGCATTCTTCGCCTGGGCCAGTTGCGACGCCGTCAGCGGCAGGCCCGCCTCGACGAGGTACTGCGGATGCTTGGCCAGCGCCGATGTGAGCGCCGAGTTGAAGGTGCCTGGGTTGGCCGGGTCGTAGCTGACCAGCGAGTAGTTCCAGTGCGCCATGGAGGCGAGCTTCTGCATGCCCTGCTGGATCAGCACGTTGGACGGGTTGTTCGTCCCGAGCATCACGATCGACTTGCCGCTGGGCGGCGCGGCCTTGAGCGGTGTCGTGATGTTGATCTTCGTCGGAAGCGCCATGTACTGCTTCAACGCCGTGGCGGCGGCGCTGGTGGAACCCGCGCTGGTCGCCCCTGAAGCGGACGCGGCCGCGGAGGAACTCACCGCGGAACCAGACGCGCTCGAGGAGTTGTTGGAACTGGACGAGCCGCACGCCGCGAGGGCGACGCAGAGCACGAGCGTGCCGATGATCGCCGTCAGGTGGCGACCCCACCGCGGTCGGCCTCCGTGCCCGGAATCGAGTTGCGGGTGATGTGTCATGTGTCTCTCCTTACAGCCTGTTTTCACGAGTGGTCACGGTTTGCCACGCGATCCGCCGAGCTCGCGCACTAACGCGCAACCTCAGCGACGCGTCGCTGTCTTCAGTCGGGCCTGGAACCAGCTTTGGCGCCGGCGCTTGAGGCGGGAGGCGGGAGGGTCTCGGCCGCGATCTCCGCCTCGAGATCGGGCTCTTCCAGGTCCGGTGACGGACCTCCGGAGCCTCCGCGGAACAGCGCCCTCATCCGCTGACCGAAAGCGGAGGGTCCGCGCTTGATCGACAGCGCGACGGCGATGATCAGCGCTACGCCGTTGAACATGTCGCTCAGCCAACTGGCGCCGGAGACGAGTTGCAGTCCCTGCACGCCCGTGGCCAGGACGTAGATGGCCAGCAGCGTTCCCCAGACGTTGAACCTCCCGGGAATGAGCTGGGTCGATCCCAGGAACACGGCGGCGAACGCCGGGAGCAGGAGGGTTCCGCCGAAGTTCAGCGACGGCCCGTTCAGGGACGAGAACATGATTCCCGCAAGACCGGAGATCGTCGCCGAGGTCACGAGGGCGAAGGTGGTGTAGCGCTTGATACGCACACCCGACAGCCGCGCTGCCTCCGCGTTGCCTCCGATGGCGTAGAGGTAACGGCCGACCGGCGTGTGCGCCGTCAACCACCAGAGGACGAAGGCCAGTATGAGGAGGTACAGCACGACGATCTGAAAGCCACCGATCGTCGTCTGGGTGAAGTTGTTCCAAGCCGTCGAAGCCGGCGGGATGGGCTGGCTGTTGGAGGAGATGATCACCTCAACAGCCGCGAGGATCGACCCCATACCGAGCGTGGCGATGAACGAGTTCACGCCCAGCTTGACGACGATGAACGCATTGACTCCGCCGATGGCCGCCGCCACGACAACCCCGGCGATGATCGCCGGCACCACCGCCCAGTGGTGGTTGTTCATCAAGACGATGGTGAGGATTCCGGAGACGTTGGCCGTGGCCCCCACCGACAAGTCGTAGAGGCCAGCCGCGAGCGGAATGAGAACGGCGAGGGCGATCATCCCCGTGACCGCCTGCTGGGCGGCGACGCTGTGAAGCGTCGATGCCGTCAGGAACTCAGACGGCACCCAGATGCCGAACACGATGATGAAGAGGGCCCACAGGTAGAGACCGCTGAAGCGGTCAAAACCGGTGTGGAACTTCCGCCGCTGCGGAGTCTCCGCGGAGACGCTCACCATTGCGTCTCCTCCCTTGACTGACGGGTGGACCCTGTCCCGTCGACGTGAAACCAACCTGGTGGACGCACCTGCGCGGCGCGGCAGCCATCTCGCATGAAGCACCCTCTCCTCTGGGTGAATTGAACTCAAGTCGAATCCTAAACAGCGATTCTCGGGAAGTCAAGGTGATGCTTCGTTAGGACCGCATAACACCCGCCGCAGCCTGCCGCCATGGGGTTTGTGCGGCTGGGCCGTGACCCCCGGGTGCCGGCTATCTGGCGTCCGTCGACAGAAGTGCCTTCACCTCAGCTGCGGCCTCCATCGCGGCCGGCAGGCTCGCCGCCTCGGCGACGAAGGTGAAGCGCCGGCAGCCCACGGCGAGATACGGCGCAAGCGCCTCGGCCACCGCCTCAGGCGGACCACACGGCGCGTAGCGCTCGAAGCGCTCAAACGGCATTCCATAGGCCGCCTCCATCGTCACGGCGAGTCGCTGCCTCGCTCGCGCGCTCGATGGGTCAAACGCAGTCCAGAGCTGAAGCGCGTGCTGCCAGAGCACACCGCGTCGCCGGGCCTGCGCGGCGGCGGCGTCGATGCGGCCGATCGCCTCCGCGAAGCGACGCGGAGAGACCCAGAGGCCCAGCCACCCCTCCCCCAGCTGCCCCGTCCGGGCGAGCGCCGCGTCGGACCGGCCTCCCACCAGCACCGGGATGGGCGTCGCCGGGGCCGGGCGGATGGCGCCGTGAACCTCGTAGAACCGCCCGTGGAAGTTGATGTCCTCGCCCGTCATGAGCTCGCGCACGCAGCGCAGGCTCTCCGTCGTCCGGGCGCCCCGCTCCCGAGGGTCGATCCCACACAGCCGATACTCGCGGCGATCGTCACCGCCGACTCCGACTCCGAAACTGAACCGGCCGGGGGCGAGCTGCGCGATCGTCGCGAGCTGGCGCGCGACGGTCACCGGGTGACGCAGAGCGAGCAGATAGACGCCCGTTTGCACCCGAACGGCCGGATGGGCGGCGAGAAGCGCAGCGGCCTGGATCAGGCCGTCCGCGCCGTGCCCGTCGGCGAAGCTCACATGGTCGCCCACAGTCAGGTGGTCGACACCCGCCGCCACGGCGCTCTCGGCGAGCTCGTGCAGCCGACCCGACCAGACGCCGAGATCCTGCTCGCGCAGGACGACCCCCACCTCCAGACCGGCGCCGGCCGCGGTCCCCACCGCGTGACCTAGGCGGTGGCGGCGCGCTCAGTGGTGGCGGTGACGGCCGCCTGCAACCCGAACACCAGAGCACACGCGAGACCGCCGGCGTACGCACGCTGAAAGACCCCGCCGGCGTCAGCGCCGGCAGCGAGGAGGCCGGGGATCACCTGGCCTGAGTCATCGAGCACCCGCGCCTGAGGATCGATCCTGAGCCCGCTGAACGTGAACGTGATCGCCGGGATGACCTCGATCACGTAGTACGGCGGGTCGACGAGCGGCGCCGCGTCGAGCTTCCGGCCCGGGCTGGGAGCGCCCGCTTCGCATTGCCGGTTGAACTCGAGCAATGTGTCGCGCGCCGCCGGCCCCGGGTACCCCCACTCGTCGGGCAGGGCCTCGAACTCCTCGATGTCGTCCGCCACGGCGGCGCGGGCACCCCGCCGGTAGGCGAGCTGGAACTTGTCGAGCGGCTCCACTCCCTCGACGTAGGGGGCCATCATCCACTCGTTGTGAACCCGCTGGTCGTAGACCAGCAGCGCGCGGGCATCCGGCTGCTCGAGCACGTAGAGAGTGTTGAGATGGTCGCCGATCGTCTCGTCACAGAACCGGCCGCCGTCGAGGTTGAGGAGCACCCCGTGCTCGCTGTGGTAGAAGGTCAGGTCGGTGAACTCGTAGGGGTTGGTGTAGGCCACCTTCGACGGGATCAGGTGGCCGTAGAAGCCGGCGTCGGGCGGTCCGAAGGCGGCGTCGACCGACAGGCCGAGCCGCATGCCGTCACCGACGCTGTGGGGATTGGAGCGCAACGGAAGGTCGGCAGCGAGCGTATGAATGTGCTGCGCTCGGAGCGCGGGATCACCCCCGAAGCCCCCTGTGGCCAGCAGCGTCGACCGCGCGCGGATGACCCGTTGCTCGCCCGAGGCGCTCTGGATCTCTGCACCGACAACGCCTCCGTCCTCGAACAGCAGCCGCTCGGCTGACCACCCGACGAGCAGTTCGCCGCGTTCGCGCACCAGCCGCTCGCAGGCCAGCAGATAGTTCGCCATGTCCGTCGCGCAGCCACGTCCGTATCCCAGCACCGTCACCGGCTCGCCCACGGTGACGCCGAGCGAGCGGACCCAGTCCAGTGCGTCGCCGTAATGCTCAACGACTCGCGCCGACAGCGCGGGATCCGCGTCCGGGTTGACGTCGCGCATCACCTCGACCGTCGGCGCGGTCCAGATAAACCCTGCGTACATCGCCGAGCCGCCGATCGCGGGGCCCTTCTCCACGAGGATCACGTTCGCCCCGTCGCGGCACGCACGGGCCGCCGCGCTCATCCCGGCCATTCCTCCCCCGAAGACGAGCAGGTCGACCATCGAGTCTGAATCCGACATCACGCGACCTCTCTTGCTGGTCCCAAAACTGAACTGACATAAGCTTACTACCTCGCCGCCGTGCGGATCGAGCTTACTTCAGTTCGATTTGGACGGCGCAATCACGTCCTCGCTCGATGGAGCACGCAATGTACGGCGAAGGATCACCGCACCGCAGAGCTTGGCGATGACGCCTCAAACGCCATCCTCGTGTCCGATGTGCTGCGCACGGACCAGCTCGAGACCTGGTTCGTGGCTGAACACTTGGTCGGCACCCCGGTCTCCTGGCTGGATCTGTCGGGTTGGGGAAGCGCTCGTAGCCTGGACAGGCGGCGACATCGTGACTCCTCGTCACCAGAGGCAGTCGCCGCCCGCGGACCTCGGGCTTCGGCGTCTGCTCAGGCTTGACCTCCTCGCAGCCGCCCGAAATAGCGCACTTCACATCGAGCACACAATCCAGTCCGCGGTTCGCACGGCCCTGGGCGTGGCTCGGTGGTATGGGACCGTGATGCGCGATCGCCGCCCCGCAGCCCGCGATAGCCCTCGATCGCGTTCTCGAGACTCAGACACTCGCGCTACATCAACGACATCAGCCCACTCCGCCCGCGGAGTCCAGACGTTCCAGCAACGCGTCAATCGCCGCAAGCTCTGTGCGCCAGCCCAGAAGTTCGTCATGCGTCATGTCGATCATCTCGGGCTGTGGGTGTCCGCCGCCGTCGGGCGCTTCATCGTCCGCCGCCATACGGCGCAGAAAACTGGTTTCGTCGGCGAGGCTTTCGGCCAAATCGCCGCGGTGCCCGCGCAGCCATGGCGCAAATGAGCCGAGGGCTACGGTGATCTCGTAGCGCTCGCGCGGATCGTCGTCCGCCCACCCCAGCGGATCGAACATCTCGACAGATGCGCGGCACGAGCCAGCGCCGCGTGCGCCGCCTCCGCGTCCGCGCCGCTGATCACCCCCTCGTAGTTCTCCAGCTGAACTGCCTCTGATCGAAGGCACGTCCTGAGCGCGTCGCGCATGCCCCGGTCGACCGTGATCGTGACGATGGTCTCTGCCTGAATGGTGGCCATGCGGTCCCTTTCTCCCACGTAGGAAAACATTCCGCGTTGTTCCGGGAGGCGCGACTCCATCGATTCGTGCCCGGCGTGCCGAAGCATAAGCACCTCGGATTGGGCCCGGGCGGGTCGCCGTCACGGCCCCACCGATTTGCGGTATCGAGCCGACTCGCCGGCGAATCGCATCAGCGTCCAGACGGCCTGCTCGTCGATGTACCGGCGGGTCGCGACCTGCTGGTAGACCGAGAAGGTGAACGACGGGCTCGTGTGCCCGATCTGGGCGGCGGTCCATTTGGGGTCACGGCCGATCATGGCCGCGAACGTGGCCCATGTGCGCCGCAGCGAAGACTGTCGGTCCATCAGGTGCTCGAGGAGCTCGTCGCGCAGGTAAAGGGAGATCTCGACCTCGCGGACGCCCGCGTCGGTCCTGGCGTCCGCGAGCGGTCGCGTCATCGCGGCCAACGATCACTCGGTGAGGGTCCCAGGACGACCGTGGCGTCTGTGTCAACCAAGCACAATGTCCGGCCTCAACCCTGATCCGCCCGCGCCCTTATCTCCGTCCACAGTGCCTCGTATGCCACGGCCGCGCGTCCTCGCGGCGCGAACTCGCCGAGCACGGTCCGGAAGGCTCCCATGCGCTCGACGTCGGCGGCAGCCGGGATAACCGCGTCCAAGACGCACGCATGCTCAGCTCGCAGCGAGGCCATCACCTCGCGATGTAGGCGCTTGCGGCCGTCGACCATCGAGAAGAAGGCGAGCACCTCCGGGCCGCCACGGACCACGTCACAGAGTTGCCCGAATGTGCGCGATGACAGGGTTGCCGGGATCAGCGGGACCAACAGGGCGTCTGCGGCCTCGAACACGCTCTCGGAGACGAGGGAGATGCTCGGCGGGCAGTCAAGGAACACCCAGTCGTAGTCATTGCGCAGGGGTGCGAGCACCCTCGCGATCCGGCTCGTGGGCCGCTTGGTGGCGTCCAGGGCGAGATCCATGTGGCGGTAGGAGAAGTCCGCGGGCAGCAGATCGAGGCGCTCGAAATCGGTCCCTTTGATCAACTCGGAGACCTCGCTCTTACCCCGCACCAGCCGCCGCCCTCCGCCGCGGACCTTCGGCTTGACCCGGAACAGATACGTCGAAGCGCCTTGCGGGTCGAGGTCCCACAGCAGCACGCGCGAACCTTCGCGCGCCGCCAGATACGCGAGGTTGACAGCCGCCGACGTCTTGCCCACGCCGCCCTTGATGTTGTATGTGGCGAGGACGTAGCTCACCGGAACGTGTCCCTGACGAGCTTGCGTTGTGCGCCTGACGAAAACTCTGCGAACCGCCCGGCGAACTCGTCCCGCGCGGCGGCCTCCTGCTCCTCGAGTCGCTCGATCAGCCTGCCCATCGCCATCAGCCCGTCGGCGCCGTTCGGCTGCGCCGCGACGGCGTCGCTGAACGAGCGCAGCATCGTCGCCTGTACCTCCCGGTCCTGGTGGCGGCCGAGCACGTCCTGAAACGACTTCAACACCTTCGTCATCGGCTTGACGACGTCCGCAGGGTAGAGCGGCGCTCCGAACAGCTCGAGCAGATACCGCAGTTCCTTGCCCTGCTTGCGAATCTCGTGGTAGGCGTCGGGCGGGCTCTCGGCGTCGATCGCCCGTCCCATCTTGACCATCCGCCGATAGACCTTGGCGATGCGCGCACCGGCGAGGTCGCCGATCGGCCGCGCGGCGTCAGGTCCACCGGAGAGGCCGCCCGACTCGATCCGCGCCAGGAACCGCTCCCAGTCGCGCAGCAGCGAACGGGCCCGTTCGGAGCGCAGCGCACGCACCATCCCGCGGCGGGCGCCGGCACGTCGCCGCTGCAGCACCGTCAACAACGGATCAAGATCACCGCGCACGGCCTCGGGCAGGTGGAGGCGAAAGTCATCGAACTCCAGCACGTAGACGTCGATGTCGCGCGCTCTCCCGGTCGCCTGTTGAAGCCAACGGAACTCCTTCCGGAAGTGGGCGAGCTCCGACGGGGGAAACACACCCCGCAGCTCGCGCTGCACGGCTCGTGAGCGACGCACCGCGACACGCAGGTCGTGCAGGAACTCCGCGTCAACGTCACCGAGCGTGCCCGGCACGTTCGCTTCAATCACCGCGAGCAATCGGCGCAGCACAGCGCTCGCCGCGACGTCGCCACGCTCCTGCGCCGTGAGCTCGATATCGACCTTCGAGGAGATGCCGCCCGGCGTTGCGCCGGAGGCGATGATCGCCTCGTCGAGCATGGGGCGCGCGGCACGCCGCAACCCGATCCGCTGCTCGAGCGCGTCCTGCACGCGTTCGAGCGCCCTGTCATAGCCACGTACCGAAACCAGCCTCAGACGCGGCTCAAGGGGCTGCGGACGCCGACCGGCACGCACCACCGACAACTCCTCGACGACCGCCCGCACGACCGTCTTCCGCTCATCATCGAGCAGCGCAAGTGTCCGTATCCGGGCACGCACCTGCACAACGAGGAGCAACGCCCGAACATCGACGATCACCGCCAGCGCGTCTCGCAGCGTGCCGGGAGGGAGGTCCCGGGCGAGCAGCCGATCGCGCCCAACGGCCAGATGCCCCGAGGCAAGCTCAGCATCACCGTCGAGCAGCACCAGCCGCCCGTCCGACCAGACGCACGATAAGCCCGCCGCGTACAGCCGCCCATCGAACGTGTCATAGAACCGACGCTCGACGCGCTGCACCGAGCCTGTGCGCAGAGGCATCTCAACGGCTAGAGCACGGGGCGCGCCGGCGAACCTCAGCCCGTCGCCCAAGAGGTACTCGACAGCCATGGTCGCGGCCAAGACTTGCAGATGAGTCAACTCCTCGTCGATCTCCGTGTCGGAGACCACCAGCGGCGGCGCGAGCGGTAACACGCCCGAGCGACGCACTCGACACGACCAGACCACTTACAACGCGGAATCAACAGCGACCGGAAATGGGGCGGTGGCCAGGATGTTCCCGATGGCCCACAGGATGTTCGAGCCCAGCCGTGCCCATCAGGTTTGCAGGACCTTCTTGGCGGGCTGACCCCGCCGGGCGACCACGCATCCAGCTCTCCAGCCGGGAGCGCGGCCACCGGCCGGCGGTTGGATCGATTCGGGACGCAGGCCGGCGCTCGCGAGCAGCCAGGAGATCACTGAGTTGGAGTTCCACATCTCTCCTGCGGCCAGTTCATCGCGCCCCCACACCGGAGTCGGGAGACAGGGCACGAGGTCGAGCACCCGGCGGGCACAGTCGGGATCGTCGGTCACCCGTCGCGGGCTGTCCACCGCCTCGATGACGTCGGGGATGAGACCGTCCCGCCAGCGACGTACCTCGTAGCGGAAGATCCGAAAGCGCGCTGCCCAGTGCGCGCCGACCGCGCCACCGGTAGCGGCGCCGCGCTGCGCCGCGTCGCCACGCGGGGACGGGCGCCTGCTCGATGACAAATCGTCCCTCCGGCACCCGTACCTCCAGCGCCGCGTGATAGAGGTCGCAGGCTGCCCGGTGCTCGAGCCGTGACAGGACCGCTTCGAAGACGCGGCCGTTGACACGCACGCAATGGCCTCCCGCCCCCAGGGGCAGCCAGTACAGATCGATACCAACGCCGACCGGCACCGCACGCACCCGAGCGTGATGCTCGGCGCGTCGTTTCAGATTCGTGAGCTGGCGGGTCTGCATCACCCAGTGTGCTGGTTCCCAGAACAGGAAGTCGGCGACCGCTGTGAGCGGTCGCGGTCGGGAGCTCGCGTACCCGCTGACCACCAGTCTCGTGCGTCCGTCGGGCAGGTCTCGGAGAAGGAAGCACCAAGTCGAGTCGCTGTAGAACCGCGGCCGTGGTCCCGTGGTGTCGAAGGGGCGGGCGCGACAGCCCAGGTTCAGTGGCGCGCGTAGCGCCAGGAATCGGTCTGGCTCGACTGCCGCGACTTCGAACCAGGCGCTGGCACTCGGTGTCGCTGCCAGGCGGTCGCCGACATGGATGTCCTGCCATTCCGCATGGATGCGGTCCTCGCTCGGGATCCCGCCACGGTCGAGACGGTCCCAGCTGTACCAGCCCGCGCGATCCCAGCCCATCTGCACGAGCCACGGCCAGACGTGGGACGGCGATGCGTCGATCGTCGCCGCGATCGTGGCCGTGCGCTTGCCACCCGCAATCAGATCTGAGCCCGGGTAGGGAGCCGCCGCTTCTGCATCCGTCGCACCCCACCGGCGCAGCCTGGGACGAAGCAACGCGGCGTATCCGGCCGCGATTGCCAGCCCAGCGAGAAGCGCCTGCTCGTGCCGACTCGTCATCGGGGGGAACGTATCCAGGTGGCGAGCCACTGAGATCCGCAACGATCCGCGCCGACCAGCGGCCACTACTCCGCCTTGACCGAGTAGTTCCCCCATCCCTGCCTGCCCGGTCGCACGGATGACATTGCGTTCCTGTACTGGCAGGGTCCTGCCATGGTCGCGTTTGAACAGGTTGCCCACGCGGACCTGGCGTCCACGGAGCAGGGCCTCGTGCTCGACTGCGTCAACGTTCGGAAACGCTTTGGTGAAGTCGAGGCGGTTCGTGGCATCAGCTTTCAGATCGCCGCGGGGGAGACGTACGGTCTCCTGGGTCCGAACGGCGCCGGGAAGACGACGACCATCTCGATCGTGTGCGGGCTGCTCGAGCCCGATGTGGGGGAGGTGTTTGTCGCCGGCAGACGTCTGACCTCCCGTAGCGTGGACGAGAAGGCAGCGATCGGCTACGTGCCGCAGGAGCTGGCGATCTACCCGGACCTGACCGCCCGGGAGAATCTTCAGTTCTTCGCCCGCCTGTACGGGCTGACCGGGGATGACGTGCGTGCGCGCGTGGACGAGGTGCTGAAGGTGGTTGGACTAGCTGATCGCGCGAGCGATCAGACGCGGACCTTCTCTGGTGGGATGCAGCGACGGCTGAACATCGGCGTCGGGTTGCTGCACCGGCCGCGGCTACTCATCCTGGATGAGCCGACGGTCGGCGTCGATCCGCAGAGCCGCAACGCGATCCTCGAGAGCGTCGAGAAGTTGTCCGGCGAGGGAATGGCGGTCCTCTACACCACTCATTACATGGAGGAGGCCGAGCGGCTGTGTGACCGGATCGGGATCGTCGACCTCGGCGAGCTCAAGGCCGAGGGCACCCGGTCCGAGCTCGTTGCGCTCGTCGGGGAGCACGACCGCGTCTCGCTGGCGGGCACCGGCGACCTGGACGCGGCCGCCCAAGCGAGCATGAGGCTGCCGGACGTGCGCACCGTGAGCGTCCAAGACGGGGTGATCGAACTGATCGTCGATCACGCCGGGAGCCTGCTCCCCGAGCTGCTGCGCACGTGTGCGGACGCCGGCGCCGCAGTTGGCTCGGTCGAGGTGACCGAGCCCGACCTCGAGGCGGTGTTCTTGCACCTCACAGGCAAGGCGCTCCGTGACTGAGCGATGCGCCCGGCGCTTGTCATCCTCGGCAAGGACCTGCGCCAGCGGCTGCGCGATCGCTCCGCCCTGCTGGTCGCGATCGTCGTTCCGCTGGTCCTCGCGTCGATCTTTGGGCTGATCTTCCACAACGCAATCGGCGGTCGGATCTCATTCAAGTTCGGGCTTGTCGATCAGGATCACGGGCCGGCGGCGCAAGCGTTCAGCCGCAACGTGCTGATTCCGCTCGAGCATCGCGGGCTGATTACCGTGATCCACGAGCCGTCACTGGCTGCCGGTAGGCGCGCGGCAGACCAGGCCAAGGTCTCGGCCACGTTCGTCCTGCCGGCCGGATTCTCGAGCACGCTCAGCCACGGTGGCCCGGCGTCTCTGCGGGTCCTCGGCAGCGTTGACTCCACGATCGGGGCGCAGGTCGCGGAGTCGATCGCGCAGTCGTTCGCGGACGGGACCAACACCGCACGGATCGTCGTCGCGGCCGCGGGAGCCAAGGCAATCAGCAACCAGCCGCCGGCCGCAGTCCCGACGCCGATACTGATCGCGGACGTCTCGACGAAGAGCCGTCAGCTCGACACGGGGACGTTCTACGCCGCCGGAATGGCTGTGTTCTTCCTGTTCTTCACCGTTCAATTCGGGACCGCGAGCCTGCTCGAGGAGCGACGCGACGGCACGCTCGCACGGATCCTCGTGGCGCCGATCAGCCGCAATGCGATCCTCGCCGGCAAGCTGATGACGAGCCTGGTTGTGGGGTTCATGAGCATGGCCGTCCTCGCACTGGCGACCCACTTCCTGCTCTCGGCTCAATGGGGCAACGTCCTGGGCGTGGCGATCCTGATCGGAGCCGGCGTGCTCGCGGCGACGGCGATCATGACGCTCGTGGCCACGCTCGCGCGGACGCCCGACCAGGCGCAGTCCTGGCAGGCGATGGTCGCACTCGTGCTCGGAATGCTCGGGGGCGCCTTCTTCCCTGTCGCCCAGGCGGGCGGGGTGCTCGCCGCCGCGAGCCTGGCCACGCCTCAGGCGTGGTTCATCCGTGGGTTGGAGAACATGGCCGGCGGGGCCGGCGCGAGCGCGGTCCTCGGTCCGACCGCCGCCATCCTGGCGGTCGCCGCGGTTACGGGAGCGGTCGCGTACACGCGCATCGGGAAGCTCGTGGCGCCGTGAAGGCCGTCACGATCGCCGTTAACGACCTGCGCCGACTCCTCCGCTGGCGCGGCAACCTGTTCTTCCTGTTCGTCCTGCCGATGCTGATCATCCTCTTGCTCGGCGCCGCGTTCGGCGGCTCGCAGAGGGCCCGCATCGGCGTGCTCGAACGCGACCGCGGACCGCTCGCACAGCAGTTCATCACCGCGCTCGCCGACCGCCCCTCCACGCAGCTCATCCACTACGGGAGCTCGGCGTCGCTCCAGAAGGCCGTCGCCCGAGGAGACCTCGACGCCGGTCTGGAGATCCCGGCCGCCTACGACACTCTGCTCGCGCACGGCCAGAGCGTGACCCTCGGCTATTTCGACCGTCCGAACTCCGTCGCCCAGCAGCTGCGCCCCACTGTCCAATCGGTCGCGGCCGACCAGAGCGGCACCATCGCCGCGGCCCAGGTGCTCCGGCGGCGACTGAACCTCCCCTTCGCGGACGCGCTCGCCCGCGCCGACGCAGCCGCTGGACGGGTCCCTCAGGTTCACGCGGTCCTGACGGCACCAGACGGCAGTCACTACGCCGTCACCACAGGACGCTTCCAGCAAGGCGCGAGCACCGAACTCGTCCTGTTCATCTTCTTCACCTCGCTTACCGGAGCGGCGTTCATGATCGAGACGCGCAGGCTCGGGGTCGCCCGCCGGATCCTCTCGACCCCGACGTCCGTCCGGACGATCATCGCCGGCCAGCTCCTCGGACGGCTCGCCGTCGCGCTCGTTCAGGCGCTGATCATTGTGCTCGGCTCGACGCTCTTTTTCGGGGTCGCCTGGGGAAACCCACTCGGCACGGCCGCGGTCATCCTGTCCTTCTGCCTTGTCGGCACCGGCGCGGCCGTGCTCGTCGGCAGTCTGTGCAGGACCGAGGAGCAGGCTCGTCCGGTGGCCTTCCTGCTCGGGCTCGGACTCGCGGCGCTCGGAGGTTCGATGGCCCCGCTCGAAGTGTTCCCGGCGACCGCTCGCGCGATCGCGCACATCACCCCGCACGCATGGGCCAACGAAGCCTTTTCCAAACTACTCAAACATGGCGGTAACCTGATCACCGTCCTCCCTCAGATCGGCGTCCTCCTCGGCTTCGCCGTGCTCGCGACGACCGTTGCCGTGTGGCGCTTACGGCATGCACTCATACCGTGATTGGGCTGCATCTTCAGCGCCCCGCCGTCGACCAGGACACCGATCCATCCGGACGGACTCCCAAGTGGGTTGAGGCCGGCCCGCGCGGTCGTTACGGGCCGTCACCCGCAGCGGCACCAGGCGTGGGCTGACCGGGGGTCTGGATGCGCGAGCGCCGCTACCGAGCGCCACGGCCGGGTCAGCCCACCACCAGCCCAGTAGCGCATTGGCGAGTAGCCCGACGAGCAGGCCAGCCGACAGATAAGCGCAGAGCATGGTCTGGCGACTCTCGCTGGTGGTCGCTGACGAATGAAGCGCCCGACCGACCTTCCGCTTGGCGGCGGCGAGCGGCGGCATCATGAGCAGCGTCACGACGGCCAACCCAATGCCGACCCAGCTCACGCCAGGGTGTTTGCCGCTGACGAGGTCGTGAGTGCCAACGGCAAACACGTACACCGCCAGCAGCGCGAACGACGCGGCGATGAGCTGCTGTGCGCGACGCTCGGCCTGAGCGAGCGCGGACCGTTGGCCTGCCATGAGCCACAGCACCACCAAACCGGCCGCGGCCTCAATCAGGCTGTCGGCACCAAACCCCACGAGCGCGACCGACCCAGCGACCACACCCGCCGCGACCGCAACCGCCGCCTCCACCAGATGCCACGCTAGACCAAGGCGAGCAAGCAGGCGGGCACGTCGCACTAGGCGCTGTCGCTCCGCGCCTCCAGGAGCCAGGCCGTCGGCTGATCGGATAACTGGCAACGAGATACCGGTGCTCACGCCCCCAACGCTACAACCAGCCCATGGGGGGGACCTTCCTGACCCCTCAGATCAGTTGGAGAGGACGGTGAAGAAGTCCCGGCTGTAGGGCAGGAGCAGATGCCCGCCGATGCCGTATTGACCAGGGACCACCGGCACGGGTGTCAGCGGGGCGGCGGGGTGGTGGACATAGAGGTAGCCCGCGACCCAATCCGGGTTGATGTCAAGCTGGACCGCGCGCTGGACCCCGGCCGCGATCATGCCGTCGGCGAGCTGACCGACCGTGAGGCCCTCACCGGCGGCCCAGACGAGCTGACCGTCGGCGCGGATGCCGAGTGCGCTGCGCGCCACCGCCGGCTGGTTGCCGATCGTCACGCCCCAGCACGCCATGCCACACCCGGCCACCGAGCCGGCGGGCACCCCGTGATCGATGAGAAGGTGAAGGTTCTGGCGCACCGAGGCGATCGCCAGGCCGTGCGCGGGAACCCCGTGCTCCCATGCTCCAATCTGGGTCCTGCCGTTGCCGTAGGTGACGATCGAGCCGTCGCCGGCGCTCAGCGCCACTGCGACGTGCCCGAACGAGACAAACCCACCGCTGCCGGCGCTCGCGCCCCAACGCGCACGCACACATCCGTGCACATCCGCGACGACGTGATCTGCCCGGCTAGCGGGTTGAGGGCGGGCCCGCGCGGTCGTTATGGGCCGCCACCCGCAGCGGAACCAGGCGTGCACTGCCGTCGGTCTGGATGCACAACGCGAGTGTTCTACGGAGCCCGTATAGCGGTCCGCCCCGATGTGCGTTGGGGTCACGGCAGGCTACGGTCCCGGCATCACCACAGATCATGAAAGGAGGTGAGTCATGCCTGGAACACTGACACGCTGGGAACCGTTCGCGGAGCTCGGCGAGCTGCGGTCTCGCTTTGACCGCATGTTCGACGACATCACGTTCGGCCGTGAGCGTGCATGGACGCCGGCAGTCGACGTCGTGCGCGAGAACGGCAACCTGGTCGTGCGCGCCGACATCCCCGGGATCAAGCCCGAGGAGGTCAAGATCGAGGTCGAGGACGACATCCTCACGGTCTCCGGTGAGCACGAGGAGAGCAAGGAAGAGAAGGACAAGAACTACGTGCGGCGCGAGCGCCGCTACGGGTCCTTCAGTCGCTCGATGGCGTTGCCCGGGGGCGTCGATCCGAAGAAGATCGAGGCAAAGACCCATGATGGCGTCGTCGAGGTGACGATCCCGCTCCCCGAGAAGGCCCAGAAGGAGACGGTCACGATCACACCGACCGCCGCCTGACGCCTTCGGGGTCGGGGCAGCAACGGGCCGGACCGCCCGCCGTCATCGGCAGCTCGCCCTGACTGCCGCTGAGCCCTGGGCTCGGTATGACGCCGCGACGGTAGCCTGAGGCGATGGAGATTGAACGCAAATGGGTCGCCGAGGCCGTGCCCGCGGCGGCGCGTGAGCGGGCTGGCACGCGGATTGAGCAGGCGTACCTCACATCCGAGCGAGACGGTCCGGAGGTACGAATCCGCCGCCGCGATGGTGATTGCACGCTGACGGTCAAGAGTGCCGGCACCCTTGAGCGAACTGAGGTGGAGCTGGCGATCTCGGGCACCGATTTCGATGCGCTGTGGCCGCTGACCGACGGCCGGCGGTTGCTCAAGACTCGGGTCGAATTCCGGCTCTCACGCGATCTGGTGGCCGAGGTTGACACGTTCAACGATCGTGCTCTGATTCTGGTCGAGGTCGAGTTTGCCAGCGGTGAGCAAGCGCGCGAGTTCGTACCGCCCGGATGGTTTGGCCGCGATGTCACTGACGATCCCGCCTACAAGAATCGCAATCTCGCTCGGTGAGAGACCGGGGAGACGCCGCCTGTGCGGCTGCGGACGCGTCGCTCGGCGGCGTTCGCCGGCGATCCAGTGCCACGGTAGGGGCGGCACTCACAGACGCCATCCGCACCTACCCTCAGTCATCTTCCGGGGCAAGAGCCGACGGCCACGCACAGCGGAGCGGCTAGAAATACGTCATGCACCACCACATGCGGTTGTGCGCGGTGAGGCCGACAGCTGACGCACGAGCCCACGCTTACGCTCGCGAGCACCCGCTGCCGGGGCGCCTGTATTCGTCCGTGCGGGCGGTCGTTCGAACTTGGTCTTGCGCGCGTGGTTTCGGATGAGGGTCTCCGGAGCGGAGAACGTGCCAAGCGACGGGCCGGCGATCCTCGCCCCCAACCACAAGAACTTCCTGGACCCGTTCTTCATCGGGATCGCGACACGACGGCCGGTGCGCTACATGGCGAAGGTCGAGCTGTTCCGGGGCGCCCTGGGTTGGCTGTTCGTGCGCCTCGGCGCCTTTCCGGTGCGCCGCGGCGAGGCGGACGCGCAGGCGATCGAGACCGCGCGCGCGATCGTGTGCGCCGGCGGCGTGGTGGTGGTGTTCCCGGAGGGCACCCGGATCGAGGCCCCGGACGTGCTGGGCTCGCCACATCATGGCGCCGGGCGGCTCGCGCTGGAGACCGGGGCGCCGATCGTACCGACGGCGATCAGCGGCACGTCCCATCTGTGGCGCGGAGCGCTGCCGCGGGTCAAGCGCGTCCAGCTCACCTTCCTGCCGGCCGTCTCACCGGGGTCCCGCGCCGGCAATGGCCAGAGCGCGGACCTCATCGACGAGCGCGTCTGGCCGGCGGTCCGTGAGGAGTACGGCCGTCTTCGCGCCGGCCCAGGACTCGTCGCAGCGGGCCTCACCGCGCTGGGCTTGGGCGGTGGCCTGCTAGCCCGGCGCCGGCTCGAGCGCTCGCGACTGCCGCGCCTCCTGGGGTTCGGGGACCTCGGCGGCTGCGGCGTCGCACGCGGCGCCAAAGGCTCAGGGAGCGGCTGCACCGGTGAGTCCTCGAGACCCGCCCGCGAGGATCAGCAGTCGTTTCGAGTGACACTGCTCACTTCTGCGGATGCGGTCCGCCTCCGGCGGAACGGAGACTGTGGTTGGCTCACCTTCCCGGCCGTATTGGGCTGGTCTCGCGATCATCGTGATGTGGCGTGCGGTCGCTGTGGTCGTCGCGTCTTTGGCAGCAACAGTCGGCGAGACCTGCGCCGCGCGCTGGAGGACGGGCAGCAGCGCGATCGGAGTCCAGAAGAAGTGGCCGTGCTCCGGGGGACGCGCTGAACTCGGAACGGGAAAGTCAGGTTTCTAGACGGAGCCGGCCAGAACGCTAGTCGGTGTCCTGCGCGCGCCCGGCTGGCGCTGCGGGCGTCAAGCAGATGTCGCCGCACCCTCGGCAGCAACGTCGGCGCACACACGCTCGTCGAAGACGAAGCCCGCCTCCAGGGACCGCCGCACCGGGCAGGTGTCGGCCACCCGTCGCAGGCGCTTGACCTGCTCGGCGGTCAGGCCGTCGGGGAGATGCACCTCGACGTCGACACTCCTGGGGGTGGTGTCAACGTCGTAGCTGACGTCGACGCGGAGCGCGTCGCCAAGGGCCCAATCGTGATTGCGGGCGTAGAGCATGATCATGGTCGAGACGCACGAGGCGATCGCGGCCGCGAGCAGCTCGTGCGGCGTCGGTGCGGCGTCGGTTCCCCCGAGATGCTCCGGTTCGTCGGTGACGATCGTGTGACGTCCGTTGACGTCGATCTCATGGCGAAGGGCGCCTCGACGGGAGTGCGTGGCGTGTAGGTCAAGTCACCTGTTGTCGCATCCGGAGGCCCCGATGGCATCGGGGAGAACCCGACGTCTCTCACGGTGTTCTCCCGCGCGAGATCGCGCCCCAGCACGGATGTCGTCGCGCTCCCACGGTGATGCAGTGGCCATGCACCGTCTTTTCCAAAGGAGCGCAGCAATGGCGATCACCGAGTCAACTGCATACGAGGCGCCGGGCCAGCCCGGTAGCCCGGTCCAACTGCAGGATCGATACGAGAACTTCATCGGCGGGGGATGGGCCCGGCCGAGCACCGGCGAATACCGGGACAACGTGACCCCGTCGACCGGCGAGCCGTTCTGCGAGGTCGCGCATTCCGGCGCGCAGGACATCGAGCTCGCCCTGGACGCCGCGCACGCGGCCAAGGATGAGTGGGGTCGGCGCTCGCCCGCGGACCGCGCCGCGGTCTTGAATGCGGTTGCGGACGCGATCGAGGCAAACCTCGAGATGCTGGCCGTGGCCGAGAGCTACGAGAACGGCAAGCCGGTCCGCGAGACCCTGGCGGCAGATATCCCGCTGGCCGCCGATCACTTCCGGTATTTCGCGGGCGCAATCCGTTCTGAGGAGGGCCGGATCTCCGAGATCGACGATCAGACCTACGCCTACCACTTCCAGGAGCCGCTGGGCGTCGTCGGTCAGATCATCCCGTTCAACTTCCCGCTGCTGATGGCGGCGTGGAAGATGGCCCCGGCGCTGGCCGCCGGAAACTGCACGGTGCTCAAGCCGGCAAGTCCGACTCCGTGGTCGATCCTCAAGCTGATGGAGGTCATCGGCGACATCGTGCCGCCGGGCGTGATCAACGTCGTCAACGGCCCCGGGGCGGAGATCGGCAAGGCCCTGGCGTCGAACAAGCGGATCGCCAAGATCGGCTTCACCGGCGAGACGGTGACCGGCCGGCTGATCATGTCCTACGCCGCGCAGAACCTGATCCCGTCGACCACCGAGCTCGGCGGCAAGTCGCCGAACATCTTCTTCGAGGATGTGATGGCGGCCGACGATGCGTTCCTGGACAAGGCGATCGAGGGACTCGTCCTCTACGCGTTCAACAAGGGCGAGGTCTGCACCTGCCCATCGCGAGCGCTGATCCACGAGTCGATCTATGACGCGTTCATGGAGCGCTGTCTGGACCGCATCGGCCGGATCCGGCAGGGCGACCCGCTTGATCGCGAGACGATGATGGGGGCGCAGGTCTCGACCACGCAGCTGGAGAAGATCGAAAGCTACGTGCAGATCGGACGCGACGAGGGTGCCGAGGTGCTCATCGGCGGTGAGCGCCCCACCCTCGACGGCCGCCTGGCCGCCGGGTACTACTACGAGCCGACGGTCCTCAAGGGTCACAACAAGATGCGGGTCTTCCAGG
The DNA here is from genome assembly GCA_963850325.1 of uncultured Actinomycetota bacterium. Taxonomy (GTDB): domain Bacteria; phylum Actinomycetota; class Thermoleophilia; order Solirubrobacterales; family Solirubrobacteraceae; genus Palsa-465. The sequence goes on from CAWKLB010000013.1 coordinate 71,830, forward strand.
AGGAGATCTTCGGACCGGTGCTGGCCGTCACCACGTTCAAGGACGAGGCCGAGGCGCTCGAGATCGCCAACGACACGATGTACGGGCTCGGCGCCGGCGTGTGGACCCGCGACGGAAGCCGCGCCTTCCGGATGGGACGTGCCATCAAGGCCGGGCGCGTGTGGACCAACTGCTACCACCAGTATCCGGCGCACGCCGCGTTCGGCGGCTACAAGAGCTCCGGGGTGGGACGCGAGAACCACCGGATGATGCTCGACCACTACAGCCAGACCAAGTGCCTGCTGGTCAGCTATGACCCCAACCCGCTCGGGTTCTTCTGAGAATGGGCCCGACCGTGCCAGCGGTCGCCGTAACCCCGGCCGCCCTCGAGGTGATTCGTCGCCTCGAGGGCGACCACGGCCCGCTGATGTTCTTCCAGTCCGGCGGGTGCTGTGATGGCACCTCCCCGATGTGCCTGAAGCGGGGCGAGCTCCCGCTCAGCCCCCAGGACGTCTGCTTGGGAGAGATCGGCGGTGCTCCGTTCTTCATCGACGCCGAGCAGTACGAGCGCTGGAGCCGGCCCCGATTCCTCGTCGATGTGGCTGACGGAGCGGCCGAAGGCTTCTCGCTGGAAGGACTCGCGGGGGTTCACTTCGTGACGAGGTCGCCTTCGGGGAGCTGATCGGCGAATGTGAGGCGTGTAGGGGGATGGGCCTTCGATCTCAGGGGCCGCTCACGAGCGCGACGGTGAGCGTCGTGGTGTAGCTGCCGGCGTAGCTGTTGCCGGGCACGGTCACGCCGATCGTGGGCGTGATGGTGAAGATGCCCGTTCCGGTCCCCGCGGCGGCGTTGGCCAGCTTGACCGCCGACGGCGCGGTGCTCCCCGCGGGCACGCTGAGCGGATAGGTGACCGCGTTGGTGGGGCTCAGGCAGCTGGCGCCACCGACGCACACGCTGGTGATCGACTGAGCGCGCGACGCGGTGGTGGCCAGGGTGTGGCCGGAGCCGGTGGAGAACTGCGTGGAGGTGATGGTCAGGTTCCAGCCCGCGGCGCTTCCGGTGCGCGTGTCCAGGACGGTGAGGGGCAGCGTGTAGGTGGGCGTCTGATCACCTGCCGGGAGGCTCGCGGAGAAGGTCGGGGTGGCCGCGGTGGAGAGCGCCAGGCTCGCCGTGGTCGACGGATCCAGAGCGATCGCCTCGGCGATCCACGCGCCGCTGGTGGCCGGGGTGGCGGTCTTCGTGGGCGTTACGCCGGCGGTCGCCTGGGTGAAGTCGGCGCCCTCGCTCTCGGTGCCGGCGTTGGCGACGTCGTAGCGCTCGGTCGTCGATGCCCCCGGCGTCACCGAGTTGGACGCCCATGTCCCGGCGTATCCGACCGCGGCGACGACGACGTCGCCGGCGAAGTTCGTCGTCACGCTCGGCACGCTCGCATTTCCGCTCGTGCCTGAGTTCGTCGCCGAGGCGTCGACGGGGACGTTCGTGTCCACGCCCGAGTAGGCGGCGATCCCGCCCGAGGCCAGCCGCGCGCTGCCCAGCGACCACTTCCAGTTCGTCGGCTCGCTGCTACCGGCGACGCGGTAATACGACGTCTGGTGGAGGGTCGTGGTGGTGTCCTTGATCACAGTCCAGCCGGACGGGGGGGTGATCGCCCCGGTTCCCGCTGCGGTGATCGTGGCTACCAGCACGTTGCCGGACGCGACCCCGGCGGGCTTGCTGATCGTCTCCGAGGACGAACCGCCCGCGTTGGCGGCGGAGGAGGCCGACACCAGCGATACCGCCGCGCCGGCGCGCCCGGCGGCTACCAGCAGGCACACCGCGGCCAGCCCCAGCACGGACGCCGCGGGCCGGAGCGTCCCCCGATGACGCCTCTGGCTCCCGAGGTCCGGTGACGGCGGTCTACGCGTGGTGGGCACGACGGTTCAGCAGAACGGCGGCCCCGAACCCGAGGCCGAGCAGCGCAACGCCTCCGAGCACGATCACGAGCGTGCTCGGGCCGGAGCTGCCTCCCGGTCGCGTGATCTGCGCCGCGTTCGCCGCCCCGAACACCTGCACAATCGAACCGTTGGAGATCGTGCACTGCAGGCGGCGGGCGAGGCGGTGACCATTGCCGTACGCCAGCGACACGACGGCGCGATAGTGCCCAGCGCGCAACGGCCTGCCGGCGAGGACGACGGGATAGCTGATGGCCGTCCCGGGGAGGAAGGTGTCCACCGCGAAGCTCTGGTGCTTGAGCACCCGGCCGGCCGTGTTGGTGACGGCGAGGCTCCCCGTCCCCTTCACGAACTGGTTGCCGGTGTTGCCCATCCCGATGAACAGCGTCTGGTAGTTGTGCGGCCCGCCGGCGCGACAGCCGGCGACCGTCATCCGCTGGACCGGCCGCGCCGGCACGTCGACCTGGAGGGCGAGCACGCTGAGCGCCTGTACGTTGATGTGGAACGCGTGCCCGTTCTGCTTGGCGCTGTAGCGCCGCAGCGCCGTCAGCGGTTGGGCGACGATCGCGCCGAGGTGCTGCCCGCCCCGCGCGCCCCGGGGCACCCGGACCACGAATGAGACCTGGGCATGGCCGTGGCTACCCAGCACGACGCGGCGGATCGGCAGCTTGGTCCAGGCCCCCACGTCCCGCCGCTGTCGCGCCCGCGAGAGGTACACGGCGCCGGTCGTCTGCCCGGTGGTGGCGTCCACGGCGTAGAGCAGGACCGTCCCCCTGGCGCTGCTGGTATTGACCACGTTGACCTGTCCGGTGATCCGGGAGCCCGCGCGAGCGGAATAGACGAAGTAGCCCTTCGCACCGGCCGAGCCCACCGGCGTCAGGGAGACCGTCGGTCCGGCCGCCTGGGCCCCGGCCGGCACGACCGCTGCCGCGCCGGCGAGGACGATGACCGCCGCGAGCAGGGCGGCCGGTCGCAGCCGTCCCGCTCCACGGCGCGCTCGGCGGACCGCGGACATGTCCGCCCCCTACGGGCCGCTGACGATCGAGACCGTCAGCGTGCTGGAGTAGCTGCCGGCGAAGCTGGTGGCGGGCACGAACACGCCCACTGTCGGCGTCACCGTGAACGAGCCAAGGCCGGTATTGGCGGCGGCATTGAAGAACTTGACCGCCGTGGGGGCGGTGGCTGCGGCGGGCACGCCCACCGGGTAGGTGACGGCGTTGGTCGGGAGGGTGCAGGTGCCCGAGGCGCACGCCGAGGTGACCCCGGTCATCGTCGAGGCGTTCGCGGCAAGCGTGTGCGGAGTCCCGCCGCCGGTGGTGAATTGAGTTGAGGTGATGGTCAGGTTCCAGCCGGCACCCGTGCCGGTCGTGTCAACGGCCGTCAGCGGCAACGTGTACGTCGGTGTGGAGTCACCGCCGGCGAGGTTGGCCGAGAACGTCGGCGCGGCCGATGTGGCCACGCTGAGCGCGCCGGCAGTGACCGTGCCGGTCACCGTCGGATTCGCGGTTGTGGCGGCGCTCGCCGCCTGGCTCCACCCGAGGGCGGCCACCGTCAGAACAGCTGCGGCCCCGGCCGCGCGATGCTTCCCCAACATCTAAGACCTCCCGAGTCTCTATGGCGCTTGAGCACCGGCCCCCTTGACCATCTGGCCGTGCTGCGGTGGGTTGTATCACCGTTCGAACGTCGCGAGCAGGTCTTTCGCTTAATGCACGACCGCAATGAGAAGGGATGGGCAGCCTTGGCGAACGACTGTCGGACGAACCTGCGGCGTCCGCCCGGAGGCGCGCGCCGTCAGCTGCCCCAGAACTGATCGTCGACCGCGTCGGCAACGAGGCCGGCGGCGGACTGGTGGTAGGGCGACGCGTCTAGCTCCTGCTACCCGGCAGCATCAGGGCGTCTCCAGGACGATGCGGCCCCGAACGCCGCCGGCGGCCAGTCGCTCGTGTGCGGCGGCAACCGTGTCCAGTGGTTGGGCGGCGGCCACCCGAGGGGTGAGACGGCCCGCGTCGACGAGCGCCGCCAGCTCTGCCAGGCGTGGAGCGTCGGTGCGGATCCAGACGTTGTGCACGCGGGTGCCGCGCAGTGGGGTGGGCGCGGCTTCGGCCCCGACGGCGACGAAGGCACCGCCGTCGCGGACGCCGTCAAGCGCCGACATGCCGAGCTGGGCAGCGTCAAGCGCCCCGTCGACGCCGCCCGGCACGGCGCGACGGACCGACGCGCCGACGTTCTCTGGGCGAGGCACGAAGACGTCGGCACCGAGCCCGCGGACGAGCGACTCGTCGCCGGGGGAGGCAACGGCGACGGTCCTCAGGCCGCGCAGCGACGCCAGCTCGAGGGCGAAGCCGCCGACGGCCCCCGCCGCTCCGGTGACGAGCAGCCACTGACCCTCACCGAGCGCGAGCAGATCCAGGGCCTGGGCGGCGGTGAGTCCGTTGAGCGGAACGGTCGCCGCCTCAAGGGGCGAGACGCTGCGCGGCGCCGCAGCCACCGCGTCGGCGTCCAGCACGACGTACTCGGCCTGGGCTCCGAGCGGCGCGCTGAGCAGATCGCGCATCGCGATCACCGGATCGCCCTCCCGGAAGCGGTCGACACCGGGGCCGAGCGCATCGATGACACCGGCGAGATCCCAGCCGATGCCGATTTGGCCGACAGCGGGAGCCAGCCCAGCGTCTGTCAGCCGACCGGCACGGGTCGCGATGTCGACCGGGTTGACAGCGGCGGCCTGGACGTGGATCCGCACCTGGCCCGCCATGGGCTCGGGGGCGTCGACCTCAGCGACTTCAAGTACCTCAGGCCCGCCGAAGCGGCGGATGACGACGGCCTTCATCAGGGTCCTCCTCACGAGTGGGCAACAGATGTCCACCCGACGATAAGAGCGCTACTCTCTCTTGGGAAGAAGGCACCGAAAAGTGCGTAACTAATCTGGAGGTGTGCCTTGCCGACGATGACCGCCGCCCAGCGCCGGGAACGGGCACGTCAGGCCTACAACGCGTATGTGGCCGAGTGCCCATCTCGTCAGGTGCTCGACGCAATCAGCGACAAATGGGTCACGCTGGTTCTCACCGCGCTCGCCGACGGCCCGCAGCGCTACAGCGACCTCTCACGCCGCATCGCCGGCGTCAGCCAGAAGATGCTCACCCAGACGGTGAGGCAACTCGAGCGAGACGGGCTGGCGACGCGGACGATCACACCCACCGTCCCGGTCCGAGTCGACTACGAGCTCACCGCGCTCGGCGAAACAATCCTGCCGGTTGTCGTCGCGATCAAGCAGTGGTCCGAGGCGCACATCACGGAGATCCACGCCGCGCGGGAGACCTACGACGAGCTGGCTCGAGGCTGAGCGGCCTGGGATTCGTCACCGCCGGATCACCCGATTGGGGTGATCCCGACCGTCCACATACCGGGGAAGCTGCCGGGTGCGATGACTGCGACCGGCTATGCAGAACGCTCGTCGGTGGTGTCCAGGACGCCGGCGCTCTTTGGCCGCGTGATGGCGCTCGTCGCCGTGACCGTGGGATTCGCGACGCTCGGTGTGTGGGTGGCGCGGGACTCGGGCGGCGCGGCATGGTTCATCGCCTGGCTGCTCGCGATCGGCTGTCTGATCGGTCTCAACGTCGTCAATGCCCGGGGCAACACGGGCCTGGCTGTCGTCCTGCTGCTGGCCTTCGGCCTGCTGATGGGTGCGAGCGTCGCCACGACGGTCAACTACTACGCGGCCACCGATCCGACGGCCGTCCGTCAGGCGTTCGGGGCGACGGCGTTGTTCGTCGGGGCGCTGGGATCCGGCGGGTACGCGGTGCGACGAGATCTCTCGTTCCTGTACCGGGCGTTGTTCTGGCTTCTGCTCGGTCTGATCGTTGCCTCGATCGTGCTCATCTTCGTCCGCATCCCGGCGGCCTACACCCTGTGGTCGCTCTTCGGCCTCGTGGTCTTCGGGCTGTACACCATCGTGGACTTCAACCGCCTGCGGCACGGGGGCACCGAGGAAGCCGTGCCGCTGGCGGCCGGGATCTTTCTCGACGTCCTGAACATCTTCCTGTTGTTCCTCCGGCTGTTCGGGCGGTCGTCGTGAGATCGGCGTGGCCGACATGATCCTCTGCGCGATCGACGACTCCGAGGCTGCGGAGGGCATCCTCGATACGGCACGCTGGCTGGCCGAGAAGCTACAGGCGCCTCTGACTGTGGTCCACGTCGTCGAGGATCGTGCGGACGAAGCCGACGAGCTCGTGGGTCGCGTTCGCGCTCGGCTGGGTGACGAGGATGCCGAGGTGCGGCTGGCGGTGGGGTCTCCCGCCGAGGCGATTCGGGAGGCCGCAGACAGCGAGGACGCAGAGCTGCTCGTCGTCGGCTCGCGCGGTCGCGGTGGGCTACGGTCGGCTGTCCTCGGGAGCGTCTCGCGTGAGCTGACCACCAGGGCGCGCCGCCCCGTCGTGGTCGTCCCACCCGGTGACGTCGCGACGGGCGGCGACAGCACCGCCGCCGCCGACGGCGCGAGCGTGGTGTGTGGCGTGGACGGCTCAGACCACGCGCTGGCCGGGGCCGTGTTTGCGGGCCGGCTGGCAGAGCGGCTTGACTGCCGCATCGTCGTCGTCCACGCACGCCAAAACGTGAGGGCAGCGCTGTCCTATCGCGCAGCGCGCTCTGAGACGCCGCCGGTCACCGGCCAGGAGGACTCGGTCGACAAGGTTGCCGCTGATGTCCTCCAGCGAGCCGTGGTCGCGGCCGGGCCGAGCGCGACTGGAGTCACCGAGCCGGGGCCGCCCGCCGAGGTCCTCGAGGCCGTCGCGGATCGCGAGAACGGTCGGCTGATCGTGATCACCGCGCGCGGATTGGGCGGACTTCGCACGTCGCTGCTCGGCTCCGTTGCCGCGGAGCTGACCGGGGCCGCCACGCACCCCGTGGTCGTGCTCTCCGAGGCGGTGGCCGACCGCGCCGCAGCGGAGCCCTAGCAAGCCCTGCCTCGAGCTCCTCGAGCTCGAGTGACTACAGCCCGTCGAGGAGACGGCGGATCGCTGCGGTGTAGGTGTTGAGCGCGGCGCGTCCTCGGTGGGTCAGCGCGACGGAGGTCCGTGACGCCGGCCCGTTGCCGCTCTTCTCGGAGGCAAGGTAACCCGCGTCCTCCAGCTTGCGCAGATGGGTGATCAGGTTGCCGGGGGTGAGGCCGATCATGTCCTGCAGGCGCGGAAAGGACAGCGCGTCACCCTCTGGCAGGGCCGCCAGCGTGGCAACGATCTGCAACCGCGCCGGGACGTGGATCAGCGGGTCGAGTGCGTCGAGGGTCACCCGTGTCGCAGCCATGCCTGAGTGGCGCTGTAGCCGAGAACGACGAGGGCCAGCCCGATGCCGTCGGTCAGCCACACCCCGCGCGGTCCCGCAAATGCCCCCACCGCGGCGACGCACATGACCGCGATCGCGATGCCGAAGGCGGGCCAATCCTCGCGGGCGGCCTGCAGCCCTGCCGCCACCGCCCCCATGGCGATCAGCTGCGCCGTCAGCGGGTAGATCCCGTAGACGATCCCGTTGCTCACCCCGTCGTGGTGCAGGACGCCCTGGAACACCGAGACGGCGACCAGCGCGGTCACGATCGCCGCTCCGAACGCGCGCTGCTGGCGGATCGAACGTCCGCTGACCCCGGACAGGGCCCGTCGCTGGAAGGTCACGACGGTGGCGATCCAGCACGCCAGGATCCCGTACATGACCAGCAGGCCCGCGGCGGTCGGTCCCTTGTAGGGGTGCTGTCCGCGGACGGACAACCAGACCGCACCGCACGCGGCCAGCGCCACCGTCGCCCCGATCGCCGAGAGCAGTGGTGAGCTCAAGTCCAACCGGCGTCGTGCCTGCTTCGTGGTCTGATCGAGCAGCCTCGCCGCCTCGCGCGGATCGAAGGAGCCGCCCGGGTCGGACGCGGCTGTGTCGTCGATGTCACGTGTGCCATTCATCGTCCTACCCCTCCTGCGTTTAAGTTTGCGCCGCAAACGCTACCAAGGTTTGTGATGCAAAGTCAAGCCCCACAAGTGGGAGACGTAGCCCACTTCTGGATCGACCGCACCAGCGGCGTCGCCGGCGCGGTGCTCACGCAGCTGATCCCGATGTTCGACGAGGCGCTCCTGGAGGTCGTCGCCGGGTTCGAGATGGGCGTCTACGCCGGGATCTGACCTACGCGGCCACCACATCGAGAGCGGCAATCGCGCGGTCCAGGGCGGGCTGGAGATCGTCGGCGCGTGGGCAGTCAAAGAGCGGGCCGGCCCCGTCGCTGAGCAGGAGGCGGATCTGGGCGAGCCCGCGCGCGTCGAGGGGCCCATCGGTGAGCAGGCGGTCGGCCAGGCCCTCCAGGGTGTCGCGCGATCGCCAGATCTTGGCGCGGCAGAGGGGGACGTTGAAGTTCATCGGGCGCACCGGGTGGCCGGCGTCGTACACCAGCCTCCGGATCGCCCGCGCCAGCGCCGCGCGCGTCGGGCAGCCGATGAGCTCGTGCGCCCGTACCGAGAGGCATGCGCTCGAGTCGGGCGAGATCCCCGCGGCCAACGCTCGGTCGCTCTGGCGCGCGAGCACGCGGGCCCGGACACGAACCAGAGTCCGGGTGCGCTCCAGCCTCACGCATCCGGGATGCCGCTCGTCAGCCAATACCACCATGTTCATGACGATCACCGCCACTCTGTCCTGTGCCGGCCCCGCTATTTCACGACTCACAACACAAGGTACTCGCGTCACGGCCTCGGCTGACGCCCGGCCGCCGAGACCGGGCGTCAGCTTGGGTCGATGATGGTCATAGTGGATTGCCATGGATCTACATCTCACAGACAAGGTCGCCGTCGTCACCGGCGCCGGCAAAGGCATTGGCCTGGCCATCACGCGCACGTTGGCCGACGAGGGCGCTGTCGTCGTGGCGGGGAGCCGCGGCGTGGACACCCTGACCGGGCTCGAGCGCGTCACGCCGGTCGCGGTGGACCTCGCCGACCCGGGCGGACCGGCCGCGCTGATCGCACGCGCGGTCCAGGACCATGGGCGCGTCGACGTCCTGGTCAACAACGTCGGCGGCGTGCACCCGCGCCTGGATGGCTTCCTCAACCTCACCGACGAGGACTTCGAGGCCTCGCTGCAGCTCAACTTCTTCGCCGCCCTGCGCGCGACCCGCGCGGCGGTCGCCGACATGAGCTCCCGGGGCGAGGGCGTGATCGTCAACGTCGCGTCGGTCAACGCCTTCTTCGAGCCCGACGGCGCGGTCATCGACTACGGCGCGGCCAAGGCGGCCCTGCTCAACGTGGCCAAGTCGCTGTCCCAGGAGCTCGGCCCGCAGGGGATCCGGATCACCAGCGTGTCCCCCGGTCCCGTGGCCACCGACCTGTGGCTCGGCGACGAAGGGGTCGCCGCGACGATCGGCCGCGCCACCGGCGCCGGCTCTGATGCGATCCGCGCTCAGGCGGTCGCCAGCATGCCGACGGGCCGCTTCACCACCCCCGACGAGGTCGCGGCCATCGTCGCGCTCCTCGCCTCGCCCCGAGTGACGAACGTCACCGGAGCCAGTTGGGTCATCGACGGCGGGCTCGTCAAGACGACCTGACCGCGCACCGCGCACCACCGACACCCCCGATCCTGGACTGACGCATGTGACGCGTCGGTCCAGCGGGGGTAGGCTCGCCATGTGACCGACCTGGAGAGGCCCGGCACTGGGGTAACAGCAACGACGCGCTCGCGCGGACGCAGTCGCCGCTGGCCGGCGGTGATCGGGGGGCTTGTGCTCGCGGGACTCAAGTCTGAGGGTCTCGCCCGGACGGCCCTCCATCGCGGCGGGCTCATCGCGGTGGTCGCCATCTTCCTCGTCAGCTCTGTGCTCAGGGTCCGGCCCGTCGGCACCGCCGTCGCCACCGCGCTGCTGCTCGCGCTCGTGCTCGGGGCCCACTCGCTCGGTCTGGGCCTGGGGCTGGGGTTCGGGGGCTTCACGCTGCTGATGGCCCTCTTCTTCGCGATCTCGACCGTGCTGCTCGCGCGCCAGCACCGCTCGCGGCGCTAGGCGCTCAGGATCATCCCGAGTCCCGGGTCCCCGGGCCGGTAGCCTCCGCGCCGTCATGGACTACGACCGACTGCTGCGCCGCTCGGTTGTCGGCGCGGGTCCGTACGTCCCCGGCGCCAGCGCCCAGGAGACCAAGGCGCGGCTCGGGCGCGAGGACCTCATTCGCCTCAACTGGAACGAGAACCTGTTCGGCCCGCTGCCGGGCGTGACCGAGGAGACGGCCGCCGCGCTCGATTCCGCCTGGGCCTACCCCGAGGAGGCCTACGAGGAGTTCCGCCACGCCGTCGCGGCGTGGGCCGGCGCCCGTCCCGACGAGGTGATCCCCGGCCACGGGATCCAGGCGCTCACCCTGGCCCTCGCCGGCGCCTTCATCGAGACGGGTGACCGCGTCGTCGTCCCGCGCCCCACCTACGGCCTCTACGCCCAGGTGTGCGCCACCGCCGGCGCCGATGTGCGCCGGGTGCCCAACGACGCCGCCCTCGGGCTCGACCTGGAGGCGATCGCACGTGAAGCAACCACCGCGCGCGCCAAGCTTGTGTGGATCTGCGATCCCAACAACCCGACGGGGCGCCGGCTCGCCCACGCGGACTGGCTGGCGTTCCTGGACGCCCTCCCTGACGGTTGCGTCGTGGTGGCCGACGAGGCCTACGTGGACTACATCGCGCCCGAGGGGCGCATCGACCGGCTCGCCGACATCCGGGCCGGCCGGCAGGTGGTCGTGATGCGCACGTTCTCCAAGATCTTCGGCCTGGCCGGGCTGCGCCTTGGCTATCTGCTGCTCGACTCCGCGCTGGCCCCGCACGTCAACGCGGTCCAGGAGCCCTTCAACGTCAACATCGCCGCGCTGGCGGGAGGCATCGCCAGCCTGCGCCGCACCGATCAACTGCCGGCACGGCGCGAGCAGGTGACCCGCGCCCGCCGGGCCCTGTGCGACCCCCTGCGGCCCACCACGCTCCGCGCCATTCCGTCAGACGCCAACTTCGTGTTGCTGGATCTGGGCGGCAACGATGACGCACGCATCGCCGACGCGCTCGCGCGCCAGGGCATCCTCATCCGTGCCGGAGGCGAGTTCGGGCTCCCCGGCTACGCGCGCGTGACCACGGGCGAGGAGGCGCTGATGGACGACGTGGCCCGGCGCCTGGCCGCACTCGCCGGGTCCTAGTGCCGGCTCACCGCCCCGGCCCGTGGACGACCTCGTGCTCCCAGGCGCCGCGCGGCTGGGTGTGCAACCGCCAGTAATGCTCGGCGATCTCATCAGGATCAAAGGCGGTCCCCGGCGCCACCTCGCCCATCACGGTCACGCTCGCCGCGTGGACGCCGGCGCCGCCGTAGGCCTCGTCCAGCAGCGTCACAAGCGTCCGGACGCCGGCCTTGCCGAGCGACAGGCTCGTGTAGGCGGGCACCGGCTCCGGCATCCCGCCGGTGATCACGAGCGTCCCCCGGCCCCGCTCCGCCATGCCCGGTGCGACGTGCGCGGCAGCGGTGATCGCACCGACGACGTTGACCGCCCACGCGTTGAGGTGCTGTGCCGCGCTGAGCTCGCCGATCGTGTCCGCGCGGATGAGAGCCGCGTTGTAGACGAGCAGCTCGGGCGGCCCGAGGCGACCTGCGATCTCATCGAGCGCCCCGCGCAGCGCGGCCTCGTCGGTCGCGTCGGCGACGGCGCCGTGCACCTCATGACCGGACAGGGCGGCAATGGCCGACGCGACGGTCGGCTCGGCGCGCGCGATCACGCCGACGGGCAGGCCCTCGCGGGCGACCCGCCGGGCCACTGACAGGCCGATGCCCGGACCGGCGCCGATGACGATCGCTGTCCCCACCCACCCAAAGGGTAGGAGAAACCTGAACCTTTGAGAGTGCCCAGGCCCTCTGTGTTCCGCGAGGCTTTAGATGGTGGCCACCCGGATCCTCACCTGCCCGCTCGAGCCTGCGCGCTTCGAGGTCCTCCCCTTCGCCCGGAGCATGGAGGAGGCCGCCCAGCTGCCCGAGGAGGTGCGGCTCACGATCACCTGCTCGCCCAAGCACGGGCCCGACCGCTCGGTCGAGGTCGCCGCGAAGCTGCGCGAGATGGGCCATCAGGTCACCGTCCACGTCGCGGCCCGCATGGTCACCGACCGCGACCACCTGGATCGCATCCTGTCCGCGATGGCCCAGGCCGGCGCCGATGACATGTTCCTGATCGGCGGCGACGCCGACCCGCCGCTCGGCGCCTACTCCTCCGCGGCCGAACTGCTCGACGTGATCGCCTCCCACCCGCAGCGGCCGCGGACGATCGGCATCGCCGGGTACCCCGAGGGCCACCCCGCCATCCCCGAGGAGGCGCTCGCGCAGGCGCTGGCCCACAAGAGCCGGCACGCCGACTACGTGGCCACGCAGATGTGCTTTGACCCCGACGCCCTCGTGGCCTGGGTCTCCCGGCAGCGCGCGTGCGGCATGGCGCTGCCGGTGCTGATCGGAGTCCCCGGCAAGGTGTCGCGCACCAAGCTGCTGGAGCTGTCGGCGCGGATCGGGGTCGGCCCATCGCTCTCTTTTCTGCGCAAGCAGCGTGGGATCCGTGCGCTGCTGTCCAAAGGATCGACAGCCGACAAGCTCTATGAGAAGCTCGCTCCAGCGGTCGACGACCCAGAGCTCAACATCGCGGGCTTCCACATCTTCACGTTCAACCAGCTGCTCGAGACCTGGCGGTGGCAGCGCGCGTACGATGACGCGCGCTCGGTCCGGACTGGCCCCGCCCGCCCAACGGCCCCGCCCGCCCCCCGGCCCTTCGCCGAGGCCGAGCAGGGGCCGGCATAGGCCGGCTGCAGCGCACGGATCAAAGGAGAGAGACCTCATGACCCCCAGTAACCTCCAGGAGCTGCTCGACGCCTCCGGCAACACCGTAGAGCTGCTGCGCAACTCGCAGATCGGCGCCTACATCTACCCGGTGGTGCCCTACGAGTTCACCAATTGGCGCCGTGAGCAGCGCGCGTGGCGAGAGACCGCGGTCCTCTTCGATCAGACCCACCACATGGCCAACCTGTTCATGCGCGGGCCGGGGGCGATCAAGCTCATCTCCGACACCGGCATCAACAGCGTCGCGAACTTCCCGGTCAACATGGCCAAGCAGTTCGTGCCGTGCACGCCGGCGGGGCACGTGATCGGCGACGGCATCCTCTTCCACCTCGACGACGAGGAGTACGTCTGGGTCGGGCGCGCGCCGGTGTCCAACTGGCTGGCGTACCAGGCCGAGAAGGGTGACTACGACGTCGAGATCGAGAAGGACGACCGCTCGCCCTCGCGCCCCTACGGCAAGGCGGTGACCCGCGCGTACTGGCGGTTCCAGATCCAGGGACCGAACGCGTGGCAGGTCATCGAGAAGGTCAACGGTGGCCCGCTGGAGCAACTCAAGTTCTTCCGCATGGCCGAGATGAACGTCGGCGGCCAGCGCGTGCGCACGCTGCGCCACGGGATGGCCGGCGCCCCCGGCCTTGAGCTGTGGGGCCCCTACGAGGGCTACGACGAGATCCGCGGCACGATCCTCGAGGCCGGTCGCGAGTTCGGGATGGAGCCGTGCGGCGCCCGCGCCTACGCGTCCAACACCCTCGAGTCGGGGTGGATCCCGTCGCCGCTTCCCGCCATCTACACCGGCGAGGAGCTCCGCGGCTACCGCGAGTGGCTCGGCGCCGACAGCTATGAGGCCACCAACGCGCTGGCCGGGAGCTTCGTCTCCGACGACATCGAGGACTACTACAACAACCCGTGGCAGCTCGGGTACGGGCCGTTCGTCAAGTTCGACCACGACTTCATCGGCCGCGACGCGCTGTCCGAGATCGACGCCGACTCCCAGCGTCACAAGGTCACGCTCGCCTGGGACGGCGAGGACATGGCCAAGATCTTCGCGTCGCTGTTCGACGTCGACGGCGACTCCTACCAGTTCTTCGACCTGCCGATCGCCAACTACGGCTCCTCGAACTTCGACACCGTGCTCGACCCAGACGGCAACGCGGTGGGGTACTCGATGTTCAGCGGCTATAGCGCCAACGAGAAGCGCGCGCTGTCGCTGGCCACGATCGACCCGAGCGTCGAGATCGGGACCGAGGTGACGGTCGTGTGGGGCGAGCCCGGCGGCGGCTCGCGCAAGACGACGGTGGAGCCCCACCAGCAGCTCCACGTCCGCGCCGTGGTCAGCCCGGTGCCCTACTCGGTGACCGCGCGGACGGAGTACGCGGAGGGCTGGCGCACCACCGCCGCCCGCTGATCCCAGGGATCCATGCGCCTGCCCACGTCCCCACTGACGCTCCAGGACATCGCACGCAGCCGCTTCGCCCAGGCGGAGCGGCTCGAGCGCGAGCTGGCCGCGCTGCAGCAGACGTGGAGCCCGGCGAGCCACCCCTTCATGCGCCGGTGGCTCGGCGGGGACCTGTCGGCGGACGGCCTGCGGCTGTTCGCCGGCGAGCACTACCACGCGATCTGCGCCCTGGCCGACGTCGCGGCACAGGCCGCGCGCATGGCCGATGGGCTGCTGGCCGAGCAGCTGGCCGCCTATGGCGCGGGACAGGAGCGGGCGCTGTCACTGTGGCTGCGCTTCGCGGCGGCCACGGGCTGGTCGGGCTCGGCCTGGTACTTCGGCGAGGACCCGCTTGCGGAGACGGCCGCCTGCGCTGACGCGTGGCGATCGGAGACGGCGTCGCTGGCCGAGCACCTCGTCACCATCTGGGCCGTCGAGTCCGCGCTGGCGCCGCTCGCCGGCGCACAGTGCGAGGTGCTGCGCCGGAGCTACGGCTTCGACCACGCGGCGACGCGGTACTTCGCGCGGCGGGCGCGGCGCGGCGAGCACGACGCCGCGGTGGCCCAGGCGGGTCTGACCAGCCTCCTGCCGGTCACCTCGCCGCTGGCGCTCGTGTGCCGCGCGGAGCTGGCGCGGCGCAGCTACCTGGAGCTGGTGGACGGCGTCGCCCGCCAGCTGTCCGGGGCGTAGGCGCGCCGGACGCTCTCGACGTAGGGCACGGGCGCGACGATCGCGCGCAGCTCGGTCTGGACGTGGCGCTCGACGGTGGGCTTGCCCGAGCCGCCGTCCTCCTCGCCCCACACGAGCGTCACCTCGGTGCCGGGCTCGGCGTGCTGGGCGTCGAGCACCGCGAGCGTGAGCATCTTGCCCTCGCTGGCGCTGTAGCCGATCCAGGTCGAGACCCCGACGGTGCCGCCGTTGACCGTGACCTTGTCAAACGGGTGCATGGCGTAGACCGCCGACGGCCAGTCCATGAACTTGGCCCGCTCGCCGGGGCCGAACATCATGCCGATGGTGCGCGTCACATCGTCGTCGTCGAGCGCGAGCGTCACCTTGACGCGGTGCTCGTCGTCGCGCGCCATCTGCTCGAGCGCGTCGCGGCCGACGAAGTCGTGGTCGAACTTGACCAGATGGCCGTAGCCGAGATCCCACGGGGTGAAGTAGTAGTCCTCGATGTCGTCGGAGTAGAAGCTCCCGCCGATCGACGCCGCGCCCTCATAACCGGCCGCGGGCAGCCAGCGGCGGTACTCGGCCAGGGCCTCGCCGGTGTAGATCGCGGGCAGGGGCGACGGGATCCAGCCCGACTCCAGGGCGTTGGACGAGTAGGCGCGCCCGCCGACCTGGCGCAGCCCGAACTCCTCGCCGGTGGCGAGGAGCGCCTCACGGACGGCCGCACCGTCGTCCCAGGGCCCGAACAGCTCCCAGCCGGCCTGGCCGGCCATGCCGTGGCGCAGCGCGCGGACCTCGTGCCCGGCGATGTGTACGGTGGTCATGTTGAAGAACTTCAGCTCGGGCGCGGCCCGGCCGAGCACGGCGTCGATGACCTCCATCGCTCGGGGCCCCTGGACCTGAAAGCGGTACGAGCGCCGCCGGCCGTCTGAGCGCATTGCGCTCCGCTCGTCGCGCTTGAGCTCGACGTCGTAGTTGCCGGTCTGGGCGTGGAAGGTCACCCAGTTGAGCACCGGCGCGCGGCCGACCATGTTGAACTCGTCGTCGGCGAGGTGAAAGAGGATGACGTCGCCGATGACGTACCCGTCCGGAGTGCACGGAACGAACTGCTTGGCCTTGTCAACCGCGAAGTTGGCAAACGTATTCACACCGAGGTGAGAGAGGAGGGTGACCGCATCGGGGCCGCGTACCGTAAGCTCCGCCATGTGGTAGGACTGGTTGAACAGCACGCACGTGCGCTGCCACGCGAGCTGCTCGTCGCGCCAGTTGGTGAACTCGGCCGGGACCCCGGGATAGACATTGGGGCCGGCCTGTGAGTTGCGCAACAGGACCGCCGGACTGACACTCTGCCCCAGCAGGTCTTCGAGGCTTCGGGGACTCATGGTTTCGTTCTCCCTTTGGTCATGTTGTTGGTCCGCGCGCACCGCTGAGCCATGGGGTCACACACATCAGGTCGCCGGATCCACCACGACGGCCGCCGCCTCGGCCGCGGTTCCCAGGTAGGCGGCCATGACGGCCGGATCCCGGCGCACCACGTCAGGCGTGCCGTTGGCGATCACGCGCCCGAACTCCAGCACCACCACCCGGTCGCAGATCCCGAGCACCAGCCCCATGTCATGGTCGATGAGCAGCGTGGACTGGCCCAGGTCGGCCAGTTCGCGCAGCCGCCGCCCCAGGGCCTGGCTCTCCCGGGTGTCCATGCCGGCGGCCGGCTCGTCCAGGCACAGCAGCCCCGGACCGCCGACGACGGCGCGGGCGAGCCCGACGAGCTTGCGCTGGCCCTCGGAGAGCTCGGCGGGCATGGCCTCGGCCACCGGGGCCAGCCCCATCCGCTCCAGGACGGCCTCGATGTCCTCCGGAGCGACGGTGGCGCCGGCGGCCACGGTGAGATTCTCGCGGACGTCCAGATCGTCGAACAGGTCGGTGCCCTGCCAGGTGCGGGCGCAGCCCAGCGCGGCGATCACCTGGGGGGGCCGTCCGGCAACGGCTTGGCCGCGCAGTTCGACCTCGCCCGAGTGGCGCACGAAGCCCGTCACGGCGTCGATGAACGTGGTCTTGCCGGCGCCGTTGGGGCCGATCAGCCCGACCAGCTCGCCTTCCCCCACCTCCAGGGCCACGTCGGTAAGGGCCTGCACGCCGCCGAAGGCGACCGAGAGGCCGCGGACGCGCAGGACCGGCCCCGCACCGGCCGCGGCCACGGCCGCGCGCCGGCGCTCGCGCGCGTCGGCGGCATCGGCGTCCGGCGGGCGCAGCGCCACCTCGGGCAGGTCGGGGCTGAAGGTGGGCCGGCGATGGATCTGCCGGTAGAAGGCCCCCGCGACACCCTCGGGGTTCTGGATGAGGGTGACGACGAGGATGACCCCGCCGAAGAGCAGGAACCAATTGCCGTTGAGCCCGAACCACTTGTCCAGGGCGTAGGGGAACAGTGCCTGCGTGGAGATGAGCCCGGCGAAGGCCGCGCCGGAGATGAGCGTGATCCCGCCCGCGTAGGCGAAGGCGATGAGGCTGAGGGCGATGAAGGCGTCGAAGCGGTCGCCGCTCACCGAGCCGAAGTTGTAGGCGTACAGCCCTCCGGCGACCCCGGCGATGATCGCGCTGATGGCGAACGCGGCGAGCTTGACGTTGCGCGGGTTGATCGCCGCCGCCGCGGCGGCGCGCTCGTTGGAGCGCACAGCGAGCATGCGCTGTCCCAGCTTGCCGCGCCGTACGTACCCCACCAGCAGGCACATGGCGATGGTGGCGATGAGGACGACCCAGCCGAAGACCGGGCTGGGCTGGTTGCCGTCCAGGCCCCGGAAATGCGCGGCGGGCCCGAGGTCGATCCCGAACAGGTGCGGCTCGGGCACCGGCGAGCCGGTCTGCCCTCCCCCCCAGGTGGGATTGGTGAAGCCGAAGTTCTCGATCGCCACCGCCGCGGCCAGCGTCACCACCGCCAGGCTGACACCGCGGACGCGCAGCGCGGAGACAGCGGTGAGCATGCCCAGCACGAGCGCGGCCGCCGTCCCGAGGATGAGCGCGATGGGGAAGCCGATGCCCGCGTTGACGGCCAGGTGCGAGATCGTGAACCCCGACACCCCCGCCAGCGAGAGCTGCACGACGGAGATCTGGCCGACGAAACCGGTGAGGACCACCAGACTCAGCGCCATCACCGTGCCGATCATCGTGTTGATGAGGGCCTCGCGGAAGTCGTAGGGCAGCACCACCAGCGCCACCGCGCAGACCACCCCGGCGATGAGCGAGGTCCGCACCAGGTTGTTGGGCCGGGGTACCTGCGGCAGGCTGCGCTCCACCAGGTCACCGCGCCGGGGCAGGCTCGCACCACGCAGGTACATGACCGCCACCGTGATGAGGAAGATGACGAGCTCGGCGACGCCCGGGATGGCCGACCCGCCGGCCTGCGGGAACCACGGCTGCGAGCTGGCGTACTGGATCAGTGACTCGATGATCCCCAGCCCGATCCCCGCGGCGCAGGCGAGGCCGAACGACGTGAAGCGCGCGATCAGCGCCGCCGTCAGCGCCGGCACGATCTGCAGCGGGAGCGTCTCTGAGTCAAGCTCGGTGATCGCCGCCGCGAGGATGCCGACCGCGCCGGCGATGAACGAGGCCACCAGCGTGTTGCCGAGCGACAGCAGCCGGGGCGACAGCCCGCCGAGCATCGCCGCCACCTCGTTCTCGGACGCCGCCCGGGTGGCCAGGCCGAAGCGCGACCACCGGTAGGCGGCCGCCAACGCCGCCGCCATCGCGATGACGATCCCGGTGAGGATGAACCGGTCCACCGGGATGACCGCGCCGAAGACGTGGACGATGCTCTGGGGCAGGATCGTCGGCTCGGGCTGGGGCGTGTTCCCGAAGGCCAACAGCACCATCGCCTGCGCGATGAGCAGGACCCCGAGCGAGGACACCAGCTTGGCCAGCGGCGAGGCGTTGCGCAGCGGCCGGAAGGCGATGAGCTCCACCAGCACGCCGAAGATGAGGACGATGACCAGGCTGCTGACCAGCGCCGGGGCGGTGCCCATCTGGACGCCGGCGACCTGTCCGGTCTTCAGCGCCCAGTAGGCATAGCCGCCGACCATGGCGACGCCGCCCGTGGCCAGGTTGATCACCCCGGAGCCCCGGAAGGTGAGCACCACCCCCAGCGAAATCGCGGCAATGAGCGCCCCGGGCCCCAGCCCGAGCAGGATGAACAGGAGGATCTGTGTCATGCCCGCTCAGGCGGTGGCCGGGGACGGCCGGGGACCGGCTGTGATCACGAGGGCGGCTGCAGCCAGGGTGCCACCTTCACGAAGACGTGCTTGCCGTGGTACTGGAAGAACTGCGCGCGGTCGTTGCAGACCGCCGGAGCCGACGGGTACTTGCCGCACGCCAGCGAGGGCGCACCCAGCGCCACCGGACCGGTGAATGCCTTGGCCTTGGCCAGGATGCTGGCCGAGGTGGCCTTGCCGTACCCGAGCTCGTTGAGATAGCGCACCGTGGTCAGGAGCTGCGCGAAGGACACGATGTTCCACGGGTCCGGCGCGTTGGCGGGGGTGCTGTACTTGGCCGCCACCTTCATGTACGGCGGCATCCCCGGGTCGGTGGGGTCACCGAACAGGGAGCTGGCGATGGCGTAGGTCCAGATCGGGAAGTCGCCGCCGAGGCCGGCCGCGACCTGGCCGTTGAGGCACAGCGGCGCCGAGACGATCTTCTTGGCGTCGGTGATCCCCAGCTGCTTGAGGCCCTTGGCGAGGTTCACACAGCCCGATGAGTCGCTGTAGGGGATGACCATGTCGGCCGAGCTGGCGCCGGCGCTGGTCAGCGGTCCGATGAGGTCGGTCGAGGACTCGTCGTAGGCGACCTTCTTGACCGACACCCCCGCGCTCTTGAGCGAGTTGTAGATCGCGGTCGCTCCGTCTGTGATCCCCGAGATGTTCGGATACACGAGCGCCGCGGTCTTGGCATGCAGCACCTGCGTGGCGTACGTGCCGAATGGCCCCAGCACGTGGGTGACGTCGCCGAACATGATCACCGCGTTCTTCTGGACGGAGTCCACCGGGGTGACGGCCACGCCGACGATGACCGGCTTGGCACCCGCGATCGTCGAGTAGAACGACTGGATGCCGATGGCCACCGCGCCCTCGTCGATCACCTGCACGGACTTGTCGGCCAGGAGCTGCTGGGCGCAGGTCTTGCCCTCCTCCTCGGCGCTGGTGATGAAGCAGGTCTTGAGCTGCACCGGGTGACCGCCCACGCCCCCGAGCTCCGCGTTGATGTACTTGACGGCCATCTGCGCGCCGGCCGTCGCCAGCGGGCCGATCGCCTGCTGGCCGCCCTGCTGGTTGATCCAGCCGATGGTGACCGGCGGCAGCGATGCGTCCGCCTTGCCGGCCTTGCCGTGGACGTAGGACAGGTAGTCGGTCACGGCCTGGGCGCCCGCGCCGCCGCCGCCCGCCGACGCGGAGCTGGTACCGGCCGCACTGCTCGTGGCAGCCGCCGAGGTGCTGGTTGCGGCCGCGCTGCTGCTCTGGCTACTGCTGCTACTGCTACTGCTGCTTCCGCAGCCGGCGACGGCCACGGCGGCGACCGCAACGGTGGCCGCCCTGACCAACCAGCGATGAGCTTCCGTGATCACTTTCTCTCCTCTGATGAAAGGTGTCGTGAGCGATGAGCCGATTGGCGTTCGCTCACACGGCGGCGGTGGCTCCCCAGAGCTCGCGCGAGGCGATCCGGGCCCCCTCGGCGAGCGCGGCGAGCTTTGCCCACTGAATCTCGGGATGCACGCGGTGGATGAACGCGCCCTGGGCAAAGCCGCAGTCCGTTCCCGCCAGCACGTTCTCCCGTCCGACGACGTTGGCCAGGCGGACGAGCCGCTGGGCAACGAGGTCCGGGTGCTCGACGACGTTGGTGTGATGCGTGACCACCCCCGGGATGAGCTTCTTGCCCTCCGGGAGCGCCACGTCCTCCCACACCCGCCACTCATGCTCGTGGCGGGAGTTGGCCTGTTCCATGGCGTAGTAGCCGGCGGTGACCTGCAGGATGAGGCCGACGGTGTCCTTCAGCGGGGGGTCATACGCGTGAGGGCCATGCCAGCTGCCCCAGCACACGTGGTAGCGGACCCGGTCCTCGGGGAGCCCGCGCAGCGCGTGGTTGAGCGCATCGACGCGGAGCTGGGCCCACTTGCGGTAGTCGTCGTCGGTCTGCCCGCGTGAGAGCATCGTGTCCCACTCGTGCATGAGGACGGCGTCGTCGACCTGGAGCAGGAAGCCCGCGTCGACGATTGCCTTGTACTCCTCATGCAACGCGTCGGCGAGGGCGTAGACGAACTCCTCCTCCGAGCCGTAGTGCTCGTTGGTGAGCCAGTAGGCGCTCGCCGGCGCCACCACGGGGAGGAAGGCCTCGGTCTCCGGGTGGTCCTCCAGGGCGGCGCGCAGGTTGGCGATGTCGCGATCAAGGGCCGCGCGGTCGTAGGTGATGGGACCCGTGCAGACCCACTGCACGACGTCGCCGATCCCGTCCCCACCCGCCCCGTCGTCGCGCGCGGACCCCTCCGGGGCGATGTTGCTCGAGCGGGTGGCGGCCTCGTCAAGAGCGTCGAGCTCGGCGTAGGCGCCGGGAAACTCCTGCCGGTCACGACTGGGCGGCAGCATGCTCGCCCCCTCGAGCGTCACCAGGCGCGCCTCCAGGCCGCTGACGCGCTCGTACAGGTAGGTGATCCAGCTCGTCTTGCCCATCTCGCCGTCGTCGACCACGTCGATTCCGGCATCGACCTGCTTGTCGACGATGTCCTTGACGGCGGCGCGCAGGGCCTCCGCATACTTCGCCTCGTCGTAGCTCTCACCGGCGTCGCGCGCGGCGAGAAACGCGAGCAACTCGGGTGGCCGAATGAGGCTCCCGGTGTGCGTGGCAAGGATCCTGTCCATCGTGCTCTTCCCCTCTCCCCGAGTGGCTGGCGGGCCGTGATCGCCGGCCGATCCTTGCAGCGGCCACGCCGCGCGCTCGGGCGCTCTGAGTGACCGTGCGCTCACCGGCAATGCCCTTCACACAAGGTGTGCGCTGAGAGTTAACTCCACTGCTTCCAGGGGTTTTTGCCGGTGGTAGGATCCGTCGCTCGGCGGTCCGCTTTGGAGAGAGGGGGGACACAGCGGCGATCTGAGTGGATCGCTTTGCGAGGCTATGAGTTTGCTGATCGACACCGCTGCCGTGCCCCCACGGGATCGCGTCGAGTTCTGGGCCAACTCCTCGTATGAGGTCTACCACCCGCTCAACATCCGGACCGACGACGCCGAGCGCTTCCAGGCGCGGATGTGGGGCGAGTGGCTGGCCTCGGTGGGGCTGTTCCGCGTGGCGGCGCTGCCCAACACGATGAGCCGCACGCGCGGCGAGATCGCCGCCGGGGACCCGGAGTGCCTGCACCTCTCGATCCTGCTGCGCGGTCATCTGCACGGCGCCCAGCATCACCGCGAGTGCGTGCTCTCTCCCGGCGACATGACCACGTATGACACCTCCGAGCCGGCCATCTTCCGCGCCGGGGAGCCGTTTGACCTGCTGGTGCTCAAGCTGCCCAAGTCCACGTTGGGCAAGCACGCCGCCAACGTCTCGCGCCAGACCGCGGTCCGCATCCCCGGGCAGAGCGGGCTGCCGCGCCTGGCCGTGCGCTTCTTCTGCGGCGCTGCGGCGGGCCTGGCCGACGGGAGCATCGCCCGCAACGACACCGGCCTCGCCGAGCACGTCATCGATCTGGTGCGCCGCCTGTACCTGGACGTGGACGCCACCCAGTCGACCCGCCCGCACTCCCAGGCCGAGCTACTCCTGCACGCGCAGGCCTACATCGACGCCAACCTGGGCAACCCCAACCTCAATCCCGAGCAGGTCGCCCGCGCCTGCTTCATCTCCACGCGCTACCTGCACCGGGTGTTCGCCGGGCAGGATCTGAGTGTGTGTGACTGGATCCGCTCCGAGCGCCTGGACCGCTGCCGCAACGACCTGGCCGATCCGGCCTACGCGGACCTCTCGATCTCGGCCATCGCCAGCCGCTGGGGGCTCCCCAGTGCCCCACACTTCAGCCGGCTGTTCCGCGATGCCTACGGGTGCTCGCCGCGCGAGTTCCGCCGCGCCGCGACCGACGGTGACACGGTGGTGCCCGACCTGCTGGCGCCGCGCCGGGGTCACGCCCGGTGAGCGCCGGAACCGCGATCGCCACCGCGACGCTTGAGATCACCGGCCTGACCGCGGGCTATGGCGGCGCGCCGGTGCTGCGCGACCTCGGCCTCACGGTGTCCGGCGGCGAGGTGGTGGCCCTGATGGGCGCCAACGGCGCGGGCAAGACGACGACGTTGCGCGCGATCTCCGGTCTCATCAAGCCCACCGCCGGAACGATCGCGCTTCAGGGGCAGGACCTGGGGGGCTTGTCGGCCACCGCCCGCGTCCGCGCCGGGGTCGTGCAGGTGCCCCAGGACCGCGGCATCTTCTACGGGCTCACCGTCGGCGAGCACTTCCGGCTCGACGGCCACAGCGAGGATCGCTACGAGGCGGCGTTCGAGCACTTCCCCGCGCTGCGCGGCCTGCTCCACCGCCGCGCGGGGCTGCTCTCCGGCGGCGAGCAGCAGATGCTGGCCATCGCGCGCGCTCTCCTGCGCCGGCCCAAGGTCCTGCTGCTCGATGAGCTCAGCCTGGGGCTCGCCCCGATCATCGTCGAGCGGCTGCTGCCCGTGGTCCGGGCGGCAGCGGACACCGAGCAGACCGCCGTGCTGCTGGTGGAGCAGCACGTGCACCTGGCGCTGGAGATCGCCGACCGCGGCTACGTGCTCTCCCATGGGGAGCTCGTGGTGACTGACAGCGCCGAGCGCCTGCGCAGCGACAGCTCGCTGCTGGCCGCCAGCTACCTGGGCGAGCACCGCGCTTAGGGGTTGATAGCGGCGCCCGCGCCGCGCGGCTGACGTCGGTCAGGCGACCCGCGAGCGGGTCGCCCACCGCCGCGCCCGGGTCGTCGGCGCCTCCGTGCGCTTGATGACCCGGCCGCGCGGCGGGCCAGCATGGACCACGAGGACCGGAGCGGGGCTGTGACGGACGAGGTAGTGGCTGAGGCTCCCGAACGCGGAGCGCACGCGGCCCTGCGGGCGGGCCCCCATGACGATCAGGTCGTGGCCGCCGCGCGTGATCTGGGTCATGAGCGCCTGGCGGACCGGCGGGGCGGCGAGCACCGTGGTCACCGGCACGTCGGCCGGCACGCCGCAGAGCGCCTCGCACATGAGCTGGCGCGCCTCGGCCTCGGCGGCGGGGATGACGAGGGGCAGCGCCGCGGCGACCCCGAGGTAGGCGCACGCGGGCAGGCGCCGCTCGACGGTGATCAGGGTGAGGCGGCTGCGCTCACGCTGCGCGAGGTCGATCGCCTGGCTCAGGGCCTCCCTGGCGTCAGACGTGGCATCCACCACGACAAGGACGTCGCGAAACATGGCTCTCTCCTCCTTCGACCGCGCCGGCGGCGCCGATGTGCGAAGCCTATATCGACCGTCCAGACCATGTTCAACTCACCGCCGCGACCTCGGCCTCGAACTCCTCGGGCTCGAGCTCCGGCTCTGGCTGGGGGTGGTAGTACTTGCCGCCGCGCATCCACGATGCTCACTCTGTGTGGGCGATAGTCATGCTCACAGACGGGAAATCTCCCAAGGAGCAGGGGGTTCTGTCTCAACGGCGAAGGGTGCCGGGCGTGACCGCCTCCGTCACCACAACGCTGCTGAGGACGTTCGATCCCACGGCGGTGCTGGTGCTCAACCTGTGCGGGACGTTCGTGTTCGGAATCAGCGGCGGCCTGGCCGGCGTGCGAGCCCGCCTTGACCCGTTCGGGGTCATTGTGCTGGCGGCGGTGGTCGGCCTGGCCGGCGGGATCACTCGCGACGTGCTCATCGGCCGGCCGCCGGCGAACTTCCGTGACTGGCGTTATCTCGCCGTGGTCGGCGCGGCGGGCATCGTCACCTGGATCGCGGCCCCGGCGCTTGACCGCATGCAGCCCACGATCGACGTGCTCGACGCCGCTGGGTTGGGCCTGTTCAGCGTCACCGGGGCCAGCATCGCTCTGGACTACCGGCTCGGCGTGGCCGAGGCCATCGTCCTGGGCGCGATCAGCGGGATCGGCGGCGGGATCCTGCGCGACCTGATCGTGCGCGAGGTCCCCCACGTGCTGCGTAGCGGGCTCTACGCCATCCCCGCGATCATCGGCGCCACCATCGTCGTCGCCGCGCAACGGGCCGGTGCGCACGGCCTGACGTTCCCGCTCATCGGCGCGGCGGCGTGCTTCGCCGTCCGCATGGCCGGGATCCGCTACGACCTCAGCCTGCCGCCGGCCCAGCCCCAGTAACGCCGGGAGGCACTGTCGGGGTGGATGTCAGGGGGTGTGCCCGACGCGCCGGGGGGCCGCGCGGCGCAGAATGCCGGGCATGCAGTCCCTGCGCGGAGCACCGCTTGACCCCAACCGCCTCGTCGTTCACGCCGACGCGCTCTACCGCGCAGCGTGGGCGCTGTGCGGCTCGCGCCACGACGCCGAGGATCTCGTCCAGGAGACATACGCCCGCGTGCTGTCGCGCCCGCGCCGCATCCGCGAGAGCGAGCTGGGCTACCTGCTGCGCGCGCTGCGCAACACGACGCCGACCGCCGCCGCAGCGCGTCGCGACGGCCGTCCACCGTCGAGCTGCAGGAGATCGACGCGCCCCACCACGACGAGAGCCCGGTGGACCCGCGCGCGATCATGGCGGCGATTGCGAGCGCGCCGCCAGCGTTCCGCGACGCCGTCGTCGCCATCGATGTGCTGGGGCTGTCCTACGCCGAGGCGGCGCGCCACCTGAGCGTGCCCGAGGCGACGGTGACCAGCCGCCTGTATCGCGGGCGCCGGCACGTCGCCCAGAGGCTCGCCGAGGACCCCGAGATCCCCCTGTCCGATCGAAGTCGTCTGGTAGGCTTGCGCCAACGAGGGGACGACCGACCGGGGTGTTGTCTCCGTGGCTGCCGGGTGACCTAGGCGCGTGCGGATCGTTGACCTGACCCATCCGTTCGCGGATGGGATGCCGGTCTTTCCAGGCCTTCCAGAGCCGTCGTTTCGACCGATCGCATCGGTGCCCGACGACGGCTATGCGATGACCGAGCTGCACCTGCTCAACCACGTCGGCACGCACGTCGACGCGCCCGCACATCAGATCGCCGGCGGCGACACGCTGGACGACATCCCGCTCAAGCGGCTGATCACCCACGCGCTGACCATCGACGTCTCCGACCGCCCACCGGGCCCCATCCCGCTCGCGGAGCTCGAGTCCCGGATGCCCCATCTGCACCCCGGCGACATCCTCTTCCTCTGCTCCGATAACGCCCGAAACTGGGGCACCCCGGCGTACTGGACCGGCTGGAGCTACCCCGACGTCGAGTGCGCCCGGGCGCTCGTGAAATGCGGCATCTCCGCGGTCGGGTTCGACGGCCCGTCGGCGGACCCGGTGGACTCGACGACGTTCGACCTGCACCGGCTGTGGCTCGCCTCCGGGCGAATGATCATCGAGAACCTGACCAACCTGACCGAGCTGCCGACCCGCTCGCAGGTCGTCGTGGCCCCGATCAAGCTGGCCCGCGGCAACGGCGGGCCGGCGCGCATCTTCGCGCTGCTCCCCGACCAGTACTGACCCTCGTCGCCCGAGCGCACGCAGGCACGAGCGCACGCAGGCACGAGCGCACACAGGCACGAGCGCACACAGGCGCGAGCGCACGCACGCCCGCGAACCAAACGCCCGGCCCATCCGTATCCCCCGTCACAAGGGACCAGAGGACCGGGGATCGGGGACCACGCACGCGGTGACACACGCGCGGCGCCATCAGCTGCCGCGCGGCCTGGCGCGGCGTCCCCTCGCGGCCTGACGGCCTCACCACGACGAGGGAAAGGAAGGACATGAGACGGCTTCGCTTCAGCCGTATCGCGCTGCTGGCGGTCATCGCCGGCCTCGTATGCGCCGCCGGTGCATACGCGACGGTCATCGGCCTCCCGGTCAATGGCCTGCAGGTCAACAACGACCCGGCCAACGGGATCGACCCCAACCAGAACGCCGGGGTCTCCGACGTCGTCGGCGGCTCGCTCGCCGCCAACGGGCCACGGGTGCCGTGGTCGACGTTTGAGCAGCAGTCCGGCAGCTCGCAGCAGATCTTCGTGCGAGCGTTCAAGAATGGCCAGTGGGTGACCCAGGGCGGGTCCCTGAACATCGACCCGAACGCCGAGGCCGAGGCCCCGTCGATCGACTTCGCGGGCGCCGGCCGCAACGTTCCGTGGGACTCGTGGTATGAGCCAAACCAGGCGCTGGGCGGGTCCAAGCAGATCTTCGCCAGCCGCTTCTGTGCCGCGGCCGGCCCCGGCTGCGCCGCGGCCAACACGTGGGTGCCCGAGGGTCAGGACCGCGGGTCCGGCGTCCCCTCGCTCAACATCCACACCGACAAGGAAGCCGAGAACCCGTCGGTGGCGGGCGGCGCGACCGTGCCGGGCAACGCGCCGGTGCCGTGGGTGGCGTGGCAGGAGCAGGACGGCAACGTCTCGGGCTCCGGACAACCGCGACCAGATCTTCGTCTCCAAGGGCGTCAAGCAGCCCGCTCCAAACAGCCCGTGCACCGGCTTCAAGCCCTCGGACGCGGCGAGCGTGAGCGCGTTCTGCTGGCAGCAGGTGGGCCTTGACCGGCTGGCGGAGAACGGCGGCTCGTCGGCCACCGGCGACCCGACGCTCAACGTCGATCCCAGCCGTGACGGCGTCGAACCGGACATCGCCTTCACCGGCCCCACCGACAAGGTCGCCTGGGTGGTCTGGTACGAGCAGAACCACAGCTCGCTGGGCCTGAATGACAACGAACAGGTGTTTGCCGCCAAGATCGTCGCCGACGCCAATGCCGACGGCGGCTTCCACTGGCAGGCCGTGGGCAACGGGACCACCGGCCAGACCGACATCCTGGACACGACCGGCAACGGCTTCGGTGCCTGCGCGGCCTCGACGAGCGCCGAGAACGCGTGCTCGCTCAACGCCGTGCCGACCAACGACGCCCAGGATCCGCGAGTGGCATCGGGCACGCTCGTCCCCGGCAACCCGACGGTGCCGTGGGTGGTCTGGGCCGAGGACACGGGATCGGGCACGCACTCGATCTTCGTCTCCCGCCTCGTCGGCGGCGACCACTTCGAGCTGTTCAACGGCGGCGCGCCGGTCTCCCCGGCACACCGCGATGCGGAGAGCCCGGATATCACGTTCTTCGGCAACGTCCCGTACGTGTCGTGGATCGAGCCCCACGGCGATGAGAACCGCGGGTTCATCGGGCATTTCCTGCCGACCGGCCAGTTCGTGCTGGACACCCCGTTCGGGATCCTGCTGGCCCCTCACGTCAAGCGTGCGCCGCTGATCGACGCTCGCGTGGCGCTCTCCTCCAGCTGCACGGCCGATCCGTTCACAAATGACGGCGCGGCGTGCCCCGTGGCGGCGGTCAACGCTCCGTTCGCGACGTTCACCACGGCCGGCCAGCCCCAGCGGCTGTTCAGCCAGGCGGTGATCGGTGGCCCGAACGGCGCCCTGTTCCCCGGCTGCCAGCTGGCCGTCGTCCCCGGTGATGACGGAGCGGACATCGAGAGCACCCTGAGCTCCGGCCAGACGGTCGGGATCCTGGTGCAACGCATCGTGGGCACCAAGCGCGTCCACGGCGTGAAGACCCCGGTGCTGCTCGCCGTCGGCCGTGTGCCGCTCGGTCACCACCACTCCGGTCACCTCAAGATCCATTGGAACCTGAAGGTGAACGGGCGCCGGCTGGCCAAGGGCAGGTACCAGATCGTCCTGCGGTCGCTGGACAGCCACCGCGCGGTGCTGGGCACCACCAACCCGGTGACCCTGACGATCCGTCACTAGCAGACACGACCGGGCGGGCTCGGCGCAATCAGGCGCCGGGCCCGCTCGAAGACGCGGATCGCGGGTATCCCCGTACTGCGTGGAAAGGCGCACCTGTGATGCGATACGAAGATAACTCCCGACCCGACTGCGACACCACCCTCCAAGCCCTCGCCAACGTGATCGACGGGTCGATGTCGGGTCTGGCGCACTACCACCTGCTCCGCCAGGAGCTGGACAACATCCGGGCTCTGCCCGAGCGCCGCGAGCGTGAGCGCGTGCCGGCGCCGCCCTCGGCTCTGAGCTGACCGCCGGTCAGGCGACTAGTCGGCGCCGACCAGCACGCTCGGCTCCGCCGGCGCGAGCTCGGCCAACTCCCGGCGCAGGCTCTCGAGCAGCGGCGAGCCGGCCAGCCGCTCGTCGAGCAGCTCCGCGCAGTGGCGGTAGTGCGCGAGCTTGCGGGAGGCCTTGGTGCCTCGGCGCGGGGGAGGTGGCGGACCTTCGCCGCGCGCCGCGCGGGCAACGCTCAGACGGAGCTCGCGGGTCTTGGAGACCTTGTCGGCGGCGAACACCATCAGCGCCTCGTTGCCCGCGGCCTCCACCTGGTCGCGCAGCGCGGCCTTGCGGGCGCTGTAGCCGGAGATGGCCGGGTCCTCGCTGAGGGCTACGACGAGCGAGGCCACGCGGGCGCCGAACCGCTTGCGGAGGTCCTCGGCCTCGGTGCTCGTCTTCTCGATCGTGTCATGCAGGACACCGGCGGCGACGACGTGGTCGGGCGCGCCCACATCGGCCAGCAGCGTCGCCACCTCGATGGGGTGCAGCACGAACGGCGCGCCGTCCCCGGCCCGCTTTTGCCCGGCGTGCTGCTCGACGGCGTAGGCAAGCGCGGCCAACGTCTGGTGAAGACCCGATCCGACAAACGGAACGTGGCGGCTACGACCCACGGCGTGGGCATCTTAGAACAGCTCGGAAATTGCAGGTAAAAGAATTGTGTTGAGCCTGTGCACCGCGCGACCCACCGTGTAGCGGTTGTCCGCAGCGGCGCACCCGGCACGGCCGGACACTCCGTGGTGGAACGTTCCACAGGTTGGCGGGAAGGTTCGGCGGTGAGGTACGTCTCCCTCACCATGGACCGGGGACATCAGACGCTTGACGTCGAGGACAGACCTGCGCGCACCGCGCGCGGGACCGCGGAAGCATGAGTGGGGACGTTCTCGCCGTCCTCGCGGGGTGCTTGGCGTGGGCTCTGATTGTGTGGTGCCGGCGCGCGGGTGCGGCGCGCCGGCATCGCAGCTTTGCTCGCCATCCGGCGCCGACGTTCCTGTTCGCCGACCTCGTGGGATACGGGGCGCTCACCGAGCAGCACGGCGACGAGGCCGCCATGCGGGTGGCGCGCGAGTTCCGGCGGGTGATGCGCGCGCTCAGCCACGAGCACGGCGCGTGGCACGTGAAGTCGATGGGCGACGGCGCGATGATCTGCGTGCCCGACGCCACCCGCGCCGTCGCGCTCGCCGGGCGGACGCTCACCGAGGTGGGAGCCCACCCGGGACTGTTGCCGGTACGGATCGGCGCCCACACCGGGCCCGCCGTCCTGCACGACGGAGATTGGTACGGCAGTGCGGTCAACGTCGCCGCGCGCCTGGTCGGAGCCGCCCAGCCCAACGAGGCGCTGGTCAGCGACAGCACCCGCGATGCTGCCGGTGCCGGGGTCCGGCGCTTTCTGTCACGTCGCGACGTGGTGGGACTGCGGGGCGTGGACTCGCCCGTTGTCGTGTGGCCGCTGGCCGCCGACCGACATGAGTACATCGTCCGTCATCACGAGCACATCTCGAGGTGGATGCCGCGTGGACCGCGTTAGCGCGAGCCTGCTGAGCGAGCTGACCGGAGGCACCCTCGAGCCGGGAACGCGCCTGGCCCGTGAGGGCGAGCTGGCCGGACGGCTGGGCGTGCGGTGCAGCACCGTCCGCGCGGCGATCGAGGCGCTCGTCGCCGCGGGCCACGTCGTGCGCGGGCGCGACGACGCGGCCTACGTGGCCCGCCGGGCGCGGCCCGACCTCGTGGCGTGACGTAGCGTTTCGGTGCATGGCGCCCATTGGCCACATGGGGCGATCACCCCATTGCCTCGGCGCGCTGCCTCCGCGAGGATTGCCGGCATGGACTCGTTCGAGACGCGCATGACCGGCGACGGGCGCTCCGCCGTCCTCCCCCAGCTCCAGGACCGGATGTTCATCACCGACAGCGGCCTGGAGACCACGCTCATCTACCGCCACCACCTGGACCTCCCGGAATTCGCGGCGTTCGTGCTGCTGGAGACCAACGCCGGCCGCCAGCGCCTGGGCGCCTACTTCGAGCGGCACGCCGCGATCGCCCGCACCCACGGGGCCGGGTTCATCGCCGAGTCACCGACGTGGCGCGCCAACCGCGACTGGGGACGGACGCTCGGCTATGACGCCCACCGCCTGGCCGCGATCAACCGCGCCGCGGTCATGCAGCTGGCCGATCTGCGCGTCGGCGCCGGGCAGAACGCCGACACCTACCTCATCAGCGGGTGCATCGGGCCGCGCCACGACGGCTATGACGCGAACGTGCGGATGTCAGCCCCCGAGGCCGAGCGCTACCACGACGCCCAGATCCAGACGTTCGCCGACACCCCCGTCGACCTCGTCTCGGCGCTCACCATCACCTACGTGGACGAGGCCGTGGGGATTGCGCGTGCCGCGGTCCGCGCCGGCCTGCCCGTCGTCATCTCCTTCACGGTGGAAACCGATGGCCACCTTCCCTCGGGGGCGACCATCGAGGAGGCCGTGCTCCAGGTCGATGCCGCCACCGAGCGCGGGCCCGCGTACTACATGATCAACTGCGCGCACCCGAGCCATTTCAGCGCCGCACTGGAGGCGGGCCGGCGTTGGCCCTTGCGCATCCGCGGCATCCGCGCCAACGCCTCGCGCCGCAGCCACGCCGAGCTCGACGCCGCGACCACGCTCGACGACGGGGATCCGGTCGAGCTCGCCGCCGAGTACCGGCGGCTGGTCACGGCGCTGCCCCAGCTGACGATCCTGGGTGGCTGCTGCGGCACCGATCACCGGCACGTCTCGGCCATCGCCGAGGTCTGCGCCGACCTGTTCGAGCCGATCCGCGCCGGCCGCAGCGCCTGACCGACGCCGCTGTTATGCGATGTGAGCCACCCGTTATCGGGTGGCGCGATGGTCGTGGCCGTGTGGCGCACGCCAACACATCGCAGTGTCGAAACGTCGCACGGGGACGCGGTTGGGGGGCAAAGGGCCGGCCGCGTCCCCAGCGGTCGCCAGGCGCGTGCGCTCGTCCGGCAGCTGAGGCGTGTCGCGAGGTCCCGGCCCGACCGCGACCCCCTGCGGCGTCGCTACGTCCTGTACCAGCACGACCGCGTGGACGCGGTCCGCAGCGAGCTGCTGGAGCTGGCGGCGCTCCTCGAGCAGGCGCACGACATCGACCCTGACACCCTGGCCGACGTCAGGAGGCTCCTGACCAGCGGGTGCGACAGCCCGCTGTACAACCCGGATGTCCATCCGTCGGAGATGCTGGCGGCCTTGTACTTCCTGCGCTCCCGCCTGCGCGAGGCGCCGGCATCATCGCCGCGAGCCGCTCACAGAGGGTGAGCGGGGGGCGTGAGCCGCACGGTCGGCGCAATTTGTCACACCGGGGTGCGGCCCGCGGATAGACTCGCGTGACCGAAAGGCGCACACATATGCCACCGTTCGTCCAGGGCTACGACGAGCTGCGGCTCAGAATAGACGGCCGAGGGGCCGGCGCCTATCACGTACTGGCCAGCACTCGGTCAGCGGAGGCGGCGACGAGCTTCACGCTGCCGTTCAACGAGCTGGAGATCGAGAACTTCATCCTGCGGGTGAGCCGGCCACGGGGACGTCGCCGGGTTGACACATCGGCGGTCAGCGACGCGCAGCGTTTCGGCGGCGACCTGTTCAAAGCACTGTTTCATGGTGACGTGCATGATCTGTACCGTGACGCCCTCACACAGGCGCGCCACGAGACGAGAGGCGTCCGGCTGACACTGTGTCTCAGCGGCTCGCCAGAGCTGATCGATGTTCCCTGGGAGTATCTGTACGACGACCCGAACTTCCTGGCGGTATCGGCATTCACCCCGGTGGTCCGGTATCTGGATCTGCCCCGGGCGCATCGTCCGCTGCCGGTGACGCCGCCGCTCCGGATCCTAGGTGTCATCAGCAGCCCGTGCGACTACGAGCTGCTCGACGTCGAGCGTGAGCGTGACAACCTCGAACGGGCGCTGTCGCCCCTGATCGAAGACGGTTCCGTCGAGCTGCACTGGCTGGAGCGGCCGGCGACGCTCGCCGGCCTGCTCAAGGCGCTTCAGACGCACACGTTCCACGCACTGCACTACGTGGGTCACGGCGCGTATGAACGCGAGGCCGAACGGGGCGTGCTGCTGTTCGAGAACGAGGGTGGCTGGGCCGCGCCGGTGAGCGGCGACAAGCTCGGAACGGTGCTGCATGACTCGTCGCTGCGGCTGGCGACGCTCAACGCCTGCGAAGGCGCTCGCGCCGCCCGCACCGACCCGTTCGCGGGCGTCGCGGGCGCGCTGGTCCAGCGTGACATCCCGGCGGTGGTGGCGATGCAGTTCGAGATCAGCGATGAGGCCGCGATCACCTTCGCCGGCGGCTTCTATGAGTCGTTGACGGCGGGCATGCCCGTGGACGCGAGCATCGGCGCGGCGCGGCTGGCCATGCTGGCGGAGCGCAGCGAGGACATCGAGTGGGGAACCCCGGTGCTGTTCATGCGCGTGGCAGATGGGCAGATCTTCGATCTGGGCAACGGGTCGGCCGCGACGCACGGCTCCCCGCGCGTCTTCATCAACCACCGGCGTGACGACGCCGGCCACGCCCTCCTGCTCGCCGATCGGCTGAGGCGGGATCTCGGATCCGAGCGCGTTCAGGTCACCCCCGACCACGGGTCCGAGCTCGATCGCCTGGCCCGGGTGCGGGACTCTGACGTGTTCCTGGCGCTCATCGGACCGACCTGGGTGTCGAGCCTGCGTGGCGGCGCGGCCAATGGGCGCGCCGAGGACTGGGTACGCCGAGAGATCGAGTGGGCGCTGCGCGACGTGCCGGATCGGGTGATCCCGGTGAGCCTCGACGCAATGGCTCCCGACCCCGCGTCGTTGCCGCGGTCGCTGCGCGGCCTCTTCCGAAAGGAGCCGGTGGAGCTTCGGCATGCGACCTTCGACGAGGATCTCCGGGGGCTCGTCGGGCGAATCGGTCGCATTGCCCGCGGCACCGCGACAGCCGGCCCTCCGCGCGGCGCGGACGCCGATGTCACCGAACGCGCGACCATTGTCGGAGCCCCACCGCGCGGCGAGTCGCGTGGGAACGTCGGCGTCCCCGGCCCGTACGACGCTCATTACGCCGAGGTCAT
The DNA here is from genome assembly GCA_963850325.1 of uncultured Actinomycetota bacterium. GTDB lineage: Bacteria > Actinomycetota > Thermoleophilia > Solirubrobacterales > Solirubrobacteraceae > Palsa-465. Next base: position 105,970 of record CAWKLB010000013.1, read on the forward strand.
CGAGGGGATGCTCGACGGGTCGGTCGTCCCCCTGCTCGGCACCGGCGTCCAGGCCGGCCTCCCACAGGCCGATCAGCTCGCGGCGCCGCTCGCCGAGCGATTTCAGCTCGGCGCGGCCGGACTGGCTGAGATCGCCCAGCGCATCGCGGTGACGCTCGGAGAGCGGCGGCTCTACACCGCGATCAAGGATCTCATCGACGCGCAGTCCCAGCCGACCGACGTGCACCGGTTCCTGGCGGCGTTTCCCGGCTTGCTGCGGAGGCGGGGGCTGCCGCCACGCCACCAGCTGATCATCACCGCCAACTACGACATGGCGCTCGAGAGGGCCTTCGAGGAGGCCAACGAGCCGTTCGACTACGCCGTCTACCTGGCCGGCGGCGGGTGGTTCGTGCATGTGCCGTGGGGGGAGCACGCGGCCGAGCCGACGGCCACCACGATCCTCGAGCCCAAGCGATACGTGGGATTCCCGATCGACGATGACGGTCAGCTCGAGCGGACGATCATCGTGAAGATCCATGGTGGCGCCGACGCCGGCGAGGGCCCCGTGACGTGGCGCAACAACTACGTGGTGACCGAGGATCAGTTCATCGACTACCTGCCGACGCACAATATCCAGGACCATCTGCCGATCCAGCTCCTGGACAAGCTCACCGGGAGCAGGTGCCTGTTCCTCGGCTATCCCCTGCGCAATTGGAACGCCCGCGTGTTCCTGAGACGGATCTGGCGAGGCCAGCCGATCAGCGAGAGCTCGTGGGCGGTCGAGGCCGACCCCGATCCACTGGAGAAGGCGTCGTGGAGCGTCGTCGGCCACGTCGAGCTGCTCGCGGCCGATCTCGCCGAGTACGTGCGGGTGCTGCGATCGTCGCTCGCTGATGGCGACGACGAGTGACGTGACACTGGAGCGCAGCCCGTTCCAAGGGCTGGGCTTCTACACCGAGGCGGACGCCAAGTGGTTCTTCGGCCGCCTCACCGAGCGTCGCATCATCCTCGCTCATCTGCGCACCGCTCGGCTGACGTTGCTGTACGCCGAGAGCGGCGTGGGCAAGAGCTCCCTGCTGCGAGCCGGCGTGTCGGCGCGCCTTCGCGACCTGGCCACGCGGGGCGGCCCCGGCCGCTCCCCGAGGCATATCCCGATCGTCTTCAGCGCCTGGAAGGACGATCCGGTGCACGACCTCATCTCGGCGATCCAGGGGCTGGTTCCCGAACACGAGCCCCCGTCGCCCGCCGGGAGCACGGCGGCCCGGACGGGCCAGGGGCTGGCGGACGCGATCGCCGCCACCGCCTCGGCGCTCGACGCGACCCTCGTGATCATGCTCGACCAGTTCGAAGAACACTTCAGCTACCGCCACGCGGGAGCCCAACCAGATCGGCTTGCCGACGAACTGGCGCGATGCGTCAACGCGCCCGACGTGCCCGCCAATTTCCTCATCGCGGTGCGCGAGGACGCGTACGGTCGTCTCGGGGATCTGTTCAGCGGACGGATCGGCAACGTCTACGACAACTACCTGCATCTCGAGTACATGTCACGCGAGGCGGCGCGCGAGGCCATCGACGGACCCGTCGCCATCTACAACGAGGAGCACGGCGAGGAGGAGGCCATCACCGTCGAGGACGCCCTCACCGAGGCGGTCCTGGACGAGGTGCGGCGCGGCAACCTGGAGCTCGGCGGCCGGCGCGCCGACCGAGACGGTGGCGGCCACTGGTCAAGCGCCAACGGCGACGAGATCGAGACACCGTTTCTGCAGCTCGTCATGACCCGCCTGTGGGAGTGCGAGCGGGCCCAGGGCTCACGGGTGCTGCGCAGGACGACACTCGAGGACGAGTTGGGCGGCGCCGAGGCGATCGTCCGCAACCACGTCGGCCGCGCGCTCGCCGGGCTCGACGAACCGCAGCTCGAGACCGCGACCGACATCTTCGGGGACCTCGTCACCCCGTCGGGCGTCAAGGTCGCCCATACCGCGGCGGACCTCGCGCAGATGAGCGGGAAGCAGGCCAACGCGGTCACCTCGATCCTCGATCGCTTGTATGAGGAGCGCATCGTGCGGGCGGTCGATCCGGCGCCCGGCACCAGCGAGGCGCGCTACGAGATCTTCCACGACCGGCTGGCCGCGCCGATCCTCGACTGGCGCGATCGTCAGGAGAATGCGCGGCTGCAGCGGGCCCGTCACGACGCCGAGGTCGAGGCCGAGACCCAGCGCCGGCAGGCCCGTCGCTTCCGGCGACGCGCCCAGGTCACCCTCGTCCTCGCGTTGAGCCTGTTGGCCGTGCTTGCCGCCCTGGTCATCGCGCTCCGCTACGCCCACCGTCAGAGCGCTGCCGCCACCCGCGAACAGCAGGCCGCGCTGAGGGACACCGCCGAAGCGAGGTCATTCGCGCTGACCGAACGAGCGCTGTCACAGATCCAGCTGCGGCCCGCCATCTCTCTGCTTCTGTATCTCGCCGCGTACCGGGCTGATCCCCAGCCCGCCGCAGAGCGCAACCTCGTGGCGACGCTCAACACGGTTCGCCTGTCCAATCCTGCCGGCATCCTGCACGGCCACTCCGATGTCGTCGACGGCGTCGCCTTCAGTCATGGCGGTGGAACGCTTGCGTCGGCAAGCTCGGACCGGACAGTGAGGCTCTGGAGGGTCACCTCTCGCGGCGAATACCCGCTGAGCTCCCCGCTGCGCGCCGACGACCCGTTGTACAGCGTTGCCTTCGCGCCCAACGGGAAGACTGTGGCCGCCGGGAGCTTCGATCACATCGTGCTGTGGAGCGTCCCGCGCCACGCTGAGGAGAGCGCCATCCGCTATCGGGCGGACACGGTCAACAGCATCGCGTACTCGCCCAACGGGCTGATCCTGGCCGCCGGAGGGTCCAACGGGACCGTGCTGCTCTACAACAACGCGACCCACCACGGCCGCGTGATCTCCGTCGGGACCCAGGGATCGATCAGAGGGGTCGCCTTCAGCCCCGACGGGCGGCAGCTCGCGGTGGTTGGGGCTGACATGGTCACACTCCTCAGCGCCCCCACCGGTCGCCCCATCGGGCCGCCGCTGACGGCGGCCCTCGGGATCGCGACGTCCGTGGCCTTCAGCCCTGATGGCCGCATGCTGGCCGCGGGCGGGACGAGCGGAGAGATCGCGGTGTGGGACGCCCGGACGCGCCGCGAGCTCGGGCCGCCGCTGGGTGGACTGCGCCCCGTCCAGAGCATCGCGTTCACGGCGGACAGCGCGGCGATCGTCGCCGGGGGCGAGAGCACGACCGTGCTGTGGAACGTCCGCACCCATCACCGGATCGTGGGGCTCAGCGGCCACCAGGGTGCCATCTACAGCGTCGCAGTCAGCAGGAATGGCCACTTCCTCGCGTCTGCGGGCGCCGACCGGACGATCGTGGTGTGGCGCCTGCCGGCGGGCGGGGTGCTTGGGGTCCCGATTCTGCGCCGGCGCACGGGCTTCAGCAGCGTCGCCGTGAGCAGCGTCGGCGAGATCGCCGCGGGCGCCGTGGGGACAACCGATGGAGCGATCGTCCTCTCCGATGCGAGCGGCGCCCATCGCCGCACGCTGCAAGCGCCGGAGCCGGCGTCCGGTGGGGTAGGGGGTGTGGCCTTCGACCCGACCGGACGCGTTGTCGCCGGGGCCTATGACGACGGCTCGATCCGCCTGTGGAACGTGCGCACCGGCACGGTGCTCCGTACCGCCCAGACCGGGGACGGGGCGATCTACTCGATCGTGTTCGACAGCAGTGGTTCCGTCCTCGTCTCGGGTGCTGCCAACGGGGCGGTGCGGCGATGGTCCGCGCGCACGCTCGCGCATCTGGGGCGGCCGATGGACGGCGGACCCGGCAACGTCTATGCCGTCGCCATCAGTCGCAACGGGCGCGAGATCGTGGCGGGTGGCCAGGCTCGAGTCATCAAGGTGTGGGACGCACGAACACAGAAGCCGCTGTTCGCGTCCACGGTCACGGCCCCGGGTATCCCGCAGAATGACGCCATCTTCAGCCTGGCCGTCTCGCCGAAGGACGACACCCTGGCCGCCGGCGAAGCCGACGATGCGATCCACCTGTTCACCGTCGGCCCGCGCGGGTACATCGCCACCAAGACGCTGACCGGGGACTCCAACGACGTGCGCAGCCTCGCCTTCAACGTGGACGGCCGGACGCTTGCGTCTGGGAGCACCGACACCACGGTCCGGCTATGGGACGTCGCGGTTGGGACCGAGCTCGGAACCCCGCTCAGCGCCGATTCCGGCTCAGTCGAGGGGGTGGCATGGCTGCCCGGCGGGCGGCTGCTCGCGTCGGCCAGCGTCGACGGCACCGTCCGGCTGTGGCCAGGCGTGACACAGCCGTCCTCGCCTGCGACGCTCGGCGCCGAGGTCTGCACCCTCCTGGGAGCGGGGCTCAGCCGCGCGGAATGGCTGGAGTACGCAGGCGGCGTCCCGTTCCAGCAGACGTGCCCCCGGGCGACGCCGAGCTAGGGCCAGCGGACGGTCCCGGGCTCCATGCGAAACCCGAACTCCGCGACGTAGGCCCGCGTGATCTCCTGCGCCGCAACGAGCCCCAGCTCGTCCCGGAGGGGATGGCTGTCCAGCGGGTTGACCTCGAGGTCGTAGGCACCGCGGAGCCGGCGCCAGCGCATCGACCCCGGCGTCACGGTGGAGCGCGACTCGACGATCTGCTGGAGCGCGGCGAGCTCGCCGTGCGCGGCGTCGCGGATCTGCTTGAGAAAGACCAGGCGGACGGCCTGCTCGGACATCAGCGCGGTGAGCACCCGTGCCCGGCTCGACACGCCGGCGAGGCCGCGCCGCAGCGGTTGCGCCGATCGCCGGGCGACAGGCTCGTCCTGCCATTCCGGATCGAGCTCGGAGACCCAGTGTGAGAGAAGCGAGCCGAAGTCCGAGCCCTCGGGCGTCTCCGTGAGCCCGGAGGGCGCGCCTCCGCGCCGCGGCCCGCGTGCCCGGATCGTCATCAGCCGGCAACGGCCGGCCTCCGCGCCCACCCCGTAGTCGGCGACGCCGTAGACGTCCAGTCCCAGCTCAGCCGGTGGGTCGGGACAGGAGCGCTCCCCCCGTGGCGACCCACCGTCGCGCGGATCCCCCAATCGCGGCATCCACCCCTGCGTCTTGGCGAACCCGAAGACCTCCCGCCCCGAGGCGAACGCGACCGGGTCGTCGACCCAGATGTAGGGCATGAACACCCCGAGGTGCTCGTCCAGGTAACCGACGTCCTTCCATCGTTGCGCGATCACCGGCACCCAGATCGCCGCCTCGGGCTCATCCGCCGTGCCGTGGCCGGCGTGATCGGGGTGCAGGGACCTCAGGCCCGCGATCGTGCCGAAGCTGAGGACGATCGGGGCGAGACGCGGGACGCGGTAACGCAACGCGCCGCCGCTGGGCGCCTTGAACACCGTGTCGCAGAGTTGCTGGACGCGGGCTCGGTCGGTGGCCACGAAGAAGCAGTACAGCCGCGCGCGCTCGCAGACCAGCGGCCCGGGCGCCGTCGCCAGGGCTCCGTACTCGACGTAGCGGCTCATCGCGCCGGGACGCGCTCGCCGGTCCGAGCCCCGAGCGATGAGAGCCGCCGCGGCGCGCTCGCCCGAGACGACGGCCGCCTCGACACAGCCCCCGTCGATCCCGTTGTGGGTCCAGTCTCCGGCCAGCACGACGTTGTCGAATCCGGACGCTTCCGGATCCAGTCGCGCGTGGACGCTCCCGGCGGGCGTGGTCACGTAACGGTCGGTCCCCGCGACGTTGGCCCGGAGGTACTGCGCGTCGAGCCTCTCCGCGCCCTCGCGGCCGAGCGGGTCAAAGACGACGTTCCAGTCAAATGCTCCTCGATCAAAGGCGCGCGGCCAGATCGCGACGGCCTCCCGCTCCAGCTGACGCACCGCTCCGGCCCTCACCGCGGCCTCGGCCTCGGCGAGCGCGCCCGTCTCCGGAAGCACCGCGCAGAAATACGCCACGCCCTTGGGCCCGTCGGCTCCGTCGTATCCCTCCACCTCGAGCAGATGGCTCATGTCGCAGTAGGTGTCGAATGGCGCCGCGTACGCGGTCGCGGGCGGATCCAGGCGCTCACCGTCGGGGTGCTCGCGCAGTTCGGCGATCGATCGGCTGAGCCACACCTGAAAGGCCTTCGTACGCACCGTCTCGGCGCTGCGCAGCATCTGCGCGAACCGCGGATCGGCGTCAGCCAGCTCCCCGCAGATCGGCTCCAGCGCACCCACCGGGATCGCCAGCACGACCTCATCGAAATCGACGCCCCGCCGCAGCTCCGCCGGCGCCGGTTCGCGATCACGGAGCTGGCTCTCGTCGGGCGCCGACGGCCAACACCACCAGCCGCCGATGCGCCGGAGCGGGTCATATCGGCCCACGCCTCCGCTGACCGAGGCCTCGCGGACCAGCGCGACGCGATCCGCCACCGGACGCCCGGGCATCAGGTCCAGCCGCGTCACCCGGCTGAAGAACTCGAAGCCGACCCCCCGCCGCTGGAGCGCCAGATACAGAGGCGCGAACACGACGTCGCCCATGCCGGCGCGCATCCGCCACATGAACGAGCCCTCGTAGGTGATCATCAGCAGCAGGGACTGAAGACCCTTGCCAGCGGCGAGGCTCGGCCGCTCCTTGTCCCCTTCGCGATAGGCAAACGTCAGGTCGTAGAGACCGCGCAGGACGGGTGACCTCGCCAGGGTCTCCTCGCTGGCTCCGTGTCGGCCGAGCCATTCCCGCAGGTCCTCGTCATCGAGCACGCCAAGCCCGCGGAGGAGCACGTCGTCGCGCACCACGCCGACCAGCGACGCTGAGAGGAGCTCGAGCACCTCTCGCCACAGGCGCACGCCGTCCGAGCCCACCCGATCGGCGAGTTGGGAGCGCAGCTGTTGCACCTCGCCCGCCAATCGCTCGAGCATCGGGTCGACGGCCTCCCGCCGGAGCCGGCGCCACGACCGCCCGGCGACGCGATTGCGGCCGCGCGTCGCCGACGCCACGGCACCGTCCTCGCCCAACGTGAACGGGCTCTCCGCCCGGTCGATCTCGGCGGCGATGTCCTGGAGCGTCGCCGCGGTCTGCGCCAGAGCGGTGTCGGTCTCCCCCACCTGGCTCCCTCGCCGCCGCCCGGCGTCCCCCAGCTCTGCGAGCGCACCGTTTGCGAGCAGCCGGATCGTCCGAGCCAGCACCTGGCCCAGCGGCGGTCGCCGGGCTCCGGTCGGGGGCCCTCGGTCCGCGCCTCCCCGGCGCGGCAGCCGGATCGCCTGCCGCGCCCAGGTGCCGTCGCGCCGCTCGTCATACAGGCACACGGAGTCGCAGCGGTCAAAGGCTGTCCTCCACCACTCCTCTCCCTCGGCCAGGCCGGACTCCTCGTAGGCGGAGCGGAGCATCCGAAATGCGTGCTGGTAGAACCCGAACCAGATGTGGAGCCCGTGCTCCTCGATCCGCTGTCCCAGACCGGCGGCGCCCGTCTGATGCGGGGCCCGGCCGCTCGCCCCCTTGCCGCCCAACTGCCATCCGAGCTGGTAGACGGTGACGTCGAAGCGCTCGCGCAGCGCCGGAGTGGCGCTCAAGGACCAGGCGGCAGCCAGCCCTCCGCATCCCCCGCCCAGGACCGCCACCTTCACGCGATCGGGCGCCGCCGCGGGGGTGCCGGATGTCACCGGGCGATCTCCGTGAGCCGGCTCACGAGCTCGCCGGCCCAGGCACGCCACAAGGGAGCGCCGGCGCGCTCGGCGGCATCCGTCGCGTTCGCGAGGTGGTGGCGGGCCCGTTCGCGCTCACCGGCACACAGGGCAAGCGCGCCGAGGTGCAGTGCCACCGGGCCCCACACGCCGAAGGCCGGGAACGCGATCTGCTGCTCCCAGGGCGCGAGCAGGTCGTACACCGCGCTCGCGGCCGGACCGAGCTCGAGGCGGGACGCGACCTGCGCATAGATGCACATGACCGCGAGCCAGGTGACGTCGCGCGGCAGATCCGAGAAGTTGACGGCCACCGCCCGGGTGAGCGCCGCCTCGGCCTCATCGCGGCGACCGTCCTGTGCCTGGGCGAGCGCGAGCGTGGCCCGGAACCCTGGAACGCCCGGGTTGCCCGAGACCGTCTCGGCGAGCATCGGGACGAGCTCGCCCAGACGCCCCAGCGCGAAGGCGATCGATGTCCGTTGAGCCGCGAAGCAGGCGAGCGCGTCGGGCTCACCGTGGCGGCCGATCTCCAGCGCGTCCGCGGCGAGGTGGTCAGCGGCTTCGAGCTCCCCGGCCACGATCGCCAGGTTGGCCTCGTCGGCTCGGGCGAGCCACAGCGCCGTGGGCTGGCGAAACCGCTCCGCGAACTCGCGCTCCTGGGCCATCCAGGTGCGCGCTGCCGGGATGTCCCCGGCCTCGAGGCAGGCATACCCGCGCCAGTGATACGCGTAGAACTGCGCGATCGGATGGGCGAGCCGCTCCGCGGCGGCCACCGCCTCCAGCGTGTTGGCCAGCCGCTCCTGGTGGGTGTCGGGCGCCAGCAGCGTGACGAACCGCATGTTGAGGACCGTGGTGAGCGCGTGGGGGTCGTCGAGCCGCCGCGCGATGGCCAGCGCCTGGTCGCTGAGGTCGATCCGGCCCTCCCACTCCTGGGAGTACATGAGCTCGGCCGCGTGCATGGCCAGCAACAGGGCGCGCTCGGGACTGTCGCGATCGCCCACGACCCGCAGAGCCGCCCGGAGAGTGGCGATGCGCGCGTCGTCGACGATTCCGGTCTGGCTCTGCATGCCGCGGGTGTTGGCCAGCGCGGCGCGCACCAGCCCGTCGTCGTCCCCGATCCGCTGGGCCAGCTCGGCCGCCTCGAGCAGCGTCTCCCTGAAGCGCAGATCACCGGCGTGGCGCTCCGCCTCGCCGCGCCGGAGGAGGAGATCCATCAGCTCAGAGGGAGCGACCCCCGGCTGCCTGTCCAGGAGCTCGAGCGCGAGCTCGTACCACGTCCGTGCCTCGTCGGGAGCCAGCTGCGCCAGGGCGTCGTCTCCCGCCATCGCGGCGTACCGGCGCGCCTTGGTCACCTGGGCATCCCCGGCTGCTGCCCAATGGCGCGCGAGCTCAGCGCTTGACCAGCGCCCGTCCGCCGCCCTCGCTTCCATCGCCTCGGCGACGCGGCGATGCAGCTCGGTCCGCCGCGCCGCGCCGAGCTCCCGATACAGGTAGCGCTGCATCAGCACGTGCACGAAGCGGAACTGGCCCGGCCGCGCCGGCACCTCCAGCAACACCGAGCGCCTCACCGCGAGGTCGAGGGCATCCGCGGCCGTGCCCGGCGGCAGCTCCGCCAGCTCGGCCACGAGATCGAGGTCGAACTCCTCGCCGATGACGGCAGCCGCGCGCAGGCACCGGCGAACGTCATCTCCCATCCCGCGCACGCGCGCCGCCAGCGTCTCGGAGATGCTGGGCGGCAGGTGGGCGGCGATGTCCGCCCCGCCGGTCATGTGCCATCGGCCGTCGGTGCTCGCCATCGCACCGGTCTCCAGCAGGCTGCGGGTCAGCTCGGTGATGAAGAACGGGTTGCCATCGGTGCCGGCTTCGACTGCGCGCACCAGCTCGTCGTCGGCGGTGTCCCCGGCGCGGTCCCCGATCGCCACGACGAGCTCCACGACGTCCCCCGATCGCAGCCCGGACAGGTCCAGGCGTATGACGTTCGCCTCCCGATGGAGGTCGGCGAGGAGCTGGCGCAGCGGCTGATCCTCGCCGAGCTCAGTGACCCGGCAGGTCGCGAGCAGCATGAGGGGCGCGCGCCTGGGCGAGCTGAGCAGCCGCCACAGCAGCCGCAGCGTCGCGGGATCCGCCCAGTGCAGATCCTCGAGCACGACCAGCACCGGGCCATCGGCGCACGCCGCGTCGAGCAGGCCTTCCACGGCACGGAACAGGACATAGCGCTCGGACTCGCTGGGCGGCGCCAGCTCCGCGGTGCGATCGGCGATCCGCCGGGTGAGGCCGGGAACGAGCCGGCTGAGCGAGTCCCCGTAGCGCGCGACGTGATCCTCCAGCATGTCCGCCGGGGCGTATTCGACGAGATGCTCGAACACCTCCACGAACGGCTGGTAGGGCAGGTCGAGCCGCTCATCGCACCGACCCGCCAGAACCAGCGTGCCGGCTCCGTGCGCCTCGTGCGCGACCTCGCTCACCAACCGGGTCTTGCCGATGCCGGGATCACCGGTGATGAGCGCCGCTCGCCGGCCGGACACGGCCACCTGTGCGAGCGACTCCCTGAGCGCGTCACACTCCGCCTGCCGGTTGACGAACACCGTCGGGCCGTGGGGCTCGAGTCGGCTGGGCAGCGGTGCCCGTGCCCGCAGCGCTCCCGAGATGCCTGGCGCGGTCCCCGAGTCCCCGGCGAGCCGGGCGGGACCATCGCCGGGGACGCCCAGGAGAGACGGCGCCTGCTCGAGGATCTGTGCCTGCAGCGTCTTCAGCGTCGGTCCGGGCTCGAGGCCCAGCTGCTCGGTCAGGCGCACACGGGTGCGATGAAAGACCTCGAGCGCCTCCTGCTGGCGGCCGCTGCGATACAGAGCGAGCATGAGCTGACCGGCCACCCGCTCCCGGGCCGGATTCTGCGCGAGCAGCCCCTCGAGTTCGCCGACGAGCACGCCGTGCCGACCCAGACGTAGATCCGCGTCGATCCGGCCCTCCAGCGCCACCAGCCTCAACTCCTCCAGGCGGCGGATCTCGGGCTGGGCGAAGTCCTCGAAGCCGACCTCGGCCAGGGGCGGGCCGCGCCACAGCGCCAGGGCATGGACAAGGGTGTCGTGCGCCGCCGCCGCGTCGCCTGCCTCCAGCGCGGCGAAGCCGGCGTGCACCCGATCGGTGAACACCTCGGCATCCACTTCACCGGGCGCGATGGCAAGTAGATAGCCGCCGCCCACCGTCCGCAGCGTCACCGCGGATGCCTGCTCCAGCGGTGCCAGCGCCCGGCGCAGCCTCGCCACCGCCATCTGAAGCCGGTTGTCCGAGGCCGACCGTGCGGATCCCCACAGCGTCTCGACGAGGCCGTCGTTCGGGACCGCCCGATTGGCGTTCAGCACCAGATACGCCAGCAGCGCAAGCTGACGCGGCCCGCCGACCCCCAGTCGCAGGTCCCCCGTCCAGGCCTCGATGGGCCCCAAGATTCGCAAGCTGGCCAGTGTGCCTCCCAGGCCGAACACGGCAACGCTATACGGCCGCCGACAACGGAGCAAGCGGACGGCCGGTCCTCACAACTCGGGCCCGCGATGACCGTCAGACCAATGACGTTCTGTCAGTGGCCGGTGGCCGAGAAGTGCTCGGGATCGGCCGGGCCCAGGACGCCGCCGATGAGCTTGTAGGGGCCGCTGTAGCCCTGGAGCACCTGGATGAGCTGGGCGGGGTCGGTGACGTCGACGGCGCCGCCGGGGTACTGGGTCGTCTCGTGATTGGACTTGCCGGCGGGAGCGCTGAAGGCGCCGGAGGCGTTGATCGCGGCCTGCTGCGAGTAGTCGCGATAGCCGCTGGTGACGGTGCCGCTCCAGCCGTGCTGGGAGGCCCAGTCGAGGATCGGCGCGATCCAGCCGGCGATCGGCTTCTGCTCCGGATTCCACGACGCCTGGGGCACGACGGCGCCCGGGACGACGCCGGCGGTCGACGTGGAGCCGGTCTCGCTCAGCCCGTTGGCGCTCAGGCCGGTTGCGCTCAGGCCGGTGGCGGTCAGGCCGGTGGCGGTCAGGCCGGTGGCGGTCGAGGCCCCCGAGAGCGTGGTGCCCTGGGCCTGAGCAAGCGCGCTGGCAAAGCTGGTGGAGGTGGATGCGCCGGTGCCCCCCGTGCCGTTGAGCGTCGCCCCGATCGCGGTGGCGGCGGCGGAGCTGGAGGATCCGATGGGCGAGGCGAGTTGCTGTTGCGCCTGCGCGATGACGTCGATCCGTGAGAGCACGGCCTGGATACTCATTCTCTCTCACACATCGGCGCCTGAGCCGCGAACTTAAATCCGCGGCTTGGGCGGCGCGGGCGCGACGGCGGGGGTGCTTGAGCCGTGGCGGCGAAGCTCGGTGACGATCGGTGTGACCATTGCGGTGAGATACGGCTGAGATGGACGATTGGTTCGAGACCGGGCCGCCGCCGTGCGGCGACCCGGTCTCGCGTGGGGAATGGGTTGCCGGCGGGCCTAGTGGCGGTGGTGCGACTGCGGCATGGCCAGCAGGCCGTCGGTGTTGCCGGCGGCGTCGGTGTAGAAGCCGACGAGCTCACCCTGGTCGTTGAGTCCGTTGATCGTGGTGGTGCCCACCCCGTTGGGGTCATCCACGGTCACGAAGCCGTGCTCGGGGGTCCAGGTGAAGCCGTGCATGCTCATGTCCGCGTTGGTGTAGACGCCGACGACCTCGTCGCTGTCGTTGACGCCGAGCGCCTGGGTCGACGTCGCGCCCGGGTAGGCGAGGGTGGTCTCCAGACCCCAGCGGCCGAGCAGGAAGCTCTGGACGTTGCCCTGCGCGTCAGTGTCGAACCCGGCGATGTCGCCACGGTTGTTGATGCCGGCAGCGGTCACGCTGGTCGCGCCAGAGACGGTGACCTCGTGGAAGCGGTGACGGCGGATGTTGTACGTGTAGCCGTGGTTGTTGCCCTCGCCGTCGGTGTAAAAGCCGACTGCGATGTTGCGGTCGTTGACGCCGAGCAGCTGGTTGACGGGCGGCGTCGCGTTGTCGTCGGTGGGGAACATGACCGTGTGAGCCTTATGGCCGTCGACCGTGTAGAACCCGAAGTTGGCGTTCACCTGATTGGCGTTGTTCTGGTCTGACCAGAAGCCCACGGTCACGCCGCGGTCGTTGAGGCCGGTGACCTGCGTCTGCACCGAGCCCGGGAAGTTCTCGGACACGTAGCTGGACTGCCCGTAGGGCGGGGACAGCAGATACCCCTTGTTGGGGTGTCCGGCAGCGCCGGAGCCGAAGTACCCGGCGATCGTGCCTGACTGGTTGATGCCCAGCACCTGGTTGAAAGTGGGGTCGCCCTGGTTGTCAAGCGTGGTGAACGTGTATGGCGTCGACGCCGGCTGGGGCGTCGCCAGGGCCGGACCGGCCAGAGCCGCCGCTCCCAGCAGGGACACGATCGCGGCCAGGCCCAGGTGCACCCAGCGGTTGGCGATACCGAGCACGTTGTCCTTGGTGAACTGCGCCAGTGAGCGCGCACGCTCGTAGACATGCGTGAGTGACATGTTGCTCTCTCCTATGAGGGATGTGAGGTGAACTTTGCGGTGATGTCCCCGGCACCCCGCCGGTCACCACCCTGCCCAACACCCCGATAAGACGCGGCCCGCGCGCTGCGCATTCCATCGCCGGCGACCTTTTTTTGATGAGCAGATTTTCACGCCCGTCGATGGAATACACGCGGCACGAGACGCGTCTGTCCCATTGGTGGGCATCGTCCGCCCATCACCCACAACCCCCCACGCCTTGATGGAACCCACGCTGCCACCCGATGACGACCAGGCCCACCGGCGGGTCGCCGATGCGCTGCACACGGGCGGACCGGCGGCTCCGCCCGAGCTCCTGGCCGCAATCGAACGGCGGGTGCACGACGCCTACGGCCCCGCGCCGGCGCGGCGCGCGCGGTCGCGCCCACGCGTCACGGCGTGGCGGCCCGCGCTGGTCGCGCCCGGGCTCGCCGCGGTGTGCGCGGTCATCGCCGTACTCGTGATCGCGTTGGGCGCCGGCGGCAGCGGCAGCGGGGGGCCCAGCATCGCGGCCGCGGCCCGGCTCGCCCTGGCGCCGTCGACCGGCGCGGCTCCCGCGGTTCGCAACGCGCGGCTACTCGACGTCGACTACCAGGGCGTCACCTTTCCCAGCTACGCGAGCTTGCACGTGCCCCCGACCGGCGTGCGCAGCGACCGCATCGGCGGGCGCCCGGCGTTCACGGTGTTCTACCGGCTGCCCAACGGCGCGCCCATGAGCTACACGGTGTTCGCGGGCAGGCCGGTGCGCCTCCCCCGCGACGCCAGGCACGTGGTGTTCCAGGGCGTGCCACTCACCACGTTCTCGACGCGGCCGGGATTGGCGGTCGTGACCCTGGTGCGCTTTGGGCGGACCTGCGTGCTGGCCGGACCCACCACCCGCGACGTCCTGCTGGCGCTGGCGGCGGCGCCGGTGCGCACGCAGACCGCATAGCCGCCCGCGCCGGCGCCGGGACGCTCGCCGTCTACAGGTTCAGCCGCTCGGCGATCTGGCCGCGGCCCCGGTGCAGCCGGCTCATGATCGTGCCCTCCTTGACCTTCAGGGCATGCGCGGCCTCGCGGTAGGAGAGGCCCACGACGTCGACGGCCACCAGCGCCTCACGCAGCGGCTCGGTCAGCTCCTTGAGCGCCTCGAACACGGCCGCGCCCTCGATGTGATCGGCGATCGCGTCGTGGCTCGGGGCCATGGCCTCGATGTCGTCGCCCACCGGCGCGATCGTGACCGCGCGCCCGACCCGCCTGGAGCTCACCCAGGTGTTGCGCAGCACCCGCAGCAAGTAGGCCAGGTCATCGTCGCGGCGCACGAAGCGCGGGCGGCGCAGGACCCGCTCGTACGTGTCCTGGACCAGATCCTCGGCGTCCGCGCGCGACCCGCACAGCCCGTAGGCGGCACGGTAGAGCCGCTCGACGTGCGCCCCGAGCGTCTCCGGGTCCAGGCGTCGCCCGGCTCCGGTTTCCGGTGGGTCTGGTTCTGCTTCGGCAGCACTCATGAGCCAGCCAGCAGCCTGGCAACGGACAGCGCCACTCTACGCCGCGCGGACCGGCGCCGCCGGTGACCAGACCGCTCTTAACGCGCTCGACATGTCGCCGTCGTCGGTGCGGCGCGCTGCCCGCCGCGCACGCATCCTCGGGCCCGGCGGCCAGTCATCCCCGGGCCTGGCCGGCAGTCATCCCCAGCCCCGGCGGGCGGTCATCCCCAGGCCTGGCGCGCGACCTCGGCGACAAGCTGGAGCTTGCGCTCCTGGGCGCCCTCTGAGATCGCATTGCCGGGACCAGCCGACGAGAACCCGCACTGGGTGGAGAGCGCGAGTTGATCGCGCGGATAGAAGTTGGCGGCCTCATCGATGCGGTCCAGCAGGTCCTCGGCCGTCTCGAGCTCGTCGAACTTCGACGAGACCAGGCCCAGGACGATGATCTTGTCGTCAGGCAGCCCCTTGAGCGGCTCGAATGAACCCGACCGCGGGTTCTCGTACTCCAGCAGGAACCGCTCGTAGTTGGTGAGACGCGGGAACATGCGCTCGGCCAGCGACTCGTAGCCTCCGGCGCTGATCCACTGGCTGTCGTAGTTGCCCTTGCACAGGTGCACCGCGAACGTCACGCCCGGGACCGTCGCCAGCTCGTTGAGCATGTCCACGCCCTCGGTGAGCACGCGTTCGAACGGGATACCCGCCTTGGCCCACACCTCCTGCTGGGAGGCGTCGACGAGCTGCCCGAAGTCCGGCGCGTCGACCTGGATGTAGGTGCAGCCCATCCGGGCGAGCTCCTCGGCCTCCTCGCGCATGAGCGCCAGCCCGTCGGCAAACAGCTCGAAGGGGTCGGAGTAGGCGTCGCGGGTGCGCTCCGGGGACCACACGAGGAACAGCATGAGGGGGCTGGGCAGCGTCACCTTGAGCGGGCGCCTCGCCACCGCGCGCGCGTAGGCGTACTCCTCGGAGGTCATCATCCGGCGCCGGGTGAGCTTCTCCGTCACCGAGAGCGGGATCTTGAACACGCTCTGCTCGCCGCCGCTCTCGTCGTGGAAGGGCACCGGGATATGGTCGGTCGCCGGGTCGGGCGTCAGGCCCACGACAGCCTCGACGAGCTGGTCGATGAAGGTGTGGCGGCGTAGCTCGCCGTCGGAGATGACATCCAGCCCCGCGCCCTCCTGCATGGCGATCGCCTGGTCCACGGCGCGATCCTCAGTGCGCTTGTAGGCCGCGGGCGCCAGCTCCCCCGCCTCGAACTGCGCGCGGGCGCGCAACAGGTAGCCGGGGCGCAGCAGCGACCCCACGGTGTCGGCGCGGACGACGTTCGGCATCGGGTCGGTCCTTTCGGGTCAGGAACTGGGGATGGTCGAGACGGCCGCCTCGTTCGGCACGTCCCGGTGACGGAGCAGCAGCGCTTCGAGCGCGTCACGCACGGTGGCCTCTGACGCGCCCGCGCCGTCGCGGGCGCGCCACGCGACAAAGCCGTCGGGCCGCACGAGCACCGCGCCGGCCGCGGAGATCCCATAAGCCGCGGCGAATGCCGCAGCCGGATCGCGGACCTCTCCGCCGCCTACGACGTAGGCGTCCAGCGGCACGTCGAGTGCCCCGCCGGCGCCCGATGCGGACTCGTGCCAGGCCTCGCCGTCGGGCCCGGCCAGGAGGACGAATGCGGTGCCGAACAGATCGAGGGTGGAGAGCGCCGTCCCGGCGCGTTCGATCTGGACGTGCGGCGCGCGCGAGCCGGGCCGCCCCCGGGACTCCCGCGGGTGCTCGTGGAGCGCCGGCGCGTCCCCGGGCTCCAGCGCGACGCCGGCGGAGTTGTAGCGGTAGCCGATCTCCATCGACCAGTCGTCGACAATCTCCTGCATCCCCTCGGTCCCCAGATAGGGCGCCACCCGAGTGACGTAGCGCGTGTACGCCTGCTCGACGGTCAGCTCCCCGATCGCCCGTCGCTCGGCGTCATAGGTCTCAAGCAGGCCGGGGCCGGCGATGCCCTTGAGGACGAAGGCGAGCTTCCAGGCCAGGTTGTGGGCGTCCTGCACGCCGGTGTTGCCGCCGAAGCCGCCGTTGGGCGGCATCGTGTGGGCGGCGTCCCCGGCGAGGAAGACCCGACCCTGGCAGTAGCGCTCCGCGCTGTCGGCGACGGCGCGCCAGGTGGCGATGTCTTCGACGGTGACCGGAATCTCCGGGACGCCGATCGCAGCACGCAGGAGCTCGAGGGCACGCGCCTCGTCGATGGTCTCGGCGACATTGGCCCACGGCGCCGACGGGTAGGCCGCGATGATCTCCGGTCGCGCCGTGTCGCCGACCAGGTTGACGACGAGGAAGCCCCGGTTCCCGGTCCGGTCCAGGCGGAAGAAGCCGCGCAGCACGGGGTTGGTGACGTAGTTGACGCCCTGGTCGCGCCCGGCGAGCAGCGGGCTGAGGTCGACGTCGGCGCGGAAGTAGATGGTGATGCTGTTGGACAGCAGCCCGTGGCCGCGCATGGCGATGCCGAGCTGGTCCCGGGTCGGGCTGCGGTTCCCGTCGGCGGCGACGACATACCTTGTGCGCACCGTCAGCTCACTGTCCTGCTCGAGGTCCACCAGCGTGGCAGTGACGCCGTCGGGGTCCTGCACGAGCGCGGCGCACTGGGTCCGGTAGCGCAGCTGCGCGCCCAGCTCCTGGGCCCGCTCGCGCAGGATCGGCTCGAGCGCGTCCTGGTCGATGAACATCCTGATCGTCGGACTGAACTCCTCCACCCCGGCGTTGAGGTTGGCGAAGTAGCTGGCGAGCTCACGGCCGGCGAGCGACTCGACGTTGTTGATCCCGCCGTTGGGGAGGTACTGCTCCTCCGAGCGGCGCCGGACCCGCTCCTCCAGCCCGGCCGAGCGCAGGACCTCTGATGTGCGCAGCTGGAAGTGCCCGGCGCGCGGGTGGATCGCCGTGCTGGCGTGGCGCTCCACGGCCAGGGCCCGGATCCCGTGGATCCCGAGGAACATCGCGGTGGAGAGCCCGACCAGGCTCCCGCCGATGACCAGGACATCGACCTCTTCGTCAGGGGCGGGAGAGCTCGAGTGCATGTCGCGGCTCGCTAGAAGTGCGACGGGAACTGCTCGATGATCCCGGTGGAGAGCATTTCGGCCATGTCGATGATGTGGGCGATGTAGACGCCGTATAGCCGTATCGCAGCGGCGTAGTGCCCGTCAAGCTGGTCGACAGCGAGCGCGATCACCTGGTTGAGGTGGATGCGCGTCATCGTCCGCATCTCCGAAAGCGCCCAGTGCTTGGGGTTTGGCCGCGTGGAGGAAGGCGGCAACCGGGTTGCCGTTGGCAAAGAACGAGGCCTTCGCCTTGGCCACCGATTGTTCGTTGCCGGACTTCGCGGCCGTTAGCACCCCCATCGCGGCGTTGATGTGGGCCTCGAGCAGCGCGTTGAGCTTGGTGCTCGCAGCAGCTCCGGTCCGGCCCGATTTCTTACGTCGGGCTCGTCAGCTGCCGCTCAGCGGTCGGACTCGGTGGCCCGGGCGAGCTGAACGGGACGGCGGCGGGGACGCTGACCCCAGCACGGGCGCGCAGGCTCCGGCCCGACGTCGGCAGCCAGGCGATGAACCCGCCCAGCGCCGGCACCCAGATCGAGATCGCGTGATAGACGAGCACCGCGCCGACGGACGCCGCGGGCGGCAGGCCGTAGAGCACGAGCGCCGCCGCCAGGCCCGTGTCGAGCACGCCGAGCCCGGCCGGCATCGGGATCGCGGTCGCTAGATAGCCGATGCAGTAGGCGATCACGATCGCCGGGAAGCCGAGGGGATGTCCGGTGGCAGCGCAGGCGGCCCACAGGGCGGCCATGTCCAGGCAGAGGAAGCCGGCCACGCCCGCCAGGCGCCAGTGGGGGGTCCGGACGGCCCGCCAGGCGCCGTGCAGGCCCGCGGCGACCGCGCGGATGGCACGGGGAGCGGTGGCACCGAGGCGGCGCCCCGCGTACACGACCAGCGTCGCGCCGCCCAGCACGACGACCGACACGAGGATGGGGATGCCGGTGTGGCTCAGGTCGTGGGGGCCGCCGGGCAGTCCGAGCAGCAGCCACACGCCGGCGAACCCGTTGACGACGAAGCCGAAGCCGGTGAGCAGGGCCAGCATCGCCGCGCATCGGGTCAGGAGCCGGCGGGTGCCGATGCCGTGCCGGCGCAGCAGCACGCCGGTGGCCGCCGCCGATGAGATGTTGCCCCCCGGCAGGACGGCGCCCGCGCCCATCGCGATCCAGGCCACCCTGCGGCTGACCGAGCGCGGGGGCTCGGGGAAGAAGCGCCGGAAGATGATCACGTAGCTCAGGCATGAGCCCAGCTCCAGAGCGATGGCCGCCAGCACCCACAACGGGCTCATGTCGCCGATCTGGCGCACGACATCGTCGGGCGGGGCCACCCAGAGCAACAGCCCGGCCGAGACCACACCGATCGCGGCGGTGCCCAGTGCGCGCCGCCCGATCCGCCGGCGCCGTGAGTGGACCGCTGGCCCACCGCCACGCTGATCGCCGAGCATCGGCCACACATACTGGCGCATTCAGCTGAGAACACCCTGTGCGGGGGTGAAGGTCGCGCTAAGAAGGGGGACGAGCGGCCGGCTCAGGCGACGCGGCTGCCGCCGCCCAGGAACGAATCGACGAACTCGGGACTGGAGGCGAGCTCGGAGGGGGTTCCCTCCATCCGCAGCTGACCGCCGCCCATGACATAGGTGCGATCGGAGATCCGCAGCACGGCTTTCGCCCGCTGCTCGACGACCAGCACCGACGCGCCGGTGCGGGCGAGCTGGCGGACGTGGGTCTCCAGCACTGTGACGGCGATCTGCGGAGCCAGGTTGGCGGTGGGCTCGTCGAGCACGACCAGCGCGGGCGAGAGCATGAGCACGCGACCCATGGCGAGCATCTTGCGCTCACCACCGCTGAGCTTGCCCGCGCGCCGGCTCATCATCTCGGCGAGGCGGGGGAAGACGGTGAGCACGTGCTCGATCCGCGGTGCGACCTCGCGGCTCTTGAGCAGATAGCCGCCCATCTCCAGGTTCTCACGCACGGTGAGCGGGGCGAACACATCATCGACCTGAGGCACGTAGCCGACGCCCAGCCGCGCGATGTCCTCCGACCGCCAGCCGGTGACATCGGTCTCGCCGATGACCACGCGCCCCGACAGGGTCTCCACGACGCCGACGATGCTCTTGAGCAGGGTGCTCTTGCCCGATCCGTTGGGGCCGACGATGGAGACCACTTCCCCGGGAGCGACCGAGAGCGAGATCCCGTGGATGACCGGGCTCCCGCCGTAGCCGGCGGTGAGCTCGACGGTCTCGAGCGCCACGCCGGTGACGGAGCGCCCCGCCGCCGCGCCGTCGTTGAGCGGGTCAGCCGACAAGGTAGGCCTCGACGACTTCTTCGCGGGAGCGCAGCGCCGCCATCGTGCCCTCGGCCAGGACCTGCCCGTCCGCGAGCACGTATACCGGATCGCAGAACTCGTCCATGATCGACAGCTCGTGCTCGACCATGACGATCGTCGTGCCCTCCTCACTGAGCGCGACGAGCCGCATCCCCAGATCGTGGGCCAACCGGGGGTGCACACCGGCCATCGGCTCGTCGAGCAGGAGCACGTCGGGCGCGGCCATCAGCGCCCGCATGATCTCCACCAGCCGCCGCTGACCTCCGCTGAGGTCGCCGGCGTAGCGGTCGGCCAGGCCCAGCAGACCGAACCGCTCGAGCATCGCCTGGGCGCGATCGATCGACTCGCGCTCCTCCGCGCCCCAGTGACGGCGGCCGAGCACCGCACCGCGGAAGCTGTCGCCGCGCTGATCGGGGATCGCGGCGAGCAGGTTCTCCAGCACGGTCAGCCGCTTGAACTCGCTGGCGAGCTGGAATGTGCGGACCACGCCGAGGCGCGCCCGCCTGTAGGCAGCCAGGTCTGAGATGTCCTGGCCGCGGAAGAAGATCTGGCCCGAGGTCGGGGCCAGAGTCCCGGCCAGCATCGCCAGCACCGTCGACTTGCCCGCGCCGTTGGGCCCGATGATCCCGGTCACCCGGCCGCGCTGGAAGGCCATCGACACGCCCTGGACGACGCGCACGCCGTCGAAGCTGCGCACGAGGTCGCGGCACTCCAGGATCACCTCGGTGACCGGCGGCTCCGCCCTGCCGTCCCGGGGCGGCGGAGCGGCGAGCACCGCCAGGTCGGTCGGGGCGGCGGCGGCGTCATCGGGCGTACGCGTGGCCAGCTTGCGCCGCCGCTCGGGCAGGATGCCCTGAGGCCGGAACCACAGGAAGGCGAGGATGAGGCAGCCGATGGCCACCCACTGCAACGCGGGGACGAGGTTCGGGTTGCCCGGGACCGGCGGGATGTAGCGCGTCGCCTCCTCGAACGCGACGGGGACCAGGACCGCGCCGAGCATCGCCCCGCGATGGTTGCCCAACCCGCCGATGATGACCGCGGCGAACAGGACCACGGTCTCGGCGTAGCCCCAGGCCTGCGGATCCCAGAGGTTGATGAAGCCGACCAGGACCGCGCCCGAGAGACCGGCAATGGCGCCGCCGATGACCAGGCTGGACGTCCGCAGCGACCGCAGGTTCTTGCCCAGTGAATCGGCGACGAGATCGTTGTCACGCGCGGCCCGGAGGGTGCGGCCATAGGGCGAGTTGGTGATCCGGCTGACGAACCAGTAGACCGCGAAGGCGAGGAGGATGGCGACGGCGCCGTAGACCCACTGATACCCGGCCGACTGCGGATTGAAGGAGCCCTGGATCGGCGAGGGCACCAGCGAGAGGCCGGCGGCGCCGTTGAAGAGCGGCACGTAGTTCGTCACCAGGAGGTTGAACATGACGGCGGTGACGAGCAGCCCGACGGCGGCGAAGTCTCCGCGCAGGCGCCGCCCCACGATCGCCGCGAAGGGGACGGCGAGGAGGCCGCCGACGATCGCGGCTCCGATCCAGGGCAGGGGAAATGGGAGGTTGAGGCCCGCGACGTATGTCTGGAATGCTCCGTTGGCGCTGTCGGGCGGGAGCGAGAGGACGCCGGCCGTGTAGGCACCCGCGGCCTGGAAGATGATGAAGCCGAAGTTGGTGACCCCGCCCACCCCGAACTGCTGGCTGAGGCCCAGGCAGGCCATCGCGTCCACGCCCGCGTAGACCAGCAGGTTGGTGATGTAGTAGATCATCGGGCGCCCACCCGTCCCCGCCGGCGGTCCCAAGCGCAGGCCCGCACCAGATCGACCATCTAGGCCCGTGCTCCCAGCAGTCCGTTCGGGCGCACGGTGAGCATCGCCAGCAGGATCACGAACGCGACCACGTCCTTGTAGGACGAGACGATGAACGAGGCGCTCACCTCGGTGGCCAGGCCGATCACCAGCGCGCCGAGCATCGCGCCGTAAGCCTCGCCCGGGCCGCCCAGGAACACCGCGGCCAGGATGAGCACCAGGAACACGTCGGTGCTCGTCGCCCCGAACGTGCCCGAGTCGATGGCGAAGGTCACGCCGGCCAGGCCGCACAGGGCGCCGCTGATGAGCCAGGTGGACATGACGACGCGGTCGGTCCGGATGCCGCAGTTCCGCGCCAGAGAGCGGTTGGCCGCTGTGGCGCGCATCGCCTTGCCGAGCCGCGAGTAGCGGATCAGCGCGTGCACCAGCAGCATCACCACGATGCTCAGCGCGATGATCACGAGCTGGACGACGGTGAGCTCGATCGAGCCCACCTTGACCGTCGCGCCCTGGCTCATCGCGTAGGAGACGTTGGTGGGCCCGGCGAGGGCCTGGGTCCCGAAGGTGAGGATCAGCGTCATCCCCAGGGCGACGATCACCATCGCGATCGGCGACGCGCCCCGGCGCTGGAACGGGGTGTAGATGACGGTGTTGAGCACCACCGACACCACCGCGCCCACGGCGATCCCCACGATCGCGGCCAGCCACACGTTGACGCCGGCGTTGTTGACGGCGTAGGCCGCGTATGCCGCCACGATCATGACTCCCCCGTAGGCGAGGTTGAGCACGTTCGTGACGGCAAACTGCAGCGTGAAGCCCACCGACGCCAGGGCGAGCACGGCCGCGGTGACGAGGCCGAACCCGATCGAGGCGACGAAGACGCTCATCCCGTGTCTCGTGTCATGAGTCCCAACTCATGACACTGGATCAGAGACCGAGTGAGCGCAGCTCGGTCGTCGACAGGTTGCCGGCAACCTTCACCGTTCCGTCGGATGTGTACTTGTCGACCTGGAACAACCCGGCCGAGTCGTGATAGGCGTCGAAGCTGGTGGGACCTCCGGGCCCCTCGTAGCGGATCTGCTTGCCCGCCTTCAGCGCGGCGACCCCCTGGGCGAACGAGTTGACGACCGTCGCCCCGGCGACGCCATCGCCGATCTTGATGATGTACGGCATGTACTTGGCCGGCGACGTGCTGTGCGCCGCGATCATGGCCAGCGCGGCGAGGTTGATCCCGTCGTACAGGTGCACCGCTCCCGGAGCGGTGAGGTAGGTCGAGAAGTCACCTGTACTGCCGACCTTGCCCTTCTCGGCGTTGATCGCCTTGGAAAACGCTGCGAACGCCGGTCCGCTGCTCTCGGTGACCAGGTTGTCGGCCTGGAAGCCACTGGCCAGCGCGCTCCCGCCGATCGCGTTGGAGACCGATTTGAACCAATCCGGGGAGATCGTCGCCGACGTCCCGATGACCGGGATCATCTTGCCGCCGTTGAGCTGCTTGAGCTCGGTGAGGAACGAGGCCTCGGTCGGGCCCAGAGCCTCGGTGAGGATCACGTCGGGCTTTGACGCAGCGATCTTCGCCGCCTCGGTCCGGAACGTGCTCGCGCTCAGGTCGAGGGTCTGGTTGGACACCAGCTGCAGGCCGGCCTTCTTGATCGCCGCGATCGCCGGGGCGATGAACGTCTGCGAGCCGATGTCGTTGCCGAAGGCCAGCGCCACCTTCTTGTAGCCGTTGTTCTTGGCCATCGCCACCATCGCGTAGGACTCCGAGAGGTCGGGTGGCACCAGGCGGTAGAAGTACGGGAACTTGACGTGGTCGAACTCCGACTGCCCCGTCATGCAGAACGAGACGGTCTTGTTGGAGGCGAAGATCGGCACCACCGACGCGGCCTCGTCCGAGGTGCAGCCGATCACGAACGCCAGATTGCCGGTCGACGCGTACATCTGATGGACCGCGGGCACGGCGTCAGCCGGGTCGCCGCGCGTGTCCACCGACTTGCAGTTGAGCTTGTGCCCGAGGACCCCGCCGGCGGCGTCGATCGCATTGGTGGCGGCATCGCAGGAGACCAGGTAGGTCGGGCCGAGCGCCGCATCGGTGCCGGTGAACGGAGCCACGTCGGCGACCGTCATCGACGAGCCCGCTGACGCCTTCGCGCCCGAGCCGCCACTGGCGCTTCCGGAGCTGGAGCTCGAGCCGCAGCCGGCGGCCAGCACCGCCCCCACTACCACCGTCCCCGCCAGCAGCCGGGCGCGTCGCGTTGATCTGCGTCCCAACATGTCTCCTCCTCGTGTGTGCAACCTGTGGGTGGGTGGAGCGGTTACAGCACTGCGTTGTCGGGGGTGGGCGGAATCCAGGGCCAACCGTCGCGCGCGCGCTCCTCCGCGGCAACGCGGTTGGCGATCCTGCCCACGCCCTCGATGGTGACCTCAACGAGGTCGCCGGGCTGCAGCCAGACCGGCGGTGTCCGCGCGAACCCCACGCCGCCCGGGGTACCGGTGGCGATCACGTCGCCCGGGCGCAGGGTGGTGAACGACGAGAGATACTCGATCGTCCGTGGGATGTCGAAGATCATCTGCGCCGTGCTGGCCGACTGCATGACCTCGCCGTTGAGCGTCGTGGTCAGCTGGATCGCCGACGCGTCCAGCTCGTCGGTGGTCACCACCTCGGGGCCGATGGGCATCGTGCCGTCAAAGTTCTTGCCGGGTGTCCACTGCGACGCGGCCCGCTGCCACTCGCGCGCGGACCCGTCGTTGAGGATCACGTACCCGGCGATCGCCGAGAGGGCGTCCTCCGCGGGGATGTACCGGCCGCCCGCGCCGATCACCAGACCCAGCTCTCCCTCGTAATCGAAGCGCTCGCTCAGCGCGGGCTTGACCAGCTCGCCGTAGGGAGCGGCGACCGAGTCGGCGCCGCGTACGAACGTCTCGGGCCACTTGGTGGGCGGGCGACCGCCCTCGAGCGCGTGCTCCAGATAGTTGACGCCCAGGCACAGGATCCGCCGCGGCGACGGGACGGCCGGGCCGTACTCGGCCTCACTCAGCTCACGCCCCTCCTCGTCGCAGACGCCGCGCACGATCTCCATCGCCTCCGGGCCGCCGGCGAGCACGGCGTTGAGCTCCGAGAGCCGACCGTCGCCGGTGGCGTGGCCGACGTCCACGTAGCCGTTACGCCCGCGGGCATGAAGGCGCAGACCCTCCTCCGTGATGACGGTCGCGAGTCTCACAGCTGGTCTCTCTCCTCTCGGCTGAGGTCCGACGATCGGACCTTTTGGTCCGATTTGTCGGATTGGTTCAACCTACACCTGGCCCGTTTAGCCGTCAACTCTCAACCGTTGAGAATTCCCTTAGGAAGTGTCTGAACGGTAGGATTGGTTGTTCATCGGCGCCGGGTCAGGTTGACGAAGCGCCGGTGCCGCCGTCAGCATTGCCCGCACGACATGGTCAACCCACCGGCAACCACCCGCCCTCCGGCTTACAGCCACGAGCTTGCCCAGCTGATCCTCACCCGCGGCGCCGAACCCGACTACGCCCCTGGCGGCAGGCTGCCGACCGAGCGAAGCCTGGCCAGCGAGTTCGGCGTGACCCGGACAATGGTCCGGCACGCTCTGGCACTGCTGGAGGCCGACGGGCGTATTTCGCGCGAGGTGGGCCGGGGCACGTTCCTCCTGCCCCATGACGGCCGCGGCGGATCAACAGGAGACCGCGACCGCCCGAGCGCGAGCGAGGTCGGGCCCGCGGACGTCATGGCCGCCCGGCAGCTCATCGAGCCTCAGGTGCTCCCGCTGGTGGTCGCCTATGCCACGCACCGCGACCTCGACGAGCTGTGGCGGTGCGTCGAGGGCGGCGGCGCGGCCAACAGCGCCGAGGAATTCGAGGCGTGGGACTACGCGCTGCACCACGCGATCGTGGCCGCCAGCCGCAACCAGCTCCTGGTCTCCATGTACCGCGTCGTGGAGAGCGCACGCGAGGGTGAGATCTGGGGCAATCTCAAACGCCGCAACGACTCACGTGAGCGGCGCGCCGCCTATCAGGCCGACCACGTCGAGCTTGTTGAGGCGCTCTCCAAGCGGGAGCTGGATCACGCCGTCCGTGTCATGCGTGCGCATCTCGCCCGGGTCCAGGCCAATCTGCTCGAGAGCGCTACGCCGGTCGGCGGCTGACGGCGCGGCTCCGCTGCGTGCGCGCCACGCGCCCCCCGGCGGCCGACAGGAGCGTCCCCGCCAGGGCCGTGATCACGACGAGGAAGGGCGGGAAGCTGCCCAGCGAGACCTTGGCCTGGTTGTGGATGAGCTCGTGCACCAGCAGCAGGGTGGTGCCGTAGATGACGCCCCCGAAGAAGCCGCGGTCGGCGGCGTCCCAGCCGTCGGAGTGCTCGAAGCCGCCGAGGAAGGCACCCACGCCCGCGAGCACCGCCACCACCCAGTAGCCGGCTGCCGACGCGCCGACGAGGAACCCGGCGAGGGCGCCGACGAGCGCCGGGATGACGGCGCCGAGGATCACCTTCTGACCTTCGGAGCGTTCTGCGAACGGGACGGGCGTGAACCTCGCCATACGCCGCGGCACCATGTCACGCACGGGGGCGGGGCGCAACCCGGGGGGTCTAAGATCGGGACATGGACCGCGACGAGCTGGTGGCCGTGCAGGGCCCGCTGAAGGAGCGCTACCGCGATGAGCCCGACGCCGCGCTGGTGACGCTGAGCGCCGAGGGCTCGCTCGGCGACGGCGTCTCCTGCTCAGTGCAGACCGGCCGGGCACTGGCCGAGGCCGGCCTGCATCCCGCCACGGGCGGCGACGGCACCCTGCTGTGCTCGGGCGACATGCTGCTCGAGGCGTTGGTGGCGTGTGCCGGGGTGACGCTGCGCGCGGTGGCCACGTCGTTGGAGCTCCCGGTCACGACGGGGAGAGTCCGGGCCGAGGGCGACCTGGACTTCCGCGGCACGCTGGGCGTCGACCGCGACGCGCCCGTCGGTTTCAGCGCCATCCGCCTGTCCTTCGAGCTGGACGGCGACCTGGACCCCGAGCAGCTCGCGCTGCTCCAGAAGCTCACCGAGCGCTACTGCGTCGTCTACCAGACGCTGGCGAGCGGGCCGGGCCTCTCGGTCAGCTTCGCCTAGGCGCCACCCATCACCGTCTCCTGCGCCCAGCCGGTGGCGCGCGGGCCGGTCGTCGCCGCGGCCGTGATCACCGTCGTGCCCGACGGGGTGGGCACCGTCGCGCTGAAGTCGCCCTGGGCGTCGGCGACGGTGGCCACGACCGTGGTGGTGTTGGCCGGGGCGCCCGGCTGCCCGGACGAAACCTCGACGGGGGCGTTCGGGGTCGTCGTCCCCGTCACCGTCGTCGTGGCGCCCGTCGTCATCGCCCCCGAGGACGGAGACGTGATCGTCACCCCCACGTCGGACGGCGGGCCGGGGTTCAGGTAGCGGGCCCGGGTGATCGCCGGCTGGTCGGACACCTTGCCGTCCTGGAGGTCGAGCACCAGGCGCAGGTACTGGGCCTGGCCCCAGATGAGCGGCGCGGCCGATCCGGCGGCCTTGCCGTTGGTGAAGCCGATCGAGGCGGTGGTCGGGTCCGTGCCGAACGGAGACGCGGGCGTGTTGGGGTCCTCCCACACCTGCTCGGAGACATACCCGAGCCCCCAGGTCATGCGCTGGAACGTCGCCGCCAGACTCGAGGCAGCGGCGGGGGCGCCCGACTGCAGGTCCTGCTCGGCGCGCTCGCCGTCCAGGAGCGGCCACAGGTGGCCGGAGCCCACGGCGTGCGTGAACCAGCCCTCACCGGTGGGCGAGCAGCTGGTGGGGTCGGGGACGTAGCAGTCGCCATAGCCGTCGGTGCTCCCGCGGGCCTTGATCCCGTAGCGATGCCAACCGGGCCCGGAGCTCGTCTGGCTCTCGAGCACCGAGTCCACGACCTTCAGCGAGGCCCGGACATCCGGATCGGTCGCCGACAGCTCGCCCATCCGCGTGAGCTCGAGGAAGCCGGCGTCGATGATCGAGCGCTGGTCGATGTTGTTGAGGCTGCCGTTGCCCAGGTTGTAGGTCTGGTCGGTGTTGGGGTTGCCCGAGACCGACTCGCGAATGAAGTAGCGGGGGCCGTCGGGGCCCGACGTGGTGACCGTCCAGGCCTTGACGTTGCGCTGGTAGTCGTCGGCGGTGGCCAGGTACAGGTGCGCGCGGGCGGTGTCCCCGGCGGCCTGGGCCAGCTGACCGGCCGCCACCAGACCGGCGATCTCGGAGGCGATCGTGGCCGGCGAATAACCGGGGTGCTCCTCCCAGCGCTCGGCGCCGGTGCTGGGGCCGTGGTCGACGATGTAGTCGGCGGCCGGGCGGATGTGGTCGCTGTAGAAGGACGCATCCCCGGACAGGCCCGCCTCCCACGCCATCAGCAGCGGGTAGGCGACCTCGTCGATCTCCGAGAGCCCGAACGTGTCGGGGGCCACGGAGCCGTCGAGCTCGGAGTCACGGGGGAAGCTGCCGTCGGGCTGCTGGGTCTTGTCGAACATGAACATGACCATGTCCCGGGCGGAGGCGCGGTCGCCGTCGGCGAGCAGGCCGGTGAACGTCTCATAGCTGTCGCGCGCGAACACCTCGCGGTAGGTCCAGCCCGCGTGGGTCGTGGACGCCGGCACCGACTGGCCCCACGGATCCGTGGGCGAGGCCACGAACGCGCCGGTGTTGGTCTTGTCCTCGGCGGCCTTGATGACGTTGGCCGACAGCCAGTAGGTGCTCTGCATGGCGGCGTTCTGCGCGCGCGAGAAGCCGTGGAGTCCGGCGGGCGGGCGCCGCAGCGACGCGTCGTAGTCATGCCACCCGGCCTCGTAGGAGGCGAGCGTCTGTGCGAAAGGCTGCGTGGCGCTGCCCTGGGCGGACGCGATGGCTCCGGCCGCGGCCGGAGCGAAGCCGAGCGCGAGCGTGAACGGCCGGCCGGGCGTCGTGTCGAGCAGGGCGGTCTGCACGACGTTGCCGTCCGTCGCCGACTGGTAGTCGTCCACCAGCGCGTGATGGGCGTCGAGCTGGTTCAGACCGTCGCTGGGCGTGCCCACGAAGCCGCTTGACTCCGCCAGGAAGGGGTGGTCGGCGACGAGCGCGCCGACGACCTGGGCCGCAAACGGGCCGGTCGGGGCGGTCGTGTCCGAGGAGACCAGTGCTGTGCTCGACGGATCGACGGTGGCGTCGTTGGCGCCGCCGTTGGTGGTCCCGCCGCCCCCGCTGTTGTCGATCGTGGCGTCGTAGCGCACGTACACCTTGAGCTTGGAGACCGCGCTCGCGTTGCCACCGATCGGCTGGAGCGTGGTGTGCACCACGACGCTGGTCCGCGCGGGGTCGGTGATGTAGTCGCTGACCAGGCGGAACCCGTGCGCCCGGTCCGTGCTCGTCACCTGGCAGACCATGCCGCTGCGGTCCGGCGAGGCCAGCGAGTAGGTCATGTCGCGCTGCTGCAGGTCGGCGAAGGTGTGCCCGTCGGTGACGATGTACTGGACCGTGTTGACGTTGGTGGCCTCGATGTTGGGGCTGAACACGTCCGAGAGCACCCCGCCCGCCACCGTGAACCACAC
The DNA here is from genome assembly GCA_963850325.1 of uncultured Actinomycetota bacterium. Classification (GTDB taxonomy): domain Bacteria; phylum Actinomycetota; class Thermoleophilia; order Solirubrobacterales; family Solirubrobacteraceae; genus Palsa-465. Next base: position 135,330 of record CAWKLB010000013.1, read on the forward strand.
CTTGGAGGTCGTGTTGCGCGCGGTCCCGAAGCAGTCCTTGCGGGCCACGTCGAGGTAGGACTGGGCGCCCGGGCCGCCCGGGGCCTGACCCGAGGGCTGAGCGGCCCCAGCCGCGGATGTGGTGACCGCGCCGGCGGTCAGCGCGGCTGCGACCAGCGCGCAGCCGAGGGCCCCCAGCCCGCGTCGCATCGCCCCCAACACGATGATCTTGCCGGACATCGATCCTCCCTCAATTCGGTGGCAGCTAAGGCATACCCATCGCCGTGCGACCCGCAAACGGGAAGCTGAGAGCTTTGGTTTTCGGTGCGTCTGAAATGATGCTGCGCGTGGCGGCGAGCCTGGTCAGCCCCGTCCTGGTGGGGCGGCGAACGGAATCTGAAGCGTTGTCAGACGCGCTGGCGCGCGTGCTGGCCGGCGAGCGGGTGACCATCGTCATCGGCGGCGAGGCCGGCGTGGGTAAGTCGCGGCTCGTCGGCGAGTTGGTGGAGCGTGCGCGCAGCTCGGACGCGCGGGTGCTGAGCGGCGGGTGCGTCGAGCTCGAGGGCGGCGGGATCCCGCTGGCGCCGGTGATCGACATGTTCCGAGCGCTGGCGGCAGATGTGAGCGAGGATGAGCTCGACGAGCTTCTGGGGGCCGCGCGCGGCGAACTCGGGCGGCTGGTGCCCGAGCTCGACGACGGCCGCTCCCACGCGCTCTCGGGCGATCGCGACCCTTCCCGCCTGCTCGAGCTGATCGTCGCCGTGATCGGACGCCTGGCCTCCGAGCGGCCGCTCGTGCTCGTGTTCGAGGACGTCCAGTGGGGCGACCAGGCGACGCTCGACCTGCTCGCGCTGCTCGTCGGCGGTTCGGTCAGGCGGCCGCTGCTGCTCGTGCTGACGGTGCGCTCCGACGAGCTGCATCGCGCTCACCCGTTTCGCCGCATGACCGCGCGCTGGGAGCAGCAGCGCGCGCTCGAGCGCCTGGAGCTCGAGCGCCTGGGGGCGGTCGACGTCGCCGCCCAGATGGAGGCGATCCTGGGCGAGCGGCCCGATCGCGAGCTCGTCGACCTCGTGTTCGAGCGCTCTGAGGGCATCCCGCTCTTCGTCGAGGAGCTGCTCGGCGCGGTGCGCGACGGCGGGATCGACCAGAACTACCTGCCTCCGTCGCTGCGTGATGTGGTCCTGGCGCGCGCCGACCTGCTGTCTGACAGTGCACAGCACCTGCTGCGCGTCGTGTCAGCTGCCGCCCGCTGGGTCCCCGACTGGCTGTTGATGACGGTGGCGCAACTCCCCGAGTCCGAGCTGTACGCCGGTCTGCGCGAGGCAGTCGATCAGCAGCTGCTCGTGGTGGACGTGTCAGGGCCCGGATACGCGCTGCGCCATGCGCTGGCGCGGACCGCCATTCACGAGGATCTGCTGCCCCACGAGCGGGCCGGTCTGCATCGGGCCTACGCCGAGGCCATCGAGCGCCGCGCCGAGGACCACGAGGACGACGATCTCGACACTGCCACCATGCTCGCGCACCACTGGCTCGCCGCCCACGATGTGCCGCGCGCGCTGCCCGCCTCAGTCCGCGCGGGGACGGCGGCCGCCGCCGCCTCGGCACCGGTGACGGCGCGCCGTCATTTCGAGTTGGCGCTGGAGCTCTGGAGTCAGGTGCCCGACGCCGCGGAGCGCACGGGGATCGACCACGTGGAACTACTGGCGCGGGCGGGCAGTGCCGCCCACCGGGCCGGAGACCCCAACCGCGCGCTCGCCCTCCTGGACCAGGCGCTCGCCGAGGCCGGCGAGGCCGCCGCTCCGGAGCGTCGCGCACAGCTGCTGGCTTACCGGGCGGAGCTGCTCGGCGACCTCGGGCGCGAGGAGGAGGGGGTGGCCGGCTTCGAGCAGGCCGTCGGGCTACTCCCGCTCGACCCACCCACAGCGATGAGCGCCCACGTCCTCAGCCGCCAGTCCCGGGCGCTTGCGCGCGTCTCGGAGACGGAGCGCGCTCGGGCGGTCGCGGAGCGCGCCCTCGCCGCCGCGGAGGCGGTCGGGGCCACCGGCGACAGGCTCGAGGCCCAGGAGGTGCTGGCCAGGACGATGATGGTGTCCGGCCAGTTCGAGGACGCACTCGAACTGGAGCGCCGGACCGCGGACGAGGCGCTGGAGCTCGGGGTGTCATGGCTCGGCCTGAGGGCGCTGGTGAACATGTCGGACATGTACCTGATGGTGTGCCGCTACGACGACGCGATCGCCGCCTGCGACCGAGCGCTCCCGCCCGCCGAGCAGCTCGGGCTTGGACGCACGATGGGCGCCTTCCTACGTGCCAATCGGGCCGAGGCGCTGGCGCGCTCGGGACGGCTGGAGCAGGCGCTGGAGGAGTTGAGGCCCGGCCTGGAGGCGCCAGGGGTGTTTGCGGCGTGCGTCTGGCTGCTGCGCGCCGAGTTCAACCTCCTCCGCGGACGACTGGCCGACACCGAGCACGAACTGCGGGAGGCCCGCCAGCATCTCCGCGCGTCGTCCGCCGCCCAGTTCGTCTACCCGCTGGTTGTGATCGAGGCGGAGCTGGCGCGCTGCCGGGGTGAACTGGAGGCCGCGCACCGGATGCTGATGGAGACGCTGGGGCGCGACGACCTCGGCGACGAGCCCCGCTACCGGTGGATCGTCCTGTCGCTCACGGCTCGCGTCCAGGCCGACCGCGCGCTGGCCGCTCACGACGAGGGCCGCGCCGTCCCCGATGACGTGTTCACCCAAGCCGACGCCGTGCGCTCCGAGGCGGGGTCCCTGCGGATCCTCAGCCCGACCGATCGCGGCCATCGCGCACTGGTGCTGGCAGAACACGCGCGGCTCCGACGTGAGGGTGAGACCGGAGCCTGGCGCGAGGCAGAGGAGCAGTGGCGGGCGACGCACGACCCCGCGCCGCTCGCCTACGTCCTGTTCCGGTACGCCGAAGCGCTGAGCGGTGCCGGCGACCCCGCCGCGGCGGGGGTCGCCGCCGCTGAGGCGCTCGCGCTCGCGCGGGCCATCGGGGCCGCACCGCTCGAGGCTGACGTCCACGCCCTCATCCGCCGGGCCCGCCTACACGCCGCCGCGCCGACCAACGGCGCCTCAGCGGAGACGCCCGACGCCCCCGACGCTGAGCCCGGCGCGCTCGAGCGGCTGGGCCTCACCGCCCGTGAGGGAGAGGTCCTGCGCCTCGTCGCCGACGGTCGCTCCAACAGCCAGATCGCCGAGGCGCTGTTCATCTCCCGCAAGACCGCCAGCGTCCACGTCTCCAACATCCTCTCCAAGCTGGGGGTCTCGACCCGCGTGGAGGCCGCGGCGCTGGCGCATCGGCAGGGGATCATGGATGCTCCGGCAGACAGCGAGGCGTGAGCACCGCGCGCAGTCAGACACACCACACACCCAAAGGAGCACGTCGATGACCCTGACACGTCAGACGATGACCGACGAGCAGCGCAAGTCCGTCGCCGTGGAGTACCTCAAGGCATTCGACAACGGCGGTGTCACCTCGAGCGGCGAGAGCATCCTCGAGCTGTTCGCGGTCGACGCCCAGGTGATGTTCCCCAAGTGGGGGATCGCCAACGGCCGTGAGCAGATCGGCAGGATGTTCGGCGACGTCGGGGCCACGCTCAAGGCGATCCGCCACGACTACGCCAACTTCAACTGGGTCTTCTCGGGCTCGGACACGGTGGTGTGCGAGGGCACGAGCTACGGCGAGCACCGGGACGGCGCCTGGCGCACCGGCGTCCCGGAGTGGGGCGCGGGCCGCTGGTGCGACGTGTTCGAGATTCGTGACTGGCAGATCCAGCGCTGCTTCATCTACCTGGATCCCGACTACGCCGGCAAGGACACCGCCCGCTATCCGTGGCTGGCCACCGCGGACGAGGCCGTCCCGGCCTGAGCGGCCCGCGCCGCCCGCGCGCCGCCTCACCCGCCCGACGCGGGGTCGCGGGCCCTCAGCCGCCCATCTGTCGCACCACGATATCGTGGTGCGATATGCCCCGATCGAGAAGCAACCTCACCGACGCCGACTACGAGCGCCTGGCGGAGCTCCGTTACGGACTGCGCCGTTTCCTGCACTGGAGCGAGCAGCAGGCCAGACAGGCCGGGATCACGCCCACCCAGCACCAGCTGCTCCTGGCGATCCGCTCGTCGCGCGAGCCGCGCGGGGCGACTGTGGGTGAGGTCGCCGAGATCCTGATCATCCGGCATCACAGCGCCGTCGAACTCATCAACCGGGCCCAGGAGGCGGGGCTCGTCACCCGAGAGCGAGATCCGGAAACGCAGTCGGTCGTCCACCTCAAGCTGACCGAGATGGGTGCGCTCACGCTCAGCGCGCTCTCGGAGGTGCACCTGCGCGAGCTCGCCCAGCTCGCGCCCACGATGCAGGCGCTGTTTCAGGAGCTGAGCGAGAGTGAAGCCGCAGACCTGATGCTCATGCGGCTGACGCATTGAGCCGGCCGGTCCGAGAACGCGTCGATCACCTGGGCGACTTCGCGCTCGGCCCCCGCGTGCTCACGATCACGGCGTGCGCGGTGCCGATCGGGGCCGCCGGGGCCGTCGCCGCTCTGGCGCTGCTGCGGCTGATCGGCCTCATCACCAACCTTGTCTTCTACCAGCGCTTTGACACGCGCCTGGTGGCGCCGGGTGCGGGGCACCACCAACCGCTGCTCCTCCTGCTGGCGCCGATCGCGGGCGGGCTCATCATCGGCCTGATGGCCCGGTTCGGCTCCGAGAAGATCCGCGGCCACGGCATGCCCGAGGCGATCGAGGCGATCCTCACCCGGGGCAGCCGGGTTGATCCCCGCGTTGCCGTCCTCAAGCCCATCTCGGCCGCGATCAGCATCGGCAGCGGTGGGCCGTTCGGCGCGGAGGGCCCGATCATCATGACCGGCGGCGCCGTGGGCTCCGTCATGGCCCAGACGCTGCACATGTCCGCCGACGAGCGCAAGACGCTGCTGGTAGCGGGGGCCGCCGCGGGGATGGCCGCGACTTTCAACGCTCCGCTGGCCTCGGTGCTGCTGGCGGTCGAACTGCTGCTGTTCGAGTGGCGGCCGCGCAGCCTGGTGCCGGTCGTGGCGGCAGTCGTCACCAGCACGCTCCTGCGCGGGCCGCTCATCGGCCACGGGCCCTTGTTCGCCATGACGCTGGCGCATCTGCACCTCACCGCCGGCGACCAGCTCCTGTGCGTCCCGGCGGGCGCCGTCGGCGGGCTGCTGGCGATCGTGGCCACCGGCCTGGTCTATGCGTCTGAGGACGCGTTCTCACGGCTGCCGTGGCACTGGATGTGGTGGCCGGCGATCGGCGGGCTCATCATCGGCATCGGCGGGCTCATCCAGCCGCGCGCTCTCGGCGTCGGCTACGACGTGATCGACCAGCTCCTCACCGGCCGCGCCGGCATGTCGCTGATCATCGGCATCCTCGTGGTCAAGACGCTGATCTGGGGGCTGTCGCTGGGCTCGGGCACCTCCGGCGGCGTGCTCGCGCCGGTGTTCATGATCGGAGGCGCGCTCGGCGCGCTCGAGGCCCACATCCTGCCCGGGGTGACGCCCGGCTTCTGGGCGCTCATCGGGCTCTCGGCGGTCGTGGGCGGCGTCATGCGCTCGCCGCTGACCGGCGTCGTGTTCCCGCTCGAGCTGACCCACGCCTGGCCGCTCCTGCCGGCGCTGCTCATCGCCGCGACCGCCGCCTACACCGTCTCGGCGCTGCTGCTCAAGCGCTCGGTGCTCACCGAGAAGGTGGCGCGCCGGGGCCTGCATCTCTCCCGCGAGTACGCCGTCGATCCGCTCGAGGTGCTGCTCGTGGACGAGGTGATGCACACGACGCCGATCGTCGCCCACGGCCAGGAGTCCCTGGCCGAGCTCAGTGCGCGGGCCGACGTGCGCCGCCAGTGGCTCTACCCCGTGATCGAGGAGCCCGGCGGTCTGCTCGGCGTGATCCCGCGCCGGCAGCTCATCGAGCTCGACGGCCGCGGCGCCATGCCGGCCGGCGAAGCCGCGCTGCCGCCCGCGCTCACCGCGTTCCCCGACGAGACGCTGCGCCACCTCGCCCGCCGCTTCGCCTCAGAGCACGTGACGACGGCAGTGGTCCTCTCGCGCGCCGACCCCACCCAGATCGTGGGGCTGATCACCGTCGAGGACCTGCTCCAGGGACACCTCCGCGACCTCCTCTACGAGCGTGAGCGCGAACGGGTGCTCCAGCCGCGCCGGATCTCGATTCCGCTGCCACCGAGGCGTCCGCGGATCTAACATATCGTGCTACGATATCGTGGCACGATTGGAAGGAGGCATGACACCATGCCCAGTGCCGTAGACCCTCGCCATCACGACGTCCGTAGGGAGCGAGTGGGTGGCTTCGCCGGCCCGGTTGCGCCGTCGGCCCCGTTCGGCAAGTACGCGGGGCCTCCCCGCCGCCGCTGGCAGGCCGCCGGCGGCTTTGCGGGCGCGCCCGACCGACAGCGCCAGGGTTCGTTCGGCGACATCGAGCTTCACCGTCGCCGCCGCCGGTCGCACTAGCGGAGCTCCGCTGGACGCCGGCCGTTGCAACCACGAGGGTTAGGCTGTCAGGGCCGATGGCCGACACCTCGCTCACCCTGGCCGACCTCGAACGCTGGGAGCTCTTCGGCGCCACGTGGCGCGTCGTGGAGCTCTCAGACGATCGAGCGCTGCTGGACATGTGCGCGTGCACCGGCCAGCTCGTGGAGCGGCGCGCGTCCGACGATCGCGCGCTGATCGACTATGTGCGCGCCGGGGCGGCGGACGGCAGCGATCCCGCCGCCGTTTAGGCCGACGATCCGGCGGCCGTCTAGGCCGGAAGCGCCCGGTCGATGCGGCTCGCCACCAGCTCGGCGGCGTCCTCCTCCTGCTCCAGGATCTGCTGGGCGATGACCTCGGTCTCGTGGTCGTGGAGGCGGCGAGCCAGGCCCCGCAGCGCGTGGTAGACGCCGATCTCGAGGTTCTCCAGGGTGTAGGCGCTGATCGCCAGCTCGGCCGGGGTACATGAGGCGCCCGGGGCGAACTCGATCTGCAGGGCGGCGACGCGCACGGGGGCCTCGCTCGGCGCCGGCGGGGTGACGTCGTGGGCGCTGAGGCGCTCGCCGATGAGGCGCAGGTGACCCCGCGTCTGCTGGTGGTGGGCGCGGTAGATGTCGGCTGTCGCCTGGTCGGCATCGAGTCGGCAGCCCTCCTCGAGCACACGCAGGCCCATCTGCTCGAGCGCGTGGGCGTCGCTCAGACACTCGATCAGTGCGCCACCGAGATCCTGGGAGAACATCGCGACCACGACGGTACCCACCGTCGGCAGTCTCGGTTCACGATTCGGGCTGCGGCTGTTCGTCGCCGTACAACGGGCCCTCGTCGGCGACCAGGGCCATGCTCTCGGGGTGCTCGAGCGTCTCGATGGCGCTGTTGGTGAGCAGCCAACGGTCCGAGCGCTCGCGGATGAGGAAGCCGGCGCGGGTGAGGCGTTGCAACGCGATCGTCACCGTCGGCCGGTGAGCCCCGATGAGCATCGCCAGCACCTCGTGGGTGAGCGGGAGGGTGACGTACACCCCCTCGGTCCCGACCCTCCCCCACCGCTCGGCCAGCAGCCAGAAGAGGATGAGCAGCCGGACGTAGGCGCGGGGCAGGTGGGTGACCGCCTGGGTCAGCGTCAGATAGCGCGCACGCTGGGCCATACGGCTGACGAGGCGGCTGGTGATCGTCGGCCAGTGGGCGACACGGAGGACGAACGCGGTGTCGAGCACCGCCAGCCGCGTGCGCTTGAGCACGAGCCAGTCGACCGAGATCGGCAGCGGGTCGTAGTCGCCGTCGGTGTCCCATGGCCGGATGAGGTCCGTCGGGCCGAACAGCTCGCAGGCCGCGCGCTTGCCCACCTCCACGCGCCGGATGAGGAGCCCGTCGAGCACGTACAGGCCGAGCCAGCCCGCTTCGGCCCGTGCCGCCAACGGCGCGGTGTCCCAGCTGGGCGGCTCGAGCTCCATCACCGCCGCGACGGCACGGCTGCGCGCCAGCCGCGCCTCGTCAGGCGGAACGCCAACGGCGAGGTCGGGGTCCGCATCGAGCAGTGCGACCATATGGCGGGGGTCCAGCTGCGTGAGCACTATTCAAACGTACCCCCGGCGTCAGCTGCGTGTCCGCTGGCGAACACGGCGGGTTCGCCGGATGACGGGGGTTGCAGGAGCGCGGCCGGAGATCAGCTATGCCTTGAGGAGAGAGCTTCACAAGGAGTATGCAAGTCGTGCCATATCTCAACTGTCGCGAGTGCGGCCTGTCCATCCGTAGCCGCGACCCCCTCACCGATCGCGTCTCCTGTCCCCGCTGTCGCGCCCGGGGCCGCACCGAACCGCTGTTTCGCAGCCCACTTCCACTACGCCTGCTGCGCCAACCGTCAGACCTCCAAGAAGGTGACACTGCCGTGACGCGATGAACGAAGCCGCCCCCCACCACGGGATCCACGGTGCGCGGGACCAGCGCCGACATGACGCCGCGGTCGAGGCGGAAATCCGCAAGCTGGAGCGCAGCCTCCGCGAGCTGGGACCGATGCCGCGCGACCGGCTGGCGGCCCTCGCCCACGCGGACCGCTGGCGGGAGGGGACGTTTGAGGAGGCGGTGGCGGTCGGCGTCCGCGAGGGCCGGCTGGCGCGGCTGCCGTTCCACTGGCTCAAGGCCGTCCGAGCCGCCCGAGCCGGGGGATGAGCCGCCGACCACCCCTGGTCGGTGCCGGAGACCGGTAAGCGAGATTTGGCGGGCAAACGGTCGCCCTCTCAAAGGGGCGACGGTACGGGTGGCGACCTTTCTCCCGCGCTCCGGGCCACAGGCGCGCTATCGCCGGACAGACGGCGCGGGCGGGTCACGGTTGTCCCGCCGGCTCCCCGCCTAGCTCGCCGGCTCGCCGGCCAGCGACTCGAGCGGCGTGTTGGTGTCTCGCAGCGCTTCGGCGTCGACCTGACGGCGTGACCGGATGAGCGCCTGGACGTGCTCGTTGACGTCCCAGACGTTGACGTTCATCCCGCCGACCACGCGCCCGTCGGCGATCCAGAACGCGACGAACTCGCCCGCCTCCCGGTCGCCGCGGAACACGACCTCGTCCCAGTCGGTGGCGTACCCGGAGTACTCCATGCCGACGTCGTATTGGTCAGAGAAGAAGTACGGGATGCGGTCATAGCTCACCGCATCACCGAGCATCGACCGCGCTGCCGCGGGACCCTGGTTGAGTGCGTTGGCCCAGTGCTCCACGCGGACGTGGCGGTCATAGAACGGGTGCCAGGCATTGGCGACGTCGCCGGCGGCGAAGACGTGGGGCGCCGAGGTCTTGCACGCGGCGTCGACCTGGATGCCGTTCTCCACGGTCAGCCCTGCGGCCTCGGCCAGCGTGACTCGGGGGACGGCGCCGATGCCGATGACCGCGAAGTCGCACTCGATGCGCCGGCCGTTGGCGGTGCGCACCGCACTCACCGACCCCTCGCCCTCGAGCGCCTCGACACCGTCCTCCAGGACCATCTCAACGCCGTTGCGGACATGGACGTCGCGATAGAAGGCGCCGATCTCGGCGCCGAAGATCCGCTCGTTGGGCACCGCCAGCGGGTCGATCACCGTGACGTCGAGACCCGCGCCGCGGGCGGATGCGGCGAACTCCGACCCGATCCAGCCCGCGCCCACGACGGCGACACGGCCGCTCCCGGACCCCAGACGATCGCGCAGCGCGTCGCAGTCGTCGAACGTCCGCAGGTAGTGGACGCCATCGAGGTCGGCTCCGGGCACCGAGATCCTGCGGGGCTCGGCACCAGTGGTGAGCAGCAGGCTGTCGTAGGCGAGCTCCTGGCCGCCGTCGAGAGTCACCGTCGATGCCTGCGGGTCGATTGACTCCGCCACCGCGCCGAGGCGCAGCTCGATCTCCTGGTCGCGGTAGAAGTGCTCCTCGTGGACGTAGGCCTTCTCGCGCTCGGACTTGCCCTGGAGGTAGTCCTTGGAGAGCGGCGGGCGCTCGTAGGGGCGCTCGGTCTCGGCGCCGACGAGGACGATGCGGCCGTCGAACCCGCGCTCGCGAAGCTCCCCGGCCGCCTTGGCGCCGGCCAGGCTGGCGCCGACGATCACGAATGTCTTCTTGCTCATCTCCTACCTCCGGTCAAGCTGGGGAATTCCTCGCGCCTGCGAGGTCATCGCGCACGAGCCGCGCAACGCTGAGGTCACGGAGGCATATCACGTGCTAGGACCGGCTCGTCGCCGTACCCACACCCTCTGAGACCTTCCGCCTGGTACCGGCACCGGGCGCAGATGGGGGATCGCCCCCATTGCGAGGGCGCCCGCGGGCTTGCAACCTGCGAGCCATCACACCACAGGAAGGACCCACGATGACAGCCTCCGTTCAGCAGCCGGCCATGAGCCGCAATGGCACCGGCATCCGCGAGACCGAGCAGACCCCGATCCGCTGCCTGGTCGTCGACGACCACCCGGCGATCCTGGCCGGGCTGCGGGGCCTGCTCACGTCCGAGCCCGGCTTCGAGGTCGTCGGCGCCGTCGACAGCGCCGAGGCCGCCGCCGAGGCCGCCGAGCAGGTGCGGCTCGACGTCGCCATCGTCGACTATCAGCTACCAGGGCACTCCGGGCTGTGGCTGAGCCGCAAGCTCAAGCGGCTCCCGGAGCCGCCGGCGGTCCTCATCTACTCGGCCTTCTCGGACTACATGCTGGCCGCAGCGTGCGTCGTCGCCGAGGCCGACGGGCTGCTCAGCAAGTCCGCGCTGGGCTCGGACCTCTACACGGCAATCCGGCGGGCCGCCACCGGCATGAGCCGGCTCCCGCCCGTGCCGTCCACGCTGGCCGACGGCCTGCGACGGCGCTTTGACTCACTTGAGCAGGCGATCTTCGGCCTGCTGCTGGCCGGCATCTCCCGCGGCGAGATCGGCCGCACGCTTCACATCGACACCGGCGAGCTCGAGACCCGCCAGTGGACCATGCTGCGTAAGCTCGAGAGATCGGACTGACTGCCCGCTGAAAGCGTCGTGAGCGAGCCACCTCACCGGAGAAAGTACGTGCCCCTGGTCTACCGGGTCGCCGGCGTCAACGCGCTGGTGCTCGTGGCGGCGGTGGCGGTGACGCTCGTCGTCCTCGCTCCGCGCAAGTTCTCCTCCTTCGCCGCTGACGAGGCACTGGTGCTGACCGCGGCGCTGGTGCTCGTGGCGCTGGTGAACCTGGTCGTGTTGCGGCGAATCGTCCGCCCCCTGGAGACGCTGACCTCGCTGGCGCGTCGCGTCGACCTCACGCGGCCCGGCGCGCGGATGCCGGGGGCCAGTGCGGGCTCCGAGGCCGGTGAGCTCGCGCTCACGTTCAACGAGATGCTGGCCCGCCTCGAGCTCGAGCGCCGCGAGGCGACCGGCCGCGTGCTGGAGGCGCAGGAGTCAGAGCGCCTGCGCATCGCGCTGGAGCTGCACGATCAGGTCGGCCAGGAGCTCACCGCGGTGCTACTCGGCCTCGCCCGGGTGCGGGGCATGCTCGACGCCCCGCTGCGCACCGACGTCGAGGACATCCAGGAGGCCGTGCGCGCCAGCCTGGAGGACGTGCGGCGGATTGCACTGGAGCTGAGGCCCGAGGCGCTGGACGATCTGGGGTTGGTGAGCGCCCTGGCGGTGCTGTGCGAGCGCTTCGCGCAGCGGACCGGGATCGCCGTCAGCCAGCATCTCGATGAGCACCTGCCCGAGCTCGGACACGACGAGGAGTTGGTCGTCTACCGGGTCGCCCAGGAGGCGCTCACGAACGTCGCGCGCCACTCGGGTGCCGACCACGCCGAGCTGCGCCTGGCCGCCCGCGACGGCAACCTCATGGTCACGGTCTCCGATCGCGGGCGCGGCCTGGACACCGGCGGCGAGCCGGGGACGGGGATCCGCGGCATGCGCGAGCGAGCCGCGCTCATCGGGGCCACGCTGGACGTCGGGCCCAACGAGGACGGCGCCGGCTGTGCGGTGACCTTGCTCGTGGAAGGCGTGGCGGCCGAGGCGCACGCATGACCCCCTTGAAGACCCGGATCCTCCTCGCCGACGACCACGCGCTCGTCCGGCGCGGACTCAAGCTCGTCCTTGACGCCGAGCCCGACCTGGAGGTCGTCGCCGAGGCCGGGGACGGCGCCGAGGCGATCCAGCTGGCCCTGGCCGACCACGTCGACCTCGCGATCATCGACATCTCGATGCCCCGGATGACCGGGCTACGGGCGGTGGCCGAGTTGCACCAGCGCCGGCCCGAGCTGCGTTTGCTGATCCTCTCGATGCACGAGAACGAGCGCTACCTCTACGAGGCGCTCAAGGCCGGGGCGTCGGGCTACGTGCTCAAGAGCGCCGCCGACCGGGACCTGGTGGAGGCGTGCCGCGCGGCCATGCGCGGCGAGTCGTTCCTGTACCAAGGGGCGATGACCTCGCTCATCCGCGACTACCTGCGCCAGGCACACGACAAGGAGCCCGTCCGCGCCGATCCGCTCACCCCGCGCGAGCAGGAGGTGGTCAAGCTCATCGCCGAGAGCTACAGCACCCGCCAGATCGCCGACACGCTCGTGATCAGCGAGAAGACGGTCGACCGCCACCGCGCCAACATCCTGGAAAAGCTCGGCATGCATGACCGCGTCCAGCTCACGCGCTACGCCATCCGCCAGGGGCTTGTCGAGCCCTAGACCGGCTGGACAGCCACAGCGCTCGGGGCAAGGCCGCCGATGCGATGGACGCTAACGGGGGCCGCGCGCGGGGTGACGCGCGCGGCCCCCACCCCCGGTCCCCGCACCGCGCCCCGAGCGACGTGGTCTGCGCGGTGGAAGCTAACCGGCGGGTCTTCGTCCTCCAATGGGGTCTAGACCCCATAGAGCGTCGCCTCGGGCGACGAGATCCGGCCGGCTTGACGGGCTTGGGCCTGTCAATGTGCGCAGCCGAACCGGGCTTTGCGCGCCAGGCGGCCGAGCAGATCCTTGAGGGCTAAACGTTTGAGCGGTAAATTGATGTCCAGCGACCTGGCTCAAGGGGCCGCATCCATACCGGGGTGGCGGTCGGGGCCAAGAGGAGGTTGTCGGATGACCGTTGTGCCCATCCGCCAGATTCTCGATCCGGCCTTCGCGGACAGGTACGGGGTGGCGGCGATCAACGTGGTCGATGACCTGACGCTCGAGGCCGTGCTGGCGGCGGCGACCGAGATGGAGTCGCCGCTGATCGTGCAAACGTCGCTCAAGACCGTGAAGTCGATCGGCGCCAAAGCGCTGTACAGCATGTGGCGCGCCCGGGCCGACGAGGCGCCGGTGCCGGTGTCGCTTCACCTGGACCACTGCCCCGACCGGGAGTGGATCACGATCTGCTTGGAGGCGGGCTGGAACTCGGTGCTCTTCGACGCCTCCGAGCTCGACGTGGCCGAGAACACGCGCCAGACGATCGAGGTGGTGGCCGAGGCCGAGCGCCACGGCGCCCAGGTGGAGGGTGAGATCGAGAGTGTGCTCGGCGTCGAGGACGGCGTCGGCTCCGACGAGGCCGGGGTTGTGCATCCGGTCGAGGTCTCCGCCCAGTTCATCGAGAGGACCGGCGTGTACTGCTTCGCTCCCGCGATCGGGACCGCGCACGGCCTCTACAAGAGCTCACCGGAGCTGCATCCCGAGCGCGTCACCGAGATCGTCGAGCTGCACCCGATCCCGATGGTGCTCCACGGCGGGACCGGCCTCAGCGCCGACCAGTTCTCCGATCTCATCTCGCGCGGATGCGCCAAGGTCAACATCTCCACCGCCTTGAAGATCGCCTTCGTCGACGCCCACCGCGAGTACCTCGACGCCAACCCAGGCAAGCACGACCCGCCGTCGATGCTCAAACACGTGCGCGGCGCCGTGGTCGAGATGACCAAGCACCACATCGGGATGTTCGGCTCCGCCGGCCGCGCCGGCGCCCTCTCCGCGTCGGCCGGCTAGCCCCCCCGATGCCGGCGCTCATCTTCGATTGCGACGGGGTCCTGGCCGACACCGAGCGCGACGGGCACCGGCCGGCGTTCAACGAGACCTTCGCCGAGGTCGGCCTGCCCGTGACCTGGTCAGAGTCCGACTACGCCGAGAAGCTCAGGATCGGCGGCGGCAAGGAGCGGATGGCCTCGCTGCTCACGCCGGACTTCGTGAGCGCCCATGGCCTGCCCGCCGACCCCGAGGGCCAGAGGGAGCTGCTGGCCGACTGGCACAAGCGCAAGACCGCGCGCTACAAGGAGATCGTCCAGGCCGGCCGGCTGCCCGGACGTCCCGGGATCGCCCGGATCGTCGGCGAGGCGATCGGCGCCGGGTGGACGCTCGCGGTCGCCTCGACCTCGGCCGGGGAGTCGGTCCGAGCCGTGCTGGAGCACGCCGTCGGCACCGACCACGCCGGGCACTTCAGCGTGTTCGCCGGCGACATCGTGCCCGCCAAGAAGCCCGACCCGGCGATCTACGACCTGGCCATCGACGAGCTGGGGATCGAGCGCGGCGACGCGATCGTGATCGAGGATTCGCGCAACGGCCTGCTCGCTGCGGTCGGGGCGCGGCTGCGGTGCGTGGTCACCGTCTCCAGCTACACGGCCGAGGAGGACATGAGCGAGGCGGTGATGGTGGTCACCAGCCTCGGCGACCCCGGGGAGCCGGCGGTCGTCCTGGCCAACCGCGGCGGCGCCCAGCCCGGCGAGGTCGTCACGCTCGCCGACCTCGACGCGTGCCGGACCCAACCCATACTGGACAAGGAGGCTGTATGAGCGACACGGCGCTGAGCCGGGGCGAGCTCGTCGTGCGGACGATCGCCCACACCGCCGTCGACAACGAGTCGTACTTCTGCGAGCTCGACGCGGTGGTGGGTGACGGGGACTTCGGCTATTCCCTGGCGCGCGGGTTCGAGATCGTTGTCTCTGACTGGGAGGCGATGGAGTACACCGACATCGGCGGCCTGCTCAAGAAGACCGCCATCACGCTGACCAAGCGCATCGGCGGGACCTCCGGGCCGATCTGGGGCACAGCGTTCCTGCGGGCCGGCGGGGCGCTGACCGACAAGCCCCAGCCCACGAACGAAGAGGTCATCGCCGCGTTCCGCGCCGCGATCGACGGGATCAAGCAACGGGGCAACACCGACCTGGGCGACAAGACCCTGCTCGATGCCCTGGTGCCGGCCGTCGACGTGCTGGAGGCGGAGCTGCCCGCCGGGGCGGGGCAGGCGATCGCGAAGGCCGCCGTGCAGGCCCGCGAGAGTGCCGAGGCGACCAAGGGCATGCTCGCGCAGCGCGGCCGCGCGTCCTACACGGGCGAGCGCAGTCGCGACTCGGTGGACGCCGGAGCGGTCGGCGTCGCCGTGATGTTCGAAGCCGTGGGCAAAGCGTGGCAGGAGGCCGAGCTGGAGCTGGCCTGACTGCTGGAGGCAGCGAGGGGAAGGGCACGCGGGAGCGCGTCACGCGTGAATACAGGCAGGTCACTCGAGAGGAGAGACGGTGAAGAAGTTCGTCAACGACCCGCAGCAGTTCGTCCCCGAGATGCTCAAGGGGATCCAGCTCGCCAACCCCGGCAAGCTCAAGTACGTACCGGAGTACAACCTCATCATGCGGGCCGACGCCCCGAACGAGAACAAGGTGTCCATCGTGCAGGGGTCGGGCTCGGGCCACGAGCCGGCGCACGTGATGGTCGTGGGCAAGGGCATGCTGGACGCCGCTTGTCCGGGCGACGTGTTCGCGGCACCGCCGTCGGACTACGTGTACGAGACGACCAAGCTGCTGGCCAGCCCCAAGGGCGTCCTGCACATCATCAACAACTACACCGGCGACCGCATGGCCTTCGACATGGGCCGCGAGCTGGCCGAGGCCGAGGACATCAAGATCGCGACGATCATCGTCGACGACGACGTGGCCGTGAAGGACTCCACCTACACCGTCGGGCGCCGCGGCGTGGCCGGCAACTTCTTCGTCATCAAGGCGGTCGGCGCGGCCGCGGAGAAGGGCGCGGAGCTCGACGAGCTGGTCAAGCTCGGTGAGCGCGTCAACTCCGTCACCCGCACGATGGGCATGGCGCTCACGTCGTGCACGCCGCCGGCGAAGGGCTCACCGCTGTTCGATCTCGGCGACGACGAGATGGAGATGGGCGTCGGCATCCACGGCGAGCCGGGGCGCCGCCGTGAGAAGCTGGCCAACGCCGACGCGATCGTCGACGAGCTGCTGGAGGCCGTGGCTTCCGACCTGCCCTACAGCTCCGGCGACGACGTGGCCCTGATGATCAACGGGCTCGGCGGCACGCCGATCTCCGAGCTCTACATCCTCTACGGCCGTGCGCATGACCAGCTGGCCCAGCGCGGCATCAACGTCACGCGCAGCTACGTCGGGGAGTACTGCACGTCGCTGGACATGGCCGGCGCGTCGCTGACGCTGGTCAAGCTCGACGACGAGCTCAACGCGCTGTTCGACGCGCCCGCCGAGGTGGCGGTGCGCGTCTTTTAACGAGACGTCAGGCGCACCGTCTGGCGTCACGCACGACGTCAGACGGTCTTATGCGGGGCGGTCGTCCGGGATCCAATCCAGGACGACCGCCTCCCCGTTGGGCAGCGCCCGCTCAGGCGGTACGGGCTCCCCCGCCGCGATGAGCGCCGCGCGGATCGTGCCCGCGTGGGCCACCACCAGCGAGGGCTGGGGCCCCGCCGCGACGACGGCCAGCGCGCGCCGGGTGCGCAGCACCTGGGAGCCGATCGACTCGCCTCCCGGGAACACGAAGTCAGGGTCGCCTGCCTCGAAGGCGGCGAACAGCTCCGGAGAGCGCTGAGCCAACATCGACTGTGAGGCGCCCTCCCAGTCCCCGCGGGCGGACTCGATCAGGTCGTCGAGGACGGCCGGCTCGATGCCGATCGCATGGCCGACGACCGAGGCCGTCTGTCGGGCGCGCAGCAGCGGCGAGCACCAGATCGCCGCCACCCCCCGCGCCCGCGCCTGGACGGCGAGGCCCGCCGCCTGCTGCTCGCCGAGCTCGGACAGGCCCGGGTCCCGGCGGCCGAGGATCAAGCCGCCGGCGTTGTCGGCCGTCTGCCCGTGTCTGGCGAGGAGCAGCGGCGTACCGGTCACATGAGAATTGTCGCTCAGGTGCTTGAACGCCGCGGCGATCGGGAAAACCAGCGGGTGTCCCCGACCCACCCCACGCCATGATCGACCGCGAGATCCGAGCCATGCTGCGCGGCGCCACCGCTGCCAAGTTCCTGCACGGATGGCAGGGCCCGCACCTGGCCGAGCGCACCTACTGCCTCACGCCGAAGCACGCCGAGCCGATGGAACGGCCGCTTGACTATGTGATCGGCTACTGCGAGATGCTCGCCGTGGCCGGCGTCGAGCCGCTGTACCGCGACTCCGATCCCGTGTTCTGACCCGGGCGAGCCGAACCGACGCACGCACGCCCTCGAATGTATTAAGAACTCGCGGCATGTCGTGTATCACTATTGGCATCGTCGTCGCCCTGCGATAGCTTGGCCCCGTGCCGACGGAGGAGGAGACCAGCGGCCAGCTCTCGGTGAGCGAGATCTCGGTGTCGTTCGGCGGGATCACCGCGCTGGACGGCGTTTCGCTCGAGGTCTCGCAGGGCGAGGTGCTCGGCGTCATCGGCCCCAACGGCGCGGGCAAGACGACGTTGTTCAACGTCATCTGCGGCTTCGTCACCCCCGCGTCGGGGACGATGCGGTGGCGCGGGCAGCCGCTGGACGGAATCCGCCCCCACCGGCTGGCCTCGCTCGGGATCGCCCGGACGCTCCAGGGCGTCGGGCTCTTCGCCGGGCTGACCGTACGCGAGAACGTGGTGGCGGGGGCGCAGCGCTTCCGCCGGGCCGGCCTCATCGGCTCGATGCTGGCCCGTCCGCGGGCCGACAAGGACGAGCGCGCGCTGACCGAGCGTGGGCTGTTCGCACTCGAGCGGGTCGGCTGCGGCGACGTGGCCGAGTCCTGGCCCCGCCAGCTGCCCTACGCCGTGCAGAAGCGAGTCGCGCTCGCCCGGGCGCTGGCCTGCGAGCCCGACCTGCTGCTCCTCGACGAGCCGGCCGGCGGCCTGGACAGCGAGGAGCTCTCGGCGCTGGCGGACACGATCAGGTCGCTGGGCAGCTCGATCGCGGTGATGTTGGTCGACCACCACATGGACCTCGTCACCTCCGTCTGCGACCGGATGGTGGTGCTCGACTTCGGGCGCGTGATCGCCGCGGGTGATCCGGCGACGGTGCGCCAACACCCGGGTGTGCTCGAGGCCTACCTGGGACGCGAGGCCGACGCGAGTGACACGACGACGGCGGGCGAGACGGCCGATGCTCAGCGTTGAGAAGCTGACCACCGACTACGGCCCGGTGCGCGCCGTGGACGGCGTGTCACTGGAGGCACCCGAGGGCACCGTCACCGCCGTGCTGGGGGCCAACGGCGCGGGCAAGACCTCGCTGCTGCGCACGATCACCGGGCTGGTGGCGCCCCAGTCGGGCCGGGTGAAGGTCGGCGGCGCCGACATCACCGGCATGGCCGTGGAGGAGATCGTGCGTCGTGGCGTCGCCCATGTGCCCGAGGGCCGGGGGGTCATCTCCGAGCTCACCGTGGAGGAGAACCTGCGTCTCGGCGGCCTGTGGCGACGCGGTGCGGCGGCGCCCCTCACGGAGATCTACGAGCTCTTCCCGCGCCTGGGCGAGCGCGAGCACCAACCCGCATCGCGTCTGTCGGGCGGCGAGCGCCAGATGCTCTCGATCGGCCGGGCGCTCATGGGCCGGCCGCAGGTGCTGCTGCTCGACGAGCCGTCGCTGGGGCTGGCCCCGGTGATCGTCGCCCAGATCATGGCGATGATCCGCTCGCTGGCCGACAACCTCGGGCTGGCGGTGCTGCTGGTCGAGCAGAACGCGCGCAGCGCCCTGTCGATCGCCAACCGCGGGATCGTCCTCAACCTGGGACGCGTCGTCGCCGACCGAGAGCCGCGCGAGCTCGCCGCCGACGAACGCCTGCGCCACGCCTACCTGGGGTTCTGACCCGCCCGTGACCAAGTTCATCGACCTCACCCTCAGTGGCATCTCCGACGGCGCGGTCTACGCCGCGGTGGCGCTGGCCCTGGTGCTCATCTGGCGCGCCACCCGGATCGTCAACTTCGCGCAGGGCGCGATGCTGATGGTGACGACGTTCATCGCGTCGGCCGTGATCAACTCCACGGGTCACTACTGGCTGGGCTTCATCGCGGCGCTCGCCGCCGGCCTGGTGTTCGGGGCGCTGGTGGAGCGCGTGCTCATCCGCCCGGTGGAATCCGCGCCGCCGCTCAACGCGGTCATCCTCACCCTCGGGCTCTACACGCTGCTCGTGGCCGCCGCGGGGATGATCTGGGGCAACACGCCGCGCTCGTTCCCGCCGGCGTTCTCGCTGCGCGGCTACGAGGTCGGCGGCACCCGGCTGCTCTTCACCCCCAACGACACGTTCATCGTGCTGGTGGTCATCGCCGTCGCCGTCGGCCTGGCGGCGCTGTTCCGGCTCACCTCGCTGGGGCTGCAGATGCGCGCGTCGGCCTTCGCCCCCGAGGTGGCACGCCTGCTCGGCGTGCGGGTGGCGCGGATGTTCACGGTGGGCTGGGCGCTGGCCGCCGTCGCCGGCGCGCTGGCGGGCGTGCTCGTGGCCCCGTCGGTGTTCCTTGGCCCCAACAGCTTTGACCCGATCCTCATCAGCGGGTTCGTGGCCGCGGTGCTCGGCGGCCTGGACAGCCCGCCCGGGGCCGTCATCGGCGGAGTGTCGCTCGGCGTGGCGCTGTCCTATGTCTCGGGCTATGCGGGGTCATCGCTGGTCCCGCTGGCGGCGCTGGTGATCCTGGTGGCGGTGCTGATGCTCCGGCCGGGCGGCCTGTTCGCGGCGAGCTCGGAGCGCCGGGTATGACCGCCGTGCGGGGAGTGCTGGCCCGCAGCACCCTGCTGCGCTCGCTCGCGTGGGCGGCGCTCGCCGCGGTGGCGATCATCGTCGTCTCGGACCTGGTGAGCGCCTACAACGACCTGCAGCTGGCCACGGGCGCCTACTACTTCGCCGCGCTGGCCGGGCTCACCGTGCTGGCGGGCCAGAGCGGACAGATCTCGCTGGGCCACGGAGCGTTGATGGCGGTGGGCGCCTACACGGTGGCGCTGCTCATCGGCGACCAGGGGTGGGCGCTGGTCCCGGCGATCGCGGCCGCCGTGGTGGTCAGCGTGCTGGTGGGGATCCCCCTCGGGGCTGCCGCCAGCCGGCTGCGCGGCCCGTACCTGGCGGGCGCCACCCTGGCCTTCGCGGTCGGGCTGCCGGCGCTGGCCGACAAGTTCCCCGGCCTCCTCGGCGGCGAGAACGGCCTCACCATCAACCCGCCGGTGCCGCCGTCCTGGCTAGGAGCCGACTTCCCGCTCGAGCGCTGGGAGGCGTGGATCGCCGGAGCCGGAGCGGTGGTGGTGCTGTTCGTGCTCTACAACGTCATCGACAGCGGCGTGGGCCGCTCGCTGCGCGCCGTGCGCGACGACGAGATCGCGGCGTCGCTGTGCGGCCTCTCGGTGGGGCGCACCCAGACGCTCGCGTTCATCATCTCGGCCGGGTGCGCGGGATTGGGGGGCGCGATGCTGGCCGTGGTGCTCCAGCTGGCCCAGCCCGGGGCCTTCCCGCTCCAGCTCTCGCTCTCGCTGCTCACCGGCGTCGTCCTCGGCGGCTTGGGATCGCTGATGGGCGCGGTGTGGGGAGCGGCGCTGCTCACCCTGCTGCCCAACTGGACCAACGACATCGCGAACTCGTTCTCGCTGTCGACCAAGGTCTCGGCCAACATGCCGCTGGCCATCTACGGGATCGTGCTCATCGTGGCCATGATCCTGTGGCCGAGCGGAATCCAGGGAGGGCTGCGCGCGGTCTTCGGCCGGCTGCGCGCAGCGCGAGGTTCAGCCTGAGCGGGGCGTGGACGTGGCTCGACGGCGGCGCTTCGGGGGCGCAGACGCGGCGTGGGGAACGCCGAGCAGCGCCGCCTGCACCTCGCGGAGCCGCTCATGATCGCCCCGGATCCCGAACGCGGCGTCGTTGTAGAGAAACGCCTCGCACAGGCGGACGATGGCGTAGGCGAGGGTCTCGGGATCGGCGGGCGGCTCGAAGCGCCCGGCCGCGACCTCTGCGTTGATCATGTCGGCGACGAGGGCGACGCCGCGGCACTGGACCGCGCCGGTGCTCGAGGTGAGCAGACGCAGGGCCGCGGCGCCCTCCTGCTCGACGTACCGGCGCAGCGGCATCGAGCGCGCGAGGCTGCGGTTGATGCGGTCGAAGACCTCGAGCAGGCCCTGCACCCCCCAGCGGCGGACGTCACGGCGGTGGCCGAGGATGAGCACCTCAGACTCGTCGGCGATGACCTCGGACAGCAGCCGCTCCCGCGACCCGAACCAGCGGTAGATCGTGGCGCGGCCCAGCCCGAGATCCCTGGCCACGATGGTGAGATCCACGCGCTCCCCCGCCATGAACTGAGCTCTCGCGGCTGCGAGCACGGCCTCACGGCTGGCGGTGGCGGGACGCCCGCGCCGCGGTTGACGGGGTGGGCGGGATCCAGTTGCAGCGCTCATGCCCCCACCTTAGTATTTGAAACGCACGAGGGAGAACGTATCGAATTGTCCCGGGCCCTCCGAATGGGCTCGGGCAGTCGGTGGATGCCCGTTCAGGGGCACCGGCGGAAGGTCACCCACAAGTGGAGGAGGAGTGAGATGGGAGCTGTCAAACGACGGCGGCTGATCGCCGCCGCGGTGACCGCAGGCGTGGCCGTGGCGGCCGTGGGCTGCGGTTCCTCGAGCAGCGGAGGTTCGAGCGCCCCAGGAGTCACGAGCAACAGCATCACCTTCGGGACCCATCAGCCGCTGACCGGGCCGGTGGCGCCAGGCTACAGCGAGATCGCTCCGGCGTCCCAGGCGTTCTTTGACTACGTCAATGCCCACGGCGGGGTGTACGGGCGCAAGCTTCACCTGATCATCAAGGACGATGCCTACAACCCCGCCAACACCGTCAACGTCGTGCACCAGCTCGTGCTGCAGAACAAGGTGTTCGGGATCTTCGAGGGACTCGGCACGCCGACCCACACCAAGGTCGTCAGCTTCCTCAACGCCTCCAAGATCCCGGACCTGTTCGTGGCCTCGGGGTGCCCGTGCTGGGACAACGGCGCCGCCCAGCCCGAGACGTTCGGCTGGCAGCCCAACTACACGATCGAGGGCAAGATCCTCGGCCAGTACCTCAAGCAGCACTTCCCCGGCGCCAAGATCGGCATCCTGTACCAGGACGACGACTTCGGCAAGGGGGGCCTGGCGGGCATCCAGGACGAGCTGCCGGCCAGCGCGATCGTGTCCAAGCAGCCGTACCAGCCAGGCACAACTACGCTGGCCTCGCAGGTGACCGCGATCAAGTCCTCGGGTGCGAAGGTGATGGTGGACTTCACCGTCCCCATCTACACCGCGATCGCCCAGTTGACCTCATTCACCCTCGGCTTCAAGCCCCAGCTTGTGGTGTCCAACGTCGGCATCGACCCGATCACCGTGGGCGGCCTGCTCAAGGCGGTGTCCAAGGGCAAGGTCTCCGGAACGGCACTGATCGAGGGCGCCATCACCGATGGGTACCTGCCCTCCAACACCGACACATCGAACCCGTGGATCCAGCTGTTCCAGAAGATCCACGCCCAGTACGACGCCAAGGCGCCGTTCGACGGGAACGTCGAGTACGGGATGGCCAACGCCTACACGCTCGTGCAGGCGCTCAAGGCCGCGGGCAAGAACCTCACCCGGCAGGACGTGGTCAACGCCATCAGCAAGGAGGGTGGCAAGTGGACCGGGCCTGGCCTCGTCCCCTTCCGCTACAGCGGGACGCAGCACGGCGGGTTCGGCGGCGCTGAGATGGGCAAGATCGAGAACGGCAAGATCGTGCTCTTCGGCGGGCCCGCTGACCACCTCGCCGGAGGCGGGCAGCGCGATCACCCCGTACACGACGGCGCAGCCGGCGCCGCCGTCGAGTGGGGTGCCCAGCAACTAGAGATCCGCTCGGAGGGCCCGCCTTTGGCTTGGATGCTGGTGGCGGGCCCTCGGTCGGAGCGTTTGTTGGGGTAAGCAACCCTCGGGTATCAGCCGGGTCGGCGCACGTCAAAGGCTTGGGAGGGGCGAGCTGCAGCGCAAGTAGTGGGCTTTGCAGGGGTTGTGGCGGATAGTTGCGCTATTTCCTTCACTATCCGCCGCGACCCCGCCGAGGCCCTCCCCCGGCGGCGGTCGAGGCCACCCAAGCTTGACCTATCAGCCGCTGTTGAGGTTCGCCGATACCCCGCCGCAACGCCGACGGCCGACCTACGCCCGCAGCGCCGATAGCCGCCCTACGCCCGCAGAGCCTCGGTCGGGCTCAGGCGCGCAGCCTTGGCCGCCGGGTACAGCCCGGCCAGCGCGCCGATGATCAGCCCCGACACGGGCGCCGCCACCAGGGCGTAGAGCGGCACGACGAACGGCTCGTGCTGGGCGATCGAGTAGACCTCGGTGGCGCCGGCCCCCATGCCGAGCCCGACGATGCTCCCCAGTGCGGCCAACAGCGCCGACTCGGTGAGGAACTGGAGGCTGACGTGGCGCCGGGTGGCACCCAGCGCGCGGCGCAGACCGATCTCGCCACGTCGCTCGAGCACCGAGATGACCATGATGTTGGCGATCCCGATCGCGCCGACGAGCAGCGCCACCGCGCCCAGGCCGAGCAGCAGGGTGGTGAACTGGCCCTTGGCGGCGGCGCGGGCCTCGAGAGCATCCGAGGGACGGCTGACATCGACGCCGGAGGCGTTCTGCGGATCGGCCGTCGCCGCCACCAGGCTGGCCACCGCGGGCACGTGGTTGACGTTCGCGCGCAGATAGATCTCCGAGGGGTTCGGCGTGACCTGGAAGAGGCGCTCGGCGACGGGCAGGGAGATGAACGCGGTCGAGTCCAGGCTGGAGTCCAGCAGGACCGGCTTGAGGATCCCGACGACGGTGAACCACGTGTGCCCGAGGTAGACCTCGACGTGGCCGCCCACGGTCTCGATCTGCAGCACGCTGGCCGCCTGGGCGCCGAGCACCACCTCGGGGTAGCGAGCGCTCACGGCATCGAGGAAGTGCCCCGCGGCCAGCGAGACCCCCATCACCTGGGGCAGGTTCCCACCGGCCGCGTCGACGCCGATCCCCCCGGTCTCCTGCGCCGGGACGTAGGAGGTCCGGAGCACGGTGACGCCGGAGACCTGGTAGACGGCGACGTCGTCGCCGACGTTGCGCATGCCGGCCACCATCGGCACCGAGCTCGTGGGCAGGATCTCGTTGTTGCCCGAGAACGTGGTCCCGGGCGTGGCCGTGAGCAGGTTGGTGCCCAGCGCGTCGATCTCGGCCAGGAGCTGGGCCTGGCTCGAGGCCGAGACGCCGACGACCGCGACCATCGCGCCGATCCCGATGGCGATCCCGAGCGCGGACAGCGCGGCGCGCAGCCGGCGGGTGCGCAGGCCCTGCAGCGCCGCACCGAACAGCTCGCGCGGGGGCAGCCGGGCCGACTGCAGGCTCGCTGGGGGACGTGGCGGCGGCGCCGGTGAGGGAGCGGCGACGCTGGTCATCGCCGCTCGTCGGAGACGATCTCGCCGTCGCGCATCTGGATGCGCCGCTCGAAGGTGGCCGCGATGCCGGGGTCGTGGGTGATGAGCACGAGCGTCGCCCCGTCGGAGGCCAGCTCGTGGAGCAGTTGCACGACCTCGGCGCCGGACTTGGAGTCCAGGTTGCCCGTCGGCTCGTCGGCCAGGATGATCACGGGCCGCTTGGCCAGCGCCCGCGCGATCGCCACCCGCTGGCGCTCACCGCCCGAGAGCTGTCCCGGACGATGTTCGAGGCGGTGCCCGAGCCCCACGCGGGTCAGGGCGACACGCGCC
Source organism: uncultured Actinomycetota bacterium (assembly GCA_963850325.1). Lineage (GTDB taxonomy): Bacteria > Actinomycetota > Thermoleophilia > Solirubrobacterales > Solirubrobacteraceae > Palsa-465. Next base: position 160,154 of record CAWKLB010000013.1, read on the forward strand.
GCCTCGCGCCGGTCCCGGCTGCGCGCGCCCGTGTAGAGCATGCCGTTGGCGACGTTGTCGAGCGCGGTCATCCACTCCTGGAGGTGAAAGCTCTGGAACACGAAGCCGATCGCGTGGGCGCGCAGTCCGGCCAGCCGGCGGTCCGACGCCGTCACCACGTCGACGCCGGCAACCCGGACCTCGCCGCTGCTGGGCCGCTCCAGGGTCCCGAGGATGGTGAGGAGCGTCGTCTTGCCCGAGCCCGACGGGCCCACGACGGCCACCTGATCGCCGTCGGCGATGTCGACGCTCACGCCCCGCAGCGCGGCGACCCCGCCGGGGTACTCCTTGACCACCGTCTCGAGGGCCAGCGTCGCGCTCATCCCTGGGAATCGGTGACCTGGAGGCCGGTGTGGATGCCCGGGCCCGAGATCTGCACGTACCCGGCGGCGAACAGGCCGACGGTGACGGGGATCAGGGTGTGCGGCGCCGACGCCTCCTGCACCGCGTAGTTACCGCCCGACACCGCCAGCAGCGCCGTCACCGGGACCGAGAGCACGTGTTTGGCGTGCTGCTGGGCGAAGTTCACGCTCACCGCGGCCTCGTCGAGCCCCGCCCCGCTGTGGTGGCCCGACAGCGTGACGGTCACCGGGATGGTGGAGGGCGATCCCGACCCGCTACCGCCGCTCCCGCTCCCGCCGCCCCCGCCCCCGCTCCCGCCGCCGCCCCCGCCGCTGTTGCCGTTGCCGCTGCCGGAGCTGGAGCTCGTCGCCACCGAGCTGACCGCCGTCACCTTGCCGTGCACGGTGTTGCCGGCCGGGAGCTGGACGGTCACCCGCTCGCCCACCGTGGCCTCGCTCTGCAGCGATGCGTCGAGGTCGACGGTCACAACGAGATGGGTGGAGGTCGTCTCCAGCACGGCCTCGCCGGTGCTGCCGCTGTCAGCGCTGCTCGGGCTGTTGCCGCTGTTCCCGCTGTTGTTGCCGCCGCTGCCGCCTGCCGCCGCTGCCGCCACTGCCGCCGCTGCCGCCGCTGCCGCCGCTGCCGCCGCTGCCGCCGCTGCCGCTCTTGTTACCGCCGTTCGAGCTGCCCGACGGCGAGTTGCCGTGGCCGTTCTGGCTCTGCTCGGCCTTGAGCTGCTCGGCCTCGGCCTTCAGCTGGGCGCTCTCGGCCTTGAGCAGCGCCAGCAGAGCGGCCAGCGATGGGGCCTGAGCGCCACCCTTCTTCTTCTTGTGGTGGCGCGTGGGCGACGGTTGCGTCGTGGTGGGCGTGGTCGTTGTCGGGGTCGTCGTCGTCGTGGTCGTCGTCGTGCTGGTCACAGCGGGGGTAGTGAGGCTCACGAACTCCGGGGGTGGCGGATCGCCGGTGTCAGACGCGGGGGTCGCGGAGCTGCCGCCGTTGGTGGTGTTGCCGACGGTGGCGTCCACCGTGGAGACGAGCTGCGGTCCCGGGAGGAACACCACCTTGCCGAGCGTGAGGCTCCCGGTCGCTGACTCCCCCAGCGATTCCTGGAGCAGCTCGACCCCGAGGGTCGTGGCCGGCTGCCAGATGTCGTCAACGACGATGCCGTTGGCGTTGAAGCCGAGCGCGGCCAGGTTGCGGTTAAGCTCGAGCACGTCGGCCCCGTCGCTGGCGGCTGACGACAGCGTTCGGTACGCGGGGGTGTTGCCGTCCATCAGGATCACCGGCGCGCCGTTGACCCGGAAGAGCGTCCCGCCGGCCTTGATCAGCTGTCCCACGCCCGGCAGCCAGGTGATCGTGCCGCTGAGGCGGTTGTACACCGTCTGGGGATTGGCATAGCTGAGCGTCCCGGCCTCGGTGTCAGTCGACACCAGGTTGCGACGTTGCACGGTTGCGGCCCCGGCCGGCGTCTTGGACGCTCCCGCTGCAGTCGTCGGTGAGGGCGAGCCGGCGACGACCACGAGCGCGACGACCACGCCGGCCGTCACCACGAGCACGAGCGCCCCCAGCAACCCCCGCCGGTGCTTCGCCACATGACGCAGAATGCTCATCGCCTGACCGGGCCTCCGCACGCGCTGCCCGGCGTCTCGGAGATGGACAGCCCCTCTCCGCCGGGGCACAGAGCCACCGCGCAGCCAGCGGTGGCCAGCGCTGCCGCCGGCCGGAGGGCGGGAGCGCTGCGCCTGTGACCCCCCGGACGGTGCGCCGCGTGCATCTTCATGTGCCGACGACGTTGTACGGCCCGGCCGGTAACGCGGCTGTAACGCTGTTATGCGGCTGTTATGTGCGATGGGGCATTCTCAACAGGGCAGACGCCGGCGCGGGACCTTCCCGCGCCGGCGCACCACGAAGCGAACGGGTGACGGCGTGAGGAGCAACGGATGAGGGTGCTGGTCGTGGAAGACCACGCGCGCCTCGCCGAGACGGTGGCGACCGTGTTGCGCCGGGAGGGCATGGCCGTCGACCTCGCCTTCGACGGGCGCGAGGCTCTTGACCGGATCGCCCTGACCGCTTATGACGTGGTGGTGCTCGACAGAGATCTCCCGGGCGTGCATGGAGACGACGTGTGCCGGTCGCTGGTGGCCAACGGCGCCCCCGGCAGCGTGCTCATGCTCACCGCTTCCACCACGGTGGCCGACCGCGTCGAGGGCCTGGGCATCGGCGCTGACGACTATCTGTCCAAGCCGTTTCATCTCGCCGAGCTCGTGGCCCGGATCCGCGCGCTGTCGCGCCGGTCACGGGCGGTGCGCCCCCCGACGCTCGTGCACGGAAACCTCGAGCTCGACTCGGCACGGCGGACGGTCACGCGCTCCGGTCACCTGGTGGGGCTGAGCCCCAAGGAGTTCGCGGTCCTCGAGCTGCTGCTCAGCGCCGACGGCGACGTGGTCTCGACCGAGCAGATCCTCGAGCATGCCTGGGACGACGCGACCGACCCGTTCACCAACGCGGTGCGGATGACGATCAGCCGGCTGCGGGGCAAGCTGGGCGATCCGCCGGTCATCGCCACCGTGACGCCGGTCGGCTACCGGATCGGAGAGGCACCGTGAGCGCCGGGCGCCGGGTGGCGGCGCTGGCGAGGAGGGTGCGCCATCCCCAGACCACCGTGCGATGGCGGCTGACGCTGCTCTACGGCGGCCTGTTCCTCGTCTCTGGAGCCGCTCTGCTGGCCATCACCTACACGCTGGTCGACAACGCGGCCGTGTTCCCTCAGGGGCCACGCGTGTCCTTCATCCAATCCACCGCGTCGGGGACGTTGGCCCGCGCCCGGACGGCGTTGAGCAGCTCGTACTTCGACAGGCTGGCCACCCCTCCCGCCGGAGGGCCGTCGACAGTTCCCGCCAACGCGCAGTTCAAAGTGGCCGGGCGGGCGGTCCCACCCCCGATCCAGCGGCTGCTCCGAACCCGCTCGGGGCAGAAGGCACTCGGCGAGGTGGTCTACACCCAGCGCGTTGCCGACCTGCACCAGCTGATCATCGAGTCCGCGCTCGCGCTGGCGTTGATGGCGATCATCTCGACCGCCCTGGGGTGGGTCGTGGCCGGACGGGTCCTGCGCCCGCTGCGCACGATGACCACCGCCACCCAGGAGATCTCCGAGGAGAACCTCAACCGCCGCCTGTCCATGCGGGGCCCGCGCGACGAGCTCCGCGAGCTGGCCGACACGATCGACGGCCTGCTCGGCCGACTGGAGGGTGCGTTCGAGGCCCAGCGGCGCTTCGTGGCCAACGCCTCGCACGAGCTGCGCACGCCGCTCACCGCGGTCCGGGCGTTGCTGGAGATGGTGCTCTCGGACCCGACGGCCACCGTCGCCACCTTCCGCGCCACCTGCGAGCAGGTGCTGGAGGAGTCAGAGCAACAGGAGCAGCTCATCGAGGCGCTCCTCACCCTCGCGCAGGGCCAGCGCGGAATCGACCGCGCCGAAGCGCTCGACCTCGCCTCGGTCGCCGGCGAGGTGCTCGGCTCGCGAGAGGGCGTCGCGGCCGCGCGCAACGTGGAGATCGGCCGGACGCTGGCGCCCGCGACGGTCTCCGGCGACGCGCGCCTGATCGAGCGGCTGATCTCCAACCTGGTCGACAACGCCATCCGCTACAACGTCTCCGGAGGCCGCGTGGACGTGTCGGTGACGTCCAATGGCCGGGCCACCCTCACCGTCGCCAACACCGGACCCGTGGTCCCCCCGGAGGAGCTGGACCGCCTGCTCCAGCCCTTCCAGCGTCTCTCCGCCGACCGGACATCTCACCGCGACGGCCTTGGGCTCGGACTCTCGATCGTGGCCGCGATCGCGCGTGCGCACGATGCCGCACTGGCCGTGCGGGCGCGACCCGAGGGTGGACTGGAGATCGACGTGCAGTTCCCGGCTCGTGGCGCACCGGCGCCCGTGGAGTCAGAGCCTGTGCCACTCTCCATGCAGGGTGGAACCGCCGTCGGCATCCGCTGAGCAACGACCCACACGACGGGCGCGGTCAAGACTCTGTGTCGCGGACCGAATGAATGGGAACACATGATGATGCGGTCCCTTTCAACAGTGACGGTTTCTTGAGCATGGACGCTCCCGTCGCGCCGCGCTGTGCGGGGAGCTGAGCGAAGTCGCCTCCGTCGGCCAGGTGGACGCCGCCGCCGAGGTGGAAGCGGCGGTGCGCCATGCCCTGCGCCTCACCGCGGGAGCTGCGCGGACCCAGCTGGAGTCGGGCTCGGGCTCGCCCGCCGCCGCGCCGGAGACGCGGCCGGAGGACTCCGGCGCGGTGGTGCGCGTCGTCATCGCCGACGACGACCCCCTCGCACGAATGGCGATCGAGGCGATGATCAAGCGCGGCGAGCGCCTCGAGCTGGTGAGGAGCGCAGCCGACGTTCCGCAGATCGTCGAGCTGGCGGCGGCCACCCGGCCCGACGTCGCCGTCGTCGACTTCATCATGCCCGGCGGCGGCGGCCCGGAGGCGGCGCGCCAGATTCAGCAGCGGTCGCCGGGGACGCGCATCGTCGGGCTCACCGCCGCCGACGGCCCCGACGCCTACCTGGCCATGCTGCGTGCCGGCGCCTCGGGCCTGCTGGTCAAGGGCGGCTCGGCCGAGCGGCTGGTGGAGATGATCCACCGCGCGCACGAGCGCTCGGCCTGACGCGCGCCGCGTCTCGGTCCGGGCGGCCTCCCATCAGCCGCGGCCGACGAAGGGCATGGCCGTGGCCATGATCGTCATGAAGAGCACGTTGGCATCGAGCGGGAGATGGGCCATGTGCACCACCGCGTCGGCGGCGTGACCGAGGTCCATCATCGGCTCCGCGGCCGTGCTTCCGTCGGCCTGAACCGTCCCTGTGCCGATGTGCGCCGCGAGTTCGGTGGCGGCGTTGCCGATGTCGATCTGGCCACAGGCGATCTGGAAAGGGCGGCCCTCCAGGGAGATGGCGCGGGTCAGGCCCGTGATCGCGTGCTTGGTGGCGGTGTAGGCGACGGCGTTCGGGCGCGGGACCGCGGCGGAGATCGAGCCGTTGTTGATGATGCGTCCGCCCTGCGGCCGCTGTGCCTTCATCGTCCGGAACGCCTCCTGGGCGCAGTAGAAGCAGCCGCTGAGGTTGGTGTCAACGACCGCGCGCCACTGTTCCGGCGCGAACTCGTCCAGCGGCGCGGGCGTGCCGAACACGCCGGCGTTGTTGAAGAGCAGGTCGACGCGGCCCCACTCGTCCCGCACCCGCGCAAACAGCGCGTGGACGCCGTCGGCATCGGTGACGTCGGTCGGCGCGACCAGCGCCTCGCCCGGGGCCTGCGCCGCCGCCGAGGCGGTCTCGGTCAGGGCCTGCTCACGCCGGCCGGCGAGCGCCACCCGCCAGCCCTCCCCCATGAGCCGCGTGGCCACGGCGGCCCCGATCCCGGACCCCGCCCCGGTGATGACGGCCACGCGGCCGGTCTCGTTCATGCCCACATGGTGTCACCAGCGCCCGGACACTGATACCGAGGGTCGTCCGCGCCTTGCGGATCATCCGCGAAGCTATGCCGGTGCGCCGCGCTCCCATTCCATGGCTGCTCATCGTGCTCGCCCTCGCCGCCACCGCACTTTTCGTCGCCCTGACGATCGCTGTGACCGGCGGTTCCTCGCTTGCCCGTGACGCGAGCGCATTCGAGCTCGCCGACGACCTGCGGGCGCCATGGCTCGACGACACCGCCAAGGTGATCACCGCACTGGGCGTGATCGGGGTCGTGGGCCCGGCGGTGCTCGTTGGCGCCGCGGTCCTGATCAAGCATGGGCACCGCGCCCGCGCGGCCGCGCTCGTCGTCGGAGCGGCACTCGCATGGATCAGCGTATGGATCGTCAAATCGCTCGTCGACCGGCCCCGTCCACCGGACCCGCTCGTGCACACCTCCGGCCAGAGTTATCCGTCGGCGCACGCTGCCAACTCCATCGGCTGGCTCGCGCTCGCGATCGCGCTCTCGGTCGTGATCTCGGCCCGGGGCGCTCGGATCGCCACGATCGCCGCCGGCGCGCTCCTCGCGGTGCTCGTCGGCCTGAGCCGGGTCTACCTGCGCGCCCACTACGCCTCCGACGTCCTCGCCGGCGAAGCGCTAGCCGTGTCGATGTACGCATTCGCCGCGATCGGCAGGGTCGCCTGGCAATCGCGCCACGACTCGCGTCCGCGCGGTGGTTGACATATTCCCATAACGGAATATGATTGGCCGCATGGCCCGTGCAGCGACGACAGCCGACGCGTTCAACGCGGTGGCGGAGCCCCAGCGCCGGCGGATCCTCGATCTGCTGGCGCAGGGCGAGCACTCCGTTGGTGAGCTCGTCGAGGAGCTGGGGCTCGCGCAACCGCAGGTGTCAAAGCACCTGCGGGTCCTGCGCGAGGTCAGTGCAGTGCACGTGCGCGACGACGGACGCCGACGGCTCTATCGCCTCAACGGATCGGCGCTCAAGCCCATCCACGACTGGGTCAAGACCTACGAGCGGACCTGGGAGGAGCGCTTCGCGGCGATGGACACGGTGCTCGAGGAACTCAAACGACAGGAGGAAGACGATGGCGGCAACGGCTAAGCATTCCGCGGTGGTGACCCTGCCCACCGACACGCAGATCCTGATCACGCGGGAGTTCGACGCTCCCCGGCATCTCGTCTACAGGGCGTGGACGACGCCGGAGCTCATCAAGCAGTGGTGGAGCGCATGCCGCGGGGAGGTGACGGTGGCCGAGGTCGACCTGCGGGTCGGCGGGCGGTGGCGCTACGCGATGATCGCCCACGAGGAGTTCGAGGTCGCCTTCCACGGCGAGTTCCGCGAAGTCGTCGAGAACGAGCGGCTCGTCCGCACCGAGATCTACGAGGCGTTCCCCGACGCGGCGGCGCTGAGCACCGAGACGTTCACCGAGTCGGGCGGGCGCACCACGCTCACCCTGCTCGTCGATCACGAGCGCCAGGAGCACCGCGACGCCCACGTGCAGTCGGGCATGGAGGATGGCCTGCAGGATGCCCTCGACCTGCTCGAGGGGCTCATCGCCTCGCTGGACTAGGAGCTGAAGGTGGCCGCGGACGGAGCGATCGCAGCGTCCGCGGCCGGCAGCTCCAGCGTGAAGTGCGCGCCCGTCTCACAGTCGTCGCAGGTGACGCTCCCGTGGTGCTGGCGGGCGATCGCCCGCACGATGGCAAGACCGAGGCCGGTACCGGCGCTGGAGCTGCCGTTGAGGCGGACAAAGCCCTCGAAGATCCGTGCGCGCTCGTCCGGCGGGACGCCGGGGCCGTTGTCCGACACCGTCGCGCGGACATGGGTGGGCGATCGCTGGAGCGTGACCAGGATCCGGCCGTCGTCACCGCCCGCCCTCACCGCGTTGTCGAGGAGGTTGCGCATGGCCCGGGTGAGCGCGTCGGGGTCGCCGATCACCATCGCCGGTCCCGGGTAGGCGACGGAGATGTGAGCGGGCGTGCGGGCCCGCGTCTCGCTGACCACCGACTCGCTTACCTGCGTGAGGTCGACGGGCTCGGCGCGGAGCGGCTCGTTGGCCTGCAGGCGGGCGAGATTGAGCAGGTCGTCGACGAGCCGGCCCAGCCGCTGGGTCCCGCGCGCAAGCTGGGCCTCGAGCTGATCGCGCCGGGGCCGCGACGGCTGCTCGCGCAGCAGCGTCTCAGCCGTGGCCTGGAGCGCCGCGACCGGCGTGCGCAGCTCATGGGAGGCGTCAGCAAGGAACCGGCGCATGGCCTCCTCCGAGTGCGTGGCCTGGGCGACCGCCTCCTCCAGGGAATCGACCATCGCGTCAAACGAGGCGGCCATCTGTCCCAGCTCGGTGTCGCGCCGGAGCGGGAGCAGGCGCTGCCGGCGGTCCCCCGAGGCGATCCGCTGCGCCACGGCGGCGACGTGCCGGAGGGGACCCAGCGCCGAGCGCAGGGCCAGGAGCGTCAGCGCGGTGGCCACCACCAGCACGGCGGCGGCCGCCAACAGCTCGATGACGATCAGGCGGTCAACGGAGCTGTTGACGTACGCCTCGCTGGTCGAGAGGATCGCGGTGCCGGTGCCAGGGCCGATATTGACCGGCTCGGTGACGGTGAGGAGACTCCCGGAGCTCGAGAGCACCCCGGGCTTGAGCGGGGCTTTGGCGGAGGCGCCGGCCTTGACCGGGGTGGTCCCGGCACGCATGCTCACGTCGATCCCTTCCAGCGCCAGCGAGGCGATCTGCGGCTTGAGCTGGTCGCCGGGCGCGGCCTGGAGCGCAGCGGCGCCGGCCAGGAGCTGGCTTCGGGCCCGCGCACGCAGCCCGTCGCGGTATCGCACCGTGATCACGGTGGCGAACCCCCCCAGCGCGAGCAGAAGCACGCCCAGCGTCGCCACGACGGTGCGGCGCGTGAGCGAGCCGGTCTTCACGGCGCGAACCGGTAGCCGATCCCGCGCACGGTGTGGATCACCCGCGGCCCCGCACGCTCGAGCTTGCGGCGCAGGGCACTGACATGGACCTCGACGAGGTTGGGGTCATACGCGTCATAGCCCCACACCTGAGTGAGGAGCTGATCCTTGGACAGCGCCTGTCCGCGGTGGCGCACCAGGAAGGCGAGCAGCCGCAGCTCCGTGGCGGTCAGCGGAACGTCCTGGCCCCGGCGCGTCACCCAGCCACCGTGCTCGTCGATGAGCAGATCCCCGACGTCGAGCACCGCCGCGAGCCGGCCGGACCTCCGCAGGACGGCCCGGATCCGGGCCAGCAGCTCCTCGAGCGCGAACGGCTTGACGACGTAGTCATCGGCCCCGAGCTCGAGCCCCTCCACCCGGTCCGCCACGGTGTCACGGGCAGTGAGGAAGATGATCGAGACCTCGCTGCGCGCGTGCAGACGTCGGGCCAGGGCGAACCCGCTGTCGCTGGGCAGCCGCACGTCCAGGACGGCCAGATCCGGAGCGCACGCGAGGATCGCGTCGGGGTCCACGGCGTCGGCGAACCCGCTTGCGGCAAACCCCTCCTGCCGTAGACCTGCGAGGACCGCCTCGCGCACCGCGGTCTCGTCCTCCACCACGACCACACGTCCGAGCGCTCCGTTCACGGTGAGGGCATTCTCTCGCCCGGCGGCTGAAGATCGGCTGAAGAAGTGCCGGGCTTCAGCGCGATTTCAGGACCGCCTCCGATTCTGGGCGGGCCGGGCCGGCGAGAAGCGCCGCCCCATAGTGATCGGAGGGACTCATGTCAGGTTCTGAAGGACAACAACCCACGTCCGGGCAGCGGTGGCGCGCACCCGTGGTCGGCGCTGTGACCGGGCTGGTGGTGGCGGCGGCGATCGTCGTGCCCTCGGCCATCGCCGCCGGCGGGCAGAGTGCCAAGCCGTGTGTTGCCAGCAAGAGCGCGCCCGCGATCGCCTCCCGGAGCTCGGCGGGCAGCAAGGAGCGGGGCGCCCCCGCGGGCGGGGTCCCCCGGCAGTTCCTGGACGCTGTGGCACAGCTGCAGCGGGCGGGGACGATCAGCGCAGCGCAGGCTCAAACGCTCGACGCCGACATCGAGTCGGGCTCGATCGACCCCAGGAAACTGGTCGACGACGGTGTGGTGACCGCTACGCAGATGCAGGCGGTCAACGACCGGCTGGTCGCGGTGAAGATGGGTCTCGCCGCACAGGCGCACTCGCAGGCGGCCAGCTCGTCGTCTGCTTCGAAAGCCGGCGGGTGACCCCCGGCGGGTGGCGCCGGGCTAACGGCTGCGGCGGATGACGACGACCCGGACCTTGCCGGTGATCGTCGCGGGCAGCTTGAGCTTGGCCGAGGCGCCGCGGATCGTCACCTGACGGGTACAGGCGGCGGGGGCACTGCCGCGGGTGATGGCGGCGGCACAGACCCAGGCGCGGAGTGGGCCGCGGACCTTCGCGGCGCGGCGGACGGTGATGACGCGGGTGACGACCGCGGCCTTGCGTGCAGCCGCGACCGTCTTGGTGGCGTGGGCCACGAGGACGTCGGTCGACGCGTCGACACCCGAGCTGAGCTGGGCGGTGGCCAACGGGTCGCCGTCCTTGTTGCGCAGCACCGCCTGCCCGACGCCCAGAACCACGGAGGCTGAGGCCGAGGAGGCCACCGGTCCGACGTACTGGGCCGACCACACGACAGCGGTCCCGCCGGCGTTGGAGGCGGTCTCACGCACGCGCAGGATGGCGCCGATGTCGCCGGTGACAATCGTGTAGCTGGCGGCCGAGCTGATCGGCGTGCAGGCGTTGGTGCAGCGCATGATCTGGGTGACGTCGGAGGCGACCGCGGGACCGGTGAAGACGCCGTCGGTGATGCTGAGCACGCCGCCGACATAGCCGTTGTTGGCACTGAGCACCGGTAGGTCGCGCCAGCGCGGCGCGGCGGGCAGGACGACGTCGGAGGGCGCCGAGGCCGAGGCGATCGAGCCGTCGACGTTGGTGGCGGTGACGATCACGGCGAGCGTGTGGCCCACGTCGGCCGCCGTCGGGGTGTAGCTGGCGGTGGTGGCACCGCTGATCGGGACGCATGCCGCGCCGGAGCTGTTGCAGCGCTGCCAGACGGTGGTGTACGTGGAGGGACCGGTGGCCTGCCAGGTGCCGTTGGTGACCGTCACGGGCACGCTCTGCTGGACCCCGAGGGTGCTCAGCGCGGGCCGCCCGGTCGAGACCGGCGGCAGCGCGGTGACGACACCCGAGGGTGCGGCCGTCGCGGTCGTGGTCCCCGACGTGTTGGTGGCGCTCACCGCAATGGTGATCGTGGAGCCCTCGTCGACGTTGGTGAGCTGGTAGGTCGGCTGGGTGGCGCCGGGGATGGCCAGGCAGTTGTGGCCCGCGGCGTTGCAGCGCTCCCACTGGTAGGAGAGCGTCCGCGGGCTGTTGGTCCATACCCCGCCGCTGGCGCCCATGACGTTGGTGCGCACGGTGGTGCCGGTCACCGTCGGCAGCACGGTGGCCTGGGGCAGCGGCTGGTCCTGGACGACGAGCGGAGCGCTCTGAGCGGTCGCCACGCGACCCGGTGAGGAGACGTTGGCGATGAGGACGATCGTGTGGCCGTCGTCGGGGGCGCTCAGCGTGTAGTGGGCGGTGTCGGCGGCGACCAGCGTGCAGTTGGAGACGCCGTCGGCGTCGCAGCGATCCCAGTCGTAGTCCACGGCGGTGGGCGTGACGGTCCAGGTCCCGGGGTTGGCGTACAGGGTGTTGGGCGGCTGGGGATTGCCCGAGATGTTCGGGGGCGTGACCTGGGTGAGCGGCTGGCCGGCGATGAGCGGGGTCAGCGCGCTGGTGGCCGAGGTGGAGCCGCCGATCGAGGTCGCGGTCACGATCACGGCCACCTTGGTGCCAATGTCGGGAACGGTGAGGGCATACGTGGCCCGGGTGGAGACCGGCGTGCACGCGGCGCTGACGGCGGTGGCGGTGCCGGGGCAGCGCAGCCAGCTGTAGGCGTAGGTGGCGGGACTGTCCCAGCTGCCGTTGTCGGGCGTGAGGATGTAGCCGTTCTGGTAGGTGCCGGTCGGGGCCGCCGGTGCGGTCGTGCTGACCGGGGGCGCCTGGACGGCCTGGGTGACGGTGCTCGTCGCGCTCACCGAGCCGTCGACGTTGGTGGCCGTGACGACGACCCGGATGCTCTCGCCCACGTCGGCCCCAACGGTCGTGTAGGTGGCTCCGGTGGCTCCGGCGATGGTGGAATAGCCGTTGATGGCATCGCCGCGCTGCCAGGCGTAGCTGTAGGTGAGGTTGTCGCCGATCGGGGTCCAGCTGCCGTTGTCGGTGGAGAGCGTCGCGCCCAGGCTCGGGGTGCCGAGGACGGCCGGCGCGGCCATGCTGACCGGCGGGTCGGCCTGGATCACTGGCGAGGGGGCGCTGCCCGCCGCGACGCTGCCGTCGGCGTTGGTGGCGGTCACCAGCGCGCGGACCACGTCACCCTCGTCGGCGGCGGCCGCGGTGTAGGCGACCTTCGTCGCCCCGGCGATGTCCGTCCATGTGGTTCCGCCGTCGGCCGAGCGCTGCCACTGGTAGGCGACGGTGACACCCGCGCCGTCCCAGGAGCCCGAGGTGGCGGTCAGGATCGCGGTCCGCTGCGGGGTCCCCGTGACCACCGGCGCCGCGGTGTTGACCGGCGGGGATGCGATCACCGCGGCCGAGGCCGGGCTGGCGGCGCTGGCGCTCCCGTCGGGGTTGGCGGCCGTGACCACCAGCCGCAGCACGTCGCCCTCGTCGGGGGCCTGGATGGTGTAGATGGCGCCGGTGGCGCCGGTGATGTTCGTCCACGTGGTGCCGCTGTCGGCGGAGCGCTGCCACTGGAGCGTGAAGGTGTTGCCGGTGCCCGCCCACGCGCCGGTGGTGGAGGACAGCGTGTTGCCGCGCTGGGCGATGCCACGGATGGTGGGCAGGCTGTTGTTGGACGGCGCCGAGGCGGCGACGGTCGCGGTGGGGTTGCTGGCGGCGCTGACGGTGGCGTCGGGGTTGGAGACGATGACCAGGATGCGCACGATCGCGCCCTCGTCGCCGACCCCCAGCGAGTACGTGCTGGAGGTGGCTCCGGCGATGCTCGACCACGTCGTGCCGTTGTTCGTGGAGCGCTGCCACTGGTAGGCCAGGGTGTTGCCGATCCCGCTCCACGTGCCGGAGGTGGCGGTGAGGATGAAGCCGCGGCGAGAGGTGCCGCTGACCGTCGGCGCCACGGTGTTGACGGGCGCGGCGGTGGGGACGGTGGCCGTGGGGGCGCTGGTGGCGCTGCTGGTCCCGTCGGCGTTGGTGGCGGTGATGATGACCCGCAGCTGGGTGTTCTCGTCGGTCGTGCCCAGCGGGTAGATCGCGGTGGTGGCGCCGCCGATGTTGGTCCATGTCGTGCCGCCGTCAGACGAGTGCTGCCACTGGTAGGCGTAGCTGTTGCCGATGCCCAGCCACGTGCCGGCGCTCGAGAGCAGCGTCTGGCCGCGCTGGGCTGAGCCGGTGATCACCTGCGGCACGGTGTTGACCGGCGGCGTGGCGCCCACGGTCGCACTCGGAGGGCTCGCTGCCGAGCTGGTGCCGTCGGGATTGGTGCCGGTGACGACGATCCGCACGAGGTCGCCCTCGTCGGCGGGCGTCAGCTGGTAGGAGGCACCGGTGGCGCCGGTGATGTTCGTCCACGTGGTGCCGTCGGCGGAGCGCTGCCATTGGAAGGCGAACGCGTCGCCGATGCCGTTCCACGTCCCCACCGCCGAGTTGAGGGTGAGCCCGCGCTGAGGCGCGCCGGAGATGCCGGGTGGGGCCGTGTTGGCCGGCGGCGTGGCGGTGACCGTCATGGTCATGTTGGTGGGCGCCGAGACCGTCGCGTCGGGGTTGACCGCGGTGATGAGCAGGCGCACCACATAGCCCACGTCGGCGGTGGTCAGCGTGTAGCTGTCTGAGGTGGCGCCCGTGATGTTCGTCCACGTCGTGCCACCGTCGACCGAGCGCTGCCACTGGTCGGAATAGGCATTGCCGGTCCCGGTCCACGTACCCTGGGTGGAGTTGAGCGTGTCGCCGCGCAGAGGAGCGCCGGTCATCACGGGGCTGTTGACCGCAACGGGCGGAGCCGACGAGATGGTCGGCGTGGCTGCGGACGTCTGTGATGCCGTGCCGTCGGGGTTGACGGCGGTGATCACCGCGCGAATGGCAAAGCCTTCGTCGGCGACGGCGATCGTGTAGCTGAACCCCGTGGCGCCCGCGACGTTCGTCCACGTCGTGCCGTCGGAGGAGCGCTGCCACTGGACGGTGTAGGTGTTGCCGATGCCGCTCCAGGTCCCGACGGTCGCGCTCACGGTCGCGCTGCGCGCCGGCGTACCGACGATCGTCGGAACCGAGGTGTGGACCGGCGGGGTGGACACGACGACGCTCGTCGGCGTGCTGGAGGCCGTCGTCGTCCCGTCGGGATTGGTGGCCGTCACGCTGAAGCGCACGAAGTCAGCCTCGTCGGCGATCTGCAGGGTGTAGCTGAGCGCGGTGGCGCCGGCGATGTTCGTCCAGGTGGTGCCGTCGGCCGAGCGCTGCCACTGGTAGGTGTAGGCGTTGGCGACCGCGTTCCAGGTCCCCTGCATGGCCGTCAGCACGTTGCCGCGCTGGGCGGTGCCCGTGAGCGAGGGGGCGGTCGTCGCCGCCGGCGGCGAGGTGGGGACGATGACCGTCGCTGCGCTCGGCGTCGATGCGCTGCCGTCGGGGTTGGTGACGGTCACCATCACCTGCAGGCGGTCACCCTCGTCGACCTTGTCCACGACGTAGGTCGGGCTGGTGGCTCCGGAGATGTTCGTCCACGAGACGCCGTCGGCCGAGCGCTGCCACTGGTAGGCGTAGGTGTTGCCGATCCCCGCCCACGTCCCGACCGCGGCGGTGATGGTGTAGCCGCGCTGGATGGTGCCGTTGATCTGTGGGACGGCGGTGTTGACCGGGATGGCGTCGGTGACTGGAGCGGTCGCCGCGCTGGCTTCGGTGATGGTGCCGTCGGGATCGGTGGCGGTGACCAGGACGCGGACCCTCGCGTTCTCGTCGTCGGTGACGAGCGTGTAGGAGGCCGCGGTGGCGCCCGAGATGTTGACGTAGCCCTCGCCGGCATCGCGCTGCCATTGGTAGGTGTAGATGTTGTCGGGACCGGTCCAGGTGCCGAGGCCGGCGTTCAGGGTCACGCCGCGCTCGGCCACGCCGGTGATGACCGGCGGGGCGGTGTTGGCGGGCGGGAAGGGGGCGATGATCTGCGTCGATGCGGTCGGCGTGCTCGTCACGCCTGACTGGTTGGTGGCGGTGACCACCGCGCGCACGAAATCGCCCTCGTCGGCGAACTGCGCGGTGTAGCTCGAGGCGGTGGCGCCGGCGATGCCCGCCCAACTGGTCCCGTTGGGCGAGCGCTGCCACTGGTAGGTGATGATGTTGCCCAGGCCCGTCCACGTGCCGGCGGTGGTGGACAGCAGGCCGGTGCGCTGCGGGGTGCCGGTGAGCGCCGGGACCGCGGTGTTGATGGGCGCGTTGTTGAGGATCGGCCCGACTCCGGTGCTCGCGGCAGTCGCCGTGCCGTAGGTGTTGACGGAGGTGACCGCGACGCGCACGAGATTGCCGAGGTCTGACGCCGCGACGGTGTAGGTGGAGGAGGTGGCGCCGGTGATGTTGGCCCAGGTGGCGCCGCTGTCGCTCGAGCTCTGCCACTGGTAGCTGTAGGAGACGCCGGCAGGGTTCCACGTCGAGGTGGCGCTCAGGATCTGACCCTGGTTGGCGTGGCCCGCGATGGTGGGCCCGGTGGTGACCGCGGGCGCGCCGGAGCCGATCGTGACCGGCGTGGTGGCGGCGGTGGTGGTCCCGTAGGAGTTGGTAGCGCTGACGACGGCCCGGATCTGCGCATTGAGATCGCTGCCGGCCACGCTGTAGCTCGACGTGATGGCGCCGCTGATGCTGCTCCAGGTGGTGCCGCCGTCGGTCGAGCGCTGCCACTGGTAGGTGTAGGTGGTGGGCGTGGGGCTCCAGCCGCCGGTCGACGCGCTGAGGGTCTGGCCCTGCAGCGACTGCCCGGAGACCACGGGCGCGACTGTGTTGACCGGCGCCACGTTGTTCACCGTCGGCGTCGCCATCGTGTAGTCGTAGCCGTAGTCGGTGCCGTCGCTGTTGGTCGCCACCAGGCGGTAGTGGTAGGTGACCCCCGCGGTCAGGCCGGTGAGGCTCGCCTGGGCGGTCACCGGGGCCGTGCCCGAGCCGACGTCCCGCGGCGTCGTCTGCTGGCCGTAGGCGGTGGAGGTGCCGTACTGCCAGGAGTAGGTGGTGTCGAGGCCGTTGGGATAGACGCCGCCGATCAGCGACGCGGTGGTCGAGCCCACCGCCTGGGCGTAGGTGTTGGTGGTGCCGTCGCCGATAGCCGGGCCGCCGATGCCGGGGGCCCCGGAGACGATGGCTCCCGAGATCGAGCCGATGCCCGTGGGCCCGTCGTAGCCCGTGCCGGCGTTGCAGATGTAGGCGATGCCGGCGGCGCAGCTGCCCGTCGAGCCACTCACCGGGTCGTTGAGCAGGGCGCTGTCGGAATAGGCCCACTGGGCGGTCGCGCCGTTGACGGCAGTCAGCGCCTCGAAGGCGGCGATGAGCGGGGTGGCCAGGCTGGTGCCGCCTTCGACGATCCAGCCGCCGTTGCCGGTGTCATAGACCCGCAGGCCCGTGTCGGGATTGGCGTCGGCCGAGACGTCGGCGTAGGAGCGGCCCGCGCAGCCGGTGTCGGACTGATACGCGGGCTTGGGCTCGTGGATGTCGCACCCGGAGCCGCCGCCCCAGCCCACTCCGGAGCTGTTGAGCGACCACGCGGACTCGGTGTAGCCGCGGTTGCTGGTGCCGCCGGCGGCGCCGGAGAGCGTGGTGCCTCCGGCGGCGGTGACGCCGGGGAAGGCGGCCGGGTAGTTGTCCACCCCCGCGCCGGGATAGCCGTGGTCGCCGGTCGCGGCGATGATCGCGGCTGTGCCCGAGAAGGTGCCCGCGCCGACGGGCGCGCTGGAGGTGCCGGCCCAGCTGTTGGAGACCTGCTTGGCGCCGAGAGCGATGGCCGTGGTGAGACCGGCGTCCAGGTCGGTGGTCAGCGAGCTGTTGGTCTCGACGAGCAGGATGTGGCAGTTGGGGCACAGCGCCGAGACCGCGTCGAGGTCAAGCGACATCTCCGCTTCCCAGTCTGAGCCCGCGGGGCTGGGGAGCGGCGACGCGCCGCCGGTCTGATTGACCTTGGCGAAGCAGCCGTTACCGGTGGTGCAGGGGGGCAGACCGTAGGTGGTGCGGTAGGTGGCCAGGTCGCCCTGGGCGTTGAGGTCATCGCCCGCGTCGACGATCGCCACCGTGTCCCCCGCCCCCGCCGTCTGCGACAGGTAGGTGAGGTCGTAGGCCTGCTGGAGGTAGGCGGGCGTGCCGGCCGCTGGGGCGCTCGCCGGAGTGGATGACATCGAGCCCTGCGGAGCCGCGGCGGGCGCGCCGGCGGGGCGGTGGCGCGGGAACACCTGGGTGAAGGTCGGGTGCGCCCTGACGTGCGGGTGCACGAGCCGGTGGCTCGAGCGCAGCACGAGCTGCTGAGCGGCACAGGCCGCGTGGCCGGCCTGAGGTTGCGCGCAGACGTTGACGGCCGTGACCTGGGACAGCGGCACCCCGGCGGTCTGCTGCACGGAGGCGGCCAGGTCCTGCGGGGTGGGCGCCTGCGCTCGGACGCCGGCCTGGTGCTGGATGGTGCCGAGGCCGAGGGGCTGGCGAAGATTCAGGCTCGAGGGCCGGGCCTGGGCGGCCGCGGCCGTGCCGAGCAGGAGCACCGCCACCAAAATCCAGACGCGCACGGAGATATGCCGCTGACGCAGCCACATACCGTGGTTATCGGGAGACCGGCCCAGAACCGCTGGAGCCTTAGACGGATGTATGAGTGCGCGCGCGTGGCGCTACACCGCGCTCCCCGGCGGCATCAGCGCCACCGAGGGGCTGCTGGTGCGCCCTACGAGGTCCGCCTAAGACGTGCGCCTACGAGGCGTGCCTACGAGGCGCGCCTACGAGGTCCGCGGCGCGAGCACGAGGTCGTTCTCCACGGAGACCCATTCGGTCGTGACCCCCTCGGGGGTGTCGGGGTCGTCCGGCGCGTGGATGACGAACTCGCGCGTGAGCGACGGCTTGACGGCGAACACGGCGTCGGAGTCCAGGTACTGGCTGGCCGAGTCGAACACGTGAGTGGTCAGCGTCCGGTAGCCGTCGGCGCGGATGATCATATGCACGTGGGCGGGGCGCCACGGGTGGCGTCCGGTGAGGTCGAGCATCTTGCCCACGGGCCCGTCGTAGGGAATCGGGTACGCCGTTGGGCGGACCGCCACGAAGGAGTAGCTGCCGTCATCGCGGGTGAGGAAGCGCCCGCGAAGGTGATCCTCCTCCGCTTCGGGGCTCTGCACCGCGTAGAGCTGATCGTCGCCGTTCTGCCACACGTCCACCTCGGCTCCCGCGATGGGCCGCCCGTCAAGGTCGAGCACGCGGCCGTGGACGAGCGCGGGGACACCGGCATCGGGCTCCTCGGCGATGTTGGCTCCGTACTCGCGCAGCGGCGAGCCCGCCACGTAGAACGGCCCCTGGACGGTCGATTCGGTCGCTCCCGGGGGAACGGTGTTCTCGAGCGCATCGACGAGCATCGACACGCCGAGCGAGTCAGACCACAGGATGAACTCCTGGCGGCGCTCGTCGGTGATGTGACCGGTGCGGGTGAGCACGCCGATGGCCGCCTCCCACTCCGCGGGGGTCAACCCCACCTCCTGGACGAAGCCGTGGAGGTGGCGGACCAGCGCCTGCATGATCTCCCGCAGGCGAGGGTCATCCGCCTGGTCGAAGCTCGCCAGCACGTCGGCAGTGATGTCCTCCGGCGTCTTGGGCGAGGTCTGGTGGGCGGTGTCGGACATGTGTCGGTTCTCCCTCGGGTGTCGCGGCCGGTCTTTACCCTATTGGCACGATGGCGCCCTCGCCAGACCCGTATCAGACGCTCGGCGTGGCCGCCTCGGCCACCGACGCCGAGCTGCGCGCCGCCTACCGTCGGCTCGTGCAGCTGCATCACCCCGACCACAACGGGGGCTCGCCGGAATCGGCGCGGCGGTTCGAGGAGGTGCAGGAGGCCTACGCGGAGGTGCGGCAGCGGCGGGCCGCGGGGGGCTCGTCGGCGGGCGCACACACGTCGGCAGGCGCGCACGCGTCCGCAGGCGCGCATGCCTCGGCAGCGAGCTCCGGGCGCGGCGGCGATCCCGACCTCGACGCCCGGCTGGCCGCGATGGAGCAGGAGCTCAAGGGCGCCCGCGACGCCCGCGATCGCGCAGCCCGACAGGCCCGGCGCGCCACCGAGCAGACGATCCGCGATGTGCGGGAGATGGCCGGGAAGCGCCCGTCAGATGAGGATCTGGGCTACTACACGACGAGCGACAGCTTCTCCCAGATCCTCGACGATGCTGCCGTCGAGCTGTCCGAGCGCTTCACCGAGGCGCGCGACTCGCCGGCCGGCCATCGCGTCTCGGACATCATCGACGAGCTCGCGCACAAGCTCACCGGAGATCACGACCGCAAGCCCAAGTAGGGGTGGGCGTCAGGCAGCGGGCCGCGCGCATCCGACCGGGTGGGCATGTCCGCCGACATTGTCCACTCGTGGCGGTGACCCGCGGGCCACCGCCACGGGCGGCGTGAGCTGCGAGTCAGGTGCGGATTAGCTGCGCAGGGCGAGCGCGAGGACCGAAAGGTCCCCGACGTGGTGCGCCTGGGCGAACCACTGGGGAGTCGTGGTCTGCGTCGGGCTGCCCCCGGCCAAGGTACGAGCGTGGTCGATCGCGGCCTCGAGGGACTGGTTGGGGGTGTGGTTCGGTGTCATGGGCCTATTCCGTTTCGGATTGGTGGATCAGCCCTCTCGTGTCTCTCTCTATGTCTGCACGAATAGTGTCGACGGCAGCAGTCATAAGCACAAAGACCAGTTTACGGTCATTGCGATAGGTAATACTTATAGCGTGAATCTCCGCCAGCTCGAGTATTTCGTGGCAATCGCCGAGCACGGCTCGGTCACCGCCGCCGCCGAGCACCTCCTGGTCTCCCAGCCGTCCCTGTCCCAGCAGGTCCGTGCCCTTGAGCAGGAGCTCGGCGGAGAGCTGCTCGAGCGTCTCCCGCGCGGAGTGCGCCTCACCGCCGCCGGGCAGCAGCTCCTCACCGAAGCCCACGCCACTCTGCTGCATGCCGAGCGCGGGCGCCGGTCGGTGCGGCAGGCGCTTGGGCTCGAGCTCGGCCGACTGGAGGTGGCGGTGACGACGTCGGCGGCGCTCGGCATCCTGCCCGTCGTCCTGCGCGAGTGGCAGCGGCGCCACCCTGAGATCGAGGTCAGCCTGCTGGAGTACCCCCACCGCCGCGCGCTCGACGAGGCGGTGCGCGACGGAGCCGGGGACGTGGCGGTTGGGTCTGAGCCGAGCCGATGGAGCGGCGAGGTGCGCCAGCTGGGCTGGGAGGAGTTCGTGCTGGTGCTCCCCGACGCCGACCCGCTCCTGGCGCGCCAGACGATCGATCTGGGCAGACTGGCCGACCGGCGATGGGTCCACTTCGCCCCCACGCACGGCCTCGCCGACGTGGTGGATCTGTGCTGCGCCCACGCCGGGTTCACCCCCCGGGTGGCAGTACGCACCAGCCAGGTGGCCGCCGCCCCGCGATTCGCCGCGGCGGGTATCGGCCCGGCACTCGTCCCGGAGCACATCGTCCCGGACGCGCTCGTGCATCTTGCGCGCCCGGCTTCGCCGCGGCGCGTTCGCCGGGTGTGTGCCTACACGCGAGGGGACTGGACCCCGCTCACGCGGGCCTTCCTGGAGACGTTGCGGGATTTCCCGTGGGGGCCAAAACCGCGCGGGGCAGTGGACCTGGACTGAGTCTCCGGCGCGGGGCCAACCGACGCCCCACCGCCGCTAGAGGCCGTGGTCGCGGGCGTTGGCCCGGGCCTGGCGGCGCATCGCGAGCGCCACGTAATCGTCGACGCTGTGGCGCTCCTCGCGCCACGGGTCTCCCCGGTGGTGGTAGCCGTTGCGTTCCCAGAACCCCAGCTGATCATGGTCGAGCAGCTCAAGCCGCTGGATCCACTTGGCCGACTTCCACAGGTACAGATGGGGGACGAGCAGCCGCGCCGGACCGCCGTGATCGGGCTCCAGCGGCGCACCCTCGGCCAGGCACGCGACAAGCGCGGGATGTTCGGTGATGTCGCTGAGCGGCATGTTGGTCGTGTAGCCGCCGTAGGAGTGGGCGAGCAGGTGCGTGGCCTCGGCCGTGGGCTTGGCGCGCTCGACGAGAGCGCGTGCGTCGACGCCGCGCCACGTCATCCCGAACTTCGACCACCGGGTGACGCAGTGGATGTCGCCGCTCCACTCGGTCTGGGCGAGCCCGGTAAACGCCTCCCAGTCAAGGACGTAGGGCTCCTCGACGGCGCCGTCCACCGACAGCAGCCACTGGTCGGTGCTCACCCGCGGCGACTCGCCCACGGTGAGGACAGGCCACTTGACCGTCGGCGACTGGCCGGGCGGCAGGCGGTCGGGATCGATCCCCAGCGAGGCGGCGCGGTTGCGACCGCGCTCGCCGAACAGGCGAGAGGTGATCGGCATGCCTGTCATTCTGACGAACTGCGGTCCGCGCGCAGCCGCGCAGCCCACCGCCGCGGCAATCTCGAGCAACCCTCGTCGTCTAGAAGACGGGCTGCTCGCGGTAGTCGCCCCAGACCTCCTGGAGAGCCTCCACGATCTCGCCCTCGGAGACGTGCGCCCGGGCGGCTTCGACCAGCAGCGGCATCAGGTTGACCTGGCCGGCGGCGGCGTCCTTGATGGCGGCCAGGCATGCCGCTACCGCAGCCCCGTCACGATCGGCGCGGACCGCCTGGACCCTCGCGATCTGCTTGCCCTCGAGCGCGGGGTCGATCCGCAGGATCTCGGTGGCCTGCTCGTCGCCCTCGGTGTAGCGGTTGACTCCGACCACGGTGCGCCGGCCGGCGTCGATCTCGGTCTGCAGCTCGAAGGCGGCGTCGGCGATCTCGCGCTGGGGGAAGCCGCGCTTGACCGCCTCGACCATCCCGCCCAACTCGTCGATCTTGCGGAAGTAGGCGTAGGCACGCTCCTCCATGAGATCGGTGAGCGACTCCACGAAGTACGCGCCGCCCAGCGGGTCGATCGTGTTGGCCACGCCGGTCTCGTCGGCGATGATCTGCTGGGTGCGCAGCGCGATGCGCACGGCCTGCTCGGTGGGCAGAGCGAGAGCCTCGTCGTAGGAGTTGGTGTGCAGCGACTGGGTGCCGCCGAGCACGCCGGCCAAGGCCTCGATCGCCGTGCGGACGATGTTGTTGAGCGGCTGCTGGGCGGTGAGCGACACGCCCGCGGTCTGCGTGTGAAAGCGCATCCGCCACGACTCGGGCTTGCGCGCGCCGAACGTGTTGCGCAGCTCGCGGGCCCAGATGCGACGCGCCGCGCGGTACTTGGCGATCTCCTCAAAGAAGTCGATCTGCGCGTTGAAGAAGAAACTCAGGCGCGGGGCGAAGTCATCGACGTCCAGCCCCCGGGCCACCGCCTGCTCCACGTAGGTGAGCCCGTCCTTGAGCGTGAACGCCAGCTCCTGGGCGGCGGTGGAGCCGGCCTCGCGGATGTGGTAGCCCGAGATGCTCACCGGGTGCCAGCGCGGCATCGCCTGAGAGCACCACTCGATCATGTCGCCCACCAGGCGCATGGCCGGGTCCACGGGGAAGCACCACTCCTTCTGGGCGATGTACTCCTTGAGGATGTCAGTCTGGATCGTGCCGCCCAGACGCTCGGGCCCCACGCCCTGGCGCTCGGCGGCCACGACGTAGAAGGCGAGCATGATCGCCGCGGGTGCGTTGATCGTCATCGACACCGTCACCTGGTCCAGCGGAATCCCCGCAAACAGGGCCTCCATGTCCAACACCGTGTCCACCGCGACACCCTCGCGTCCCACCTCGCCCAGCGAACGGGGGTGATCGGAGTCATGGCCCATCAGCGAGGGCATGTCGAACGCCGTGGAGAGGCCTGTCTGACCGTGCTCGAGCAGATAGTGGAAGCGCTCGTTGGTCTCCTCGGGCGTCCCGAACCCCGCGAACTGACGCATCGTCCACAGCCGCCCGCGGTACATCGAGGGGTACACCCCGCGCGTGTACGGATACTGGCCCGGCAGGCCGATCGTCGCTGGATCGGCGGGCAGGTCCCGCTCGGTGTAGAGCGGCCTGATCTCCTCGCCCGAGAGCGTGGAGAAGGGCACATCGCGCTCCGGGGTCAGACCGTACGCGGTTCGCCACTCGTCGTAGGAGACCGGAACGTTGTCCAGCACGGTCATGGCAGACATGGTAGCCGCGAGATAGTTTGACGTCCAACTATTTTCCCCGCCCACCCCTCGAACGGGGGGTTTGGTTTCCCTCATCTCCATCGAGGGGGTAGCGTGCCGCGCCATGTCAACGAGCCCTTCAGGACGCGTTGCGCTGGTCACCGGCGGCGCACGCGGGATCGGGGCGGCGATCGCCCGCGGCCTGGCCGAGGACGGCATGCCCGTCGTGATCGCCGACATCCGCACCGAGCAGGCCCAGGCCAACGCACAGCGGATCGTCGACGCCGGAGGGCGAGCGCTGGCCCTGGACGTGGACGTCCGCAGCGCGGATAGCGTGGCCGCGGGCATCGAGCGCACCCTCCAGGAATTCGGTCAGGTCGACGTGCTCGTCAACGTCGCCGGCTGGGACGAGCTCAAGCCCTTCGTGGATTCCGATGAGGAGTTCTGGCAGGAGGTGCTGGAGGTCAACTTCAAGGGCGGCCTGCGCTTCACGCGCGCGCTGCTGCCGGCGATGATCGAGCGCCGCTGGGGCCGGATCGTCAACATCAGCTCCGACGCCGGGCGCGTCGGCTCCTCCCTGGAGTCCGTGTACGCCGGGGCCAAGGGAGCGATCATCTCCTTCACCAAGACGGTCGCGCGCGAGACGGCCCGCATGGGCGTCACCGCCAACATCGTCTGCCCCGGACCGACGGACACCGAGATGCTCCGCGACGTCGCCCAGGCCCACCCCGACGCCGACAAGGTGCTCGAGCGCCTGGCCCGGGCCGTCCCCATGAAGCGGCTCGGGCAGCCTGAGGACGTCGCGCACGCGGTGCGCTTCTTCGCCTCCGAGGGCGCCGGCTACATCACCGGCCAGACGCTGTCGGTGAGCGGCGGCCTGACGATGGCCTGAGTAGTCTCCGCGGCGTGTCGGACCGTCCGCTCAAGGCGCTGGTGACCGGCGCCGCGCACCCGGGTGGGATCGGCGCGGCGATCGCAGGGCGCCTCAGCGCGGACGGCCTCGAGGTGGTGACGCTCGACCGCGCGCCGGGGTGCACGTTCCAGGTCGACCTGGTCACCGACGAGCTGCCGGCCCTGAGCGACATCGACGTGCTCATCTCCAACGCCGGCCTGCCGACGATCGTCGGCGGCGCGCACTCGATGGACCTCGAGCGCTGGCAGCGCGACCTCTCGATCAACCTGACCGGCGGCTTCCGGGTCGTGCAGGCCTGCCTGCGCGGCATGCGCGAGCGGCGCTTCGGCCGCATCGTCGTCATCTCGAGCTTCGCCGCCCGGTTCGGGATGCCGGCCCAGGTGGCCTACAGCGCCAGCAAGGCGGGCCTCATCGGCATGGTCAAGACCGTGGCCGCCGAGAACGCCGGCCTCGGGATCACCGCCAACGCCATCCTGCCCGGGCTGGTGGGCAGCGCCGGCGTCAAGGCGATGCCGCAGGGGATCGTCGACGCCTGGATGGAGCACATCCCGACGGGCCGGATGGTCGAGCCCGCCGAGATCGCGGCGGCCGCAGCGTACTTCGCCTCGCCGGCGGCGGGCAGCGTCACCGGCCAGGAGCTCCTCATCGACGGGGGCATGACGCTCAACCTCCTGTCGGTGACCAGCAGCGTCACCCAGGGGCGCTCCGACACACGGTCGTGACCGGCGACGCGCTCCGGGAGCTGCCGGCCCGCGTGCGCGGCGCAGCCGGGCGCCGCTGGCCGGGCGCCGAGGTGGGGACGCTCGATCCGCTGCCCGGCGGGATCTCCAGCCTCACCTACGCGACGACGTTGAGCGGAACGGGCGAGGCCGACCGGCGCGTCGTGGTCAAGGTGGCGCCGCCGGGCCTCGAGCCCGTGCGCAATCGTGACGTGCTGCGCCAGGCTCGGGTGATGGCGGCGGTCTTCCGCGCCTCGGGGGTGCTCGTCCCCGAGGTGCTCGTCACCGACGAGGGGTCGCCCCCGTTCTTCGTCATGGCATTCGTGCCCGGCCAGGCCTACGAGCCCAAGTGGGATGTGAGCGACGCCCCTCCCGCCCCCGATGTCGTCGGCGCGCGGGCGCGGGCGGCGGCGCGGATGCTCGCGCGGCTGCAGGCGGTCGAGCCCGCGGCGGTGGGGATACAGGACGCCCCGCTGGCGCCGGGCGAGGAGGTGGAGCGCTGGGCGGCGCTGTTCGCCACGGCCGGCGATGACCTGCGCGTCAACGAGCCCGAACTGCGCAGCGCGCTGTCGGCATGCGTCCCGGCTGGCAGCGCCGAAGGCGGGACGGATGGGGGCCGCATTCTCCATGGCGACTACCGCCTGGGAAACATCCAGTTCGACGGCGCGCGCCCGGCGGCGATCATTGACTGGGAGATCTGGTCGGTGGGCGACCCGCGCAGCGACCTGGCGTGGCTGATGGCCTTCACCGACCCGGTGCAGCAACGCGTCGCCCAACGCGACGCCGCCAACCAGGCGGCCGCCGACGCGATGCCGTCGGCCGGCGAACTGCTGGCCGAGTACATGCGGGAGGCCGGCCTGGACGCGGAGCCCCCCGACCTGGACTGGTTTCAGGCCTTCTCTTACTACAAGCTCGGGGCGGCGATGTCCGTGCTGGCCAAGCGCAACCGCCGCCAGCCCGAGCCCGATCCTGGCCTCGAGCTGGCGGCGCAGACGCTCGCGCCGATGCTCGCCCGCGGCCTGGAGCTCGTCAGCTGAACGCGAGTCGCGCCCGGGCGGCGATGGCGGCCGCGTGCTCTCGCGCCGCCGTGACGCCCCGGGCCGCCTCGGCAAGGGGCTTGCGGGCCGTCGCAAAGCTCCACGCCTCGAACACCACCGGCCGGGCGGCGACCAGCGCGTGACGAGCACCGGCTGACCTTCGAGCACCGAGATCGGTTCGGCGGCGGCGAGGCGCTCAGCCGGGTACTCGCGCTCGGCAAGCATTCTCAGGATCTCGGCGTCGCCATCGGCCCACTCGAGCGGCCTCACCGAGGGGAACGCGCGGGCGACCCAGCTCTCGCCGTCGGAGCGATCGACGCGATAGACGCCGAGGTCAAGCTGCGCGATCTCGGTCACATCGGTCCCATAGGTGTCGCTCAGATGCGCCGCCAGCTTCGGCACTCCCCGACGACCTGCGACGCGTTGCGCGGGAGTGGCGTCGCTCATTGCGTGCGGCCGCCGGTGAAGCCGAACAAGCGGCCGGCGATCCGGCGCAGCTGGAGCTCGTCGGAGCCCTCGGTGATGCGGTAGCGGCGGTGGTGGCGGTAGATGAACTCGAACGGCAGCGCGCGCGTGTAGCCCAGGCCGCCATGGACCTGGATGGCGCGATCGGCGGCGTCGCAGGCCAGGCGGTTGGCCCGGTAGTTGACCATCGATACCTTGTCCGAGACGCTCGTCTTGGCGCTGGTGGACGCGCCGTCGCCGGCCTGGTCCATCGCCCACGCCGTCTTGTAGAGCGTGTTGCGCACGAGCTCGGCCTCGGTCTGAAGCTCGACGAGCTGCCACTGGACGCCCTGGTAGTCGGCCAGCGGCTTGCCGAAGATGACGCGCTCGCGCGCGTAGGCGATGCTGCGGTCGATGCAGAACTGGGCCGCCCCCAGCGACGAGGCCGCCTGGCGGATGCGGTTCTCGTGCACGAACAGCTGCGCGCAGTCCAGCCCCCGGTCGACCTCGCCGATGACGGCGTCGTCGCCGACGGGTACCCCGTCGAGCGTGACCTCGCCGTGATCGGTGGGCATGTTGAAGGACCAGTGGTAGTAGGGGACGTCGAAACCGGGAGCGTCAACGTCCACCAGGAACGCGGTGATCCCCTGCGCCTTGCCGTCCTGGCCGGACGTCCGCGCGAACACGAGCACCGCGTCGGCGACGTCCACCCCGGTGATGAAGCGCTTGACCCCGTGCAGCACCCAGCCCTCGCCGCCATCGGGCCGCCGTGCGGTCGTCTCGAGCCACGTGGCATCTGAGCCGTGACCGGGCTCGGTGAGCGCGAACGCGATCGCGATCCGCCCATCGACGAGCGGCTCCAGATAGCGGCGCTTCTGGTCGGGCGTGCCGTACTCGTGCAACACGAGCACCAGCGGCTCGTTGGCGACGACCGAGGCCTCATGGGTCAGCTCGGCGTGCAGGCCCGGGCCGCGGTGAGCGAGGTGCTCGCGGATGAGCGCCATCGCCAGGTTCGATCCGTCGCTGCCGCCCAGCTCGGCCGGGAAGGGGTACTGGTAGAAGCCGGCATCGATGGCCAGCCTCCGGGCCTGGGCCAGCACGTCGCGCCAGCGCGCGGTGGGGATGCCGCCTCGCTCGACGTCCGTGCGCGTGAACTCCCGGCGATGATCGAACAGGTCCGGATTGGCGTCCTGGATGGGCACCAGCTCGCGCTCGATGAACGCGTCGATCGACGCCAGCAGGTCGGTAACGTCGGCGGGGATGGTCAGATCCAAGGGTCGGCACTCCTTTTGGCGGTGGCGGCGGGCCGCCGGGGCGGCCGCGACCGTCGATTATCGTGTGCGGATGAGCGTTCGGGCGATCGGCATCAACCACATCGCTTTCGAGGTGCGCGACCTCGACGAGGCGCTGGAATGGTGGGCGCAGTGGTTCAGCTTCGAGCTGCGCGGCCGCCGTCGGACGATGGCGTGGATCGATCTGGGCGACCAGTTCGTGGCCCTCAGCCAGGTCGGCGGCGGGGCGGCCGCGTCCGGTGACGCTGACACCGCGCGACACGTCGGCCTGGTGGTCGACGACAAGGAGGCGCTGCGAACCGCCCTGCGCGACGCCGGCGAGGCCGTCAATGCCTCGGGCTCGCTGCGCGTCACGGATCCGAGCGGAAACGTGATCGAGATCGTCGACTACCGCGACGTGCAGTTCTCCAAGTCAGACGGCGTGCTGCGCGGGATGGGGCTCGCCGGCCTGGCGAAATCGCCGTCGGCGATCGACGAGCTGCGTGCCAAGGGTCTGACCGAGGACTGAAGTGTGACGCCCCAGACAGGGGGTAAGGGGTTGTCTAGGCGGCCGGTGCGACCAACCTGTGCCGGCCGTCTTTTCCTTCAGCGGCGGGAGGCACGAGACATGATGCGCAGAGCATCGATCATCAGCCTGGCGGTGATCGCAGCGGCGGGCCTGGGCATGTCGGGGTCCGCGGCGGCCGCGGGGAAGGCTCCCCACAAACGGAGCTTCACCGCGGTCGCCGTCGGCGCGCAGATCAGCGCCACCGGCAACCGGTTCGAGACCGTCTACCGGGTGATCCGCTCACCCGACGGCGGCGGCGCCGGGATACAGGACGGCGTCCTGCTGGGCACCACGTACCCGGTGACCGGCACCGACGCGATGAAGCTGTTCTACGCCGACGGGGTCCAGCGCATGTCGGAGACGTTCACGCGCAGCGCGCCCCACACCGATGGCATCGGCGACATCACCGGCAAGGGGACGTGCACGACGGGCAGCGGACTGCACAAGGGCGAGAAGTGCACCTACACCATCACCGGCACCTATGACCTCACCACCGGCGTGACGAAGCTGCGCTTCGCCGGGACGTTCACGCGCTGAGCGGGCCCGCGTCCGCGGCGGGCGTTCAGACCGCGAGAGGCAGCGGCAGCTCGCCGCCGCACTCGACGAGCGCCGCCACCGCGGCCGCCACGTCCCCGGTCTCGGCCGCATCGAGCTGGTGGGGTCGGCGCGCGAGCCAGCCGGCGAGACGGGATCCGTGGATGAAGACGCAGTGGCCGTCGGCGACGCAGCCGGCCGGGAACTCCGACCAGATCACCACCACCGCCTGAACCCAGAGGCGGCGCCCGGTCAGTCGCTCGACGTCATGACGGAAGGCCGAGGCGTCGGAGAGGGCGCGCGGCCGCAGCCGCTGAGCCCGAGCGGAGGACTCGGGGGTCGCGCGGCGCTCGGTGACGGGCTCGCCTCCGCGCATCGTCACCACGCCCTCGGGGCTGATGCTCTGGAGGACGATCACGCCGCCGGGCCCGATGGCGATGTGGTCAAAGGTGGTGTCGAACCCGCGGACGCCGTGCAGGAAACGCCATCCTGCGCCACGCACCGGCTCGAGCGCGGCGGCGGTCCGATGCTCGGCACGCAGCTCGGCACCGCGACGACGGCGAGGGCGGGCGTCCCCGCGACGCAGGGCGACCCAGGCGCCGGCGCCGCCGCCGGCGATGACGCCCGCCAGCCAGGAGACCTCGTGCCCGTCGAAGATGAGCACGATGACACCGATGGCGATGACGCCGAGCGGTACGGTCAGCTCGCCCAGCAGGGAACGGGCGCGGGCGCGCCGGCGAGCGGGAGGGCGGGCCTCCTCAGCGTGCAGATCGGTTGGCTGATTGTCCATTCTCATCCACCGGTTAAATCGACGGTGAGGCGATAAGCCTGAATCGTCGTGCCCCTTCTTCTGTGATTGGTGCCCAATCAACGGTGCAGGGGGCCGCCGACTTGCTGGGGTGTGTCGGATGACGCGGTGCTACCCGGGAGCGCCGGGCGTCATGCCCAGCGCGCGGGACGCCAGCCGGGCGCCCTCCACCAGCGAGCCAAGCTTGGCCCACGCGATCTGCGGGTGCGACCGGCCGCCGAAGCCGCAGTCCGTACCCGCGACGACGTTCTCCGGCCCGACCGCCTCGGCGTAGCGGACGATCCGCTGGGCCACCAACTCGGGGTGCTCGACGACGTCGGTGGAGTGGGTGACGACCCCGGGGATGAGGATCCGGCCCGGCGGGAGCGTCACGTCGCGCCAGACCGCCCACTCGTGCTCGTGGCGGGCGTTGGCACCTTCGATGAGATAGGCATGGGCCTTGACCTCGAGCAGGATGTCGACGAGCTGCGCAAGCTCGATGTCATAGGCGTGCGGGCCGTGCCAGCTGCCCCAGCACATGTGATACCGGATCCGGTCCTCGGGGACGTTGCGCAGGGCGTGGTTGAGCGCCTGCACGCGGACGCGGCACCGGTCCCGGAAGGCCTCCAGGCCCATGTCGATCCCGATCCGGTCCCAAAGAGCGGGAAGCCACGCGTCGTCGACCTGGAGGACCAGTCCCGACTCGGCGATCAGCTCGTACTCCTCGCGCAGCGCCTCGGCCAGCGCGTAGAGGTACTCCTCGTCCTCGGCATACCACCGGTTGTCGCGGTAGACCTCGAGGCTGGCCGGCGCGGTGGACGTCAGGAAGGCGTCCTCGCCGGGATCGGCGGCCTGCAGCAGCTCGATCTCGCGGCGTACGGCGGCGTGGCCGCGGTAGCGCACGGGCCCGGTGCAGACCCAGCGGACCCGGCGCGTGGCGATCTGATCGCCGGGGGTGTAGAACAGCGTCCCACGCTCGGTGGCGTAGCGGTAGAAGTCGGCGAAGGCGGCCCGGTCGGCCCCGCGCGCGATGAGCGGCGGTGCATCGCTGGGCGGCTCGACCTCAAAGCCCTCGAAGCGATCGTCGGCGAACGACAGCCAGTCCCCGCCCTTCGTGTACTCGCCCTCGTTGACGAGGTCGAGGCCCACCTCGCGCTGGCGGGCCACCACCTCCTTGACGGCCGCGCTCAGATCCTGGGCGTCTGAGGGCGGAGGCTCGGAGAGGTTGGGCAGGCTGCCGGCGTGAGTGGTGAGGATCCGGTCGGTGCTGCGTCTCATCGAGTCTTCGATGCTTTCACACATAGAATCGCGGCACCAGCGAGCCAAAGGAGAGGGAGATGGGCGACGCACAGGTCAAGTTCACGCTTGGCGAGCGGGACATCCCGACGCACTGGGTCAACCTCATGGCAGACCTTCCGGGCGATCCCCTTCCCCCGCTTCACCCCGGGACCAAGGAGCCGGCCGGCCCGGACGATCTCTCGCCGATCTTCCCGATGGCGCTCATCCTCCAGGAGGTCTCGGCCGAGCCGGAGATCGAGATCCCCGAGCCGGTGCGCGAGGCCTACAAGCTGTGGCGGCCCACCCCGCTGTTCCGGGCGCGCCGGCTCGAGCAGGAGCTCGGGACCCCCGCCCACATCTACTACAAGTACGAGGGCGGCTCGCCGCCCGGGTCGCACAAGGCCAACACGGCGGTTGCGCAGGCCTACGAGAACGCCACCGCCGGGATCAAGAAGCTGACGACGGAGACGGGCGCCGGCCAGTGGGGGTCGGCGCTGTCGTTCGCCTGTCAGATGTTCGGGCTGGAGTGCGAGGTGTGGATGGTCGGCTCCAGCTATGACCAGAAGCCCTACCGCCGCTCGATGATGGAGACGTGGGGCGCCACCGTGCACCGCTCGCCGTCTGACCTCACCGAGGCCGGACGCGGGCAGAGCCACCACCCCACCGGCTCGCTGGGCATCGCCATCTCCGAGGCGGTCGAGGTGGCCGCGCAGAACCCGGACGCCAACTACTCGCTGGGCTCGGTGCTCAACCACGTGCTCCTGCACCAGACGGTCATCGGGCAGGAGGCGATCGCCCAGATGGAGATGGCCGGCGAGTACCCGGACATCGTGGTCGGGTGCGTCGGCGGCGGCTCGAACTTCGGCGGGCTGACATTCCCCTTCCTGCGCCGCAACATCCGCAACGGCGCCACCACAAGGTTCGTCGCCGCCGAGCCCGCGGCCTGCCCCACCCTCACTCAGGGCGTGTACGCCTACGACTTCGGCGACACCGCCGGGCTGACGCCGCTGATGCCGATGTACACGCTCGGTCATGACTTTGTCCCGCCGCCCGTCCACGCCGGCGGGCTTCGCTACCACGGCGACTCGCCGCTGGTCAGCGCGCTGGTCAAGGCCGGGATGGTGGCGCCGCGGGCCTACCGCCAGAACGAGACGTTCGAGGCGGCGGTCCGCTTCGCGCGGACCGAGGGGATCATCCCCGCGCCCGAGCCCGCGCACGCGATCCGCGCGGTCATCGAGGAGGCCGAGGCGGCGCGCGAGGCCGGCGAGGAGCGGGTGATCCTGTTCGGCCTCTGCGGCCACGGCCACTTCGACCTCAGCGCCTACGACGCCTACCTCGCGGGCAAGCTCGAGGACCCGGAGTTCTCCGACTCCGACATGCAGGCTGCGCTGGCGCGCCTGCCCGAGGCACCCGCGCTCACGTAGGCTCCCTACGCCGGTATAAGTAAACTCATAAGTTTAGTTTTGGCGGGGGGTGGGACGCCGGAGGCACGGCCACGGCGAGCGTCCATGGCGGGCGGGCGCTCGGGATAGGACGGGCGCGCGCGATTGAACCGACAGATCGCACACCCCCGGTTCGCCGGTGGTGCGATCTGAGGTGTGAGCCGGCTGAACCTACAGATCGCACACTGCGTGAAGACCGGCTGTGCGATCCAGGAGTTCAAGAGCAACCCCCCTCTCGCTTGCCCACCGTTGACGCGCGCCGATCCCCTCGAACGCCGCACTTGTGCGCTCGGGAGCCGATCCGCGGTCCAGGTCCCGCCGAGGGCGAGGAGGTCGATGGATCCACCCGCTGGTACCACGTCAGGTCCAGGTCCACCATCGGCCTGTGAGCGATCTTGCACCCGCGCGGGGGAAGGTTGAGCGCTTTCACGCCGAACCAGTGCAATATGCCGTTTTCCTGTCAGTCGGCTGGGGCTAACGGGAAGTATCGGATTTGCGCCGACCGCGCCCCGGAATCCCTTGTCCCTGACCGACACGCCCCCTCTCCTGAGCCAGGATCAGTCCTCGCTCATCTCGTTCACCCCGATGCACGCGCTGGGTGAGGCGGGTGAGCTCATCGAGACGATCCAGCAGCTGTCGCTCGCCCGCTCGGTCGAGAGGATCCAGGCCATCGTCCGTCACACCGCCCGGCGCCTGACCGGCGCCGACGGCGCGACCTTCGTCCTGCGTGACGGAGACCTCTGCCACTACGCCGACGAGGACGCCATCGCGCCGCTGTGGAAGGGGCAGCGCTTCCCGATGAGCGCGTGCATCAGTGGCTGGGTGATGCGCAATCGCGAGCCCGCGATGCTCCCCGACATCTATGCCGACGACCGCATCCCCGCGGACGCCTACCGCCCCACGTTCGTCAAGAGCCTGCTGATGGTTCCCATCCGGCAGCTCGATCCCATCGGGGCCATCGGCAACTACTGGGCCGAGCACCACGAGCCGTCAGACCGCGATGTGATGCTGCTCCAGGCGCTGGCCGACTCCACGGCGGTGGCGATGGAGAACGTGCGCATGATCGCCGAACTCGAGGCGGCGCGCCGCGACAGCCTCATGCGGCTGGCGATCGCCGCGGAGTACCGCGACGACGGCACCCACCAGCACCCCCAGCGCGTGGGGCGCACCGCCACCGCGCTCGCGCAGGTGCTGGGCATGGACGAGAACCAGGCGTCGCTCATCGGTCAGGCGGCGGAGCTGCACGACGTCGGCAAGCTCGCCATCCCGGACGCGATCCTGCTCAAGCGCAACAAGCTGGCCGACCATGAGTTCGAGAAGCTCAAGACGCACACGACCGCCGGCGCCGCGATCCTGAGTGGCGGCCAGTCGCCCCTGATGGCGCCCGCCGAGCAAATCGCGCTCACCCACCACGAGCGCTGGGACGGCTCGGGGTACCCCAACGGCCTCACCGGCGATGACATCCCCATCACCGGGCGGATCGTCGCCCTCGCCGACGTCTTCGACGCCCTCACGCATCCCCGCCCCTACAAGGCGGCGTGGAGCATCGACGCCACGGTCTCCGAGATCCGCTCGCTGCAGGGCCGGCAGTTCGACCCCTCGGTGGTGGGCGCGTTCATGGAGCTCGACCCCGCGGCCCTGGTCGACATGCCGCTGGACTCACCGCTCGTCTGAGCGGCACATCCCGCGCGCCGCGCCGCAGCTCGGACGCAACCGGCGTGTCGCGTCCTTGATGCCGCGGCGCAGCAGCATCGGGTTGCTCCTCCTCGAGCGCCTGCGATCGTCCGCGCAGAGCGGACTGCTGCCGCGCAGCTTACCGCTATGTGCCGTCCGTCACACTGCCGCCCGCCTCAGAGCCTGCTCAGGCCGGCGAGGAGGGGCGCGCCAGCCCCTCGGCGAGGTCCCCGAATCCCGGGGCGATGATCGCGCCCGGCTGCGCGATCAGCTCCTCGGCGACGAGCGCCTCGGTCGTCAGCATCAGCGCTGCCAACGAGGCTGCGTGCTCGATGGTCAGCCGCGTCACCCGCAGCGGGTCGATGACGCCATCGTCGAAGAGGTCGCCGAACTCGCCGGTGAGCGCATTGAGCCCGTGTCCGGGCGGCATCGTGCGGACCTGGTCGACCACCGCCTGGCCGTCGTAGCCGGCGTTGGTGGAGACCCAGTACAGCGGCTCGGCCAGCACCGCCCGGATGACGTCGGCGCCGCGCAGGTAGTCCCCGGCGAACCCGGTGTCGTCGAGCGCCGTCTCGGTGCGCAGCAGCGCGGTTCCTCCGCCGGCGACGATGCCCTCGCTGACAGCCGCGCGGGTGGCTGACAACGCACCCTCGCAGCGGCGCAGCTTCTCCTTGAGCTCGGGGCCGGTGGAGGCGCCGACGTGGATGACCGCCAGGCTGCTCGACAGCCTGGCCAGCCGCTCGCGCAACACCTCGATGTCCGTGTCCTGAGTGGCCCGCTCGAGCTCCACCCGGATCTGGGCGAGGCGTGCCTCGATCTCGTCCGCGGTCCCCGCCCCCTCCACGAGCACCGTGGCGTCCTGGGTGATGACGACGCGCCGAGCGGACCCGAACGTCTCGGGCTTCACGTGCTGGAGGGTGAGGCCCGCCTCCTCGGCGATGACCTCGCCGCCGGTGAAGGCCGCCAGATCGTGGAGGTGGGCGATCCGGCGATGGCCGAAGCCCGGTGCGCGCACCACCGCCGCCTTGAGCGTGCCGTGCTGATTGTTCTGGACCAGCAGCCCCAGTGCCGCACCGTCCACCTTCTCGGCGAAGATGACCAGCGGCCGCGGCGACTTCATCACCGCGTCGAGCGTGGGCATCAGGTCCTGGATGTGGGCGATGGGCTTGTTGGTGAGCAGGATGTAGGGGTCGTCGAAGACGGTCTCCATCCGCTGGGTGTCCTGGATGAGGTAGGGCGAGAAGTGGCCGTTCTCGATGTGCATGCCCTCGACGAACTCCACGTCGATCCCGGGCAGATCCGCCTCCTCGATGGTGACCACGCCCTCGGGCCCGACGCGATCGAGCGCCTGGGCGACCGCCCCGCCGATCCGCTCGTCCTCCTTGGCGGCGATCGTGGCGACGTGCATGAGGTCGTCGCGACCCGCGACGATCCGCGCGCCGCGACGCAGCTCGGCGACCACGAGCTCCGTAGCGTCCTCGATGCCGCGGCGCAGGAGCATCGGGTTGGCTCCCTCCTCCAGCGCCTTCATGCCCTCGCGGATGATCGCCTGCGCCAGGAGCGTCGCGGTGGTGGTGCCGTCACCGGTGAGATCCGAGGTCTTGGTGGCGACCTCCCGCACCAGCTGGGCGCCCATGTTCTTGAGCGGATTGGACAGCTCGATCTCGCGGGCGATCGAGACGCCGTCGTGCGGTGGCCTCCTTCTTACGCGCCGGCGGGGATGAGGATGCCGCGGCCCTGCAGACGCCCGCCATCGAGGTCGGCCATGGCGTCATTGATGGCGTCGAGCGGGTACGTGGACGTGTGGAGCGTGACCTTGCCCTGAGCAGTCAGGGTCATGAGCTCCTGGAGGTCGGCGTAGGTGCCGACGAGGTTGCCGATGAAGGAGATCTCGCGGCTGATGACGTCGATCGTGGGGATGTTGATGTTCTCCCCGTAGCCGATCACGTAGTAGAAGCCGCCGTCGCGGACCATCGCGATCCCGTCCTCGATGGCGCCCTTCTCCCCCACGAAGTCGATGATCGCCTCGGCGCCGAAGCCGTCGGTCATCTCCTTGACGGTGTCGACCTGTGTGCCGTCGACCTTCACGGTCTGATCGGCGCCCATCTCGCCGGCCAGCGCCAGCGCCTTCTCCGAGGGGTCGATGACGATCACCTCGGCCGGGGTGTAGGCCTTCAGGCACTGGATCCCGATGTGCCCGAGCCCGCCGGCGCCGATGACGACCACGCGCGTGCCCGCGCCCAGCACGGGGATCGCCTTCTTGACGGCGTGGATGGCGGTGAGGCCGGCGTCGGCCAGCGCAGCGATGTCCTTGGGCTCGAGGCTCTTGTCGAGCTTGACCACCGAGCGCGCCGATGTCTTGAGGAAGTCGGCGAAGCCGCCGTCGCTGTCGATGCCCGGGAACGCGCCGTTGAGGCAGTGCATGTCGTCGCCGACGCGGCAGGGCAGGCACAGCCCGCAGGAGATGTAGGGATGCACGATGACGGTGTCGCCGACCTCGACGTTGGTCACGCCCGAGCCGATCTCATGCACCCAGCCGGCGTTCTCATGGCCGGGCGTGTACGGCAGCTTCACGCCGGACTTCTCGGCCCACTGGCCCTCCTGGATGTGGAGGTCGGTGCGACACAGGCCGGCGGCGCCGATCCGCACGATCACATCGACTGGACCGTCGGCCTTTGGCTCGTCGACCGAGTCCAGCTTCAGGGCGTCGTGGTAAGCGTGGAGCCTCGCGGCCTTCATCTCCCTACCTCCTGTGTCTCTGGGTCAAGGTTGTGGCGGAAGGCCAGCAGCGAGCGACAGATGCCGCCGTTGGCCTCCAGGCTCGTGCGCACGAGCCGGCCGGCGCGCAGCCACCGCGTCAGCTGATCGGCCGTGACGCGCTCGCCGTTGGGAGTGACGAACGCGGGCGCGTCCGGCGTGGACGCAATCCCGAGCGCGACGCGCAGCTCCAGCGCCCGGTCCGCGGTGGCGTCGCCGACGGGCAGGTCGGCCACGGAGGCCGCGATCACGTCCGCCTCGGTCCAGCCGCCCGCCATGAGCCGCCCGCACATCACCGATTGGCGCGCGATCAGAGCCTTGCGCGTGAACAGCTCGCGCAGGGCCTCGAGGTCGTCGTCGTCGGTCTCGCCGGGGAAGGCGCCGGTGAAGCCCTCGCGGCGACGCAGCGCCGCGTTGATCTCATCGCCGGTGTAGTGATCCTCCAGCTCGATGGTGACGTTGCGCACCCCCGGCACGCTGCCCGCGGCCCGCCGCGAGTCGGCGGCCATCAGAAAGGCGAAGTTGGGCGCGCACTGTGGCGTCGGCAGTCGCAGCACCACCGCGACGTCACCTGCCGCGCTCACCTCGCACGAGGTGACGAAGCGCAACTGCGTGATCGGCTCATCGAGCTCGGGGTCATACACCGAGCCCAACGCGTCGAGGACCTGCTCGCGCAGCCCCGCGCCGTCCGCCGCCGATGGGGCGGCGGGGGCGCGGTTGGGGCGCGATCCGGCCTCCGGTCCGAGGGAGGCCGGGGTGCTCATCCGGCTTCGACCAGCTGCGCGTCGTCCTTGGCCGCGGCGTCGGCGTCGCCCATTCCGTCGGGCACCTCGATGCCGTACAGCTTGGCGGCATTGAGCCCCAGGATCTTGCGCTTGCCGGCGTTGGTGAGCCGCGGGTAGTCCGAGAACTCCTCGTGGTCGGGGTCCGGATAGTCCCAGTCCAGGAAGCCGTCGATCTGCCACTTGGGCTCCCAGATCCCGTAGTCGGACCCGAACAGCATCTTGTCCTCGCCGACCCAGAACAGCAGCTCTCCGATCACCTTGGCGAAGAACCGCGGCCGGGCGTGCATGAGGCCGCCGATGACGACGCTCAAGCCGGCGTAGACGTTGGGCTCCTGCGTCGCCATGAAGCAGAAGTCCTCAATCCGGGGCAGCCCGACGTGCTCGATGATGAAGTTGAGCTCCGGGTTGTCGGTCGCGGCCTTGTCGACGTCGCGGGGGTCGAAGGCATCCTTGTCCAGGGGCCAAATCGTCGGGCCCTTGTGGACGTGGATGTTCTTGATCCCCAGCTCCTTGCACTTGTCAAGGAATGGCTGGGTGGCGTCGTCATCCAGGCGCCAACCGCGGGAGCCGTTGTTCCACTCGGCGGTGTAGAGCTTGACGCCCTGGAGGTTCCAGCGCTTGGCATCCTCCTCGAGCTGCTTGAGGCCCAAATCGCCGTCGCGCGGGTCAAAGCGACCGTTGACGATCAGCTTGTCCGGATACTTCTCCATCAACGCGGCGTTCTGCTCCGCGCTGTTGAAGCCGTTCGTGTACCACTCCTTCAGGTACGTGGACTGGAAGATGCCGACGTCGACGCCGCCATCCTCGAAGACGTCCTTGACGAAGTCCTCGTGGGTGTAGCTCATGAACTTCTCGATCGGCCAGTGCGTCTCGGCCGGCCCTAGCCCCATGTAGGCGTGGAAGCATTCGATCCACCCCTTGGCGTACTGCTCCTGGCCCTTGACCCAGTTGTCCGGTCCGGCGGACCACATGTGGAGATGGCTGTCGACGATGAAGTACTTCTCGCCGTTCTTTTCGTACATCTCTCCCTCCCTACTCAGCTGAGAGCTTGCAGGTCGAAGCTAATGTACTCCGCCGCATCCTCGGGGTTGGCAAACATGATGATGCGGTCGTCGAGCACGACCATCCGCCCGCAATGGGTGGACATGATCTCCTCGAAATCGTCGTTGCCGAAGTCATCCCAGCCGAGCGCCTCGGCGCACTCCTCGTAGACGATCTCGAACTTGTTGTCGCCGTCGACGCGGATCATCGAGGGCAGCACCTCGACCGTTACGCCGTCCTTGTGTCGCATGACCTCGGCGACCACGTAGCCCACCTGGTTGTTCATCAAGGTCACGCCGGCGCGGTTGGACGACGTGCGGTCCGTCTTGAATCGGTCGTTGCCGGTGCTGCTCATCGATCGAGCTCCTTCGGGTCGAGTCGTAGGTCGGCGAGGAGCTCCTCGTAGCGCCGTCGGGAGTGCTCCAGGGATTCCTCAAAGCGGATCACCTTCTCGCCCGGCTGCGACCAGATCGGCTGCAGCGTCCGGGCAGCGTTGAGGCTGACCGGGGTCCACCGTTCCAGCCAGGTCTGCATCGTGGCCCGGTTCTGCTCGCCGTGCTGCTCGTCCTGCGACAGCATCGCGAACAGCCGGCGGGAGACCCGCAGGTCGCGTGCAGTGTCTGACTCGCCTCGCGCTCGTGAATCACGCCGGGAGCCCGCGAGCGCGGCAGCAACGGCCCGGGGTACCGCGTCGCGGCGTCACGCACACGGCCGCGATGCAGCAGGCCGCAGACCTGGGCCACGTCGGAGAGCACCCCCGCGCGCAGCCGGTAATGCTCGGTCTCGATCACGTCACCGAGCAGCTTGTGCAGTCGGCTGATCTCCACCCGGATCCCTCCGCCGCGGCTGCTGTCGCCGTAGACGCCCTCGGCCAGCTGCTCGCTCGTCATGCCGTCGGGGTTGGCGCACAGCAGGGTGAGGATCTCGGCGTGGCGCGGGCGCAGAGGGACCTGACGGCCTGACAGCTTGGCCTGGCCGTCGCGGCCGAGGAGGGTGAGGCTGAGCACCGGGGCGGCAAGGCCGCTCGGGATCGGCGCCGGGGTGGCCCGCACCAGGTAGGCGTCCTCGCAGCCCAGCGCCTCGGCCACCGCCATGCCGCCGCTCAGCTTGACCGGGCCGCCGCCCGGCGGCAGCTTGAGCCGCCCCACCGGGAGCCAGCCGATCGGCTGGCTGGCGATCAAGCGGCCGCTCGGCGCCACCAGCGCGCGGCCCCGGCCCCGAGGTGAGCTGGTCGCCGTAGCGGCTGAGCAGCCGCCCGTCGCGATTGAGCATCTCGCAGCGCAGGTGGGCCTCCACGGCCTGGGCGGTCGCGGTGGCGACGGCCATGCTGTGCGGGTGCACAGTGGCCATCTCGCCGGTGAGGTCGATCACGCCGATGACCTGGCCGGTGTCCGGGTCGTGCACCGGCGCGGCGGCGCAGGTCCACGACTGGACGATCTCGTTGAAGTGCTCGGACGCGAACACCTGGACGGCGTGCTCGGCGGCCAGCGCGGTGCCGATGGCGTTGGTGCCCGCGCCGCCCTCGCTCCACAAGGTGCCCTCGGCGAAGTTCATGGAGTCCGCGGCGCGCAGGCGCACGCTGGGATTGCCCTCGACCCACAGGAGGATCCCGTTGGCGTCGGAGACGACGATCAGGTGGCGCGACTCGTCGGCCGAGGCGGCGAGACAGGCCTGGATGAGCGGCGCCGTCTCGGCCAGCGGGTGGATCTCCCAGCGTGCCGTCGCTTCGTCGGCATCGGCGACGATCGGGGCGATGCGCACCCCGGAGGGGTCGACCCCGGCGGCCGCCGAGCGGCGCCACGAGTCCTCGATGGGCGCGCATCGGGACGCCATCGCCGCGCTTTGACCGGTCCCAGCCTCCGCTGACGAATCGCTCCCAGGCTCGCCTGACCTCCCGCGCACGTTGCGGCGGGGCGGTGGCCACGTCGATGGCCAACCACTGATTCGACATCTGGTTTTGAGTCTAAGGGGTCCCGGGCGAGTGAGCGGCGGAATCCGGCGAGTGGCTGGCGTGGCTGGAAGAGCTCGGGCTATTCGGGGCGCCGCGGCCTCACGACCACTCCGCCTTGGGCGGATCCTGCGGCGTCACGAAGTCGCCCTCGATGAGCTCGATGCGATAGCCGTCGGGATCCTGGACGAAGCAGATAAGGGGAAGTTCCTCGCGGTCTCCGGGGTGGTAGGGCGGCTTCTCGGGCTGGATGTCGTTGTCGTCGAGTCGCTCCAGAAGCGCGTACAGGTCGTCGACGACGAGCGCCATGTGGTTGTAGCCATCGCCGAGGTCGTACGGCTCCTCGCGGCCGACGTTGACGGTGAGCTCGAGCACATCGCCGCCCTCGGGCAGGCCCAGGTAGACGTTGTAGGCCGAGCCGAAGTTGAGGCGGCCGCGGTGCTCGAAGCCAAGGTGCGAGTAGAACCTCAGTGATCTCTCGATGTCTTGGACGCGTATGCAGGTGTGGACGTATCGGGCGGTCATGCGACGCAGAATAACCCCATCTCCTTGACGAATTCGAGCCTGCGCTATCGATTGCTGGACCGCGCCCTCGAGCGGGCGTTGCTCCCCGATGCGGTTTTGCGCGCGGGTTCCCTGTACGGCACCTGGGCGCGTGAGCGGCGCGAATCGCGCGGCGGGGTGTTCGGACAGCAGGACCGGCTGCGCGCGCTCGTGGCCCGGATGTCCCGCGGACCGATCGCCGAGGTGCCCGAGAAGGCCAACGAGCAGCACTACGAGCTCCCCGCCGAGTTCCTGGCGCTCATTCTCGGGCCGCGGATGAAGTACTCGGGGTGTCTGTGGCCGACGGGTGTGCGTTCGTTGGCCGAGGCCGAGGAGGCGACGCTGGCTGTGACGTGCGCGCGGGCGCGGGTTGCCGACGGGATGCGGATCCTGGACCTCGGGTGCGGCTGGGGCTCGCTGTCACTGTGGCTGGCCGAGCGGTATCCCGCGGCCTCGGTGGTGGGGGTGTCCAACTCGGCGGGCCAGCGGGCATGGATCGAGCGGCAGTGCGCGCTGCGCGGGCTGGGGAATCTGACCGTGGTCACGGCGGATGTGAACGCGTTCGTGCCCTCCGGTGTCTTTGACCGCGTGATGTCGATCGAGATGTTCGAGCACATGCGCAACTGGCGGGGGTTGCTGGAGCGGGTTGCCGGCTGGCTGGAGCCGGACGGCGGCAAGGCCTTCGTCCATGTCTTCAGCCATCGGACGCTGCCGTATCTGTTCGAGGGGACGTGGGCGGCGGAGCGGTTCTTCACCGCTGGGCTGATGCCCAGCCACGACCTGATGCTGTGGTTTCAGCGCGACCTGGTGGTGGCCGACCAGTGGATCGTCCCGGGTGGTCACTACGCGCAGACGCTGGATGCCTGGTTGGCGAACCTCGATGCGCATTCGGATGAGGCGTTGGCGGTGCTGCGCGCGTCGGGCCGGTCGTTGGCCGAGGCGCGTCTGCTCCTGGGGACATGGCGGTTGTTCCTCATCTCCACCGAGGTGATCTGGAGATACCGGGGCGGCAACCGGTGGGGCGTCAGCCACTACCTCCTGAAGCCGCGCCGGGGGTAGCCGGGGCGCTTGCGGCGTCCCTCGGCGCGGCTGTGGCGGATAGTGGAGGAAATAGCTCAACTATCCGCCGCAACCCCGTCTCGCGCCCGACCTGCGACCCAACAGTCAGCCCTTCCCCTGTCCGCCGTTGACGTACGCCGAGACCAAGCTGGACCCTCAGTGTCCGCCATCCCCGCCCGCGTCCCCACGCCGCTTGCGGGGAGGCCACGGGAAGAAGCCGGACGTGCGGCGAACGTAGTCCGCGTACCCGGGCCGCCGCTCCCCGATGTCCTTCTCGAGCAGCCCCGCCCCGCTCACCCGGATGAGCAGCGTGCTCATGACCACCGGCCCGACAAAGGTCCACCAGACGCCGCCGGCGGTCAGCGCGACGAGCCACAGCCCCCACCAGACGCAGAAGTCCCCGAAGTAGTTGGGGTGGCGGGTGTAGCGCCACAGGCCGCGGTCCATGACCTGCCCATGGCTGTCGGTCCGCGCCTTGAAGCGACGCAGCTGCTCGTCGCCGATGGATTCGAACGCGAAGCCCACCACCCACAGGACGACGCCCGGGATGATCGCGGCGCTCAGGACGCCGCCGCGCCCCGCCGCCACCTGGACGGGCAGGGAGACGATCAGGACGAGCAGCCCCTGGAGCCCGAAGATCATGACCAGGCTCCACGGGATGAAGGCGGCGCCACGGCGCTCGCGCATCGCCGCATACCGCCGGTCCTCAGAACGATCCCCGAGCTTGCGCACCAGCAGATAGCCCCCCAGGCGCAGGCCCCACACCGCGGTCATCCCGAACAGCAGCCAGCGCCGCCCCAGGCAGCCGCCGCCCGCCACCGCAGCCACCGCCGCGACGAGCACGAACGCCGGCCCCCACGCCGGGTCCACGATCGACACGTCGCGCAGCGGGATGCTCACCAGCCACAGCGCCAGCATCAGCACGGCCACCGCAATGGCGGCATAGCCGGTGACCGGCCCGGGCGCGGCGAAGACGGTGGCGAGCGCGGTAGTCATGCCGTCACCTGTTAAGAATGGCGCGCGTGGACGACAACCCCTTGGACATCCCCCCACTCGGCCCGCTGCGGATCCTCGACTTTTCGCGGATCCTGGCCGGGCCATTCGCGACGATGCTGCTGGCCGACCTCGGCGCCGACGTGATCAAGGTCGAGCGGCCCGGGACCGGCGACGAGACCCGGAGCTGGGGCCCGCCGTTTGACCCACAGGGCCGGGCGACCTACTTCCAGTCGGTCAACCGCAACAAGCACAGCGTGGTCCTGGACCTCACCGATGAGCACGACCTCGGCCGCGCACGCGAGCTGGCCGGCGCCGCCGACGTCGTCGTCGAGAACTTCCGTCCCGACGTGATGGACAAGCTGGGCCTCGGCTACGACGATCTCGCCGCCGAGAACCCCGGCCTCATCTTCTGCTCCATCACCGGGTTCGGGGCCGGCGCGGGCGCCGAGCTGCCCGGCTATGACCTGCTCGTCCAGGCGCTCGGCGGCCTGATGAGCATCACGGGGTCTCCGGAGGGCGAGCCCCAGAAGGTCGGCGTTGCGCTCGTGGACATCCTGGCCGGGCTGTTCGCGTCGGTCGGGATCCTGGCGGCGCTGCGTCACCGCGACCGCACCGGGGAGGGCCAACGCGTGGAGGTCAACCTGCTCTCCTCGCTGCTGGCGGGGCTCGTCAACCAGGCCTCGGCGTACACCATCGCCGGCAGTGTGGCGGGCCGGATGGGCAACGCTCACCCCAGCATCTCGCCGTATGAGCTGTATGCCACCGGCGACGGCGACCTGGTGCTGGCCGTCGGCAACGAGCGCCAGTTCACGGCGCTGTGCGAGGTGCTGAGCGCGCCGGAGCTGGCCGCCGACCCGCGCTTTGGCTCAAACAGCGATCGCGTCACCAACCGCGCCGCGCTCAAGGAGGAGCTCGTCACGCGGCTCGCCACGGCGCCGGCCACGGAGTGGGCGGCGCGACTCACCGCGGCCCGCGTCCCGGCCGGCGTCGTCAACGACCTCGCCGGGGCGTTCGAGCTGGCGCAGGCGGTGGGTCTGGACCCGATCGTCGACGTCCCGTCGGCGGACGGCGCGCCGGTGGCGCTCACGCGCAACCCGATCGGGCTGTCGCGCACGCCACCGACGTACCGTGCCGCGCCGCC
Organism: uncultured Actinomycetota bacterium; assembly: GCA_963850325.1. GTDB lineage: Bacteria > Actinomycetota > Thermoleophilia > Solirubrobacterales > Solirubrobacteraceae > Palsa-465. The sequence goes on from CAWKLB010000013.1 coordinate 204,243, forward strand.
GGCGCTACCCGGTCACTGACTCAGCTCTCGTCCCACGCCTGCACGACGGTCTGGCCCGCGATGTGCCCGTCGGACAGCCGCAGCACCGTCGCGCACAGCACGTTGGTGCCGTCGGGGTAGCGGCAGGCCTCGCTGAACGCCGCGCCATCGGCGTCGGCGACGCTGTGCTGGACGTGGTGGCTCATCTCGCGCCCGCAGACGTCCTGCAGCCATGCCGCGATCTCGTCGCGACCGTGCAGGACCTGCGGCGATCCCGGCTGGTTGATGCGATCGGCGATCGTGACGACCGCGTCCGGCGCGTACATCGAGAGCTGGGTCTCGACATCCCGTCCTTCGGCGGCGGCGCAGAAGCGCGCGAGATCGAAGGTGACGCTGCTCAGCTGTGTGCTCATGGTGTTCCCCCGGTTGGTCAGCGGCCCCCTGCTGGGGGCCGATGGATTGAGCGCCGATCAACTTACCTACTAGTAGGTAACGAGTCAAGCCATTTTCGGTTACGATTGCCCGTGCAATGGCGGCCAGGACGCCCACAACCGAGACAGGGACGCGCGTGCGCATCCTCGACGCCGCCGAGCGTCTCGTGCAGACGCGCGGCTTCAACGGCTTCAGCTACGCCGACGTGGCACGCGAGCTCGGCGTCACCAAGGCGAGCCTGCACTACCACTTTCCCGGCAAGGCGGAGCTGGGCGAAGCGCTCATCGCCCGCTACGCCGAGCGGTTCACCGCCGAGCTCGAGCGGCTCGACGCCAACGGGCTCGCCCCGTGCGCGAAGCTGGCGGCGTACGCCTCGCTCTACGCCGACGTCCTACGCGAGAACCGCATGTGCCTGTGCGGGATGCTCGCCGCCGAGTACGAGACGCTGCCGCCCCCCATGCGCGACGCGATCCTGCGCTTCTTCGACCGCAACCAGAGCTGGCTGGGCGCCGTGATGGAGGAGGGCCGCGCCAACCGGTCGATGACCTTCGACGGGACGGCCGCGGACGGCGCGCAGACGATCCTCGGAGGCCTCGAGGGCGCGATGCTCGTTGGGCGCCCCTACCGCGACGTGGGCCGCTTCGAGACCACGGCGACCCGGCTGATCGCCGGCGTCACCGGCACGCACTGACCGGCGCGGGCTGCACGCACTGACCGGCGCGGGCTGCACGCACCGACCGCGCGGCCGCACGCACAGACCGGCGCGGACGCGCTCAGCTCGGCAGGGCCGCCTCGATGGCAGAGATGATCGTCGGATCCTCGGGCTTGACCTTCGTCGGCCAGCGGGCGATGAGCTTGCCGTCGGCGCCGACGAGGTACTTGGTGAAGTTCCACACCGGCGGAGCCGAGTTGGGCTGGCGGCCGAGGTCAGTCCACAGCGGGCTGGGGTCCGCCCGTACCGAGGTGCGCTCGGTGAGCGGGAACTCAACCCCGTAGTTGCGCTGGCAGAACTCGCCGATCTCCTCGCCCGAGTCGTACTCCTGGTCAGCGAAGTCGGCAGACGGGCTCCCGAGCAGCTGCAGGCCCCGGTCGGCGTAACGCTCGTGCAGCTTCTGCAGACCCTCGTACTGGGGAGTGAACCCGCACTTGCTGGCGGTGTTGACGATCAGCGTCGGCCGGCCGCGCAGCTCGGCGAGGTCGAGCTCGCCACCGTCGAGGAGGGTCACCTGGTGGGTGTAGAGGTCGGTCGGCTCGCGGAGCTTGGAGGTCCGCCGGAGGTACATGCGTAGCGTGGTGACGATGCTCATGTCCCCAAGGGTAGGGGCCGGGCGTGAGTGCGTGGTTGCACACCCGGCGCCTCATTGGAGAACGCGATGTCTCCGGACGGGAAGGATCCGCCGTCGGTCGCGTCTTGGCATGCAGAGAACGCGGATCGACTCGCGACTGGGCTCTCGGCTCGACGCGCCTGGCGCCTGCCCCTTGCGCCACCAGGAAAGGCGTGTCAGAGGGGGCGCCCGCTCTCACCCGGCGGGCGCCCCCTCGCTACGCCGTGCGCAGCGTCAGCGGGCCCGGGTCCGCCGCAGCCCCGCTCCCAGGCCCAGGAGCACGAGCCCGGCGAGCAGGCCGGCGAGGACGTTGAAGCCGGTGTTGGGAAGGGTCGGAGTGGGCGGGGTTTGAGCGGCCGCGGTCGTGACCGTGGGCGTCGCAGCGGTGGGCGTCGTGGTCGCCGGCGTCGTGGTCGCCGGCGTCGTGGTCGCCCCCGACGTGGTCGTCGACGTCGTGCTGGCCAGCACGACGATCGTCCCGTGCATGAACGGGTGGATCTGGCAGACATAGGCGTACGTCCCCGGCTGCGTGAACGTGTGCGATGCGCTCTGGCCCTTCTTGAGGATGCCGGTGTTGAAGCTGCCGTTGCTCGCGGTGGCGGTGTGGCTCGACGGCCCGCTGTTGCTCCACGTGATGATGTCGCCCACGTGGATCGTGGTCGACGCCGGCGAGAAGTGAAAGTCGGCGATCGTCACGCCGGGATCGCCGGCGACGTGGGCGGTCACGCGCCCGGTGAGCCCCGGCGGGCGATGGTGGGCCGCACGGGGCCGTCGGGTCGGGCGGCCCCGCAGCCCACGCGACCCCCGCGACCCACGCGACCCACGCGACCCACGCGACCCCTGCGTGTCATGGCTCCCCGCAGGCCCGGGCCGCGCCGGCTGTGCGGTCAGCTTCACGGGCACCGTGGAGGTCTCGCTCTTTGAAATCAGGAGGGTCGCCCCCGGCGAGGTCGCCTGCGCGACGGAGGCGGGCACGGCGGCAACTGCGACGCAGCAGGCCGTGGCCATGATCAGACGGCCTGAGGAGATCCGCATCTGCCCTCCCAAGACGTCCGGCCGGGGCAAACCTTCCCCGGCGGCGGCGTGCGCATCTACCGGACCGAGGACACGCTCCCGGGCTGCTCGAAGCGATCGGGCCGCACGCGGTCCTCGGGCTCCAGATGCACGAGCACGGTGGTGCCGGGCAGGTGCTCGATGATCGCGTCCTGGAGTTGATGGGAGACGTAGTGCGCCCGTTCCAGGCTCGTGCCTGACGCGAACTGGAGGTGCAGGTCGACCTGGTGGTTGCTGCCCACGTGGCGGGCGCGAAGATCGTGGTAGCCGACGACCTCCTCGCCCACAAAGGCATCGAGCACCTCCTGGAGCGCCGCCAACTCGTCGGCGGGCAGAGCCTCGTCGGCCAGGCGCCGGCTCGCCTCGATGAGGATCCGCACCCCGGTGCGGGTGATCGCCGCCGCCACGAGCAGACCGACCAGCGGGTCGATCCAGGCGGCGCCGGTGAGCTTGACCACCACCAGGGAGACCATCACGGCCAAGCGAGACGATCGCGTCGGTCCGCAGATCGGCGGCGTTGGCGCGCAGTGCGTTGGAGCGCGTGGCCCGTGAGGCGCGCTCCAGGTACGTGGAGATGACCAGGTTCACAGCGGCGGCGATGCCGGCGACCGCGATGCCGACCCCGATCCTCCCCACCTCGCCTCCGTTGATGAGACGCCGGATGGCCTCCACCGCGATGAAGCCGGCGCCGAAGAGCAGGAGCAGGGCCTGGGCTCCGGCGGCGAGGTCCTCCAGCTTCTCGTGCCCGTAGCGATGCGACGCGTCGGCGGGCTCATCCGCCTTGCGCACCGACGCCCACGCGATCAGCGAGGCGATCAGGTCCATGAGCGAGTGGACGGCGTCGCTCAAGATGCCGACCGAACCCGTGATCAGCCCGGCGGCGACCTTGAGGACGATCAGGCAGGAGTTGGAGACGATCGAGACCGCGGCAGCGCGGGTCTTCACCGGTGGGAAGTCCGAAGTCACTAGCACTGATGATGCCCCAGTCAGAGGTCGTATGACCTTAAGACGGCGAGATGGGCCGGCGCGGTGTGGGCGGGCTCAGGAGGCGCTGGAAGCAGCGTCAGGCGGCGGGGTGGGCGGGCTCAGGAGGCGGTGGGAGCAGCGTCAGGCGGCGGTGTGGTCGACCTCGCGGGCCGACGTGATGACCTCGGTTACCGGCACGCCGAGTGCTCGCACCTTGCGCGGGAGCTCCAGACGGAACCAGCTCGAGTCGCGCACCGGCAGCATCGAGATGATCACCTCGTCAAAGCCCAGGACGTTGAGCGCGTCCTGCACGGCCGCCAGCGGCTCGTGGGCGCCGATGACTCCGAGGATCGCCTCGCCGGCCGCCTCGGAGAGCAGCGGGATGGCCAGCTCCAGGCGGGCCTCTGCCTCGCCGATGCCCGGATCCTGCGGGTCCGTCAGGCTGCGCAGGCCGTGGGCGCGGGCAGGCACCAGCAGCGTGAAGGTGCAGGCGCTGTGGTCGGCGCGGCGCGCCACCGCCCGGGCCAGGTCCGGGCTGTCGGCGGTCTGGTGAGCCACGATCAAGACACGGCTGGGACTAACGACGCGCACGCCTGTCCTCCTGGACTCGTTCACTCGTCATTTCGCTAGCAAAGACGCCCAGAGGCGCGATTGCTTCCCGGCCGACTTTCCGCACGGTTTGCAGCCGAGTTGGGCGAGTGAAGCTCCGACGGGGCGCATGGACCGGGGTAGCGCCGCGCCGGGCGGGTAGGGTCCGCGGTGATGACCAGGCCCATCCCGGCGACGCTTGCCCATCACCGGACGGGCCACGGATCCCCGCTCGTCCTGCTCCATCCGCTGGGCGCGGACCGGCATGTCTGGGATGGGCTGGTGCCCCTCCTGGCTGCGCGCCGCGACCTGATCGCGATCGACCTGCCCGGCTTCGGAGAGTCGCCCGCCCTGGACGGCCAGGTCCCGACACCGCGCGCGCTGGCGGCGGCGGTGGCGGACCATCTGACGGCGATCGGCGTCGAGCGTCCCCACGTGGCCGGCAACTCGCTGGGGGGTTGGGTCGCCCTGGAGCTCGGGGTCATGGGGGGCGCGCGCAGCGTCAGCGGGATCGCGCCCGCCGGCCTGTGGCCCGAGCCGCTGGTCCCCAAGGCGGCGATCGCCCACCGCCTGGCCCGGGGGCTGCTGCCCGCGGCGGGCTGGTCGGTCGCGACGCGGCCCGGCCGGTCGGTGCTGCTGTCCAGCGCGGTCGCCCACCCGCGCCGCGTGCCCGCGGGCGCGGCCCGCCAGCTGGTGGAGGCCTACGCCCTGGCCCCGGACTTCGTCCGCGTCAACGACGCCATGCGCGCGGGCCGTTTCGAGGGCCTGGAGCGGATCCGCTGCCCCGTGACGCTCGTCTGGCCTGACCACGACCGCCTCATCCGCCGCCCGGTCTGGGTCCCTGACCGGATCCGCAACGTCGTCCTCTCAGACGCCGGCCACATGCCGATGTGGGACGCACCAGAGGCCCTCGCCGAGATCCTCATCGAAGCCAGCGGGGGCGAGGCCGGGGATCCCGCGCCACCGCTGAGCCTGGAGGAGGAGCTCGCCGGCGAGGCCTCGTGATGGAGATCTCCGTCCGCAGAACGCTGCCCGTCGGGCCCGATGAGGCGTTCGCGTTCCTCAGCCGGCCCCACAACCACCGCCGCCTGGCCACGGCCCGGATCGCGCTGCGCGAGCTCGACGTCACCGGGGACGGGGAGCTGCGCGGTGCGGTGATGGTGCTGCGCGGGCCACTCTGGCTGCGCCGGCCCGCTCGGACCCGCGTGCTCAGCATGCGACGGCCCGCACACCTGGCGGGCACCGCGCGCGTCGGCTCGGGCACCGAGGTCGAGGTCCGCTGGGACCTGGCCGGCGCCGGCACCAGCGCGGAGGCGACGGTCGCGGTCCTGACCGCCACCGTGACGCGGGTGGCCATCGCCGAGCGACTGCTGCTGGCGGTCGGGGGCCGGGGCTGGGTCCGGCGCCTGTTTGCGGCGACGCTCGAGCGGCTGGCGACAGAACTGTGCGAGGACCCGGGAAGGATTTGCGAAGCGGAGCGTCGTGAGGGACAGGCTTGGCGCTTGCCAACCTCATCGGCGCTAATCCTCGCTGGCGCCGATGTCCGGGGTGTCGCTGCTCCCGCGAGACGTGGGAGCAGCGGCGCTTCCCTCGCCGTGGGCGCCCGCGCTACCCAATAGCGCGCAGCAGCGCCGTGGCGCCCGCGGCGCACAGCACGACGACGGCCAGCGGCCAGCGGCGCCAGATCGCGAAGGCCGCCACGACCAGCCCGCCGACTCGCGCGTCGATCACGAGTGAGCGGCCCGTGCCCCCCACGGTCTCGGTGATGACGAGCGCGGCCAGCAGCGCCGGAGCCAGCAGCGGGATGGCGCGCGCCAGCAGCCCGGGGAGGTCGCGCCCGCCGAACACCACCGGGCCGAACGCCTTGATGGCCGCGGTGGCCACGCACAGGCCCGCCACGGTGATCCAGACCGCGGTCATCGGCTGAGCCCCGCGGCGACGAACACCGCGGCCGCGGCCACGATGATCGGGACCCCGGCGGGGGTGAGCGGCGTCAGCACGAGTGCGATCAGCGCCCCCAGCGCCGCCACCGGGCGCGCCCGCGGCCGGCGCAGCTCGACGACGAGCAGGCCGAGGAAGAACGCCGGGAAGATCGCGTCCAGGCCCAGCGAGCGGGGGTTGCCGATGAGTCCGCCCGCGAGCACGCCGAGCACCGTCCCGCCCACCCAGGCGGGGTACTGGGCCAGCGTCGACCCCAGCAGAAAGTCGATGTCGAAGCGCCCGCCGCCCCGGTTGGCCAGGGCCCATGACGCGTCGACCAGCGCCTGGCCCCGGAGCGCGCGGCCCAGCGGCCCGGCACGAAGCGACGGCGCGATGGCGATCCCCATCGGCACGAAGCGCAGGTTGAGCAGCATCCCCGCGACGATCGCGGCGGCCGCTCCACCGCCCGCCGAGAGGACCGCCAGCGCAGCGAACTGGGCCGAGCCGGCGAACACGATCGTCGACATGACGATGGTGGCCACGGGCCCCATCAGGGGCCGCGCCAGCACGCCGAACGACAGGCCGAGCAGCAGCGAAGCGGCACCGTAGGGCAATCCCGCGCGGACACCCGCGATGACGTGTTCGCGCGGCGTCAGCTGTGGCACGGCCCGCCCAGGCTCGGCCGGTGGCGCCGGCGGCACGTGTGTCGGTGGCACCCGTGCCGGCGGCATGCGCGGGGGTCAGCCGCCCAGGCTGGCCCCGGCGAGCTCCAGCTGCCGCGCGAGACCCTCGCCTCGGGCGTCGGTGTAGGTAGGTCCGGTGCCGTCGATCAACACGAGCTCAAGGATGGCGATTCCGCGCGCATAGAGGAGGCCGCCCTTGCGCAGCGCGCCGGCGAGCTCCAGGAGCACGAACCGATTGGCCTGCAGCGCGTGGCGCCGAGGCATCGCCCCGAAGCGCGTGGGAGGAGCGTCGGCGCTGAGGGCGAGATGCTCGAGCGCCGACGCCAGCCGGTAGCGACTGGATCGCCGGACGAGCTGGCTCGCCCGGGCCGCCAGCAGCGGCGAGGACGAGGGGTCGGCGCCCTCGGCCAGCGCACGGTCGAGCCCGAGGCGCGAGGTCCGTGCCCGCAGCCGAGTGATCAGCGTGGGCTCGAACAGGGCCTGCGAGCACTGCAGCCACGGGTTCTTGAGCTGCAGCGTGTTGCCGGATCCGATGCTGTGGCCTAGCATCTCCTCTAACACCTCCGTAATCGTTTAGCCGGTGTCATGTAACCTACTAGATGAATACGATGGTTTCAAGCCGATATGTCATCCCCACCACACAACCTTCAGCTCGTCATCGACTTCGTCAACACCCTTGACGTCGAAACGGGCGAGGACCGGACGGACACGCCCGCACAGCTGGCGCGGTGGCTGGACGAACAGGGACTGCGCCCGGGCGATGAGCCGGAGCTCGGCGCGGGCGAGCTCGCGCAGGCGATCGCACTGCGCGAATCGCTGCGCACGGTGCTGGTGAGCCACAACCATCGCGATGAGACAGCCGCAGAGGCCACCCACCACCTCGAGGAGGTCGCCGAGCAGGGCCGGCTCTCGGTGTGCTTCGAACCCGACGGAGTCGTCGACATCGCTCCGCGCGCGGACGGCTACCCGGCGGTCCTGGCCCGGCTGCTGGTCCCCGTGACCCATGCCGCGATGGACGGCAGCTGGGCCCGCGTGAAGGCGTGCGTCGCCGATGACTGCCAGTGGGCGTTCTATGACTCGAGCCGCAACCGGTCCGGGCGCTGGTGCGACATGGCCGTGTGCGGCAACCGCGAGAAGGTCCGGACCTACCGGTCCAGGCGGTCCGCCTAAGAGTCCGCGCTAGCTCTGGGCGAGCTCGGGCGCGGCGCCACCGCCGCCCGAGAGGTACATCGACGCCGGGATCCCGACGACGAGGCAGACGAGCGCCCCCAGCAGCAGCGTTCGGTGCACGGTGGTGGCGGTGAGCGTCCCGGCGATCGCGATCCCGGCCAGCCCCGCCCCGACCGCCGCGCCCACCAGGCGGCCCACCGACAGCAGCGCCGAGGTGCGGCCGTGCGACGCGTTCGGGCTGGCGTTCAACGCGGCGCGGCTGGTTGGGACGAACAGCATCCCCAGTCCCAGCCCGACCGGGATCAACGGCAGCACCGTGACGACGCCGTCGAGGGTGAAGCCCGAGATTCCGAGCAGGGCCAGGCCGATCCCAGCGGACGCGAACCCGATGACGGCGGGCAGCCTCTCGCCGTAGCGGTCGACGAGCTTGCCGGCGATTGGGGCGGCGATGCCCACCAGGAGGGCGACGAGGACGAGCGCGCCCGAGGCTCCGAGCGCGGAGAAGCCCGCCACGCGCTGGAGATACTGCTCCGCGACGTAGAAGGCGCCGATCATCACCGCGAAGGTGAGCGCCGCAATCAGCGTCGCGGCCAGCACGACCCGGTTGAGCGACGGCTTCCCGCCATCGTCCTCGGCATTCACGATCGCTGGGAGCAGCAGCGCGATGGCGACCGCGGCCCCCGCGGTGAGAGGCAGAAGCGCCCACCAGTTGGCACGCCAGCCGAAGGCGACGGTCAGCAGGCCGCCGAGCAGTGGCCCGGCCAGGTTGGACATGCCGGCGCTTGCCCCCCAGATCCCGAGGGCGCTCCCGCGCCGCTCGGGCGGGAAGCCCGATACCGCGCCCGCCAGCGCCGCCGGGCTGACCAGGCCCGCCCCGGCTCCCTGGATGACGCGGGCGATAAGCAGCGCGTCGAAGCTCTGGGCCAGCGCCCCGGCCAGCGCGCCAACGGCGAACACACCCAAACCGCACAGTGCCAGCCGGCGGGCGCCGAACCGATCCACGAGCTCGCCTGCCGGCAGGAGCACAAGCGCGTAGGCGCCGAAGTAGGCGCTCAGCACGGCCGAGGTGCTGCTGCCCTTGACGTGGAGGCCGTGAGCCACCGAGGGCAGCGCCACGGTGATCAACGTTCCGTCGAGCTGCAGCAGTGCCGCCGCGGCCGTGCAGGCCGCCAACCGCGTCCATGCCGAACGCGGGACCGGTGACTTGGCTGATGCCGCCTTCGCGGTGCGCGGCGCAACGGTCGTATGGGACACGGTCTCCAGTATCACGGCTCGGGATCTCGGCGCGCGGCGCCGTATATGAAGCTTCTATGAAACCGCTGGTAATGCCCTAGAGACCACCTATCCTGAGCGCCATGTCCTTCACTCGTCAGTACGCGCTTCGCGACCAGGCGCTCACTCAGGACCAGACGCGTGGCGTCTTCGGTCAGGTGATGGGTCTTGTGGCCCTCACCTTCGGTTGCATGGCGCTCGGGGCCTACCTCACCCGCGACAAGGCGGGCGGCACCGGGATCCTCTTCTTCCTCGTCGCCTTCGCTTGCCTGTTCGGGCTCCAGTACGCGGCCGCGAAGGGGCGCGAGCAGCTGGCGATCGGGCTCCTGTTCGGGGTGGGGCTGTGCTTCGGCCTCGCGCTCGGGCCGGTGCTCGCCGCCTACGCCAAGGCAGACCCCGGCGCGGTGTACCAGGCCGCGGGCGCCACGGCGCTGTTCACCGCCGGGCTCGGCGCCGTCGGCTACGCCACCCGGCGTGACCTCTCGAGCTGGTACCGCGCGCTGTTCGGGGCGCTCATCCTCCTCATCGTGTTCGGACTGGTGACGCTCTTCGTGGCCATCCCCGGCGCCAACGTGATCTACGCGGTCCTGGGCCTGCTCGTCTTCGGCGGGCTGACTGTCTTCGACTTCAACCGCCTGCGTCGCACGACGATGTCCGGGGCGGTGCCGATCGCGGCGTCGATCTTCCTGGACATCTTCAACGTCTTCCTGTTCTTCCTGACGCTGTTCGGCGGAGGCGGCTCACGCCGCTGACGCGCCGGACCTGACCGCTCCTGACGTCGCCCCCGGGTCCAGCCGGGGACGACGTTCGGTCAGGGCCGCTCCTTGTCAGGAACGTAATGACGGCCGCCGCCGGCGTCCTCCCAGACGCGCATGACCTGGTTGGTGCGCGGATCGCGGAAGCGCTCGTTGGTCGGGCGCCAGTGCGCCTGCGGGGCGTCGGCGTCACCGTGACCCCGTCCCCATCGCGGGCGATCGCGGCTGGGGCCCTCCGGATCGCCGGGGAGGCCCGGCAGGTCGGCGATGACGGCGGCCGCCTCTTCCCACGTGGAGGCGCCGTCCACGACGGCCACCCGGCGCTCGAGCTCGTCCAGCTCGAGATGACCCGCGGCGTGGTGACGGCTGAGCCGCTCGAACAGCTGCTCCCGATCGCCCTCGCTGAGCTTCATGCGTCCGGGCGGCTAGGAGGAGGGACGTACCTTGACCGCGGTCCCGTAGGAGACGATCTCGGTGAACTGCTGGCCGATCTCCGAGGAATCGAAGCGCACGGCGATGATCGCGTCGGCCCCCATCAGCCGGGCGTTGTCGACCATGCGGTCGATGGCATGCCGGCGCGAGTCCTCCAGCAGCTGGGTGTACTCGCTGATCTCGCCGCGCCGCAGCGCCTTGAAGGACGACACGACGCTGCCGGTGAACCCCATGCTGCGGACGACCAGGCCGTAGACGACGCCCAGGCTCTCCACCACGGTCAGGCCCGGGATCTCCAGGCCGGTGGACATGGGCAGCCCTGCGGGTGCGGACTGGTCGGACATGGCCGCACACGCTACCAACGCTTTGGGCACCGTATCCAGCTACCTTTGCGGATCCGATGCGCCCCGTGATCCTGCTCGCAACCGCGTTCCTCTGCGCCGTGGCCCTCGCCGCATGCGGCGGGTCGAGCTCCAGCTCGAGCTCCGCGGGGACGTCGAGCGCGGCGGGCACATCGAGCGCCGCCGGCACCGGGGCGTCCGGGGCCACCAGCACGAGCTCGGGCACGGCCAGCGCGTCCCAGCCGACGGTCGGCTTCGAGGGCGTGCCGCTCCAGACCGGCCCGGAGGTCGCCCCGGCCAGCACCACCGGCACCGGGAAGGTGGACGGCATCACCTGCGGACCCACCGAGCAGCTCGTGTACCACATTCACGCACACCTGGCCGTGTTCAAGAACGGCCAGCCCTACACGCTGCCCGCGGGCGTGGGGATCCCCGGCTCGCACGCGGTGAACACCAACCAGGGCCCGATCGCCAGCGGCGGCAGCTGCATCTACTGGCTGCACACGCACACCACCGACGGCGTGATCCACATCGAGTCGCCCACCAAGAAGATCTACACGCTGGGCAACTTCTTTGACGAGTGGCAGCAGCCGCTGAACGCGAAGCAGGTGGGAACACTCAGCGGTCCGATCGCGGCGTTCGTCAACGGCAAGCCGTGGAAGAAGGACCCGCGCGACATTCCGCTGCTCCCCCACGAGAACATCCAGCTGGAGATCGGGGAGCCGGCGCCCCCGATCGTCAACATCGACTGGTCTCAGACGCAGCTCTGAGACGTGCTCTCAGCGCTGGGAACGGCCGCGCAGCCGGTGGCGACGCGCGAGCTCCAGCGCAACGGCCGCGACGATCACCGCGACGAGGATCACCGACGTCCCGGTGCCAAAGTCGTCGACGACATCGGTGACGGCAGGTCCCGCCAGATAGCTGCCCACGCCGATCCCGCCCGCCCACACCGCGGCGGCCAGGGCATTGGTGGGCTGATACACCGATGACCGCACGCGGTGGATCCCCGCGATCCAGGACGGGGTCAGCAGCACCGCGACCACCGCGTAGCGCTGGAATACCTTCTCGCCGCGCTCGACGGCCCTGAGGCGCAGGCCCTGCAACGGTCCCGGCGCCGTCAACAGGCCGCGGCCGGCCTTGAGACCGATGGCCCAGCCCAGGATCCCGCCCACCGTGGCCGCCGCCCACGCCACCACGAGCACGGTGGCCAGGTCCAGCTTGCCCCTGGAGGCCAGGACGCCGGCCGCGATGAGCACCGGCTCCCCCGGTCCCGGCACGCCGATCCAGCTTGCCGCAGCGGCCGCAGCCAGGCCGTAGTAGTCGACCGCCGGGCCGTCGGCGCGATGACGGGCGACCGCTCCGAGATGGAGCTGGAGCAGGTCATGCAGAAGCGCCATCACCGCTGTGGATAGCAGCGCGCCGCGATGATTGTCCACGCGGCCAATGCCGCCGCACCGTCGCTGGCCCAGGATTCCTCACCGCAATGGCGACCCCGGTCATCGTCTCCTACGACGGCACCACCAACGACGACGACGCGCTCGCGCTCGGCCGGATGCTGGCGGTCGGCGGCGCCGCGCTGTCTCTGGCCTACGTCCGCCACTCCCGCGAGTACGACCCCCGGCGGGAGGAGATCGGCGCCTACGACGCCGACCGCCGGCTGGAGCAGGGAGCCGTCTGGCTCGAGAAGCCAGAGATCGAGCGCCACGTGGTGATCGACCCGTCCACAAGCGCGGGGCTGGCGGCACTCGCCGCCACCGAGGGCGCGCAGCTCATCCTGTTCGGATCCGATTACCGCACCCCGCCGGGACGGGTCGAGCCCGGCGGCGCGGCGCAGGGGCTGCTCGAGGGCAGCCCGGTGGCGATCGGCGTCGCGGCGGCGGGGTTACGGACCCGGGGGGACGAGACGATCCGGACGATCTCCGTGGCCGGCGATGCCAACGGCGCCGCCCATGCGAGCGCGGACGCGCTGGCGCAGGCCCTCGGCGCCCAGGTCCTCGAGGGCGGCGGCAACGCCGATCTCATCCTGGTCGACTCGCAGAGCAACGGGCCCGAGGGCAGGATCTCCCTCGGCGGGTCCACGCGGGCGCAGCTGGACTCGGCGCGCGGGTCAGTCATCGTGCTGCCCCGCGGCGCGACGCTCTCGTTCTGAGCGGCGCGCCCGCCGGCCATGCGGGTGGTGGTCAGTGACCGCCCGCGCCCGCCCTGCGCCGGTTTCCCGGTGATAGCGGGGTCCGTTTATCCCTATGTCCAGGAGGGGGGCCGGTTTGCTGGACGCGAGGCCATGGGTCGGGCGCTCGTGCCCAGGGAGACTGCCGCATGGTTGCCATCGGGCCGTTCGGCCTGCCGCTGCGTGGCAGTGGCGGCATCCACTGTGCACATCCCCGTCCCCTGGACAAGGAGATCTAGATACATGTGGCTGCCATATCCAACATGGCTTAGCCCCGGAGACAACGCTTGGCAGATGACCGCGGCAACGCTGGTCGGTCTGATGAGCGTCCCCGGCCTCGTCGTGCTCTATGGCGGCGTCATGCAGAAGCGGTGGTCGATCAACAGCATGATGCTGACGTTCGCCGCCTTTGCCGTTGTACTCGTCATCTGGGTGTTGTGGGGCTTCAAGATGGGCTTCGGCACCCCGTGGCACGGCATCAGCGGCCATGGGTTCTTCGGCAACTTCATCGGCATCCCAGGCGAGATCCTGGGCCACAAGGCCGAGCAGGGCCAAGCGGCGATCCCATTGGCGACAACGGGTCCAAGCTTCAGATTCCCGCAGGCGACATTGGCCTACTTCCAATTCGTGTTCGCGGGGATCACACCCATCCTGATGCTCGGCTCGGTACTGGGCCGGATCAACTTCAAGGCCTGGATCCCGTTCGTGGCCTTGTGGAGCTCGATCGTCTACACGGTGGACGCGTTCTGCATCTGGGGCGGCGGCTTCTTCGCCCAGCACGGCGCGGTCGACTACTCCGGTGGTTACGTGATCCACCTCTCCGCGGGCGTGTCGGGCTTCGTCGCCGCGGCGGTGATCGGGCCACGCCTGCAACGCGATCGAGAAATCGACGCCCCGAACAACGTGGCCATGGTCGCGGTCGGGGCCGGTTTGCTGTGGCTGGGCTGGAACGGCTTCAACGGAGGCGACCCGTACTTCGCGGGGGCCTCGGCGTCAGCCGCAGTCCTGAACACGAACCTGTGCACCGCGGTGGCGTTCCTCATCTGGGTGGCCTGGGACTACATGACCGGGCGCAAGCCGGGTCTCATCTCCGGGGTCAACGGCATGATCGTGGGTCTGGTGGCGATCACACCGGCGGCCGGTTACGTCAACGGGTGGGGTGCGATCTGCATCGGCGTCATCGCCTCGACGATCGTGTACTTCGCGCTCAACTACATGAGCCGACTGCGGCCCTTCCGCAACGTCGATGACACCCTCGGCGTGATCTACACACACGGTGTCGCCGGCCTCGCCGGCGGTCTCCTGACCGGGGTCTTCGCGGATCCGAACATGACGGTCTATCCGGGCGTGGGCAAGACGCCGAGCATCGCGGCACAGCCGGGGGTGATCCACGGTCACTTCAACCTGTTGAAGTGGCAGTTCCTCACCGCGCTGTTCGTCATCTGCTGGTCGGCGGTGGCCACGTTCATCCTCCTCAAGTTCGTCGGGCTCTTCATCCCGTTGCGGATGTCGGAGGAGAACATGGAGATCGGCGATACGGCCGAGCATGGGCACGAGGTGTACCCATCGGACATCCCATCGCTGGGATATCCGAACGGGGTGGCCGGCGTGGCCAGCGGAGCCGGTCACACGAGTACGCCGACCGCTGCCCTATGACGCAGCGCTCGGCACTGGGTCAGGCCGGAGTGCGCCGCGAGCATGCAGCGCGCCCGAGCGCTTGATTCAAGCCGACAATCGGTGCCGGACCGGGGAGCGGATACGTCCGCTCCCCGGTCCACGCCGCTGACGCTCGTCGCCGGCGCGGTCGCCGGTGACACCCTGGAGAGCGTCGCCGCCAGCGTCGCTGACGCCCTGGGCTGTCCGGTGGCGATCGCCATCCCGGCCCACGGGCCCCCGGTGATCTCACCGCCGGGCTCGCTCACCGTCGAAGAGGTCGCCGCGATCGCCGCCCACGCTGCGGCTGTCGCACGTCCGGATCCCGAGGACGGTCCGGCCCCGGCCTCGCTCGCCGACGCCGTGCCCGTGCGCATCGGCGAGCAGGTGGTGGGGATCGTCGCCGCCGGCGCCGCAGGGGCCTCGGCGGAACGGCGGGCATGGCTTGAGGCGGCCGCGGCCGCGACGTCGGTGACCGCGCTCATCAAGGACGCGCCCGGTCCCGACTCGGGCGCGGCCCTCGTCGCCGAGGTGGCGGCAGGGCCGCCGGATGATCTTCCCGGCCTGCTGGCACGCGCGCGGCGGCTCGGGGTGGACCTGTCGGCAGGGGGTGTCGCGCTCAGTGTGGTGGGCGGCTCGCTGCACGCATGGCCGCCGGCCAACGGCCACGCCGCGCTGGTGGCCGAGATCCGTCCCGGCCGCCTGGTCGCGGTATGCCCGGTGGTGGAGCATGAGCCCGCCGGTCTCGCCGCCACGCTGCGCGCCGGCGGGATGACGGTCGCCGTCTCCGCGCCGCGCCGCGACCCCGCGCTGCTGCACGAGGCGATCCGCGAGGCCGAGCTCCTGGTCGAGCTGGGCGGAGCCGAGGACGCGCCGTCCAACGGCCACGACGAGACCTACCGCCTGCTCATCGGCGTCCTGCTGCGCGACCGCGCCGAGCTCGAGCAGCTGCGCGACAGCACCGTCTCGGCCCTCGCCGACTACGACGCGCGCCACGACACCGAGCTGCTTCCGACGCTGGGAGCCTTCCTGGCCCACGACGGCTCGACCACCGAGACGGCCGAGGCGCTGGCGCTTCACCGCCATACGGTGGGCTACCGCTTGTCCCGGGTGCAGGAGGTGTCCGGCCTGTCTCCATATGAGTCAGACGGGCGCGAGCGGCTGAGCCTGGGGCTCAAGGCCCATCAGATCCTCGACGTCGAGCGCCGGCTCGACGCGCTGTAGGCCCTAGCCGAGGACCAGCTCGGCGATCGTCCGCAGCGTCGCCGGATCGCCGCCGACCAGCAGCGTGGTCACGATCGACTCGCGCCATGCCTCGAGGTCGTCGCGGATCTTGTCGACGGGCCCGATGAGCGTCAGCTGCTCGAGCAGCCGGGTGGGGATGGCGGCCGCCGCCTCCTCCTTGTGGCCTCCGAGGTACAGCTCCTGGATCTTCGCCACCTCGGCCTCGTAGCCCATCCGGATCGCGACGTTGGCGTGAAAGTTGGTGCCGCGCGCGCCCATCCCGCCGAAGTACAGGGCGTACATCGGGCGCAGCGCGTCGGCCGCCGCCTCGATGTTGTCGGTGATGATGAGCGGCACGGTGGCCGCCACCTCGAACTCCTCTCGCGTGCGACCGGTGCCGGCCCTCCCGCCCCGCACGAACCCCTCATCCAGGGCCTCGCGGTAGAAGTCGTCGTGGTAGGGCGAGTAGAAGAGCGCGAGCCAGCCGTCGCACAGCTCGCCGGCCATCGCAATGTTCTTGGGGCCCTCGGCCGCGAGGTAGATGGGGATGTCGGCGCGGAACGGGTGGATGCTCGCCTTCAGCGGCTTGCCCAGGCCGGTCCCGTCCGGAAGCGGCAGCGGATAGTGGGGACCGTCGCTGGTGACCGGGCCCTGACGGGCCCAGATGTCACGCACGATCCCGATGTACTCGCGCGTCCGCGCCAGCGGCTTGGCGAACGGCTGGCCGTACCAGCCCTCCACCACCTGCGGACCGGAGACCCCCAGGCCCAGGATCATGCGTCCGCCGCTGAGATGGTCGAGCGTCATCGCCGCCATCGCCGTCGCCGCGGGAGTCCGCGCGGAGATCTGCACGATCGCCGTGCCGAGCTTGATCTGGGTCGTTGCGGCGCCCCACCAGGCCAGCGGCATCAGCGCGTCAGACCCGTAGGCCTCGGCCGTCCAGACCGAGTCAAAGCCCAGCCGGTCGGCCTCCTGGATCGCCTCCGCGCTGCCGGGCGGCGGGCCGCCCGCCCAGTAGCCGAGGCTCAGGCCGAGTCGGAGGTCGCGTGCCATGCGCGGACCCTACCGATCACCGGCCGCCCGGCGCGCGAGGACGGCGCGCAGGCGGGTGAGCGGCCCGGGAGGGCGGGGCGGCTTGGGCTGGGTGGCCTCCCACTCCTCCCGCGTCGGGAGCCGGCCCGCCTTGCGCGCCTTGAGCACGCATGCGCTGTGGGCATGGCGGCGCCGCGCGGAGTCGCCCTCGGGGGTGATGAGCATGTGCTCACTCAGCGCGGGCAGCAGCCCGCCGCACAGCGGGCAGCGGTAGGTCGCCGGCTTGCGGTTCTGCGCGCGGCGCACGCTGTACCAGCGCGCCTTGAGTGGCCTGGACATCGGTCCAGAGCATGCCACCACGGGCCCATCCGGCCGCTATGGTGCCCGCGCGTGGATCAAACCACCCAGCGCATCATCATCGAGACCGACCGGCACCGCATCGTCGGCGACCTGTCGCTGCCGGCCGACGGCTACCGCAGCCGCCTGACCGACTATCTCAACGCCGCCGAGCGTGAGTTCCTGGCGCTGACCGACGTCGAGGTCACGAATCTCCAGGGCACGCCGCGAGTGGAGAAACGGGAGTTCATCGCACTCTCATTGCGTCACGTGGTGCTGGCGATGCCTGCGGAGGACGCCGAGTCATAACGTCACGTGGCCGTTAGAATGGGTTCCCTAATGGCCAGCCACGGCGCCGACGACCTGAAGGACCTCAGCCGGAGCGATGCTCTGCGCGCCTCGCCGCGCATGTTCGACTCGGCCGTGCTCGACAAGCTCTCCCGCGTGCATCCGGCGGTTCCGCCGATCCTGTTCGTCCCGGTGATCACCGTGCTGCTGGTGGAGGGCTTCGTCCGCGGGGCGGGCGCGCTCACCGCGGTGTGGCTGCTGTGCGGGTACGTGTTCTGGACGCTCACGGAGTACTGGCTGCACCGGATCGTCTTCCACTTCGAGCCGGCGGACGGGATCGGGGCCCGGCTGCATTGGATCATCCACGGCGTGCACCACGACCACCCCAACGACCCCATGCGGCTCGTGATGCCGCCGTCGTTGAGTGTGCCGCTGGCCGCGCTGTTCGTCTACGGCTTCTATCTGGTGCTCGGCAGCCCAACGTTCCTGCCGTTCGGCGCGGGCTTCCTCGCCGGCTATCTGGGCTACGACATGCTGCATTACCACGTGCACCATCACCGGCCCAAGACGCGGCTGGGCCGGCGTCTGCGCGAGTTGCACATGCGCCATCACTTCCAGAACCACGAGCGCGGCTACGGCGTCAGCGCACCGTTCTGGGATCACGTGTTCGGCACCGCGCCGGGCAAGAAGAGCTAACAAGAGCTTCACAACCTCTTTCAAGTGGATAGGCTGCGCGCGGGCGCAGGCTGAGGGCGCGCACCCTCAGTTCGAGCGGGGCCGGGCAACAACATCCACTACAAAGGGGAACTCTTGAAGCGCATCACTGCCCTCACCGCGGGGATGGTGGTCGCTGCGGTTGCAGCGATCAGCGGGGCATCGGCCACGGCGGCAGGCACTCTGCCGACGCTGGGGCTCACGATGAACGGCAAGTCGATCACGGCGACCAGCTCGGTCCCGTCCGGTGCCGTCAACGTCGTCTCGACGGTGTCCGGCGAGGCCGTAGCGTCGCCGACGCTGGTACGGCTCGATCCCGGCGTCACGTTCCAGCAGGCCTTCGGCGCCGCCGTCTCCCACGGCGGCGACCCGAACGCACTCGATGGACTTGCCACGATCGTGGCCAACCCGATGGCGCCAAAGGGCACGAGCAGCTCCCAGACGGCGCTGGCGCCCGGCGACTACGTCGCCCTCGACACTGTGGCCGACAACCCCAGCAAGTGGCCGCACGTGAACTTCACGGTGACCGCCACGCGGCCCCGGCCACCCTGGCCAAGCCGCAGGCTACGGTCGCCACCGAGGAGTCCGGTCACCGGACCCAGCAAACTCCACGACGGACAGCTGATCCGCTTGAGAACGACGGCTACCTGTACCACATGATCATCGCCCTGCCGGTCAAGAACAAGGCCGGTGCGAAGGCGCTCGACGCCGACCTCCTGGCCGGCAACCAGCGAAAGGCCAACAAGCCATCGCCGGCGCTCCCCTCCAGTTCATGGGCAGCGTTGGGTCGGGCGGGATGAACAGCAGGTGCTCAACGTCAAGCCCGGCTACTACGTGCTCGCGTGCTTCATGAACACGCAGGACGGGCGCGTGCACACCAGCTGGGCATGGAGCGCACGATTCAGGTGTAAGTAGGAGTGGAAGGGGCCCACGATGGGTCGCGCGGCGGGCGCGCGCCCAGGTGGCCGCGGTCAGGTGGCCGCGGTCAGGTGGTGAGCAGCCCGCCGTCGACGGGCAACACGACGCCGGTCACATACGAGGCCGCATCGCTGGCCAGGAACAGCAGCGCGGACACCAGTTCCTCGGCGCGCCCCGTCCGGCCGGCAGGGACCCGGAACATCATCTGCTCGAGGTAGCCGTCGGGGTACTGCTCGGTCATCTCCGACGGGAAGAACCCCGGGGCCAGTGCGTTGACGCGGATGCCCTTGCGCCCAGTCCACTGCTGGGCGAGGTCGCGGGTGAGGCCGATGATCGCCGCCTTGCTGGACGCGTAGGCGGCCTGAGGCAGCCCGGCCGTGGTCGAGCCCAGCACGCTCCCGATGTTGACGATGCTGCCGCCCTCGATCATCTTCCGCGCGCAGGCCTGGGCCATCCAGTAGGACCCCATGAGATTGATGTCGATGACCTTGCGGAAGTCGTCGGGCTGCTCACGGGTGGCCGGCACCGCGGTGCCGATGCCGGCGTTGTTGACCAGCACGTCCACGCGGCCGAGCTCGCTCACCGTCTGCTCGACGACGCGGGTGCAGTCCTCGACGATGGAGACGTCGGCCTCGATGGCCGCGCAGCGGCGCCCTTCGGCCTCGACCACCCCTTTGGTCTCCTGCAGCCGGTCGGCGCGGCGCGCGCAGATAGCCACGTCGGCGCCGGCCTGGGCCAGGCCCTTGGCGAAGGCGACGCCCAGCCCCGACGACGCGCCGGTGACGATGGCGACCTTGCCATCCAGACGGAAGCTGTCCAGCACGCTCATCCAGGGCCTCCAATGCGCATTTGCAGCGAAAACGGAGAGGGCGGGATTCGAACCCGCGATAGAGGTTTCCCCCCATACTCGCTTAGCAGGCGAGTGCCTTCAGCCACTCGGCCACCTCTCCCAAGGGACCGCTGAGTGTAAACGGCTTTCGCGCACGCGAGTGTGTCGCATGGCACCATGCAGGGCTGAGATCCGCCGGCCGCACCGTGGAGGGGTGGCAGAGTGGTCGAATGCGCTGGTCTTGAAAACCAGAGTCCGTGCAAGCGGACCGCGGGTTCGAATCCCGCCCCCTCCGCCTCCTTCTCAGCCCAGTGTGAGTCGAAGTGCCTGGATTCCCGGCGCCCCGGCCCATAGGATTCGCCCATGACCGAGATCCTGGCGCCGCCCGACGTCGTTGCCGAGCCTCAGCACGAGCACGCCGGTCCACCCCCGCGGCTCGACTTCGAGATCGTCCCCCTCAAGGGCCTGCCGATCGTCGCGGTGATCATGGCGCTGCTCATCGCCGCCATCGCGTCCAACAAGCTGTGGCCGCTGGAGTTCTTCCACGTCGCCGGCGGGGCGGCCTGGACGATCATCGACCTCTTCCTGGGGCTGGTGCTGGGACCGATCATGGGCAAGATGTCCGTCCCGGCCCGCGTCGAGTTCACGACCAGGCTGATGCCCAAGATGGTGCTGATCATGCCCGTGGTCGTCACGGCCACGCTCGCCGCCGGCTGGCAGCTGTCCACCTACCTGGGCACCAACCTCAGCTCCAACCCGCTGCACGGCTGGGTCGTCGCCAGCATGATCGTCGTCGGCGTCATGGCCATCCTGGCCCTGGGCCTACTGGAGCCGGCCAACATCGCCGTCCTCTTCGAGCTCAAGAAGCCCCGGCCCAATCCTGAGATCATCGAGCGCCTCATGAAGCGCTTCATCTACAGCGCCGGGGTCCTGGGCGTGATGCAGGTGGCGACGCTGGTGATCATGACCAAGCTGGCCTCCGGATGAGCGAGCGCAGCCACCCTCCCTTCACCGAGGTGGGGATGCTCTCCCTCGCGCTGATCGTGATCGGAGGGATCTACCTCTCCTCTCACATTCCCGAGCATGTGCCGCTCGGGCTGCCGACAGCGCTTCTCATCGCCTCGTGCCTGTTGGTGGTCGCCAACCTCGCGGTGCTCAGCCGCGTGCCCGACTTCGCCTGGGCACGCTTCTTCCAGGTGGGCAAGTGGGCGCTGCTCGCCTACCTCTTCACCGCGGGCCTGATCGAGTACGCGTTCCTGCGCAACCACCTCAGAGGCGGCCCGCTCGTCATCCTCACGCTCTCCCTGCTCGTCTACGCGGTCCAGGTCCCTGCCATGATCGCCTTCACCGTCGCGCGTTATGACACGTCGGCGAGCGACGGGGGCGACGGCTCGCTCGCCCGGAGCTAAACTCGGTTGCCACGCGCCCGTAGCTCAGCTGGATAGAGCGTCGGTCTACGGAACCGAAGGTCAGGGGTTCGAATCCCTTCGGGCGCGCCTCAACCCCCCATACGCGGGGCTTTCGTGTTTCTGGCTCCGAGCGGCCGGCGGGCGATCGCCAGAGTGCGTAGGCCATCGCTCGTCCGCGACATTCGCAGCAGGCCCAGCCGGCTCCGGTAGTCTGGGTTCATGGCTGGCCGAACGTGGCGCGTGCCGTTCGTTCTTTTGCTGGCGCTGGGGTTGCTCCTGTTGCAGGCCGCTCCGGGTGGCGCAGTCTTCCGCCCTGGAGCGCCACCCGTCCAACCGGCGAGGGGCAGCAACACGGACCTGGTGATGTCGGGGGAGGGACCGGGCCGGGGGCTCAACGGCTTCGTCCCGGTGCCGACAACCCCTTCGACCCGGTTCTCGACGGCTATCCCCCGAGTACCCGACCACCGGTTTCACCCGCCAGGACGTGGGCTTCGCCGGCGTCATCCATGGCAGGCCAACCGGCGGCGGCGAGCAACTCGACCTGTACTGCGCCGACCTCTTCCCGTCAACGAGAGTCGGGATCGGCTACGCCTACGGCACGTGGGACGCCGCCGGGGTCCCCAACCTGGGCTACAGCGCCCGGCTGGTCAACGAGTACTACCCGGCCACCGGCCAGCCCGCCTCGCTCCCGAGCGTCTACGACAAGGCCGCCGCGGTGCAGGCGGCAATCTGGTTCTTCAGCAACAGCTTCGTGCTGAGCACCACCAGCCCGCTGCGCGGCGCCGTGGTCGAAATCGTCAACCACATCAGAGCCGAGGGGCCGCTGGTGCAACCCCACCGCCCAGCCTCACCCTCGACCCGCCGCATCGAGCGGCCCCGCCGGCGCGCGGTGGGACCGTTTGCGCTCACGACGGACAACCGCGTCCGCCGCCGCCGCCGGCGCGGCCTCCGGGCCGCCCCGGACGCGACCGTCAATGCGACCGGGGGAAAGATGTTCTCCAACGCGGCAGGCACGGTTCCGATCTCCAACGGGGCGACGGTGCCGTCCGGACAGAAAATCTGGGTGCGGTCCACCGGTCCGAGCACCGCCGAGCTCCAAGCCACCGCGGCCGCCATCGTCCCTGCCGGCAGCGTCTACCTCTACGATGGCAACGCCGCGGTCGACAACGCCCAGCCGCTCATTCTGGCGACACGGCCACCTTGACGACCAGCGCGCAGGCCACGGCCGAGTTCCTTGACCCCGGCTCGCTGGTCGTGACAAAGACAATCGCCGGTCCCGCCGCCGGTTCGCAGGGCCGCGTAGTCATCCATGTGGCCTGTGATGACGGCGCGGCCAGACCCGCTTCGTGATCCCTGCAGGTGCGCCCGCCGGCCGCAGATCCCGCACCTACCAGAACATCCCGGCCGGAACCGAGTGCGGCGCCATCGAGACATCGAACGGCAGCGTCACCGGCACCGATGTGGTCGTGACCGGGGACGGGCAAGTGGTGACGATCCCGGCCGGCGGCCGCGACCACGTCGACATCACCGACACCTACCGCACCGTCACCGTCCCCATCTCTGCCCCAGGCTCCGGTTCCCTGCTCCTCACCAAGACCGTCGCCGGTCCGCTCGCGGGCCCCAGGGACTGGTGACCATCGATGTCGTCTGCAACGGGAGCGCCCTGCCGCCGCTGGTCATCCCGGCAAGGAGTCCGGCGGGCAGCGTCTCGCGCCACCTCAACGACATCCCGGCGGACCAGCGTGCACCGTCACGGAGACGGCTGACGGCGCCACCGACACGATCGCAGCGACCGTCGCCGGCAGCGGCCAGAGTGTGACGATCCCGGCGGGCAAGGTGGTCCCGGTGAACGTGATGAACGTCTACTACCAGGGCCCGTCCGAACTCGACCCGGACGTGATCACGCGGCCGTCCGGGACGTTGAAAGTGACCAAGACCATCACCGGCGCTCGCGCCGGGCAGCAAGGTCCCATCGCCATCGACGGGCCTGCGGCGGTCCGCTGCACGCGTTCGCGCTTCTCATCCCGGCCCACACCGGTCCCGGTTCCGTGTCTCGCGTCTTCCCCAACCTCCCGCCCGGGGCTCGCTGCACCGCCGAGACGCGATGGCCACACCGCCACCGTGGCCGTGGCCGCGACCGGGCAGCGCACGGCGACTACCCGCAACGGGCCCCGTTCCCACCGCACTACACGCAGGCGCCCCGCTCCGGTCGCTCCTCGGGGGCTCGGGAGTGGGGACTTCTCGCCGTCGCCTAAGCTCAGGATATGAACACGGCAAGCCCAGGTGACCTCGTGAAAGTGGCGGACGGCAGCGCCGAGCTCGATGGGCTCGTGTTCGACACGCCGAGCAGCTCCAAGGTGGTCGTCGCTGTGGTGGACCCCACGCGCGGCCCGCTCTTTCGCACGGTCAATCCGAACGCCCTGACAGAGCGCGAGCAGGAGGGCCCGAACGACCGAGCGCTGCGTCTGCTGGTGCGCCGGACGCCGCCACCGCACAACGCCGGAGCGCGCGACGCGACGCGTGGCGGGCAACGACGCTCCGGCTTCACGCGCGGCGCGGCACATCGCCCAACCGGCAGGTAGTGAGGCTGTCCTTCGGGGTAGCGGGAGCCCATGTCTGATCGCAACTGGTTCATCACAGGCGCCTCACGTGGCCTTGGTCGCTCGTTCACCGAGGCCGCGCTGGCGGCGGGCGACCGCGTCGCCGCCACCGCGCGCGACACCTCTTCGCTGAACGACCTCGCCGCCGAGCATGGCGACGCCGTCCTCCCCATCGAGCTCGACGTCACCGATCACGACGCCGCATTCGCGGCCGTCCGGCAGGCCCACGAACGCCTGGGGCGTCTCGATGTCGTCGTCAACAACGCGGGCTACGGGCTCTCCGGCGCTGTCGAGGAGGTCACCGAGGAGCAGGCTCGCCGGCAGATCGAGGTTAATGTCTTCGGCGCGCTGTGGGTCACGCAGGCCGCGCTGCCGATCCTGCGCGAGCAGGGCTCGGGGTGGATCGTCCAGGTCTCCTCGATCGGGGGGCTGGCCGCGTTTCCGCTCACCGGCATCTACCACGCCAGCAAATGGGCACTGGAGGGCTTCTCCGAGTCGCTGCGCCAGGAGGTCGAGCCCCTTGGGATCAAGGTGCTCATGGTCGAGCCCAGTGGCTTTCGCACCGACTGGGCCGGCTCCTCGATGGACCGCGCCGAGGCGATCGACGCCTACCAGGCGATTGAGGCGATCGCCGAGCGCCGCGCGGCTCAGCACGAGGAGAACAACGGCTCCCAACCGGGCAACCCGGACCTGGCCGCCCAGGCGCTGCTCGACACGCTCGACCGTGATGACCCGCCGTTTCGCCTGCTGCTGGGCAACGTCGCCTACGACGTGGCGGTCGATCGCTACGAGTCGCGGATGGAGGAGTTCCGCGCGGGCGAGCAGGTGGCGCGAGGCGCTGACGACCGCTAGGCCACCGTCACGCCCGTCAGCTCGGACTCGTGGGGATCGCGACCGACAGCTCGAGTCCGCCGTCGGGTCGCGGGTGCGCGGTGATCGTGGCGTTGTGAGCATCCGCGATCGCTTGAGCGATCGAGAGCCCGAGACCGACACCGTCCAACGGATTGAGACGCTGCTCGGCACGGGCGAAGGGCTCGAACAGGGTTGGCATCTGCTCGGCGGAGATGCTCGGGCCCGTGTTGGCGATCTCGAAGACGGCGCGGTCCGCGTGCTGAATCGTGCGGATTCCGATCCAGCCGTCGGGGTTGTTGTGGCGCACGGCGTTCTCGACGAGGTTGGAGACCATGCGCTCGAGCAGCACCCGATCGCCGCGGGCGAGCGCGGGCTGGAGCGTGGCTTCGACCGTGATGTGGCGCTGATCGATCGCAGCGTGCGTGGCGTCCAGCGCGTCCTCGGCGGCCGTGGCGAGATCCATCGACTCCGGCGCCGTAGGCCCGAGCTCACTGGTGGCAAGCGTCAGGAGTGCCTCGATGGTGGCGTCCGCGTGTTCGACCGATCGCATGACTTTGGCTGCCATCGCCTCCAGCTCAGCGGGCGTCCGCGTCGGCTTGGAGAGCGTCACCTCGATTGCGGTTCGCATCGCGGTGAGCGGCGTGCGTAGCTCATGCGCCGCGTTGGCGACGAACCGCTTCTGGCTGGTGAACGCGGCATCGAGTCGCTCGAGCATCACGTCGAAGGTGTCGGCCAGTCGCTTGAACTCGTCATCAGGTCCCGTGAGCGCGAGGCGCTGACCCAGCCGCAGCTCGGACGCACGTCTCGCGGCCTCGGTGATCGAGCGCACCGGCCTCAACGCTCGCCCGGAGGCCAGCCAGCCGAGGCCTATCGAGGCAAGTGCGAGCACGCCGAGGGCGATCACCGACGCGCCCTGGAGGGCGTGCAACGTCGCGTCGCGCTCGTTGGGTCCGGGTCCGGTGGCGGCAATCGCGCGCTTGCACTCCTGGAGCAGCGTGGCGGACGTGGGAAGCGGCTTGCACAGCCTCAGCAGCTGCGCGTATCGCGGTGGGATCGTCTTGGGCGTGGTGTCCGCGGCCGGAAGGAGAACGTGGACCACCAACGCGTACGTCAGCGCCAAGAGCACGGTCCCGGCAAGCAGGAACAGGACGGTGTACACGACCGCGAGCCGGGCTCGCACCCGGCGCGGCCACAGCCGCCCGAGCGCGGAGAGGGCCGGCGGCGTCATGGGGTGCGGTAGCCGGCGCCGACCACAGTCTGAATGAGCTCGGGGTCGCCGAGCTTGCGCCGCAGGCGAGTGAGCGTCACCACCACCGTGCGCGTGAATGGGTCGGCGTTCTCATCCCACACCCGTTCGAGCAGCTCCTCGGCGCTGACCACGGCGCCGTCGGCCGCCAGGAGGACCTCGAGCACACCCAGCTCCTTGCGCGTCAACGACAGCTCCCGCCCCGCGCGGGTCACCCGGCGGCGCGCCCGGTCGAGCACGACATCCCCCCTGACCAACAGCGGCGCCCCCGCCGGCGCCCGGCGAGCCAGAGCGTGCACCCGCGCGACCAACTCCTCGAACGCGAACGGTTTGGGCAGATAGTCATCGGCGCCCAGGTTCAGACCATCGACGCGATCGCCGATCGCCGCCGCCGCGGTCACCATCAAGATCCGCGCATCCGACCCGCCGTCGCGCAACGCGACGCACACCGCGTCGCCGTGGACACCCGGCAGGTCGCGGTCGAGCACGATCACGTCGTAGCGGTAGACCACGCCCTTCTGCAGCGCGGACGCCCCGTCATAGGCGAGGTCGGTCGCGATCCCGCGATCGCGCAATCCCTGGGCGATGTCGCGGGCGAGCTCGACGTGATCTTCGACAACGAGAACGCGCATCCAGACATCCTCCACCACCCCACATAACAACACCATCACACCGCATTCAGCGCTCTCCGTCTGCGCGCGTGTTGCACTCGTGTGACCGGCAACCAGCTACCACCTGGGTCATGTCCAGAACTGCTTCACGTCTTTCCACAGCCGCCGCCGCGATCGCCGCCGCCGCGGTGCTCGCCGCGTGCGGCTCGAGCTCGCCCACCTCGTCGAGCGCGTCCAGCTCCGGCGGACCAACGAACCGGGCCCAACTGCAGCAGGCACAGCAGGCCGCGGTGAAGTTCGCGGGCTGCATCCGCTCGCACGGGATACCCAACTTCCCCGATCCGACCTCTCCCCAGGAGTTCAAGTCGAGCTTCGCGGGCAACAAGTCGCCGGCGCTTCAGTCGGCCGCGGCCGCGTGCCGGCACCTGCTGGGCGGCGGCGGTGCGCCCAGCCAGACCGCGGCACAGCGTCAGGCGCAGACCGTCGCGGCGCTGGCCTTCGCCCGCTGCCTGCGCAGCCACGGTTTTCCGCGCTTCCCCGACCCGACCAGCAGCGGCGAGCTGACCCACCAGATGCTCGCCAACGCAGGGATCGACCTGCGCCAGCCGGCGGTGGTGCAAGCCGCCGACGCGTGTGTCGGCGTCACCCACGGGCTCATCACCAAGGCCGGCGTGGCGCGCTTCGTCGCGGGCGAGTAGAACGCCGGCCCGTCGCGTCCCGCTGCTGGCAAAGTGACGGGCTCACCGGGCAAGCTCCGCCGTTTCAGCCAGTCGCGCGAGCTTGCGCGGGTTTCGCATCACGTAGATCCGGGTCACCCGCCCGTTCTCCACCACGACGCTCATCGTGGCGCCCAGTTCCCCGTCGAGCTCGATCCGGCCCGCGGGCTCGCCGTTGAGCCACACGGTTGTCGTCTCCAATGTGGTCACCGCCCGCTTGGCGCGCGAGAGCAGCTTTGCCGCCCGCTCGGCCCCGTGGACGGGGAGCCGAACGGCCGGCGCGAGGCCGCCACCATCGACGATGAGGACCACGTCCGGCGCCATCAGATCCAGCAGCTCCTGCACCTGCCCGGTTCTCATCGCGACGAGGAGGCGCTCCAACACGGCCTGTTGCTCGGACCGGCTCACCCGCGTGCGCGGCCGCCGCGCCGCCACGTGCTCGCGTGCTCGGTGCGCAATCTGCCGAACGGTGGCCGGGGACTTCTCGATGGCCTCGGCGATCTCGCCGTAGGGCATGTCGAAGACCTCGCGGAGCACGAACACGGCCCGCTCCGCCGGCCCGAGCGTCTCCAGCACGGTGAGCATCGCGATCGAGACGCTCTCGGCCAGCTCGACGTCCTCGGCGACATCGCGGCTGGTCAGCAGCGGCTCCGGCAGCCACTCGCCGACGTATTGCTCGCGACGGCGTGACAGCGTTCGCATCTGGTTGAGCGCCTGCCGCGTGACGACCCGGACGAGGTACGCGCGCGGATCGCGCACCTGCGCGTGGTCGATGTCGGCCCACCGCAGCCAGGCCTCCTGGACGACGTCCTCCGCATCGGCCGCCGACCCGAGCATCTCGTAGGCGACCGTGAACAGCAGGGGGCGGTGGCTGACGAACGGGTCCTCGGTCATGCCCTCGACGCCAGAGCGGAGACCTCCGGAGACGCGGCCGGCGCAATCCCGCACGCGGCGGCGAAGCCCTGCGACTCGATCCCGAACGCCGTGTTGCTCCTCGTGGCGAAGTTGGAAAAGGCGATGAACACGGTGAGCTCGACCATCGCCGCCGGCCCGAGGCGGTCCAGCAGACGCGCGGACAGCTCGTCGGTGACGGTCGGCGGCGTGTTCGTCATGGCCTCCGCGTACTCCATCACGTCGCGCTCGAGCGGCGTGAACGCCTGGGACTCACGCCACCGCGGCACCTGGCCGGCCTTGGTCATGTCCAGCTCCCGGTTCTGCGCCTGGAAGTACGCGACATCGAGACAGAAGCTGCAGCCGACCTGGGCCGCCACGGCCATGTGCGCGAACGACTTGAGGCTCTCGTCGGCCACATCCCACTCGCCCACCTTGCCTCCGAGCTCCAGGGAGTCCTCGGCGACCTTGGGGTTGTGCCACGTCACCTCGAGGGGCTCGGGCACGGCACCGAACTGCTTGATCAAGTTTTCGCTGAGCCCGGTGGGGAGCTCTGCCTTCGGAACGCGTAGCGCCATGGTGTCCTCCATGTCCGTGTGCCTGTTCGCCATCAAGACACCGCCGGGTGCGCCGGCGTGACAACCAACCCCGACGAAGCCGCGGCTCCCCGTGGATCAGCGGTGCGCGCTGCTGTGCGGCGTCGTGAGCGTGATCGTCCGGTGGATCACCGTGCGGCGCGTGGTCGCGCTCGTCAGCGTGAGCGTGAGCTGCACCTTCAGCCGGTGGTGGGCGGCCAGCAGCGTGCGAGAAGCCTTGGAGAGCTTGAGCACGACCTTCTTGGCCTTGCCGCCCTTGAGCGTGAAGCGCACCGAGCCCAGCGAGACCTTGTGGCGCTTGCTCTTGGCCGCGCCGACCGCGTAGCTGCTCGCGGTCTGGCCCGTCAGCGTGCCCGCGCAGCTCTGGGCCGAGCGCAGGGTGAAGGTCACCTTGGAGCCGCCGGATTGCACCGATGCGCTGAATCCCTTGAGATTGACCGGTGGCTTTGCGGCCGTTGGCGGATTGGTCGTCGAGGTGGCGCCGCCCGCCGGCAACGAGAGCAGGTGGTCGTGCAAGGCCGTTCCGTTCGGGGGCGCCGGCGTGCCGTCGTAGCTGTTGAGCAGGTAGAAGGCGCTGCATCCCGCGGCGTCCTTCTCGTTCTGGGAGAGCACCCACCAACCCCACGCCAGGTAGCCGACGCCGTGCTGGTCGGCCCACGTCATGTAATCGCTGTCGAACGTCGACGGCGTGGTGTTGGCGCACTTGGGCTCGGTGTAGTTGTCCTCGTCGAACTCGCCGGTGACCACGGGCACGTTGGCCGCGACCGGGGCGATCTGGGAGTTCCAGCAGGCGACGTTGTCGCAGCTCTTGCCCTGATAGTTGTGGAACGACGCCGCCTCCTGGTTGAGCGGGTCGTTCGGCGCGTGGTCGGCCCACTGCGTGAGGTCGTTGGCGTAGTCCAGGCCGCCGACCATGACCGGCTGGGTGGCGCCGGCGTTGCGGATCGCGTCGACGAGGGATTGCAGGCCGGCCACGCGGTACGGCACGGTCTTGACCCCGTTCTCGTCATACGCGGACGTATTGCAGGGAGCCCCGCCGTCAGGCCCGTTCTCTGTCCCGGTCTCCCAGCAATTCCAGCTGACCTGATCCTGAGGGTCCTGATCGGAGCCCGACTTCGGATCGGTGGGGTCGTAGGGCTCGTTGAAGACGTCGAACACGACGGCGGGGTTGCCCTTGAACGTTGACGCCACCGACTGCCAGAAGGCGGGTGAGTGATCGCTGTCGGGCATCGGCTGCTGTTCCGCGGCAACCTGGGTGCCTGGCGCGGTCCAGTGCAGGTCGAGAATCGCGTACAGGCCGTGCGCGTTGAGGTCCTTGACGTAGTTCTCTACGGCCTGCTGGTAGCCGGCCGCCGTGAGCGGCTCGGGAGGACCCTGGCTGCTGTTCGGCTGGCCGTTGATCCCCAACCAGCAGTCCTCGTTGAGCGGCACCCGGACCGCGTTGGCGTTCCAGGACGCGATCGCGGCTGCGTCGGCATCGTCCTGATGCCCGTCGTTGTAGCCGAAGCCGTCGACGCAGGCGTACTCGGAGCTCGGGTGATTGACGCCCAACAGCCGGATCGTCTGGCCCGCGCCATTGACGAAGTGGTTCCCCTGGATCGCGATCGACAGCGGCACGGCCGCCGCCCGGCTCGGCGCCTGGACGAGCACCAAGACCGCGATCGCGCACGCGATCCCTGCCACAGCGAGCACCAGCCCGCGCATCTGACGATGTAGCCCCAGTCCCATTCCCGTTGCACCGGATCTTACGAAGTTGCGGATCCCATGTCCAGCTCGCGTGCTGCGGCCGAGCTAGGCGAGACCGGCCACCTTGCGGACAAGCTCGGCCCGGGATCTGAGGTTGAGCTTGCGATAGGCGTTGCTGAGGTGGAACTCGACCGTCTTGGTCATTCACCGGGCCCGCGGGCGGCATCCTGACGACACGGGGAGTACGTTTCTCGGCGGATGGCTGACGACGTTCAGCTCAGCGCGGAGGAGATCCTCGAGCTCGTCACGCAGAACGCGGAGATGCGGCGGCTGCTGGGCGAGCACCAATGGAGCGGCCTGACCCCCGCGAAGTCCGGTGGTGTGTGCCCGGAGTGCTGCGGCTCCAAGCGGCACGGGCATCGCCCCGGGTGCGCGCTCGAAGCCGCCCTCAAGGCGGCGGACTTCAGCTGATCGTCCGCGCCTCTGCGTCCGCTAGGCCACGAACTCGGACATCGCCCCGGACTGGATGAGGGCCACCGTCGCGGCGATGTCGGCGTCGAGGTAGCGGTCGCGGTCGACGAACGAGACGTGCTCGCGCACCCGGCGGAACGCCGCCTGCGTGCGCGGGCTCGCCTGTTCGATACCGCGCAGCTCGAGCGCCTGGCAGCAGGCCATGAGGTGGATGGCGGCGATGTTCTGGGCCAGCTCGACGATCGAGCGCGCATCGCGGGCGGCGATCGTGCCCATCGAGACCTTGTCCTGGTTGTGGGCCTCGGTCGAGCGCGAGTGGATCGTGGTGGGCGCGCACAGGTGCATGGCCTCCGCGGTCATCGCCGAGGCGCAGAGCTGGAGTCCCTTGAACCCGTGGTGCAGTCCGGCCTCGGGGTCAGTCGGCTCAAAGCGCGGGATGAGGTTCGGGGTCAGGCCGCGGTTGAACTTCTCGTCGACGACGTGGGCGATCTGGCGGTCGATGAGGTCGCACAGGTTGGCCAGCGCGACCTTGAGCGAGTCCATCGCCTGCCCGATGTGGCCGCCGTAGAAGTTGCCGCCGCTCTCGACGCGGCCGCCGGCAACGTTGAACAGCGGGTTGTCGTCGGACGAGTTGATCTCGACCGAGACCCACCGCTCGACCCAGTCCAGCACGTCGCGCAGCGGGCCGATCACGTGGGGCGCGCAACGGATCGAGTAGCGGTCCTGGACCTGGCGGTCCAGCTCGAGGAACCCGGCACCCTCCATGCCGCCGGCGAACAGGTCGTCGCTGTCGGCGGCCAGCCCGGACTCGGCCAACAGCTCGCGGATGTGGCGGGCACTGGTGACCATCCCCGGATGGGGCTTGGCCTCATCAAAGAGGAACGCGTTGAAGTGGCCGCGGTTGCCCAGAAGCGCCTCGGAGGCCATCGCGGTCATCAGGTCCGCCAGGTCGGCCAGCTCACGCGAGGCGCCGACGGCCAGACAGGCAAACGCGCTCATGAACGAGGTGCCGTTGGTCAGCGCGAGCCCCTCCTTGGCCTCGAGCAGGAACGGATCGAGCCCGAGCTCGGTCAGGACGTCGGCGGCGTGGCGCGGCACGCCGTCGTACAGGACGTCGCCGTCTCCCGCCAGCGCCCGGCCGACGTAGGAGAGCGGCGCCAGGTCGCCGCTTGCGCCGCACGAGCCGCGCTCCGGGATAAACGGCGTCACGTCGTGGTTGAGCAGGTCCAGGACGTGCTCGATGAGCTCGACACGTACGCCCGAGTTGCCCTTGGAGAGACAGTTGGCGCGCAGCAGCATGGTCACGCGCGCGACCTCCGGCGGAGCGATCGGCCCGGTGCCGACGCCCATGAAGCGCAGGATGTTCTGCTGGAGCTTGCCCGTCTTGTCGGGCGAGATCTGGCGATGGGCGCTGTCCCCGAACCCGGTGGTGACGCCGTAGATCGGGATCTCCCGGTCAATCAGCTCCTGCTTGAGCCTGCAGCTGGCGCGGACGGCCTCCGCCGCACGCTCGGCCAACCTGACGGTCCGGTCGCCGCGAGAGACCTCGAGCGCGTCAGAGATGGTGAGCATGGCGCCGTCGAGGTCGAGCATCGTCCGGCTCGCGGCATGGTGAGGATGGGCGGTGGCAGTCATGTGCTGAATGTTTGCCCAGTACGGCCATTGGCGCAATGAAGACGCAGCCAATCGCTATTTCACCGCAATAGAACCGTCCTTTTGCCCCGATTTGCCGCAAGATCGTTGCGTCGACAGCGCGCTCGTGTCGAGGACGGCGCATGATGTGATCGGGCCCAGTGCAGAGAGGAGGACGAACGACCGTGAGCCCGCTGCTGGAATTACAGACGTTCGCACCCCCGGACATCGAGATCGAGCGCCGCGGCGACGGAGCGATCGTGCTCTCCTCGCGCCGCACACCGGCGCCGGCAGAGACGTCGATCACGGCGGTGCTCAAGCGGCGGGCCACCGAGCACCCCGACCGGCCGCTCGCCGCCCAGAGAGATCGCGAGGACCGCTGGATCGCCATCACCTACGGCGAGGCCGAGGCCAGGGCGCGCGCGCTGGCCGAGGCCTTCGCTCGGCTCGGGCTCGGCCCCGGCAAGCCGCTGATGGTCCTCTCGGGCAACTCTCTGGAGCACCTGCTGGTCAGCCTCGGCGCCTACGCGGCGCAGGTGCCGGTCATGCCGATCAGCGTCGCCTACTCGTTGATGAGCACCGACCACGCCCGGATCAGGGCCATCGCCGAGCTCACCCAACCCGGCCTCGTGTTCGCCGACGAGGCCGGACCGTTCGGCGCCGCGCTCGATGCGCTCGCCCCCATCGTCTCGCAGGTGGTCGTCGCGCGCGGGGAGCGCGAGGGGGCGCTGCGCCTCGACGACCTGCTCGCCACCGCCCCGGGCGACACCACCGACACCACCGACCCCACCGGCGCCGCCGTCGCCGCCGTCGATCCCGCGCCCGACACCGTGGCCAAGCTCCTCTTCACCTCGGGGTCGACCGGCGTGCCCAAGGGCGTGGTCAACACACACCGGATGCTCTGCTCCAACCAGGCGATGCTCCAGGCCATCTGGCCGTTCCTGGCCGACGAGCCCCCACTCATGGTGGATTGGCTCCCGTGGAGCCACACGTTCGGGGCCAACCACAACCTCAACCTGGCGCTGTTCAATGGAGGCACGATCTACATCGACGACGGTAAGCCGGCGCCGGCGCTGTTCGGACGCACGATCGCCGCGCTGAAGGAGGTGCCGCCCACGCTCTACTTCAACGTGCCCGCCGGGTACGCATTGCTCGCACCCGCGCTGGAGAGCGACCCGCAGCTTGCCGAGCGGTTCTTCAGCCGGCTGCGCTTCATGTTCTACGCCGCCGCCGCGCTGCCCGATGCGCTGGCCGCGCGCCTGCGCAACCTGGCCGCCGAACACGCCGACCACGAGGTCCCGCTCACCTCAAGCTGGGGCACGACCGAGACCGCCCCCTGCGCTACCAGCATGCACTACCTCGGCGCACCGACGGGCTGCATCGGTGTGCCCATCCCCGGCTGCACGATCAAGCTCGCGCCGGTGGGCGACCGGCTCGAGATCCGGGTCAGGGGCGCGAACGTCACCCCCGGATACTTCGGTCAGCCCGAGCTCACGCGGGCCGCCTTCGACGAGGACGGGTTCTACCGATCGGGAGACGCGGTCAAACTCATCGAGGAGCGGGATCCCAACCTGGGCATGCTGTTCGACGGGCGGATCGCTGAGAACTTCAAGCTGCTCACCGGGACCTGGGTGGCGGCCGGCGCGATGCGTACCCGCCTGATCAGCGCCGCCGGCGTCCTCAGCGACGCGGTGATCTGTGGACACGACGCCGAGTACGTCGCCGCCATGGCTTGGGTCAACCAGGCCGAGGCGCGCCGGCTGACCGGCGCGACCGAGGACGTCGCCCTCGACGACGCCACCCTGCGTGAGCACCTTGGCAAAGCGTTGCGCGCACTCAACGCGCAGGCCGGCTCGGCGGCGCGAATCGAGCGGCTGCTGCTGCTGTCCCAGCCGCCCAGCCTCGACGCCGGCGAGATCACCGACAAGGGCTATCTCAATCAGCGCCGCACGCTCGAGTGCCGGTCCGCGGACGTGGCCCGCCTCTTCGCGGAGCCCGCGGACGCCGGCGTGATCAGCGGCTCGGACGTCTGATCAGCGGACCGCCTGCACGGAGTCGCCCGCCGCGTCCGGGAGGCGCGCTTTGATCTCTCGTTCGCGTGATGAGAGTGGTGAGACGAGGCAGAGAATCCGGGGAGGCCCGGAGGTCGCTGGGGAGGGATTTCGGCTGGCTGTGGAGGGCCTACGCGGTGAGCGCGTACGGCACCGGCCTGGGGTTCGGGGCCTTCGCCATCATCGCCATCAGGGTGCTGCACGCGGGACCTGCCCAGGTGTCGATCCTCGCGGCGTCCGGGCTGGGGGTGGGCGCGTTGGTGGCGGTCCCGCTCGGACCGTGGGTGGAGTTCCGGCGCAAGCAGCCGGTGATGATCGCGATGGACCTCATCCGCTTCGCGGCGCTGCTCAGTATCCCCGTCGCCTACGTCCTGGGCTGGCTCACGTTCGTGCAGCTCGTCGTCGTGTCAGTGATCGTCGGTGCGGCCAAGAATGCCTTCCGGGCAGCCAGCGGCGCCTATGTCAAGGCGCTGGTGGCGCGCGAGGACCTGCTCGTCGCCAACGGGCGGTTCGAGTCGACCACGTGGAGCGCGACCGCGGTCGGGCCGCCGCTCGGCGGGGCGGCCATCGGCCTGTTCGGCCCCGTGACGACCGTCGTCGCCGATGCGATCAGCTACCTCGTGTCGGCCCTGGGGATCGGCGCGATCCGGCACACCGAGCCACACCCGGCTCGCGCCGGCGCGGCGCGCATGCGCGCCGGCGACCTGCTCGACGGCTGGCGCTACATCCTCGCCCACCCCCAGCTGCGCGCCCTGTTCTTCAACACCATCCTCGTCAGCGGGCTCATCCTGGCCACCGAGCCCCTGCTGTCCGTCCTCATGCTGGCCCGCCTGGGATTCACCCCGTGGCAGTTCGGTCTGGCCTTCGCCTCGCCCTGCGTGGGCGGGCTGATCGGCGCACGGCTGGCGCGCCGGCTTGTCGCACGCTCCGG
Source organism: uncultured Actinomycetota bacterium (assembly GCA_963850325.1). Lineage (GTDB taxonomy): Bacteria > Actinomycetota > Thermoleophilia > Solirubrobacterales > Solirubrobacteraceae > Palsa-465. The sequence continues at coordinate 240,012 of CAWKLB010000013.1, forward strand.
GCCGGCGAAGGTCATGTTCATCGGCGGGGCGCTGCGGGCGTGCTGGCCGATCGGCCTGGTCTTCATCCGGCCTGGACTCGCCGGCATCGCGATCGTCATCGCGATCCAGTTCGGCCTGGTCACCAGCATCGGCGTCTTCAACCCGGTGATGGCCACCTACCGGCTCGAGCAGATCGCGCCCGAACGCGTGGCCCGGATGCTCTCGGCATGGTCGGTGTCGACCAGTGCCACGATCGCCGCGCTCACCGCACTGTGGGGGCTGTTGGCTGCCGTCACCAGCCCGCGCGCCGGGATCGCAATCGCCGGGGCGCTTCTGCTGGCCACCCCGCTGCTGCTCCCACGGCCACGCAGTCTTGCGACGGCCCCGGAGAACGACGACACCCGGGGAAACGGCGACGCACCGGACATCGGCGACGCGCGGAAGATCACGATCGTCAGCGCTCGGCCGGTGGGTGCGGCTCGCGAGTACCAGACAGCCGATCAGCGTGATTGATGCCGTCCATACGAGACATCGATTTTGAGGGCATGGGGGCTGGTGTTAGCGTCGCCTGAGTGAGCGGTGATCACGAGCGCTATCACGGCGCCAGCGACGAGTCCGCCACCTCTGACACCGGGGGCGACGACCTGACACCGCGGCCGGCGGCCCCGGGGATGACGGTGTACGAGTCTCCGCGCGAGACGCCCGTGCACGCGCAGACCGACGTGCTGGTCATCGGCGGCGGTCCCGCGGGCTGCGCGGCTGCCCTGGCGGCGCGGCGGCTCGGTGCCGACGTGGTCCTGGTCGAGCGCTACAACCACCTCGGTGGCCTGTCCACGGGCGGGCTGGTCATCTGGATCGACCGGATGACCGACTGGAGCGGCCGGCTCGTCATCGACGGCTTCGCCCGCGAGATCCTCGAGCAGCTCCCCGATCACGCCGTGGCCGGCGCGCCCGAGGACGAATGGGGCTCTCAGGACGAGGAGGCGGTGGCGCACTGGGGCGGGCGTCAGGGCGCGTTCCGCGGAGTGGTCACCTGGTCGCCGATGATCGATCCCGAATGGCTCAAGCTCGCCTCGGTCGAGCTCCTGGCCGCGGCGGGGGTGCGATTCCTGTTCCACAGCTGGGCGGCCGACGTCGTGCGCGACGGCTCGAACGTGCGCGGAGTCATCTTCGAGAGCAAGCAGGGCCGCCGGGCGCTGCTGGCTCGGGTGGTGATCGACGCGACAGGCGACCTCGACGTGAGCCGGCGCGCGGGCGCCCCCTTCGAGTCAGACGCCGAGGGCAACGAGAGCAACATCCAGCACTGCCTCAACACCGGGTGGACGTGGGCGGGCGTGGACTTCACGCGCTGGCTGGCCTTCAAGCGCGAGGATCCTCGGGGGCATCGTGCGCTGATGGAGGAGGCCCGCGAGGCCCTCGGCTACGTGGAGCGGCCGGTGATCGGATGGCGCGACGACGTCGCGCTCTTCCTCGGACCCCGGCTGCGCGGCTACAGCGGGCTCGACGTCGCGGACCTGACCCGGGTGGAGATCCAGTCGCGCCGGCGCATGCTCGCCCACCTGGACTACTTCCGCCGGCACACGCCCGGCTTCGAGCACGCTTGGTTCATGCTCTCGGCGCCACAGGTCGGCGTGCGCCACACCGGGCGGGTCGTCGGTCGCCACCCGATGCGCGCCGAGGAATGGAAGCGCGGGGTCCGCCACCGGGACGAAATCGGGGTCTCACCGTCGCCCTCGCAGGCCTTCGAGAACGTCTCGGTCCCCTACGGCGCGCTGCTGCCCACCGGGTTGGACAACGTGCTGGTGGCCGGCCGCCACATCGCCTGCGATCCCCAGACCCAGGCCTTCATGCGCGAGATCCCCCAGTGCTGGCTCACCGGCCAGGCGGCCGGCGTGGCCGCCGCCTTGGCCTCCGCCGGCGTTACTCAGGGCGCGGTGGACGTGGGGGCGGTGGACGTAGGCGCGGTGGACGTGCTCGAGGTCCAGGCCGCGCTGCGCGAGCAAGGCGCGTACCTGCAGCCGGCAGGCGACGTCAGGCCTGCATCAGTGACAGCTGGGTGAAGCCCGGCGCACGCTCGATCTCCAGCATGCGCCGTTTGGTGACGATGCCGCCCGGCGCGGAGAAGCCGTGGAGCGCCCCGGTGGAGGACAGCACGCGATGGCAGGGCACGACGATCGGGAAGGGGTTCTCGCCCAGCGCATGGCCGACGGCGCGTGGCGCGTCGGGCTTGCTGATCGCTCGGGCGATGTCGCCATAGCTCGCGGTCGCGCCCGGCGAGATCTCCCGGGCCGCGGCGTAGACGCTACGGCGGAACGGGTCGATGCCGGTCTCGTCGAGCACCACCCAGCACAGGTCGGTGCGCTCGCCATCCATCAGGGCGACGATCGCGGCGGCCACGTCGCGCACCGTCTCCGGAGCGGGCTCGGGGTCGCCCGCCGCCCGCCCGCTCAGCCGACGCATACCGGGCAGCAGCACTCCGGTGACGCCGGCGTCGCTCCATGTGATCCCGCAGGTTCCGAGAGCCGTCTCGAAGCGCAGCATGGACGGGACGCTACCGCCCCGGCCCGATGGCATGGCGCGGGTCAGAGCCACTAGATTTGCAGCAAGGGTTACGAAGCGAGGTGGAGGGAGAGCGCGATGGCACGGTTCCAGATTTCGACCCACGGCCGGCTGCAGGACTGGATCGCGGTGGAGAACGGCTACTTCGAGGACGAGGGCCTGGACTACGAGCTCGACGTCCGGGCACAGCAGAACGCCGATCAGGACATCGAGCCCACTGGCCAGGAGGACGTCCGCACCGGCGCCTATGAGCTCTATCGCGCCGGAGGCGGCGGGAAGAAGGGCATGAGCTGCGCCTGCCACTGGGCGGTCAACCAGGCCGCGGGCGATCAGGCGGGACGAATGTGGGGCCGCTGCTACTCGGTGCTGCCCAGCGGCATCTACGTGCTGCCGGATTCTCACATCCGGCGCCCTGAGGACCTCGCCGGCGTCGACGTGGCGGTCGGCTACCACTCTGGAAGCCACTTCTCGACGCTCCAGGCGCTCGAGGCGATCCTGGATCCGGATGACATCAAGCTGCGCTTTGGCGGCATGCCGTATGACCGCGTCGACGCGCTACTGGCCGGCACGGTGCCGGCGGCGGCGATCTGGAGCGCACCGACCTACCTCGTCGAGCAGCAGGGCGCGCGCAAGATTCTGGACACCACGTTCATGGCCGGGTTCATGTTCGAGTTCGAGACCGACCCGGCCGACGTGGAGAAGTACTTCAACGCGCTCAAGCGCGCGCAGATGGAACTCGACCTCCAGCCCGAGCCCTACAAGCGGCACTACCTCAAGGAGATCCCGGAGCGCTTCCACGCCATGATCGACGTGCGGCGCTTCGGTCCCGGCGAGCGGATCGTGTTCCTCCCCTACACCTCGGACTCCTACGAGCGCTCCCAGCGGTGGATGCGCGAGCGCAGCCTGTTCGAGTCCGGCGAGACGCCGCCCCCGTTCGAATCGGTGGTCCAGGTCTAGCGTCGCGGGTCGCCCCGCGTGCGTGGCCGAGGATCCTGAACCTGTAGATCGCACACCTCCCTTCCCGCCGGAGCGCGATCTGTGCGTTCAACGGGACTCAGGTTTGGGATCGGACACCGGCAGAGCCCTCGGTGTGCGATCCACGCGTTCAACATCCCTCACGCACGAGGATCGCGCAGCGCGTGACGATGACGGCGATGTGACCGCCATCAGTCGCTAGCGTTGGCGATGGTGAGACTGGCGCGCTACGAGGACGCCGACTTCGCGCTGACCGAGGCGCTGGAGACCGACCCTGTCGTGATGCGCGAGCTCGGCGGTCCCGTCGACCGTTCCCGCCTCCCGGTGAGTCACGCGCGGCGGGTGGCGGACCCCTGGTACTTCACGATCGTCCCGGATCCCCCGGGACCGGCGGTTGGAACGATCGGGATCTGGGAGAAGGAGCTTGACGGGCTGACCATCCACGAGACGGGTTGGATGGTGCTCCCGGCCTTTCAGGGCCGCGGCATCGCGACCCGTGCTCTGGACATGCTCATCGCGCGCGTGCGCGAGGCGGCGGAGTTCTCGACCATGCACGCCTTCCCGCCGATCTCAAACGCGCCCTCCAACGCGCTGTGCCGGAAAGCCGGCTTCACCCTGCTGCGGCAGCGGGCGTTCGTCTACGCCGGCCGGACGCTGCAGTGCAACCACTGGATGCTGGACGTCACCCAGCCCTCGGACTAGTCCCGCCGGCGGGCGTGCAGCACGGTGTCGCGGATCGTGACCGGAGCGCCCTCGGGCCCGGTCACGCTGCGCTCCGGCGCGCCGGCGGTGACGATCTCCCAGGTCTCGGGGTCCAGGAACGCGGCCAGCTCGTCGGCGGTGCAGAAGAGCTCGGGGACGTTGGGGCGCAGCCCGGGGATCTCGAGGTCGGAGGGATGATGGGCGGTGACGAGCAGGTCGCCGCCGGGGGCCACGGCCTCGGCCAGGCGCTGCATCGACTGCCCGCGTACCTCGGGCGGGAGATGCAGGTACTGCGAGGTGACGAGCGCGTAGCTGCCGAGCGGCGTCCACTCGTCGGCGAACAGATCGACCTGGCGCCAGGTGATCCGCTGGGCGATCTCGGCCCCGGCGGCGTCGGCGTTGCCCGCGGCGCGCTCCAGGCCGACCGGTGACACGTCGGCGCCCGTGACCTCCCACCCCTGACGGGCCAGCCAGATCGCGTCGCCGCCCTCGCCGCAGCCGACGTCGATCGCCCGACCCGGCGCGAGGTCGGCGACCTCGGTCAGCAGATAGGGGTTGGGCCGGCCGCTCCACACGTGCCGGTGGCCGGCGTAGCGGTCGTCCCAGTAGCGCTGGGTGAACATGTCACGTTGGGTCATCGTCACCTCACCTCGTAGGCGTCGTAGACAACGGTATTGGCGAGCCGCACCGCGGAGGCAACGGCGACGATGCGGTTGAGCCAGCCGTACTCGGCCTCCGCCACCTCGTAGCGGATCGACACGCGAAAGTAGTACTCGGCGGGGTCCACGAGCTCGCCGGCGGCGATCCGCGCCAGGACCTCCGAGGGCCCGTGGCGCACGCCCTGAGTGGCGACGGAGATGAGCGCGCCGTCGTGGGTCTGGAGCGTGTAGCGGGTGTCGATCGTGGCCGTGCCGTCCGGGTGGACCACCTGCCAGTCCGCCCCGCCGGCCAGCACGGTCCCCCGCAGCTGCGGCCCGTCGAACTCGCCGCCGGCGATCGCGATGACGCGCCGCCGGCCCCACGGCGTCTGGCCGAGCTCGAGCGGCTCGCCGAGCTCCGCCCGGAAGCGCCCGAGAAGCTTCAGCCGGGGTTCGACGGGCTCGATGTGATCCGGTGGCATGACGTGTCCTCGGTGGTGGATCGGGATTGAGTGTCAGCGATGTCTAGAAAAATGGTGCTTCGGGTATTCGTTGGGCTGAGATGGCGCGGCTGTCCCCTCGACCTGTTCGTCGGCGTGCACGCACGCTGGCGCTGGGCGCCATCGTATGCGTCTGCGCCGGCGTCATGTCCGCCTCGGCACTCGCCGTCGAGCCATCGCCTCCGCCAGGCGCGCCGGCGGTGGAGTCGGCCCCGTCGAGCCTCGTGGGCCTGAGCCCCCAGCTGCCGCCCGACGTCATCTCCGCGAGCGCCGCCCCGGGCAGCCACTGGACCCCGGAGCAGGCGGTGTACGGGTCGGCGTCGACCAACGACATCGCCGTCAAGGGCGCCGGCGGCACGACGATCCGCGTCAACGAGATCTACCCCACCACCGCCTCCGGCCAGCCGGCCAAGGGACCGTTCCCGGTGCTGCTCACGATGACGCCCTACGGCAAGGGCCAGGGCGGCTCGAGCACGCCGGGGTCCGCGGCATCGCCCAGCAGCGGCTCGGCCACCGGCGGCTCGGACAACTACCTGGTCCAGCGCGGCTACATCGAGATCGTCGAGGACGTCCGGGGCACCGGCGACTCCAACGGGAGCTGGGGCCTGTTTGACCCGATCCAGCAGCGGGACGCGATCAAGGTGCTCAAGTGGGCGGCGCACCTGCCGCATTCCGACGGGCGGGTCGGGACCTACGGGCCGTCGTACCTGGGCATCGACCAGCTTCTGCTCGCCGGGGCGGTGGGCAAGCATTCCCCGCTGAAGGCGATCTTCCCGATGGTGCCCGCCAACGACATCTACCGCGACACGTCGTTCATGGGTGGGCTGCTGGACTTCGAGTTCGCCGAGACCTACCTCGGCCTGACCGGCACGCTGAACACGGTCAACCCGCTCGGCGACACCGCATCGGATCCCACGCTGCTCTCCGATCTGGCGAGCATCGAGTCTGACCACGCCAACGGGCTGGCCAGCTACCACGCGGCCCAGACCGAGAACATCCTCAGCGGCGGCCCCGAGGCCTACGACGGCTCCTACTGGCAGGCGCGCAACCCGCAGAACGTGCTCGCGCGCGTTGCCGCCAACCACATCCCGGCCTACATGGTCGGCGGCGAGTTCGACATCTTCCAGAACGGTGAGCCGGTCAACTACGCCGAGCTGCAGAACGCGTGGGCCCATCGCAGCACCACCGCGCCGATGCAGTCCGGACAGCGCACCACGGGCCGCTACCAGCTCATCGTCGGGCCGTGGGAGCATCTCAACGGCTCCTCGGTCAACGTCGACCCGCTCGAGCTGGAGTGGTTCGACACGTGGCTCAAGGGCGAGAAGACCGGCATGGCGCGGACGCCGACCCCGCTGCACTACTACGACCTGGGCAGCGGCGCGTTCACCGAGACCTCGACGTATCCGTTCTCCGGCGCAACCCCGACCCGCCTGTACTTCGGCGCCGGCGGAACGCTCACCCCCTCGGCTCCGGCCGGCGGCGGCACCTCCTCGTCGCCGATCCCCGGCCTGCCGGTGCCCTCGCTGCCCGCCGCCACCGGCGACACGATCGTGTGGAGCCCGAGCGGAGTGCCCTGCGGCCGTCCGATCGACCAGTGGTCGATGGGCGGCCTGTCGGTCCCAGCGGGTACCGCCGGCTTCCTGGCCCCGTGCGCCACCGACGACCGGCTCGCCCAGGCCGGGCCATGGGCCACGAGCTACACCTCGAGCCCGTTCACTCACGCCGCCACGCTCGCCGGTCCGGTCACCGCCACCGTGTACGCCAGCGCCACCACCTCCGAGACCCAGCTCGTCGCCGAACTGGAGGAGGTCACCCCGGACGGCACCTCCTACCCGCTCACCGAGGGCGCGCTCCTCGGCTCGCTGCGCGCGGTGAACGCAGGCCGGTCCTGGACCGCCGGCGGCATGACGGTGCTGCCCTACCACCCGTACACGCAGGCCTCGGCCCAACCCGTCAGCCCCGGCACGATGACCGAGTACCAGATCCAGATCTTCCCGACGCTGGTGACGATCGCCTCCGGGGACAGTCTGCGCCTCACGCTATCCACGGCGGACACGCCGCATCTCACCCCGCTGCCCCCGGAGCTCCCCAACCTCCTCGGCGGCGTCTACACCATCGGACGCGCCGCGGACGCGCCGTCCTCGCTCACGTTCGAGACACTCGGCTGAGCCGGGGCGCCGGGGCGCCTGGGCCCTCCCGGGCTCGTGCGGCGCGCGATACCGTACCGCCATGACGGATGAGAGCACCGAGGCGGCCCTCAGGCGGGAGATCTATCTGGACCAGGTGACGTGCTCGTTCTGCGGCAAGCGGGGCCGCGACGTCGAGTCCATCGTCTGCGGGCCGGCCCCGACGGTGGCGATCTGCAACGAGTGCGTCGACCTGTGCCGCGAGATCATGGACGAGGAGCGCGAGGGCTAGAGCCCGGCGGCGCGGATGTCCGAGCGCAGGCCGGAGACCTTGCGCAGCTCGGCCGCGCGGGCGACCGCGACGTAGCTGACCCTGCCGCCGCGCACGCCGTAGACGTAGCGCGCGCCGCCGGCGAGCCTGCGCCCTTCCCACAGGCCGGAGGCCAGCCGCTTCGCGCCGCGCTTCAGCCGCGCGGTCGTCGCCCCGGCGCCGATGCCGTTGGCCTTCTCGCCCTCGGCCGTGGTTCCGATCAGAGCCACCCTGCCCGCGGCGTTGAACACGCTGGCAGTGAGCGCGCCGCGCCCGGAGACGCCGCTCGCGCAGTAGCGGAAGGAGCGACCCGGACGCGAGACCGGCTGACCGGCGCGGAACAGCGCGGCCTGGGCGGTGTCGCCGAGCCGCAGCGCGCGGCCCAGACCGGACCTGCTGAAGCGCGCCCGGGCGGGAAGACAGCTCGTGGCGGGCACGCCATCGGCGCGCTCCCAGGTCTCGAGATAGGCCTCGGCGCCCTGGAACATGTCGGCCATCATCTGATTGCCGCCGACGAGCTGGAGGTCGCGCAGCCAGTCGGCGTACATGCCGTAGTTGGCGAGGCCGTCGCTGTTGAGGTTGAAGGTGCGGTCGCCCCACTGCTCCTGGGTGAACGTGACCTTGCCGTCGTAGGACGGGAAGGGGTAGCTGATCGGGGTGCCGGACGCCGGCCCGGGCTGATCGGCCAGGCCGTTCATGTCCGAGCCCCAACCGAAGCCGAAGTGGTACTTGGGATCGCTCTGTGCCTTGTCGGCCTTCCAGGTGGCGACGAAGGCAGGTGCGGGCTCGGCCGGCGGGCTGATGAACCCGCCCGTGTCGTAGATCCCCTTGAACAGCTGCGCCGACGAGCAGCAGTGCGCCGAGATGACGCCCGAGTAGTGGTGAGCCGTCGCGATCGCCAGCGCCGAGGTGGCGGTGGAGCTGTCCATGTGGTCGAGCTGGATGAGGAAGTGGTCGTTGATCATCTGGTTGATGACATAGGTGCCGAGCGACGTGATGCCGCGCGTGTTGCACTGCGGGCCGTCGCCGTAGACGGGCAGGGCGCTGCCATGCAGCAGCGAGGCGAGGGGGCCGTTGACCAGTGACGCCAGGGGGCCGGTGGCCGGCACATTGATCTGCGCCGCGTCCTGGTCCTCGGCGGGGCAGGGCGCCAGGTTCCAGAAGCTGCCGGTCTCGTCGCGATTGCCGGCGTTGACCACCGTCCCCATCTCGCCGGCGATCATCTTGGTACCGCCGAAGGCGTTGTCGAACTCGTGGATGGGGAAGAAGGTGCGCACGCCGAGGTCGTGGACCTCCTGGAGCCCCGCGTCGATCTGGGAGTCGTCGCACTGGGGGACGTCGTTGACCTCACCGCAGCCGAAGATGCGCGACACCTCGATGCCCTCGATGACCGCCAGCTTGCCCTCGTTGATGACCTGCCGCGCCTGGAACGGATCGGTGACGATGCGGAACCAGCCCTTGCCCGGACCGCCGGACTGCGCGTCGATGTAGTCCTGTAGCGCGTACAGGTCTCCGCTCTGGATCTTCACCGCGTCCATGTCGTTGCACGGGTTGTGGCTCGTGGTCATGAGCGAGCAGAGCGCCTCGTTGTCGACGAGGTCGGTGACCATGAGACGCAGGCCCGCCTTCCAGGCGCGCTCGATGCCGGTGTAGTAGTCGCCCTCTTCGGCCAGCGCCGTGGGACTTGGCCAGTCGACGAACGTCGGCCAGCCGTGCATGTCGCTAGGCCGCGTCGCCCCACCGAAGTCGATGAGCGACTCGAAGGCGCCGTTGGTCCCCTGCTCATCGGCGCCGCAGCTCGCCGGCAGCGCGTACTCGACGCCGAACGGGCTCCACGGCCGCCCGCAGTGCCAGTCGCCGCCGAGGAACTCGAACGCGGTCACGTGCGCATGGCCCTCGACCGTGCCGAGCACGTCGGCCTCGGGGCTGGCGCCGCTGAACGGCGTGCCCACCGCGTCGACCTGCGCCTCGGGGTAGGCGGCGCAACCGGTGGCCGGGACGAAGGTCACGGGCAGGCGCATGCCGGTCGCGGCGTTGGTCATCGTGAAGCCCTCCGCGGAGCTGCCGTCCACGGTCCACTCCGTGGCCGCGCTGGGCGTACTGGCGCCGGCGAGGTTGCCGGAGCCGTCGTCGGTGAGGTAGTCGCCCTGCGGGCCGTAGAGCAAGTACACCCCGAGTGCGGCCGCCTGCATCGTGAACGGGCCGACGGATGACGCGATCGCGGTCCCGCGCGAGGGCGAGCTCAGCGAGTAGCACCCGTGGACGAGCGAGTAGCGGGTCTGGGTCTGGGGCGTGGTGGCCAGGCGGCGGGCCACGGTGCTCGCCGGGGAGCTCCCGAACCCGATGATCATCGCCGCTGACACCGCAGCCGTCACGGCGGCGAAGCGGCCGGCACGGCTGTCACTCACCCACCGGGCGCGCTTCGCTGCGCGCCGACACCTCGCACCCATCCTGATCTCCTCGGTCGCCTCCACTCAGAAACCCGGTGCATTATGCACGCTCGGGCGCCTTCCACGCCACCTACCCGTTCGGGGGCACGGTCTAAGCGCGTGTCAGAGGCGCGGTGAGGTAGCGCTGGATGGTGGGAGCGACGCCGGCGACCACCTCGTCGCCGGACATCGAGGCGAGGGGCTCAAGGCGCAGGATGTAGCGGCACAGCCCGACGCCCAGGAGCTGGGACCCGATCAGCGCAGCACGACGCTCCGCGTCGGGGTACGCGAGGGCCACGAGGGGGGCGACGACCATGCGGTCAAACGTGATTTGCAGCTGCCCGGCGACCGACTGGTCGGTCACCGCCGTCCGCAGGAGGAACACGAGCGTGTCCTCGGTGGGATCGCGCTCCCACCGGGCCACGAAATGGCGGGCGAGGACCTCGCCACGCCGGCGAGGCGAGGTGGAGGCCAGGTCGGGAGGGTCGAGATCGATGGTCGCCGCGGCGGCGAACAGGCCCGCCTTGGACCCGAAGTAGCGCATCACCATCGATGCGTCGATGCCCGCCTGGGCGGCCACGGCGCGGATCGTGGTCTGCTCATACCCACGCGCGGCGAAGGCGTGGCGGGCGACGTCGAGGATCGTGCGGCGCGTGGCCTCCGAGCGGGGGCCCCCCACGCCCAGGGCATCCGGTCGCGCGGCGGCTGGGCTCGGTGTGCGGCGAGGCATTCGGGGCGGATCATACCTGCGCCAACCGCCGTTTGCCAACGGTCGTTGACTTTGCCGCTGAGAGAGCGTATCGTTTCCTGTTGCCAACAAGCGTTGGCATTTGACATCCGAGAGGACTGAGACGATGCAACCGAGCACTCCCATCTTTCATCGCATGCGGGTCCCGCTGGTGCTCGTGGCGATCAACGTGCTGTTCGCGGCGGCGTTCATCACCACGGCGCTCAGCGCGTTTCACGCACCCACCCCCCATGCCGTCCCCGTCGGGATCGTGGCCCCGGCGCGGGTCAGCGCGGAGGTCCGCGGCGCCCTTCAGGCCCGGGCGCCCGGCGGTTTCGATCTGCGCTCCTACCCGAGCGAGGCCCGAGCCACGGCGGCGATCACCGGCCGGCAGATCGACGGCGCGCTCGTCGCCGCCCCGCGTGACATGAGGCTGCTGATCGCCCAGGCCGGCGGCTCGGCCCCCGCGCAGCTTCTCACCAATGCATTCACGGGCCTCGCGGCCAAGACGGGCCGGCGGCTCCACGTGGTCGATGTGGTGCCCCCGCTCAAGGACGACTCCCTCGCCCTCTCCTCGTTCTTCACCATCCTCTGCGTGCTCTTTCCCAGCCTGGCCACCGGCGCGGCGACGGCGCACCTGTTCCGCCGCCACCGGACCGTGTGGCGCATTGCCGTGCCCGCCGCGGCGGCGGTGGCGATCGGCCTGACCGCCGCGGCCATCGCCGCGGGCGTGACCGGCTTTGGCGACTACCTGGCGGTGGCCGGGATCGTCGCCCTGTTCTCGCTGGCCATCTCGGCGCCGACCGCGGCGCTGGGCCGGATCAAGCTGCCGCTGATCGCGCTGGCGGTCATCACCTTCCTCATCGTCGGCGTTCCGGTGAGCGGCGGCCCGTCCAACCTGGGCCCGTTCGGACCCGGGTTCCTGCGGGCGCTGGACTCCGCGCTGCCGCTGGGCGTGGCCGCCGACGCGGTGCGCAACACCGTGTATTTCCACGGCAGTGACACCGCCGGACACCTGTGGGTCCTCGGCGCCTGGGCCGCGGCGGGCATCGGCACGCTCCTCTTGCATTCGACGCGCCCCTGGCTGAGCCCCGCGTTGTCGCACTACGGCCTGCGGATCAGACAGTCCGGCCGACCGGCGTGAGGGTGATGGTGCCCGTCAGAGCTCACCGAGCGCACGGCGAAGCCTGGATGCTGGTCAAGGCTCGCCCGAGTGTTCTTGGCCAGCTCGGTGGTGTCATAGCCCGGCGGACCCGCCTAGAACGCTAAAGAGGCTTCGCGAGTCGGACGTCGGCCGCGCGAGCGGGGTCGATCAGCGCCTCGAGCGCCGGCTCGTAGGCCGGGAATGAGAGCACGACACCGTCGTGCAGCACCATGAGGAAGCGGTCCAGCGTGGACAGGAAGGCACGGTCGTGGGAGACGGCGACGACCGTGCCGACGAAGCCGTTGAGCGCCTTCTCCAGCGCCTCGGATGAGTCGGTATCGAGGTTGTCGGTCGGCTCGTCGAGCAGGAGCAGGTTGTGGCCCTCGAGCTCCAGGATGAGCACCTCGAGACGGGCCTTCTCGCCCCCGCTGAGCACGTCGTAGGAGCGGCGCGCGGCCTCGGCGAGCCCGTAGCGGGCCAGCGCCGCCATCGCCGCCTGCAGCTCGCCCCGCTGCGTCATGACGATGTCGAGCACGACCTGACCGGCGAAGTCCGCGCGGGACTGGAGCTGGGTGAAGAAGCCGGTGGAGACCCGGGGCCCGACCCGCAGGTCCCCACCGTCGGGCTCCCGTACGCCCGCGAGCACGTTCATCAGCGCGCTCTTGCCCGAGCCGTTGGGGCCGATGATCCCGACCCGCTCGCCGAAGTGGATCTCGTCGGAGAACGCCGAGACGAGGTCGGCGATCTCCAGCGCCCGCATGTCGAGCACGATACGCGCCGAGTCGCTGCCGCGGATGTTCACGGCGATGGCCTGATCGGCGACGGGCGACGGGGGCGGACCGGGGGCGCGGAACCGGTTCCAGCGTGTCTCCATCGCGTCGGCGCGCTTGGCCCAGTCCGGGGCGTAGCGCGCGCGCTCCTTGAACGTCTTCATGAGCCGGAACAGCCGGCGCTCCTCCTCGTGCCAGCGCTTGACCGCGTCGCCGAGTCGCCGCTGACGGTCCTCGCGCGCCTGAGCGTAGGTGGCGTAGGAGTCGCCGTGAACCCAGGCGCCATTGCCCTCGAGGGTGACGATCGCGCCGAGGGCGGCGGCGAGGACGGCGCGGTCGTGAGAGATCATCACGATGGTCTTCTTGGACGATCGGATCCGCTGCTCGAGCTCCAGCTTGGCCGGGATGTCAAGGAAGTTGTCGGGCTCGTCGAGCAGCAGCACATCGGCGTCGGACGCGAACAGCACGTCGAGGACGAGCTGCTTGCGCTCGCCCCCCGACAGCGTGCGGGCGGGCCGCTCGGCGATGTCATCGAAGGACGCGCGCACGATCCGCCGGCACGACGCATCCCAGTGGCCCTCCAGCTCATAGCCGCCGAGCGCCGACCAGTCCGCGATCGCCTCGCCCAGCTTGATCCCCGCCGACGGGTCGCCGGCCGCGAGCTGGGCCTCGAGCGCCAGCATGCTCTCGCCCGCGAGGCGGACGGCGAGCGGCGCCAGCGAGAGCAGCAGCTCGCGGACGGTGCGCTCGTCATCGTCGAGGCCGACGTCCTGGGGCATGTACCCGACGGCCCCGCCGACCGCGTACTCGCCCTCGTCAGGAGTGAGGACCCCGGCCAGGATCTTCAGCAGCGTGCTCTTGCCCACGCCGTTGCGGCCGACCAATCCGACGTGCTGGCCGGGCGAGACCCGGAACGAGACGTCGAAGAACAACAGGTCTCCGCCCGGATGTGCATAAGCGAGACCCGACACCGCCACGTGCGCCACAGCGCTTATGTTCGCAGCTTGAGGGTGGTGAGCTTGTCGGGATTGCGCATGACGTCGAGCGAGGTGATGCGCCCGCCGTCGATGGTGACGGCGATCACGCTGGGATCGCGCCCGATCTCCAGCAGCACGCCCGGAGCGCCGTTGACGGTGATGAGGGAGCCGCTGTAGCGCTCGCCATAGTGGCCGGACATCGCCGTGAAGATGCGCGCCACCCGCTCGGCGCCGGCGAACACGGTGCGGGCCGCCGGCACGAGGCCGCCGCCGTCGCTGCGGAACGTCACCGAGGGGTCCAGCAGCTCCATCAGCGAGGCGAGGTCTCCGTCCTGGGCGGCACCGAGGAACGCCTCGACGATCTTGCGCTGCTCCTCGGCGCGGGCGGGGTAGCGGGGGCGCCGGGCCTCGACCGCGGCGCGCGCCCGCGCCGCCAGCTTGCGGGTGGCCGCCGGGGTGCGGCCGACGATGCGACCGACCTCCTCGAACGCGTAGCCGAACACGTCGTGCAACAGGAACGCGCTGCGCTCCGCGGGAGAGAGCGACTCGAGCACGATGAGCATCGCCATGCTCACGTCCTCGTCGAGGTCGGTGCGGTGCGCAGGGTCAGCGCTCTCGTCGACGTCCTGGACGAGCGGCTCGGGGAGCCACGGTCCCACGTAGCGCTCGCGCCGCGCCCGCGCCGAGGTGAGGGCGTCGAGCGCGAGCCGGCTGACGACGGTCGTCAGCCACGCGCGGAGGTCGCGGATCTCGGCGCGGTTGGCGCGCGAGAGCCGAAGCCACGCCTCCTGCACGAGGTCCTCGGCCTCGCTGAGGCTGCCGAGATGGCTGTAGGCCACACGCAGGAGATACGGACGGAGGCGATCGAACTCGGCCGGCGTGCACTCCGTCGCTGTGCTCCGCCTATCGTCCATTGCCGGCGGCCGCGGGGGTGTCGAACATGCCGGGGTAGTAGTGACCCGGCTCCGCCTGCGTCGTGATCTGCAGCCGGTTCCAGGTGTTGATGACCGCGACCGCGAACACGACCTGGCCGAGCTCGTCGTCGCCGAAGACCGCCGCGGCCCGCTCCCAGACGTCGTCGGGCACGCCGGCGCCGGCGATCTCTGTCATCGCCTCGCACAGCTCCAGCGCGGCGCGCTCGCGCTCGCTGTAGAGCGAGCTCTCGCGCCAGGCGCTCAGCATGTAGAGCCGTTCCTCGGGTTCGCCGGCGGCACGCGCGTCCTTCCAGTGCATGTCGACGCAGAACGCGCAGCCGTTGATCTGCGAGGCGCGGATCTCGATGAGGAGGCGCAGGCCGTGGTCGAGCTCGACCGAGGTCGAGAAGCGGAACATCGCTCCGTACTGCCGGGGCGCAACATCGGTGAGCTGGAGCCGGCGGGCGGGAATGGTGGGGGTCATCTGAAGTCGTCTCCTGTGTGATGGGCCTTCACTGGGAGGACGATGCAGCGGCGGCCGGTGTGACATCCGCCTTCGCCCTACAGAACGCGGTAGATCTCATACGTGATCGCGAGGGGACCTACCAGTCGGCCCCGGCCGACGAACAGGCTCTCGCGCAGCCACGCGTAGCGGTCAGCTCCCACCTCGAACTGGGGCGCCATGCGCATGTACTGGTCCTCGAACTCCGTGGCCTCACCCGTCTGGAGCGCGGCGACGAAGCGATCGGTGGAGCGGATCACGGCCACGTCGTAGCGAAAGAGGACGAGCTCACCGTCGTCGGTGAGCAGCTGGGCGTGGAGGTCCGGGCGCCGGAGCCCGTCGGGACCGATGCGCATGAGATCGACGCCGGGCATCGCCAGCGCGGCCTCGATCCGGGCGCCGTGCAGGCGGCCCGTCTCCACCTTCCAGCACAGGCGCTCGCCCAGCGGCGAGCCGCGTGTCGATCCCAGCGGCCCGGCGATCGTCTCCTCGTAGGTCATCTCGTACTGCAGCTCGATCATCGCATCGCTCCGGAGTCGGACCCAGGGAGGTGATCTCCCGAGCAGCCGAGCAGCCGCAGCGCGCCCTCGCGCAGCTCGCGGACGATGTCGGCCGCCGGCGCGCACGCGCGAGCCAGGCCGACCCCCTGCCCGGCATACAGCGCCATCTCCTCGACGTCCCCGTCGGTGCCGGCCTGCGGCATGGCCATGTGGTAGCGGGCCAGCGCCGAGCCGTTGGGCGCCGTGGCCACGACTTCGCCCTCGCCGGGGCGGTGGCCGGCGGCGGGGCGCCCCGCGGCCTCCCACGCGGTGAGGGTGGCGTTGCGCAGCACACGATGGGGCGCATCGGGCCAGCCGCCGTCAAACGCCTCGGTGTAGATGGCGTCACCGGCGGCCGCGGCGGCGAGCCGGTGGCGGTAGGCGACGTGGACGTTGGCCTCCGCGGCCAGGAGAAAGCGCGTCCCGATCCACACGGCCTGCGCCCCCAGGGCCAGCACCGCCACCACGCCGCGCGCGTCGGCGATGCCTCCCGCCGCGATGACCGGCACCGGGCTGACGGCGTCGACGACCGCGGGCACGAGCGCGAGCGTCGAGGTCGTGCCCCGCACGTGCCCACCGGCCTCGCCGCCCTGGGCGATGATCACGTCGACGCCCGCCTCGGCAGCCGCGACGGCCTCGGCCACCGCGCCGACGGTGTGGAGGTGGAGCGCCCCGGCGTCGTGGATCACGCCGACGTGAGGGCCGGGGTCACCCCAGAAGGTGGAGATGAGTGGAACGCCCCCAAGGGCGCATATCTCGATCCGTTCGCGGGGATCCCAGTCGAGCACGAGGTTGACCGCGAACGGCCGGTCGGTCAGGGCCCGGGTGCGCCGGATCCGGTCCGCACATCCATCCGGTGCCGTCCACGTGAGGGCGAGCGTCCCAAGGCCGCCGGCGCCGGACACCGCGGCGGCGAGCTCCGGACAGGTGGCGCTACCGATCGGCGCCTGCACGATCGGCACCTCGATGCCCAGCAGGTCGCACAGTGGCGTTGACACTGACAGGGCCACGTTCACGCCACCCGTGATACCTGGTCGGTAACGGTGAACGCATGACCCGGGTAGGCGCGCTGAGCCCGCGCCGGAACCGCGAAGGTCGCCCGGCTCACGACCTCCATGAACGCGTTGATCCCGTTGTTGGCGCGCAGGCCGACGGCGGGGTGATGATGCGGACCGTCGGCGGCGTTCATCACCGCCCGCGTGGCGTTGAAGTCCTCCAGGTTGCGCTGGAGCGAGACGAAATGAGTCCCTGGGATGCCGTCGTCGAAGGTTACGAAATCGCGGCGGTTGATCCGCGGGCGCCCGTCCAGCCGGGCCCGCGCGGCGGCCTGGGCGTGGCCGACGACCCCGTGCCGGCGTGCCGTCGCGGGTAGGTGCTCGAAGTCGGCGGGCGCGTCATCGGCGGACAGCGCCGCCTCGAGCGGCGTGATCGTGGGCCCGTACATGAGCGCGGTGCGCCTCCGCGCATCCTGCTCATACCAGGCCTCGAGGTCGAGGTTGATGCGCGAGACATGCATCGTCGTCCCGCCGGCAAGCGGACCGGCCGGAATGGTGATCTCGGCCTCGGTGGCCTGGTTGCGCCGCAGCCCCGAGTGAAAGCCCAGCAGCAGCGGCGAGCCCGCGGGGACCTGCGCGCCGGCCATCTGGGACGGGAGCCCGGCCCCGACACAGCCGGTGCGGACCTCGCGCACCCGGAGCGCATCGCGCAGGCGCGATTCGCCCTCCGACAGCAACGCCGCCAGCGCATCGTCGAGCCGGTCCTCGTTGTCGGAGGCGAGATGCAGGCAGGCGTCGATGTCCTCGAGCACGGCATGCTCGCCACGGGCGAGGGCTACGGGGCGGCTGATCGGCGCGGCGGTGTCGGTGTGGCGTGCGAAATATCCCGCCCCCCAGCCCAGCAGGATCAGCAGACCGCCCGGGCCGTGGGGGTAGCGGTCCTCGAGCCCGCGCAGGGCCTGCTCCAGCCGCGCGGCATCCGCCGGCCCCGGCGGGCGCACCACATCGAACATGACGAGGCGGTGAAAGCGGGGCGGCAGCGGCCGGCCAAGCGCGTCGCTGGCATAGGTGCCCTCCCAGGTGTGCTGAGCCTCGGGGCGCATCAGGCCGCATCCCGATGGAGGGCGGAGAACAGCGGCGCCCACGAGCGCGGGGCGCCGCCGGGCTGGGCGAACACCGCGAACGTCGTGCCCCGCGACGCCGGCTCGGTGATCGCGGCCAGGCACACCGCCGCGAGATCGGCGCGGGCGATCATGCCGTCGGCGAGTGGGTCCTGGGTGAGCGTGACGGCGTAGTGGCCGGGCGGGTCGCTGGTGAGCCACGTGGGGCGCACGATCGTGTACGGGGCGCCGCTGCCGCGGACGAGAGCCTCGGCCCGCCGGCGGTCGGCGAGCCGCTCGGGCGTGTTGAGCGTGTGCTCGCGGCCGTGCCCGATCGAGAACCCGGTGACGAGGATGATGTGCGGCCCGGTGGCAGGGTCGCCGATCGCCTCGAGGACCGCGTGCACCTGCGCCGTCAGTGACGCCACGGTGCGCGCCGGGATGAGGATCGCGGCGCCGGCACCGTCGAGAGCGGCCCGCAGTTCGGGGCCGTCCTGTGGCTCGTCCACGAGCCGCACTTCGCGCCCGGCGGCGCCGGCCTGTCGCGCCAGCTCGCGGCCGGTGGCGAGGCTGCCGCCGGCGACGACGAGCGGGGCGCGTCCGGGCTCGGAGCACGTGGAGGAGGTGGCCGGAAAGGGGGGCGTGGCGGTCATGGCGGCGACGTTAGGGCGCGCGGCGCGCGGTGTGAAATCCCGTTTGGGTCTGAAGTCATGCCGAGCGGGCATTTCCGATCGCAGCCGCGCCGACCTACGCTGCCTCGCCGTCACCTCACGCCACACAAGGAGGCTCACCATGGACACGAAAGCTGAGAGCAGGGCGGTGGTCGAGCGGTACGCCGCCGCCGCCGCGGACGGCGACGCGCAGACGGTGAGGGAGCTGTTCGCCCCCGCCGCGACGTGGACACTGGCCGGAGGCGACCTGCCGATCGCGGGGACGTGGGAGGGCCGCGACGCGATCGTCGACGAGTTCCTCGCCACCGCCCTGTCCTACTACGCGACCGGCTCGATCAACATCGAGGTCACCGGCACGATCGCCGAGGGCAACCGCGTCGTCATGCAATGGACCAGCCGCGCACGCACGCGCAGCGGCCGGTCCTATGAGAACGGCTGCATTGGCGTGTTCACGATCGAGGACGGGCGAATCCAGGACGTCCGCGAGTACATGGACACGCTGTATGCGCGCGACGTCGCCTTTGGGCCGGATGGCGACGGCGACTACGTCCAGCCCAGCGCGGCCGACACCTCGAGCGCGGACTCGAGCATCCGGTCCACCGCGGCGGGGCGGTTGTAGCGCCGCGCGACGAGACTCACCTCGAGGGACACCGGTGGGCTCAGGGGCACCCACCGGAGCTCGTCGGGCAGCCCCTGGCGAGAGGACTCGCCGATGATCGCAACCGCCTCGCCCGCGGCCACCGGCGTGTAGGCGAGATCGAAGCTGAGACTGCGCAGCGCCACCTGCGGCTCGAAGCCGTGCTCCCGGCACAACGCGACGATCGCGTCGTAGTGGCCGGGGTTGGCCTCCCGGGCATGGAGGAGGACGGTCTCGTGCGACAGGTCGGCGACGGCCGCCGCCGGTTCTTCGGCCAGGGGATGGTCGCGCCGGACGAGCAGCCCCTGGGGCTCGTGGCGAATCGTGCGGGCGTCCAACCCCGAGTCGGCGGGCGGGCAGCGGATGAGGCCGAGGTCGATCGACCCCTCGGTGACGCCGGCCACGATCTCGCTCACGGACTTCACCGCGGTGGCAATCTGCACACCGGGATGGCGTGAGGCCAGCGCCCCGAGCAGCCTGGGGGCGGTCTCGTAGCTGGCGCTGGCCCCGTAGGCGATGACCACGCTGCCCCGATCCCCGCTCCCGTAGGTCCTCACGCTGCGCCACAGCTCGTCGACGGCCGCGAGCGCCGCCGGGCCACGTTCGAGCAGAAAGGCGCCGGCCTCGGTCAGCTCGAACTCGTGCGTCGTGCGGTGCAGCAGCTCGACGCCGAGCTCCTCCTCTAGCAGCCTCACCTGCCGTGACAGGGCGGGCTGGGCCACGTGCAGCTGCTCGGCGGCCCGCGTGAAGTTGCGTTCGCGCGCGACTGCGAGGAAGTACTGCAGCCGGCGAAGGTCCGTCACGCCTCGATCTTAACCCGCTGTGGGTGCAACCTCATTCGTCGGTGCAGCCTCATTGCCGGGGGCGGCGGCCTCGGCCAGGACGGTGGCCGCGTCGGCGAGCGCGGCCGGGTCCGCGGCGACGTTGGTCTCGGTCCACTCGCCCCACGTCACCAGCGGGAGAGTGATCTGATAGCGGTAGACGGTGCCGTTGTCGTTGACGAGATAGGTGTCCACAGCATCGGCCTGGTGATGCAGGATAAGCTGGCCGGCGCTCTCGGCCAGGCGCACGAGCGCCTTGAAGCTGGTGACGTCGACTGGTGGCCAGCCGAGGTCCTCGCCGATGAGGATGGGCACGAGCAGATGCGCGTAGCGGGCGCGGATGCGGGCCGCCTCGTCGAAGGCCTTGTTGCGCTGGAGCAGGACGCCGAGGAGAATCGAGAGAGCGCCGGTGAGCAGGAAGCCAACGAACGCGAGCCGCGCGATCGCGGAGTAGCTGAGCGTGTGGCCGGCGAGGCTGAAGGTGTTGGGCACCGACGCGACGGTCGTGACTTTCCCCTGGGCGCTCGGGCTGAGGCCGGTCTCAGCGGCGGGGACGCCGCTCGATGCGGCACCCGCGGCGGCGGGCGGCGCGCCCCCGCCGGGGATGAGCTCCAGCGGCTGAAGCTGGAAGCTCGCGACGGGCGCGAAGGTTGCATCCACCGGCCGGCCGGCGACGGCGCCGGTGACGTGCACCTTCATCACGATCCCGAGGCTCGCCCCCGTGGCCGAGATGCCCGTGGCGCTCTGGACCTCATCCAGGAGCGCCTGGACCGCGCGCACGTCGATCGTGGCCGGCGTGCTGATCGCGGCCCCGGTGAAATGGCGGAGCGGCGAGAGCGTGATCCGGCGGGTCCAACCGTTCGGACCCGTCAACTGGAGGAACACCTGCTGGGTGCCGCGCACACGCGCGGGCGCGTCAGCCGAAAAGCGGTAGGCGACCTTGATGCCAACCCGGTGGACGAGCTGGAGGAAGATGGGGTCACCGGTGGCGAGTGTCCCATTGGGGTACACCGGTCCGGCGGGTGCGGTCGCGTGGTAGGTGATGCGCCCGTTCTGCGTGTAGTGAATCTGGTGTGGGACGCTCTTGACCGCCGGACGCGTCTTCGCGTAGGCCGCGACGACGGCGCACGCCACCGCGAGGGTGACGACGCCGATCAGCAACGAGCGGACGCTGAGGCCCAGGGGGGCGCCGCGATCGGACGAGGTCACCGGTGAAGGTCCTTGGCGAGCGGATCCATTGCCACGATTCCCCCGGCGCTTACGCCGCCGCTTGGTCTCCCCGGTGCCGACCAGCAGCAGAGCGACGAAACCGCAGAGGACCGCGGCTGTGACCGGCGAGTGCAGCCAGTGCAAGATGGCACCGCCGTTGGGAACGTGGATCCACAGCGCCCCGAGCAGCTGCGAGCGCGTCGGGCGCGTCGGGTCGACGAAGTTGTTGTTGTCCCCTTTGAACACATAGTGGCCGCCGTGGATCGCGATAATGCGATGGAGGACCACCACACGCAGCAGCGTGCTGTGGTAGGCGACGATCTCGCCCACTCGGTAGTGGTTGGCCGGCCGAACGAGGGCGAGATCCCCGGCATGAAACGTGGGCTCCATGCTGGTCCCGTGGGTGATCACGTAGTTGGTCGAGCCTCCCAACTGCGGGGGGGCGACGTACACCCAGCTGACGATCGCGAACACGAGGATCGCCGCTGTCAACAGCTTGGTACGCAGTCTGGTTGAGGTCACGATCGCTCTTCATGTGCTTGTACAGGTCCAACAGGCGTGGGAAGAGCGCGACGAGATGTCGCGCTCTTCCCGGCGCTGATACGTCCGCTGGCGCTGTTTACTGCGTGACCGCCACTGAGAAGTTGGCGGCGTTGGAAACGAGCTCCGAGCCGGTCGGCTCGGTGACGCCGACGACGGTGCCGCCGGTGCCGTTCGCGATGGCGCAGGTGTAGGTGATCTGGTCCGAGGTGGTGCACGAGTCCAGACCCGACTCGTCGCTGAAGCCTGCAGTGACAACCGCGTTGCTGGGCAGCGCGGCGTGCATGACGAGCGTGACCGACGTGATGGCAGCGCCGTCAGCAGTAAGGGTGTCGTGGACCGTGTCCACGGTGGCGCCGCTGACCGTCTCGGTGCCGTAACCCACGGTCTGGGGCGGAAGCGTGTTCGCTGCCGTGAAGGCGGCGCCACCGGCGGCAATCGCGCCGACGACGACCAGCACTGCGACCATCCTCCTGGAAATGCGGTGCATCTTTTATCCTCCTTGATAGCCCCCGGTCACACAGTTGGCGGTGGGCGATTGATTGGTCTCCGCCCTTGTGCAAATAGCGGGGTTTCCTGTGGTGGGGTCATCGTCCGCTCTCCCCGGACCCTGATCCGTAGTTTGTGCGGATTTGAGCGTGATTCCGTCCGCCGTATGTGCTATGCACCTTTGGGACGCTGTCGCTCCAGTTTTTTGCCGCGCACGCCGCGGATCCAGTAGCGCCGCCGCGATGAGCGTCGGCGGGGTGCCGTCAGCGCGAGGCGGACTGTCGGTGTCGCCGTTCCGCCGTCGACGTTTGGGCGGGGCTCCGGCGACGGCAACCCCAGCACCCGCCCGCCGCCGACGTGGATGACGTTCCCCGTCGTCCACGCCGGCCGCCGCTGTTCTAGCCGGCGGTCGGTCTCGGGCCACTCGCGTGGCGCGCGGCGTCGGCGACGATCCGGGGGCTGTCAGCGATGATGCCGCGCCGGCGCAGCGAGGCGAAGAGCGGCTCCTGCCCCGGGAAGCTAACCAGTGTGGCGACGTCCTGGCGCAGGGTGATGCGCAGCATGCTGGGGTCCCTGTCGAGCACCTGGCCGTCGATCTCCAGGCGGGCGCCGCCGATCCCGGCCGAGATCTCCAGGGCCAGCTCGGCGGCGGCCGGGACCACGAGCGACTGGCGCCAGCCGCCGTGGGGCGCAAGCGGCATGAGGAGGTAGGCGTCGGTCCCGGGCGCCATCAGCGGGCCCCCGGCCGCCAGCGCGTAGGCGGTCGAGCCCAGCGGCGTGCTGACGATGCAGCCGTCACCGGCCAGGCGCGTGAAGAGCACCTCGTCGACCATGCTGGTGACGCGCACCTGGCCGATGCCGTCGCGCACGACGCAGGCGTCGTTGAACGCCGTCAGGTCGGGCCCGTCCGGCCGCGTCACGGTGAGCGCGGGCAGCGCGCGCGGGGTCCAGTCGCCGCGATGGAACCGGTCCAGCGCTTCCGGGACCGCGACCGCCGCGACCGCGGCGAGCACGCCGAGGCTGCCGCAGGAGACGCCGAGCACCGGCCGGCGCAGGGGCTCCGCGGCACGAATGGCCGCGAGCATCGTCCCGTCGCCGCCGATGGAGACGAGGAGATCGCAGTTGCCGGGGTCGCCGGGCTCGGCCACGCTCCGGTCCTGGCCGGGAACCGCGACCTGGACGACGGTGACGCCGTGCGCCTCGGCCCAGTCGCGCAGACGGTTCAGCGGTGCGTCGATGTCGCGCGATGGATGCACGACGATGCCGACGCACCGCAACATCGCGGCGCGCGGCGCAGCTTCGTGGTCAGCCACGGTCACGGGCATAGCGGAGAAACAGCGTGCCGTCCTGCTCGAGAGCGCGGACCAGCTGCAGGTCCCTGAGCTCGTCCAGCGGCGCGCCCGTGGTGATCGACACGGCGTCGCCGCCGACCAATTTGGGTGCGAAGGTGAGGAAGAGCTCGTCGACGAGGTCCGCGACGAGCAGCGCGCTGAACAGGCTCGGGCCACCCTCGCAGAGCAGGGAGCCCACGCTGTGCTCGGCGCGCAGGGAGCTCAGGACTCCCGCCAGCGCCTCGTCCCCCTCCCCGAGCTCGTGGACGATCACCTCGGCAGCGGTCTCGGGCACCTCGAGGCCGGGCGGCCCGTAGACGGCGACCCGCGAGTCGCCATCCGCGAACAGCGGGATCTCGAATGGGATGGTGCCGCTGCGGCTGATCGCGACTCCCAGCGGCTGCGGCACGCGTCCTTCGCCCACGCGGATGTCCGACAGGCGCGGCTCCTTGGCCAGGGGGCCGTAGTTCTCCACGAACATCGTGCGGGTGCCCGCCACGACCGCGTCGACCTGG
The DNA here is from genome assembly GCA_963850325.1 of uncultured Actinomycetota bacterium. GTDB lineage: Bacteria > Actinomycetota > Thermoleophilia > Solirubrobacterales > Solirubrobacteraceae > Palsa-465. Next base: position 264,112 of record CAWKLB010000013.1, read on the forward strand.
GTGCGCAGGAGGTGGAAGGTGGCACGATCGCCGGGGCTGCCCAGGGGGGCGCTGCGCCCGTCGGCGGTCGCCTTGCCGTCCGCGCTCGAGATGAAGTTGGCGATCACGTAGGGACGCTCCGCCGGTGCGCGGGCAGCCAGGTCCAGGCCGGTGTAGAAGGCCTCGGGCGGCGCGGGTGTGCCTGGCGGTATCGCGGGCTGGAACTCCATCCGCGTCCGTAGGCTAGTGCCCGCCGCTGCCTATGCTGGGCGGGTGGCCGACCTGCGCGTGGCGATCATCGGATACGGGCTCTCCGGCCGGGTCTTCCATGCGCCGCTGATCGCGGCCACACGCGGGCTGACCGTCGCCAGCGTCGTGACCTCCAGCCCCGAGCGACAGGCCGAGGTGGCCCGCGACCACCCCGAGGCGCGGGCGCTGAGCAGCGCCGACCGGTTGTGGGAGCGCGATGATCACGACCTGGTGGTGATCGCCGCGCCCAACGACGCCCACGTGCCCCTGGCGGCGGCGGCGATCGACCACGGCCTGCCGGTTGTCGTGGACAAGCCGCTGGCGGTGACGGCCGCCAGGGCCGAGCAGCTCGTGCTCCGCGCCCAGCGTGCCGGCGTGCTGCTGACGGTGTTCCAGAACCGCCGCTGGGACTCCGATCACCTCACGCTCCGGCGCCTGCTGGACGGCGGCCACCTGGGAGAGGTCATCCGCTACGAGTCGCGGTTCGAGCGCTGGCGCCCGTCGCCCAAGCCGGGGTCCTGGCGCGAGACGCAGTCCGCCGGGCAGGGTGGCGGGCTGCTGCTGGACCTCGGCAGCCATCTCGCCGACCAGGCGCTCACGCTGTTCGGACCCGTTAGCCAGGTCTACGCCGAGGTCGACGCCCGCCGTGGGCTGCCGGCCGACGACGACGTCTTCATGGCTCTGCGCCATACCTCGGGCACGATCAGCCACCTGCGGGCCTCGGCGGTGACCGGAGCGCCCGGGCCGCGGCTGCGGGTGCTCGGCACCGAGGCGGCGTTCGTGCTCACCCGGCTGGACTCCCAGGAGGACCGGCTCCGCGCAGGGGAGCGTCCGGACACCGTCGCGGACTGGGGCGTCGAGCCCGACGCCCATCGCGGGCGGCTGGTCACCGGCGACGCCAGCGTGCCGGTGCCCGGCGAGCGCGGTGACTGGGGCCGGTTCTATGCCCTGCTGGCCGCCGCCCTGCGCGAAGGTGCCCCGCCGCCGGTCGACCCCGGCGATGCAGTGGCCGCGCTACGTGTGCTCGAGCAGGCACGCCACAGCGCCGCCAACGGGACGATCCTCAGCGTGGCGTGAGCACCATCACTGGGATGGTCCGCCCCGCCTTGGCCTCATACTCGGCGAACTGCGGTGACCGCTGCACCTGAGTGTTGTACAGCCGGTCGCGCTCATCGCCCTTGGCTTCCTCGGCGTGGACTCCAAGCGTGTCGGTCCCGACCTCGATCGTGGTGTCGGGGCCGGCCTTGAGGTTGTGGTACCAGCCGGGGTTCTCGGGCGCCCCCGCCTTGGAGGCGAAGATGACGTAGCGGTCGCCGTCGCGCAGGTAGGCGAGGGGATTGACGTAGCTCGTGCCCGACTTGGCGCCCGTGTGATGGAGCAGGAGCAAAGTCGTGTTCTCGAACATCCCACCGACGTGCCCCCCGTTGGCGTGGAACTCCTCGATGATCTGAGCGTTGAAATCGGCAGGCGAGGTCGACATGCGGGGGCTCCTGACGGTGAGGTTGGCGGCTGCTCAAGTCTAGGAACGCAGGGTCCCTGCGACCATGAGCACCGTGAAGATCCGGTTCGCCGTCGCCCCACAGACCGCCTCGCTCACGGGCGAGACCATGCTGGAGTTCGCCGAGGCGATCGAGGGCAGCGAGTTCGACGGGATCTGGCTGTCTGACCTGCCGGTCGCGCCGGCGCTCGACCCGTTGCTCGGGCTGGCCCTGGCCACCGGCCGCACACGCCGTCTGCGGCTGGGGGCCAACGTCGTGCCGCTGGGACGCAATCCGTTTCTGCTGGCCAAGGAACTGGCTCAGCTTGACCAGCTCTCCGGTGGTCGCCTGCTGCTCAGCTTCGTCACCGGACTGGGACAGCCGGGCGAGCGCGAGGCGCTCGGCGTCGGCGGAGCGACGCGCGGGGCGGTGCTGGAGGAGGTGCTCGGCCTGCTGCGCGCATGGTGGGCGGGTGAGACGGTCACTCACCGCTCGGAGCGCTGGTCGTTCACCGAGCTGGCCAGTCCGGGGCGGCCGGTCCAGGATCCACTCGAGGTCTGGCTGGGCGGGCGTGGCCCGCAGGCCCTTGACCGCGTCGGCCGGGTGGCCGACGGGTGGTTGGGGGCGCAGCTCACCCCGGCCGAGACCGGGATCGCGCGCCGACGCATCCTCGAGGCCGCCGACCGCGCGGGGCGCCAGGTCGACCCCGAGCATTTCGGGCTGAGCATCGCCTATACCCACGGCGAGCCGCCGGCGGAGGTGCTGCGCACGCTGGCGGCGCGCCGGGGCGACATCGACCCGCGCGAGCTGGTGCCGGCCGGGGCGTCCGGGCTCCGGGCGTTCCTCGCCGGCTGCATCGACTCCGGGCTCTCGAAGTTCGTGGTGCGGCCCGCGGGCCCGGTGAGCTCGTGGGTGCAGGAGTCCGAGTGGCTGGCCGACGCGATCCTGGACCTCCAGACGTGAAGCTGCCCAGCCGGGAGTGGGCGGGCGCATTCACCGTCAGCGTCGTCGCCATCGTGCTCGCCGCGCTGGACATCTTCGACGGCTCCGTCCACCGGTGGTGGGCGGAGCACGCGTTTACCACCACGCTGGTGGGAGGGATCCTCGTGCTGCTGGTCACCGTGCTCATCGCCGACCGCGTCGTCAACGCGCGCCAGCTGCGCGACCGTTCCCGCGCCATCGCCGCGCAGGCGGCGATCGTGATGACGCAGGCGGCGCGGACCGCGCAGGTCGCGACCGCGATGCTCGACGGGACCGGCGACCGGGACGCGTCGCGGACGAGCTGCGGTCCTACGGGACGATGCTGCTCATCAGCGCGCCGGTACTGATCGACGCGAGCCTCTCGCGCGCGTTCCTGGAGGATGCCCAGCGCCTCGCCGCCGAGGTGGCGCGAGCGCTGCACGCGCACCGGCGGGGGACCGCCGGCGACGCCGAGCGAACGCGGCTGGACGCTGCGGTACAGCAGATGCGCAAGACGTCGACGCCGCTGCTGGCCATCCTCAACCCCGAGCAGCGCGTCGCGGTGACAGACGACCCGGCGCTCCCCGACACGAGCGAGCGCGCCACATAGACTGCCGCCATGCCGACCGTCGAGACCGTCCGCGGCCCGGTGCAGGTGACCGACCTGGGCCGGACCCTCATGCACGAGCACGTCTTCCTGCTCGAGCCCGAGGCGCTGCAGAACTACGGCCACGCCTTCGGCGAGGCCTACTGGCACGAGGAGGAGCGCGTCGCCGACGCCGTGGGCAAGTTGGGGGCGGTCCGCGAGGCCGGCCTGCGCACCATCGTCGACCCTACGGCTCCCGGCATCGGCCGCTACATCCCGCGGATCCAGCGCATCAACGAGTCCGTGGACCTCCACATCATCGTCGCCACCGGCGTCTACACCTTCCTGGGGCTGCCCAACTTCCTGGCGATGCGTGAGACCAAGGACATCGCCCGCCTGTTCGTGCGCGAGCTGGAGACGGGCATCGACGACACCGGCGTCAAGGCGGCGTTTCTCAAGTGCGCCGTCGAGCACTACGGGCTGGTCGGAGATGTGCCGCGGATCCTGGCCGCGATCGCGGCCGCGAGCAACGAGACGGGCGCGCCCGTGATGGTCCACACCAACGCCGAGCACCGCACGGGCCTGCTGGCCCTCGAGACGCTCACCGACGCCGGCGTGCCGCCGGGCCGGATCGTCATCGCCCACGCCGGCGACAGCAACGACATGGAGTACCTGCGCGCGATCGCCGATACGGGGGCGTGGCTGGGCTGCGACCGCTTCGGGATCGAGCACTTCAACCCGATGGCCGATCGGATCGCGACGCTGACGACGCTGCTCGGCGAGGGGTACGGCGACCGGATCCACCTCTCCCACGACGCCGCGTGCTTCTACGACTTCATGGTCGACAACCCGTTCTTCGCCGACGAGAAGCCCGACTACCTGCTGCTCTCACACACGGTGCTGCCCGAGCTGCTCAAGGGCGGCGTCACCCAGGAGCAGATCGACCAGATGATGGTCGCCAACCCCGAGCGGTTCTTCTCGCGCGCCGCCTAGCGCGGACGCCACGTGGCTCAGGCCCGCGTGGCTCGCGCGCCGCCCGGCTCAGGCGCCGCTTGGCTCAGGCGCCGCTTGGCTCAGGCGCTGCTTGGCTCAGGCGCGGGTGGCGAGCAGCGTGGTGGTGGCAGCCGCATCGGCGGGGCGGCCCAGCAGGAAGCCCTGGCCCACGTCGCAACCGGCGGCCGGCGACTGGCCTGAGTGGAGTCGGGACATGCTCCGTGGGGTAATCGGACCCCTGGGAGATCGTCTTAAGCCGCAGTTATGTCATGCAACGGACCGATTGCGCCCCGGCCCTCGCCGCGGGCCCCGCGCTCATCCCGGGATGTGCTGGTCCGGCCGGGGCCGGCAGCCGACGCCGGGAAGCGTGCTGCCCGGCGCCAGACACGCGATCTTGACCGCCGGGCTCTGACGCGCCCGGACATCGAAGCTGTAGTACTTCCCGATGTAGCCGGGGTGCGAGATCAGGATGGTGACCTGCGCACCGACGGCCAGACGGCGTCCAGAGAAGTACTTGGTGAGGAAGAAGTTGTTGGGCGGGCAGCTCAGCGCGGGCACGCGCGGGGAGCAGATCTTGGGCCGGAGCACCGGGAAGTTCTCCGAGCTGAACGGGCAGCCCTTGCCCTGGCAGCCGACGACCACGTCGCTGCCTTCATACAGCCCGCCGACGGTGAGGCCGAGGATGCTGGTGTACGTGGGCGTGAACCTGAAGATCCAGCTCGTGCGCGCGGTGATGTCGCCCTTGACCGGAATCGCCGTGACGCTGAGGGCCGAGCTGGAGGACGTCGCCGCGGCGTAGGTGGCGTCCCCGCCGTACTGCGCGGAGATCGGGTGCCTGCCCGACACCCAGAACGTCACCGAGCAGGATGCGGTGAGATTGGCGAGCTTCTGGGAGCGACAGCCTTCGATCGGCTGGCCCCGGTCCGAGAAGGTGACGCTCCCGGTTGGCGCCGGCGCGCCCGCGGCGGGAGCCGGCGCCGACACCGTGGCGCTCATCGTGGTCCGCCGGCCGGCCCCCACCTGCTTGGCGACGCGCAGGGCGAGCGAGGTCTGGGTCATGCCTGCCGCGGCGGGCGCCTGGTGCGGAGTGGCGGCGAGGGCGATGCTCACGCCGATTGCGGCTGCGAGCGCTGTTGCAAGGAAGCGGAGTGGGCGCCTTCGCGACGAAGTACGGCCCGATGCTCCGTTCCCGCGACGCAGAAAGCCCGCAAAACCGAGGGTTCTAGAATCCTCAGACCGCTTCATGACCGCCCATGATGTACGGCTCCAGGCGCAATCCCATGGCCGCAGACCCCGACTCTGAGACCCAGGTCGATGCCAATGACGCGTTCGACATGGCAATCCAATTCGAACAGCGTGACGATTTGCCTGCCGCAGAACAGGCATATCGTGCGGCCGACCAGCTCGGCCACGCCGCCGCAGCGGTAAGCCTCGGGCTGCTGCTGGAGGAGCGCGACGACCTGGATGGCGCCGAGCAGGCGTTCCGCCGCGCCGACGAGCGCGGGGACGCCAAGGGCGCGTTCCACCTGGCGTGGCTGCTGCAGGAGGGCGGCGACCTTCATGGCGCCGAGGAGGCCTACCGCCGCGCCGAGCTGCGCGGGCACCCGGCCGCGCACGCGAACCTGCGGATGATGCGAGGCGATCACGGCAACGGGAGCGGCGCGTCCAATGGGGCGCCACCGCCGCAGACCGTGAGCGAGCTTCCGTGGGACGCGCCGCCCGGCGCTCCCGCGGCGATGGCGGCGCCGCCGCCCGCGCCGGTGCCGGTGATCGCGCCGGTGCCTGTGATCGCGCCCGTGCCCGTGATGACACCCGAGCCGGAAGCGGCTGACACGCCGCTGCCCGCGCCGCAGTCAGAGCCTGAGCCAGAGCTCATCGAGGACGAGCCCGAGCCTGAGCCCGAGCCCGAGCTCAGCGAAGACGCGTCCGCACTCGTCGAGGAGGAGCCTCAGCCGGAGGCCCCGGAGGAGGAGCCCGAGCTCGTCACCGAGGCACCGACCTACGTCGAGGGCGTGGAGCCGCTCACGACATCGCTGGCGGCGTTCCAGCCCCCGGCCGAGGAGGAGGAGGAGGTCGAGCCCGGCGTCGATCGCGACGGAGCTGACGCCTTGGCCGCAGCCGTCGCCGCGTCGGCGGCAACCGGTCGCAGGGGAGCCCGCCGCCGCGGTGGCACGGCCGAGGCACGCCCGAAGCCCACGACCCGCAAGGAGCGCAAGGCCGAACGCAAACAGGGCAAGGCGCGCAAGGGCGGACTGGCCGTCCGCGTGCTGGCCATCGCGATCCCGGTCGCCGCGTTCGCCGCAGCGTTCATCCTCGGTGCCGGATCACGGCCGGACGACCCGGCGCCGGCGCGGCTGGCGACCGGCTCCACTCAGCACGGCAGCGCGACCGTGGCCTCGATGGCCACGGTGCCCGCGCCGGCCAAGCTCGTCGTCCAGCACCACCCGGCCAAGAAGACCAAGAGCAAGCCCGCGCACAAGGCCGCGACGGCCACGCACCCCACCGCCACGTCGGCGCCGTCGAGCGGCACGCCGCAGGCCTCGCCTCCGGCCGCCGCTCCGACGCACTCGACGGTGGTCACCACCCAAGGGTCAGGCGGGTCGTCGGTGACGACCAACGGCAGCGGCACCTCCAGCGGCAGCGGCTGAGCACCGCGGCAGAGGCTGAGCCCGCGGCGGACCCGCGGGCCCGATGGTCAATGGATGGTGTACCCGAGCTGGCGCAGTTGGGTGTACGCCGCGTCCAGGCCCGAGCCCGCTGATGCCACCGCCGCCTGCGCGCGCCCGTACTCGGAGACGTTCCGCTTGGCCGCCGCGTGCGCCAGAGCCTTGTAGGCGCTCGCGTTCTGGCTCAGCGCCGTCACCAGAGCCTGGTTGGCCGAGCTCGCCTGGCCGACGGTGATGTGGCTGGTCGCCGAGGCCGCCTGAGCGTGGGCCGTGGCCAGCGCGGACGCCGCGCGCACGCGCGTGCCGACCTTGCTCGAGCGCAGCCCCGGACCCGCCGAGCGGCGCACGTCATTGAGCTGGCCGAGGATCCGGTTGAGCTGAAGCGCGTATCCGGGGTCGACGCTGGTCGAGAGCACGTCGCCGGTCGTGAGCTTGAGGGTGGCGAGGGCGCGCTCGCAGTCGCTGGTGAAGCGCGTGGTGAACGTCGGCGCCGAGCACACCGCCGTGATCGTGCCGACCGACGTGGGCAGGGTGTAGAGCGACTCGGCAGTGTTCTGGCCCCGCGGGGTGAGGTTGAGGTAGCGGTAGAAGCTCGCATCGCCGAGCGTCACCACCTGCGGCTTGGTGGTGGGAGGCACCGCCGCGGCCAGCCGGGCCGGCAGCGCCGCGGGCGTGGTCGTCTGCTGGGTGCCGACGATGAGCCTGGAGCTCTTGGAGTCACCGGCGGCGAGCGTGAGCACGTCGCCCATCGGGACGAGGGGCACCGCCGCCGCCGGGGCGACACGCCAGGTCGACGGGTAGTTGATCTTGAAGTCCGCCACCGAGGCCTGGCGGCTGAGCGGCGGCGGTGAGGCGGAGGTCTTGCCGGCGCCGTATCGCGCCAGCGCGAACCCGACCACCGCAACCGCGAGGGCCCCTGCCAAGGTGCGAGGCAGTGTTCGCATCCCGTTGCGAGCATAGAAGCGGCCTTCAGGAATCGCGGGCGCCGTCCGACAGAAAGAGTGAGGGCGCAATCACTTAAGTCTCTAAACCTTCACCTTTCTTTTTGAACATGAACGAAGTCATTACCTCCATCTCGATGCTCGCCGTGATGATCGGCGTGACGGGCATCGTTCCGCAGCTGGTGACGATGCTGCGCAACCGCTCGTCGACGGGTCAGTCCAAGCTCGGCTGGTCGCTCGGGTTCACCGCGAATCTGGCGCTGGCCTTCGTCAACGCCTTCGGCAACCACGCGCCGGTGCTGGCCATCGGCAACGTGCTGAGCTGCACCGGCTGTCTCACCGCCTTGTTCCTCGCCTGGCGCTTCGCCGCCGAGCCTGAGCAGGCCCCGGTCGACGAGCTCGTCACCGACATGCACACCGGCGAGTTCGCCGCGCTGCGCGACGCTGTCATCGCCGAGCATCAGCGCCGCACCGGCGACCTGCAGCTCGCCGCCGCCTGAGCTCGGACCGTCCCTAGCTGGGGCCGCGACCGACGTGTGCCGGCGCCCCGCGACACGCCGCGCCGATCGTGCAGGATGTGGGCGTGAACGAAGGCCGCATGGATCGACTGGCGGCCGAGTACCGGCGCTTCTCGGCGGAGGAGGCGGCGGGCCGCTCGGCGCTGTACGCGGAGCTGACCCGTCAGGTCGCGGATGACCGCGAGCTCCTGGCGATCCTGTGCGAGCTCGAGCCGGCCAAGCGCCAGCCCAACCTGCTGCTGGCCGCCGTGCGCCACCTGTACGGAGATTTCGCCCGTGACTGGCCGCAGTTCCGTGAGCGATTCTTTGACCGGCGGTCAGAGGCGCTCGAGCTCATCCGGACACACCGGACGCAGACCAACGAGCCGGCGCGCTGCGCCACGCTGCTCCCGGTGCTGGCCTCCCTCCCCCAGCCGCTGGCGCTCCTGGAGGTGGGGACGTCGGCCGGGCTGTGCCTGCTCCCCGATCGCTACGGCTATGACTACGGCGACGGCCGTCCGCTGGGCGCGCCCGCGCTCGACGGCGGCGGGCCGATGTTCCGCTGCGAGGTCGACGACGCGACTCCGGTCCCGGCCGCGCTGCCCGAGGTGGCCTGGCGCGCCGGGCTGGACCTGGCGCCGATCGACGTCACAGATGATGAGAGCGTGTCCTGGCTGGAGTCGCTGGTGTGGCCCGGCGATCGCGACCGCATCGGGCCGCTGCGAGCGGCGATCGCGGTCGCCCGCGCGGATCCGCCCCGCGTGGTCCAGGGCGACCTTCGCCACGACCTCACCGCCCTGGCGCAAAAGGCGCCCGAGGGCGCCACCCTGGTGGTCTTCCACACGGCGGTGCTCGGCTATGTCCACGACGCCAAGGACCGCCGGCGCTTTGCCGACACCGTTGGGTCCCTGGGCGCACGCTGGGTCGCCAACGAGCCGCCGGGGGTCGTCGAGCTCGAGCAGCCCCCGCGGCCGGGGCCGGCTCCGGGCGGTGAGATGCTGCTCAGCCTCGACGCCGAACCGGTCGCGTGGACCGACCCGCACGGCGCCTGGATGAAATGGGTGGGCGGACGCGGATCCGCCGCGGGCGAAAGACGCTGATCCGCCGCGGGCGCGGGCTCAGCGCCCCTCGGGCGGCTCGACGTCGGCCCCGGCGTACTCCAGGGTCCCGCCGGCGGGCAGCACGAGCAGCGAGTCGGCGGCGTGTTCATCGACGACCGCGCGGCGACCGCGGCCGAACCAGGGCTGGCCCTTGGCCGGGACGAGCGACGCCAGCGCGGCGATCAGGCAGGCGACGAGGCCGAAGGTGAACGCTGACGTCAGCGCACTGGAGAACGGGCCGGAGATCACCGAGGGGAAGAACGTGTGCCCAAGCAGCACGTGCTGCTGGTGGGCCGAGACGGCGTGGATATGGGAGCCCAGCAGCGTCTGGATCGGGTTGTAGCCCAGGAACGCTGCGAACAGGGTGGCCACAGGCGGCAGGTTGGCGGCCTTCTGCGCCACGGCCTGGGAGACCCCGTGCGCGGTGAGCCCGTGGTAGAGCGACTGGTGCAGCCCGCCGGACAGGCCGACGATCATCAGGCTGAAGAAGATCCCGATCGACAGCACCATGGCGGAGTTCATGAACGTCGCCGCCATCCCGCCGCCGGCCCCGCGCTGGTTGGCGGGCAGGCTGTTCATGATGCTCGCGCGGTTGGGCGAGAAGAAGATGCCCATCCCCAGGCCGTTGAGGATGATCACCAACGCGAAGACCGGATAGGAGAAGTTGACCGGCAGCAGCGCCAGCAACAGGAAGGAGAGCGCCGCCAGCGCCATGCCCGCGACGGCGAACGGGCGCGGGCCCATGCGATCCGACAGGGCGCCGGCGATGGGCCCGGCGAACAGCATGCCGGCCACGAGCGGCAGGAGGTAGATCCCGGCCCACAGCGGGGTGTCGGCGAAGCTGTAGCCGTGGCGGGGCAGGTAGATGCCCTGCAGCCAGATGATGAGCACGAACTGCAGGCCGCCGCGGCCGATGCCCGACAGCAGCGAGGCGAAGTTGCCGGCGGTGAAGGCGCGGACCTTGAACAGGTCGAGGTGGAACATCGGCTGCTCGACGCGCGTCTCGATGATGCAGAAGGCGATGAGCACCAGGATCCCGCCTCCGATCTCGGCGATCACCTTGGGGCTCGTCCACCCCATCGTGTGGTGTCCGTAGGGCTGGATGCCGTAGGTGATGCCGATCATCACCGCGATCAGGCCCACGGCGAAGGTGACGTTGCCCCACCAGTCGATCTTGGCCGGCTTGCGCTCGGAGAGGTCGCGCAGCTTGGCGAAGCCCCAGACGGTGCCCAGGATCCCGAACGGGACGGAGACCAGGAACACCGCGCGCCAGGCGACGGGGGCGAGCAGGCCGCCCAGGACGAGGCCGATCGACGATCCCGCGACGGCGGCGACCCCATTGATGCCGAGCGCCAGTCCGCGCTGATTGGCCGGAAAGGCGTCGGTGATGATCGCGCTGGAGTTGGCGAACAGCATCGCGCCGCCGACCCCTTGCAGCGCTCGCATGATGATCAGCCACAGGGCGCCGGAACTGCCCTTCATCCAGGTGACCGCCAGCATGATGCTGAAGAAGGTGAAGACGGCGAAGCCGAGGTTGAAGGTCCTCGCCCGGCCGTAGATGTCGCCGAGGCGGCCGAGGCTGACGACGAGCACCGCCGTGACCACGAGGAAGCCGAGGATGAGCCACAGCAGGTAGTTGGTGTTGCTGGGCAGCAGCGGATTGATGTGGATCCCGTCGAAGATCGCCGGCAGCGAGATGAGCAGGATGGAGGCGTTGATCGTGGCGATCAGGACCCCGAGCGTCGTGGTCGACAGCGCGATCCATTTGTAGTGGTCGGGCACCGGGTTGCCGTGATGGTCGAGCCGGATCGCGGGCCTCTGCGCGCCAACGGCTCCGTTGTGATCTGCGCCGTTCGTGCTCACGGCTTCCCTTTCAGCTTTGAGTCCAGCCGGTCCCGAGACAGGCAAGTAAACGGACTACTTCACGTTTACGTAAAGAATAGCTTACTCGGAGTGAGTGGCCCGGCGTGTGATCCGGCCGTCATCACCCAGCGCGAATCCCGGCAGGCCGAAGACGGTCTCCAGGAGGTGGGGAATGTCCTCGCGCGCCGGCTCGGAGACGCTCCGCTCAGTGGGCGTATGCGTGCTGAGCGAGAGCCCGTTCCAGTCGCTCAAGGCCACGCGGGTGCCGTCAGGGTGGTTCACGGCGACGATCAGGCCCCCCACGAACGGCGACCTGGGGTGGGTGCAGGTGAACCAGTTGCTCATGTCGATGTCAACGAACGGCACCGGCTCGGGCACGAACCCGTAGACGTCGACCCAGTCCGCGCCGTCGAGGTTCTGCAGCACGTGCTCGGCACCGTCCTGAACGATGCGAAACCGCCAGCCCGACTGCTCGTGCTCGGCGCCCGGAGCGAATGGGATCGGCTCGAGCAGCGTCCCGTTGCCGAAGCCGACATCGGCCAGCCAGACGCCATCCTGCGTGTGGACGCGATGGACGAGGTGGGTGCGCGGGCGCGGAGTCCCGGGCGGCCGACCCAGACGGACACGTGCGAGCATCGGCTCCGCCCGGAGCCCGAGCGCCTCGACCGCCGCCGCGAACAGCAGGTTGTGCTCGAAGCAGTAGCCGCCGCGATCGCTGCCCACGAGTTTGCGCTCCAGGTCATCGAGCTCCAGCGACACCGGCACGCCCCGGTGCGAGTCGAGGTTCTCGAACGGGATGGAGGTGACGTGGGCGCGGTGCACCTCGGCCAGCCCGGCGCCGGGGCCGACCCCGATCCGCTCCAGGTACGCGGCCAGGTCCATGGCCCCGGAGATAGCAGAGACGGGCGTTATCCGGCGGGGATCGTCAGCATCGTCGCGCTGGCCGCCGGCACGGTGACGGGGTAGCCGCCGGCCGACAACGCCACGGTGTGATCGGTCGCCGGCCCCGCCAGGACGCCGGTGCTCGTCTCGGCGCCGAACGTCTGCCCGCCGATCGTGACCCCGCTGGTGCTGTGGACGCTGGGCGCGCGCAGCTGCTCGAGCTCGGCCGCGCCGTGAGCGCCGGCGATCCGCAACCGCAGGAACTGCGACGTGGCCGGCCGCTTGTTGATGACGACGACATGGACGACGCCGTCGGTCGCGCGCGTGGCCCATACCTTGACGCCGCGCGGGGTGACGGTGCCGAGCTTGAGCAGGTGCGACCCGGCGGGGGCGGCCTGCGCGAACATGATCATCCCGTAGAACTCGGGGTGCACCCGCACGGACGCCGGTCCCGTCTGACCGCCGCCGCCGTCGTCGGGTCCGAGGATCTCGTTGATGCCGTTGGGGACGGTGTGGATGTTGACCCCGGTCACGCCGGTGCGAGCCATCTCGAACATCGCGTCGAGCACCCACAGGGCCGAGGCGAAAGTGTCGCTGACACCGCGCGTGCCGCCGCACGAGATCCCGTTCATCTCGTCCACCCGCAACGGATCGTGGTGCGCGGCGGCGATGGCCACGTACGGCGCCACCGAGGCGGCCAGGCCGCGCGAGGACTGCTCCGAGAGGAGCTGCGGGATGGTGACGACCTTGGACTTGGTGCAGTGCTTGAGCGGATAGGCGTGCACGGTCACCAGCCGGACGCGCGGCTCCGCGTCGAGGAACGACGCGAGCTTGGCCAGCCACGTCGGCGCGCCGCTGCTGGGCCCGGCCAGCCGGACGTCGGGGAGTCGGGCGGCGAAGCTTGAGTAGTCGCGCTCGAATGCGGCCGGGTCATAGTCACGCGGGCGGCCTGGGACGGGCTTGCCGCTGGCCGACCTGTACCAGCCGAAGCTGCCGTAGAGCTCGGGCTCGTTGCCCAGCTCCAGCGCCGCCACCGAGCTGCGCCCGATCCGGTCGACCATCGCGTCGGCCTCGGCGGTGGCGACGGTGCGGTTGTCGGCCTCCAGGTCGACACCGAGGATGAGCCGCGCCCGCACCGCGGTGGCCACGGCGCGGGCGACGTCCAGCCAGGTGGGCGTCAGCGTGAACCTCACTCCGGGCGGACGGGCCACGCTCGACACCGGCCACCACGACCAGTCGGTGCTGTCGCCGCCGAGCCGCAGCACTGGGCTCTGCTCGGGCGCGATGTCCTCGATGAGGTGCAGCAGGATCGGGTTGACGGCGTCCGGGTTCGTGCCCGCGTACTCCTCCAGGGACTTGATCTCGATCGAGAGGCCGACGAAGCCCGACGGGATCGGCTGGCCCATCGCCGCACCGGTGACGCTGAACGTCGACTGCGCCGAGGCCTTCCTGGCCGTACTCCCGCAGCCGCCCGCGGCGAGGGCGGCCACCGCGGCCACCAGAAGCGCAAGGGCGATCCGTGCCGACGGCCACCGGGGGCTGCGAGAGTCCATGGCGGGTCGGAAGGTAGCGGGTCGCCGTCGCGCGGGCGCGGGTCTGGTGGCCTCTCGCGGCCGCGTGGGCGCGGGTCTGGTGGCCTCTCCCGTCCGTGCGGGAGCGACCACTAGCCGTGGTGCACGGCCTCGATGTTGTGGCCGTCGGGGTCGAGCACGAAGGCGCCGTAGTACCCCTCCGAGTAGTCCGGGCGCGGGCCTGGGGCGCCGTTGTCACGGCCGCCGGCGGCCAGCGCCGCGGCATGAAAGGCGTCGACCTGCTCCTGGCTGTCGGCGGCAAAGCAGACGTGCACGCCCGGACCGGCCGGGTAGTGAAGCGAGATCCCGAAGTCGTCGAGTCCCGCCACGCCGAACGACATCTCGCCTTCATCCTCGCGCCACGAGCCCATCGGCTCGAACCCCAGCGGGGCCAGCGCGCGCGTGTAGAACTCGATGCTGCGCGGGAGGTCGGAGACGCCGACGGACACGTGATCGATGACGATGCGGCGGACGGGCATGCCATACGTGTATCAGTCCATGCGGTCGCTGTGCGGTGTTCAGGAATCGGCACATTGCGCCGATGACCGGTGTACTGATGCCCGCTCGCGTGCTCAAGCTTGCTCTGCCCGTGGTCCTCGGCGGCTGGGCTGTTCTCGCCGCGATCCTGCCCTCGGCCGCCAGCGCCCAGGTGACGCTGGCCAACTGGGATGCCGCCCAGCAGCGCCAGGTCGTCCATGCCGGGCTGATGAGCAACCTCCGCGGCAACGACTTCGGTGGCGCCGAGCGGCTGCCGGGCGCCCAGGCCGACCGCGCGCTGGCCGCCCTCGCCGCGCTGGCGACCCGCGACATCTCGAGCTCCGACGGCGCGCCCGTGACGCTGCCCACCGTCCACGCCGGCGCCGGGCTCGTCACCGTGACCGCGTTTGACCGCCTCGTCGTCGATCAGCTCGGCCTCGCCGATGTCGCCGCCCACGTGCAGCAGGCGACGGCGGCGGTGGGGCTGCGACCCCCCTCCTATTACGGCACCGAGGTCGTCGCCCGCTACCTCGGCCTGCGCTACGACCACCCCGCCGGCACCGACCAGCTCGAGCTCTTCCCCTGGGACTCGATCACGCGCGCGGAGGCCGCCTGGTCGCTGGCGCAGGTGATGGACGACGGCAGCTGGAGCATCCAGTCCGCGCGCCAGACGCTGACGACCTACGCGCTTCCGCGGATGAGCGCCGACGAGCTGACCGCCCTGCGCGTCGCGGTGTCCAGGATCGGCTACCCCTACGTCTATGCCGGGACCACGGACAACACCGCGGACGGCCTCGCCCACGGCGGGTTTGACTGCTCCGGGTTCGTGTGGCGCGTGTTCAAGGTGTCAGGACTGCCCTGGGGGCGCGAGATCGGCGGCCGCACCGCGGCGCAGATGGCGCAGGAGATCCCGCACCGCGACCGGCTGCGCTATGACCAGCTGCGCCCGGGCGACCTGCTCTTCTTCGGCACCGCCCACTTCAACAGCACCGCGACCGAGGCCAACGTCATCCACACCGGGATCTACTTGGGCGACAACTGGGTGATCCACTCCTCGGGGCAGGGCGTGTACGTGCTGCCGCTGCGCGGAAGCTGGCTCGGCGACCAGTTCGCCTGGGGCCGGCGCGTCCTGCCGACCTAGGGCCGGCCGGAGCCACGGGCCCGCTGCTCGTCGCGTCGGCAGGCGGGAGCGCCGAAGCCCGCGGCCGCTTCATTCCGCAAACTGCGTTTAGCAATCGGCGCCGGGGGAAAACCTCAATAACGGAGAGGTCTAATAAGGGTCGGAGTGGTATTGGTGGCATTCGCCAGTGTTTGGAGCTTTAGCCGTTTGGCTCGCTGGCGACCCCTGCGGCGCTTGAGGCTGATCGGGGCGGTCACCGTGGGTCTCTTGGCGTTCGGCGGCCTGTGGGCTGCGGCGAACGCAGAGGCTGACGGACCCATTCCGGGAAGCGGCGCCGGTCCGGCGGCCACCTCGGCCGTTCCCGCGCCGGCGGCCAACCCGATCGCGACCGCCGCAGAAACTGTCGCGAACGCTGCGAGCTCGGCCTCGAACAGCGTCGCGCCAGCGCCGCAGACGCCCGCCGCGCCGATCGCACCGCAGACGCCCGCCAAGACCGTCGCTCCGGTCACCACCACCGCCGCCAAGACCGCCGCCCCGGTCGCCACCGCCGCCGCCAAGACCGTCGCTCCGGTCACCACCACCGCCGCCAAGACCGCCGCCCCGGTCACCACCACCGCCGCCAAGACCGTCGCTCCGGTCACCACCACCGCCGCCAAGACCGCCGCCCCGGTCGCCACCACCGCCGCCAAGACCGTCGCTCCAGTCACCACCACCGCCGCCAAGACCACCGCCCCGGTCGCCAACGCCGCCACCAAGACGCTCGCCCCGGTCACCCGCACCGCCGCCACCACCGCCGCCCCGGTCGTCAACACCATCGCCAAGACCGCCGCCCCGGTCATCAACGCCGCCACCACCACCGCCGCCCCGGTCATCAACGCCGCCACCACCACCGCCGCCCCGGTCATCAACACCATCGCCAACACCGCCGCCCCCGTCGTCAACACCGCCGCCCCGGTGACCCGCACCGTCGCCCCCGTCGCCACCGTCGTCACCAGCACGGTCGCCAGCGTCACGGCGCCCGCGACACGGTCGGTCTCCCGAGCTGTGACGGGAATGACGGCCCTCGCATCGACCGTCACATCGATCGGGTCCGACAGGTTGACGCAGGTCACGCACACGCCGGCGACGACGCCAAAGCCCCTCCCGGCCGCCATGGCGGGCAGCGCCGGCGATACCTCACGCACTCCTCTCACCCCCTCTGGTCGCCCCGACATGCCGACGCCCGGAAGGCCCCTAGTCATCACGGCAGGACCCTCACGGACCGTCGTCCCGTCCGTGCCGAGGCAGACCGGCGCGCCAGCCCATCACGTGACCGACGTGGCGAGCGCGTGGCCGGCACCGGCGCCCATCAGTGGGCCTTCGCCGCGGAGCGGGGCCACGAGCACGCCCGGGCGCCCCGCGCGCGAGCGCCGCGTCACGAGCGGGTCGCCGCTGCCGACCTCGTCGGTGCTGCCCCCCGACGTGACCGTGTCTGCGGGCGGCGGCTCGGCGGCCGGCGGCGGTCTGGGTTTCTCGTTCTTCTTCGGTGTCGCGGCGCTGCTTGCGCTCGCGGTTGTGGTCGTGCCTGGCGTGATCTGGGCGCTTGGTACGACGGCACGGCTGGCGCCCCCGCCGCCGCTTCTCTCCTTGCTAGAGCGACCTGGCTGAGACCCGGTCTCAGTTTTCAGGTCCCTGGGCACCAGGGCGTCGAGCCCCACGAGTGCCCACCTCTAGCAAGTAACAGGAGAACAGACTCGTGTCACGCTCAAACTGGGCGTGGACGAAGAGCAGCTTTGGGTATCTCGCCCGCGCAGTCTCTTCGCTCATGGCCATCGAGCGGGCGGCCACGGTCGTGATGCTGATGCTGGCGTTGTTCCCGGCCACTGCGGTGGGAAAGCCCGGCAATCCGCACCGCCAGGGGTCGGCAGCTTCGACCACCCGGACATCACGAACCGTCCGCGTCGCCCATTCCAAATCACATAGTTCAGATCCGCGGGGCGCGGTGAGATCCGCCCACCACGCCCGCAATTCCCGAGAGCTCTTGGCGCTTGGCAGCGGCTACGCCGCCGCCCGCGGGTCCAAGGCAGTGAAGCTCCTTCAGAGTCGACTGGTCGTGGCCGGATTCCCACCGGGTCCGATCGACGGACGCTACGGCCTGCTCACCGAGCACGCGGTGATCGGCTTCCAGACCGCTCACGGCCTGCAAGCCGATGGAATCGCCGGCCCGGTCACGCGGTCGGCACTGGCCGACGCCAAGCCGATTCTCGATCCGGGCACCGGATACGTCCGCGGGGGCTCGGGATCGGTCCGCAGGCTTCAGCGCGAGTTGGCCGCGGCTGGTTACTCCCCGGGCCCGTCCGACGGGCGCTACGGGCCCCGCACCGAACGCGCGGTGATGCGCCTTCAGCATGCTCGGCATCTGCCGGTTGACGGAATCGCCGGACCCCAGACCCTCCGTCAGATCCGGGCCGTGCTGGTCCGAGGAAGCCGCCGCCACCCGCACCGGGTGGTCGCGCGACCAGGCTCCAAACGCCGCACGCGACCGAGGTCCGGCCGTCCCAGGGGCGCGCCAACCCCGACGAGATCCGCCGCGCCCCAGCCTGATGGTGTGACACGTTCGGCAGGGTCGGCGCCGATCCTGTGGATCGTCCTCGTCGCATGCCTGCTGGTAGCAATGCTGGCAGGAGTGGTCTGGCGAAGGCATCGAGGTCGCCTGGATCAGACGCCCACTGCCAGGCCCCGGCCGATCGCTGGTGCAGGCGGCAAAGAGGACGGACGCGAACAGCCGACGGCAGCATTCGAGCTCGGCGTAAGGTTGATGCTGGCACGGCATGGCGTCGCTGCCAGAAACGCGTTCCGGCGGCCCGATCAGCGTCGCCACCCGAATCAAGAGCTCAGCCTCGGGGCGCTGCTGCCGCAGGATGAGAGCCGGGTTGCCGCCGAACACGCGTTCCAGCTCGCTGATGACCGAGGCCATGCCGGAGCCGCCTGCAACCTCGGAGTGCTGCTGGAGGGGCGGGGCGACCTGGCCGGTGCCAGAGACGCCTACCGTCGGGCCGACGAACGCGGTCACCCCGTTGGGGCCTACAACCTCGGCGCCCTGCTCGAGCAGCAGGGCGATCTGAGCGGCGCCATGGAGGCCTACCGGCGCGCTGATGAACGAGGGGATTCGATGGCTGCTTACAGCCTCGGTGTGCTGCTCGAGCAGGATGGCGATCTGTCGGGCGCCAAGGCGGCATATCGCCGCGCCGATCGACGCGGCGAACCGAACGCCGCATTCAGCCTCGGTCTGCTCCTCAAGCGGGAAGGCGACCATATCGGGGCGCTGCGCGCCTTCCAACGCGCCCACCGCAACGGCTCTGCCAAGAACACCCACGCAGCGCGCGGGGACCTGCCCGAGCTGAGCCCCATCGACCCACAGCCCCACCCTGATGATCAGAGAGAGACGTCGGCAGTCAGCGAACCAGATCCCGCAACTCGACCGCCGGCAGGGCGGGGCGACCCCACCTGGTAGGCCCCGCCCGACACGAGTCAGCCGACGGGGCGGCGGCACCCACCGCCGCCTCGTCGGTTCCTGTGCGCTCCCTCGCTGACCGGGTGTACATGCGCGGAAGCCTCCGAGAGGGGCTGGGCCGGGGTCATCGGCTGTTTATATTGAGGTCTGATGGATGTCGGGAGACAGTGGGTGTGGCCGCCGGCATTCTTCCCGGAGACGGCCGCGGCCACTCTCGCGCGAGGGGCCTGGCAGCTTGACCCGCAGCGATCCACCGTGTCCTTCGCCGTCCCCTACTGGTGGGGCTTTGGCACCGTCAGGGGTCACTTCCGGCAGTACGCCGGCCGGCTCGAGCTCGGCGCCCGACCCGCGATCGCGCTGACCATCGACGCGGCCAGCATCGACACCGGCAACGAGCGTCGCGACCACCACCTGCGCTCAGAGGACTTCTTCGCCGTCGCCCGCGACCCGTTCATCCGGTTCGTGTCGCGCCAGGTGCGCCTCGACGACGACCGGCTGGCCGTGGTCGGCGAGCTGACGGCGCGTGGCTCCCGGATGGAGGTGGAGATCGACGCCACGGTCACCGCCGCCGACGGCGAGTACGAGCTCACGGCCGAGACGTTCGTCATGCACAGCGGCCTGGGCATCACCTGGAACCCGGCCCAGATCACCCGCCCCTGGAGCAAGCTCACCGTCGGCGGTCGCCTCGTCCAGGTGCCGGTCGCCCCGCAGGAGCCGCGCGCCGCCGCGCCCAGCCGGCGCTTTGTGCGTGCCTGCCGTGACACCAGCGCGCACGGCGTCCGCCGGTGCCAGTCCTGACGGCGCCACCGGGGCGGCCGTCGCGATGCCCGTGAAAGAATCGCGCCCATGAGCGATTCATTGAATGCGGACACGATCCGGATCACCGGGCACGACGGCGACGAGATCGAGGCGTACCTCGCCCGTCCCGCCGGCGACGAGGCCCGAGGTGGCGTGGTCGTCATCCACCACATGCCGGGCTATGACCGGGGGACGAAGGAGATCGTGCGGCGGTTCGCCGAGTTGGGCTATGACGCCATCTGCCCGAACCTCTACTGGCGCGAGGCGCCGGGCGCTGCGCCCGACGACGCCGCCGCGACCGCCCGCGCCAACGGCGGCGTGCCCGACGGGCGCCTCGTCGGCGATGTGGGCGGCGCTGCAGAGGCATTGCGCGCACTGCCGACGTCCAACGGGAAGGTCGGCGTGATCGGCTACTGCTCGGGCGGACGCCAGTCCGTCCTGGCCGCCTGCAACCTGCCGCTCGACGCGGCCGTGGACTGCTACGGCGCGTACGTCACCGGCACGCCCGAGGAGGGCTTTCCCCTGAAGGTGACCAATCTGGTCGACCAGCTGCCCAACCTGCGCTGTCCGCTGCTGGGCCTCTTCGGCAACGACGACAAGTACCCCAGCCCCGAGCAGGTCGACGAGCTCGACGAGATCCTCACGCGTGAGAACAAGCCCCATGAGTTCCACCGTTACGACGGCGCCGGCCACGCGTTCTTCTCCGTGGACCGCCCGGCCTACCGGGTCGAGGCGGCCAACGACGGCTGGGAGCGGATCGAGAACTTCTACAACACCCACCTCGGAGGCTGAGCATGTGCACCTACGCGACCGTGAAGACCGAGCTCGTCGGCAGCGCCAAGGGGCCCGACAGCAAGTGGTTTGGGGTCACTGACGGCACGGTGTACTTCGACCACCCGGTGCACGCGATGGCCGAGCACACGCTCAACATCGACTTCACCGACCCGTCCAGAGGACCCGGCGCACGCGTAGCGGTGGAGCTCACCGCCGCGTCCGCGCGAGAGCTGGTGGCCGCCATCGAGGCGGCGCTGGCGTCGGCGCCCGAGGCGCTCAAGGTGTGAGCCAGCGGCCGGGCGTGGCATTGTGCGGCCATGCCCGGCCCGCTGAGCTTTGACCCCATCGAGGAGGCCGGACGCCAGTGGCGGGCCCACTGGGAGGCCTCGCCGGTGGCGGCGATGATGGCGGTGACCTCGGTGATGCGCGCCCAGCAGATCCTGCTCGGGCGGCTCAACGACGCGCTGGAGCCGTTCGGTTTGACCTTCGCCCGTTACGAGGCGCTGATGCTGCTGCACTTCAGCCGGGCGGGGTCGCTGCCGCTGGGCAAGATGGGCGCGCGGCTGCAGGTCCACCCGGCGAGCGTCACCAACCTGGTCGACGGGCTGGAGCGCGCCGGGTACGTGCAGCGAGCCCCGCACCCCTCGGACGGGCGCACGACGCTGGCCACGATCACTCCGGCGGGCCGGGCGGTGGCCCAGGAGGCGACCGACGCGCTGCACGACATCCGCTTCGGCACCGAGCCGCTCGGCGACGAGGCGCTGGCCGCACTGACGGAGATCCTGCGCGAGGCCCGGGCCGGCGCGGGGGACTTCGACGCCGGCACCTCCACCGGCACCTCCAGGTAGCGGCGCGCGCGCGATCTTTACAACTATCTTGGAAAAATCGCGCGCCTCGGCCATCGCGCGCCTCGGCCATCGCGCGCCTGGCGGCCCATCGCGCGCCTCGGCCATCGCGCGGGGCGGCGGGTGTGAGTCAAAGGACGCACAGGGAGTGGGTCCATGTACGTTTTCGCACACACGGAAATGGGGGACACTGCGGGGCGTCAATCTCGGATCCACGCGGCACCGGCCGGGCGGCAGATCCATTCCGAGAGGGGCGATGACATAGGCGCCAAGCCACCAAACCGGGCCAGATCTCCCAAGGATCGGCAGCGGCAACCGGTCCGCTGGCCTGGACAGTAAAAGGAGGGGTCCCGGGGGCTGCGGGGCTCCTCCTTTCTTCGCGGTATCAGGTCTCGCCGCGAGCCACCTGGCCCACCCAGGCCAGCCCGGCCTCCATGCCCATCCGGGCAGCGCGCCGGCGCCCCGCAGCGAGGCCGTCGTCATCGAGGCTGGCCCGCACCGCGTCATACCAGTCGAGCATGGCGCCGTGGGGTGGCGACGAGAGCTCGTCGAACCCCAGCTCGCACACCGCCCATACGGCGGCGGCCTCCGGGACGCGTCCCAGCTGCAGGAGGGCGACCGCGACGGTCACGGCCTGTATGAGGTCCCCCATCGGGGAGCGCAACGGGGCCAGGATCGCCATCGCCACTCCGTAGTGGACGAGGGCGTCCGCGGGCCGATGGAGCACGAGCTCGAGATCGGCCAGGCGCGTCGCCAGCCAGAACTGCTTCCAGGAGCCATCGGCGGCGTCGCGATACAGCGGTAGCAGCGGGTCGATGGCCTCCTCCGGATGACCCGTGAGCCACACTGCCTGGGCACCGACGACAGCGAGGATCCACGCGGCATCGGGGTCGTCGGGCAGGCGGCCCTGGAGCTCGGCAGCCCGCTCCACCAGCTCCATCTGCGCCTCGGGCTCGCGGGCGTGCCCGTACAGGTTGGCGGCATAGATCACGCTGTAGAACTCGCCCTCGACGTCGCCGAGGTCATGCCAGGCATCGGCGGCGTCCAGCAAACCCGACGGGTCTGAGTCCTTGAGCCCGAGCGCCCCGAGCGCCTGCAGGCAGCGTGCGCGCATCACCGCAGCGGTCGAGCGCGCCAGCGCGATCTCCAGGTGGTCGCGGCTGAACTCGACGGCGCTCGAGTAGTTCATCCACCAGCCGGTGGATGCCGCCAGCCGGGCGTGGCGCCCGTAGTCCATCAGCTGCGCCCAGTCGAGCTCGGCGAAGATGTTGCCGCCCTCCGGGTTGATGGTGAGCCGGCCGTCGATGGTGCACACCACCCAGCGCTTCTCGAACGGTTCGGCCAGGGCGATGAGCGCATCGGTGATGGCCGCGTGCGCGGCGTCCTCGGCCTCGGCGTCGAGCAGCTCGGCGGCGAACCGTCGCACCGCCGGGCGCACCTCGAACCGGCCGCCATCCGCCAGGCGGACCAGCCCCGCCCCCAAAAGCGCCTCGAGCTCGTCGACCACGTCGCCGAACGCGGCCTCGGCCAGCGACGTGGTGAACCCCGCGGAGAAGACCGCGAGCCTGAGCAGCAGCGATCGCTCGGCTTCGGAGAGCAGGCCCACCGACCACTCGAGCACCGCGCGCAGGCCGCGCTGGCGGGCGGGCAGGTCGGGGCCGCCGCTGCCCAGCGCGTCGAGGCTCTCCTCCAGCCTCCGTGAGAGGTCACCGGCGTCGAGCACACGCAGCCGGGGCGCCGCCAGCTCCAGGGCGAGCGGCATGCCCTCAAGCTGCCGGCACAGCTGAGCGGCGTCGAACCGGTTCTCCTCGGTCAGTGTCCAGCCCGTCCCGGCCGCCGCAGCCCGCTCACAGAGCAGCGCCATCGACGCGACCTCGCGCAGGGTTGAGAGCTCGCGCTCGGCGCCGGTCGGCACCGGCAAGGGGTCGAGGGCCAGGACGTTCTCGCCGCCGACGCGCAGCGGCAGCTGGCTGGTCACCAGGACCCTGACCTCGGGTCCGGCCCGCGCGACGTCGCCGATCAGCGGCGCCACTTCGATCACATGCTCGAGGTTGTCGAGCACGAGCAGCGCGCTGCGGGCGCGCAGATGATCGAGGACGCGCTCGTCAGCGTCGAATCCCACCGCCTCGGGCAGTCCCATCGCTCGTGATAGGGCGCCCATCACGTCGTTGGGGTCAAGGATGTGCTCCAGCGCAACCCACCACACGGCATCGAAGTCCTCGGCCGCGCGCCGGGCGACCTCGAGCGCGAGCCGCGTCTTGCCCGAACCGCCCGGGCCCGACACGGTGACGAGCCGGGCGGAGGCGACGAGATCGAGCAGGACCGCCAGCTCGTCCTCGCGGCCGATCAGCTCGGCCGTGGGCGACGGGAGATTGGTACGGATCGGCTCCAGGGTCCGTGGTGGCGGGAAGTCCGAGGGCCGGGTGCCATCCACGACGAGGTGGAACAGCTCGCGCGGGGCGATGAAGTCCTTGAGGCTGTGCTCCCCCAGTGACTCGAACTCGTGGCGACCGTCCAGAGCACGGGTGGCCTGGCTGGCCAGCACCTGCCCGCCGTTTGCGGCAGCGCCAATCCGGGCCGCGTAATGGACATCGGCACCCCAGTAGTCCCCGTTGTCGAGGCGAGGTTCGCCGGTGTGCAGCCCCATTCTGACCCGGACGCCGTCCGCTGGGCCTCCGGAGGGCCACACGTGGGCGGCGAGCGCGCGCTGGGCGGCGATGGCGGCCTCCACGGCCGACTCGGTGTCGGCGAAGGCGACGAAGAACGAGTCGCCCTCGGTCCCGACCTCGACCCCCTCGTGCCGGGCCCAGACCGCGCGCAGCAGCCGGCGATGCTCGGCGAGCATAACGCCGTAGTCGTCTCCCAGCTGGTCCAGCAGTCGGGTGGAGCCCTCGATGTCGGTGAACAGCATCGTCACCGTGCCCGAGGGGAGCGGCGCCGTCACGACGAGACCGTCCTAGAGACTCTCCAGAGCCGCGTTGAAGGTCGGGCTGGGACGCATGGCCGCCGCCGCCTTCTCCGAATCCGGGTGGTAGTAGCCACCCAGCTCCACCGCCGCGCCCTGCACCTCGGACAGCTCTGACAGGATCGTCTCCTCATCCGCCTCCAGGCGGGCGGCCAGCGGCGCGAAGCGCTCGGCCAGGTCGGGGTCGTCGGTCTGATCGGCGAGCTCGCGCGCCCAGTACCGGGCCAGG
This sequence comes from uncultured Actinomycetota bacterium, assembly GCA_963850325.1. Classification (GTDB taxonomy): domain Bacteria; phylum Actinomycetota; class Thermoleophilia; order Solirubrobacterales; family Solirubrobacteraceae; genus Palsa-465. The sequence continues at coordinate 288,578 of CAWKLB010000013.1, forward strand.
TAGAAATGGCTCCCCCGGTTGTCCAGCTCGCCGACCTTGCGCAGCGGCGAGCGGTTGTGTTCGAGCACGGCGCCGGTGGCGCGGTCGAGCGCGTCGCCAAGAATACGAGCCCGCCCATTGCCGGTCTTGTCGGCGAGCATCTGGAGTGACACCGCGAGCGCCAGGAACTCGCCCAGCGAATCCCAGCGCAGATGGTTCTCGCGCTCGAACTGCTGCACGTGCTTGGGCGCCGATCCGCCGGCCCCGGTCTCGAACAGCCCGCCGCCGTCCATCAGCGGAACGATCGACAGCATCTTGGCGCTCGTGCCCAGCTCGAGGATGGGGAACAGGTCGGTGAGGTAGTCGCGCAGGACGTTGCCGGTGACACTGATCGTGTTCTCCCCGGCGCGAGCGCGGGCCAGGGTGAACCGGGTGGCCTGAGCAACGTCCAGGATCTCCAGCTGGAGGCCGTCGGTGTCGAGCTCGGCCAGCTCCGCCTGCACCTTGGTGAGCAGTTGCGCGTCGTGGGCGCGCGTCTCGTCCAGCCAGAACACCGCCGGCCAGCCGGTGGCCCGGGCGCGAGCGACGGCAAGGTGCACCCAGTCGCGGATCGGGGCGTCCTTGGTCTGGCACATCCGCCAGATGTCCCCGGCCTCGACGTCGTGGGACAGCAGCGTCTCGCCACCGCCGTCCACGACCCGGACCGTGCCCGGCGCCGAGACCTCGAATGTCTTGTCATGCGAGCCGTACTCCTCCGCCTTCTGCGCCATGAGGCCGACGTTGGGCGTCGTGCCCATCGTCGCGGGATCGAAGGCGCCGTGCTCGCGACAGTCGTCGACCGCCTCGGCGTAGAGGTCGGCGTAGGAGTGATCCGGGATCACGAACTTGGTGTCCTGTAGCTCGCCGTCGCGGTTCCACATCTGGCCCGAGGAGCGGATGGCGGCGGGCATCGACGCGTCGATGATCACGTCGGAGGGCACGTGGAGGTTGGTGATCCCGCGGTCAGAGTCGACCATGGCCAGGCTGGGCCCGTCGCGGTAGGCCGCCTCGACAGCCTCGGTGATGGCGGCGCGCTCGTCGTCCGACACACGATCCAGAGCCTTGAGCAGGGCTCCCATCCCGTCGTTGGCGCTGACGTCGGCGGCGGCGAGGGCGTCGGCGTGATCGGCGAACACCGCCGGGAAGTAGGTGCGCACCGCGTGGCCGAAGATGATGGGGTCTGACACCTTCATCATCGTGGCCTTGAGGTGCACGGAGTAGAGGACTCCCTGCTCCTTGGCCTCGGCCATCTGCCCGGCCAGGAATGCGTCGAGCGCCGCGCGGCGCATGACGGCGGAATCGAGGACCTCCCCGGCGAGCACCGGGAAGTCGGGCTTGAGCACGGTGACGTCGCCGTCAGCGGAGACGTGCTCGATGCGGACGGTCCCCTCATCGGCCACCGTGACCGACTGCTCGGTGGAACGGAAGTCGCCGTCGGTCATGGTCGAGACGTGGGACCGGGAGTCGGCGGACCACGCGCCCATCGAGTGCGGGTGGTTGCGGGCGTAGGCCTTGACCGAGTCCGGTGCGCGGCGGTCCGAGTTGCCCTCGCGCAGCACGGGGTTGACGGCGCTGCCCTTGACGCGGTCATAGCGCTCGCGGATGTCGCGCTGATCGTCGTCGGAGGGATCGCTCGGGTAGTCGGGGATCTCGTATCCCTGGGCCTGGAGCTCGGCGATCGCGGCGCGCAGCTGGGGCACCGAGGCGCTGATGTTGGGAAGCTTGATGATGTTGGCCTCGGGCGTCTTGGCCAGCTCGCCGAGCTCGGTGAGGTCATCGGAGACGCGGTGGTCACCGTTGAGGCGGTCGGGGAACTGGGCCAGGATGCGCCCGGCGAGGGAGATGTCACGCAGTTCCACCTCGGCTCCGGCGACTCCGGCGAAGGCCTCGACGATCGGGAGCAGCGACTGGGTGGCCAGTGCCGGCGCCTCGTCGGTCTGGGTGTAGATGATCTTCATTGCAGAATCACCCTACCCACTTCAAGGAGGACTCCATGGCCGACCGACCGCCCCTGCCCCCGTTCACCGCCGAGACCGCAGCGCAGAAGGTGCAGGCCGCCGAGGACGCCTGGAACACCCGGGACCCGGAGCGCGTGGCCGGTGCCTATACGGAGGATTCGCTGTGGCGCAACCGTGACCGGTTCCTCACTGGCCGCGCCGAGATAGTGGAGTTCCTCGCCGACAAGTGGGAACGGGAGCTGGAGTACGCGCTGCGCAAGAGCCTGTGGGCGTTTGACGGCAACCGGATCGCCGTGCGCTTCCAGTACGAGAGCCACGACCGTGACGGTCAGTGGTGGCGCAGCTACGGCAACGAGCTGTGGGAGTTCGACGAGCACGGTTTCATGCGCCGGCGCGAGGCCAGCATCAACGACCTCGCCATCGACGAATCCGAGCGCCGCATCTTCGGGCCCCGTCCCGAAGGTGAGCAGGGCGTCGACATCCCGCTGCACTAACGGGATCAGCGCGAGGCTGCGGGGTACCCTCTCAAAGCATGGAACGGCGCATCGTCTATCTCACGAGACTCATGCGGCTGCCGCTCCTGGGAGCCGATGGTGCCGAGGTGGGCCGCATCGCCGACGCCGTCGTCGACCTCGGCTCCAAGCCGCCTCGGGTCAACGGCTTTGTGGTCGCCGTCCAGCGACGCCGCGTGTTCGTCGGCATCGGCCGCGTGGGCGAGATCGGCTCTGACGGCGCGCGCCTGCGCCGCGGCTCGGTCAACATGCGCCAGTTCGCGCTGCGCGACGGCGAGCGGCTGCTCGCGGGCGAGCTCATCGGCAAGCGCTTCAAGGGGGAGCGGGTCGTCGACATCGGGCTGATCGACGTTCCCGAGCACACCGGCTGGGAGGTGGCGACGGTGGCGCTGTCCGGCGGACGCCGGGTCCCGGGCCTGCGCCGCGCGCCCGACGTCCTGGACTGGTCTGAGGCGGGGGAGCTGTTCGCCTCCGAGCGACCGGTCGACCGACAGGCCGCCGAACTGGGCGGCCTGCACCCCGCTGAGATGGCAGGCGCGATCCGGCGCCTGCCCCTGAGCCGTCGGCGGGTGCTGGCGGCCGAACTCGAGGACGACCGCTTCGCCGACCTACTGGAGGAGATGACCGAGGACGAGCAGGTCCGGCTGATCGAGGGCCTCGGGATCGAGCGCCTGGCCCGCGTGCTGGACGAAATGGAGGCCGATGACGCGGCCGACCTGCTCGCCGAGTTCCCGGCCGGCCGCCAGGCCGAGCTGCTGCACGCGATGGATCCCGAGGAGGCCGAGCCCGTTCGCCGCCTGCTCACCTACCAGCCCGACACAGCCGGCGGGCTAATGACCCCCGAGCCGGTGATCCTCGCGCCCGACACCACGGTGGCCGAGGCACTCGCCCGCGTGCGCGATCCCAACCTGCCGGTGCCGCTCGCCGCCGCAGTGTTCGTCTGCCGGCCGCCGCTGGAGACGCCGACCGGGCGGTACGTCGGCAACGTGGGCATCCAGCGATTGCTGCGCGAGGCTCCGAGCAAGCCGCTGGGCCGCTGCATCGACGAGGACGTCGAACCGGTCGAGGAGAGCCTGAGCGACCGCGAGGTGGCGGTGCAGCTCGCCGCCTACGACGTCGTCTCACTGGCGGTCATCGACGAGACCCACCGCCTGGTCGGCGCGGTGACGATCGACGACGTGCTGGACCGGCTGCTGCCCGCGGACTGGCGCGCGACCCTCACGGAGAGCGCCTGATGGCCCGCGGCGACGACCTCTCGACGCCGAAGGGCAAAGCGTCGGGCGGCTCCCTCTACGACCCCGATCAGTTCGGGGCGATCGCCGAACGGCTGGCGCGGTTCTTCGGCACCCCGCGCTATCTCATCATGCAGACGGGGATCGTCATCATCTGGATCGCGTTCAATGCGATCGAGGCGGTGAGCTATGGCAAGGGTGCGGCCTTCGACCCGTATCCCTTCATCCTGCTCAATCTGGCCTTCTCCACCCAGGCCGCGTATGCGGCGCCGCTCATCCTGCTGGCCCAGAACCGGCAGGCCGACCGCGACAAGGCGGAGGTCGAGCGCGACCGCGAGACGAACGCCCGCTCACTCGCCGAGACCGAGTACCTGGCCCGCGAGATCGCCGCAGTGCGCCTCGCCGTGGACCACAAGGCCGACCGCGACGAGATCTTCGAGGTGCTCGAGCGCCTCACCCAGGCGGTCGAGCGCCTGCAGCCCGCAGAGATCACGGAAGGGACGATCGACGACCCCGACTTCCCGACCGATGAGTCCGATTAGCGGGACGCGCCCGGGAGCGCGCCCCGCATAATCAGGAGAGATCCTTGGGTCAGGCGCCGACGCCCGCGCCGACGGCCTGCTCGATCCTCGCGCCGAGATCGGCGTCGATGTTCTTCCAGTACTCGAACGCGCGCGCCAGCACGTCGTCGGACACACCGTTTGACAGGTGGCCGGCCACGTTTGAGACCAGGCGCTCGCGGGCCTCGTCGTCGAGCACCTCGCGGACCATCGTGCCCGCCTGGCCGAAGTCATCGTCCTCGGCGCGCTTGGAGTAGGCCGAGCGCACCATGTCCCCGTCGGCCGCCCATAGGCCCGCGTCGTCGGTGCGCGACGGGTCGGCCGCCGGACCGCCGTACGAGTTCGGCGCGTACACCGGGTCCTTGACGTTGACGGTGCGGCCCACGCCATCCTTGCTGTAGCTGTGGACCTCGGCCGCCTTGGCCGCATTGACCGGGATCTGCTTGTAGTTGACCCCGAGCCGGGCACGATGCGCGTCGGCGTAGGAGAACCCGCGCGCGAGGAGCATCTTGTCCGGGCTCAGCCCGATGCCCGGCACGAGGTTGTTGGGCTCGAACGAGGCCTGCTCCATCTCCGTGTGGAAGTCGGTGACGTTGCGGTTGAGCGTCATCGTCCCGACCTTGATCAGGGGGTAGTCGCTGTGGGGCCAGACCTTGGTGAGGTCGAACGGGTTGAAGCGATAGGTCCTGGCCTCCTCGAACGGCATGATCTGCATGTGGAGCGTCCACGTGGGGAAGTCGCCGTCGCGGATCGCCTCGAACAGGTCCTGCCGGTGATAGTCGGCGTTCTCGCCGGCGATCCGGTCGGCGTCCTCCTGGGTGAGGAAGTCGATCCCCTGATCGGTCTTGAAGTGGTACTTGACCCAGAACTTGTCGCCGCCGGCGTTGACCCACATGTAGGTGTGGCTCGAGTAGCCGTTCATGTGGCGCCACGTCTTCGGGATGCCGCGGTCGCCCATCAGCCAGGTGACCTGGTGGGCGGACTCGGGTGAGAGCGTCCAGAAGTCCCACTGCATGTCGTGGTCGCGCAGGCCGCTGTCGGCGCGGCGCTTCTGGCTGCGGATGAAGTGCTGGAACTTCATCGGGTCGCGCAGGAAGAACACAGGGGTGTTGTTGCCGACCATGTCGTAGTTGCCCTCGGGCGTATAGAACTTCAGCGCGAAGCCGCGGGGGTCGCGCCAGGTGTCGGGGCTGCCGCTCTCACCGGCCACGGTTGAGAAGCGAGCGATCATCTCGGTCCTGACGCCCGGCTGGAACAACGCCGCGCGGGTGTAGGCGCTCACGTCCTCGGTCGTCTCGAAGACGCCGAAGGCGCCGGCGCCCTTGGCGTGGGGCTGGCGCTCGGGGATGCGCTCGCGGTTGAAGTTGGCCATCTGCTCGATCAGGTACTGGTCCTGGAGCAGGATCGGACCGTCGGGGCCGACGGTCAGCGAGAACTCGTCACTGGTAACCGCGCTGCCACCATCGGTGGTCGTATAGGGGCGTCTCTCGCTCATCTAGCTCTCCTTCATCTCGGGTTCGGGTGCGACTGAGTGACAGGTGGGGCACAGGCCCCAGAACGTGATCTCGGCCTCGTCGACGACGAAGCCACCAGCGTCGGGCGGCGACAGGCAGGGCGGGTCGCCGACCGCACAGTCGACGTCCGCGATTGCGCCACAGCCGCGACAGACCACGTGGTGATGGTTATCCCCTACGCGCGTCTCGTAACGCGTCGGGCTTCCGGCGGGCTCGATCCGCCGCAGCAGGCCCGATCGCGTGAGCGCGGCGAGGACGTCGTAAACGGCCTGGGTCGAAATCGGCCCCACGCGCGTGCGCACGCCCGCGGCCACCTGGTCGGCGGTCACGTGCTGGCCGGCGCGGACCTCGGACAGGACCGCGACGCGGGGCGCGGTGACACGCATTCCGGCCGCGCGCAGAGTCGTGGCGACGTCCGTCCATCCCTCAGGGGTCACCGCCCCAACGTATCAGTTATCTGGAATCGTTCAAGATCTGGATAACATCCGGAACACATCCGGCGCCGGGCGCACCGCAGGCGGGCCGCCGGGACGCTGCTGGACCCCACGCACGACCGAGCTGTCGCTCCGCAATCCGGGGTTACAATCTCCCCGGTGAGGAGGGGGAACCGCTGAGGCCGGGGGCCGTATGAGCTGGCCGTCGGTCTTCGCAGCGTTCCTCGTGTGCCACCTCGCGGGGGACCTGCTGCTCCAGACCGAGTGGCAGGCACTGACCAAGGTGCGCGGCCTGAGCGACCCCGAAGGGCGCCGCGCGCTGATGGCGCACGTCCTCACCTACATGCTGCCCTACCTGCCCGCGCTGGCGTGGGTCGGCGCTGAGCGCGGCGTGCCGCGGGCGGTGGCGGTGGCCGTGCTCATCGCCGTACCGCACGTGGCGATCGACGACGGGCGGTTCGTCCGGGTATGGCTGCGCCAGGTCAAGCACTCGCCGAATCCCGCCCCCAGCCTGCGGCTGATGGTGGACCAGAGCTTTCACGTCGTCTGTCTGCTCGGCGTCGCGGTGCTCGCGGCGGCGTGAGTGAGCCGTCTTCACGAGACGCTCACGCGGTCGTCAGGCCGAGCGGACTAAGGTTCCGCCCATGCTGGGGTTGCCCGACGGCGTGACCGCGTGCCTGTTCGACCTCGATGGGGTCCTCACCCAGACCGCCAAGGTCCACGACCGCGCCTGGAAGCAGACGTTTGACGAGTACCTCCGGGCACGAGCTGAGAAGACCGGCGAGGACTTCAAGGAGTTCGACGCCAAGGGGGACTACAACGAGTACGTCGACGGCAAGCCCCGCTACGACGGCGTGCGCTCCTTCCTGCAGTCGCGCGGGATCGAGCTGCCCGAGGGGACGCCCAACGACCCGCCGGACGCCGAGACGATCTGCGGGATCGGCAACCGCAAGAACGACCTCGTGCTCAAGATCATCAAAGAGGACGGCGTCGAGCCCTACGAGGGCTCGGTTCGCTTCGCCAAGGCCGCGCGCGACGCCGGCCTGCGGCGTGCCGTCGTCTCCTCCAGCGCCAACTGCAAGGACGTGCTCATCGCCGCCGGCATCGAGGACCTGTTCGAGGCGCGCGTCGACGGCCACACGGCGGAGGAGGAGCACCTCAAGGGCAAGCCGGCGCCCGACATGTTCCTGGCGGGAGCCCGTGCACTGGGGGTGTCGCCCGCCCACGCGGCCGTGTTCGAGGACGCGGTGGCCGGAGTCCAGGCGGGCCACGACGGGGAGTTCGGGTTCGTGGTGGGCGTGGACCGCGTCGGCGACGGCCACGCCGACGCGCTCAGCCGGCACGGGGCCAGCGTCGTGGTCAAGGATCTGGCCCAGCTGCTCGACGAGTCGTGATCGAGCACCCGGCGTTCCCCGTCGAGCCGTGGGCGGTCCGTGAGACCGAGCTTCAGCTGGACAATCTGGCCCAGACCGAGTCGGTGTTCGCGCTGGCCAACGGGCACCTCGGGCTGCGCGGGAACCTCGACGAGGGCGAGCCCTACGGCATCCCCGGCACCTACCTCGGCGGCTTCTACGAGATCCGGCCGCTGCCCTACGCCGAAGCCGGGTTCGGCTACCCCGAGGACGGCCAGACCCTCGTCAACGTCACCAACGGCAAGCTCATTCGCCTGCTCGTCGAGGACGAGCCGTTCGACGTCCGCTACGGCGTGGTGCACAAGCACGAGCGCGTGCTCGACTTCCGCGACGGGGTGCTGCGCCGCGAGGTGGAGTGGGAGTCCCCCACCGGACGCGTCGTCCGCGTCCGCTCAACGCGACTGGTGTCCTTCACGCAGCGGGCGGTGGCGGCCATCGAGTACGTGGTGGAGGCCGTGGACGGCGGATTCCCCGTGGTGGTGCAGTCCCTGCTGGTGGCCAACGAGGAAGGGCCGGCGGCCAGCGCGGACCCGCGCGCGGCGGCGGCGCTGGCCACGCCGCTGGAGTCCGACATGTGCGCCGCCGCCGACCTGCGGGCGATCCTCGTCCACCACACCCGCACGAGCGGGCTGCGCATGGCGGGGGCGATGGACCATCTCGTGGAGGGGCCCGACGGGACCACCACCGACTCCGAGGCCTTCCCCGACCACGCCCGGGTCATCGTCTCGGCCGACCTGGCGCCTGGCAAGCCGCTGCGGATCGTCAAGCTCTTCGCCTACGGCTGGTCGGCGCAGCGGTCGGTGTCGGCACTGAGCGACCAGGTGTCGGCCGCCGGCCATGGCGCCGTCCACGCCGGCTGGGACGGCCTGTGCAAGGCCCAGCGCGACTACATGGACGACTTCTGGGAGCGCTCCGATGTCGAGATAGAGGGCGACGCGGAGCTCCAGCAGGCGATCCGCTTCGGCCTCTTCCACACCCTGCAGGCCGGGGCCCGCGGGGAGCAGCGGGCGATCGCCGCCAAGGGGCTGACCGGCCCCGGCTACGACGGGCACACGTTCTGGGACACCGAGATGTTCGTGCTGCCCGTGCTCACCTACACCGCCCCCCGTGCCTGTGCCGACGCCCTGCGCTGGCGCCTGGAGACGATCGAATTGGCGCGCGACCGCGCCAAGACGCTCGGGCTCAAGGGCGCCGCGTTCCCGTGGCGGACGATCCACGGCGAGGAGTGCTCGAGCTATTGGCCGGCGGGGACCGCAGCGTTTCACATCAACGCCGACATCGCCAGCGCGGTCTGCCGCTACCACGCGGCGACCGACGACTCCGAGTTCGCGCACACCGTCGGCACCGAGCTGCTGGTCGAGACGGCGCGGCTGTGGCGGTCCCTCGGGCACCACGACGCCTCCGGCCGCTTCCGCATCGACGGCGTGACCGGCCCCGACGAGTACAGCGCCGTCGCCGACAACAACGTCTACACCAACCTGATGGCGCAGCGCAACCTGACCGCCGCCGCCGACGCGGTGGAACGCCACCCCCGCCGCGCCACCGAGCTGGGCGTCGACGACGAGGAGACGGCGAGCTGGCGCGACGCCGCGGCGAAGATGGTCATCCCCTACGACGAGGCGCTCGAGGTCCACCCCCAGTCAGAGCGCTTCACCGACCACCAGCGCTGGAACTTCGAGGCCTGCAAGGACGAGCAGTACCCACTGCTGCTCCACTTCCCCTACTTCGACCTGTACCGCAAGCAGGTGGTGAAACAGGCCGACCTGGTCCTCGCCCTGTACGTGTGCGGCGACGCCTTCACCGCGGAGGAGAAGGCCCGCGACTTCGAGTACTACGAGGCGCTCACCGTCCGCGACTCGTCGCTGTCGGCCTGCTGCCAGGCGGTGATGGCCGCGGAGGTGGGTCACCTCGACCTCGCCTATGACTACTTCGCCGAGGCAGCGCTCATGGACCTCGACGACCTGGAGCACAACACCCGCGACGGCATCCACATCGCGTCGGTGGCGGGGACCTGGATCGCCGCCGTCGCCGGGTTCGGCGGAATGCGCGACCACGGCGGCGAGCTGAGCTTCCGCCCGCGGCTGCCCGCGGCGCTGACCCGGCTGAAGTTCCGTCTGATGTTCCGGGGCACGAGCCTGCGCGTCGAGGTCGACTCCAGCCACGCCCGCTACTCGGTGGTCGACGGGCAGGCGCTGGAGATCCACCACCACGGCTCGCGCGAGACCGTCGAGCCCGGCAAGACGCTCGAGCTGGCGATCCCGCACCTGCATGCGCGGGCCGCCCCGACCCAGCCCGCCGGGCGCGCCCCGACCAAGCGGCGGCCGCCGCCGCGGTGATGGTTCTCCGTGGCGAGGACCACCCGGCGCCGTTTCGCCGGCTGGGCCATGGGTAGGCGTGAGGACATGCCACAGAAACTGAACGTCGCCGATCTCAAGGTCACCAGCCCCGCGTTCCACCACCACACGGCCATTCCGGAGCGCCATAGCGGCGACGGCGAGGACGTCTCGCCCGAGCTGACGTGGACCGGGGTGCCCGAGGGCACCAACGCGTTCGCGATCGTCGTCCACGATCCCGACGCGCCCCTGGTCGACGGATTCACCCACTGGGTCGCCTACGGCATCCCGGGCAGCGCCGAGGGGGTGCCCGAGGGGGGCGGCGATGCCATCCAGGGCGTCAACTCCATGGGCGAGCCCGGCTACATGGGCCCGGCGCCCCCGCCCGATCACGGCAGCCACCACTACTACTTCTGGGTCTACGCGCTGGACACGGAGCTCGACCTGGAGCCCGGCCTGGACCGGCGTGCCCTGCTGGAGCGCATCGAGGACCACGTCATCGAGCAGGCGCGCCTGGTGGGCACCTACAAGCGCTGAGGGTCAGGCCAGCAGCCGCACGATCGCCGTGATCCCGACCACGACGATCACGGCGCGGAGCGCGGTCGGGGACAGGCGCCGCCCGGTGCGCGCCCCGATCACGCCGCCCAGCAACGAGCCACCGGCGATGAGCCCGGCCGCGCCCCACGCGACGTGGGCGGCGAAGATGAAGACGATCCCGGAGACGAGGTTGACCAGTCCGGTGAGGACCACCTTCACCGCGTTGAGTCGCTGGAGCTCGTCGTCGAGGCTCAGAGTGAGGATGGCCAGCACCATGATCCCCTGGGCCGCCCCGAAGTAGCCGCCGTAGACGCCGCCGAGCAGGACCCCGAGCAGCACGAGCGGACCCGGTTTGTCACGGCCGTGGGGACGATGCTTGGCGAGGAGCTTCGACAGGCGCGGCTGGACGATGATGAGCACGAGCGCCACGGCGATGAAGGCCGGCACGATCGCCTTGAACGCCGAGGCCGGAAGGCTGAGCAGGAGCACCGCGCCGATCACCCCTCCGATGACCGACGCGCAGGCGAGCGTGATCAGCCGGCGGCGCTGCCCCGCGAGCTCGCGCCGGTAGCCCAGCGCCCCCGTGGCCGAGCCTGGGACCAGCCCGACCGTGTTGGAGACGTTGGCCACCACGGGGGGGTAACCGAACGCCAACAGCACCGGGAAGGTGAAGAGCGTGCCGCTGCCGACGACCGTGTTGATGGTGCCCGCGACCATCCCGGCGGCGAAGATGGCGATGGCGTGGAGAGGTGGCACCAGATGATGCTCAAGGCAGCGTGAGCTCGGTCGATCCTATTCAGCAATGTTCGCCAACGACTCCGACGCCAGGCGGCACACCGCTGCGATCGCCCGTCTGGGCCCGCTCGAGCGCGCCGGCGCCTAGTGCGGACGAGGCTGCTCTCAGCCCTGCGCCGCGCGCAGCGGCGCCAGGACCCCGTGCATCGTCATCAGCTCGTCGAGCATGGCGGGCGCCGCGTCCACCATCACGTCGTTGCCGACGATCGTGCCGTCATCGGTGAGGAACTGCTGCACGAATGGGATGTTGACCGCGGCCACGACGGGGACGAGGGCGAGTGCGATCGCCACCGGCTTGAGCGCCTGCATCGCCCGCGTGCCGGCGGCCACGCCGCCGTAGGAGACGAAGCCCAGCGGCTTGTGCTGCCACTCGTGGTGCAGGAAGTCGATCGCGTTCTTGAGCGCGGCGGTGTAGCTGTGGTTGTACTCGGCGGTGACGAACACCACGGCGTCGGCGCTGTCGACCGTCTGACTCCAGGCGCGGGTGTGCTCCTTGGTGTACTGGCGCAGCCGCGGATGGTTGGGCTCGTCGAGCAACGGCAGGTCCAGCTCATAGAGGTCAACGAGCTCCAGTTCGAAGCCGCCGTGTGCGGCGGCCTGCTCCATGAACCAGTTGGCCACGGGCACGCCGATGCGCCCAGGCCGGGTACTGGCGATGATGATGAGCAGCTTGGGCACGGGGCGGGAATATAAACGCGCCGGACCGGACCGTGCCGTAAGGTCGCCGTCGTGCCCGAGGCCCCCACCGAGCCGCTTCCGCATGTGACCGCCGCCGACCTGCGCGGAACGTTCGCCGGACGGCTGGTCCGCGTCGAGCCGCTGGCGCCCGAGCACGAGCCCGGGCTGATCGAGGCGGCGGGCGATCCCGAGATGTTCGCGTGGATGCCGGTGGACATGGCCTCCTCGCGCGATGCGCTGCACGAGTGGCTGATCAGCACGCTGGCGGCGGCACACGAGGGCAGCGCGGTCCCGTATGCCATCGTCGCCGCGGACTCGAACCCTCCCGCCCAAGTCCTAGGCTCGACGCGCTTCCTGGAGATGCGCTTCGAGCACATGCGCGCCGAGATCGGGTGGACGTGGCTGGCGCGCAGCGCCTGGTCGACCGGCGTCAACGTCGAGACCAAGCTCCTGCTGCTCGAGCATGCCTTCGAGCGGGTCGGCCTGCGGCGCGTCGAGTTCAAGACCGACGCGCGCAACGAGCGCTCCAGGGGTGCGCTGCTCGCGCTGGGCGCCACCTTCGAGGGAATCCTGCGCAAGCACATGGTCGTCCGGGACAACGGCGCACGCGACTCTGCCTACTATTCCGTGATCGACGACGAGTGGCCCGAGGTCAAGCGCCACCTCGCCGAGCGCCTCGACGCGGCGCTACGCTGAGCGCGCGTATGGCAGGATCGCGAACCGCCCGGCGGCTGGCGTGTGCTCTCGCTCTGGCGGTAGCCATCCCGGTGGCCGCCGCGCACGCCGCGACCGTCCGCGTCGGCCACGCGCCGGCGGTGCCCATCGGGGCCACGTTCGTGGGCATGGTGCCCGCGGGCACCCGACTGCACGTCACGGTGGCACTGCGCCCCCGCGACCCGGCCGCCCTCGCCGCCTACGCGCGCGCCGTCTCGACGCCCGGGTCGGCCAGCTATCGCGCCTATCTCACCCCGGCGCAGTTCGCGCGGCGCTTTGGCGCCACCTCGGCTCAGATCAGTGCCGTGCGCCGGTCCCTGCGCGCACAGGGGCTCGCTCCCGGAGCGGCGAGCCGCGGGGCCCTGTCGATCTCCGTTGTGGCCAGTGCGACCCGGCTCGAGCACGCGTTCTCGGTGTCGCTGACACGGATGGCGCTCCGCGATGGGCGGATGGCGATCCGAGCCAGTGCCGCGCCCGCCCTCCCCGCGTCGCTTGCGCGGGCGGTCCAGTCGATCGTGGGCCTCAACACCATCGCGGCGCCGCGGCCGCTGCTTCTCCGGGCGCGGCCGGGCTCGCGATCCGGCGTGGAGCGGAGCCCGTCCAGCCGCGGCCACGTGGCCACCGGCGGCCCGCAGCCGTGCAGCGCCGCCTCGGCCGCTGCACCCGGCCAGCAGGCCTTCACCGCCGACGAGATCGCCTCCGCCTACGGCTTCTCGGGCCTGTACGGGGCCGGCGACAGCGGCGCCGGGGTCACCGTCGCCGTCTACGAGCTCGAGTCCGACGACCCCGCGGACATCGCCGCCTACCAGTCGTGCTACGGCACCCACGCGACGATCTCCTATGTCCCGGTCGACGAGGGAGCCGGGACGGGGCCGGGCAGCGGCGAGGCTGCGCTCGACATCGAGAACCTCGTCGGCCTCGCCCCGAACGTGAACGTGCTCGTCTACCAGGGCCCCAACTCCAACTCGGGCTCCCCTGGCTCGGGCCCCTACGACACCTTCAGCGCGATCATCAACCAGAACCGCGCCCGCGTCGTCACCGTCTCGTGGGGCCAGTGCGAGCGGGCGCTCGGCCAGACCGATGCCGCCGCCGAGAACACCCTGTTTGAGCAGGCGACGATCCAGGGCCAGTCGATCGTCGCCGCCTCGGGTGACAGCGGCGCGGAGGACTGCGACACCGGGGGCGCGGTGCCCCAGACCCAGGCGGCCGTCGATGACCCCTCCAGCCAGCCGTTCGTCACGGGCGTCGGCGGCACCACCCTGTCGGCGCTGGGACCGCGACCGACCGACAGCGTCTGGAACAGCGGCGGGACGGTCCTCAGCGGGATGCTCCAGCAGGGCGCCAGCGGCGGGGGCGTCTCCTCGCTGTGGCCGATGCCGTCGCCCCAGCTGGACTCGGCGGCGGCACTGAACGTCCGCGCCTCTCAGGCCGCGGGCTCAACCTGCGGCAACCCCAGCGGCTTCTGCCGCGAGGTGCCCGACGTGGCCGCCGACGGCGATCCCGCCACCGGCTACCTCATCTACTGGAACGGGCGGGGCGAGGTCGCCGGCGAGCCCGCGGGTTGGCAGGGGATCGGCGGGACCAGCGGCGCCTCACCGCTGTGGGCGGCACTGCTGGCACTGACCGACGGTTCGCGCGCGTGCTCGGGCGCTCCGGTGGGCTACGCCAATCCGGCCCTCTACAAGGCGGCCGGCTCCGCTTACGCGCAGGACTTCAACGACGTCACCACCGGCAACAACGACTTCACCCAGACCAACGGAGGCCGCTACGCGGCCGGGCCGGGCTATGACCCCGCCAGCGGCCTGGGCACTCCGAACGCCGCGAGCCTGGCCACCGCGCTGTGCGCCAACACGATCCGGATCACCAATCCGGGCGCGCACACGGCGACCGTGCACCAGTCGGTGTCGCTGCGCCTGCACGCGACGGACTCCTCGGGCGCGGCGCTGACCTACATGGCGACGGGGCTGCCGCCGGGCGTGAAGATCAACCCCTCCACCGGCCGCATCACCGGACACCCGACCCGCGCTGGGCGCTACACGGTCCGCGCGAGCGCCCACGACAGCCAGTCCCAGACCGCGGGCACCTCGTTCGTGTTCACGGTGGGCGCGCTGCCGGCGATCTCGCGGCTGTCGCTGCGTCAGACCGCCGGCGGACCCCAGCTGGCATTCACCGTCTCCGCCGGTAAGGAAGCGCCCGACCTCCGCACGCTCCAGATCACGGTGCCCCACGTCCTGACGATCACCACCGGCCGGGGGGTCGGCGTCACCAGCACCGCGCACCGGCCGGCACACCTACGGTTCACCGATGCCGCATCACGCGGGACGGTGCTGACGATCGAGCTGCGCAAGACCGCGCGCAGCGTCCGGATCATCCTCGCCGCGCCCAGCCTGAGCGCCCGCGGCGGACGGGTGGCCAACTCCACGTTCCACCAGCGCCAGGTCGTCACAGTCAGCGTGGTGGACGCCTCGGCACGTCGGACACGACTGAGCGAGAAGGTCGCGATCACGGGCAGATGACGCTGCTGAGCAGCTCGTCCTCGGCCGAGATCGACGCCCCGATGGACCGCTGCTGGGCGGTGGTGCAGGACGTGGCCGATGCCCCCCGATGGCAGAACGGCCTCGACAGCGTGGAGGTGGTGGAGCGCGACGACGCCGGGCGGCCGCTCGTCTGCGACATCGTCCACGACGCCAAGTTCACCAAGGTCCGGGTGCGCATCCGCGTGAGCTACGAACCACCCCGGCGGCTGAGGTTCACCCGTATGGAGTCAGACGATGTCGACGAGCTCGACGCCTCCTGGGAGCTCGAGGAGGTCGGCCCCGGCCGCACGCGAGCCACCTACGCGCTGTCGGTCGACCCCGGGCCCGTCGGGATGCTGGCCCGGCCTCTGGAGCGCGCGCTGCGCCCGATCGTCGTGGGGCGCCGGCCGGAGGAACTGGCGCGCGCGGTGGCCGAGCGCCGGTGAGCCCAGGCGAGTCCCGGGCAGGCCCGGCGAGCCCGGCGAGCTCCGGGCCGTTCACGCGGCGGCGGGCGTCTCGGTGTAGCGCTCGGCGACGTCGGCCAGGAGCTCGATCATCGCCTTGGCAGCGGGCGCCACGCCGGGGCCCGACATCGTCGCCGCGGTCACCTGGCGCGCGGGGCTCGCCGGCGCGAGCGCGCGCACGACGATCCCGCGGTGCACCCGGGTGAGAGCCAGCCGCGGGATGAGGGCCACCCCCACCCCGGCGGCCACCAGGCCCTGGACGGTGTCGTAGTCGTCTGACTCGAAGGCGACGTAGGGCTCAAAGCCGGCGGCCAGGCACGAGCGGACCACATGCCGGGCGCACGGGCTCTCCGCCGAGGTCTGAACCCACTGCTGGTCGCGCAGGTCGGCGAGGGTCAGGGCCGGCGTGGAGGCCAGCGGATGGTCGACGGGCAGGGCCACGTCCATAGGGTCCTCCAGCAGCGTCACCGACCGCAGGCCGGCGCCCGGCCGCTCGCGCCGCGGCTGCACGCCCGGGAACTCGAACAGCAGCGCCATGTCGAACTCGCCGGCGCGCAGGCGCGGCCGGATCTCCTCGGGCTCGCCCTCGGCAAGGGTGAGCGCCACGTCGGGGTGGGCGCGGCGAAAGGCGGCGACGGCCAGCGGCATGAGCGTCGCGCCGGCCGACGGGAAGGAGGCGACCCGCAGGCGGCCGGCGCGCACGCCGAGGACCGCCGCCAGCTCGGTCTCGGCGGTCTCGACCTGGGCGAAGATCGACTCGGCGTGGGTGACGAGTGTGGTGCCCGCGGCGGTGGGCCGGACCCCGCGCCGGTCGCGGATGACGAGCGTGGCCCCGACCTCGGCCTCCAGCCGCGCGATCGCCTGCGAGACGGCCGACTGCGTGTAGGACAGCGCATCCGCCGCCGCCGAGAACGATCCTCGGTTGACGACCTCGCAGAGCACCTGGAGCCGCCTCAAGTTCAGCATTAGCAAAGCTTATCGAGATCATGAACAACTTCATTGGTACTGATGAGCATGAGACTGCGACGCTGCGGCCAACTACACGGCAGATCACGCTGACCAGGGAGAGAAGTCCGGATGACACCCCACGCGATCGTTTCCTACGACGACACCCCGAACGACCGCGACGCCCTCATGCTCGGCCGGACCCTGCGCGACGCCGGCGCCCGATTGACGCTCGCCTACGTGCGTCACGCCGTCCACCGCTGCCCGGATCACGAGGAGCTCTGCCACCACGAGGCGCACGCCCTGCTGGAGCGCGGCGCCGGCTGGCTGGAGGAGCCCGACATCCCGCGCCGCGTGGTCGTCAACGCCTCGACGGGCGAGGGCCTGGCGTGGCTCGCCGCTGCCGAGCAGGCCGACATGATCATCTTCGGATCCGAGTACCGCACGCGCCGCGGCCACGTGTCCATCGGCCGCTCCGCCCAGAGCCTGCTCGAGGGCGGCCTCAGCGCCCTGGCGCTGGCGCCCGCCGACTACGCCCTCGCCGGCGAACCGGAGATCCACACCGTCGGCGTCCTGCGCGGCACCGCCGACGAGGCCGCGATCGAGACCGCCTTCTCCATCGCCGACCGGCTCGACGCCACCGTCGTCGATCGCGACCGCGGGGTCGACCTGCTCGTCGTCGGCTCGCGACCCGAGGCCCGCGCCGGACGCGTGATGCTCACCTCGCACGCGGCCAACGCGCTGGAGGAGGCGACCTCGCCGGTGCTGATCGTCGCGCGGGGCGTGCCGGTGCACTTCGAGACGCTGGTCACCGCCTAGCTTCGTCTCATCGTGGGCGGGCCGCGCCGGGGGGCGCGGCTATCGTGCGCCGCCGTGCGCACGCTCGTCGTCTCCGATCTGCACCTCGGCAATCGCCGCCGCCACGACGTGCTGCGCATGCCGGAGGTCCGGGAGCGGCTGCTCGCCGCCGTCGCCGGGGCCGACCGCCTCGTCCTGCTCGGTGACACCGTCGAGCTCGAGCACCGTCAGCCGCGCCGCACGCTGGCCGCCGCCCAGCCCGTGCTCCATGCGCTCGCGCAGGCGCTGGGGCCCGAGCGGGAGGTGATCGTGGTCCCCGGAAATCACGACGCCCCGCTCCTGCGAGCCTGGGCGTTGACGCAGGGAGCGCAGCTGCAGGCCTCCCATGCGGTGCCGCCGACGGCGAGCCCGGCGCTCGAGCGTCTGGTCTCGTGGCTGGCCCCGGCGCGTGTCCGGGTGAGCTACCCGGGGGTGTGGCTCGGCGAGCGGATCTGGGCGACGCACGGCCACTATCTCGATCACCACCTGCTCCCCGACTCGGCCTTCGGGCTACTGCGCCCGGCGGGGCGCGACGTCCACGCGACGTCGCCGATGGACTACGAGCGCCTCCACCACCACGGGACGCGCTCGCGCGAGCCGCTGCCCATCCGGCTGATGAGCCGACCGGTTGCCACTCTCATCCAGACCGTCCTCGAGTCGCTGCGCGTCGTCCCCCGCGTGCTGCTCAACACCGGCATGGCACCGGTGACGGCCAGGCTCCTCGACGTCCAGATGCGCCGGGCGGCCACCCCGGCGATGGCCCGCGTGGCACGGCACCTGGGCATCGACGCCGACTGGGTGCTGTTCGGTCACGTGCATCGGCGCGGGCCGATCGGCGACGAGCCGTGGCCCAGTGAGAACGCGCCCGCCCACCCGCGGATGATCAACACGGGCGCCTGGCTGTATGAGCCGCTGCTGGTGGACCGCGCCGCCGCTCCGCACCCCTACTGGCCGGGTGGAGCGGTGCTGCTCGAGGATGGCCGTCCGCCGCGATGCGTGGGGCTGCTCGACGATCTCGGCGCCGAGCAGCTCCACACTCCCGGGCCGGCGGCGCTCAGCGCAGGATGAGGTGGCTGTCGCCGAACTCGTGCCACAGGTAGCCGTGGTCCAGCGCCGCGTGGTAGCAGCGCTCCAGGAACGGCTCCCCGGCGAGCGCGGCCAGCATGCTCAGGTGCGATGCGTCGGGCTCGTGCCAGCCGGTGATGAGGCCGTCGACAGCGTGCACGCCGCGGTCGGGATCGATGACGAGGCCCGTCCACCCGGCGCCGGCCGTCACCGAGCCGTCGGCAAGCGCGACGGTCTCGAGCGCCCGCACGACGGTGGTGCCCACCGCGATCACGCGACCGCCGACCTCGTGCGTCAGGTTGACGAGGCGCGCCGTGGACTCCGGCACCTCGTACTCCTCGGGGAACGGCGGCTCGTGGCGCTCGGGTGAAGAGACGCCGGTGTGCAGGGTGAGCGGCGCCACGGCGATCCCGCGCGTGGCGAGCTCAGAGATGAGCCGGTGGGTGACCGGGCGCCCGGCACTGGGCATCTCGGCACTGCCCGGGACGCGCGCGTACACGTTCTGGTAGGCCTCCAACGGCCACCGGTGGCTGACGTAGCCGTAGCGGATCGGCTCCCCGTGGCAGCGAAGCAGCTCATCGACGGTGCCCGCGCCGTCGAGGCGGGCCAGCATCAGCCGCGAGCCTGAGGCGTAGGGGGCGACGAGGGTCAGCTCGGCGTGGGTGGGTTCGGCGAGGATGGGTTCAGCGAGGGTAGATTCGGCGAGGGTGGGTTCGGCGAGGGTGGGTTCGCGGGGTGCGTGGGGTCCGGTCGTGATCGTCTCCCCGGCGCGCCCGCGGACCGGGTTGGCGCCGTCGGCGGAGCGCAGTTCCACCACCCGCCACCGGTCGTCGAGCTTGGGTGCCCGAGTCGCGAAGTGGACGCGGACCGCGCTGCCATCGGCGCGCGTGGCCGCGACCGCCGCGGGCAGCGTCTGGGACACGTTGACCACGACGAGGTCACCGGGCTGGAGGAATTCCGGGAGCTCTGAGAAGGCGGCGTGGGTGATGTGGCCCTCCGCGGCGTCGGCCACCATCAGCCGGACGGCGTCGCGCGCGCTGCCCCGCGCCTCGGGCGGCTCGGTGGCCTCGAGTGCGTGGGGCAGTTCGAAGGCGAGGGCGGTGGTCACGACGCCCTCGCGGAGGCCAGGACCTCGCGGGCGCGGTAGCGGCCGCTGGGCAGCGAGGACTCGATCAGCTCGACGAGGCCGGGGACGCTCTCCTCCGGGGGCGGGCGATCGGAGATGTCCTCGCCGGGGAACGCCTCCTGGTGCATCTGGGTGCGCATGTCACCGGGGTCGACGGTGTAGACGCGCAGCCGAGGCTGCTCGGCGGCGAGGATCGCGGTGAGCTGCTCGAGCGCCGCCTTGGAGGACCCGTACCCGCCCCAGCCCTCGTAGGCCTCGACGGCGGCGTCAGACGTCACGTTGATGACGCATGCGCCCGCGGGCATGAGCGGCACCGAGAGCTGGGCCAGCGCGAGGGGCGCGACGACGTTGACCTCATAGACCCGCTGGAGCGCGTCCAGCGGGTAGTCGGCCAGCTCCGGCTGGGGACTGGGGCCGAGCGTGGAGGCATTGTTGACGAGCAGGTCGACCCGCTCGCCGGCGGCGTCGATGAGAGCGCCGCGGTGCCAGTCGTCGGCCACGTCGCCGGGCAGCGCCCGGACGTGGGTGATGGCTTCGAGTTCAGTGGCGACCCGCTGGAGCTCGGGAGCACCGCGGGCGTCGATGACGAGCCTCCAGCCGCGGTCCGCGAGCGCTCTGGCGAGCGCCAGTCCGAGGCCGCGGGAGGCTCCGGTGATGATGGCTGTGGACATGCCATCGACGGTACGTCGGGAGCGGTCCCGATTGGTAGTGGTAATTGGTCCTAAGACCCAGGCCCCACCCGCCCCGCCCCGCCCAGGCCGCTCTGCACGGCCAGCAGCGCGGCCTGGGTGCGGTCAGCCACTCCGAGCTTGGCCAGCAGATGGCCCACATGCGTCTTGACCGTCTTCTCGGCGACGCCGAGCTCCAGGGCGATCCGCTTGTTGGAGTGACCGAGCGCGATGAGGTCCAGGACCTCGCGCTCGCGGCGGGTGAGCTGGTCGATGGCGTCAGCGGCGTTGACGAGGCCGCCGGCGCCGCGCCCGCCGTCGCGGTTGCGGTCGCCGCTCAGCGTGTGCAGCAGACGCGCGGCCACCGTCGGATCGATGAGAGCCTCGTCGGCGCAGGCGCTGCGCACGGCGCGAGCGAGCTCCGCGGGCTCGACGTCCTTGAGCAGGTAGCCGGCCGCGCCGGCCTGGAGCGCCGGCATGAGGCGCTCGTCGTCGAGGAAGCTGGTGAGCACGATCACACGGCTGGCCGAGGCGCGCCGGCGCAGCTCGCGCATCGCGCCGATCCCATCCACGTGGGGCATGACGAGGTCCATGAGGATGACGTCGGGCGTCAGTTCGGTTGCCCGCGCCACGGCCTCCTCGCCATCGGCGGCCTCGCCGACGACCTCGATGCCGTCCTGGAGCTCGAGGAACGTGCGCAGGCCCTCGCGCACGACCGCGTGGTCGTCGACGACGAGAACGCGAATCGGATCAGGCGCCATTGACGGGCACCTCCAGGCTGACCACGGTCCCGCTGCCCGGCCGCGCCGAAAGGGTGAGCGTCCCGCCGAGCTCGCGGGCGCGCTCCTCCATCGAGGTGAGGCCGAGGTGGCGCGAGCGCAGCTCCGGGTCGGTGGGGTCAAAGCCGATCCCGTCGTCGGTGACCTCGACCGACAGCGCGTGGTCTGAGCCGTGCAGATGGACGGTGACCGTGTGCGCGGCGGCGTGGCGGACGGCGTTGTGCAGCGCCTCCTCCACGATGCGCAGGATCTCCCCGGCGCAGGCGGGCTCGACGGCCGGCGGCTCGCCCTCGGCTTCGACGCGGACCTTCACGCCATGGACGCGCTGGAGCATCGTCGCCTCCTTGCGCAGCACGCCCTCCAGGCCGTCGCGCTCGAGCTCGGCCGGCCGCAGCCCGAATATCAGCGAGCGCAGCTCCGCCAGCGCCTCACGCGCGAGGTCGCGAACGCGATCGAGCTGCGGGCGCGCCTCGTCGGGGCCACGGTCAAGCAGCGTGGCCGCCGCCTCCGCGGCGAGGTTGAGGCTGAACAGCTTCTGGCTGACGACGTCGTGCAGCTCCAGGGCCAGGCGGTTGCGCTCCGACAGGATGGAGAGCTCGCGGCTGCGCTCGTACAGGCGGGCGTTGGTGATGGCGATCGCGGCGTGTGAGGCGAGCAGCTCGATCAGCTCGCGGTCGTGGGCGTCGAACGCGGGCGCGTTCTCCTTCTCCGTGAGGTAGAAGGCGCCGATCACGCCCTCCGGCGCAACGATCGGCACGCCCAGGAACGACCGCATGTCCGGATGCGCCCGCGGCCACCAGCCGCGAAACCGCGGGTCTGCGTGGATGTCGTCGGTGAGGTAGGCGCCGTCGGTCTCCAGCATGGCGCCGAGCATCCCGTGGGTGCGGGGCAGCGGGCCCATGGCCGCCACCAGCTCATCGCTCATGCCGGCGACCAGGAAGCGCCTGAAGCCGCCGGCGCCGTCGGGGATCCCCAGGGCGGCGTAGCGCGCCTCCACCAGCTCACGCGCGCAATCGACCAACTGCTGGAGGACCTCGTCGACCGAGAGGCGTGACGCGACCGCCAGCACCGCGTCGCTGACCGCCTTCAGAGCGGGACTGACCGGCTCCGGCATGGCCGAGACGATAGCTTTGGTGTGAGTATGCAGATGCCGCGCATAGTCCTCTGGACCCAGGTACTGATCGTCGTCTTCGTCGTCGCCGGGATCGTCATCGCGATCACCCGCCTGGCCTGACGCGGAATGTTCGAGTCGATCCTCGTCGGCACGGACGGGTCCGACGCGGCGGGGGCGGCCGTCTCCCGGGCGGTCCGGCTGGCCTCCGCGCTCGGCGCGCGGCTGCAGATCGTCTCGGCCTACGAGCCGGTCCCCGAGCGGCACCTGCGCATCGAGCGCGTGCACGTCCCCTCAGACGTCCAGGTGAACATGCGCGAGGAGGTCCTGGCGCTGCTGGAGTCCTCGCGGCGCGACGCGGAGGCCGCCGGGGTGTCCCGGGTAGAGACATTCGCCCGGGTCGGCGACGCGGCTGACGCCATCCTCGACGTCGCCGAAGAGCAGGCCGCGGACCTCATCGTCGTCGGCAACAAGGGGATGACCGGCGCGACGCGCTTCCTGCTGGGCTCGGTGCCCAACAAGGTGTCGCACCATGCGCCGTGCTCGGTGCTGATCGTCCGCACCGGGTAGGGCGGCCGCTCAGGGCGTGGGCGTCGTGGTGGTCGGCGTCGTGGGCGTGGTCGTCGTGGGGGGCGGTGGCGGCGGGGTGGTCGTCGGCGGTGCCGGGAGCCCCGGCGTCGTCGCGGCCCCGGCGTTGAGCAGCCCGTAGCCGTAGTCGGAGTTGGGCTTGGTCCCGCCGATGGGCAGCGTCGTGGCCGTCTGCTCCAGCCGACTGAGGATCTGATCGGGCGTCGGGTGCGGGCCGATCACCCGGCTGGCGATGACCAGCGCCGCCGCGCCGGCGACCTCGGGCGAGGACATCGAGGTCCCGATGTAGTAGCTGGGATAGCCGAACTGGTTCCAGTGCGGGGGCGAGGTGAGCGTCAGCTGGTAGATCGAGGGCAGGCTGCGCTCGGGGTGGCAGTCGGGCTCGCCGGGCATGATCGCGTCGTTGCCGCCGCCGGGCGCCACGATGTCCAGGCCGTTGCCGCCGTTGGAGTAGTCGGCGAGGCAGCGATCCTTGGTGGTGGCCCCCACCGAGATGACGCCGGGAGCCCGGGCGGGATAGGCGATCTGATCGGTCTCGTCGTTGCCGGCGGCGCCGACGACCGTCACCCGGTGCCGGTGGGCGTAGTCGATGGCGCTGACGATCTGTGGGATCTCCGAGCCCGAGTTGACCTGGCTGGGGAGGAACTCAAGGCTGAGGTTGAGGACCTGCGCGCCGTGGTCGACCGCGTAGCGGATGCCCCGCGCAATCGTGGCCTCATCGCCCTCGCCGCTGGAGTCAAGCACGCGGATCGGCATGATCGACGCGCCATAGGCCAGGCCGGTGAGGCCGATCCCGTTGTTCGTCGACTCCGCGATGATCCCGGCGACGAAGGTCCCGTGGCCGTTGCGGTCCAGCGGGTACCTGTTGTTCGACACGAAGTCGAACGGCGAGACGAAGTGGGTGCGGCCGAAGTCAGGCGAGCGATGGAACTGTCTCCAATTGCGGTAGGCGACGCCGGTGTCCAGCACCGCGACGACCACGCCCTTGCCGCCGGCGTGGCGGTCACCGAGCAGGTTGGCCCAGGCCTCGGGCGCGTTGACGCCGGCGTCCGGGAGCATGTTCCACTGCAACAGCTCCCAGCCATGGGCGGTGTCGGCGCGGCCGCCGTCGTCGGGGTAGAACTCGCCGGCCAACTGGGCCTGCGCGGCCTCCGTGGTGCTCCCGCGCGACGAGCCGCCCGCGAGGTGGGCGATGTAGTTGGGCAGCGCGTAGGCCACGCCGCTCTGGCGTCGGAGCCGCGCGATCGCCGCCGGGACGCTCTCGCCCGGGCGCAGATGCAGCACTCGGCTGCCCGGCGCGGGCGCCGGAGTGCTCGAGCGCACCCCGAACCGGGCCAGCGCCGGCGTCTCCACCGCGCCGGCGCGGTAGCCGACGATGACCTCGTGCGGCACGTACGCGGCCGCCCGCGCTCGCGCGGCGCCGAAGGTCAGCGCGGCCGCGAGCAGGCTGAAGCTCAGCAGTGCCAGGCGCAGCGACTGCCCGTAGCGATGACGGTCCTCTACCCCCACGCGCCGCTTGCGCCCCAAGCGTGCGTGGTCAGACCTTAAGACATGATTGAACAGCGATTACCCCCGGCTCCAAAAGTACACGGATCTTCCTAAAAACGCCAATGTCCGGCTCGCACTTCTTCCCACGAGACGAGTACTTCATGCGCCTGGCGTTGCGGGAGGCCTCCCGGGCGCTCGAGCACGACGACATCCCGGTGGGCGCCATCGTGGTCCACGACGGCGAGGTGATCGGGGCCGGCCACAACGAGCGAGAGCTCCGCGAGGACCCCACCGCCCACGCCGAAATGATCGCTCTGCGGGCGGCGGCGCAGGCCCTGGGGAGCTGGCGGGTGCTCGATTCCGTGCTCTATGTGACGCTCGAGCCGTGTGCCATGTGCGCCGGGGCGATCGTGCTCGCCCGGGTTCCGCGGGTGGTGTTCGGAACCACCGATCCCAAGGCCGGGGCCTCTGGCAGTGTGCTCGACGTCCTGGCCGAGCCGCGTCTCAACCACCGGCCCCAGGTCCAGTCGGGGCTGCTGGCCGAGGAGTGCGGCGACATGCTGCGCGCCTTCTTCGCCTCTCGGCGCTGATCGCCGGCGCTCCGAACGCGCAACGCCCCATCCGCCAAGGCTGCGCGGAGTGCTCTAACTTGTTGTCCGCCGCATCCCGGAGAGGTGGCAGAGCGGTTGAATGCGCCGGTCTCGAAAACCGGTATGGGCTATCAGTCCATCGGGGGTTCGAATCCCCCCCTCTCCGTTCCTGTTTCGCTGGAGCTGGGCCTACCATGGCGTCTGAGATGACACAGCACGACGATCAGGCCATGGAGGACGCGGTGCACGCGGCCGAGGAGGTCAGGGCCCTCCGCGCCGAGCGCGATCGCCAGCTGTCGCCGGAGGAACGGCTGCGTCGCGTCGACGCGCTCTGCCGCCAGCTTGCCGCGATCCGGCCGGTCGGCGAACGACGCTGATGTTGCCCGACCTGGCCAGTCTCGTCCGCGAACTGGCCGAGGCCCGGATCCGCTACATCGTGATCGGTGGGATCGCGGTTGCCGCCCACGCATTTGTCCGGGCCACCGAGGATCTCGACATCGTCCCCGATCCGACCCCGGCAAATCTCGATGAGCTCTGCAACATGCTCGTCCGGATCGAAGCGCGTCTTCTCCGAGATCCGAGCCGCGAGATCGATCCGGAGATCCGCGGCGAGCTCCGCACGTCGCAACCTCACGGTCACCACCTCGGTCGCTGACTTGAGCTGTCGCGTTCGAGTTCGGAATACGATGGCACGCCTGGCAGGCGCTGGACGATGGCACGCCTGGCAGGCGCTGGACGATGTCCCGCTATGGGCTTACTGGTCAAGCTTCCTAGTTGTCGGCGGATGTCGGGAGAGCGCCTCTTTGGGCTTGCCCGTGCAGAGGGCCGCTTTTAGTCCAGCGCCTCCCGACGTTCCGTCGAGGTGCCCGTTGAGCGGCAACAGGAGGTCGCGCCCAGAGCGCCATCAGTAAGCATCCGCCAGGGTACCTCGCGCCGACCACACGTCAATCGGTTGGTTGGAGGGAGCGTGGTGGTCATGTCGCAGGATCGGTTCGCCGGGGTTGATTGGGCCAGCGAGGAGCACGCGGTCTGCGTGGTCGATGAGCGGGGACGGATCGTGGAGGGCCGCCGATTCCGTCACGACGAGTCCGGGCTACGGGCGTTGTGCTCGAGGCTGATGCGGTTGCAGGTCGAATCTGGTTGCGCTGGAGCGGCCGGACGGTTTGTTGATCGAGCGGCTGCTGGACGCTGGCCTGACGGTGGTGGCGGTGCACCCCAACCAGGTCAGGCGCGATGCGCCCGCGCTATGCCGTCGCGGGCGGCAAGAGCGATGTCTTTGACAGCTTTGTGTTGGCCGAGCTCGCGCGGACCGACAGCCATCGCTTCCGGATCCTGGTGCCTGACAGCGACCAGACCAAGGCGCTGCGCGCGACGACCCGAGCGCGGGAGGCCTGGTGCGCACCCGGATCGCGTTGGCTAACCAACTGCGCGACCAACTCGCATGCTTCTGGCCGGGCGCCACCAAGGTGTTCTGCTCGGTGGACCCCGGCATTGCGCTGGCGTTCCTGCGCCGCTACCCGTCGCCGGCCGATGCCCGTGGCCTGGGCGAGCAGCGCCTCGGCGCGTTCCTCAAACGACACGGCTACCCGGGCCGCAAACCCGCCCGCGAGCTGCTCCAGCGGCTGCGCGGCGGCGCCGAGGGCCGTGCCGAGGAGCTCGAGACCCGCGCGACGCCAGATCGTCCTGGCGCTCGTCTCCGCCCTGGAGCCGGTCGTCGATCGCATCAGCGAACTGACCATCGAGATCCCGCCACAAGTCCAGGCACACCCCGACGGCGACACGTTCCGCTCGCTGTTCATCGACCCTCACTCTTGGCTATGCGCCGCCACGATGATCGCCGAGATCGGCGACTGCCGCGAACGCTACCCCGACTACCGCGCCCTCGCCGCCGACGCCGGCCAAGCCCCCGTTGCCGTCGAGTCCGGCAAGTCCCGACACGCCAAGTTCAGATGGGCCTGCGACCACCGCCTGCGCCAGGCGTTCGACCACCTCGCCGACGCCAGCCGCCGCCACAACCCCTGGGCCGCGGACATCTACAACCGCGCTCGAGCCCGCGGCGCAGGCCACGCCCACGCCACCCGGATCCTCGGACGCGCCTGGAGCCAGATCATCTGGCGCCTCTGGCACGACCACGACACCTACAACCCCCAAGCCACACCGCCCTCCAACGCCTCCTCGCCACCGGAGGTTGACACAGGAGGACTATTCGGTCCAGCGGAGGTTCGAATCCCCCCTCTCCGTTGGCAGCACGTATTTCTGTCTGATTAGCAGGGGAATAGGTAGGTTCAGACCTCCTGGACGAGCCCCCGGGGGCAGGTCGACGCAGGCCAGTGCAGGCCCCCGGTTATGGCTCTCGTTCGCTGGCCGTTCCCTGCAGGCTCCGTCCGGTCGCCGGGTTCGGCACGCACGTCGGGCGATCGCGCGCGTGTCGCAGGGTCCGTTGACCTCAGCCGATCGCCCTACCACGTGGCCTGCCCTGCCGGCGCGCGACCCGCTCGCCAGGTCGCTGCGCCCGCGGCGCTGATTCGATCGCCCGGGCGCATCTGGAGCCGGTTCTAGCGCCTGCGCGTCCACGGCTCCTTTCTGCGCGTCATTCAGAGAGCGACCACAACACCGGTGGATGACTCTCGTCGATAACGATCCTGATGGAGGCCGCAACTGATGGCACCACATTGACTGACGACCGTCACATATTCGGTTCTGTTCCTGGTATCGTGCGATTCCTGACGCATTGCAGGGAGGGCGGCCGCGACGGCTGACGGTCGTCCGTTGGAGCGCGCGCCGAACGATGGTGCCGGCGACATACGAGGAGAGGAACGACCCACATGTCAGACACCGAGTCGCGAACCGTATTTGAAGAGCCGCCCTCAACCGTGAACGCGACGTATGTTGAACCGTCGACGACGGAACTTCTGGCGCCGGGGTCGAAGCTGGCCCATCTATTCGCCCTCAACGCAACCAAGCCGTACTTCGTGCAGCGGTTGACCGAGCGCACGTACTTCTTCGGAGGCGGCTTCTACACCACGACGTTCTATGTGGGAGGCCAGGGCGTCTTGGTCTTCGATCCACCCGAGGGTCAGGGCGACCATCTGCTGCAGGCAATCTCTCAGGTCACC
>CAWKLB010000014.1:0-402518 GCA_963850325.1 uncultured Actinomycetota bacterium
AGGCATTGCGCCTCACAGGCGAGCACCTCGATCGCCGCGGAGCGCGCTGCGCCCGCGTGACGCCCCGAGCTCGCCAGCCGCTCACCAGCACGAACGCTCCAGCGATCAGCGAGCGCCGTGCCCACCACTGGCACGTCCAGCCCTGAAAACAAGATTGCATCCTATACCCATCTTCCCTAAAGCCGCCGCTAAGCCCATTTGCGCAGACAAGCTCGCCGTCGAACCCGCAGTAACCGAGAGTGACTATCCACGAGACCTATAATAAGACTGAATCCTATTTTGTGTATAGTCGGCGGCAGCGGCCTGATCGGGCCAGCGACATGTCTTCGATTACAAGGGGTTGTCCATGACTGCTGGCCCGCGCCGTGCCCGCGTGCTCTTCGCGTGCGTGATCTCGCTCATCTCCGCCGTAGTCGCGGCGGGCTGCGGCAGCTCGTCGTCGTCGGGGAGCGCGGCCGGATCGAACACGGGCAGCTCGAGGCGCGGCGATCGTCGCGGTGGGTGCGGAGGACGGTACGCGAATGTGATCGCTCAGATCGGCGGCCGGTATGTCAAGGCGTCGGCGATCATCAGCAACCCCAACACCGACCCCCACACCTTTGAGGCCAGCCCGTCGGTCGCGCAGACCGTGAGCCAGGCCAAGCTGGTCGTGCAAAACGGGGTCGGCTACGACGACTTCATGAGCAAGATCGAGTCGGCGTCACCGAGCAGCTCGCGCAAGGTCATCGACGTCCAGAAACTCCGCGGCCTCCCGGATGACACCCCAAACCCGCACCTCTGGTATGACCACAGACGATGCCCGCGGTCGCCAAGGCGCTGGTGGCGGATCTCTCAGCGCTGGAGCCCGCTCACGCCAGCTACTTCCAGGCCAACGCCCAGAAATTCGACCAGTCCTTGCAACCCTGGCTGACCCAGCTCAAGCAGTTTGCGGCGAAGTACCCCGGGACCGCGGTGGCCACCACCGAGCCGGTGGCCGACTACATGCTCCAGGCCGCGCGGATCCAGAATCTGACTCCGTTCAGCATGCAGGCCGACATCATGAACGGCACCGACCCGGCGCCGCAGAGCGTCGCGCTGCAGGACAGTCTCTTCTCCGGGCACAAGGTCAAGGTGTTTGTCTATAACCAGCAGGTCACCGACACCATCACCCAGAACTTCCTCAAGGCCGCCCACGCCGCCGGTATCCCGGTCGTCGGTGTGTATGAGACCATGCCGACCCCTGGCTATGACTACCAGTCCTGGATGATGGCCGAGATCCACGCCATCGAGAAGGCCGTCACCAAGAAGGTCTCCACCGAGAAGCTCGGCGATGAGCGTCGTGCCGCGCAGCCACGACCATCCTCGCATCCTGTCGCTCGCCGGGGTCTCGGGTCCAACTTCGGGGCCGCGACATCCTCAGCGACGTCATCGTCGACATCGCCCCGGGCCAATTCGTCGGACTGATCGGCGCAAACGGCGCCGGCAAGACCACACTGCTGCGCGTCATCCTCGGGCTCCTGGCCCCGACCGCCGGGACGGTCCTGGTGGCCGGACAGCCGCGCTCACGACGCAACCCCCTCATCGGCTACGTCCCTCAGAAGTTCATGCTCGATCCCGACGCGCCGCTGCGCGCCCGCGACCTGATCGCACTGGGCATCGACGCGCACCGCTTCGGGATCGCACGCCCCTCGCGACACCGACGGGCCGTGGTCGACAAGATGCTCGCCGCCGTCAACGCCCACGACTTCGCCGACACCCGCGTCGGGCTGTTGTCCGGAGGAGACAACAACGGGTCCTGATCGCTGATGCCCTGGCCAGCCGCCCCCAGCTGCTCTTGCTCGACGAGCCGCTAGCCAACCTGGATCTGCGCAGCGCCCACGAGGTCGTGAGCCTGCTCGCTCGCATCGCCCGCGAGCAGAAGATCGCGGTGTTCATCTCGGCGCATGAGATGAATCCGCTCCTCCCGGTGATGGACCAGATCGTCTATCTCGCCGCCGGGCGCGCCATCAGCGGACCCGTCGACGAGGTGATCCGCTCCGACGTCCTGAGCCGGCTGTACGGCTACCACGTCGATGTCCTCGACGTCCATGGCCGCGTCCTGGTCGTCGCCGGTACCAGGGCCGCCCACCCCGACGGCATGGCCACGGACGGAGAGCAGGAGCAGGAGCACGTTCAGGTCATCACGTGAGCCGTTTTCTGTCGCCTGTTTCAGACCGGGTTCTTCACCAGCTCATCGGTCCACACGGCGTTGATCATCGCGGCGGTCGTGGCGGTGGTTGCCGGACCTCTGGGGCTGTTCACGGTGATGCGCGGACAGTCGTTCGCCGCGGAATCGCTCGGGGACATCGGAACGACCGGCGGATCGGCCGCCTTTTTGGCCGGCGTCGGCGCGTTATGGGGCTTCCTCGTCATCGGCGTGGTCGCGGCGGCTGCGATGGAGCTCATCGGCGTCCAGCGGACCCGCGGTCGTGACCTGGCCACCGGCATCGTGCTCGGCGCCAGCCTCGGACTCGCGGCGCTGTTTCTCTACTTCGACACCACCGTGCACAACACCACCGGAGCCGCAGTCACGATCCTGTTCGGGTCGCTCTTCGCCGTCTCGACCTCAACGATCCCGCTGGTGCTCGCGCTCGCAGCCATCGTGCTCGGCGTGCTGCTCGTGATCCACCGCCCGCTGCTGCTCAGCACCATCAACCCGGATCTCGCGGCGGCCCGTGGGATCCAGGTCAGAATTGTTGGCGCCAGCTACCTGGTGGCACTCGCCGTCTCGGTCGCGCTGTGCGCGATCACCATCGGATCGCTGCTGGCAACCGCCCTGCTAGTCGGTCCGGCCGCCGCTGCTCTGCGGATCACCAAACGTCCCGGACTCGCCGCCATCCTCGCCGGAGTCCTCGGCGTGATCGCCACCTGGATGGGGATCGTCCTGGCCTACGACAGCTACGACTGGCCACCGCACGATCACGGCTGGCCGGTCAGCTTCTTTGTCATTTGCGTAGTGTTCGTGCTCTACCTCTGCTCTGGCCTCTCGGCCCGGCGCGGACCCCGGCACACCCCGGCCGTCGCATCCTCCGACGTGTCGCCCGTCCAGACATAGGAACGACTCGTGTTTGCCGGGTTCATGATCAACGCCTGGACGGTCGGGACGATCGTGGCGATCGTGGCTGGGCTGGTCGGATTCTTCGTGGTGCTGCGTGGCTCGGCGTTCGCCGCCCACGCCATCCCCAACGGCTCATTTGCCGGGGCCGCCGGGGCCGCGTTGATCGGCATCAACACCCTGATCGGACTTGGCGCATTCGCTCTGCTCGGCGCGCTGGGGATCGGTGTTCTGAGCCGCCGCGGACGCCACGACGCGGTGACCGCGCTCACGCTCGTGTTCATGCTTGCCCTCGGGTCGCTGTTTCTCAGCCTCAGCACCGAATACGCCCCGGAGGTCTACTCACTGCTGTTCGGCGAGGTGCTCGGCATCAGCGCCAACCAGGTCATCCCAACAGCCACGTTGGCCGCAATCTGCGTCATCGCGCTCGCTGCCATGTATCGGCCGCTGCTGCTCTCATCAGTCCTTCCCGATATCGGCGAGGCGCACGGCATCAGCAGCGCGAGGATCCAGCTCACGTTCCTGGTCGTCGTCGCGCTCACCACCACCATGACCGTGCCCGTCGTCGGCACCCTATTGATCTTCAGCCTCATGATCGGAGCCCCCGCAGCAGCACGATCCTTCACCGACCGGGCGGGACGCGCGATGTGTCTGTCGGTCGCCTTCGCGCTGCTCATCATCTGGGCGGCCATCGCCCTGTCCTACCACACCAACTACCCGATCGGATTCTTCGTCGGAACGATCAGCGCACTGTGCTACACCACCGGACGCATCCGGGCCGCAGCACGTCAACGCAGCCACCGAGCGGTCAAACAGACCCTAGAATCGAGACGTGATGGCCTCCCCTGACCCATCACGCTGGACCGAGAGCGCACTTGACCAACTGGCCGACGCTGGCTACCGCCGCGGAGGCGCCCGCCGCCAAGTCGTCACGCTCATGGGCGAGCAACCCTGCGCTCTCTCGGCCCTGGAAATCGAAAAGGCGCTGGCCAGCGGCGAACGCCGCGTCTCGCGCGCCAGCATCTATCGCATCCTCGAGGAACTCGAGGAAATCCGCGTCATCCAACGCGTCGACATCGGCGCCGGCATCACCCGCTACGAACCCTTGCGCCACGGCCGCGGCCACCACCACCACCTCGTCTGCGACCAATGCGGACGGCTCGAGCCATTCTCCGACAAAGGGCTCGAGCGCGCCATCAAACGCCTCTCCGAACGGGTCCCCCTCGACGTCTCCGACCACGAAGTCGTGCTACGCGGACACTGCTCCGCCTGCACCAACTAGGCAACCGCGCACAGCGCCCACGCGTTCTCACGATCGCTGGGGACGTGGGGTTATCGCGCGGCTTGGGTCTGCTGGCGACGGCGTCAGGAGTCGGGCGAGACCGTCTTGAGGCGAAACGAGCGGCTGTCCGAGCACCTCGTCGCCCTCGGCGACGACGTCTACCTGCCCAACGCCCGGTCCCGCCCGGCCAGTGCGGTGTTCATCCGTGAACGCGATCGAGGTGATACGGCCGCTTGAGCCAGTGTCGTGGGCGCGCAGACTTGGCGTATGCTTGGGCTCTCGGGGGGCTGGGGCGCAGCTCGTGGGCACCGTGACTGTGCGGGGCAGGTCTGGATTGAACGGAGTGCGTGTGGCACGGTTTTGGCGCGTGCGGTACCTGGCGTCTGCGGTCGCTGTGGTTCTGGTCGGGCTATTGGGTGTGGGCAGTCTCAGGGGAGGCGACGCGTCGACCGCGTTGGCGGCGGCCCCGGCTCAGCAGATCGGGACGAAGGTGCTGGTGATCACTGACAACAACACCGACCCGGCCAACGCCAGTGGAGCTCCCCGGTTTTGTGGACAGCCGGACGCTTGCGGGGCAAGCGTAGTTGTTGATGTGGATTTTGTTGTGTGAGGGCTCATCCCGTCGAGCGACGAGAGTCTTCGAATTGGGCGGGTGAGAGGTAGCCGAGGGTGGAGTGCCGGCGCTGGCGGTTATAGAACGCTTCGATGTATTCGAGGATCTCACCGATCAGTTCTTGGCGGGTCGGCCAGGCGCGGCGGTAGACCAGCTCCCTCTTCAGGGTTGCGAAGAAGGTCTCGGCGACGGCGTTGTCCCAGCAGACACCGGTCGATCCCATCGACCGGGAGATGCCGGTCTTGGTGCAGAGCTGGCCGAACCCCAGCGACAGGTATTAGCTGCCACTGCTGCGGCTTTCTGAACAACGCGGTAACCGAGCCCAGATCCTCAGGCGCTGAGATCAGCGCCGTCTTGATGCTCACGCCGGCGCGACGCGCCGCCACAGTCGCAGCGTTCAAGGCGTCCTGGGCGGATCGTCGCACCGGCGAGCTGTAGGGATAGAAAACAGGCTGGACCAGCAGCGCGTCACTCGCCGGATCCCCACCAGCGCGCACCCCGGGCGCCGCCACGAGCGCCACCAACACCACGGCCAAGCACCCAACGAGCTTGGACCGGGGCAGGAGAAACGATCGCAGCATGGTGCAGGATGAGTCAGATGGCGGTCGCCATCGCCGAGCCGCGGCCGCAGGCGTCGAATCTGATCGCTTCCGTCACCTCGAGACCCCATGTCTCGGCCTCGACGAGGCAACAAGACGTCAACGAAGCCGGCCACAGCACACGAACGCTGGCCTCGAGTCCGCGTGGCGCCGTGCCCGCTGCCTGTGACCATCCCGCCACCCGCGCCAGGGTTATGCCTATGCGCGAGGGCCGACAACGCGCCCGCCCTCGGAGTCGTGCTTGCGGCGAGTTCGAGTACGCGCCGACGGGGCCGGACCCCAGCCGCGCCCGCTCACCCGACGACCGCCTCCCGTTGATAGGACGCGTCCGGTCCGGGGCGACCGGAATGGTGAAAGCGAACGCCGGCCAGGCGGCGCACCCCAGTCCGCACGGCTTCGGAACTTGGCCGTCACAGTGGCCAGCGGCCGAGCAAGACCTCGCTGCTGTTGCCCGGTTGGGAAAGCGCTAGTCGCCGCGACCGGCGCCGACATCGTGGCTTTTCCGCACCTTCTGGCGGTTCGCGGGATGGGGAGTGCAACGAGCGTCGGCGGGTCGCGTCTGAGGCTATGCGCGCGGTCTCGGCGGTCAGCAGCACGGGCAGTCGTTGTCGCAGCCGGTGTTGTTTTCGCCGTTGATGAGCGGGGTGGCGCAGCAGCCTTCGCCGTGCCAGGTTTGGTGGCCTTCTTTGATTGCGAGGGCGGCGATAGCGAGTGCCACGACGGGATCGGCCCACCAGAGGCCGAGGGCGGCGTTGAGAGCGAGGCTGGCGAGCACTCCTGCGGCGAGGTAAGCGCAGAGCATGTTTTGCGTGCCTTCGCCGGTGGTCGCGCCGGAGCCGAGGCGTTGGCCGATGCGCTGTTTGGCTTTGCCGAGCTGCGGCATGATGATGATGCTGGAGCCCGATAGTCCGATCCCGAGCCAGCTGGTGTGGGGGTGCTCCGCCGTGATCAGGGTGCGGATCGCGTCTTGCGCGAGGTAGGGGGCGAGCAGGAAGAAGCTGATCGCGACGAGGCGCTGGGCGGGTCGTTCGGCGTCGGGTGAGAGTCGGCGCGTCCCGGTGAAGCGCCAGATGACGATCACCGATGCGAGCGCTTCGATCGCGGAGTCAAGGCCGAACCCGAGCAGCGCGACCGAGCCGGCGAGGAGTGCGGCGGTGACCGCGATCGCGCCTTCGGCGGTCATATAGGCCAGGGATAGCCAGGACAGCGCCTTGGCGCGGTGGATCAGCCGCTCACGCTCGCGGGGATCCAGGCGCTGCGAGGCGATCTGAGTGCTGCGGGCGATCGGCAGCTTAAGCGGGGTGGTGCTCATCGGCTAGCGGCGATCCGTGTGAGATGGGTGTCGAGCAGGCGGGTGCCGAGCTGAGTGAGCGTGTAGAACACGATCTTGTGCTCGCGTCGCGAGCTCGCCAGGCCGGCGGCCCGCAGGTTGCGCAGGTGGTGACCGACGAGGTTTTCGGGCCGGCTGGTGATCCAGGCCAGGTCACAGACGCACAGCTCCCCGCCTGCGCGTAACGCCACGGCGATCGTGACCCGCGTGGGGTCGCCCAGCGCCTTGGCGCGGGCGGCCGCGTCAGCGATCGCCGCGTCGTTGAGCTGCCGGCGGATGTCCTCGGCGCGTGGGAGGTCGAGGCACAGCAGGTCGCAGCGGTCATCGGCCACGGTCTCGATCTTAACGCCCGTTGTGTTGACAGGGGCCGCGGCGGCGTGGACCGAGCATCGCCTCCACCCTCGGACCGTCGGACAGCAGCCAGTTTCGGAGCCTTGACAATAAATATTAGGCATGCCATATTTTTGTTCGTATGGGAGCCCAAGAATTTCTGTCGCCGTCGGTGCAGGACTATGCGAAGGCGGTGTATGCGCTTGAGACGCGCGGACGCGCGGCGGCGCGGCGGTGTCAACGACCGATCTCGCTGCACGGCTCGGGGTGACACCCGCCTCGGTGTCAGGGATGGTGCGCAAGCTGACCGAGGTCGGGATCGTCGAGCATGAGCCCTATCACGGTGTGCGCTTGACCATCGAGGGCCGGCGAGTGGCGCTGGAGGTGCTGCGCCATCACCGCCTGCTGGAGCTGTTCCTCGCTCAGGAGCTCGGGATGTCCTGGGACCGTGTGCACGCCGAGGCCGAGGTGCTCGAGCACGTGCTCTCAGATGAGCTCGAGCAGCTGATCGCCGCACGGCTGAGTCACCCGTCGGTTGACCCGCATGGCGATCCGATCCCGACGCCCGAGCTCGAGATCGAAGAACGCCCCAACCACAGCCTCGATGAGCTGGCGGTCGGTGCGGCGGGCCGCTTCGTGCGCGTGTCGGACTCCGACCCGGAGATGCTGCGCCACCTCGCTGAGCATGGCATCGCGCTCGACACCCGCCTCGAAGTCGTCGATCGCCAGCCGTTCGGTGGGCCGGTGTTCGTCCGGTTCGGCGAGCGCGAGCATCCGATCGGCGGCGAGCTCGCTCGCGCGATGCGGATCGAAACCGAACCGCGCGAGCCGTGACCCCGCCGCCCGGCCCGCCGATTCCCGCGCTCGGGGGCGCCGGCACCGGCCCAACGCTGCCGCTCTATGAGGAGCTCGAGGCCAGCGCGCTCGAGCGTCTCCTAGCGCGCGGGAAGATACGCGCGACGCTGTTCATGCTCGGCCCCGCGTTCGTCGCCTCAATCGCGTACGTCGACCCCGGCAACTTCGCCACCAACGTGCAGGGCGGCGCCCAGTTCGGCTACCTGCTGCTGTGGGTCGTGCTGGCAGCCAACCTCGTCGCGATGGTGATCCAGTACCTCTCAGCCAAGCTCGGGATCGTCACCGGCCACAACTACCCCGAACTGGTCCGCGAGCACTTCCCACGCGCGTTCACCTGGGGCATGTGGATCCAAGCCGAGCTCATGGCGATGTCGACCGACATCGCCGAGTTCATCGGTGCCGCGATCGGACTGAACCTGCTGTTCGGCGTCCCACTGTTCCCCGCCGGGCTGATGACCGGCGTGATCGCGTTCGGGATCCTCGCGCTTCAGTCCCGCGGGTTTCGCCGCTTCGAGCTCGCGATCAGCGCCCTGCTGGGGATCATCTTCGCCGGCTTCCTGTACGAGACGCTGCGCATCGGACCCTCCGTGCACGGCTCGCTGCACGGGCTGGTCCCCAGCGTCCACGGCACAACCTATTTGTATATCGCGGTCGGGATCGTCGGCGCGACCGTGATGCCGCACGTGATCTACCTCCACTCCGCGCTGACCAAGAGCCGGATGCCGACCCGCAACGACCACGAGAAGACCCGGGTGCTGCGCTTCGAACGCCTCGACGTGTACATCGCGCTCGGGCTCGCCGGACTGGTGAACCTCGCGATGCTCGCCGTCGCCGCCAAGCTCTTCCACACCCCAGCCCTCTCGGGCCTGAGCACCATCCAGCAGGCACACACCCAATTCGGACACCTCGTCGGTGGCGGCGCCGCGCTCGCGTTCGCCGTCGCGCTGCTCGCCTCCGGCGCCTCGTCCTCCAGCGTCGGCACCTACGCCGGCCAGGTCGTGATGGCCGGCTTCATCAACTTCCGAATCCCCCTCGCGCTGCGCCGCGCGATCACGATGACCCCCGCGCTCACCATCCTCGCGATCGGTATGAACCCCACCGACGTGCTCGTCCTCAGCCAGGTCGTGCTCTCCTTCGGGATCCCGTTCGCGCTCGTACCGCTGGTCAAGCTCACCGGCCGGCGCGACATCATGGGCGCGCATGTCAACTGCCGCACCCTCAAAATCACCGCCTGGACGATCGCCACCGCGATCAGCCTCATGAACGTATTCCTGATCTACCAACAGTTCTTCATCAGCTAAACACCGGGCCACCCAAGCCGTCTCGCGGCCGGAAGCCAGGCCGCCGCACCTCCTGCGAAGCCACCGTCACGCCGCGGTGACCGCAATAGGCGTCCAGGGGCAGCGCCGGGGCTTGCGCCGACCGTCACGGGTATCGGGGACTACGCTCGCTCGAGTGGCTGCTCCTGTCCCGATGCTCAGCTCCTCCGCTCGCCGATGGCCAGACGGCGGCGAGTGGGTGCTGCAACCCAAGTGGGATGGGTTTCGCCTGAACTCGTCCTTATTGCGTCTGCTGCTGCATCGTGTGTTACCGGGTCTGTCCCGAGAGGACTCGCGAGTTGCCCCCGCTGGCCTCACTTGTGTCTGCTTCGCGGGCGCGGTGTCCGCGTCCGTATAGGCCCCCATGACTGCGGAAAGCGTGCGGACAGCCTATTTTGCGACGCGGGCCGGCAGTACCGCGCACAGTGGGTTGTCGCGGCTGTTCGGGTCAGCTGTGCGGCGGTGGACGGGCTTCTGCGTGAAGCCCTGCCTTCCGCGCAACCGAGTCCGTCGTCCTGGCCGGTGACGGGCTGGCGCGATGACAAGAGCAGGGCTCGGGCAGGGCCAGAGTAGGCGGGGTTGGCGTGCTGCGGTTCGACGCCTATGGGAGCAGCGCAAACCCGCCGCCTAGCGTGGCCGGTTCAGCGGCTAACCGGCCACGGATGGCTTCGGTCTGTATGTGACTCGGCAGCGTTACGGACGGCCGGGCACGACGGCGAGGGCACGACGATCTCATCCCCATCCCACCGGCGGCGCTCAACGATGGACAAGCCGATGAGCCCGAGCGTCCCGGCGCGACGCCGATGCACGCGTTACTGGTAGCTCTCAGGGTCCGGCGGAGCCTCGTTGCCCTCACCCTTCCACGCAGTGACGGCTTCTTCGCCAAGCGACGTTGGAAGTCGCGCCTCCACCACCGGCAACTCCCCGCGAGAATGGCTCCAGCCGAGCTCGTCGAGCACTTGGGCGTCGTTACGGTACCGGCGCTGCCACTGGACCTGCTCCCTTGCCGGAGGGTACACGCCGGGCCGCTGCCGGCTAGCCTGCACACTGATCGAACCCGGCCGATAGGCTCACCGCGACGAGACACTGCCCATGCAGGCGATCGAGGACTCGCCGGTCGTAGGCCTTCGTAGCTCTCGTGTCCTTACTGGTTGTGAGGAGCGCGAGCCCGGACGTGCTACGAGGCCAAGGCGGTGTGTACGAGGGAGATCGCGATCACCGCAGCGGCGATGCCGGCGGCGAGGGCGAGAGCGGCCAGGAGCAGCCTCAACCCGACGCGGGATGGGGGTGGCGCGCCGTTGCTCATCCGTCTGCTTGGTCGACGATCAGCGCGGTGAACGGTGGGGTGCCGGGGGCGGCGATGTTGAACGCCAGGCTCCATTTGCCGACCATGATCAGCGCCGGGGCGGCACGCGAATAGACGCCCGGCTGGGTTTCGGTGAGTTGATATTCCTGTTGGGGCATCTGCATCTCCAGGTGGTTGAAGGTGAGGGTGACGTTGGCGTGGCGGACCGGTTGGCCGCCTTTGGTGATTCGCAGCGCGAAGGAGTCGGGGGCGGCGGCCTTGTTGGGAGAGACGAGGACCTGGAGCCGGTAGCCGGCGCGACTGACGGTCGCGGCCACCCGCCCGGGTCCGACTTGGGCGAGTGCGGAGTTCTGGAGCGCGAACGCGGGTGGGGGTGGCGCAAGGCTCGAGAGCACCGCCGCGACGAACACTGCGGCGGCTACCAGGAAGGTCTCGCCGCCGATCAATCGCCGGAGCAGTCGCGCGGCTGGCTCGCCGCGCTCTGGATTGGTGCGCGCGGCGACGAGCTGTGGTTTGGTGCGCAGGAGGTTGCCTGAGGCCACTGCCATCGCGGCGAGGAGGATCCCGATCTTGATCAGGATCGCCACGCCGTACCCGGTCTGCCACAAGGCGTTAACCGCGGGCATGTGGATGATCGTCGCGCCGGTGCCGGTGCCGAGCAGGACCAGCACTGACAGCAGCGCCACCGCGGAGAACCGAGGCACAACGATCGACAAACCCGCGACGCGGACGGGGGTCGGGAGGCTGAACCAGAGCACGAGCAGCCCGACCAGCCCGCCGAGCCACAGTGAGCCGGAGATCAGGTGCAGCCAGTCAAACGGGAGTGACAGGCCGCGTGGGGAGGTTTGGGCCGCGTGTCCGCTCGCGCCGGGGATGACGAGGACTGCCGCGGCGGCGATCGCCGCACCGACCAGCGCGATGATCTCCGCGACGGAGCGATGCTCCCGGCCAGGTCGGTCTAGCCACAGTGATACCCAGCCGGCGGTGCTGAACAGTGCGAAACAGGCCAGCATGTCCACGTAGCCGCGGCCGAACGCGGTGACGCGAAAAAGGGGCACAAGCGCGCCGACGTCAAAGACTGAGCGCAGCGAGTCGCTGGCCGTCGCGAAATCGAGATACACCGGGATCGCCACTACCCCCACCACCGACGCGATGAGAAACGCGATCGACACTGCCCGCAGGCCGGCGCCGGTGGCGCGACGAGGCAGCGGTCTGGCGATCGCGAAGCGAAACGCGAACAGGCCGATCGCGACCATCACCGAGAGGAACATCACCCAGCGAGCGACCAGGAGGTTGGGGGAGGTTGCCGACGACGCGATGCTCGGCACCGAGAACCTCGGCGCGGGACCCGGGTTGGGACCGACCGCGTAGGTGAATGCGCCCTGCACCGGGTGTCCGTCGACGGAGATGGCCCGCCAATAGATCAGATACCAGCCCTCGGGCAGACGCGGGCGCAGCGGCACGACCAGCGTGTCCGGGTTAGCCGGCGAGCGACGGACCGGGCCGGTGGTCTCCTGCTGACCGGCGGCGTTGGTCACCGAGATGATCGCGAATCGCGGCTCGACCGCCTCGTCATAGGTCAGTTGCACGTTCGGGGGCGGAGTGTCGAGGACGCCGCTGGCCGCCGGGACCGTCCTGACCAGGTAGGCGTGCGCCGAGGCAATACTCGGCACCCCCACAGCCAGCCCGGCGACCGCGAGCGCCGCGACGATCCGCCCCCGCGCGCTCATGTCAGCGTCCGCTGACCGCCACCGCCGCGCGTGATCAGCGCCGCCACGCCCGCGACGAGGCCGAGGACCCCGAAGATCAGAGCGATGATCGTCAGTGCCGACACGCCGCCGCCGCCCAGCGACGCCTTGGCCTCGATGGTCGGCGCCGGCGCCGCCGCGGACTCAGGCCCAGCCCAGTTCACGATCGAGCCATCCGAGTAGGTCTGCTGGACCTGGAACGTGTAGGTTTTGGCCGACGCTGGCTGGGCGAGGAACTGAAACAGCGAATCCTCGCCTGTCGGCGTCTTGCCGCCCGTCCACGTGACCTTCTGCACCACCGCGCTATCGCCCGACCCGGTCTGTTGGACCTGCTGGGTCCAGCCCGCCGGGGGCGGCACGAATGAGTCGATCCCGAAACCGCTCGGGACCGTCATCACGATCTTGTTGGTCGTCAGACCCTCCTTCTCGGTGGGCACGGCCAGGCTGTAGAGCTGCAATTCGCCCGACAGCGACACCGCGGGACTGACCCGGGCGTGCCCCCACGCCACCCCAGGGATGGCAAGCACAGCGACCACTGCCAGCACGGCCACCACGGGCCCGCGCGCTGTCGCGATTTTCGACGTCACCTGTCTGATCCTCCTGATCGGGTCGACCGACCCCGAGCTCGTGTTCCCCGGCGGATGCCATGGCTGGATGTGCAATCCACCCAGGTGGCAGCCGCGGTCAACATCAGACGACAGGCCGGGCTGCGTCGCGCCGGCTGACGGCCGCCGCTGCTTCGACCCGAGCAGGGCGGGCAGCGGACTCGTCGAGGGCGATCTGTGATTGAACGCTGAACGCACTAATGCGCCGCCGGCCCGCTCGTGGGGCAACGGCGCGACGCGCTCAGCCAGGAGGACCTCGTCCGCACCATCCCAGCGCCAGCGGCGCGAGGCGAGGCTGCGACACGTCGCTCGGACGCCACGCTGGGCGATCGATCCGAACCCTCAGGTGCGGGGCTGGGGCGTGACGAGCGGCCACCTCGTCCAGCACCCAGCGTGCCCCGTGAAATAGGCCGGCCAGCACCAGCCCGACGCACAACGCCGCCGGAACCGACCACCAGCCCCCATAGCCGAACACCCCGGCCAGGCCAGCCGGATGTCCGGTCGCGAACAACCCTTCCAGAAACTCCTGTGCCACGTAGATGGCCAGCAGGCAGACCGAGCAGGTGAGCCAGAGCCCGAATAGGGAAACGCTGAAGCGCGACAGCGACCGCTGGCCACCCATGGCGCGTCCCGCTGCCGAGAGAAAGCCGCCCACCGACAGCCCGAGCAGTAACACGAGCCAGGGCACCACTGAATGCAGATACGAGTGGCCCTGGCGCTGCAGCTCGACCCCCGCCGCGCCACCGTATGCCAACAGATAGCGCAGCTGATGCACCGCGAACGCCCCCGCCGGCACCACCGCCGCTCGAGCAGCCCCACGCGCCACGGCGCCACGATCAGCACGCCAGCCCATCGTGGCGAGGAGCATACCCGCTCACGCTGGGTCGGCCGGTGCCAAACGTCGCGCCGGGGAGCGCGCCAGGCGCTAGGAGGCCCGAGAGATCCGGCGGAGCGTGGTGAGCACGTCCTGCGGGGAGAAGGGCCAGGCGAACATGGCTCGTTCGAAGCCCGCGGGGTCGATTAGGTAGGCGACCTCATCGTGGGTGATGTAGTGGACGGTGACGCCGGCGAGCTGCTTGGTCACGACCTGGACCGCGACCGCGTAGCGCTTCCACACCGACGCAAGCTGGGCGTCCTCGCCGACGGCCCAGTGCCATTGGGGGACCAGACTCCACCTGCTGAAGTCCTCGGTGAGGTTGTGGCGGCTGTCGGCCCACGGGTCGACGCTGACGGCGATGATCGCGGGTCGGCGAGCCGCCGGCATGCTCGCGACGAGGGTGTTCAGCACATGCGCCTCCAGCGGGCACAGGTTCCGGCACAGGGGATCGACGAACGTGATGAGCACGTCTCGCCCTCCGAACGAGCCCAACGAGAGCGGATGGCCGTTCTGGTCGCGCAGGGTGAACTGCGGGGCACGCTGGCGTCCCTCCGGCAACATGAACAGGGTCCCAGGCGACGACGGCGCGGGCCGAGCGCCGGCCGGGCCTCCGCGGACCAGCCACACGGTCGCGATGGGCACACCGATTGCGAGCACGAGACCCACGGCCGCCAGCGCCGACCATCGCAGCCACGCTGTCGGTGCTGCGCCGCTTGGCGGTGCGCCGCGCCAGGGCCGCCGTCTCCCCCGCCACCCGCGCCAGAGGCGTCGGTGGACGAGCGCGGCTCCGGCGAGCAACGCCGCGAACGCGACTGCGATGATGATCCACCGCCCGTCGCCCGCGGCCGAACGGCCTTGTCTATTGGTGCTGTGCGGCGGCGGGGATGCGCCGGTCACTGCCGTTTGCCCGGCCTGCGCCTGACGGACATGACTTGAGGACAGCAGCCTCCGCAGAGCGCTCACGGCACCGTCAAGGAGGCCGGTGGGCCCCGGGGTGACCGTCAAACCGGTCAACTCGCGCTGAGCGTCGGCGGTGGAGTGTCCCGGCCAGTTCAGGCCCACGCCATTTGGCATCACGACGATCAGAGGATGCTTGTAGACCAGCGAAAGCTCTGCGCCCAGGAAACGTGCGTACGTCTCCGGCTTTCTCCAGAGGACCGTGATCGACCCAAGGTCGTAACTGTTGGGGATGATCGCCACCCGCACGGGATATCCGGCGCGAGCGGCGCTCCTGAGCAGGCCCTCGAGGCGGGCCTGCCCCGCGGAGGAGAACCCGGCGTCGGCTGGCAGGAACGAGAGTTGGGAGAGGAGCACGTCGCTGGCGGGATCGCCATCGGCCCATGCGGCGTTGCAGGAGGCGGCGTTGGCGATCATCGCCATCATGAGCGCAGCAACGCGGCACCACCTCTTCATCGCTCCTCGCTTCCTTCCAGGCGCGGCGACCGTCGCGCGTACTCGCCCCGACCCTACACCCAGACCGGGCCCAGCGTAACCGCGATCGACATTCCCCTAGGCCTTGACTGATCGTGCTCAGCGCCTTACTCGGCGCTCGCGCAGACTCAGAGGCCGCTCGGTGTGCTGTCGCATCGGTTGCCATCAGCGACTCGGGTCAAAGACCGACATGCGGGAAGGACCGGCGTGCGCGCGTGGGCACGATGTAGTTGGCGCGGCGCAGGACGAAGATGAATTCGTTGATGCCGTTGTTGACGGTGTCAGTGATGGCGGGGTTCTGAAGCTGGGCGGAGCTGGCATTCATCGCAGTGCGGGTGGCGACGAAGTCGGCGATGGTGCGCTGCAGCGAGACGAAATGCAGCCCGGCCTGTCCCCCGTCGACGGTGTTGAAGTCGCGGCGCAAGATGCGCGGCTTGCCATGGCGACGGGCACGCGCCGACGTCTGCGCGTGTCCGATGACGCCGTGTTGGTTGATCGCCTGACCGAGCAGCTGAGGGTCACTCTCGGCGTCGGTGGTGAGATGCGCTACCTGAGCCGGGGTGACCTGCGGCGCATACATCCGAGCCACCCGCTCGCGATCATCGAGGTCGCCATACCAGCTGTCCAGTCGCAGGCGCATGTAGCTGACGTGCATCGTGGTCCCCTCTGCGAACGCCCCCTGGGGGATGGTGATGGCGTCCTCGGTGGCCTGGTTACGCCGCAGGCTGGACTTGAACCCCATAAACAACGGCGAGGCGTTGGGTACCGGGTCGCCCGCCGGGATGCCACCGGTGTGTTGATGGGCGGCGGGCAGACCGGTTCCCACGAAGCCTGTCCGGGTTTCCCGCCAGGTGAAAGCCGCGGCGACGGAGAGGGGGCCGTCGGCGCCCGCGAGCGATGCACCATGCAGCAGGGCGGCCTCGACCTTCCGCAATCGCGGCTCGTCGTCGGCGGCCAGGTGCAGGCACAGCGCATAGTCGTCGATCGCCGGAAGCTCGAAATCCGAGAGCGCTCGTGCCGTGGGCACTGGAGACTGCATCCCCAGGGCGGCGAAGTACCGCGGACCCCAGCCGGCCGTGAACAGGAGCCCCTGCGGTCCCCACCGATACCGGCGCTCTAACGTCCGCAGCGCTGCCTCCAGGATGCGGGCGTGCCGGCTCGTCGGACGCCCGCGCACGTCAAAGAACAGCAGTCGGTCATACCGCGGCGCGACGGAGTTGCCGTCCACGTCGCGAGCGAGCGTCGCGTTCCACGCGTGCTGGCGTGCCGGC
This sequence comes from uncultured Actinomycetota bacterium, assembly GCA_963850325.1. GTDB lineage: Bacteria > Actinomycetota > Thermoleophilia > Solirubrobacterales > Solirubrobacteraceae > Palsa-465. The sequence goes on from CAWKLB010000014.1 coordinate 16,640, forward strand.
AAGCCGGCCGGCTGTTCGCCGATCTCGACCAGCGGTAGCCGCGGCTGGCTGACGGGAGGCTGGTCTGGCCCTGGCTGCTGTGACTGCGCCCCGAGTTCGACCCCTACGGCGGCTCCAGCCGCCGCCAGGGTCGCGCCGCCGCCCATCAGAAAATGTCTGCGCGACACCCCGCGCGATCCGAACCGACTGCCCGGGTTCATGACGGGGGACTCCAATGGAAGGTGACATTGACCCGGTGAGGTTTGAGCCACACGTTCTTGTACTCAATATGGCGCGCCGACACCGGAGGGCTGATCAGCAGACTCAGCTGATACTGGCCCGCCCCGGGAAGGCTCACGTTGTTGCCGTAGTGCGGCCCCATGTACTCAGACAGCATCGGCCATTGGCGCTCGTCGTACACCACCTCCCCGGCCTTGCGGATCGTCGCCCACACGCTCGCGTACGGGATCGCCACGTTCGTCCGCGCGTCGTTGAGCATCACCATGAGGTGAAAGCTCGTGTGCTTGGGCATGTTGACCTTCTGCTCACGAGTGCCGTTGAAGATGAAGAACGGGACCGCGGTCATCTCCTCGGCCGAGATCTTCATGTCCTGCCACGTCGCGGTGGCCAACCGGTGGATCGGGATCGGCGTGATCCCGTCGACCTTCATCGGCTTCGACGACCCGCCCATGTTCATGCCCGAGCTCGTCGAGCCCGGCACCGTGGTCCCAGGGGCCACGGTGGTGACCGAACTGCTGGCCGAACTGCCGCAGCCCGTCAGGGCGACGCCCGCCACGCCGGCCACCACCAGTGACCACGCCCGGTAAGCGCTGCGAGAAATCCTCAGCATCTCACTGCTCCTTGAAACGAAAGTGAACGCGCGGTCAATGCCGCGCCGGCCCAAGCCGCGATCGGATATCTCAGATGGGCTCCCGCGCGAATGCGAGGACCTCAGATCAACTGAGCCGACAACGCGGCGGCTCGTCATACGAGCCTGATGCGGGCTAGGCCGGCGGGCCCCGCGTGCTCCACCCCGACAGCAGCGGATCCGGGGTGAGCCTGAACAGCTGCGAGACAGGCGCGGCGCTGGGCGCGGGCGGCCGTGAGGCCCGATCCTGCGCGGCCCGACAGGCGACCGCCTCCACGATCCAGCGAGCCCCGTGAAAGCAGGCGGCCAGCACCAGTCCGACGCACGCCGCCGTGGGCAGCGCCCACCACCCTCCATAGCCAAAGATCGCCGACAGGCCGGTGGGGTGTCCCGTGGCGAACACGCCCTCCAGGAGCTCCTGTGCGGCAAAGATGGCCACCAACGCACCGGTGCACGCCACCCACAACGCAACGAACGACAGGCTGTAGCGCCTCACCGTCGTCTGCCGCGAGAACGCCCGCCCCAGCGCACGCAAAAACCCACCCGCCGCCAGCGCGACCAGCAGGATCAACCACGGCACGACCGAGTGCAAATAGGAGTGGCCTGTACGCTCAAGCTCCGGACCTGTGCCCGCGCCAAAGGCGAGCATGTAGCGCAGCTGGTGCACCGCGAATGCGGCCGGAAGCAGCAGTGCTCCTGAGGCAGCCCGGCCGCAGATACGCCGTGTCCGTCTCATCGCCCCTCAGTCTCGCACGATCCCGACGGTGGCGGCCCGGGAGTCGCCGCGTGCGGCCCGCGCTCGACGAGAGGGGGCGACGCCGGAGCCTCGGCGTCGATCGGGGGCGACGCCGGAGCCTCGGCGTCGATCGGGGTCGCATCGGCCGTCCGCCACAACGCAAGGTAACTGGCCGCGATCGAGGCACGCGCAGAACCGATCTCGCTCAGCACGCGAGCTGCCCACCTACCTTTTTCCATGGCTGGACCTTACAGTGTAAAGTCAGCGCATGCCGGACGCCAGCACCTCCCGGCCGCGCCCGCGCCGCGGCTCCGCCGGCAGGCACCGGCGCACGCCGCTGAGCCGGCGGTCGATCGTCACCAGCGCCATCGCTCTCATCGAGCGCGATGGCCCGGACGCGCTCAGCATGCGCCGCCTCGGCGGGCGACTGGGCGTGGAGGCAATGGCGCTCTATCACCACTTCGGAAGCCGCGACGAGCTCATCACCGCGATCGCCGACGATCTCCTGGCCCCGTTGGAGAACCTGACGCCAGCCGCTGAGTGGACTGAGGCCTGCCGGCGGTTCGCCACGACGCTGCGTAATGTCGCTGTCGAGCATCCGGCGACGTTCCGGCTCGTCGGCCTGCAACCGTTCGATTCGACCTCTGCGCTGCGACCCGTCGAAGCGCTACTCCAGGCGCTCGTCCGCGCCGGGTTTTCCCCCGCCCGTGCGCTGGCGATCTATCGAGCCGTGGTCAGCTACGCCCGGGGCTACGCGCTCGCTGAGGCCACCGGCTTCACCGTCGATGCCACCGACCCCTCGGGTCGCGGCCGGTTGGCGGCGCTGCCGCCCGATCAGTTCCCCGTGCTCGCTGGCCGCGCTCACGAGCTGAGCGCGCTCGACGCTGATCACGCTTACACGCTGGGCCTGGACGCGATCCTGCACGGTCTGGCCCACGACGCATGAGACCCGCCTCGTCGCGCCTCCGGCGTCGGTGAGCACGATCGCGGCAGCTGGCTGCGGTGAGACGCGCCCGGCATCCGCCGACCGGGGCACTCGCTTTCGCAAGCGCGTCCGCTGAGAACGCGCCGTGTGGAAGGTCCGGAGACGAGCCCGCTCGGGCAGAGCATCACACCGCAACTCCGCTGCTGGATGGTTGGACTCCAGGAGTTGTTTCAATGGTGTCCGTGACCGCACCGCCAACGATGCAGCCCGGCCGAAGAGGCTCGGCCTTGCGCACGGCTGGGTGGGTCGTGATTGTGCTGGCGATCGTTGTCTCGGCCGTGGTCAGCCCGGGGTCGGCACGGGCCGACGGCGATCCCGGGAGTGACGTGCTGGTCTATCAGTCTCTGTTCGTGACCTCGACCGCCGGGGTCTCGGTCCCGCGTCAAGTCCAGCTCAACGCGCTGCTGGCAGAGGCCAAGCGGAAGGGCGTCCCAATCCGCGTCGCCATCGTCGCCCACCCCAGCGATCTGGGCGCGGTGGCCGAGCTGTGGGGCAAGCCGCGCGCGTACGCCCGCTTCCTCGGCTATGAGCTCTCGCTCGCCTACCGCCAACAACTGCTCGTGGTGATGCCGTCCGGATTCGGGGTGTCGTGGCCCAGGCACCCGACCACGGCTGCCTACCGCCTGCTCGCCGGCAGACCCATCTCCGCGGGCGGCGACGGACTGGCGGCCGCGGCCGAATCGGCTGTGATCGCCCTCGGCCGAGGGGCCGGAGTCACGCTGCGCCTGCCACGTGCCGTAACGTCGGCCGGCACGGGCGGCGCCTCCTCATCGCCAGCCGCCCCTCGTGCACCGGCGCCCGCCCAGGGCGGTTCGGGCAGCGACGCGGCACTCATCGTCGGGATCGGCCTCTTCACAGCCGCTGCGCTCGGCGTCGGCGGCTGGACCCTGTTGCGTACCCGACGGTCCTGGTCGCTTCGGCTGCGTCCGGCGGCCCTGCTCTCGGTCGGTGGCGTGGCCGTGCTTGCCGGGCTGGCCGCGGTCTTGCAGCTCTCGGGGCCGTCGTCAACCGGTTCACTCGCGACCAACCCGTATCTGGACCCGGGCAGCCCCCTTTCGGGCCCCGCCCCCGCATTCACCCTCAGCGACGAGTCCGGCCGCGCCATATCGCTGAGCGCGTACCGCGGCAAGGTCGTCTTCCTGGACTTCAACGACTCCGAGTGCACCACGATCTGTCCCCTGACCACGACAGCGATGCGTGACGCCCAGCAAATGCTTGGCCCGGCGGGAGCGCACGTCCAGCTGCTCGGGGTCGACGCCAACCCCAAGGCGACTTCGATCGCCGATGTCCTCAGCTACTCCCAGCTGCATGGGATGCTGGGTCACTGGCATTTCCTCACTGGGTCGCTGCCACAGCTGCGGCGCGTCTGGGGCGACTACCACGTTCAGGCCGATATCGAGCGCGGACTCATCGAGCACACACCGGCGCTCTACGTGATTGACCCCCAGGGCCGGCTGAGAAAGGTGTACGTAACCCAGCAGTCCTACTCAGCGGTCGGGCAGTTCGGCCAGCTGCTCGCCCAGGAGGCCTCCGACCTGCTGCCCGGGCACCCCAAGGTCAACGCCGATGCGCCCTATGGCCAGATCCCGACCATCACCCCGGCCCAGACGAGCAGCCTCCCGAAGGCCGGTGGCGGGACGCTCGCGATCGGACCCGGCCGCCCCCGGCTGTACCTGTTCTTCGCCACCTGGGATCAGGAGATCATGAGCCTCGGAGGCCAGCTGGACGCCCTCAACGACTACGCCGCCGCCGCCCACCGCTCCGGACTCCCCGCGCTCACCGCCGTCGACCAGGGCAGCGTCGAACCCTCGCCGGCCGCTCTGCAACGGCTGCTGAGAGGCCTGGCACACCCGTTGTCATTCCCCGTCGCAGTCGACACCAGCGGGCGCGTGGCCGACGGCTACGAGGTGCAGGGACAGCCCTGGTTCGTCCTCACCTCGGCCACTGGAAAGATCCTCTGGTACTGGAACATCGACACCCAGGGCTGGCTGAGCACCAGTAAGCTCGCGGCCCAGGTCAAGGCCGCGCTCACCACAGCGCCCGCCGGCCCTACCGGGTCGGCCGCCGCTGTGCAAACGCTCGCCGGCGCTCCCGCCCCCCTGGCGGCACTGCATCAGCAGGCCGGACGGCTAATGGGTTCCGATGCGGCGCTGACAGAACGGGTCCATGGCCTGACGGGCTATCCGATCGTCGTCAACGCCTGGGCCTCGTGGTGCGTGCCCTGCCGGACTGAATTCAGCCTGTTCGCGTCCGCCTCGATCCGGTACGGACGGAGCATCGCCTTCCTGGGCGCCGACACCGACGACAGCGCGGGCGACGCCCAAGCATTCCTCACCCAACACCGCGTCAGCTATCCCAGCTACCAGGACACCAGCAGCGAACTGCACTCCCTCTTGCCCGGCGGCCTGCAGGGCCTGCCGACCACCATCTTCATCGGCAGTAACGGCAAGGTGGCCTATATCCACACCGGCCAGTACGCCTCGCAGGGCACCCTGAACGCCGACATCCAGACCTACGCCCGGTGAGCGTCACACCAGAGCTCCGCGATGACACTCGTAGCACTGGGAACGCCCGGCACATCGGGTTTCTCGCTCAAAGCCGGTGTTAGAGGAGCGCAGTCCGCGCAGGCCCGGCGGGCGCCGCGCAGGAGAACTCCGCGTTCTGATAACTCGAGCGGGACCCGCTCGGACGATTCAGGTCGACGGTTTTGTGGACCGTATGGTCCGTGGAGTTCGAGTCTTCTCGGGCGCCTCGGGAGACAGCCCCGCACTGCCGGCCTTTCGTTCCTGGGCCTTGCCAAGGCCGGCATCCGGCATGGTGGGTAATGTCGCCACCTGGCATTTTTTACCCACGGCGCGGCAGCGAAATGCGGTTATCTCGCCACCTGCTGTGGGTACGCGCGATGAGCGTTTCGCTGTCACCGCGGCGGCTGAGAGATGCGCTGGCGCGCGCGTCGGGCCGCGGCTTCACGAGTCAGCGGGGCGTTAGCGGACGCGCACCGGCGGCTCGTCAAGCAGGTCGAGCGGCGTGAGGTCGTCCACACCACCGAGAGCTTCGGCCGCTACTTGGAACGCTGGCGCGGGCGCCGCCGACCCTGCCTCGAGGCGGCCACCTGTGGCCGCTGGGGCGGTGTGTGACCGGCGGCGAGGCGTGATCGCCCCGGCGTGGCGGGTGACAGCCGAGGGGTGATGGGCTAGCGGCAGCCGCAGCTGCCGCCCGCGGTAGCCTCTGCAGAGCAGCAGGTGGCCTTGTCGGTCGGCTCGCAGCAGTTGGCCTGCTCGGTGGTCGAGCAGCACGCGGCCGCGGTGCTCTCGGCGGGCTTGGTGGCCCGGACGATCGCTGAGATGGCGGCGGGGTGCACCCGGTGGGTCTCAGTGATGCTTATATCGGTCAGGCCGGCGGCCTGCAGGGCCTCGGTGAACTCGCCGCGAGTGAGCGCCCCCGCGATGCAGCCGGTGTACGCCTGCATGTCGGCGCGGGTCTGGTCGTCCATGTCATCGTCGGCGACGACGTCAGAGACGGCAAAGCGCCCGCCGGGCTTGAGCACGCGTGCGGCCTCGCGCAGGACCCGAGGCTTGTCGCCCGAGAGGTTGATCACGCAGTTGGAGATGATCACGTCGACGCTGTCTCGCGGCAGCGGGATCTCCTCGATGTGACCGCGCAGCCACTGGACGTTGGTGACGCCGGCCTCAGCCTGGTTGCGGCGAGCCAGGTCGAGCATCTCATCGGTCATGTCCAGCCCGTAAGCCAGACCGGACGCGCCGACCCGCCGGGCGGAGAGCAACACGTCGATCCCGCCGCCCGAGCCGAGGTCCAGCACGGTCTCGCCCTCGTGCAGCTCGGCGATCGCGATCGGATTGCCGCACCCCAGCGAGGCGAGGACCGCGGACTCCGGTAGCTCGTCACGCTCGGTTGAGTCATAGAGCGAGGAGCCGAAGTATGCGCGTTGCTCCTCGGTGACGATCGCGCCCTCAGCGCTACAGCACGCGGCCGCGGTGGCGTTCTCGCCGGTGGCCACGATCGCGGCGGCGCTGTACTTGTCGCGGATGACGTCGCGCAGCTCGGTCTGATCGGTGGGGATGCTCATCGGGATGCTCCTTGGCGGTAAATCGAAGGGACAGTCAGACGCAGCAGCGGCGGGGTGCCGGCGCCGGGCGAAGGTGCGAGATCAGCGTGCTCGAGACGCGCGCCGCCCAGCGGCGAGCCAAGGACGGGGCATCGCCCTCCGCGCAGCACCGCGCCCACCAGCGCAGCTCCTGCTCGTGTTGCTTGGCGACGAGGGACAGCAGAGTCGGGCTCATGAGGACTCCGATGAGACGCGGTCAGACGGATCGGTCATGCGGCGGGTGGTCAGCTCAGCCATGTCGATAGCTCCTGAAGCGCGTCGGGGATCACGTAGTAGTAGGCCCATAACCCTTGACGCTCTGAGCCGACCAAACCGGCCTGGCGCAGCACCTTGAGGTGATGGGAGACCGTGGGCTGGGAGAGGTCAAACAGCGGTACCAGCTCGCAGACGCAGACCTTGCCGGCGTGCTTGCGCAGCACGTCGATCAGTTGGATGCGGACCGGGTCGCCGAGCGCCTTGGCCACGCTGGCCATGCGGGTGGCGTGCTCGCGTTCGACGTCGGGGTAGACGACCGGCTCGCAGCAGGGCTGGCCTACGGGGCGCTTGGTCTTGCGGGTGAGTTCCAAATCGATAGTCATCTATTTATAGATATCGATTGAACTGACGTTTGTCAATGTTTACACTGCGCGTGGATCACCGGAAGATCACGCATGGACATCGACTTCAGTCCCCTACTGCGCCGATGCCTGGAAGCCGCCGTCGACGAGCTCGCGGCGGACTTCAGCGGCGTCTTCTGCCGCGAGACGGTCGCGCGCTGCGTCGAGGATTCGGCGGAGCGGATTGGTGAGCGCCCGACGGTGGGTCCCAACTTCTTCCCGGTGATCATCGAGCGCTTCGCGCGCGAGCGGCTGTGGGCGGTGGCCCAGGCCGACGGGCGAGTGGACAAGCCGCTGCCGGAGGTCCTGTTCGTCTGCGAGCACAACGCCGGGCGCAGCCAGATCGCCGCCGCGCTGACCCATCACCTGTCCAACGGCTGGGTCGGAGTGCGCTCAGCCGGCACGCACCCCGAGGAGCAGGTCGACCCGGTGGTCGTGCAGGCGATGAGCGAGATCGGCGTCGACGTCGCGCTGGAGTTCCCCAAGCCGCTCACCGAGGAGCTGGTGCGCGCCGCCGACGTCGTCGTCACCCTGGGGTGCGGGGACGCCTGCCCGGTCTATCCCGGGCGCCGCTACCTCGATTGGCCGGTGTCTGACCCGGCGGGGCAGCCGCTGGTGGTGGTGCGCGAGATCCGCTACGAGCTTTATCACCGGGTGTGGGATCTTCTGGAGACGCTGGTGCCCACGGGCGACCTGATCGCCCTTCACCGTCCGATCGGAGGTCAGCCGTGAAACGTGCCGCGGTCATCACCGACATCCACGGCAATCTGCCCGCGCTGCAGGCCAGCCTGGCCGCGATCGACGCCATCGGTGTCGATCAGATCTTCTGCGGTGGGGATCTGGTCGGCTACGGCCCGCATCCCAACGAGGTCTGCCGACTCATCGTCGAACGCGAGATCCCGACCATCTACGGCAACTACGACTACGCCATCGCCCGCGACCACGACGACTGCGGCTGCGCCTATGTCACCCCGCATGACCGCGAGCTGGGCCAGCAGTCGGTGGCGTGGACGCTTGCGCATACCGATGAGGCGTCCAAGGACTTCATGCGCGAGCTGCCATTTGATCTGCGCTTCGAGGTCGGTCCCCAGCGGATCTGGCTGGTGCACGGGAGTCCGCGCAAAGTCAATGAGTATCTGTTCGAGGACAAGCCCGCGCGGCTTTACGAGCGGCTGGCGGCCTCGGCGGAGTGCGACGTGCTGGTCTTCGGGCACACCCACAAGCCGTGGATCCATGAGTACGGGGACGTGCTCTTTGTCAACTGCGGCTCGGTGGGCAAGCCCAAGGACGGCGACCCGCGCTGCGCCTTTGCCGTCCTGGAGCTCGACGAGCACGACGCGCTGAAAGTGTCGATCGAACGCGTGCCCTACGACGCCGCGAGCGTCGCCCGGGAGGTGGCTGCCGCCGGCCTGCCCACCGAGTACGCCGACAAGCTGGTGGCGGCAGCGTAAGAGGAGGCTGGAGTCATGAAGTACGTGTTGTTTGTCTGCACCCACAACGCCGGGCGCTCTCAGATGGCCCAGGCGTTCTTCGAACGCGACTGCGCCCATGACTGTCGCGCCGAGTCGGCCGGCTCTGACCCCGCCGACCGCGTGTGGCCCGAGGTCGTCGAGGTGATGCGCGAGGTGGCGATCGACCTGTCGGGCCAGAAGCCCAAGCGCCTCTCGGTCGAGATGCAGCTGCACGCCGACTGGGCGGTGACCATGGGCTGCGGCGACGTGTGCCCCTATGTGCCCACCCGCGTCGATGACTGGGACATCCCCGACCCGGCCGGACGGCCGCTGGACGAAGTCCGCGAGATCCGCGACCTCATCGCCGAGCGCGTCGCTGACCTCCTCGACAACCACATCGAGGACATCCAGTCAGACAGCACCTCTCACCAGTGGCGCCTGGCCCATCTGCTTCCCGGGCTCATCGACGAGTTCGGCGCCGCCCGGAGCCCCGAGGTCATCCGCGGTTGCGCGGACCGCATCCTTGACCAGTACGACCACGTGCGGATCCGCAGCCACATCCTCACCCTCGCCAACCGACAAGCCCGGGAGTGCCTCGGACAGGAGCGCTGCGAACTGCTGGAGGTCTCACCCCAGTGATACCGCCGCTGCCCCGCCGGCTGCTCGCCGAGTTTCTCGGCGCCGCGCTTCTGGCTGCGATCGTGATCGGCTCGGGCATCGCCGCCCACCAGCTCTCGCCCGGTGATGTCGGACTGCAGCTGTTTGAGAACGCGGCCGCGACCGCGGCCGGGCTGTTCGCGATCATCCTCATGTTCGGTCCCGTGTCGGGCGCGCACTTCAACCCCGTCGTGTCGCTGGCGGACGCCAGCTTCGGCGGGATCAGCTGGCGCGACACCGCCGCCTACATCCCCGCGCAGGTCGGCGGCTGCATCGCCGGCGCGGTCCTGGCCAACGCGATGTTCGCCCACTCCGCCGTGAGCATCGCCACCACGCATCGCGCCACCCCGGCCCATCTGCTCGCGGAAATCGTGGCCACTATCGGGCTGCTGCTGGTCATCTTCTCGCTGGTGCGCACCGGCCGGGCCGCGACGGCGCCGGCTGCGGTCGGGGCGTACATCGGCGCGGCCTACTTCTTCACCAGCTCGACCAGCTTCGCCAACCCCGCGATCAGCATCGGCCGCATGTTCTCTGACACGTTCGCCGGCATCGCCCCGGCCTCAGTGCCCCCCTACATCGTGGCGCAGCTCGTCGGCGCCGGCCTGGCGGTGACGGTCATCCGCACGCTTTACCCCGACGTCACCCCGGCGCAGGCGGCGGAGGTCATCCTTCCTCACACCGACGAGCCACACCGCACCGACCCGCATGGCCGGCGCGCCGGTGAGCATGCCCCCGAGCCCGCCTGACCTGACCGAGCGCGGGGCGCGGTGATGCGGCTGCTGGCGATCGGCGGCAGCGACGCCGGGATCAGCGCCGCGCTGCGCGCCCGCGAGCTTGACCCCAGCGCCGAGGTGACCGTCGTGGTCGCCGACGCCTACCCCAACTTCTCGATCTGCGGCATCCCCTACTACGTCTCCGGTGAGGTGACCCACTGGCGCCACCTCGCCCACCGGACGCTCGCCGATCTGGAGGCCACCGGCATGACCCTGCGCCTCGACACCACGGTCACCCGCATCGACCATCTCGCGCACCGCGTCCTCACCACCGGCCCGCAGGACGCCAGTGACACGCTGGACTACGACGTACTCGTCGTGGGCACCGGCGCGGTCCCCGTGCGCCCCCCGATCGCCGGGCTTGACGCGCTCGGGCCCGGCGACGGGGTGCACCTCCTGCACTCCATGAGCGACACCTTCGCGCTGATGCACACCCTCGAACGCAACGACATCAATCGCGCCGTGATCGTCGGCGCCGGCTACATCGGCCTGGAGATGGCCGAGGCCCTCACCCCCCGCGGCCTGCACGTCACCCAGGTCGAACAGCTCCCCGAGGTCCTCCCCACCGTCGACCCCGAGCTCGGTGCGCTCGTCCACCACGAACTCGAATGCCACGGTGTCAGCGTCGCCTGCCGCACCCGCGTCGACGCCATCACTGCCACCCCCGACCACTCCGACTCACGGCTCGAAGTCCAGGCCACCGGACCCGACCACGAGCCGCTGCGCTACCCGGCCGATGCGGTGCTCGTCGTGGTCGGGGTGCGGCCCGACAGCGACCTAGCGGCCATCGCCGGCGCGGAGCTCGGCATCAAACGAGCGATCGCCGTCGATCGCCGGATGCGCACCAACCTCCCTGACGCGTTCGCCGCCGGCGACTGCGCCGTCACCCACCACCGCCTGCTCGGCGACACCTACCTCCCGCTCGGGACCACCGCGCACAAGCAGGGCCGGGTGGCCGCCGAGAACGCCCTCGGCGGCTCCCGCGAGTTCGCCGGCAGCCTCGGCACCCAGGTCGTCAAGGTGTTTGACCTCGTCGCCGCCCGCACCGGCCTGCGCGACCACGAAGCCACCCCCGCCGGATTCGACCCGCTCACCGTCGCCTCCGAGGCCGACGATCACAAGCGCTACTACCCCGGCAGCCACCCGATCGCCATGCGCTACACCGGAGACCGCCGCACCGGGCAGCTGCTCGGCGTCCAGCTCGTCGGTCACCTCGACTCCGAGATCGCCAAACGCGTTGACACCATCGCCACCGCCATCTTCAACGACCTCACCGTCGACGCCATCTCCGACCTCGACCTCTCCTACACCCCACCGCTCGGCTCCCCCTGGGACGCGCTCCAGGCCGGCGCCCAAGCCTGGACTCGACAGGCCCGGACCATGCCCGGCGCACACCCGGCTCCCGGTCGACGGCGCCGCCCGTCCTCTCCGTGAGGAACACCGGGAGGTCAGGCTAGGTCGCAGGCGGCTGCCGTCCCCGGCCCGGTACCCCAACAGGAACGCGACAACCCGCGGCGGACCTTCCGGCGGCGGACGCCCTGGCGCTCACGCGCCGAGGGCAAGGGTCATGAATGTGTTATCCGGGTTGTCCGCGTAGTCGGCGAACGGCCCGCAGGGCACGAAGCCGGCATTTACGTAGAGCGCCCGTGCGGGCGCAAACGCATCCGTCGTCCCTGTCTCCAGGCTGACGCGTGCATAGCCGCGTCTGCCCGCTGCGGCAAGCAGGTAGTCGACCATCGCTCGGCCTACGCCGAGCCCGCGCGCTTCGGCCGCCGTATGCATCGATTTGATCTCGCCGTGGGTCCGATCAAGCTCCTTCAGCGCGCCGACACCGAGCAGCTGTCCGTCGCGGCGAAGGGTGAAGAACGTAACCGTGGGAGCGAGGAGCCCGTCGAGGTTCAGCGCAAAGGCGTGTTCAGCCGGCGTCGTCGCATGACAGAACGCAAGGTGACGCTCGAGCAGAGCAGTGACCTCCGGATTGCGGGGGTCCTCGATCTGGACCACGCAGCCCGTCAGACGGCCGCTCGCCCAGCGAGCGGGGCTGCTTGGGTGTGGCGTAGAGGCTCTTTCAGGCCGCCCGTGGCTCACTGAGGTCCTGCCGACCAGTGCAGACCGAAACGCACACCCGATCGAAACCGCAGTGCCCCGCCGACAACGACCCCGTTACTGAATGCTCTATCGCCAACACGGAGGCATTGGTCGACAACGCACCGATGCGTGCAACCGATATAGAGGCCGACGGTCTGACAAGGCCTGGGCAAGCCGGCGCGTGCGTCAGCACTTCGCGCGGTCCACGTGGCGCGCTAGTTGCCGCTCGGCCGGGGCGCGGGAGGAGTCGAGGGCAACATCCATCCCGTCCAGCACGTCCATGGCGTCCAGAAAACTGCCCAATTTGCGGCCATCGGACCCCAGGAAACCCATCTACGCGGGCTGATTAGGGTTGAGGGCCTTGTGGACCGTATGGTCCGTGGAAGTTCGAGTCTTCTCGGGCGCATCGGGAAAAGCCCCGCAATGCGAGGCTTTCTTCATGGCCAGAGCTGTTGTTGCGAGCGTCCGCGGATGGACATATTGTGCCCCCGCCGGCGCGGATCAGGGTGCATACATGCGGATCTCGGCGTCGGCGGGGAACGCCTTCGCGCGCGCCCACTCGGCGAGTTCCGGGACGGCGACCGCGAGCCGTTAGCGGGTCTCCAGAAGCCCTTCGAGGTAGGCGTTGAGGTCGGGGTGGTGCGAGGGGTCGGTGCGGAGGTACTCGGATCCGAGGCATCGGTAGCTGAACGGGCAGGCGCGCCGAGCGCTCTGACGCTGTGCTGCTCGGTGCAGTAGCCGAGCAGCACCGGGCTCCTGCTGAGCTCCTCGCGCAGCCGCTCGGACGCAACCAGCGAGAACTGGAACCCGGCGCGGCGCGGTGATCCTTCGTCAGCGGCGCGATCCGCTCGATCGCCTCGCGCTTGCAGGCCCAGGTGACCCGGCAGTAGATCTTGGGTCGCCGCAGCCGTGCGGTGGTCCATGAGCTTCTGGAGCGCGTCGAGTGGCACGCCGGCGCTGCCGAGGGCCGGTCCCGGATCATCGAACCCACGCTCGAAGACGTGGCCATGGCCGCCGCGCTGGTCACCGACTGTCCACGGGCATGGCCGCCAACCGATCCAACCCCGCCTCGGAGATAGACGAGCGCCGCACCGTACCGTGCGCGCCCCAAGACAGCACGGTCGCGGTCCGGCGGGGCGCGACCAGTTCGCCAGCTTCCCGACGCGTCGGCAGCTAGTCCCCTTCCGGTTCGGTCAGCGCACAATGCAGCAACAGCGCGTGGACGAACGCCTGGGGCAAATTCCCGCGCATCTGGCGCTGAGCGACGTCGAACTCCTCCGAGAGCAGGCCGGCCGCTCCCGACGTCGCCCGGTTGCGCTCAAACCAGCGCGCCGCGGCGACGGCCTTCCCCTGCTGGGCATACGCCAGCGCCATGAGAAACCCACACATCACAAACGCGCCCTCGGACTCGCCGAGCGGCCGCTCGTCCGGGCGGTAGCGATAGCAATAGCCATCCTGGGTGAGCTGACGCGCGACCGCGTCAAGCGTCGCGATCGTCCGCGGATCGTCACCCGGGATTCCGCCGCGGATCGCCGGGAGGAGAAGGGCCGCGTCCAACCGCGCGTCGGTGGGCGAGCGCTGCCAGTGCCCGTCGGGGTGCAGGGCATGCTGCGAGGTGTCGGCGACGATGGTGTCGGCCAGCGCCAGCCAGCCGGACGCCCGCTCGTTCGGCTGGTGGCGGGCGATAGCGCGCAGCCCGGCAGCGCAGATCAGCCGACTGTGCGTCCAGGCGTCAGGCTCGAGCTCCCAGACGCCCGCGTCAGGTTCGCGCCAACGGTGTTCGATCGCCTCGGCCGCGATCTCCGCCGCTCGCCACCCGTCGGCGTCAAGGTGGTCGTATCCCGCCGCCTGGGCGAACAGCAGCAGCGATTCCCCGAACGCGTCGAGCTGGAACTGCTGGTTGACCCAGTTGCCGAGGACGTCGCTGCCACCGGGATACCCGGGAAGGTTGAGCGTTCGCTGATCCGGGACCGGATCGCCGGTGACGGTGTAGGCCGGCGCCATCTCGGCGCCGTCGGCCAGCAGCCGGTCGGTCACGAAGCGCACCGCATCATCCATCAGCGGCAACGGCCCGGCCTGGGCGACCGCCTGACCGGCGAAGCATTGATCCCGGATCCAGACGTAGCGGTAGTCATAGTTCCGGCCCTGGCGTGCGCGCTCGGGCAGCGACATCGTGGCAGCGGCAACCATGCCCCCGCCGGAGCTGGTCAACCCACTCAGCACCGCGTAGCCGTGGCGGGCGTCACGCGGGGCAGTGCCGCAATCAAGCTCGGGAAGACGCTCACACCAGCCCGCCTCAGTCGCGCTCCACGCCCGATCGGCCTCCGGTGGCTTTCCCCCGGGATCGGTGGCGAGCAGCAAGACGAGGTCATGCGTCATCCCCGGCTGAAGTTCGAGGTCCATCACCAACGGTTTGCCGCCCCGACCGTCAGCAACCGGCTCGGCCGTCCCGCCGCCGACCCACGTCATGTGAACATCGCCGACCTGACCGGTCCACCGTCCGTCGTCGTGACGGTGCAGCCGCTTGAGGCGCCGGACCCCGAACTCACCGCAGACATCGAGCACCACCCGGACGCGCGCGGTGCCTGCCCGTGCCAGGATCTGGCGCAGCACCACCGCCCGGCCCGGCTGTGACGGCAGCGCCAGCGCCTCTCGGCACTCGATGACACCCTCATCGGTGATCCAACGGCTGCGCCAGGTCAGGCCGTGCTCGTAGTATCCGCCCCAGACAAACCGTGAGCAGGGCGTGACGGCGTAGGTCCCGCGGCCGCCGATCAGGGAGGCAAAGCACGCATCGGAGTCCCACCGCGGAAAGCACATCCACGCAAAGTCTCCGCGGGGACCGACGATCGCCCCGCGCTCACCGTCCGCGATCAGGGCGTACTCGCGCAGCACATGCGGCGTCCCGATGCCCGCCAGCAATTCGCGCTCGGCGCGAATCACCGCACTGCTCTCGATGGTCGCCAGCACTCTCGGCTCGCCACCCGCTGGTCCCCAGCACTCATCGACCGATCACCGCGACTAGCTACCCGCGAGCAGCGGACACATGCGCTCACAGGGAAAGATCGGCCGACGATTGTCCGCCGTCGCACATTTCGGCCGAGTGCACTGCGCCGGCCACGGTCAACCTCCCTCAGCCATGCCGGCACGGAAGGTCAGACACTCCGACAATCCCACTCTCCCTGCCGGCCGCGAGCTGAACACGCAGGGCGTTGCAGGTTTGGCGGATCACCGCTCGGGTCCTCGGGAGAACGTAGGGAGTCGTAGACGGCCAGGAGTCTCAACAGTCGACCACGAGGAGAACGATGGCTGGAAATTGATCGCCACCGCGAGCGGCGACAGGCTCTCGGAGGTCAACTCCAGCATCGTGATCGGCCTCGTCATCGCGAGGAGAGCCTCACCGCCGCGATGCTGCAGTGGCTCGTCGGCGCGTGGGTGAGATCAGCAAATCAGCCAACCGGGCTGGCATCGAGCGCCGCGTCCAGGGTGGTGGCGGCGTTGATCACCGCCAAGTGCGTAAGGGCCTGAGGCAGATTCCCTAGCAGGTCCCCGCTGGCCGGCTCGATCTCCTCGGTGAGCAGCCCCACGTCATTGGTGTGCTCGACGAACGTGGTGAACCATTGCTCAGCCTCCGCTGTGCGCCCCACATGAACGAGTGCCTCGACCAGCCAGCAGGAGCAGGCCAGGAACGCGCCCTCCTGACCCTGCTGGCCGCTGTAGCGATACAAGAGCGCGTGCTGAATGCCGAGCTCGGCGACGATCGCATCGATCGTGGCGCTCAGCCGCGGATCGCCGGGCGCACAGAAGCCGAAGCGAGCCATGAGGAGAACGGCGGCGTCGAGCTCATCGCTGCCCGCGTAGAACGTGTATGACTGTTTGACCTCCGACCAGCAATGTTCGTCGATCCAGGAGCGCACTTCGTCTCGCTCCGCGCTCCAGCGAGGCAGGTGCGGACTGACGATCTGGTCGCTCTCCGCCAAGCGGACGGCGCGGTCAAGGGCCACCCAGCACCCCAGCTTGGAGCTTGTGTATGGCCTCGGCGACCCGAGCTCCCACAGACCCGCGTCGGCCGTCATCCAGATGTCACACACGTGGTCTGTGATGTCTGCGAGCATCGTCGCTGTCGCTGAGCCGAGGATCCCGCCGTGCCCGACGTAGTGCCACATCGCGTCCAGGAGATGGCCGTAGGCGCCCAGCTGGGTCTGGCTGGCAGCGCTGTTGCCGACGTTGACGGGCCGCGACCCCCGGTAGCCCGCAAGGTTCTGCACCTCGGTCATCTCCGCTGACACCGGGTCGCCGCCGAGGGCGTAGAAGACACGCAGGGCCGGGGCTTCCCGGCGGACGGCGTCTAAGAGCCAGGCCACCCCGGCGTGCAGCTCCTCCGAGAGACCGAGCCGGCTCATCGCGTCCAGGGCGAACGACGAGTCCCTGATCCACGCAAAGCGGTAATCGAAATTCCGCTCACCTCCGGGCTGCTCGGGCAGCGAGGTCGTGGCCGCGGCGGCAATTGCGCCAGTGGAGTTCAGCGTCAAGGCCTTCAGGACCAGTGCACTGCGCAACACCAGGTCCTCCCAGCGGCCGTGGTAGCTGGTGCGAGCCGACCAGTTCCGCCACGTGTCGATCGTCCGGTCAACGCGCTCGCGGACCTCATCCGCGGTGGGGACGTGCACCGGCTCGGCTTCGGTGCCAACCACCGTCAGCAGGGCGGGCTGGCCGGCCGTCACGCGCGCCTCGCCGCAGATCGCGTCGCTCGTCACGGTCGGTTCTCCGAGGCTCTCGGTGACGACGGCAAGCCGGTAATCGCCCACCAGCAACATCGGCCGTCCCTGCGCGAGGTGAGCCCAGGGACTCTTGGCGGCCGAGAGACAGTGTCCGGGCCGCACCTCCCACGCCAGCGGCACTTCCCCTTCATCAACGTCGATGACCCGAGCCAACTCCGCCCACGGCAGCGTTCCGAGCGCACCGAACGTCAACGCGTCGGTGACGCGCACTGTCCCCTCAGCAGTCGTGAAGGTCGTCTCCAGCACCATCGTCGCCGGCAGATAGCGTCGGGTGACCTCATACGCAATCGACGGAGCCAGAGAGATCGACCCGCCGCGGCCCGGGTCCAGCAACGCCGCGCAGACCGGCGGGCTGTTCATCTCAGGCAGCGCAAGCCAGTCCACCGCGCCGTCCTGGGCCACCAGGGCGGTCGCGCGTAGGTCGCCGAGCAATGCGTAGGCGCGCAGCGGAGCAAAGCCATCGGTACGTAATGGGGTCACGCATCGTCAGTACCCACGCCCGCCGGCAAATCTCGGACCACGTATCCAGTCATACCGCGGACTCAGCCGCCGGGTTGCTCGCTGAGAGGCTCGGGTACGGCCGTTACAGAGCGACGTGCACATCACCGACAAGGAGGACCACATGGCAGTAACAGGTCGACGCAAGGTTGCGGTGGTCACCGGAGGGACCGCGGGGGTAGGGCGCGCGACCGTGCGCGAGTTCGCCCAGCGCGGATACGATGTCGCCGTCCTCGCCCGCGGCCGCGCGGGGCTTGACGGCGCCGTCAACGACGTCTGCGAGGCCGGTGGCCGGGCTGTCGGTATCCCCACCGACGTCGCTGACCACGACGCCGTGGAGGCGGCCGCGGACCGCATCGAGCAAGAGCTCGGCGAAATCGATGTGTGGGTCAACGTTGCGTTCGTCGGCGCGCTCGCATTCTTCTGGGATACGACCCCAGACGAGTACCGCACCATGACCGACATCACCTACATGGGCCAGGTCAACGGCACGCGGGCGGCGCTGGCCCGGATGCGGCCGCGCAACCGCGGGGTGATCGTCAACGTCTGCTCGGCGATGTCGTTTCGGTCGATCCCGCTGCAGTCCGCCTACTGCGGGGCCAAGCACGCCGTCAAGGGCTTCACGGAGTCGATCATCACCGAGCTCATGCACGAGAAGAGCAAGGTGAAGGTCTGCATGATCCAGCTCCCCGGGCTCAACACTCCTCAGTTCAACTGGAACCTCAACAAGATGCCCAAGCACCCGATGCCAGTCGCCCCCGTGTTCCAGCCCGAACTGCCCGCCAAGGGCATCGTGTTCCTCGCCGAGCACCCCCGCCGTAACATGTGGATCGGCGTCTCGACCGCCTACACGATCCTCGGCGAACGCCTCGCGCCCAAGCTCGCCGACCTCTACCTCGCCCGGACAGGCGTCAGTGGCCAGCAGACCGACAAGAACCTCCCGCGGTTGGGATCAAACGTCGGACAGCCTCGTGACGACGAAACCGATCAGGGCGCCCACGGACCGTTCGACGACAAGGCCTACACCAAGGACCCGGTGACCTGGCTGTCGCTGCATCGCCGCGAGGTGTTGTCGGCGATCGGCGCGACGGCGGTGGCCGGCGGAATCGCCGTGCAAAGCCGCCGGTGACCCGCGGCCCAGGCTGGAGACGCCCGCTACCGCAGAAACGCCATCAGCCACGCGCTCTCACCGCAGCGCCCGAGCGGCCAAGTGGGGACCGAGCCAATAACCCATCACTCTTGCCCGTGGGTCTGATCGGCGTCCGAACGCTGGTCGGAGTCGCCCTGCTGGCCCAGCCTCACGGGCTGCTCGCCGCCGTCTGCGGCGAACCGCCCGACGAGAGCGTCACAATCTTTGCGCGGGTTCTCGGTGCCCGCCATCTCGTCGAGGCAGCGATCCTCTGGAGATGGAGGACACCCACTGTCGCGGGGATCGGAGCAGCGGTCGACGCGGCCCACGCCGTCAGCGCGGTGGCACTTGTCGCGACCGGCCACCATCGCCGCCCCGCGATCGCCAACGTCGCATCCGCCGCCACCTTCGCTCTGTTCGGCGCCGCCCGTGCGCGCCAGCTCGATCGTGAGCGCGGTCCACTACAAACCGCGTGAGTGGGTGTCAACGCCTCGCACAGTGAAACGGCGACTCGTCTGCGGCCTCGGCGAGTCACTGGGCGGCAACGCGACTGCGTTCGGATATTCGGTGACGGTCACCGCCAGCTTCGGCGCCGTGGAACTCGCCTGCGGCCGACCGCAGTTCAGCGACCTGATCGTGTTCGGTCTCGGCGCGGTCGTCGCCTTCGCGGGCCTGGAGGGGCTCGCCAGCAAAGATTTCCGCGTACCGCTGGAAAAAGGGTCAGACGAGGTCGTGGCGCTCGGGACCGCGGTTGCGTTCATCTCGATCGTGCTGGCGATCGCGACCGCGCGTGGCGTCGCCGATCTGCTCAGCGGCGGATGGGCCTGGTTCGGTGGCGCCTTCTCCGCGTCGCTGGTCTTCGCGCTGGTGGAGAGCCTTGAATTCATGTTCGCCGAGTGGCTGCAGGAGCGCCGCGGCCAGCGGACCGAGCCCGAGTGATCTCATGTGGCCAGCCGGCCAGTTCGGCCACGTGGGAGGGCAGCTCACTGACCCGTCTGGCGACCGTCGGGCCAGTCGGGCCGTAAAGCCGCGCGTGCGCATGCCCGCCGGCGCATCCCGTGACGCGACGATCGCCCCTCCGCCCGACAACTAGCCGGGCGCGAGGTCCGGGTGCGGCACCGCGCCGTCAGCACGGATCCGCATGTCCCGGAGGTCGTCCGGCGGCGCGCCCCGCAGCAGCCACGTCCGGTCCGGCAGACGGACAACCTGCCCGGCGGCATGCAGCGCCGACAGCCGCGACGACACCGATGGACGCTGACTACCGATCAGCTCAGCCAGATCCTGGTGCGTCAGCTTCAACGGCACGACCGTCCCCAGATTGGTGACGCGACCGAAACGGTCCGCGAGATGCCACAGCAACACGAGCAACCGCAGCTCCACGTGCTGCAGGCAGTGGATCGCAACGTTGAGAGCGAGCGCGTGTGATCGCTCGACCGCTCGCCGGAACAGGTTGTGCATCAGCGTCGGCCAGCGAGCAGACACCGTGATCAGACGCTGGTCGAGCAGCACGAGGCGGATCGGCGTGACGACCCGCCAGCTCACCTCAAACGGCATCGGCGAGAACTGACCGAAATGATCCCAAGGCCGCAGGACGCTTCCCTGCCCCACCAGCTCACCGCAACGTCGACCGGCCACCTGGACGCCGCGGATCAGCAGCCCGTCGAGCACAAGCAGGCCGAGCAGTTCCGGTGAGCCGATCTCGCCGGCGTCATGAACCCCGACACCGAGCGTGGCCAATTCGCCGACCATATAGGTCCGGGCAAGCCGGAACTCGTCCGGCGACAGCTCCGCCCCGAGCTCCGGGTCGGCGTCAAGGACTCGAACCCGGCGGATAGGGCGCTGCGCGCCGGGTTGTATGTCCACGTTCCAGGAGATACCCGTCGCAACCATCCGGAACCATCACGTGGTCCATCCACGCCCGGCCGGCTGCGCGAGGACCGCACCGCCGGGCAGCCCGACCGGCCGCGCTGTGCCTCACACCCTCAGCCCCCCTGCACCCGCCCACCGCCAAGATGGGCTGCCAGCCGAGAGGCCAGCGCCATGATCGTCAGCGCCGGGTTGGCGCTGCCCTGGGTGGGGCAGACGCTCCCGTCCGCGACGTAGAGGTTCGGCACCTCCCACACCTGGTGGTGGCCGTTGACGACGCTGTTCTCCGGACTGGCCCCCATGCGGGCCCCGCCGACGAGATGGGCGTAGCGTTGGATCGTCAGGATGTCTTGGGCTCCGGCCGCATGCAGGATGCCCTTGATGACCTCGGTCGAATAGGCCATGTTGGCCTTGTCGTTCTCTGACCGGGTGAAGTCAAAGCGCGCCACCGGGACGCCGTAGGGGTCGGTGTCCTGATCGAGGGTGACGCGATTCTCGGGGTGCGGCAGCAGTTCGTTGAGCACCCCGATGGTGGTCCAGTGGTTGTAGTCGCGCATGTACTCACGCAGCTCCCGACCCCAGTGACCGTCGGCGAGTACGTGTTCGGCCCAGCCGATCGGCTGTGGGGAGACGGTCTGAATCGAGAACCCCCTCGCAAACCCTCGCGACTCATCGGTTTCATAAAACTGCTCCGAAGACACTTCCGGCGGCGGGCCCTTGTACATCCGCAACTCGTCGGGAAAACGACCGGCGGTCTGCGAGGCTCCCTGCACCATCACATAGCGCCCGACCTGATCGCGATTGTTGCCGGCCCCGTTGGGATGACGCTTGGAGGTCGAGTGCAGCAGCAGCCGCGGCGTCTCGATCGAATAGCCGGCCACCGCGACCACGGCGGCGCGCTGGTGGCGCTGCACGCCGTCGCCTTCGCGCACGTAGGTCACACCGTTCGCTCGGCCGGTCGTCTCGTCGATCTCGATCTTGACCGCCATGCTGTCGGCGCGGATCTCGACACCGTGCGCCAGGGCGTCGGGCAGGTGCGTGACGTACGGGCTGGCTTTTGCGTTGACCTTGCAGCCCTGCAGACAGAAGCCGCGGTAGATGCAATGCGGGCGGTTGCCGAAGGTGCCG
Organism: uncultured Actinomycetota bacterium; assembly: GCA_963850325.1. Classification (GTDB taxonomy): domain Bacteria; phylum Actinomycetota; class Thermoleophilia; order Solirubrobacterales; family Solirubrobacteraceae; genus Palsa-465. The sequence continues at coordinate 38,301 of CAWKLB010000014.1, forward strand.
TTGACGATCCCGACCGGGCCGACGCGCATCTCGATCCCCTGAGCGATCGCCCCCTTCCAGAGCACCTGGGCCGCCTCCCCGACCGGGTGAGGTGAGAAGGGGTAGCGGTGAGGATCCCCCCAGGGCCAGTCCTGTCCGGCGACGGGTAGCTCGCGCTCGACCTCTTCATAGTGCGGCTTGAGCTCTGAATAGTCGATCGGCCAGTCGTCACCGACCCCATCGCGGCTGCGGGTCGCAAAGTCCGAGGGATGAAAGCGGGGGCAGTAGCCGGCGTAATGGACCATGGACCCTCCGACCCCCCGGCCGGAGTTGTTCTTGCCCATCTCGATCGGATCGTCACCGCCGATCACCCGCTCCTGCGTCCAGTAGAGCTGATGCGATCCTGCCTCATCGGATACCCAATCCTCATCTGGGTGCCAGAAAGGCCCAGCCTCGATGATCACGATCCGCCAGCCGCGACGGGCGAGGCGCTGGGCCAGCACAGAGCCGCCCGCGCCGGCGCCAACGATGCACAGATCGACCTCGTCGGAGTCTTGATACCTGGCCATCGTGTCCTGACCCGGCATATCGCGACGATGGACGTCTAGCAAATGGCGTGACTCGTTAGCCCGCGGACCGACGGCACCTTTGAGCACCCCGCGCAGGCGACTCATCCGCCGTCCTCGTCGGCGACGCGGACCGGATCCTCCGCGGTCGCACCGGCACGCTCGTGCGGCTCCAGGCCGCTGGTCGGGCCCAGACGCATATATCCCTGGGGATAGGCCGGCCCGCCGTAGCCGATCTCATTCCACGCCCAGGGATGGGAATAGAACGCCGCCAGTATCGCCCGCAGGCACACCGAGAACGCGCGCGATGCGTTGAGCTGTTCCCACACGCCGCCGCTCAATGCCCCGTCGGCCAGGGCGCCGACGATCGCCTCGCGCGCCGGTGGGTCACATGCGGCAAACGACTCCTGGCCATACCGCGCGCCGGCGACCTCGTCCAGCCCACGCAACGTCAACCGCCACGTCTCCGGATCCCGCGGCATGTCCGCATACCGGTAGCCGTCGAGTCGCCAGGCAGCGAGCTTGTCATCCACCATCTCAGCCACCGGGACTCGTGGCTCCCCGTCCTGCGCCGTGGCCACATCACAGAACGCCCGCAGCGTCGACTCCTCCTCGCTGGTGAAGAACCGCAGTGGCCCCGGTGGGCGCAGGCGATCCTCGACGACCGCCCGCGTTGCCGGATCCCAGTTCTCGGCGTTGTCCAGGACGTCGTAGTCGGGGTAGCGGCCGATCATCTGCGGCGTCGTTCCCCGCCGCTGACGTGGCAGCCAAAACGGAAGGCGGGCCTGGCGCCCGGGCCGCAGATTCGGGAGATGATGAGGACGGCGCAGATCTCGGTCGGCGGCCATCGGCTCTAGTCCTCTCGTCGCAGGACGGCCGCCAGCAGACCCATGCCGCCGACGATCGTCATCAATCCCGGAGCCATGATCGGAGGCCCCATGGCGAGGTTGTAGCTGGCCTGTCCGAATCCGCCGGGGCGCCGCGCCACGCCTCGCGCGTGGTAATACTCACCGATCAGGCCGTTCAACGTGTAGATGACGGAAGTGATCGGCAAATAGGTCTTGGCCCATCGCCGGCTGTAGATGCCGCCGATCCCGGCGATCATCACCGGGGGGGTGACCAGGATCGGACTCCACATCACCTTGTTGCCGAAGCTCGCCCGATAGTGCTCAAGATAGATCTCGGCGGTCGTCACCGCCGCGGCAAATGCGGTCATGCCCGACAGCGAGCGCTCGAAGCGTCCGTGTTGCACGTCGGCCAGCCACCGATCGATCCGATGCTCGGGCGAACGCGCGGACGCTGAAAGGAACGCAACCTTCATCTCAGCGTCCGGGCATGAACTCGAGGGCCTTCTCGCGAATCGACTCAACCGCGCCGGGAAGCCCCGCCTCAGGGTCCTTCACGACCGATTTCGCGAAACTCTCGGCCTGCTCGAAGGTGATGTGCGGCGGCAGCGGCGGCTCGTTGGGGTCCGTCAGGGCGCTGATGATCACCGGACGGTCCGCGCTCAGCGCCGCTCGCCACGCCTCGTCGATCTCCGCCGCCCGGCTGACCTTGATCCCGCGCAGGCCGATCATCTGCGCCCACGCCGCATAGTCGACGTACGGAATCCGCTGCGAGGCCTCAAACTGCGGGTCTCCCTCCATAACGCGCTGCTCCCACGTCACCTGATTGAGGTCCTCGTTGTTGAGCACCAGCACCACCAGCCGCGGGTCGGCCCATGTCTCGTAGTACTTGGCCGCCGTCAGCATCTCGGCCATGCCTCCCATCTGCATCGCGCCATCGCCGACCATCGCGATCGACACTCGCTCCGGGAAGGCGAACTTCGCTGCGATCGCATACGGAACGCCCGGGACCATCGTCGCGAGATTTCCCGACAGCATCGCCTTCATCCCCCTCCTGATCCGGATCTGCCGCGCGTACCAGTTCGCCGCCGAACCGGAATCGCTCGACAGAATCGCCTGATCGGGCAGCCGGCGTGACAGTGCCGAGAACAGTCCCTGGGGCCGTACGCGTGCGTTGCGGTCGGCGGGCTGGCCCCGGTCGTCCATCAGCTCCCACCACTCGGCGACGTTCTGCTCGATCGTCTGCTGCCACGAGCGATCCTCCTTGCGGTGCAGCAGGGGCAACAGCTCCTTGAGCGTCTCCCGGCTATCGCCCTCCAGCGCGAGGTCCATCGGGTATCGAATGCTGAGCATCCGGCCGAGGAGGTCGATCTGCACCGCCTTGACCTGCCCCTCCTCAGGCAGGAACTCCGAGTACGGGAAGCTCGAGCCGACCATCAGCAGCGTATCGGCGCCCTGCATCATCTCCCAGCTGGGCTTGGTGCCAAGGAGACCGATACTGCCGGTGCAGTAGGGGACGTCATCCGGCACCGCGGCCTTGCCCAACAGGGCCTTGGCGATACCGGCGCCCAGGGTGTCGGCCACAGCAATCACCTCGTCGGTGGCGTCCAGCGCACCTTGCCCCACCAGGATCGCGACTTTCTCGCCGGCATTGAGAATGTCCGCGGCCTGCTGCAGCTGTGACGCCTGAGGGATCCGGCGCCCGCGCCAGAACCCGACCCCCGAGTGCACCGTGTGCGTCTGGTGAGGCTGCTGCTCAACCGCGTCCATGTCCTGCACATCACCCGGGACAATGACGCAGGTGACGGTGCGCTCAACCTGCGCGATGCGCAGCGCCCGGTCGATGAGGTGCCGGATCGTCGACGGATCGTTCGCCTGCTCACAGAACGCCGAGGCGACGTCGCTGTAGAGCTGCAGCAGCTTGACCTCCTGCTGAAAATCCCCACCGAGCGCCCGGACGAACGTCTGGCCAACGATCGCCACCACCGGCGCATGATCGAGCTTGGCGTCGTAGAGACCGTTGAGCAGATGGATCGCGCCCGGTCCCGACGTCGCCATGCAGACACCGACGTTGCCGGTGAACTTGGCGTGGCCGCAGGCCATGAACGCCGCCATCTCCTCGTGCCGTGTCTGGACGAAGCGCAACCGGTCCTCATGGCGGCGCAGCGCGCCGAGAATCCCATTGATCCCATCTCCGGGAAATCCGTAGATGGTGTCGACGTCCCACTCGATCAGTCGCTCGCACAGATTGTCAGCTGCCGTCGTGCTCATGGTCCTCACAATCTTTGTCATATGGTCAGTTGTCCTCGACGACCTCACGCGGCGAACCGCTCCGCGTCACCGCGCTTGAGCTCGAGGCCGATCCCCGGCCGGTCGAGGTCGGGCCACAGCGCGCCCTCACGCAGCATCGGCAGGCCGTCGAAGAGCAGCTCCTCGATCCGGACGTGATCATGGAAGTACTCCAGGTGTACGACCTCGGGCATCGCGCTCGCCACGTGTGCGTGAACCGCCGGACCGCAGTGGCAGGACAGTGGCACATTGCGCGCCCGGCACAGTCCGGCCACCCGCGTCAACTCGGTCACGCCGCCGCAGCGAGTGATGTCCGCCTGCAGGACGTCGATGGCCTCCGCGGCGAGCATCTGCTCGAAATACACCGCGTCATACCCATACTCGCCCGCCGCAATGTCCATCCCTGGCGGCGCGCCATCGCGCACGAGGCGCAAGCCGCTCAGGTCATCCGAGCTGACTGGCTCCTCAAACCAGCTCACACCCGCCTGGTCACGGAAGATCTCGGCCAGGGCCAGCGCCCGCTGGCGGCTGTAGGCCCCGTTGGCATCGACAAACAACTCGACGTCATCTCCGATCGCCTCCCGGGCGGCGCGCACCCGCTCTGGGTCCTCGCGGGCACGGGCGCCGACCTTCATCTTGACCCGCGGAATGCCCTGGGCTACCCAGCCGCCGAGCTGCTCGGCCAGCCGCTCGTTGGAGTAGGAGGTGAAGCCGCCGGAGCCGTACACCGCAATGTGGTCGCGCGCCGCACCGAGAACTGTCACCAACGGTGCGTCCATCAGCCGTGCGTGCAGATCCCACAAGGCAACGTCAACCGCGGAGATCGCCATTGAGGTGATCCCCGGACGACCCAGATTGCGGGTGGCACGCACCATCGCGGCCCATGTAGCGCCCGGGGCCCGGGGATCGCCGCCGACGACCACGTCGGCCAGTGTCGCCTCGATCAATGTGGCGGTGGCGAGGTCAGCGTATGTGTAACCCACCCCCGACACGTCACGCGTGTACGCGTGCACGACCACGATCGTGGTGGCGTCCCATTCGAGCGTGCCGTCCGCCTCCTCACCATCGGTGGGGACGGTGTACGCGGCCACCTCAATGCGGTCAATGACCAGGGGAGTGGCTGTACAAGGGTTCACACAGTCGCTCTACCCGGGTCCGTGGACCACCCAGGCAAGTGGGTACGACGTCAGACAGACCGAAAGGCAGAGCGCCGGGCGCGACGTCGACGCCGGGCGATCAATCTTCACCACACGACGACGGCGACAGAGCCGGCGTGCGCGGCGATCACGACGGCTCGCTCCCAGCGCTGCAGCCGTTCCCAGATCCGCTCCGGCGTCGTCGACAGGACCGCGGTCGACAGGCCGCTCATCACCAGGCCGCCACCGAACAGGGCAATCGCCACACCAGTACTCACCGGTCGCGGGCCCGGCTCGCGGGTCGTGCGTTGGGTCCGGCGCGCGCCTTACGAACCAGCCAGAGCGGCAACAGGCTGAGCGTTGGGCGGCGCCCCAGGTCCATCCGGTCCTCCTGGTCAAACGCACGGGCATAGTGGGAAGTCGTCGCCGCGTTCAGATACTGCGTGTGACCCTCCCCTCCACAGCCACAAGCGCACTGCCGTCCATCCGAACAGCCCGACCTCAAACGCCGCCAAGGAAAAGGTGTCGGCCTTGACGGCTCCGCCGCGTACCGTCCATCCTTCATGGCAGCAAACTCCGCCGCCGGTCAATCCGGGGCCGGTCGCGCCACAGTCCGCGCCGGGGCCCCCAGCCACGCCGCGGCGGGGACACCGACGCCGACACAGAGCAAGGCGGCTACCAACAGCACCTCTTGGACGCGCGAGGTGTCGACACCGCTGGCCAGAGCCAGTCCGCAGACGCCCGCTCCTACCGCCGCCCCGAGCATCCGGCCTTCCGACAGGACCGCCGACGTCCGCCCGTGCGCGCTGGATGGAGCCGCGTTCAATGCCGCCCGCGACGTGGGTGCGAACAGAAAACCCAACCCGATCCCTACCGCGAGCATCGGGACCAGCGACCACACGCTCATCAGAGACACCACCGGCAACCCCAGCACCCCCAAACCCGCCGCGGCGATCAGGAATCCAAGTGCGAGCGGCATCCCCTCCCCCCGCGTGTCGGCCAACCGCCCCGACAGCGGTGCCGCCATCGCCACCGCCAAGGCTACGAGCACCAGCACGCTCGACGCCGCCAACGGCGTGTCGCCCGCGGCGTGCTGCAGATACTGCTCGGCCACGTAGAACGTGCCGATCATGATCGCGAACGTGAGCGCGGCGATTAGGGCAGCGGCCAGGATCGGCCGCTTGAGAACCATTGCTGGTCGACCCCCCGGTCCGTCCGGCGCTTCGGTCGGCGCCAGTCGTCCCATCGCCGCCGCGGAGGCGACCGTCATCGGCACCAGCGCCCACCACACGGCGCGCCAGCCCACCGCGACCGTGAGCAGGCCGCCCAGCATCGGGCCGATCAGATTCGCGATCCCGGCGCTTGCCCCCCACGCCCCCAACGCGCGACCCCGACGCTCGGGAGCGAATCCGCTGACGGCGCCGGCGAGCGCCGCCGGGCTTACCAGGCCGGCACCGGCCCCCTGAAGCACGCGGGTGGCGACCAGCAGACCAAAGCTCGGCGCAAGCGCGCCGGCCACGGCACCGATCCCGAACAACCCCAGCCCCACGAGCGCCAGCCGTCGCGGCCCGAGGCGATCGACGAGCGCGCCCGCCGGGATCAACGTCAGCGCAAAAGCCGCGAAATACGCCGACAGCGCGGACGCTGTCGACGCGCCGCTCACCCGCAGCCCCCGCCCCAGGGAGGGAAGGGCCACGGTGATCAATGTTCCATCCAGCTGTAGCAGCGCGGCCGCCCCCGCGCACGCCGCCAGACGCGCCCATGCCTTTCGCGACCCCTTATCTCCGACGTCGTGAGACGAAGGTATGCCGTCTCCACGCCGCCCGTGCAGATCAGGCACTCGTATCCGGACGCCTGTCGTCTGGCCACGCGCTCGCCGCGATCCAGCCCAGCGGCAGCCGGCGCAGCTGGCCCGTCTTGACCCCTTGCTGCACGGCTTCCTCGAACGTACCCTCTCGCCACCGATCAGCTCGGCAGCGCTCCGCCAACCGGTCGCGACGCATCGGGCCGAGGGCTAGCAGCTCACGTCGCAGGCGACGCGTTTCCGCCGCCACAACCGTGACGCGGTGCCCGGCGAAGTCGCCGGTTCGCACCCCCTGACGGCTCTCCGTCTGTTGAGACTCGTTGCTCTGATCTTGCACGGTTCCAGAATTACCCTTATGCGTGTCGGTTCTCCGCGGTGCGGTCATACGTCGTACCGATTGCCCCGACGGGCGCCAGTCATGCCAAGGCGCTGTCGCTTTCCCGATTTTCGGGGGTAGCCCCGTCTCTGAACCGGTCTCAATGTTCCACTCTGCGTCACCCATCCAATGCTCGGTCTCCGCGACGAATCAGTCTCCACCCCGCGACCCGCGCCCGTAGACGCCGCCCGCATCTACCTGCGTCCGATCGCGACGCCGTTTCCCCTCGGGTTCGGAGCACTGGCCGCAGCGAGCCTGCTGGCCGCCGGATCCGAGCTGGGCTGGTTCAGCAACTCTGATCGGCCGATGGTCGCGGTCGTCCTGATCGGGTTCGCCTTTCCCCTCCAGATGTTCGCCTGCGTCTTCGGTTTCCTCGGCCGCGACACCGCCGCAGCGACCGGGTTCGGGATCCAGGGGGGGACCTGGCTGGTCGTCGGGGTCGATCTGCTTCTGACCAACCCGGGGAGCACCAGCCACGCACTCGCTGTCCTCCTGTTCGCGGCGTCCGCATGGATCCTGCTGTGCGCGGTCGGCTCCGCGCTCGGCAAGCTCGCGCCCGCCGTCGTCCTGTTTCTGACTGCCCTGCGCTTTGCGCTCACCGGCCTCTACGAGCTCACCGCCAGCCATGGGATAGAACACGCCGCGGCGGTCGTGGGCCTAGCGCTGGTGGCCGCTGCCGCCTATGTCGCGTTCGCCATGGAGGTGGAGAACCTTCAACGCCGAACCGTGCTGCCGTTGCTACGGCGCGGACGAGGTGCGGAGGCGATGCAAACCGACCTGGCCACTCAGGCACGACGCCTGGACCGAGAGGCCGGGGTCCGCGAGCAGCTCTAACCCTCCAGGCTCGTGCGCAGCTTGTCGGCGGCGGCTCGGAGCAGCCTCGACGCCTGCATCTGCGAGCACCCCAGCCGCTGGCCGATCTCCTCCTGCTTGAGCCCGTCCACGATCCGCAGACCGAGCGCGTGTCGTTCGGTGACGGTCAATCGGCTCATCGCGACCCGAAGCGAAGCCGTCGTCTCGACCAGCCCATAGCGCTCGTCCTCGTGGCCGATCGACTCCCCCAGCGGCGTAGCGCCCTGCCCCCGGTCATCTAGCGGGGCGTCCAGCGAGTGCCGTAGCGCGCCGCGGCCGCCTGCAAGCCGATCACCACATTCTCGGCTGTGATCTCCAGATATTGCGCCAGGTCGGTCACGGTCGGCGAGCGCCCCGCGCGCGAGCTGATGTCGAGCCGAGCATTCCCCACCTCCAGCGCGAGTTCTTGCGCGGGGCGCGGGACATGGGCGGACCAGCCGGTATCGCGGAAGTGGCGTCGGAGCTCTCCCAGCACAGTAGGGACCGCGAAGCTGGCGAAGGGAACGCCCCGGTACGGATCAAAGCGATCCATCGCCAACAGCAGACCAAGACAGGCGACCTGCACCAGATCCTCGAACGGCTCAATCGAGCCTGACTGATAGCGCCAGGCGAGACGCCGCGCGAGCGGCAGGTAGCGCTCGAGTATCTGATCTCGGGCGCGAAGATCGCCGTGCTGCTTCCATCTGTTGAACAGCGCCTGACTCTGGTCCCGCCCAGCGTCGCGGTCGGGAACGTCGCCGGCGGTCCGAACGCTCCAGGCAGGCGGCATCGACTTCCTCTTTCATGAGAGACAGACAAACCAAATGGACGGAGAACGGCTCACACCTCGCCGGCACCTTCCCAGCGGCCGACGTCAGACCAGCACTCAGATCACGGTTATCGCGATCCACCCCGCCACGAACAACATCCGGCCGGCGCTGTCATCCGTGATACATAAGCTGCGAGTCAGCGTCGCATGGCCGCGCGGCTCCCCAACTCGGGCGTAGGGTAGATTCGGTTCGTGCCCACTCACGCGAGCGACGGGATGGCACCGGCTCGCCGGGTGAGACTCCTCGAGGAGGACCCCGACCTCGGCGCTCAGCTCTCGCGAGACGACTTCGTGCAAGCCCGCCGTTATGCAGTCGCCGAGTTCGCTGAGCTCGATCGTGGGGTCCACCTCCCGTGGACCGTGGGCACCGCCGACCACCTTGGACTGCTCGTTCTCGATGGACTGCTGATCCGCTCAGTCCAGGTTGCCGAACGGCGCTGCGGAGAGCTCGTCGGTCCCGGATCGATCCTGCGGCCCTGGGATCACTTCGGCCGGTACGCCCCGCTGCCGTTCGAGGTCAGCTGGCGGGTGATCGAGCCCGTGCGGCTCGCGCTGCTCGACCAGCGGCTGGTCACCCTCGGTGCGCGGTGGCCGCCCTTGATCCACGCGATCCTCCAGCGCGCCGTTGGACGCTCGCACGCGCTGGCGCTGGACGTCGCCATTCACAGCCTCCAGCACATCGAGTTGCGCCTCCTAGTGCTCTTCTGGCATCTCGCAGACCGGTTCGGTCGGGTGACCAGGGATGGGACAGTCGTTCCGCTCAGACTCACCCACGGCGACGTCGCCGAGCTCATCGGCAGTCAGCGTCCGTCCGCGTCAGCTCACCTGTCCGCCCTCGCCAAGCGCGACGAGCTCGTGCGCCGCAAGGATCGGACGTGGCTGCTGCGCGGGGACCCTCCGGCCGAGCTGCGCGACATGCGGGCCCGCGCCCAAGCACTCCGCGGAGAGCCGACGTCGACCGTTGACACCACGGCCTAGCCGCCACTGAAGTCGAACTCTTCGGTCATATCAACCATCTCCAGGAATCTGCGAGGCTGCGAACCCGCACGCGAGCGCTACCTCTCGCTCGAGATCAGCGGCAACGGCGAGATCGAGCGCGGGCCACTGAGCGATCATCTCGACCGAGCGCCGGAACCCCGGCGCCCTGCACCGGGATGGCCTGCAAATGGGTCCCGGGGTCTGGACCTCGCTTTCAGACATCGGCCTGTCGGCTGGAGTGCCGGGTCCGAGCCGGCCAGCCGATAGATCTCAAGCGGCGAATCTCGGCCTCGACCACGGCGGCCTCATAGCGGAGCCGAGCACGCCGGTCTCGTCGCGAACGCTGAGCAGTTCTCGCGGGACCCGCATCGGGAGCGGTGGTGCCAGAACAGCGGGTGAAGTCATTTTCAGTCATTGGGACATCATGGCGACACTGAATAGGTACGCCGAACTTTGGTTCGACGTATGACGCATGTGCACGTTGGGAAGAGCGACGGCATCCCTCGGCGTCATCGGTGTGACCGCCAGACCGGGTGCCGCCGAGCCACAGCGTCGTCAAGATCACCTGCTCGACCGTCGTCAAGATCACCTGCTCGACCGTCATCACCCCACCGGCGACGTTCCCATCCGCCAACGGCTTCAGTCCGCGAAGCGCAATCGACGGCGCGGTAGAACGGAGAGAAGACGGCCTGCGTCCAGGTCAGACCGCTGGCCAAGACGGCACCCGCGGCAGGGACCCCCACGACGTAGCCGATCCGCACCCCCCGCGAATCATTTCTGCTCGGCAGCCCGCCGATCACATGAGCCAGAGAAGCGGACCGAACCACAGCAGGCAGGCGTGCTCGAGCGCGTGGATGAGATCATGGCGGACCGCCAGCTGCAGCGGACCGGGATCACGACGACGGTATGAGCTCACACCGCCGCCCCGCCTTCGCGGCCACCGACGTTCGACGTCGAACACCTCGGCCCCCGGCCGAGATTCCATCGCCCCACGAGGAGCTATCTACATCGGGTAACCCGCCCGCCGCCTACGGCGGCGGCCGCCAACGACGTCAAGCGCGAGGTGACCACGGCGCTAGGGAACTCCCACAGGGTCAGGCTGGGCAAGGGCGACCACGGCGGTCCGGAGGACGGCATCTGCGTGATGGACCTCGCGTCGATAATCGCGGGCGCCGAATTCACCGACCGTCCGGGATCGGTCTCACCGGCGATTGGCCAGGACGACGAGGAGAAACACCTCAGTGTCCTGGCCTTCCTCGACCACCTAATCGCACTGCCTGACATCCGCGAGGTCGCCGCGGGAGAAACGCACATATCCGGTCTGACCGCTCCGGGTTGGGAGCCCGGATGGCGGGTGGCCGATGACCGCCGACTCGCCGCGGCACCGAGCGTCTCATGAACCGGGTCAGCCAACGCGAGGCGACCCCGACGTGTTCTTCTCGCGTCTGGTTGCCGAGTTCTCGCCCGACCCCGAACCAGGTGGCCTCAGTCAGCCCAACCGACTTGCTCGGGACGCCCGGAGCGTCGACGTGACGCGCCGGTCCATGCCGCCGATCTCGCACGATGCCGTTCAAAAGGCGTTTGCCGCCGGGCGCGCAGGGTATGAGCGGACCTCCTCCCACCACCGGTCAGGGGGCCCGTGACGATCTTGATCGCCCTTATCAGCACGCGCCATGAGTACAACGCGTTGTTCGCGGTCTACGTTTCGATCGCCGCCGCGGTGTTCGTGCTGGTGTTCGTGTGCGTCCTCGGCGCGGTGCTGCGCTACCGGCGTCGGGATCCGAGCGTGGCGGCCCGGTGGTCGGAGAACAATCCCCTGGAGGCCGGCTATGCGTTACTCCTGACGGCGTTAGTGGCGTTCCTCCTGTACCTGACATTCACCGCCGAGCACCGGGTCGACACCGTGGCGGTGCGCGAGCGGCCCAGCCTCACGGTCGACGTGACCGCCGCCAAATGGGAATGGGAGTTCCGCTACCCCCGATACGGAATCGTGGCGCGCAGCGGAACCGTCGGCCGTCAACCGCTGGTGGTGCCGGTCGGCGAGGCGATCCGCTTCAACCTCCGCTCACAGGATGTGATCCATTCCTTCTGGGTGCCAGAGCTCGACTTCAAGCGCGACCTCATCCCCGGCGCGGTGCAGACAGTCGTGCTCACGTTCACGAGGGCCGGCACCTTCGACGGCCAATGCGCGGAGTTCTGCGGCCTACGCCACGCCGACATGGTGTTCACCGTCCGGGTGCTGAGCCCCACCGCGTTCTCCCAGTGGACGGACTCCGTCGCGCGGACGGGCGCCTGATGGCTGTCCACGCTCCAACGGCGGAAGCCGGCTCAGCCCGTCCGGAGGGATGGATCGGTGCCCTGACCAGTACCGATCACAAGCGGATCGGCCTCAATCTCGGGATTTGCGCGCTCGTGTTCTTCCTGATCGGGGGCCTGTTCGCGTTGGTGATGCGCACACAGCTGGCGTCGGCGAGCGGCCAGCTCGTATCTGACAACACCTACAGCGAGCTGTTCACGATGCATGGATCGACGATGATCTTCCTCTTCGTGACGCCGATGGCAGTCGCGATGGCGATGTATCTCGTCCCCTTGCAGATCGGCGCGATCTCGGTGGCGGCGCCGCGGGCAGCGCTGACCGGCTTCTGGATCTGGCTGGCCGGCGGGCTGACCATGCAGTCGGGCTGGCTGACCGCGGACGGCGCCGGCCGTGACGGCTGGTTTTCGTACGTGCCGCTCTCAGATGGCACCAACACGCCGGGGGTCGGACAAGATCTGTGGACGCTCGGCGTAATTCTGGCCGCCGCCGGCGTGGTGATCATGGCGGCGTGTGTGCTGGCGACGATCGCCCGTCGGCGAGCGCCGGGGATGGCGCTGTTGCGCATGCCGGTGTTCTGCTGGACCGCGCTCGTCACGGTGCTGATGATCGTCGGCGCGTTCCCTGTGTTGATCGTGGCGATGACCCTGCTCTACATCGAGCGCACGACCGGCGCCCACATCTACTCCGGGTTCAACGGGGTCATCGATTACCAGGACCTGTTCTGGTTCTTCGGCCATCCCGTCGTCTACGTGATGTTCTTCCCCTACCTCGGGGCGGCCGCCGAGGCCATCGCGGTCGGCGCGAACAAGCGCTGGTTCGGCTACCGGGCGTTCGTCATCTCGATCATGGCATTCGCGGCCCTGTCGATGAGCGTGTGGGGTCACCACATGCTCACCACCGGCGGAGTGACCAACGAGTACTTCGCGTTCACGTCCACCGCTCTCGTCGTACCGGCGGGGATCGAGTACTTCGACATGGTGGGCACGCTGATCGGTGGCTCACTCATTCTGCGCTGCTCGATGCTCTTTGCGCTGACGTTCTTCGTGCAGTTTCTGATCGGCGGCCTCAGCGGCGTATTCACCGCCTCCCCCGTCCTCGATTATCAGGCCAACGATTCGTACTTCATCGTCGCTCACTTTCACTACACGCTGTTCGCCGGCAGCGTGTTCGGCTTCTTCGCCGGAGTCTTTCACTGGTTCCCGAAGCTGACCGGCGCGCTGCTGCGCGAGCGGCTCGGCAAGATCCAGTTGGCCCTGATGGTCGTGGGGACGAACCTGACGTTCTTTCCGATGTTCATTCTCGGCGCTGAAGGGATGCCGCGCCGCATCTCTCGTTACCCACAGCACCCGGGCTGGGTGACGCTCAACCGGATCGAAACGGCCGGGTCCGGAATCATCGCGCTCGGTGTTCTGGTGTTCCTGGCCAATGTCTGGATCTCGCTGCGTCACCGCGAGCCGGCCGGGGACGATCCCTGGCAGGGGCACACCCTGGAATGGGCGACCTCCTCCCCCCCGCCGCCGCTGAACTTCGTAGCGCCGCTTCCTCCGATCCGCTCCTACGCGCCCTTGCTCGACCGTCGCCACGAGGCGCAGCACCAGCAGCGTGAGCGATCCGAGGTGCCGTCATGAGGGGCGGCTCGCTGCCGCTGCTCGCCTGGGGCGCGGTGCTCGCCGTCCTCATGATCCTCAACGCGATCTGGACCACAGATGCGATCCAGGTCGCCACGTTCGGATTCGCGATCCTGATGATCTGGGGGGCGGCCGCCGGATTCGCGTTGAGTAGCCGGTGGGAATCACTCAAGCGCGGGGCGCCCGGGCGCGCCCGGCGGACGCAGGCCATCCCGACTGGGAGTCTTGGCGCGGTCCTCGTCGCGGTCTCGGTCGCCGCAGTCGTGTTCGGACTGGCGTACGGACGGTTTCTGATCTTCTTCGGTGGCGGGCTGCTGATCCTGTCATTGGGGATCCTCGCGCGGGAGGTCTGGCGCCAGCGCCAGGCCCAGCGCGAGTGGCTCAAACGCGAGGCCGCATGAGGGCACCCGATCTGTGGACGCTGCTGTGGCGCGACTGGCAACCGACGTGGAGCCTCGACGCCTTGGCGGTGATCTGGAGCTGTCTCTACCTTGCCGCCACGCGCCGCGTCCGGACCCCATGGCCGCGCCGCCGAACCACGGTGTTCCTCGGCGGCGTCGTGTGCGTTGTGGTGGCACTGCAATCCGGAATCGACGCCGTCGATGACCGAATGCTGTCTGACCACATGGTCCAACACCTGCTGTTGCTCGAGGTCGCGCCGCTGCTGCTGCTCGCCGGGCGCCCCGGGATCCTGGTGCTGCGCAGTGCCTCCCGGGCCCGGCGGCCCGCTCTCGCTCGCCGCTTCGCGCAGCTCCGTCCGCTCACCCATCCGCTCCCTTGTCTGGCGATCTTCTCCGTCATCGTGCTCGCCACCCACCTGCCGGCCTTCTACGACTCCACGCTCCGCCATCCCGCGCTGCACGACCTCGAGCACATCCTCTATCTGACCGCCGGACTGATCCTGTGGTGGCCGATCATCGACGGGGATCCGGCGCCGCATCATCGCCTCAACGGGTTCGCCCGTCTGGCCTATGTGATCGCGGCGATGTTGCCGATGACGGTGCTCGGCGCCTACCTGAACCGCCATCCCACCCTGGTCTACACCGCCTACGGCCCGCCGGCGCGCGCCCTGGGCATCTCCGCCGTCACCGACCAGCAGCAGGCCGGCGCCATCATGTGGGTGCTGGGCAGCACGGTGATGGTGCTCGCTGGCCTTTGGCAGGCGATGGCGGCGATGGTTGCCGAGGAACGACGCCTGGCGAGCCGTGAGCACCGGGCCACCCCTGTGATCGCCCAACCGCGACAGGAATCGTGACCCGCCGGCCGGACAACGCGTTCCGTCGTTGGCTGACCCGACCTGCCCGGACGCCACGGTGGATCCGGCTGCTCGTCGCGTCGGCGCTCGGCTCCTATGCGCTCATATCGCTGGCCACCCCAACACCTTCGGTCGCCGGGTCCGGGGGGGCGGCGACGCCCACGATTGCCGGGGCAACCCGGGGGGCGCTGGCCACGGTCGGCGGACCGCCCACCAGTTCCCCCAACGCACCGAGCAAGTCACCGCTGCCGCCCGGCCGCGGCTCGCTCACGACCCGGTTCCCAACGTCTCCGGCGCTCATCGCTCAAGGCATGACGCTGTTTGAGAACGGCTGCTCGGCATGCCACGGAACCCTGCTTCAGGGCCGGTCCAACGTGGCGCCGTCTCTGATCGGCGTCGGCGCCGCACCGGTCGACTTCTATCTCTCGACCGGCCGAATGCCGCTGCAGGCCCCTCAGGATGAGCCTGAGCGCTCCAAGCCGGCCTACAGTCGCACCCAGATCGACGCCCTGATCGCGTTCATCACCGCCTATGGAGGCGGGCCACCGGCGCCAGCGGCTGATCCGGCCGCTGGCAACCTCAGCGTTGGCCAGAGCGCGTTCACCATGCATTGCGCCGGGTGTCACCAGATCGTCGGGCGTGGCGGGCTGACCATCGGCGCCTACGTGCCCAACTTGCAACAGGCCACCGCGCTGCAGATTGCCGAAGCGGTCCGGACGGGCCCCTACCTGATGCCCCACTTCGACGCGACACAGATCGATCAACACGAGCTTGACTCGATCGCGCGCTACATCATCTGGACCCGGCACCCGAACAACGCCGGTGGCTGGGGCATCTACAACATCGGACCGATTCCCGAGGGCATGGTCGCCTGGTTCGTGGCGCTGCTCGCGCTGGTGATCGTGGCCCGGCTGATCGGCGAGCGGACCGCATGAAAGAGGAGCACGGCATGGACAAGGATCAGGGCGAGCGTCGCTGGACACAGCGCCTGGCCGACGCCTTCGGGGCCGTCGTGGCCGCCCTCACCGTCTGGCGAACCCTCCGGCGCCGCGACCCGGCAGCAACGCCCCCAACACCGCCACGGGAAACAGGGTCGGCAGAGTCTGAATTCGATCCGTCCACGCGCACCGTCCCGGCCGACCGTCAGGCTGAGACCCTGGTCGCGGTCCTATTGCTGTTCGCGGCGGTCCTGGCGTTCGCGTTCACCGCCATCTACACCGTGCTGCAGACAGACACGCAGCTGCTCGGGGTTGCGATGGGCGGCGCGCTCGCGACGCTGGCGGCGGCCGCGATCGTGGCCGGCAAGATGGTCGTGCCGCAGGAGACCGCCGTCGAGGAACGCGACACGCTGCTCGACGAACCGCAGGCCGAGAAGCTGATCGAGATCGTGCAGTCCGGCGGAGAAGGGATCTCCCGCCGCGCGCTGCTCACCGGCGCCGGCGGTCTGGCCGGCGCCGCCGTCGTCACCGCGGCGGTGACGCCACTCGCATCGCTGGGACCGCCCTCCCGTTCACTGCACGCCTCACCCTGGGTGCGGGGAGTCCGCCTGGTCGATGACCAGGGCGCCGCCTACGCCGCCCACGAAATCGAGATTGGATCGTTCTATACGGCGCTTCCCGAGGGGGAGAGCTGGGAGAGCCTCGGCGCCGCGCTGCTGGTGGTGCGGCTCCCGGCACCGATGATCCATCTGCCCGCCTCGCGGCGAGAGTGGACCCCGGACGGGATCATGGCGTTCTCCAAGATCTGCCCGCACGCCGGCTGTGCCATCTCGCTGTACCGGTACCCGACATATGCGGCAACGAGCGTCGAGCAGCCCGCGTTCACCTGCCCCTGCCATTACTCGACGTTCACCCCGGGCGACGGAGGCAACGTGATCTTCGGGCCGGCCGGCCGCGCGCTGCCGCAGCTACCGCTGATGATCGACAGCGACGGGCACCTCCGCGCCGCCGGCCGGTTCGATGAGGACATCGGTCCTTCGTGGTGGGGGGTGCGCCGGACGTGAAACCGATCCGCCGCGCCGTCCGTCACCGCTTCGAGCGCGCGGTCCGCTACAACGAGCAACGTGTCGGAGCGGCCACCGGGATCCGCTGGGCGCTGCGCTACGTCTTTCCGGACCACTGGTCGTTCCTGCTCGGGGAGATCGCGCTCTACTCATTCCTGGTCCTCGTCGGCACCGGGATCTTCCTGACGCTCTACTACATCCCGAGCGACACCCAGTCCGTGTACCACGGCTCATACATCCTGCTGGCGAACCAGCAGATGTCCGAGGCCTACCGGTCGGTGCTCAACATCTCCTTCAACGTGCCCGCCGGACTGCTGTTTCGCCAGGTGCACCACTGGGCCGCCGACCTGTTCATCGCCTCGATCGTGCTGCACCTGATGCGGATCTTCTTCACCGGCGCCTACCGTAAGCCGCGGGACATCAACTACTACATCGGGCTCACCATGCTGATGCTGGCGATCCTGGAAGGCTTCGCCGGGTACTCGCTCGTCGATGACCTGCTCTCCGGTATGGGACTGGCGATCGCCAACGGCGTCGCCCTCTCCATCCCCCTGATCGGCGGGCAGCTCGCCAGCCTCGTCTGGGGGGGTCAGTTTCCCGGCACCGACAGCTTCCTCTCGCGGCTGGAGATCGTGCACGTGCTGCTGATCCCCGTGGCACTGGCGATCCTCATCACCGTCCATCTGGCGATGATCATGCGCCAGCACCATTCGCAGTTCCCGGGGCCGGGCCGGCGGGAGCGCAACGTCGTCGGCACGCCCATGTGGCCCGCCTACGCGCTGCGCTCGCTCGGCCTGCTGCTGGCGGTCGCCGCGGTGCTGTTTCTGATCGGTGGACTGATCCAGATCAACCCGATCTGGCAATGGGGCCCCTATCACCCATACCTGTCGGAGAACGGAGCCCAACCGGACTGGTACATCGGCTGGCTGATCGGCGCGTTGCGGCTGATGCCCAACTTCGAACCGGTCATCGCCGGCCGCACCATCATCCCCAACCCTTTCTGGGGCGGCGCCCTGTTCCCCTTGGTCGTCTTCATCGTCCTCTACGCCTGGCCGGCGCTCGAGCGTCGGTTCACGCGCGACCAACGCCGCCACGACCTGCTCGACCGCCCCCGCGACCATCCCACCCGCACCGCCATCGGCGCCGCCTTCCTCAGCTGGGTCGTGATCATCTTCGCCGTCGGCTCCACCGACCGCATCTTCTACCGACTCCACGTCTCCTACACCGCCCAGATCCACTTCTGGCGTGCCGGGATCTGGGTACTGCCCATCATCGTCTTCGTCATCACCCGCAGCGCCGGCCGCGCCCTGCGTCGTAGTGAGGCTCACCCCCTGCGCGACTGGCAAGGCGCCATCGTCACCCGCGACGAGGACGGACACGCCCATGCGGTCGCGCCCAGCCAGACCGGCGGCTCCCCACCCACCACCGAAGCCCCGGTCGGGACCGTGCCCGGCCACGACTACCCGTCCCCGCCACCACAGCGCGTCCCCAGCGACGACTGACACACTCCGTGCCCCGACTGTCATCACCCACTCTCTGCCGGCTTGGCTCTGGTCGGTCATCGCCGCCTGCATGCACCCGCGCAACTTGCGGGCGTTCTCGTTGTTCTCTGAGGGTGCCGAGTCCACGGCGCTCAGGCCGTGGAGCGGGGAACCCAATATCCCTCCTGGGGCGAATCTGGTGGTGATCCGCCAGTAGCGGTCTGGATTGGACGCGAGCCCGTCAGCTAACCCCGTAGGCACCGTCGGTGACGAGATGCGACCAACTGCGAGGTTTCCAATGCCCGGATCCAGAATCTGCTACCAGCTCGCTGTCCTCGGCACGGACATCGCTCGGCCGAGCAGACTCCTGATGACGATGGCTGCGGTTGCGGGGTTGTCGCTGCTGATGAGCACCAGCGCAGCCGGTGCGACGGGCATCCGGTCGGCGCCGCTGCGTCGTGTGCTCAGGATGGGTGATCACGGCCACGATGTGCGCACCCTTCAGATCTGGCTCACGGACGTCGGCATCACGACCACGGCGGATGGCCAGTTCGGGCCACAGACCAACACATCGGTTCGCCGGTTTCAAATCGTGGCACGGCTGAAGCCGCCCAGCGGCACCGTCGGCATCAGGACCGCTCGCACGCTACGGGCCTGGGTGACCTCCGGCCGGTCCGTTGGGTCGCCGCCATCGATGCCGACCGTCGTCCCGGGTGAGAAGGCCGCACTGATCAACGGACTGGCGATCGCTCCGCAAGCTGCTCCTGAGGCGGTCAAGCAGGTGATCGCAGCGGCCAACTCGATCGCGACGAAGCCCTACCTGTACGCGGGCGGTCACGGTCGCTGGAAAGCTCCGGGGTACGACTGCTCGGGCTCGGTGGGCTTTGCTCTGCATGGCGGCAACCTGCTCTCCAGGACCGAGGACTCGGGCGAGATGGAGCGATACGGCTCGGCCGGCCCGGGCGAATGGATCACGCTCTACGCAAACGCCGGACACGTCTACGCGAACATCGCCGGTCTCTGGTTCGACACGGCGGCGCAGAGCTCCGCCAACGACGAGGACCGATGGTCAACGCGGCGCATCTCGGCGGCACGAGGATTCGTGATCCGACACCCGATCGGTTACTGACGACGACGCCGGCGCCGAGGCTGCGCCACAACGAGAACGTCACGTGGTGTGAGATCCGTGGTCGCGGTGTAGTGCCTGTGTTCGACGCGTCCCGACAGCCACCTCGGTAGCACCCCGACGTTGACGGGTGCGGCTACGCCGCCGGCGGGGGATGCAGGTCCCCACTCCGGTCGGAAGCCCACCACCGGCAGCTCGCTGACCAGACGCAGCCGCGCACCCGCCGAGCCGTCGTAGCGCCAGCCCACCAGCCGACTCAGCACCCGACGGACGACCGGCACCAGCCACCGGTGGCGGCGCTCGTAGTCCCCCAACGCCTCGCTGGCCTCCTGCGGTGTCAGCATCCTGTGTCGTGGCCGGAACCGGCGACGACCAATCGCCACCTCGACTGCGTTGCCGGCCTGGACATTGCGCAGCCATTGCGCCGAACGACCAAGGCCTGCCATCACCAGGGCCTCGCCGGTGCCATGGTCCTCTCCGATCACCTCGAGCATCGTGCGATACCGCCGGCCCGAGCGTCGCCCGATATGGGTGAGCCTCAGGAACCGCCGTCCCAGGAGCCATCCTACGTGGACGTCGTAGAGGTACGTCGGCGCCTCCAGGACGCGGCGAAGCAGCGGCGAGAGCGGAGGCCGGGCTGGCGTCATCCGGCTAACACCCAACCTCCGTCGACAACGCTGTTTGGCATCGCCATGGGTTTAACGCTAGGTATGACGACACCTCGCTATCGATTGGGCGCCGGCGTGATCTGGCCGCGGGCCGGGCGCCGGGCGGCCCGCACCGTCGTGCGCGAGCTCGTGCACTCGCGATCGCCCCGCTGCCCGGTCTGCGGGACGCGGCTGCTCAACGGCGATCCCTTGGGAATCTGTGGCACGCGCCCCGCGCACGCCGAATGTGCCCTGATCCATTGGCTGGCCCAGGGGCAACGGCGCTCTCGGCCAGACGGAGGGGATAGCTCGATCCGCGAAGCGGTACAGCATGAACTCGAGCTCCTCGGATTTGACGAGCAGGAGAGCCGCGCCGACTGACCGACCAGGGGAGCACGTCGACTGCTCGGAGATCCGTCACTCGGCCAGTCCGCGGAGCATGGCGTCCAGACCCAGCAGGTACGCGTGATCAGCGTCCAGCGTCGCCAGCTCTTCGGCCCGGCCGGCGAGGATCGGAAACTCATCCACCGGGAGGGCACGCAGACGACGGCGCCCCGCCGAGAGGGTGGCGTCAACAGTGAAGCCGGTTGCCTCGGCAAGCGCATAGCCACGGGCGTAGCTCACGATCGCCCGGTAGATCGCCAGGGCGTCGGGCGGCGAGAATCCGCCGCCCACGAGGCACTCGACCAACTGCTCCACCGGCCGCAGGGCAGATGCGGAGTCAAACGGCTGGAGGCCGATCAGCCGGAAGGTTGCGGGACGCTGGACCGCGACGCCGCGCAATGCCGTGGCGAAACGCCGGCACGCCTCGCGCCAATGGTCCGTCGGCTCCAACTCGTCCAGCGGCGCCAGGAGCTCATCGGCGATCGCGCCCAGGAGTTCATCGCGGCCGCTGAAGTGGTGGTAGAGCGCCATCCCCTCGACTCCGAGCCTCGCTCCGAGGCGGCGCATGCTGAGCGCCTCGGGTCCCTCGCGTTCGATGAGGGCGATCGCTGCCGTCACGATCGTCCGTCGGTTCAGGGGGCCACGACGGTGGCCGCGACCGCGCTGGCCTGCGTTCCGGGTCGGGGTAGCGCTTGCTTTGGCCACAGGTTCACTTTACAGTGTAAGGTCGAGGCAATGGAAGAAGGTAGGTGGGCAGCCAGAGTGCTCAGCGAGATCGGAGCCGCGCGCGCGGCTATCGCTGCCAGCTACCTGCAGCTCTGGCGCGGACAGCCGCTCGGGAAAGAGCCGTTGGATCCGTCTTCCTCTGAGACAGCTGACACGGAACCGCTGTCCACGGCAGCTGACCCGGAATCACACCGGCGCTCGTGAGAGGGCAACGGTCAGCCAGTATCTCACGTGCCTCGGCGCCGCTCCTGCCGCTGGCGTGCGTGGCGGTTCACCAGCTCCGTTACCTGCTGGCCTACCGTGATGTTGCAGGCCAAGAGCTCCAACGGACAGGACACTCCTACCTGCACTCTGCGGTGCCCTGGATCGTCATCGTCGCAGCACTGGTGCTGGCCGCGATTCTCCGCGGAGCGCGCTGGGTCCTTGACGAGGTCGCTCGGCGCTCCGTGTCTGCGGCCACGTCGCGCCGGCACATCGCGGTGCTCTCCGGCTGTGGGTTTGCGCCACTCTCGCGGCGCCCCAACCGATTCTCGGTGGCTGGTCGGGCCGCGGACCACCTGCACGACTGGCGTCGGAGCACGTCGTCGTCCGACGCGCTCCCCATTCGACCCTCTGAGCTCCAGCGGAGCGTTATCTGACCCCGATAGCAGGAGGATCCAACGTACACGGTTTCATCAGAGTCGTGCGCCGTCTCGCGCCGGTCGCCGTGACCGCGCTGGTCGCAGTGGCCTGCGGCAGCTCCAACGAGACCATCACGACCGTCGCCCCCGGCAGCTCCGTGTCTGGCTCGTCATCGGCGATGTCCGGCATGGGCATGAGCTCCGGTCAGGCCACATCCAGCAAGGCGATGTCGGTCAACGGCATCAAACCCATCCCGACCCGAACCCTGGCCTCGGCGACATGGCAGGGCATGAAGATCACCGCCCGGGAGACCACCGCGGCGCCGTTTGTCATTTACGACGGGGCCACAGAGCGGATGGTCAAGCCGGGACGCACGACGAGCTTCCATCTCATGGTCATGCTCAGTGACGCGCAGACCGGCGTGGCCATCCCCTACGCCTCCGTCTGGGCCACCATCCGCAGAGCCGGCAAGGTCATCTACGACGAGCGCCAATGGCCGATGATCTCGCGCTACATGGGCCCCCACTACGGCAATAACGTGGCGCTGCCGGGGGCGGGCTCATATCAGCTGAGCCTGCTGGTCAGCCCTCCCGTGTCCGCTCGCCACGTCGAGTACCGGAACGTGTGGCTCAAGCCCCACCGCGTGACCCTCGCCTTCCAGTGGAGGCCGTCGTCATGAGCCTCAGCTGGGGAGGCGGGGATCGCGCACGGCGGCTCACTCGCCGCGGTTTCATGCTCGGAGCCGCCGGTGCGGCAGTCGCTGGTGGCGCTGGCGCCGTCGCCGGGGTGGATCTGGTCCCCGGCGCGACCCCGGCCACCGTCCCCGACATCGATGTCGGGGGCCAGCCCGCCGGGCTGCCCGAGCGTCAGCACGCGTGGGAGGCGACCCTGGTCAGGGATACCGCCGGCAACCCAGTCGCGCCCCGCCACGACCGATTGCTGTTCTTCGACATCAACGGCGCTGCCACCCCGGCGCGGGCCCGAGTTCTGGAGGCCGCGTTGCGGACCCTCGAGCGCCGCTTCCCCTGGGGCCCGTCCGGCCTGCTGCTCACGGCGGGCTGGGGGCCATCCTACTTCCGCCACGTCCTCGGCGTCCGCAGCCCGGTCCCGGAGGCCACCGCCCTGTCTGACTTCGAGCAGCCCGCGGTGGATAACTACCACCTCTGTCTGCATCTTGCCTGCGACGACGACCGACGACTCGCCGATATCGAAGCGGCTCTCGTACACGGTGCTCCGCTGCCAGGGGTCGAGGGGCCGCTGCAGCTCTCCAGCGCATTGCGTTGGCGCGAGACTCGGACGGGCTTCGTCGGCGCCAGCCTGCCCGCAGCTCACCAGGACGTGGGTGGGATCCCATCCGGCGCGCCAGTCTCCCGCGCGGCCCCGTTGTTCATGGGGTTCCCATCAAACCGGCGGCGCAATCAGGCGTCAGAGGACGTGGTGACGATTTCTTCGGGCCTCTTCAGCGGCGGTACGACGATGCACGTCAGCTACATGCGTCTGCGGCTTGAAAGCTGGTATGAGGACCTCAACGAGCGCGAGCGCGTGGCGCGCATGTACGCGCCCCAGGTCAGTCCAGGACAAGCCCGACGGTTCACGACCGATGCCGCGAGCGATCCCGGGTTGATGCACCAGGCGATCACGCGCTACGGCGTGATCGGCCATGCGCAAGCGTCGGCCCGGGCCCGCCGCAACGGCCGACCCCTCATCCTCCGGCGTGACTTCAACACGACCGATGGCGGCCAGGCCGGACTTCATTTTGTGGCACTCCAACGCACCATCCACGACTTCGTCACGACCCGCACAGCGATGAACGCGACCCAAGCACAACTGCAGAATCCCGCCATCGGCGACACCGTCAACAACGGGATCAATGAGTTCATCTTCGTGCTCAAGCGCGCCAACTACGTGTTGCCCGTTCGCCGTCAGCGCGCGTTCCCGCTACTGCCCGGCTGGTCGTCTCCTCCGCCGGCCTGACCCGCCGCAGACACGGAGATCGGCCACCACGGCATCTCGCCGCCGCCGAGCGCCGTCACCGCTCGGTGGCATCTCGGCCGATGGACTGACTGCGCCTCTGTGCGGAGGTGTCAGACGACGCCTGACTGACAAGGCGGTCTCGCAGGCGCTGTGCCGCACCGGCCTCGACCGCGCGCGCCGCGCGGTCCTCGCTGAGCTCGATCCCGCGTTCGTGGGCGAGATCCAACAGTTGCTGACGCTCGTCGTCTTGCACCGCCAGACGATAGAACAGCCAACCCAGGAGCGCGGTGGTAAGAAGGATCTGCTCCACCATCATGATCCCGCCGGCCACGTTCTGGTCAGACAGTGGGTTGAGTCCACGGGCTGCATCGGTAGCCCGGTAGACGGGGTAGAACACCGTTTGGGCCCAGATCAGCACGTTGGCGAGCAGCGCACCGGCGAAGCGGACGAGGACGACATAGCCGAGGCCCCACCACGCCCGAAACACCTGGGCTTGGGGAGCGGTCCGATCAGGGCGAGCCATAGCAGTGCGCCGAACCACAGCAGGCACGCGTGCTCAAGCGCATGAACGAGGTCGTGGCGGATCGCGAGCTGGTAGAGCAACGGAATGTGCCAGGCGTACAGGTCCACGGCCCAGAGCGCCAACGCGACGAGCGGGTGCGAGAGCTGACGCAAGCCACGGGTGGCCCGGATACGCAGCAGGGGCTGGAGAATGGGACCGGTGAGGCCGATCACGATCAGCAGCGACGCGACGTCGCCGATGATGATGTGCTGGATCATGTGGACCATCAGCACCTGATCAGCGAGCCCATCAAACGGCGGCAGCTGAACGACGGTCATCAGCAGGGCGCCCGAGGCGAAGCAGGCGCGCCGCCACCGGGGCACCCGCTTGCGCGCGGTGGCCAGCTCACGGGCGCGCTTGCGGTACAGGCTCAGATACAGCAGGCACGCGATCAGCGGGGGGATGAACTCGCCGAGGTGCGCGGCGTCGACGCTGGCGAGAGGGACCGGTGCCACCCCGTCCATTGAAACGTCTCGGGGCGTCTCGGCACTCACGCCCGATCCACCACCGTCATCCGGCTTACATCGCCTCTCCGCTCCGGGGTCCTCCGCTCATGGCGTCCGTTGCGGCTCGCTGGCCGCGTATTCGAGGCGGCATCGAATCGCGTACTGCCTGTGGGAACGACGTGTCGATGGACCTGCTGCGCCCCGTGGCCGTCAGCGCGCTCCAATCGCAAGGAACGACATTTGACGTCTCGGCTGGCTGCCGCTGTCAGACGGGGCAACGTCAGCCAATGTGGACAGCGCGCTGCTCCTAGCCCGGGCAGTGTGTCTCGGGCTTGGAGCGCCGGCTTCCTGTCTGCTGCGAGCACGCGTCCCTGCATCACGCAACGGCATCAGTCATTCGGATGATCCGGCGTGTAACGGATGTCGTGCCGCGCAGGATGGTGCGCGGGCGCGCAAGAGGCGGGCGCGCCCGCGACCACCCGTGCCCTGGGTCAGTGCCAGGTCCACCGGGCCAATGTCATCGTCTGCGAGAGAGTTTGACCCGCCGTGGTGGTGACGTGCACGTTGACCTGGAGCAGGTGCCAGACACCGTTTTGCTTGAGCAGCTGCTTTCCGGTCGCGTTGATGCCGACGTTCTGGAAGCCACCAGTGCCGGCGGAAATGTAGAAGTTCCGCTGCCCGAGCATGGCTCCTCCATGTACGGCGGTCATCGTGACGTGCCCCTGGCAGGCGGTTGCGCCCGCGAAGCAGCCGGCTTCGACGCCGATGATCCCGCCCGGTGAGACAAAGCCCATGTGGCCCATGAAGGCGACGTGCGACTGCGCGGGTCCGACGACGACGGAGTGATCTGCCCCGTACGCGGGGCCGCCGGCGTCTTCGGCCACGAGGCGGTAGTGGTAGGTGGTTTTCGGGGTCAGGCCGCCCAACACCGCATGCACGGCCTCAGTCGACGTGCCCGAGCCGGCGTCGATCGGGCGCGTCTGCAGTCCGTACCCCGTCGTTGTCCCATACTGGAAGTAGTAGGTGGTCGCCTGGCCCTTGGGATTGAGTGATCCGTTCACCCGGACTGAGGTGTTGGTGAGCTGACTGGCTGCACCCGTCGAGGCGGTGGGCGCAGGGATTGTCGGTTTCGCCGTCGAGGTGGTGAAGGATTCATCATCGCCCGTCGAGGTACCGGCCGCGCTCTTGGCGATCACTCGGAAGTGATACGTCGTGCTGGGTGACAGGCTCGCAATTGCCGCACTGACTGGTTGGGCCGTCGTACCCGTTCCAGCCGAGGCGAACGGCGTCTCGTGCCCGTAACCACTCGTCGTCCCCCAGTCAAACGCATAGCTGCTGTCCTGACCGTTGGGGTTGACGTTTCCGTTCAGGGTCGCCCCCCCGCTCGTCACGTTTGTCGCCGCGGCGCTGGTGACTGCAGGCGGTGACGCTGACGCCCCGTCCGCGATTGTCGGAATGGCGGCGATCGCCGCCGCACAGACACAGCCTGAGGCAAGCCACAGGCGAATGCGCGACTTCCGCATGTTGCCCTCCTTCGTTATCGGGTTTGCGGTCCTGCAGACGCCAACACGAAGCGGGCGGAACGAGTTCCGGCCGACCGAGCCGCTGGTAAGCCGGCGAACAATCCGCTCTCACGGCTCGGCACGCCAGCACGCGGCCCGCTCCGTTGCGTCGATCACGACGCAGGGATGAGCTTCGCGATGCGCGACGCGCCTGAACTCCCGGACTGAAACCGATACGGAAGACTGAGCAAGCGCGGCCCGGCCCATCTTGATCGGGGCCGCGCCTACATGGCCCGACTGCCGAGCGTGCTGACAAGGCGCTCAGACCGCACAGTGGTGTGATTGGAAGCCGGCTGCGCCCCCGTTCGTGAGCCATTCACGAGGACAGCTGCGATCGTGAAGGCGATGGCTGCGCCGTCGCCCTACGCCGGCCGCCGAAATCGCGTGGAGGACGTCCGCGCTTGCTGTCCGCACGTTCGACGAGACGATCGGGTCGGTCGGCGCGAGCCTCAACGCGAATCGGTGCTGGCGCCCACCGCAGCGTCCGCCGCGCTTCGGGGTTCCTGCGGCGGGCATCGGCAGAGCGCGGGATCCCGTGGCCCGAGTAGCGTGTCGTCTCGTGCCCGGGGCTTCCGACTCAGCTCGTCATGTGCGCCTGCTCGACGCGGACAGCGATCTGGGAGGCGACTTATCTACGGCTGAGTTTGCTCTGGCCAGGCGTCATGCGGTGGTTGAGGTCGCCAGCCTGCAGCGCGGCACCCATCATCCGTGGCGCATCGGCAACTCCGATCTCTTGGGTCTCCTCGTCATCGAGGGACTCCTGATCCGTCGGGTGCAGGTGGCCGGACGGAGCTGCGGCGAGCTCGTCGGGCCCGGGGCGATTGTGCGCCCGTGGGATCACTTCGGCGAACACGCCCCGCTTCCCTTCGAGGTCAGCTGGCGCGTAATCGAACCCGTGACCCTCGGACTTCTGGACCTCCAGCTCGTCAAGGTAGGCGCCCGATGCCCGCAGCTGATCCACCGCATCCTGTGCCGGGCGGTGGAACGCTCGCACGCGCTCGCGCTCGATGTCGCAATCCACAGCCTTCAGCACCTGGAGCTGCGGCTACTCGTGCTTTTCTGGCACCTCGCCGACCGCTTCGGCCGCGTCACCGCTGAAGGCACGGTCGTTCCGCTGCCTCTCAGTCACAGCGACATCGCCGAGCTCGTCGGTAGCCAGAGACCGTCAGTGTCGGTCCGGCTCTCGGAGCTCGCCAAGCGCGGCGTGCTCGCCCGTCGTTCAGATCGCACCTGGGTGCTCCTGGGTCAGCCACCCGCCGAGCTTCGCGACATCCGCGCCAACGCCGACGAGCTGCGAAGCCAGCGCGACCGCTCCAATGCCGGCGTCAAATGAGTGTGACGCTGCGGGTGCCAAGCCCGCATCCTTACGAACCGGAAGGCAAATCGCGTTCGTCCAGCCCGAACCCGCACCCCGAGATGACGCGCCTGCCGTGACGGACTTGGCCGGCCAGACGACTCCTCACGGGGCACGCAACTACGCGTTGGCGGCCCCGCGTGCGAGGGCGAGGCACGACAAGGAATTTAAGGTCGCCTATTAGGATGCCCTAATGCGCAGGATGTATGGCCAGGGTCGCTGTCATCCGCCGAACTGACGCTCTGTGCACAGCTGTGAGCTAGCCGCGTTCCTCAAGGATCTCGGGGAAGAGACCGAGCCCCTCGGCTCGCGCGGCAGTGTGAAGGCGGCGGTCCCACACCGCCACGGTCAGATCTTCACGAGGAAGGACGAGCGCCGACGCAAGATGCAGCGCGTCGAGACTTCGCAGGTCGTGGGCGAGCGCAAGCTCGGTCGCACGCTCGACGAGGTCTTGGTCGACCTCGATCACATTGAACGCTCCCCATTCCTTATGCACCGCCCGAACAGCGGTTGGACTTCCCGCCAGGCCGACAGCGCGAGCGGTCTCAACGTAGCCGACACGGCACATGAACCAGCCATCGGCGTGCCCCATCAGCTCCCGAAGGCGATCACTTCCCGGCTCGGCCACGTAGCGCTTGACCAGCGCGCTGGCGTCGAGATACAGGTTCAGCGCTCAGCGTCCCGCTCGCCGATCACCAGCGCAGACGCGCTGCGACGGGTCTTCAGCAGCCGTGGCGCCCGCTTCGGTCGGGCAGACGCCGCAGGGGTCAGCCGCCCTTCCGCGACGAGCGCTCGGACACGATCATCGTCGGCTGCGGCGCCGGCGGGAACGATGTCGGCTATCGCACGCCCTCGGAGGGTGACACGCACCTGCTCACCGCGCTCGACGGCTCGCAGCGTCTCGCTCAGCGATCGCTTTAGATCGCGGACACCGATCTCACGCATGTGGTCACAATAACATCAATGTGGTCATCCCGCGTGGCAACATCCATCCCGCCCAGTGCGTCCATTCCGTCCAGGGACCACCGCGATTTGGACGATCTGGACGCCCGTCAACAGGTCGACGCGCGCCGGGCCAGGTTGAGGGCCTTTTGTGGACCGTATGGTCCGTGCAAGTTCGAGTCTTCTCGGGCGCATCGGAGAAAGCCCCGCAACGCCGGGCTTTTTTCATGCTCGCAGCATCGCGCGAGCGTCCGCGGATGGCCGCGCTCTAGTTCGGCAGCGGTTAGCGGTTGGAGGTATGGTTCGCGGCGGTCATGATGCGCGTTGATCGTCGATCGTTGGCCCGGGGTGTGACGCAGGCGGCGTTGTTGCCTCCGGCTGCATTCGCGGTCCACGAGCTGCGCTATCTGTTGGCGTTTGGTGGTGGTGCTGGGGCTGAGCTTCAGCGCACGGGTCATTCATATCTGCACTCCTTGGTCCCGTGGCTGGTGCTCGCACTCTCGTTGGTGGTTGGCGGGTTTCTGCGGGCGTTGGGACGCGCCTTTTCGGGTCAGCGATCGGCGACGCGTTACACGACGTCGTTCGTGGGGCTGTGGCTGGCGTGTTCGGTGGCCCTGGTCGCCATCTACGTCTCGCAGGAGTCTCTTGAGGGCCTGTTTGCCACCGGTCATCCGGGGGGCTTGGCGGGGATCTTCGGGTATGGCGGCTGGTGGTCGATTCCGGCCGCCGTGTGCGTGGCCCTGGTGTTGGCGTCGGTGTTCCACGGCGCTCGGTGGGTGCTCGATGAGGTTGCCGAGCGCTGCGCCCGTGCGGTCCCGGCCCTCTCGAGGCCGTTGGCCGCGGCGCGTCGCCCGCGGGATGTCCTGGTGCCGAGGCTGGCGCCGCTGGCGGGCGGGTGGTCGGATCGGGGTCCTCCGGCGTGAAGCGATGGCGCGTGGCGTGCCGCTTCACGGCCGCTGCGCGCCGTACCGGGTCTCGTTGAGTCAGCTCTGAAGAGCAAGCTCAACGGGCTGCGGGTTGCGACCGGTTGGTGGCGTCGTCTCGACGCCGTCGCGCTCGCGGTGCGTCGGTGGTTGCGTGCCTGGCACGCGCGCTGAGGCAACCCGATGGTCGCTGACGTTCCGCTACGCAAGGAGTCCGAATATGAGTACGAGTGCTGCCGATCTTCAGACCGGCTCACTGCGAGGTTCGCGAAGCTCGACGGTCCTGGACCGGGGACGGGTCTATTTCGCGTCGGATACCCGTCGGGCGCTCCAGACGGTGTTGGGTTTGATCTGGCTGCTGGACGGGGCGCTGCAGTTTCAGTCGTTCATGTACGGGAAGGGGCTTCATCTCGATGCTGACCGGGATGACGGCCGGCCAGCCGTCGTGGCTGACGCAGCAGCATGAACTGGGAGGCGACCACGCTCCAGGGAGCATCAGGCGTTGTTCAACACCCTGGACGGCGCTGGTGCAGGTCGCGATCGGCCTCGGATTGCTATGGCGCCGGACCGTGAGGCCAGCGACTTGCCGTCTCGTTCGTGTGGGTGCTGGTGGTGTGGTGGTTTGGGGAGGCATTCGGGATGCTGTTCATGAACATGGCCAGCCCGCTGACGGGGGCGCCGGGCGCGGTGGCGCTCTACGCGATCATCGGCGCTGATCGTGTGGCCAGACGATCGTCCCGGCGGCCTGCTCGGGGTCGCGGGGCGCGCGCACGGCGTGGGCGATCGTGTGGGTGTTGATGGCGGTGGCTGTGGCTGATCGCTCCGAACAGCACCGCCAACGCGACTCGCAACGCGATCAACGCCGCCCCTTCGGGCATGAGCTGGCTGAGCACGGTGCAGGACTGGGCCGCCAACGGCGCCAAGGGCAACGGGCTGGTGATCGCGCTCGTCGCTGGCCTTCGTGTCGGTTGCGATCGGGATCGCGGTCGCACTCAACTGGCGACCACGGGCTTTTCTGGCCCTGTCGATTGTGCTCAGCCTGGCGTACTGGGTCATTGGTCAGGGCTTTGGCGGCATGTTCGCCGGCGGAGCGACTGACCCGAACGCCGGACCTGCTGTTCGTGCCGTTCTGGCGTGCGCGCTGTACGCGTTGGTACGGCATCGAGGAGCGCAGTCCGGCGGGCGTCGTAGGGCCGGAGCGGCGGATCCGACACACGGCGGTCTCATGAGACATCGCATGCAGATCAGAACAATCGCCGTTGCCGCGCTCTGGTACCGGAAGCGCGTTGGCCAGCAGCCGCAATAGATGCTGATCGCTGGCTGCGCCAGCGCGAACAAGACAACATCCACGCCAGCGGCTGCCGCGTCCAGTGGCATCGGGGAGCATGGACGGGCATGAGCATAGGCTCGCGAGCTCGGGCGGCGGGGACAGTCGATGTCGGTCAACGGGATCAAGCCGGTCCCGACCCAGCCTCTGGCGACGGCGCGACGTGGCAGGGGATGACGGATCCAGGCACGGGCGATGACCGCTGTGCCGTTCGTGGTCTATCGACGGCAACAAGGAGCAGGTGATCAAGCCCGCGCCCGAAGACGAGCTTTCACCTGATGGTGATGCTCAACGATGCCCACACCGGCGTGGCGATTCCCTACGCGGCTGTGTGGGCGACGATCAAGAAAGGACGGAAAGGTCGTCTACGACGAGCGTATGTGGCCGATGATCTCGGCCTACATGGGCCCGCACTACGGCAACAACGTCAGCGCTTCCCGGCGGAGGGCGATTACCAGCTGAGCCTCCTGATCAGCCCCCCGGTGTCCGCGCGCCACGTCGAGTATCAGAACGTATGGCTGCATCCCCATCGCGTCAACGTCACCTTCCACTGGAAGCCGGTGTAGATGAGCCGGCGACCAGAACCCGACCACGTGACAGGCCTCCTGACCCGCCGCACGCCTCCTGGCTGCGGCGCGGCGTGGTGGCCGCCGGCGGCATTGCCGTAGGCGTGGGGCTCGAGCAGGCTCAGGGCGGGCGACCGCCCTCCCCCCGCTCCGGAAGGTGCCCCTGGGGGCTCAGCCCACCGGGCTCCCCGAGCGGCCAGCACGCCTGGACGCGCGACACTGCGCTCGAAGATCGTACGGCAATCCGATGGCGCCGCGCTTTGACCGGCTGTTGTTCTTCGATGTGGTCGGGCACACCGACCCCGGCCCATACGACGCGTGCTGGAGGCGGCGCTGCGCACGCTCGAGCGCTCGTTTCCCATGGAGCCCGGACGGGCTGCTGTTCACCGCCGGCTGGGGCCCGGGATATTTCGCGCACGGGCCCTGGGAGTCGCGTCGCCGATACCGCATCGCGAAGGGATTATCGGACTTCGAGCTGCCGGCGATCGACGACTACGACCTCTGCCTGCATTTCGCGTGCAACGACGAGCAGCCGACTGGCGCGCCATCGAAGCGGCTCTGGTGCACGGCGCTCCGCTCGCGGGCGCGGACGGGCCCGCTCGAGATCTCGAGCCGCGCTGCGCTGGCGCGAGACGCGGACCGGGTTCGTCGGTGACGGACTGCCCGCAGCGCACCAGAACGTCGGCGGGATCCCCGCCGGCCGCCCGGTCGCCGCCACCGCGCCGCTGTTCATGGGCTTCAAATCCAACCTGCGACGAGAACCAGGCGACCGAGGACGACGTCACGATCTCCGACGGCCCGTTCGCCGGCGGCACGACGATGCAGGTCAGCTACATGCGCCTGCGGCTCGACAGCTGGTACGGCGAGCTTGAGCGAGCAGAGAACGGGTCGCGCGCATGTACGCGCCCGCAGGTCACGCCCGAGCAGGTCAGTGCACTTCACCACCGACGCCGAGAGCGACCCCAGCCTGCTCGGCCAGGCGATCAACCGTACGGCGTCATCGGCCACGCGCAGACCTCGGCGCGGGCTCGACGCCACGGCAGGCCGCTGATCATCCGCCGCGACTTCAACACCGTCGACGGCGGCCAGGCCGGGCTGCACTTCGTCTCTATCCAGCGTTCGATCGACGACTTCGTCACGACCCGCACCGCGATGAACGCCGCCTACGCACAGCTGCAGAACCCGGCCATCACCGACACCGTCAACAACGGGATCAACGAGTTCATCTTCGTCCTCAAACGCGCCAACTACATCCTGCCGCCCGCGCCGACCCGCTCTTTCCCTCTGCTCCACGGAGCGACGGCATGATCTGGCGTCGCTGAGAGCTCGCCTTGGCGGGTCTCCTCGCTCTGCTGGTGTTGGCTATCATCGCGGTCCTCATCAGCTGCTATGCTAGTGGCACCTCTACTAGCTCTCAAGCTGCTTCTCCACTGACTGCTAGCGGCTAGTTCCTGACGGCTAGCACTATGCTATCGGGCTTGGCGGGCTGCGTCGTGCTGAGCTTTGACCTCACTGACGCTCGCGGCGGCTGGATCACCACCACAGCGCTGCGCGGCTGCTCCTACGCTCTCTCTTTCCTCTACGTGCACTGCGTTGATGTGTGCTTTGATCGACGCGATATATACCTGCGCTCTCTCACTTCGATCTTACTGCTAGATATATAAACACTCGCTATCTATGTTGATTTTGCTGTGATATTGCTGTTATGTACGGCGCTGTCTATCTCTGCCTAAGAATTGTTAACTTCTACTATCTCTACGACTCTCAGCGCTAGCTATCTCTGATCTATAAACTTCTACGTCTCTCTACAGATCTATGACGATTTCTACTGCTCTCTCTCTGCTATCTTCTATCTGTTCTATCTCTGCGCTCTCTCCCATTACTGATCAACGCTATGATACTCATCAACACGACTAAGCTCGCTATTGACTACGATGTATTGATCTAGCTAACTTGATGACTTCGATCTGCGCTAGATGTAAAGCTCTGTGCAAGGCTATAGCGGCGCTGCTGCGATAGCGTTGAGAGTTATGTCGCTGCTGATGCTCTTCTATGATGCTATCCTATGTTGTTTGTTAGTGCTATAGACTGCGAGCTCGCTGACGGAGATATAGCGAGCTACTCTTAGCGACCAAAGCTATGATGTGCTGCTGAATGAGAGAGCTACGCTTGAACAGATCGATACTCTGAATGCTGTGCTCTACGCGATGACGAAGATGACTATATGATGAAAGTCGCTGTGATCGAGACAGCTTCGGATCTCGGTTCGATCGGCATCTCTGTAGATAGCTACAGAAATACGCTGACTACGTGAGCTCGAGCTGTCTGAGATCGCTCTCGGCTGAGGCTCGTCGTGATGTAAAAAGAGTTCGATCTCTACAACTGAGCTTCTCTATCGCTGATGCTATAGCGCTACTAGATAGCTATATGGCGATGCTGAGAAACTGCTATCTCTCTACTCTCGCTGCTGAAAGAGTGAAAAACTTGGCTGCGGTGTCTGATCTATAGATCTAAAGCTCAACGATCTACGTCATCGAGATGAGACTGCTTCTCTCGCAGCTAATAGCTGGACCACTTGGCTAGCTTGGCTGGTCGGCGCTGCCTCTCTCACTTAGAGAACGCTCAGTCTAAGAGAGAGACTGCTATGAATCAAAGATCTACACTGCGGCTCGCTGACTACGTGGCGCGACGAAGAAATAGCCTCAATGACTATGCAAACGCTATCGGATCGCGGCGCTGGTGGCGGAGAGTCAGCGCTAGGCCTCTATGCACTATCGTCGAGACCATATCTGCTGTCGCTCTGATTCTCGGCGCTGCTGCGCTGACTGCGCACGCTGATGGTGATCTAGATAGCGACTACCTCTATGGCTGGCAAGTGTTCGTCACCTCTCAGGAGATAGCGCGTCGACGACACAGCGCGCGTTGCTCGCTACGGTAGGCGCTGCGAACTGAGCGAGCTTCTAGATCCAGTGGAGATCATCTCTACCGACTACGACCTGGGTTCGATCACTGCGCTGTGGCGCAAGCCGACGATCTACGCCTGGTTCCTGGGCCTAGAACTGTCATCGCTCTACTGATGCCGCTGCTGTTAGTGATGCCCAACTGCTTCGGATCCACTGTCCCAACCTTCTACCCCAAGTACGCTGCGCTAGCGAAGGTCCCTGTCTACCTTGCGAAACTGTGCTCCTCCTGCGGCGCAGACCGCGATACGAAGCCTAGCTCGCTGATAGGACCTCTATCTCGTCTGCTGCATCTCCAGCGCCTGCGCGCTCTGCGACCGAGAGCTCATGGCGGCCTGAGCGTCGAGATCTTCTTCGCTCCGGCTGCCACTCTCTACGCGGCCATCTCTCGCATACGTGCGCCGCCAGTCTGAGCGTCGGCGAACAGCACGGAGCTCCCGGACGATCTTGACCGCCACACGATATACCCACAGGCGTTGGGCGGTGCTCGCCTTCCGATCGTGTGCGGCATGGCTATGGGCGGCGCGCATAGAGTTCAACAGCCTTCAGGACGGTGACTACGCCGCCAGTACGCAGGTGTCTTCTGTATCACGCCACCGCCCTTCAGCTAGCCTGCTGCTCGCCACTGACCCCAGGGTTCGTGCTGCGCGACCAGCAGGGCCACCCGGTGTCGATCGCTGCCTATCGAGCGCGACCTTCATCTTCACGTTCATCAATCGCTCTGCCCCAACTGTGCCCGTTGGATGCCAAGGTCCTCAACGACTTCGTGTCGTGATCGCCCTCTGCTCAGCGCCCGGTGTTCCTCGCTCTCTTTTTCACTTCTACGCGAACGCTCCGCGACCTGCTCCAGACTTCCGCTAGTGACAGCTCGTCCCCCACTACTGTAAGCGATCTGTCGGCCCGCTCAGCTCGCAGCGATATGTCACCGCTACGACTTCGGTGTGCTCGTCACGACGATGCGGATCGCTGTCTACTCGATCTACTACTCCTCCCACACCTCGACTTACATCATCGACTCCTCCTTGCACGCTCCCTATCCTCTCTCCGTTCTTTCCCACCATGTCGAACTGACGCTGCGCCATCCCCTAGCGCCGCAGCCACCGCGACTCTATACTCATCGCCGCTATCTGACCTCGGGCCGCTCCCTCTTCCTCCTACGAGCCCTCAAGCGCTCCCAAAACACCTGGCCAGCTGTCACCGTGACAACATCGACCACGAGCAGAACGCCCACCGCATCTAGAAAACCGCCCAATTTGCGAGCTCTGGACGCCAAGTAACCCCGAGGACAGCGCTGAGATGACCCCGCTCGAGAGCACGCACACAACTTGAACTCGATCGGAACGATGAGAACCCCGTAGAAACAGTAAGCGACCCCGCAAGCGACTTAGGCTACCAGACCGAGGATCACGACTCTGACTCACAGCGAAAGCTCGACCGGTGTGCGACCGGCGCTGACTCGCTATCGAACAGACGTGGCGAGTGACAGCTGAGGCGTCATGGGCTACTCGCAGCTGCAGCTACCCTCGGCGATCGCCTCTGTGGAGCAGCAGCTGGCCTTGTCGCTCTTTTCGCAGCAACTATCCTGCTCCGTTGTCGAGCACCCGCGTCCGAAATGCCCTCTCTGACTTTTAGCTCGCACGATCGCTGAGACGGCGGCGGGCTGCACGCTGTGGCTCTCTTGATGCTGATGTCGGTCAGCCCGTCTGCCTGTAGTGCCTCGCCCACTCATCGCGGGTGAGCGCCCCGGCGATGCAGCCCGTGTATGCCTGCATCTCGGCGTGAGTCTGTTCTTCCATCGTCGTCTTCGGCGACGATATCAGAGACTGCGAAGCGACCACCTGGCTCCAGCACGCGCGCGGCCTCGCGCAGGACCTGAGGCTCGTCGCCCGACAGGTTGATCACACAGTTGGAGATGATCACGTCTACTCTATTGCGCGTTATCGGGATTCCTCGATGTGACTGCGAAGCCACTGCACGTCGGCGACGCTGACCTCGGCTTGGTTGCGGCGAGCGAGTCGAGCATCTCATCGGTCATATCCAGCCCATAGACCAGGCACTCCGGGCCGACGCGGCGAGCGGAGAGCAGCACGTCGATCCCGCTGCTGGAGCTGAGGTCTAGCACGGTCTCGCCCTCGTGCAGCTCGGCGATCGCTATCGGGTTGCCGCAGCCCAGCGACGCGAGCACCGCTGACTCCGGCAGCTCGGCGCGCTCGCCGGCGTCGTACAGCGAGGACCCGAAGTACTGCGCGATGCTTCTCGGTGATGATCGCCTCTCGGCGCTCAGCACGACGACGCTATGAACTGCTCTCTCTGATAGCCACGATCGCGGCAGCTGCTGTACTTCTCGCGGATGACGTCGCGCAGCTCTGTCTGATCGATGGGGATGCTCATCGCGATGCTCCTTGGCGGTAAACGAACGGACAGTCAGGCGCAGCAGCGGCGGAGTGACGGCGCTGGGCGAAGGTGTGAGATCAGCGTGCTCAGACGCGAGCTGCCGAGCGGCGAGCCAAGGACGGAGAATCACTCTCCGCGCAGCACCGCGCTCACCAGCGCAGCTCTTGCTCGTGTTGCTTGGCGACGAGGGACAGCAGAGTCGGGCTCATGAGGACTCCGATGAGACGCGGTCAGATGGATCGGTCATGCGCCGGGTAGTCAGCTCAGCCATGTCGATAGCTCCTGGAGCGCGTCGGGATGACGTAGTAGTAGGCCCATAACCCTTGACGCTCTGAGCCGACGAAACCGGCCTGGCGCAGCACTTGAGATGATGAGACACCGTGGGCTGTGGAGATCAAACAGCGGTACCAGCTCGCATACGCACACCTTGCCTGCGTGCTTGCGCAGCACGTCGATCAGCTGGATCCGCACCGGGTCGCCGAGCGCCTTGGCGGCGCTGGCCATCCGGGTGGCGTGCTCGCGTTCGACGTCGGCGTAGACGACCGGCTCACAGCACGGCTCCCCCGCGGGCCCTTGGTCTTAGGGCTCAATTCCAAATCGATACTCTCTATCTATAGATATCGATTGAACTGACGTTTGTCAATGTTTACACTGTGCGTGGGTCACTGGGAGATCACGCATGGACATCGACTTCAGTCCCCTACTGCGCCGATGCCTGGAAGCCGCCGTCGACGAGCTCGCGGCGGACTTCAGCGGCGTCTTCTCCCGCGAGACAGTCGCGCGCTGCGTCGAGGATTCGGCGGAGCGCATCGGCGAGCGCCCGACGGTCGGTCCCAACTTCTTCCCGGTGATCATCGAGCGCTTCGCGCGCGAGCGGCTGTGGGCGGTGGCCAGGCCGACGGGCAGGTGGACAAGCCGCTGCCCGAGGTCCTGTTCGTCTGCGAGCACAACGCCGGGCGCAGCCAGATCGCCGCCGCGCTGACCCATCACCTGTCCAACGGCTGGGTCGGAGTGCGCTCAGCCGGCACGCACCCCGAGGACCAGATCGACCCGGTGGTCGTGCAGGCGATGAGCGAGATCGGCGTCGACGTCGCGCTGGAGTTCCCCAAGCCGCTCACCGAGGAGTTGGTGCGCGCCGCCGACGTTGTCGTCACCTTGGGGTGCGGGGACGCCTGCCCGGTGTATCCCGGGCGCCGCTACCCGATTGGCCGGTCGACTGATCCGGCGGGGCAGCCGCTGGTGGTGGTGCGCGAGATCCGTTACGAGCTCTATCACCGCGTGTGGGATCTTCTGGAGACGCTGGTGCCCACGGGCGACCTGATCGCCCTTCACCGTCCGATCGGAGGTCAGCAGTGAAGCGTGCCGCGGTCATCACCGACATCCACGGCAACCTCCCCCCGCTGCAGGCCAGCCTGGCCGCGATCGATGCCATCGGCGTCGATCAGATCTTCTGCGGCGGGGACCTCGTCGGCTACGGCCCGCATCCCAACGAGGTCTGCCGGCTCATCGCCGAGCGCGAGATCCCGACCATCTACGGCAACTACGACTACGCGATCGCGCGCGACCACGACGACTGCGGCTGCGCCTATGTCACCCCGCACGACCGGGCAGGGCAGCTGTGGGTGGCGAGGAGACGCTCGTCGCGACACAGATTCAGGGGTCGGGAGAATTCATGCGCGCGATGCCGTTTGATCTGCGCTTCGAGGTCGGCCCCCAGCGGATCTGGCTGGTGCACGGCAGCCCGCGCAAGGTCAACGAGTACCTGTTCGAAGACAAGCCCGCGCGGCTCTATGAGCGCCTGGCGGCGTCGGCGGAGTGAGACGAGATGGAATACGGGCACACGCACAAGCCGTGAATGTAAGAGAAAGAGGACGAGTAATATATAAAATGAGAATAGGAGGGAAAGAGGAAGGACGGAGAAAAGCGATGCGACTACGCCGAGCTAGAGCTCGACGAGCGCGACGCGCTGAAAGTGTCGATCGAACGCGTGCCCTACGACGCCGAGAGCGTCGCGCGGGAGGTCGCTGCCGCCGGCCTACCCACCGAGTACGCCGACAAGCTGGTGGCGGCAGCGTAAGAGGAGGCTGGAGTCATGAAGTACGTTTTGTTCGTCTGCACCCACAACGCCGGACGCTCTCAGATGGCCCAGGCGTTCTTCGAACGCGACTGCACCCATGACTGTCGCGCAGAGTCGGCCGGCTCTGACCCCGCCGACCGCGTGTGGCCCGAGGTCGTCGAGGTGATGCGCGAGGTCGGCCATCGACCTGTCGGGCCAGAAGCCCAAGCGCCTCTCGGTCGAGATGCAGCTGCACGCCGACTGGGCGGTGACCATGGGCTGCGGCGACGTCTGCCCCTATGTGCCCACGCGCGTCGATGACTGGGACATCCCCGACCCCGCCGGGCGACCGCTGGACGAAGTGCGCGAGATCCGCGACCTCATCGCCGAGCGCGTCGCTGACCTGCTCGACAACCGCATCGAGGACATCCAGTCAGACGCCACGTCGCACCAGTGGCGCCTGGCCCATCTGCTCCCCGGCCTGATCGACGAGTTCGGCGCCGCCCGGAGCCCCGAGGTCATCCGCGGCTGCGCTGACCGCATCCTTGACCAGTACGACCACGTGCGAATCCGCAGCCACATCCTCACCCTCGCCAACCGACAAGCCCGGGAGTGCCTCGGACACGAGCGCTGCGAACTGCTGGAGGCCTCACCCCAGTGACACCGCCGCTGCCGCGCCGGCTGCTCGCCGAGTTCCTCGGCTCCGCGCTCCTGGCGTGCGATCGTGATCGGCTCGGGCATCGCCGCCCACCAGCTCTCCCCCGGCGACGTCGGTCTGCAGCTGTTTGAGAACGCCGCCGCGACCGCGACCGGCCTGTTCGCGATGATCCTCATGTTCGGGCTCATGTCGGGCGCGCACTTCAACCCGGTCGTGTCGCTCGTGGACGCCAGCTTCGGCGGGATCAGCTGGCGCGATACCGCCGCCTACATCCCTGCGCAGGTCGGCGGCTGCATCGCGGGCGCGGTCGCTGGCCAACGCGATGTTCGCCCAGGCCGCCATCAGCATCTCCACCACCCACCGCGCCACGCCGGCGCATCTGCTCGCCGAGGTCGTCGCCACCATCGGCCTGCTGCTGGTCATCTTCGCCGCTGGTGCGCACTGGCCGGGCCGCGACGGCGCCCGCGGCCGTCGGCGCCTACATCGGCGCGGCCTACTTCTTCACCAGCTCCACCAGCTTCGCCAACCCGGCGATCAGCATCGGCCGCATGTTCTCCAACACCTTCGCGGGCATCGCCCCGGCGTCGGTGCCCGCCTACGTCATCGCCCAGCTCGTCGGCGCCAGCGCGGCGGTCGACGCTCATCCGCGCCCTTTACCCCGACGTCACACCCGCCGCAGGCCGCGCAGGTCATCCTCCCGCACACCGATGAGCCAAACCGCGCCGTCCCGCGGTGCACGACAGACGAGCCGGCGAGCATGCCCCGGAACCTGCCTGACACTGACTGCCTCGCGAGGCACGGCTGATGCGGCTGCTGGCGATCGGCGGCAGCGACGCCGGGATCAGCGCCACGACTACGGCCGCGAGCTTTCCCAGAGCGTGCCGAGGTGACCGTCGTGGTCGCCGACGCCTACCCGAACTTCTCGATCTGCGGCATCCCCTACTACGTCTCCGGCGAGGTGACCCACTGGCGCAACCTCGCCCACCGGACCCGCGCCGACCTGGAGGCCACCGGCATGACCCTGCGCCTGGACACCACGGTCACCCGCATCGACCCTCTCGCGCACCGCGTCCTCACCACCGGCCCGCAGGACGCCACTGACACGCTGGACTACGACGTGCTCGTCGTGGGCACCGGCGCGGTCCCCGTGCGCCCCCCGATCGCCGGGCTTGACGCGCTCGGGCCCGGCGACGGGGTGCACCTCCTGCACTCGATGAGCGACACCTTCGCGCTCATGCACACCCTCGAACGCAACGACATCCATCGCGCCGTGATCGTCGGCGCGGGCTACATCGGCCTGGAGATGGCCGAAGCCCTCACCGCCCGCGGCCTGCACGTCACCCAGCTCGAACAGCTCCCCGAGGTCCTCCCCACCGTCGACCCCGAGCTCGGCGCGCTCGTCCACCACGAACTCGAACGCCACGATGTCACCGTCGCCTGCCGCACCCGCGTCGACGCCATCACCGCCGCCTCCGACCGACTCCGACTCACGGCTCGAGGTCCAGGCCACCGGACCCGACGAGGAGCCGCTGGGCTACCCGGCCGATGCCGTGCTCGTCGTGGTCGGGGTGCGGCCCGACAGCGATCTAGCCGCCACCGCCGGCGCGGAGCTCGGCGTCAAAGGCGCGATCGCCGTCGATCGCCGGATGCGCACCAACCTCCCCGACGTGTTCGCCGCCGGCGACTGCGCCGTCACCCACCACCGCCTGCTCGGCGACACCTATCTCCCGCTCGGGACCACCGCCCACAAGCAGGGCCGCGTGGCCGCCGAGAACGCCCTCGGCGGCTCCCGCGAGTTCGCCGGCAGCCTCGGCACCCAGGTCGTCAAGGTGTTCGACCTCGTCGCCGCCCGCACCGGGCTGCGCGACCACGAAGCCACCACCGCCGGATTCGACCCGCTCACCATCGCCTCCGAGGCCGACGATCACAAGCGCTACTACCCCGGCAGCCACCCAATCGCCATGCGCTACACCGGGGACCGCCGCACCGGGCAGCTGCTCGGCCTCCAGCTCATCGGTCACCTCGGCTCCGAGATCGCCAAACGCGTCGACACCATCGCCACCGCCATCTTCAACGACCTCACCATCGACGCCATCTCCGACCTCGACCTCTCCTACACCCCACCACTCGGCTCGCCCTGGGACGCGCTCCAGGCCGGCGCCCAAGCCTGGACCCGACAGGCCCGGACCATGCCCGGCGCACACCCGGCTCCCGGTTGACGGCGCCGCCCGTCCTCTCCGTAGGAACAACGGGAGGTCAGGCTGTCGCAGGCAGCTGCCGTCCCGGGCCCGGTACCCCGACAGGAACGAGACAACCCCGCGGCGACCTTTCCGGCGGCGGACGCCCTGGCGCTCACGCGCCGAGCGCAAGGGTCATAAACGTGTTATCCGGGCTATCCGCGTAGTCGGCGAACGGCCCGCAGGGCACGAAGCCGGCATTTGCGTAGAGCGCCCGTGCGGGCGCAAAGGCATCCGTCGTCCCTGTCTCCAGGCTGACGCGTGTATAGCCGCGTCCGCCCGCTGCCACAAGCAGGTGGTCGACTATCGCTCGGCCTACGCCGAGCCCGCGCGCTTCGGCCGCGGTGTGCATCGACTTGATCTCGCCGTGGGTCCGATCAAGCTCCTTCAGCGCGCCGACACCGAGCAGCTGTCCGTCGCGGCGCAGCGTGAAGAACATAACGGTGGGAGCGAGGAGCCCGTCGAGGTCCAGCGCGAAGGCGTGTTCAGCCGGCGTCGTCGCATGACAGAACGCAAGATGACGCTCGAGCAGAGCAGTGACCTCCGGATTGCGGGGGTCCTCGATCTGGACCACGCAGCCCGTCAGCCGGCCGCTCGCCCAGCGAGCGGGGCTGCTCGGGTGTGGCGTAGAGGCTGTTTCAGGCCGCCCGTAGCTCACTGAGGTCCTGCCGACCGGTACGGACCGAAAACGCACACTCGATCGAAACCGCGGTGCCCCACCGACAACGACCCCGTTACAAAATGCTTTACCGCTAACACGGAGGCATTGGTCGACAACGCACCGATGCGTGCAACCGATATAGAGGCCGACGGTCTGACAAGGCCTGGGCAAGCCGGCGCGTGCGTCAGCACTCCGCGCGGTCCACGTGGCGCGCTAGTTGCCGTTCGGCCGGGGCGCGGGAGGAGTCGAGCCGCCGCGGCCTTCCTGGATCCCGATCTTGATCGACGGGGTCTTGATCTGCTCTGGTGGGACGGGGCGCGGTGCCATCGAGTGCATTCTAACGGAGGGCCACGAGCCAGAACAGGGTCTGCAACACCATCAGGGTGCCCAGCGAAGTCAAGAGACCGCCCATGATCCTCACTCGCTGTACGTCGGCCCGCCGCAGGGCGTGGTAGCCATACGCGGCCGACACCAGCCAGCCGAGCGTGTCGCTGGCCGCTTCGGCGGCGGCCTCCTCATACAGCTCGGCGTAGAGGTCTGGCGCGTCAACGGCGAACCGGAGCTTCCAGTTCGACAGCAGGACGGCGGCGATGATCAAGCCGAGCAACAGCGCTACAAGGGCCGCCCAACTGAAGCCATGAAGACCCTTGGCTTTGACCGTCGTGGCACCCAGGAAGGATGCGACGAGAGCGTGGGCTGCGAGTAGCGTCCCCGGTCCGCTGACGGATTCCAGCGACGACGTCGTCCTGGTCGAAGAGCGCGTCGCGACCGGCCTGGAAGACGATCTCCTCGAGGGTCGGCACCAGCCGAGCGTAAGTAGGCCACCGGACGGGAGCAGCAGCGATGACGAGGCCCCTGCGTCACGTCCACCGCGAACGGTTCGGACCCTCCTTCGAGCCGCACGGGCAACCGGGCCGTGGCAACACCGTGGCAACATCCATTCCTTCCAGCCTGTCCATGATGTCCACAGAACCGCCCAATTCGGGAGCCTCTGGACCCCAGAGAACTGATCTACGGCGGGCTGATTAGGGTTGAGGGCCTTGTGGACCGTATGGTCCGTGGAAGTTCGAGTCTTCTCGGGCGCATCGGGAAAAGCCCCGCACAGCGGGGCTGTTTTCATGATTTAACCTCGCCGTTGCCGGCCTCCGACATGGTGGGTTGTTGCCACGTGGCAACAACGAATGTGACCCACAGCCCGCGTGGATGATGTCGGTCAGAACGTCGAGCGTGCGATCGACGTCTTCGTCATGGTTGTAGAGATGGCAGCTGAGCCGTACGCGGTTCGCCCGGACCGCGGCCTTCACCCCGGCGCCTGCCAGCCGCTCGGTCGCCTCGTCAGCGGCGTCGAGCGAA
Source organism: uncultured Actinomycetota bacterium (assembly GCA_963850325.1). Classification (GTDB taxonomy): domain Bacteria; phylum Actinomycetota; class Thermoleophilia; order Solirubrobacterales; family Solirubrobacteraceae; genus Palsa-465. The sequence continues at coordinate 82,096 of CAWKLB010000014.1, forward strand.
ACGATCGCCGAATCGCTCGGCTCGAGCCCGAGGCCAGTTCGGAGTCGGTTGGCCAGCGCCAGGTTGTGGTCGTGGATCTGTCCGAGCCCGACGGCTTCGAACAGTTCCAGCGTGGCGGAGGCGGCATGCCAGCTCAGCCAAGCGGGCGAGACGTCGAAGCGGCGGGCGTCGCTGGCGAGTCGCAGGGGGGTTCCGTAGCAGCTGTCCCAGGGATGCTCGCCGGCGTACCAGCCGGCGGCTAGCGGGACGATCTGGTCGTGCAGCTCGGGTGCGATCGTCATGAACGCGGTCCCGCGCGGGTGGCATAGCCATTTGTACCCACCCGCCACCACGACAGAGAACCGCCCGGCGTCGAGCGGGAGCCAGCCGCACGCCTGGGTGGCGTCGACCAACGTCAGTGCGTCGTAGCTGGCTGCTGCGCTAGCGATGGCATCCAGATCGGCGAGCCGTCCGTCTGCGGATTGGACGGCTGAGACGGCCACCAGGGTGGTGCGGCTGTCGACCGTATCGGCGAGCTGCTCTAGCGGGATCGTGCGCACGTCGCAGCCGGCGGCGAGCAGCGGAAATAGCAGCGAAGTGAAGTCGCCCTCGGCCGCCAGAACGCGTGCGCGCGGGGGCAGGGACGCGGCGATGAGACCGACCATCGGTGAGACCTGATGGCCGATCGCGACATCCTCCGCCAAGACGCTGTGCAGTCGCGCGAACGCGTTGCGTGCGCGGCCGACTACGTGATCGCTGCTGGCCGGGTCATAGCGTCCGCTCGCCCAGGCGGCAGTCGCGGCCGAGAGCGCTTGGAGCGCCACCTTGGGCGGCAGGCCGTAGGTGGCGGAGTCCAGGTACACGCCCGTTGGCTGGAAGTCGTGGCGTAGCGGGAGGAACTCGGTTGTGCTCGTGGGGGTCGTGTTCATCGTGGTCCCTTCTGATTGCTCTTGGGGTTTGACTGCTTCGCGCCCGCGCCCCGCCACCCAGCTGTGACCTATGGGCGGGGAGTCGATTCAGGCGCGTCGGTACTACGCAGTCAGCGGACTGACGACCAATCTGTCCGCGACTCGGTCGGCCGCGCGATCCCGAAAGAGGACGCGCAGCGAGGTGAGATGCATCGCTAGGAGCAGCGGCACACCAACCGTGGGGATGATTGCGAGCGGCAGGTCAGCGTTCAGGGTCGCGGCCGGGTTCACGTGGACGATCTGGAGGAAGCCTGTCAGCGCTCCCAGGGTCAGCGCCGAGACGAGGTCTGCGATCCCGAGGACGGTGAAACAAATGAGCGGCTTGGTCAGCGATCCCTCGCGTACCTTGCGGGCGGCCCATAGCGTTGCTATGCCAACAGCAATGTCACCAAACCCGGCGGGCACAGCGAAGAGCGCTGGGAGTTTCCCGAGCAGCATCGCTATCACGAACACGATCCCTCCCGCCCGGAACGAGTGCGGCGACAGCAGCCGCTGTTGAGCACCTGGGGCGGTCAGGGCTCGCGTGATCAACGGCACACGGGTCAGCGCGAGCAACAAGCCGAAGAAGCCGAGCACTGCCAATGGCAGCCAGGGGACGCCGTGCCCGAGGCGTGAGCCGTAGCTACCCCCGCCTGCGAGCAGACTACTTACGGCAAGCCAGCCGCCGAGCAGAAGGGCGGCGCCCAACCCGGTCCTCGTCGCGGCTCGATTACCGGCCGGCGGCGCGGCGCCGCGATATAGCCGTAACGGCGCGGGGTCCCTGTGATCTCTCTAGGCCCAAAATATGCAGTAATGATTCTGTGCACTCTTGTGTGGACTGACTGTTCGGAAGCGATCTGGCCCACCGCAACCAAGACCCCCGCCCCTGGGTAAAAAAAAAAGGAGCTTCCTTTCCCCCCCCCCCCCCCCCTCTCGGTCCTAGGGTCCCCCCCCCTCTCCCCCCCCTCGTCGGGTCGTCGTAGGGTCCCCCCCCCCCCCCCCCCGCCGCCCGGGCCGCCCCCCCCCCCCCCCCGCGGCCGCCCCCCCCCCCCCCCCCCCGCGGCGGCAACATCGGCCCAGACCTCCGCTGCGACCGGTGCGGCAAACACGCGGCTCGCGGGGAGATCGAGCTCCCCCCCGGCCCAGGAGCACCACGCGGCGAGCACGCCGGACGGTGAGTATTGGCGGCGGACCGGTCCGACAACCTGCAGCTCTCATCTCAGGAGAAGGGTCCATGCGCAGCCCTGCCGGGTTCAGACGAAGCACCTCGACCGCACGAAGGCGGGTCTCGAACTACTTCTCAGTCCGCACCTGAGACTCGCCAAATTCGCGACTGAAGCCCGCAACATTGCATATGCACGGAGAGGCAACTCCAGCCCGTGCTCTGGGCCCTGCAAACGGCGACGTCCGCGTGTCACGCGCCACCGCTCGCCGGACACGCTGACCGCGTGCTTAGTTTCTCAATTCGGTCCTGCTGAGCTACAGCAACGGCAGTCGACGATGAAGGCATGACGGTTCCTTTCGGTCATGCCTACACAGATCCTCGGACACTCCCCGACGGCGAGGCCCTTATCAGGTGAAGATGATCTGGCCGCCTGCGGCGAGGCCGTAGAACTCGCCGACGGTGATGATGTCTTGCACTTGGGGGATGAAGTCGCCCTGGGTCAGGCCGAACAGATCGACGGAGGCTTTGCACGCGTAGAGGCCGGCGCCGGAGTCGGCGATCATCTCGATGAACTCGGGGATTGGGGGGATGTCGAGTTTTTCCATCTCCGACGCGAGCTTGTGCGTGACGAATGACGACATGCCGGGGAACCCGCCGGCCCAGGTGGCGAGGTGCAGGCCGGGGTTGCCGACGGTGGCAACCTTGACGTGCTCGTGCTTGGCCTTGTTGATCGCGTCCATGCCGAAGAAGGTGAAGAACAGGTTGGCGTCGATCCCTTCCATGCGGGCGCCGTTGGCCATGATCAGGCCGGGGTAGATGCCCTCCAGCGATCCCTTGGAGATGATGATCGAGACCTTCGTGATCGGCTGAGGGGTGAAGTCGATGATCGGCATGCCGTGTTCGAATAGATCGGTCATGGCGTTCTCGCTTTCTAGATGCAGCCGCGCGGTTTGGGGATCCCGGCGATCTTGGCCGCGAGCTTCGCGGGCCCCTTGGGGAACAGTTGGTAGAGCTCTTTGATCGGCACGCCGGACACTTTCCCGAGGGTCCGGATCGATGGCGCCGAGCCCTGCTCCAGATAGGCGTTACGCATGAAGTGGATCACGATCCAGTGGCGATCGGTGAGCTGCGCGATGCCGTTCTCGCGGGCGATCGGGTCGGCCATCTCCTCGGTCCACTGCTGAGGATCGGTGAAGAATCCCTCGGCATCGCGTTCCACGGGAACGCCGGTGAGGGTTGAGGGTGTCATCGTGGCGCTCCTTGTCGTTCGGCGATCAGGTCGGTGTCTTTTCCGGCCATCTGGAGCTGGGAGCCCATGCCCGGGATGTCGCGGCCGGGCAGCAGCACGTGCCAGTAGATCGACTGGAACGCGAGCTTGGCCATGTGGTTGAGCCGCGACTCCTTGAGCAGCGGCAGCGGCCCGACGCGCGCGGGATACCTGCCGGGCAGCGGTTCGACGTCGTAGTTGAAGTCGATGAGCAGCGCCTTGTGAAAGCCGGTCTCGATAAAGCAGTTGGAGTGGCCGTCAAACGATCCCGTGAGCTCGCGGCCGTCCAGGAACCGGCGAACGTTGTCGATCAGCGTTTCGGCTTCGAAGTGGGTCACGGATCCGGCCTTGGAGGTGGGGACGTTGGTGGCGTCGCCGATCGCGAAGACGTTCGGGGCTGTCCTGGATTGCAGGGTCGCGGTGTCTGTTGTCACGAAGCCGATCTCGTCACCGAGGCCCGGAGAGCGCGCGATGAACGCGGCGCCGCCGTGCAAGGGGATCGTGACGAGCAGGTCAAACGGGATCTCGCGCTCGTCCCAGCTGACAAGTCTTCCGGTCGCGCCGTCGACCTGTCCGGTCGCGAACTCGGTCTCGACGATGACGCCCTTGTCGGCCAGCAGTCCGGCGAGTCGCTCGGAGGCGATCGGTTTGGTGAAGGCGCCGTCCAGTGATGTGGCGTAAACGAGCTCGACGTCATCGCGCACGCCTCGCTCGCGCAGGTACCAGTCGGCCAGGAAGCAGAACTCCAGCGGCGCGACCGGGCATTTGATCGGCATGTCGATCGGGTTGACGACGAGCCGGCCACGGTCAAAGGTGCGAAGGGCGTCACGCAGGGCGGTTGCGCCCTCGAGCGTGTAGAAGGTGAACATCGTCCTCTCCCAGCCCGGACCGGTCAGACCCTCGGTCTCCTCGGGCAGCAGCGCCGCGCCGCTGGCGACCACGAGCACGTCGTAGCCGATCGCCTCGCCGTTGGCGAGGCGCACCAGGTTGTCGGCCGTAAGGACGCGATCGATCTCGGCGACGCGGAACTCGATGCCGTCGTGGAGCTGCGTGTGACGCGGGCGGACGATCTCGCCGGGGTCGGCCAGGCCGAACGGGACAAACAGCAGGCCAGGCTGGTAGACGTGGTGGTCGTCACGGTCGATCACCGTGATCTCAGCGGAGTCGCCGTAGACCCGGCGCAACCGGTTGGCGGTCAGCGTGCCGCCTGTGCCCGCTCCGAGAATGACGATGCGATGACGCATACCGGCGATCGTGGCTGGGCACGGCCGTCTGCTCATCCGCGCAAACCCCCAGTCGCGATGCGGCGAGACTACGCCCCGCACTGGTGGCTAGGCGTCCGGCGTGCTCGAAACGGTGCCGAGATGGCGGGCGAGGAAGTCTCGCTGCTCGTCGTGCATGTTCTCGGGAAGAGTTATGAACCAGGCGCATTCGGATCGCAGGTCGCGTTCGTCAGGCGTCTCAGCGTTCGATGGCCGCGCACGGAACGCCAGGCCGACCGGTGAATCGAGCCCGTTGTCATAGTGGCTGGGGTACTCGATGTAGCCGAGCAGCTCGCCAACGCTCACCGTCAACCCGAGCTCGTCCAGCGCGACGCGCTTCACGGCCTCGGCGACCGGTTCGCCGAAGCGAACGGTCCCGCCGGGGAGATGCCAGAGCCCCTGGCACGGGCCGAAGTCCCGGAGCGCCAGCAGGACCCCGCGTTCGCGGGAGGCGATCACGACCTCGACGGTGAGCCGTGGAACTCGGCTGAAGATCCAGTCGAACTGGTCTTGAGGCAGCGGTCCTGTCAACGGGCGCGATCGCGCTCGATTGGCAGGTCGGCGGCCTGCCAGGCGGGCCAGCCGCCGGCAACTTCGGCCGCGCCGCGCCAGGCGGTGAGCTTTGAGCGGTTGGCGTGCTGACAGAGGTAGATCGTGTTCGCCGCGCCGGGCCAGGCGATGTGACGGGTCAATGAGACCCGCCGCACGCCGGGTGGCCAGCCATAGCGGTGTCGTTCGAGCTCGGTGCGCAGATCAAGCAGTTGAGCTTCGCCGCGGGCGACCTGGTCCCACGCCTGTTCGGGTGCGATGCTGCGGATGCGCCGGGCGGATCTCACGTCGGGCGGCCTATTGGCCAGGGGTGCGCTGAAGCAGCGCGTCGAGCTCGTCGAGCTGGCGGCGAACGCCGCCGCAGACCTGTTCGCAGAGCTCGAATACCCCTTCGTCGGCGATCGAGTAGCGGGCGTGGTTGCCGTCCTTGGTGCGGGTGACCATGCCGGCGCTGTGCAGGATCCCAAGATGCTTTGAGATGTTCTGCTGGCTGGCGCCGAGCGCCGCTTGGAGCTCGCCGACAGTGGCGTCGCCGTCACGCAGCCGGTCAAGCAGCTTGATCCGCATCGGCTCGGCGAGTACCCGGAAGCGCTGGGCGATCAGCTCCACGAGCGGATCCGCCAGCGGATGTTGGAAAGACAGCTGGTCTCGCATCCTTCCATCCTACCACAAGCACACAGTTGTGTAGATGATTCGGTGCTGAGATGATCCAGCACCTCCGGGCGGGCCGTCCGCTGGTCGGCTGCCGACTGGCGCAGTAGATCGAGGGGCCACGATTCCTGAGGCAGTCAACATCCCGCAGGGCGAGATTGCCGAACGGATCGCGGAGCTCGGCCTTCCCCTCGCCGAGGCCGCGAGCTGAAGAGCCCGCGCTGGCGGCATCGCCGGCGCGCCACCGTCGCAGCACCGCACCGCTCTGACGAGCGACCCAATCTATACAACTCCACCGGCGTGGAGTTGACATGTACGCAAAGTGGCGCTATTGTGCCATTCACAAACGTACAGTTGTGTAGATGATGCTGTCAAAACCCCTTCAGCCGCGGCCCACCGACCGGCCATCGCCATCCGACCGACGCATGGCGGCGCAGGGGAAGGAGAGAGTCATGTCCAGTTCTGAGCGCAAGCGTGTCGTGATCATCGGATCGAGCTTCGCGGGATTGACCGCAGCGTTCGAGCTCAAGAAGAAGGTGGGCGATCGCCACGAGATCGTGGTGCTCGATCCGCGGTCGGACTTCACGTTCATTCCGTCCCTGATCTGGCTGCCGTTCGGTGGCCGTCAGGAGAAGGATGTGACCTTCCCGCTCGCGCCCGTGTATGCCCGCAAGGGGATCCGGTTCATCAATGAGGCGGCCGAGACGATCGACCCTGCTGCGCACACGGTGACGACGAGCTCGGGCCAGGAGCTCGTCTATGACCGGCTGTTCATCGGCACGGGTCCGCGGCTGGCGTTTGAGAGGGTCCCCGGCCTCGGGCCCCACGACGGGCACACGCAGTCGGTCTGCAACCTCGAGCACGCTCTGCTCGCGCGGGATGAGTGGGACCGGTTCCTGCAGAACCCCGGCCCGGTCGTGATCGGCACCGCGCAGGGCGGCTCGTGTTTCGGCGCCTCCTACGAGTTCATGTTCAACGCGCACCACCAGATCAAGAAGGCCGGCCTGCAGGACGTCGCGCCGGTGACGTTCATCACCGCCGAACCGTTCCTCGGTCACTTCGGCCTCGGTGGTGTCGGCAACTCAGAGCAGATGATCAATCGCTTCTTCGACAGGCTCGGGATCGACGGCCGTCCGAACACCGTGATCAAGGAGGCCCGCGCGCGCGAGATCGAGCTCGACGACGGCACCGTCCTCCCCGCGGCGTACTCGATGATCGTGCCGCCGTTCACCGGCGTCGACGCCGTTCGCAACACCGAGGGGCTGGGGAACCCGATGGGGTTCATCCCCGTCGACGAGCAGTTCCGCCACGCCCAGTTCCCCGACATCTTCGCCGCCGGGGTCGCGATCGCGATCGCCCCACCGGCACCGACACCGGTCCCCGCGGGGGTACCGAAGACGGGGCAGATGACCGAGACGATGGCCAAGGTCGCCGTGCACAACATCGCCGCCGACCTCGACGGGTCAGACCGGCATCTGCTGCCGCTCGGCGACCTCGACGCGATGTGCATCCTCGACGCCGGCTCGGGCGGCGTGATCTTCAAAGCCAACCACGTCCTCGCCACCAACGGCGAGGACAAGCACGCGCACGTGATAGCCGGACCCCAGGCGCACTGGGCGAAGGTCGCCTTCGAGCACGTCTTCATCGCCAGCCGCAAACGCGGCGTGCTCGCCCTCTGAGAACCCGAACCCACTAGCAGAAACCATGAGCACCATCGAAACCCTCACCCAACACACCATCACCGACGCCCTCCGGCAACCCGGAATCCTCGTCATCGACTTCTGGGCGCCGTGGTGCGGACCGTGCCGCGCGATGGCCCCGCAATTCGAACGCGCCGCGCTGGAGCGTGGGCTGTTCGCGGTCGCTGACAACTGCGAACAGGCGGCCTCAACGGCTCGTGAGGAGGTGACGGTCTGATGGCCGTGCTTGACACCACCAAGCCGCCGCTGGCAGCGTCCGGCCCGGAGCAGCATGCTGTGAAGGTCGGTCCGATCGGTCGTCTGGGCCGCTACACCGCGACCCATTTCCGGCTCGTCGTGGTTGCCTGGTTGGTGATCGCGGTGGTGCTCGGGTTCTTTGCCCCACGCGTCGAGACCGCCCTCTCGGGCGCCGGGTGGGAGACCACCGGCTCGCAATCAGTCCAAGCGCGACAGTTGATCGACAAGAACTTCAAGGGCCTGTCCAGCTACGGGCTGATGACCGTCCTCTACTCGCCGACCAAGACCGTCAGCAACCCGTCATTTCGCGCCACCATCGCGAACGTTGAGCGCACGCTGCGGGCCGACCGCGCGGTCAGCACCGTCATCCCGCCGACCGCGGGTATGTCCATCTCCCGCGACGGGCACACCGCGATCGTCCAGGCCGGCGCCGCGCGTGACTCCAACGCAATGGTCGTCGCGGCAGACACCCTGAAAGGCAAGCTGTCCGGGCTGTCGGCCGCCGGCGTCCAGGTGCACCTGACCGGCGCCTCGGCGATGTGGTCTGACTTCAACTCGGCCAACCGCTCAGCGATGCTGAAGTCAGAGGTGATCTCGTGGCCGGTGACGCTGCTGATCCTGCTGGTCGCGTTCGGGTCGCTCGTCGCCGCCGGTCTGCCGTTGATGCTGACGATGGTCGGGCTGATGGCCGCCGCCGGATCCCTGTATCTGACCACGAAGCTCATGCCGGTCTCGATCTGGGCGATGAACTTCGCGCTCATGTTCGCGCTCGCGCTCGGGATCGATTACGCGCTGTTCATCGTGCACCGGTTCCGCGGCGCGTTCTTTGGCTCGCGCCTCTCCGCTGAGGAGGCGACGGCGGTGACGATGGACACCGCCGGCAAAGCCGTCCTGTTCAGCGGCGTCACCGTCTTGATCTCGCTGAGCGCGGTGATGCTCGTCCCGAGCCCCGCGTTCCGCTCGATGAGCCTCGGAATCATGCTCGCCGTCATCTTCGTACTCGCCGCGACCCTCACCCTGCTGCCCGCCGTGCTCGCGAAACTCGGCCCCAGGGTCGACAAGCTCTCGCTGCCGTGGGCGCACTCGGGCGAGCACCGCTCGGCCCGGTTTGCCGCCTGGGGCGAGCGCCTCTGGAAGCGCCCGCTCGCCTACGGCGCGATCGCGCTCGCGATCCTGATCGCCCTGGCGTTGCCGGCCACGCAGCTCAAGACCGCGATGCCCTCGATCAAGGTCGTCCCGACCTCCGACAGCTCACGCATCGGCTACCAGCAGGTCCAGTCCGCGATGGGACCCGGAGCCACCGGACCGCTGCAGATCGTCGCCTCCACGGACCTGGCCACGCAGGCTGCCCGGATCGCCCGGCTGGACTCGGGCGTCGCGGCCGTGATGCCGGTGCAGACCAGCAACGGCTACGCGCTGATCACCGCGATCCCCAAGCAGGACCCGTCCAACCCGGCCGTCGGGCAGACGATCGACCGTCTGCGCGCAGCGCTTCCGGCGGGATCGCTGATCGGTGGCGCTGTCGCTGAGAACCACGACCTCCAGAACGCCTTGTCAGGCAAGACCCCGCTCGTCATCGGCGTCGTTCTCGGGCTCGGGTTCCTGCTGCTGTTGATCGCGCTGCAGGCGCCGCTGCTCGCCGCCGTCGGCGTGCTCACCAACCTGCTCGCCACCGGCGCCGCGTTCGGCGTTGCCAAGCTCGTGTTCCAGAACGGCGATCTGCACTCACTGCTGGGCTTCCAGCCGCAAGGGTTCCTGGACGCGTGGGGACCGGTGTTCTTCTTCGCGATGATCTTCGCCATCTCGATGGACTACACCGTGTTCCTGCTCTCCAGCGCCAAAGAGCATTGGGACCGCACCCACGACCCCAAGGAAGCCATGATCGGCAGCCTCGCCCACTCTGGCCGCGTGATCTTCGCCGCCGGCGCCGTCATGGTCGCCGTGTTCCTCACCTTCGCGCTGTCAGGGCCGCTGCCGCCCAAGGAGATGGGCATCATCCTCGGCGTCGCCGTGCTTCTCGACGCGGCGCTCGTCCGGCTGCTGCTGCTGCCAGTGTTGCTGCGGCTGATGGGCAAGTGGGCGTGGTATCTCCCCCGCTGGGCACGTCGGGTTCTCCCGGATGTCACCTTCGGCCACAACTGACAGAAAGGGAATCGACACCATGCCCTACACCGCCATCGCTCAACCCATCAACGGCACTCTCCGACATGAGATCGACGTCAACGGACGCCACACGATCATCACTGACGAACCCGCCCGCCTCGGCGGAACCGACACCGCCCCGACACCACACGAACTGCTGGCCGCCACCCTCGCATCCTGCGTCTCGACGATGCTGGTCCTCTACGCCACACCCAGGGACATCGACCTCGGCGACCTGCGTGTCGACGTCGACTACGACGCCGACACGACCCCGAGACAGGTCGAGATCACCATCCACCTCCCCGACCATCTCACCGACGACCAGCGCAAGCGCCTGGAGAAGGTCGCCGAGACCTGCCCGGTGCGCCGGGCCCTCGAAGCGGGCTTCACCTTCAACGAGCGACTCGTCACTATCCCCTCCCCAACTCCCGCAAGCATGTAGACCTACCCGCCCCGCCAACCGCGGCAGCATCCCCGTCGCCCGCCGAAATCCGCGTCTGACCGCCAAGATAGAGCGCCGCGAGTTCCCTGCTGTTCGCGCCCTCAGATCGTGGCACGATGCTGGCGCTGATGAGCTTCTACGGTCTCATCCCAGCCCGACGGAGAACGGCTCTCGCATGGGGCCGTTGTTCTTCCACGCCTACGGGAGCGTACGTCACCGCGGTCGTGGCGGCGATCCTCGTCACCCGCTGGCGGTGGACACGGGTCGGTGGGAATCCCGAGCTGTCGGTGAGATCGCGTTGTGGGGATTCCCGGCCGGGCGGCACTTCGGCCGACGTCTTCGCCGGGTTCGGCGAGCCCGTCTACGGCAAGACCTGCACCGCGCACTACTTCGATAGTCCAGGGGGTCGAGACCGATGTGGCTGGTACGCGTGCTTCGTCCCGCCGTCGATCACCGGCCTGCCGATCGTCGTCGTCTGGATAGAGAAGGGCGGCTTCGGGGATATCAGCGCCGCTCCGGTCGCCCGCCAGATCCTGTCGCAGTGGTTCGACGGGCGACCAGGCCCATTTGTCAGCGGTCGCTCCACCTCAGTAAGTGCAGGCTCTTGAGCCGTCGCGGAGGCGGAGTTCGCGCCGCTGCCCGCCGTGGTCGTCATCGCTCCGGCCATCGGCGCCTCCCGGATCCCCACCGTCACGAGGCCGCGCGAGCGTCAGCCATCAGCCGGTCGAACGGTCGTGTGAGACCACTGTGCTCGCCGGCTACTCGTCGTCATCGGCCTCGCCCCGGTCAGCGGTGTGGCCGCTCATGTCCTCACCGTGCCTCCCGAGGGAGTGGCGCGACGCGCGCCATACGCCGAGATAGCTCGCGACGATCGCGGCGCGCGCGGCGGCGATCTCCTGCCTCAGTTGCGCGGCTGTCTTGGGCAGTCCGTTCCGATCACTCACGGGAGAAGCTTGATTGCCTTATGCAATGATAGGCTTATGCATTCGATGCCTTTGTCATCTTCCACCCAGACGCAAGGCGTCACCGAGCCGGACCGTGATGAGCTCGTCGACGCGGTCCTGCGAGCGAGCCGGGCCTTGGTGGCGGTCGCGGCCCGGTCGCTGGCCGGCGTCGCTGAGGACGTCACGCTGCCGCAGTACCGGTTCCTGATCGAGCTGGCCTCTCGGGGCCCGCAGCGTCTGGCTGACCTGGCCACGGCTCTGGGGGTTGATCGGTCGACGGCGACGCGGATGTGTGATCGTCTGGTGCGCAAGCGGCTGGTGACTCGCCGTCGCGCTCAGCAGGATCGGCGCGTGGTGCGGGTCTCTTTGACCCGCACCGGCGCTGAGCTGGTTGCGGAGGTGAGCCGGCGGCGGCGCGGCGAGATCGCGGCGATCGTGGGCAGAATGCCGGCGTCTCACCGCGATCGCGTGGTGCGAGCGTTGCGCGCGTTTGCCGACGCGGCAGGCGAGGTACCCGAGCAGGATTGGTCGCTCGGGTGGGATCTCGACGGTGACTGACTCGGGCAGCCTCCAGGGAGCCAGCTCCGCGCGGCCGTCGGGGGTCCGTGCTGTGACGAGGTGGCTTGGAGGCAACCGGCTCGGGCTGGTGGCGATGGCGCTGGTGGTCGGGGCCGGGGCGGGTCTTGGCGCCGCGTTGTTTCGCGAGATGGTGTTCGGTGCTACCTGGCTGGTGACCGGTCATGACCAGTTCGGTCAGCAGGGTCACGCTGCGAGCACGCACCTGCCGGGGTTGGGGATCTGGTTTGTGCTGGTGGTCCCGGTGCTGGGTGGTCTGATCTACGGTCCGCTGATCTATCGCTTCGCTCGCGAGGCGCGGGGGCATGGCGTGCCCGAGGTGATGCTCGCCGTCGCCGAGAATGGCGGGCGGATCCGGCCGCCGGTGACGATCGTCAAGGCGGTGGCATCCGCGATCACGATCGGCGTGGGTGGGTCGGTCGGGCGGGAGGGCCCGATCGTGCAGATCGGCTCGGCGCTGGCCTCGACGCTTGGTCAGCTGGTGCGGATGTCTGAGAGTCGGCTGCGGATCATCGTCGCGTGCGGAGCAGCCGGGGGGATCGCGGCCACGTTTAACGCCCCGCTGACGGGATTGTTCTTCGGCTTTGAGATCGTGCTGCGCGAGTTCTCGCTCGACGCGCTGGTGGCGACCGGTCTCGCGGCGGTCACCGGCGATGTCATCAGCCGCGCGATTTTCGGGTCAGCGCCGTTCTTCAGCATGATCCCGCATGGGCTGTCGGTGACCAACGACAGCACGTATCTGCTGGTCGTGGTCCTCGCAGTCGCGGCCGGGTTGATCGGCATCGGGTTCAAGACGTTCCTCTACTGGCTGGAGGACTTCGTCGACGAGCTGTGGAAGGGCCGGCCCGAGTGGGCGCGTCCGGCGGTCGGCGGCGTCGCGCTCGGCGCGCTGCTGCTGGCGGTCCCGCAGATGTACGGCGTCGGCTATCCGGTGATGAACGACGTGATCGGCGGTCACGTCGTCGTCGGTCTGATCCTCCTCTTCCTGATCAGCAAGGTCCTGGCCACCAGCCTCACATTGTCGATCGGCGGGTCCGGCGGCGTGTTCGCACCGTCGCTGTTCATCGGCGCGATGGCCGGGATGGCGTTCGGCACGTTCGTCCACCATCTCTTCGGGTCGGCGGTCGGACCCCCGGCGCTGTACGCCGTGGTCGCGATGGGCGGCGTGTTCGCGGCCGCTGCCCAAGCGCCGCTGACCGCCATCGCCAGCGTCGCGGAGATGACCGCCAACTTCACCCTCACGCTCCCGATCATGCTCACCTGCGGGATCGCCGCCGCGGTCTCCAAATACATCTCCTACGGCAGCGTGTACACCACCAAGCTGCTGCGCCGCGGCATCGACATCGAGCGCCCCAAGACGGCCAACGTGCTGCAGACCCTCACGATCGCCGACATCATGCAGCCCGTGCCGCGATCTGCCGCCGCGGCGCGACTGCGCCCCGCCCAGGAGACGGAGTCCGACGATGCCGCCGTGACCGAATCGCAGTGGGAGCGCCTCGCCGGAACGGTGACCGACACACGCCGCCCCCAGGAGCTGTTCGGCGATGAGACGCTCGAGCAGGCCCTTCGCCAGCTCACTCTGTACGGCGGCGCCGGCCTGCCGGTGCTGTCGGCTGACCGCGAGCACCTGGAAGGCTGGCTCACTCGGCAGAACGTGCTCGAAGCCTTGAGCCAGACGGTGCAGTCGTCTCAGGATTCGATCGAGCGCGGCGCGATCGCCGCAGACTTCGGCGCCGATGATCCAACGCTGGCCGCCCACCGGCCCAGCACCCCGCTGACCGGCTATGAGATCGTCGAGCTCACGATCGGCGCCGACTCAGCAGCCGCGGGGCAGCGGGTCGACGAAATCGCGTGGCCACCGGGTTGCCTCGTGGTCGCCATCACCGAGGAGCGCGAGCTCGTCGCGCTCGACGGCGACACCGTCGTCAGCGCCGGGGAACGCGTGATCCTGCTCATGCCTACGGGCCCGACGCCGGCTCACCAGCAAGAGCCGATCTCAGTCCTGCCCGGCTGAGCCCCGGGCCGCCCACCCGGTTCCAGAAAATCGAACCCCATGGCTCGCTGGCGGCGGGGCTCAGCAGCTTCTGGATGGCGACATAGAAGATGGCGGTGACAGCACGAACGCCAACGAATCCGAGGAAGGTTCGTGATCGTATGCTCACGAGCCGCTCAAGGATCATGCCGCCGCGGCCAGCGCCCAGGTCAGCCAGCACCACCGTCCCCCGCCACTCATAAGCGCATAGCTACGCGACAACCAGCAGAGCGGAGACGAACGCGAGGTACGCGACGATGATGACGACGCCGTCCAGGCGCCTGAGACCGCGGCCGGCGTAAGCACAGGTGAGGGCGAGGAGGGTGAGTCCCAGGTATGCGCAGGCCACCAGGGTCGCCGTGGTAGATGCCGCCCCGATGCCGATGAGCGCGCCCGGGAGCAGGAAACCGACGGTCACATTGAGGGCGTTGCTGTTCATCGCAGTGCTGAGCGTCGCGGCGCCCCGGCCGCGCCGGGCGAGATACACGGCTGCGACCGCATTGGGCAGACTGGTCACGGCGGCGAGGACCAGGCCGCCAACGACGATGTCGGGAACGTGGTGTCGCGCCCCCAGTCGCGAGGCTGTCTTCTCCATCGCAACGCTGGCAGCGACCACGATCACGACCGCGACCAGCGCTACCGCCGCGTCCCTCGAGCCTCCGCGTCGCGGATGGATCGCCGGTTCGAGCTCGGCCTCCTCCTCGAGGATCGCCGCGGTCAGCCACTCGGCCCACAGCCGCGGCAGACCGAGTCCGCCAAGGCGGTCGTGGCGCAGACCGAGCACGCCGAGGTAGGGAACGAAGACCAGCAGCACCGCTACCAGCCCAAGCGCGGGTGACGTCAGTCCAACGACCACAGCGACACAGACCACCGCGATCCAGAGCGCCACCACGCCTTCGAGCTCGATCACCCGTCGATCCAGCACGATATGCCCCGCGACGAGCGCCGACACGCCGAGCAGCGCTGCGAGGTTGAACACGTTAGATCCGAGCACGACCCCGGCGCCGATCTTGGGCTGGTGTCCAGCGAGCGCGGTCACCGCGCTCGTGATCTCAGGGGCATCGGCCGCCAGTGCGGCGACCATCCCCAGGAGGGCCTCTGAGAATCCGAGCCTGGCCCCGACGCGCTCAAGCCGCGTCACGAGCAGCCAGCTCGCACCGAGGCTCACCGCCACCCCAGCCGCGAAGACACCGAGGAGAGCGCTCGTGGCAGTCATCGGCCGCCCACCGTTGGTCCGCGCTCGCTCGGACGGCGGTCCAACGGACGGGGCTGGTCAACTCGGGTGGCGGTCACGGCGACTCCCTCAGATAGAGGCACGCCGACCAGGCTTCCCGGCAGTCCGGCGTGAAAGTCTAAGTGCTATCGGCTGCCCGCGGGTGAATTTCGGCCCGGCCGGCGCCGTGGCGCGTCCGGGCGCGGCGGTGATGGTCGCGGTCACCGGTGCAGCCGAGATGACGAGACGACCTGTCGTCGTCCTACGGACCCGGTGCCCCCTCATACCTCCGTCCATCCCAAGGACGCACGCTCATCCATTGGGTGCCCGGGCTCGATCAACACAGGCAAGATGAGACACGCGGCCGCCAGCATCCTGATCGCCGCCAGCCTCTCACTGGGAATCTCCGGCCCCGCTCTTGCACAGTCCGGGACCACCCACCCCACGGCCAAACGCTGCCTCACGCGCGCCTGCCGGGACAATCACGCCCGACGGACCGCGGAGCAAGCGGGGAGTCTGGCCGGCGCCCGCCCCTAAAAGCGCAAGCCGCGAGGCAGCGGCCGGTGGTATCGGTCCGTGCCCCCGCGATCTACCTCGATTTCTCCGCAACGATCATGCGGAAATGCGGCCAGCCAACCCTGGCGCCCGAGAGCCAGACCCTGGACGCCATGTCGGCGACCCGCTCGTGGCCGATGTCGTCGACCTCGATGGCGTGCGTCTCGAGACGGCTGACATCCGCGGATTCGCTCCAGGTTTGCGCGATCACGTGTGAGTTGCTCAGCGCGGCCCCCCGAGCGGTCGGCAGGTCGGGCGATGATCCCGTCCACCACGGTCATCAACCCGCCGTACCCGGCGGTCCTGGCAATAGAAGCACCGCATCGCTCATTGACGTCGATCTGGGCACCGCACCACGCATGTGCGGTATCCACTCCGCGGCCGCAGCCGGCGTTCAGGCGATGGCACGGCGGTACAGGACGACGTTGCGGTCGGCCGGCGAGCCGGCAAACCCCTGCGGCCGTCCGCCCTGCGCATCGAGATATGAGAGCTGACGGGCGATCCGGCCGAGCGTTCCGTCGCCGGCGTGATCGAGCATCCAGCTGTGAATCGCCACTCCGCCGCCCGCCGTGGCGCGGATGCTCAGGGCGCGCCCCTGTTGCGGATAGTCGATCAGCGACGCGGTGGTGATCATCCAGTAGCCGCCGGCGGCGGTCGGCCGGGGAGAGATCGCGTTGCGGTGGGTGTGGCCGTTGAGTGCGGCGATCGCCCGCGGCTCGCGATCCATCACCGCGAGCAGCTGATCGCCGCCAACCGAGCTGAGCAGTGGCTGATGGGTGATCACCACTACCCAGCGGTGACCGGCGGACTCCAGCTGGCGCGCCAGCCAGCCCGGCTGGCTCGGGTCCACCTCTCCGCCGGATCCGCCGCCGCGGCGGACGATGTCCAGCACCACGAGCCGGACCGAGTCACCCATGTCGATCACGTAGTCCAGGCGCTCCCCTGAGCGGACGGCGACCCCCGGGCCGGCGTGCTGCCGGAGGGCGGAGACCGATTCGGCGAACGTGAGTTGGCGGCGCTCAGGGTCGGCAGGCACGCGGATCGTCGGTCCGTTGAGCGCCCGGCGCAGCAGTTCGTCGAGGGCGCCGGGGTCGGGCGGCCCGTCGGGCGATCCGGCGCTCCGGGCGCGCAGCCCGGCGGGCAGGGTCAGTCCGTGCGGAAGATCCCAAAGGGCCCGATCGCCGATCGCCAGCGCGCGGGTCAGGGGGGTCGGCAGCACGGTGCCGGCAACGAGCCCGTCGTGGTCGCCGAAGACCGGGAGGACGCGCGTGCCGACGCCGGGGCTGGAAAACGGCCTCACCGCCGCCGCGAGCAGCCCGGGATGGCGCGGAGCGTCGACGGCCGGGCGGTAATAGAACGGGTTCGTGTCGCGGCCGAGCTGGACGCCGTAGTAGCCTCGGCTTCCGCTCCCCGGGGTCACGCGGCCGCCGCTGAGCGCGGCCAGAGCATGGACGAGCTCGTTGTGCTGATCGTTGTCGATCAGATCGCCCCCCTGCACCACGGCGTCGGGGCCGAGGGCGCGGACGGCCGCGGTCGCGCCCGCCAACACCTGGGCGGTCAGTGTCTCCTGTGGTCGGAACGTTGATTGAAACGGCGGCCCGAGTGGATCCAGGAAGCTGACGCGCGCCGGGGAGGAGGCGTCGAGGACGTGGGCATCGGTGAGGTGGGCGAGCGTGACGAGCGTCCGCAGGTCGGCTGCGGCCGGTCCCAGCTCGGTGCGTGCACGCATCGGCTCCCCGGCCGCCACCCGCAGCTGACCGTCGCCGACCGGATCGCGCCATGTGGTGTGACGGGTGGAACCGGAGGCGGCGGGTCGCATGGCGCCCGCGCCACAGCCGGCGACGCCGAGGGCGAGCGCTCCGGTGCCGGCGAGCCCCTCGGCCAGCATCAGCCGGCGGGTGATCCGCCGGGCCTCGCTCACGGGGCCAGCCCGGTCAGGACGGATTCCCGCATGGCCTGGCGCGCGACCCACAGGACGGCCACCCCGGCGGCCGCGAGCAGCCCGGCGGCGGTGACGCCGACCTCGAGGGCGGTGGCCTGCAGCGGGAGGGTGGCGTAGTTCGCCGCCAGTCCCGAGAGCGCAGGACCGAGCACGAGACGCTCGAGCAGGAAGCCGACGATCCCTGCCGGGATCAGCAACGTCAACGCCGCGCCGAACAGCAGCCGCCGGACCGCTGCGGCGCTGGCGCCCGCAGATCGCAGCACGGCGATGGTCCGGCGGCGTTCTTGGGTGGTCAGCGCGCACGCCTGGATCAGCGCATACAGGCAGACGAGGCCGTCGACGATCGCGACCGCGCGGATGATCGCCCGCAGAATGTCAACGAGCGTTGCTCCGCGGGCGGTGGCCCCGCCCGCGGTGGCGGGCGCCACGCCGAGCGCCCGCAGCGCCGAGCTGACGTGGGCCGGGTCGGCGTTCGGCGTCAGGCGGATCACCAGCAGCAGGGAGGCCGCCGGGTCAGCCCGCAACAGCGCCGCGGCCGGAATGTAAGCGACCCGACCGTCGTGATTCAACGAGCTGACGATCCCGGCGACCCGCAGGCGTACCTCCTTGCCCGATCCGAGTGCCAGCGCGAGCGTCTGCCCAGGGCTGAGCCCGAGCGCCTCGGCCAGGCCCTGGCCGATCTCCGCCTGGCCGGCTCCCCGCAGGCGGCGGCCGGCCGTCAGCGGCGGCGCCTCGAAGATCGTGTGGTCGCCCGGGTAGGCGATCACGTCAATCGTCTCGCCCAGCGAGAACGAGTCGACCGCCTGGACGTCGTAGCGGGGGGACACGGCCTGCACACCGGCGATCCGTCGGACCGCGGGCGCGGCGCGCGCCGGTAAGGCCGCGGTGAGCTGATAGCGCTCGCCCAACGCCCCGGGATCGGTCTGCAGGGCGCTCAGTTCGGAGGCGAGCGACAGCATCAGGAGCACAAACGCCGCAGACAGCCCGAGGGTGATGACCGTAGCGAGCAAACGGGCGCGACGGGCGGCGACCAGCCTCGCGCCGAGCGCGGTCAGGCCCGTTGGCGCCAGCGCGCGAAGCCATGGGATCCGCCGAGCAGGGCGCTGCGCGACGTCAGCCCCGCGCAGCAGAGTCACGACCGGGCGCGACGCCGCCCGCCACGCCGGCCACGCCGCTCCCGCGACCGCGATCGCCACCGCGGCCAGCCAGCTCGCCAGGACCGGGACCACGAGCCCTGACCCAGGCGGAGGCTCGTTGAGCAACGTCAGCAGCCGGCCAGTGGGCCCGGCGATGGCGAGCACCCCGGCCGCGCAGCCGAGCGCTGCGGCGGGCACCGCGACGAACGACGCCTCCAGCGCATGGACCAGGGTGACGTGTCCTCCGGAGGCGCCGACGGCGCGCTGGACACCGATTGTGCTCAGCCGCCGCTGGACCTCGGCGCGCGCGGAGGCGGCGAGCATTGCTCCCGCGGTGGCCAGGGCAATGAGCGACAAGGCGACCAGCAGATCGATGACGATGCCGGCGGCCTGGTCGAGTAGGACTCTGACCCCGGCGCGAGTGGCGAACCGGATGTTACGGAGACCGAAGCTGGTCGCGCGGGCCTGGACGAGGAGCTCGTCGATATAGCGTGGGTCACGAACCCAGATCTCGGCATAGTTGACGCGTGGGTCGCGCTGGGAGCCGAAGCGTAGGCTCAGCGCGCTGCGGGCAATGTAGAAGCGCGGCTTGGCGAGCGGAAACCCGACGTTGTCGGGCGCCTCGACCAATCCCACGACTCGTTCGGGCCCCAGCTCGCTGACATACATGGTGTCGCCGGGCCGCAGCCCCCAGGCCTGCGCGAACGCCTTCTCGACCAGCACCTCGTTGCCGGTCGGGCGCAGGTCGCGTCCGTCAACGACGGCGTAGCCGCGCCGGGTGCCGGACCCGACCACCTCGGCGACCGCGTCATCGCGACGATGCCCGGCACCAAGCGCTCCGATCCCGACGTTCGTCACCTCCGTCCGCGTGGCGTAACCGGCGATGTCGGGAAGTGACCGGATGCGCCGTGTGACGAGCGACTGCGGTTCGTCGTCGAAACGGACGATCACGTCGGGGAGGTCCGCGGCGTGAGCGGCACGGCTAAAGCCGCGTCCCAGCCCGTCGGCCACGACCACCGCGGCCGAGAGCATCGCCGCCGCCAGCGCGATGCCCACCGCGGTGAGCAGCGCGCGCCGGCGCCGGGGCGCCAGTCCCCGCCGCGCCTCGCCCAACGCAGAGCGAACCCCGGCTAGGCGCCCGCTCACCGCGTCGTCGCGATCGGTGAGTCCTGCAGCCGCCCGTCACGCAGATAGAGGACGCGATCGGCAATCGCGGCCGCGTCCGGCTCGTGGGTGACCATCACCACCGCCCGCCGGCGCAGGCCGCGCAAAAGGTCGAGTACCGACGCCCCATTGTCGGAGTCAAGACTGCCGGTCGGCTCGTCGGCCAGCACGATCTCGGGGTCGTTGACCAAGGCGCGGGCCAGCGCGAAGCGCTGCTGTTCGCCGCCGGAGAGCTCATGCGGAAGATGGTCGGCAACATCCCCCACGGAGAGCTCCTCGATGAGCTCCGCCGCCCGCTGCGTGCCGCCTGGCGGCGCGCCGGGCAGCCGCGTGGGCAGAAGCACGTTCTCCAGCCCCGAGCACTCCTCGATCAGCTGGAACTGCTGAAAGACGAATCCGATGTGATGCAGGCGCATCCGCGCAAGCGCCCGTGAGCTGCGGCCGGTCAGCGGTTCGCCGGCCACTTCGATCTCACCTCCGCTGGGGCTGTCGAGGCCGCCGAGCAGGTTCAGGAGCGTCGACTTGCCGCTCCCGGAACGTCCGAGCACGGCGACGATCTCCCCCGCCTGCACCTCCAGCGAGATCCCGTCGAGTACCCGGCGCCGGGCGCGGCCGGTGCCCACCGTCTTGGTCAGGCCGCGGGCGCGGAGGACCGGATCCACCTCTGTCAACGTAGCGATTGCATGGAAGGCGGGTCGAAGCACTCTGCGGCGGTGGGGAACGATGCAGTCACCACACGGTCCCGAACAGCACCTCGATCACGACCGCCTGCAGCGCGAGTGCGCCCAGGATCAGGCCCAGGCGGCGGACCGGCAGGGCGGCGGCGCAGACGCACGCCAAGGGGACGTAGGGCAGCCAGATCCGCTCGGTCTCGCCCTTGGTGAAGCCCGCCAGCGCGCTGATCGCAACCACGGCGGCCAGGCCGACTGCGCCGGCGTCTCCGCGGGCCAGCGCCCGCAGTGCCAGCCACGCGATCGGCGCCCCCAGCATCGCCAGCCACGCTGCCGGTGAGCCGACGACCCAGAACGCGTACGGGCGATGCGCGGCCGCACCCGCACCGTAGATCCGGTTGGCCGCGCGCAGGAGTGACAGCGGGTCATAGCCCCACACAGACGCGAGCGCCAGCGTGACCAGCACGACTCCCGCGCACGCCGCGGCGCCCACGATCACGCCTGCTCGCACCCCGTCGCGGCGGAGAACCGTCAACGCCACCCACACCGGGATCGCCAGCAGCACCCACGAGAAGAAGGCCGCGATCCCGGCGGCGAGACAGCCCGCCGCGATGACCGTTCGACGGCGGGCGACCAGTAGGCACGCGACGGCGGCGCCGAACGCGGCGAAGGCGAAGTCGACCGAGGTCACCCCGAAGATCACCACTGACGGAGACAGCGCTGCGAGCGCGCCGGCCTGGCGCCCTCGCAGCTCGTCGCCGAGCTCGCGGCCGAGCTGGTAGGTGAGCGGTCCCACGAGGGCCCCGACGAACACGCACGCCGCGGCGAGGCTTCCGGCGCTGGTGATCGACAACAGGTGCATGGCCACGAGTGGGCCCGGCGGGTTGCCCTTGGTATGGGTGGGGAGGTAGGGCAGGATCTCTGGGAAGTGGCGCACGTAGTGACCCACCCCCGAGGCAAGCCACTTCAGAGCCGGGAGGTACTCCCGGCTCGCTTCGAACGAGCCGTGGCCGCTGAGATCGAAGACATGGCTCCATCCGGCGGTGCCGCGCCGCGCGGCATTGACCGACAGTCCGACGGCGAGCGTCGCGCCATAGGAGAGCAGCGCGAAGGCCGCCCTCGATCGCAGATGCTCGATCGCCCATGGCGCGGCGCCCGCGATCCCGAGAGCCACGAACAGGCCGACAGCGGCGGGCCAGCGCACATGCGGCGACCAGCTGATGAGAAACGGCGGGAGCGGAGTGCCGAGCGGGATGCGCGTCCGCCAGCGGATGAGCAGCCCGGCCGTGATCGCCGCCCCCGCCCCCGCCAGTACGACCGCTGGAAGCGAGCGGCGAGCGGCGAGCGCGGCCGAGCGCGGGACGCTAGCCGCCAGGCTGCTCACGGACGGGACGCGGTGAGGGAGGGCGACGCCTCATGCTCCGGACGGCGTAGACGAGGGTCGATCCGACAAACACGCCGGCGGTGATGAGGAGCCAGTTGCGGGTGTAGCCGGCCAGCGAATGGCCGGTGTCGTTGCGGTAGTTCTTGCTGGAGTAGCCGAGGATCAGCGGGAAATAGACGAGCAGGAGGATGCCCGAGATGAACGCAGGTACGCGCAGGTAGTTGACGGCCGGCAGGCGACCCGGTCCTCGGGCCGGGGCGACGCGCCCCAGCTGGCGGTCGAGCACCGAGTAGAGCGGCACCAGGACGAGGTCGTGCAGCAGCGCGGCACCGAGGAACCACGCGATCCAGTTAACGACCGAACCGCCCCCGACGATCTGCTGGATTGCCCAGCCGGCGACGAGGAACACCATGACGTGTCCGATCAGGTGCAAGGGGTGAGAGCCGTAGAGACGGCGAAAGCCGGTCATCACGTGTTCATGAATCGCATCGACGCCAGCCACTTGGTGCAGTGAACGCCCGGGAGTGCCGGGATGATGATCCGGGCCGGATACCCGTGATCGAGCGACAGGTCGACTCCGTTGACGCGAAGGGCGAGCAGCGCCTGCTGGTTGCCGACCTGCTCGGCGGTGTACGCGGTGTGGCGATACGGCCCGGACGGCTGCAGCGACTGGACCTCCAGGCTCGCGTTCGTGCCGGCGCCGACGAGGGCGGCGAGGTCGGAGAGCCGCACCCCTGTCCAGTGCTGGGTCGTTGACCATCCCTCCACGCAGGCGATCGGCATCGCGTAGGTGTGTTGCTCCATCGCCAGCAGGGCCTGGCGCCCCAGCTTCCGCGTCCTCTCCCCCGCGACGGTCAGCGTCCACCCTGGGTCAGACGCGCGCTCGGTGACACCGACGGCGCGGGCGGTCTTGTTGACCTGGAAGTCGTTTGGGCCGGTGCCGAACACCCGACCGCGCGGCGCCAACAGCGCGATCCGGCGCAGCGGACCGCCCACCGACTCCCCCAGATTGGCGATGAGCAGGGCCACGGATCCCGCACCCACCAGGCCGAGCAGTCCGCGGCGGCTGATCGTCGGCGCGGCCGGGCGCGACGGAGCCAGGCCGCCCGGCTCATACGGCTCCGGACGCGTGTGCGCGAGGTCGGCCTTGAGGGGCTTCAGGACGCCGTACTCGCGGTAGGCGCCACGGATCGTCGTGAGCTTGACGGCGACGTGCAGGAGGAGCGCTGAGATGAAGACCCACGCGCCGTAGTAGTGAGCGCGCACAAAGCTGAAATGCCAGGGATAGAAGACCTGGATGTTGAGCACGCCGGTGGCGAATTCGAACAGCGCGCTGCCCACGAGCAGCAGGATCGAAAGGCGCTCGACGGCGTGGGCGGGGCTGCGCGCCGGCGGGTAGGCGAACAGTCGCGGGATGACCGACCACAGCTTGCCCAGCAACACCGGGATTGCGATGAGGCCGATCGTGATGTGCGCGCCTTGGCTGACCGCGTAGGCCCACGCAGGGCTCCACGACGGGAGCGAGATCAGCGGGCCGATGTCCCCGTCGGGGGGGACGGTCGCGTTGAACCCCCGGACGAGATCGGGCTGGTAGGCCGAGTGCGAGATCAGCCCGGTGACGGCCACCACCGCAATCAGAACGAACAGGATCGACCCGAGGAACGAAGTGAGCCACGTTCCTCTCAATGGGCTGCGCCAGAACCCCGGGCGGAAGGGCCCCGGCGGCGGTCCCGGCAGGCGCGGCCTGCGGGGCTTGGCGGGAAGCCGAGGGAGCCGTGGGTTGGCGAGTCGCGTCATCCGAGCTCGCGCAGGACGGCGCTCATGTCGCGGACGGCGCGCAGGCTTCCCCGGACGTTGCCGGAGACCTTGGATTGCCCGCCGGCACGCGAGTGGTAGGAGACCGGCGCCTCTCCGATCCGCCAGCGCGCCGTGGCTGCCCGCAGGACCATCTCTAGCGGCCATCCGAAGGCGCGATCCTGCAGACCCAGCTCGAGCAGTGGCCGGCGGGCGGCGCAGCGCATCGGCCCCAGGTCGGTGATCATGACCCCGGCTCGGCGTTGCAGCTGCCAGGCCAGCGCGCGGTTGGCCAGCCGCGCATGGGGAGGCCACGCGCCGGGATCCGCCTGGCGGGTGCCGAGGCACAGGTCCAGCCGGCCGTCGCGGATCGGGCCGGTGACGGTGGGCAGCTCGCCGGGATCCAGCGATCCGTCGCAGTCCATAAAGCAGACCAGCTCGGACCGCGCCGCCGAGAGCCCCGCCCAACAGGCAGCGCCGAATCCGCGGCGGGGTTCGGAGACGACCCGCGCACCGAGTCGCCGCGCGAGCTCGGCCGAACCGTCGGCGGACCCATTGTCGACGACCAGGGGCGCGAACCCGGCCGGGAACCCGGCGAGCACAGTCGGGATCGCCTGCGCCTCGTTCAGCACCGGAAGAATCACGTCCACCACTCACCCGAACCTACGGGCAAGTCATTACAAATTGGGAAACACGACCCTACGTCGGGCCTGAGGGTCGATGTGGGTCACATAGGTTCCGGTGCGTGAAGGTTCTCGTCACCGGTGGCGCCGGATTCATCGGCTCCCACATCGTCGACCGGCTCGTCGACGACGGGCACGACGTGCGTGTGCTCGACCTGCTGCTGCCGCTGGCCCATGTCTCGCCACCCGAGTACCTCAATCCCGGCGCTGAGTTCATCCAGGGCGACGTGGCCGATCGCAAGGCGCTGGGATACGCCCTTGATGGCGTCGATGCCGTCAGCCATCAGGCCGCGATGGTGGGCCTCGGCGTCGACTTCGGCGACGCGCCTGACTACGTGCGCCATAACGCTCTCGGCACCGCCTTCCTGCTCGGCGAGCTCGCCGGCAGGCGCTTCGGCGGCCGCCTCGTGCTGGCCAGCAGCATGGTCGTCTACGGCGAGGGCCGCTACCGCTGCGCGGAGCACGGGGACGTGAGCCCCGGACCACGGCTCGTCGAAGATCTCGAGGCGGGGCGCTTCGAGGCACGCTGCCGCGTCTGCTCCGGCCCGCTGGCCCCGGAGGCCATTAGCGAGGCCGGGCGACTGGACCCCCGCAACGTCTACGCCGCCACCAAGCTCCACCAGGAGCAGCTGTGCGCCTCGTTCGGCCGCGAGTCGGGGGCCACCGTGATCTCGCTGCGCTACCACAACGTATATGGACCGAGGATGCCCCGTGATACCCCGTATGCCGGCGTTGCTTCGATCTTCGCCAGCTCGCTGTCTGCCGGACGGCCTCCGCGCGTCTTCGAGGACGGCGGCCAGCAGCGGGATTTCGTCCATGTCCGGGACGTGGCCCGGGCCAACGTCCAGGCGCTCTGTGCTGAGGACCTGACGCCGGGGGCCTTCAACGTGGCCAGCGGCCAGCCACGCTCAGTTCTTGAGATGGCAGACGCGCTGGCAGAGGCCCATGGCGACAGCGCGCCGCGTCCGGTGATCACCGGTCAGTACCGGCTGGGCGATGTCCGTCATGTCTTCGCCTCCGCCGAGAAGGCCCGTCATGGCCTCGGCTTCGTTGCCGAGGAGGAGTTCGCCGCCGGCATGGCGGAGTTCGCCCGTGCCCGCCTACGGTCGTCGGCGTGACAAGCGCCGCGCTGCTGGTCATCGCCAAGAGTCCAGAGGCGGGCCGCTGCAAGACTCGTCTGTGCCCGCCCTGCACCCCGGCGCAGGCCGCCACCCTGGC
Organism: uncultured Actinomycetota bacterium; assembly: GCA_963850325.1. Taxonomy (GTDB): domain Bacteria; phylum Actinomycetota; class Thermoleophilia; order Solirubrobacterales; family Solirubrobacteraceae; genus Palsa-465. The sequence goes on from CAWKLB010000014.1 coordinate 107,749, forward strand.
CGCGGCGGCCCTGCAGGACACGCTGGACGTTGTCGACGCCATGGACGCTGCGCGCAAGATCCTCGTCCTGGATGGCGCGGTCGACTGCTGGCGACGGCCCGGGTGGCAGATCATCCCTCAGCGAGGCGATGGGCTGGCCGAGCGCCTGTCCAACGCTTTCGCCGACGTTGACGAGCCGGCACTGCTGGTTGGCATGGACACCCCCCAGCTGACTCCCGAACTTCTGCGCGACGGCCAGCGCGCCCTCGAGGACCACGACGCGGTGCTCGGGCCGGCACACGACGGAGGCTATTGGAGCGTGGGACTTCGCCGCGCTCACCACCGGGCGTTCATCGGAGTTCCGATGAGCTCCCAGCAAACCCTGGAATGCCAAACCGAGCGCTTCTGCGGGTTGGGATTACGCACGTACCGTCAGCCACGACTGCGTGACGTCGACACGATCGCCGATGCCCGAGTCGTCGCGGGACAGGTCCCCGGTTCGCGGTTCGCCCAGGCGCTCAGGGAGATGCTGTGAGCTCGCCGCTGGGGCTCTACGCCGAGGCGCTGCGCGGCCATGTCGGCGGCACCGGCGACACGACCGTGATCCGCTTCCGCGATGGCACGACGCGGCCTGCCACGCTGGACCGGTGGGTCGACGCGGCCGACGATGTTGACGAGCGCGTCCTCGCACAGCTGCCGGGGCCCGTACTCGACGTCGGCTGCGGTCCCGGACGCCACCTGCACGCGCTGGCACGTCGTGGAGTCTTCGGGCTCGGCGTTGATATCTGCGACGTCGCCGTCGACCTGGCGAGAGGTGGTGGAGCGAACGCCATGGTCGGCTCGATATTCGGCGACGTGCCCGGCGCCGGCCAGTGGCGCAGCGCGCTCCTCTTGGACGGCAACATCGGGATCGGGGGCCGCCCGGCGAGGTTGCTGCGCCGCGTCGGAGAGCTTCTCGGGCCCCAGGGAACGCTCCTCGTCGAACTGGCCGGGCCTCAGTCATCGACCGTTGAGACCATGGCACGGCTCGAGAGGGCGTCCTCGGCAAGCGACTGGTTCCCATGGGCGGAGGTGTCCGCTGCCGAGATCCACACGCTGGCCGACGAAGCAGGTGTGTTCGTGTCGCGCTGTTGGCGTGAGGGGGGTCGGTGGTTCGCGGTGCTGACCGCGCGGCGACGCGAAGGCAACCCCGTCTACCGACCCTGAACGACCTTGCCCGCCGCAGCCTCCGGATCATTCCGGGCCGTGAGGAACAGCTAGCCGTGGTTGTGGTGCGCGACAGCGTGGCAACATCCATCCTGTCCAGCCCGTCCAGGGTGTCCAGAAAACTGCCCAATTTGCGGCCATTGGACCCCAGGAAACCCATCTACGCGGGCTGATTAGGGTTGAGGGCCTTGTGGACCGTATGGTCCGTGGAAGTTCGAGTCTTCTCGGGCGCATCGGAGAAAGCCCCGCAATGCGGGGCTTTTCTCATTACGCGGGAGCGGGACACTCAGGGCTCGTCCTGGCGAGTCTGCGCCACCGACGGTCTGCATGGGTCCGCCTACTGTGTCGGGCCAACGACCTCGCGCAGAATCGTGTCCCACCGCGCACCGATCGCCTCGAAGCCGAACCTCTCCTTCGCCCAGGTCGAAATCGCCGTGCGATCGTAGGCCGTTGGGCGCGCGAGGACCGCCTCGATCGCGGCGGCGAGCGCTGCGGGGTCCCCCGCGCGCACAAGCTGCCCGCTCCGCTCGTTGACGAGCTCGCGCACGCCGCCCACGTCGCTGGCCACGACCGGCAATCCGGTGGCCTGTGCCTCGATGATGACGACGGGCAGGTTTTCGGAGAGGCTCGGAACGACGAGCAGATCTGCGCCGCGCATCAGCTCTGCGATACGCGGAGCGCTCTGGCGCCCGAGGAACCGCACGGCGTCCTCGAGCCCGAGTCGGCGTGCGAGCGCCTCGAGCTCCGGGCGACTCGGACCGTCGCCGGCCACGTCGAGCGCGACGGGCCGGCGTGCACGCACGATGACGAGCGCGTGAAGCAGGTGCTCAACGCCCTTGACGGGACGCAACAGCGCGACCACGAGGAGGCGCGCCGGACCGAGTCGACCCAGAGCGGTCGCGGGTGGGTAAAACCGGGCTGTGTCCACCTGGTTGGGAACAGGGAGAAGTCGGGCGCGTGGGGCGAGAGCAGCAAGGCGATGGCCGAGGGCCACGCTCACGGGGCACACCAGATCCGCCGCTTCGTACACCACCTTCGCCAGGCGCCGCTGCCGCGGCGCGACCGCGTCGTCGAGGAATGCGCCCAAATGCTCGACCACGACGACGGCCGCGCCGGTGCGGCGAGCGATCAGTACGGCCCCAGCTCCCGCAAGGTAGACATGGGCCTGCAGCACGTCAGGCGCAAAACCGGTACGGACGAGATGGCGATGCCCACGAACCAGGGCCCGAAGACGGAGCGGCAGTGACGCGTTCGGACTCGGCCACGCCCGAAACGGCACGCGCACCGTTCGCAGCCCGTCCTCGAGCGCGTCGGAGGGCCGGGATGGCCTGCGGCCTGTCACCGGCTGGGCATAAAGCACCGCGACGTCGTTGAAGCGGGCGAGGGCGCGGGCGGCCTCCCGCACAAAAATCCCGCCGATTGGCTCCTCAGCGCTCGGGTACCACGTTGCCACGACGGCGCAACGCAGTGGTCGACGGCCGTTTTCGCGCCCATGACCGAGATCGACGCACGGAGAGAACGTGGCTGCCATCAGAGCGCTCACCGAGAGAAAAGTCAAGTCCGCCAGCCCGCTGACAGACAAGAGAATCCGTGACTGCTGAGGTTCTCGATGCACGCTCCCAGCGCTGCTTGGGAGGGGCGAGATCGCTGACAGCGTCAGCGAGGCTTTGCTCGCTGAGCCTGGCGACGATCGTGGCGCCCTCGCCTATCCGGCCGTCCTCGACGACCGCGAGCCTGCAGACCCGGTGCCGGGCTGACTCGACCCCTGTAGGCTGATCTCGTTGAGCCAGCGCTTTTCTGAATGGGACTCGCGCGAAGGACTCGTCGAGGAGCCGGTCGACGCGCGCCGCTACATCGAAGCGCTGCGGGGCCGTGCCGGACTGATCGTGGGCCTGGCTGTGACGGTCGCCGTGCTCGTGTGGCTGATCTCGCTGGCGCTGCCGAAGAGTTATGCCGCCACCGCGAAGATCGCGCCTTCGGTCCAGGCGACCACGAGCGCCGCGTCGGGCTCGCCCACGCAACTGAACTTTGCCACCCTCCAGGCGTACGTCACCTCGCCCACGGTACTCGCGTCCGCCGCCCGAAAGCTCGGCGCATCGCCGACCAGCCTGCAGCAGAAGGTCACGACGTCGCTCGACGCTAGCGCGAACATCGTCAACATCACGGCCAGCGATGGCGATGCTAGGCGCTCGGCACAGATTGCCAATGGCGTCGCCGAAACGTTTCTGAGCGTGCGCACCGCGGCCGAACGGGCGCAACTCGCCGCGCAAGCGAATTCGCTGACACAGAAGATGCTGGCCGCCCGCGGGGCCGGTTCTAACGGCGTGGCCGCCGCGCTGGAGCAGCAGATCTCCAACGTCGTGGCGCAGGAGGCGAGCGCGGGCTCGGACCTGCAACTGCTTGCGCCTGCGCCCGTGGGCGGCAGCGCCAGCAGCCCACGCCCGGCGCGCAACGCATTCTTCGCGTTCGTCGTCGTTCTGTTCATCGGGGTGCTCGCCGTCGTCGGCCGGGAACTGCTGGTCCCGAGCATCTCGGGCGATCGTGAGTTGAGTGCTCTTATGAAGATGCCGGTCCTCGGACGAGTTCCTCGAGTCGCGCTCGACGGGGGCGTGCGCCGCGCCGCAGCCGATCCGGCCGAAGCAGAGGCCTATCGCTTCCTTTGCAAGTCGATCGACCTGGCTGCCTGGCCAAGCGGCTGCCGCGTGCTGGCGGTCACCAGTGCAGTGCGCGGGGAGGGCAAGACGACGGTGGTGAGCAGACTTGGTGCGGCGTTCGCAGAGGCCGGCAGCAGGACCCTGCTGGTCTGTGCCGACTTGCGCCGGCCGGCGCTGGACCGAGTGTTCGGATTGGCGCCCGACGACGGGCTCGGTAACGTCTTGAGCAGCCCGAACGGCAACCGCGCGGCCGCAGAGCCGAGCCAGATCGAGCACGTGGGTGAGAACCTCTACGTGCTTCCCGGCGGTCGGCCGCTCCACGACCCCGCCGCGGTGGTCACCAATGACGTGGTGCGGTCGCTGTTCCAGCGTATCCGGCAGCTCAGTTTCGAATACGTGCTGTTCGATCTGCCACCGCTGATCGCCGCCGCCGAGACGCAGCTGTTCGTCAGCTACGCCGACGCGGCGATCATCGTCTCGATGGCCGGTCGTGCCAACGCGGAGCAGCTCTCAGAGACGCGCGAGCTGCTCAGCCGGCTTGCGGTGCGGCCGGCGGGACTCGTGGTCCTCGGCGTCCGGACCGCGGGACGCCACGCCCCGTGGAACGCCCTCGACATCCCTGCCCGGCCGGATGACGGCGCGCGACCGGTAAGCGCTCAAGGCTCCGCTCCGTTGGCGCCTGCGTCGTCTTCCGAGCCGCCGGCGTCCACCGAGCCGGCGCGGCCAGCGCCGCGGCGCCGAACGCGTCAGAAGGCCTCACCCACGGACGGGCCCCCGCCGGCGGCGTCCAGCGAGGCGCCTCCACCGGCGCCGCCCGCCGAGGCGCCTACGTCGGCGCCGCCGGCGCGGGCGCCGCGCCGCCGAACGCGTCAGAAGGCCTCACCCACGGACGGGTCTCCGCTGGGGGCATCCAGCGAGGCGCCTCCACCGGCGCCGCCCGCCGAGGCGCCTACGTCGGCGCCGCCGGCGCGGGCGCCGCGGCGCCGAACGCCCTCGAAGGTGCAGCGCCCCGGGCCGCCCCCGCCCAAATGAGCGCCGCGACGATCCATAGGTGACGCCAGTGCAGCGTGTCGATGACGGCGCTGTTCACCAGGAGGCCACACCACGCCGCGAGCAGTACCGCCGAGCCGATCCCGTACGTGTCGCGGCCATGAACAGCGTTACGTGCAGCGAAGCCGAGCGTGCCGAGCAGCAGAGCGAGCACGAGCAGCAGGCCAAGCGGACCCTGCTCGGCGAAGGCCCGCACGTACGCGTTGTGCGTCGAGAGCGGCAAGATCACATCGACCTGCCCCGGACCGACGCCGATCGGATGGTGTTCGCCAAGGCTGATGCCGGCCGCCTGGGCATTGAACCGGGAAGCGTCGTAGCCCTGCAGAGCAGCTCGCTCCCGCAGGAAACTGCCCGATCCAGAAACCGCGATCGCGGTGACACCGCTGAGAAGGATCACGAACAGCACGGCGAGCAAACGAGCGGTCGTCCGGGCGCTGTGACGTCGGAGCAGCAGGACCGCGAGCATCGTGACGAGCGCGACCGCGAGATCGAGCCATGCTGCGCGCGAATACGAGAACAGGACCCCGAGCCCGAGCAGGATCACCCCGGCGAGTTTGAGCCGGCGAGGCGCGCGGAGCAGGCGCGGGGTGACGGTGTCCTCCAGCAGGATCAGGAGAGCCGGGATAAGGAACGGGCCGAACACGTTCGGGTCCTTGAAAAACCCCTCGGCGCGCCCGTCGAACAGGAGCGTGCTGCGGCCCGGGATCGGCGCCAGAACCGCAAGGACACCGAGCGCCGCGGAGATCAGCGCGGCGGTCAGGTACCAGACAACCACCTGCTTGGAACGCCGGCGACAGTCCACGTAGCTGCTGAGCCAGATCGCGAAGAGCGCTAGGTACAGCGTGATGCTGAAGAACGACAGCGCCGCCCCAGTGCTGACCGAGTCGACCGCTGAGATCGCGTCGAGCGCGAGCAGCGCGCCAAGCAACGCGATCACCACCGACGGCACGCGGCTGGGATGAAACCGGCCACTCAGCACGGCCGTGCAGATAACCAGGGCGAAGACCGCGTCGGTCGGTGCGGGCTGGAAGCGGACGACGGCCAGCAGCAGCAGGCCGAGGGCGACCGCCACCTCATAACGCACGAGGACGAGGCCCACGATCGCCAGCGCCGCGACACCGGCGACAGCCACGAGCGGCGGCGGTGGCGCGTCGCGCGCAAGGACGACGGCCAGCGCGAACGAGACTGCCAGCACAGCGCCGGCCGTCGCTGCCCCGCGGCGCAGGGCCGACGCTCCTCCAATCGGCGCAGTTGTTGCGGAAACGCTCATCAGGCCCGCGCCAGGATGATCGCGCCGTGCGCTCGCCGGCGCAAGCTCCGGAGCTGAGCATGGCTCTCCGGCGCGAGCAGCTCGCCCTCGAGCCACCGGCGCTGTACGCCGCAAAGGCCGCGTACACGCACGCGCGCTCTGCCTGGTGGCAGACCCGCACCGGCGGACGGGCCGACGCCGTCGGCGTGCGGATCCTCGCTTACCACCGGGTGTCGCCAGACCGGGACGAGCTCGCCGTCAGGCCGTCGCGATTTCGTGAGCAGATGGAGCACCTCGCCACCGCGGGCTTCCGCGTCGTCGGTGTCCGCGAGGCCGTGGCCGCGCTCGACTCGGCTCAGCGTGGCCCCACCATCGGCCTGACGTTTGACGACGGTTACCAGGATGTGGTCGACCATGGTCTGCCGGTGCTCGTCGACCTGGGCTTTCGGGCGACGATCTTCGTGCCGACGGGAGCGATCGACGGAACGCACCCATTCAGCTGGTACGAACGGCCGCCGCCGCTGCTCGATTGGACGACGATCGTCGATCTCGACCGCGAATCGACGCTCGATTTCGGAGCTCACACCGTCACGCACGCCAACCTGCTCGGGCTCGACGATACCGCGGCCGAGCGCGAGATCGCCGGCTCGAAGGAGGTCCTGGAGTCGCGACTCGGGCATGGGGTCGCGGCCTTCTGCTATCCGGCGGGGCTCTACGGCGAGCGCGAGCATGACCTGGTCCGCGCCAGCGGCTACGAGGTCGCCGTTGGTGCCGAACCGGGCCCGAACGGTCCCGACAGCGACCGGCTCGCGCTGAGACGCATTGGCGTTGGTCCGCGTGACCGCCTGCTGGACTTCCGTGCCAAGATCGGCGGCGGCCACGACACCGAGCCGCCGTTCCGCACGGCCTACCGTGCGTTGCGCTTCCGCCAACCGCGCTCCTCGAGCAAACGGGCGTAGAGCTCGAGGTGCGCCTGGCGAAACGGCGACAGGTCGTAGCGTTCCAGCGCGTCCTTCCGTCCCGCGCGGCCCATCTGCTCGCGCAACGTTCGGTCGCCGATCAACCGCGCCAGCGCCCCAGCAAGCGCCGCCACCGCGCCGGGTTCGACGAGCAAGCCGGTGCGCTCGTCGTCGACCATCTCGGGTACGCCGCCGACGGCGGACGCAACGACCGGCAGGCCGACCGCCATCGCCTCGATGATCGAGACGGGCATGCCCTCCGAGCGGCTGCTGCAGACAAATACGTCAGCAGCCGCGAGCAGCCGGGGGACGTCAGAACGGTCGCCCAGCAGCCGCACACGGTCGCCCAGCCCGAGCTGCTCGACCTCGGCTTCGATCATCGGTCGATCGGGACCGTCGCCGACCAACGAGGCTCGGAACGAGCCGGGCTCCAGACGAGCGAGCGCCCGAGCCAAGGTGACGAAGTCCTTGGGCGCGCGTAGGCGCCCGACGCTGATCAGCTCGACCACGCCGCCGCGCTGCACTGCGCGCGGCAGCGCGTTCACGTGCACCGCATTGGGGATGACGACGGTCCGCTCGGCGCGGCAGGCGCCCGCCGCGATGCCGATGCGCCGCTCATACTCCGCTACGCAGATCGTCGCAGTGGTGAGCGGCAACATCGAACGCTCGGCCACGCGATACAGCCGACCCGGGAGCCCGGCGTAGGCGCCGAATGCCCAGCCGTGGACCGTGAAGATTCTGACCGGAACACCCGCGAGACATGCGGCGAGTCGGCCGAGGATGCCCGCCTTCGAGCTGCTCGCGTGGACGATGTCCGGGCGGCGTCGGCACATCAGTGCCCACAGTTCGACCAGCCCGAGAACGTCCCGGCACGGATTGAGGGCGCGCCGCACGTGGCGCAGCGAGACGAACTCAACGCCGGCTGCGCTCGCTGCGTCGGACAGCGGGCCGTGGCCGTGAGCCGCCAAGGTCGTGTCGTAGCGCTCCGCAACGGCCGGGAGCAACGAGGCGACGTAGCTCTGCGCGCCGCCGCGCTCGGCGAGGGTGATCACAAGCAGCAGCCGTGGCTTGCGCTCGCCGCTCACGCCATACCGGCGACCAGCTCATTGATCGCCTCGACACTGCGGCGCCAGGTGAAGCGCGCGCGCGTCTCGTCATCGCCGGATGGGAGCGCAGGATCGCGGGCGATCACCCGTCCGATGTAGTCGGAGAGCTCCCGCTCGTTGGTCGCGACGACGCCAAAGCCGTTGTCGCGGATCAGGCGGGCGGCGAGCGAGTCGGGCCGGCCCCACGCGATGATCGGCCGCGCCGCACCGATGTACTCGAAGATCTTCATCGGGAGCGCCGCGCTGTCACTGTCATTGAGCGGCAGGAGAAGCGCGTCGGCGCCGCACATCCGCATCAGCAGCTCAGTCCTCGCGATCGGGTCGCTCGCGAGGACCTGATCACCGACGCCGAACTGCTCCGCTTCGAGTGCGGCGCGCTCGGTCACGCGCCCGATGAAGGTGACCTCGACCCCTGCTGTCGACAGCTCGCGCTCGCGTCTGAGACGGAGCAGCGCTAGGAACAGCGGCTCGAGGTCCTGGCTCGGGTACAACGCGCCGGCGTAGAGCAAGCTGATTGCGTCGCCGGGCGCCCGCCCGCGCGGGACAGCGACGAAGTCGCTCGGGTCAAAACCGCTGTAGATCGTCGTCACCTGCTTTCCGGTGCGTAAACGTAGCTGCTCTCCCATCGCATCGTTGACGGTCGTCAGCCGAGTCACGGCCGCGAGAGTGCGACGCTCCAGGAAGACGTCGATCGTGTCGCGCAGATGTCCATTGGTGCGGTGCGGGTTGAGCGACCACAAGTCGTTGATGTCGGCCAGCCAGGGACGTCCTCCGACGACCATGCGAGCGGCCAGGTGCGCTGAGACCGGTCCGGTGCTGATCACCGTGTCGTGCCGGCGGCGGTGGAGCCGGACGGCGGCCACCGCGCCGGGGATCCAGATGACATAACGATCGGGGATCGTCGTACGGGCAACGATCTCGCGCAGCGTCGAGTTGCGGGGTTCTCCTCCTGGCTCGCGGGCTCGCGGGAGATCGCGCAGCTCCACGCCAACTCGCCGCGCATGCGCCTCCACGTCGGCCCACGCAGTCGGGATGACCTCGACGCCCCCCTCGACCCGTCGGTCGTTACCCGCGCTGTGAGCACACACGACGGTCACCCGATGGCCGGCGGCGCCAAGGCCGGTCGCAATCGCGTGCGCGCGCACCCCGGCCGCGCCGGCCGCTCCGCGCGTGGGCCGGTAGAGGGCGGTCAGGATGAGCACGCTGGGCTTCAAGATGCCCCAAACGGAGAACTGGGCGATTACTATAAGCCGAGGCGAATGTCGGGCCTTCTGTCATCGCGCTCGCGAAAGCCAACAGACCAGGTGAGGGGCGTCGCACGAGCCCGTGGAAGGGTGTTAGTGCCGGGCACGCTGCTGTTGATGATCGCCGGCTGCGGTGGCTCGAGCATGGCCGCGCGGAGTGGCTCGTCGGCGGTCCGATCGGCGGATACGCTCGCCGCGGTAACGGCTCCCGCGCGCACCAGCGACGACACGCTCGCGGTGGCATACCGCGGGCCACGCACGCTCCGCGGACGGATCACCCTGCGGGCCAAGGTCGGCGACGACACGCGGGTCGTCGCGGCTACGTTCATGCTCGCCGGCCGGCCGCTCGGCACCGTGACACAGGCACCATGGGCACTGGATGTCGATGCCGCCCTGTTGCCAGACGGGCCGGTGTCGCTGTCCGTCAGTGCCGTGGATCGTCTCGGCCGGCGGGGAGTGTCGCCAACGGTCGAGGTGCGGGTACTGCCAGCTGGCGAGACCGTGCTCCACGCCTCGCCTGACCGGCGCCTGGCGCGGGCGCTCCGGGCGCTGGCCCGGGGCTCGGCGACCGTCAAGCTGGCGCCGGGGCGCTACCGCGTAGCTCAGATCGTGCTCGGGCCGGGCGCGCGGCTGTACGGGTCAGGGCCGGGGACGATCCTCACCCCAAGGCCGGGAACGGGCGGCGCGGCGATGTTAAGCACCCGCGGCGACGACGTCCGAATCTCGGACCTAGCCGTGGATGGGGCGGGTCAGATCGACGACGGGGTGTCGATCGGAGACGGAGCGCGAGACGTGCGGGTGCAGCGAATCGAGATCTCGGGGGTGCGCATCAATGGCGCGGCCGTGTGGGGCGCCCACCGCGACGTATCGATCCAGGACTCGACGGTTCTCGGCGGCGGCACGGCCGCCAACGCCGGCGTCCTCGACCAGGGATCGGTCGACAGCCGCGACACCAGCGTCGTGCGCACGCGGGTGAGCGGCTTCATCGGGTACGGCGTCCTGTTCGCACAGCGCTTCTACGGGCTCCGATCCGCCGCGCTCCATAATCTCGCCCTCGACAACACGATCAGCGACATCATCGATCCCCACCGCCACGACGGCACCGACGCGGGCGGGATCTGGACCGGTGGCGTCGAGGCAGCCGTGATCGGCAACACCACATCCAACACGGGGACGGACGGGATCGAGACGGTTGGCTCCTCGACCTCGGACGAGATCGTCGACAACAGCGTGCAGAACACGCCGGTGGGGATCTACATCGAGCATTCGACCAACCGCTCCCTAGTGCTGGCGAACCGGGTCGCCAATGTCGGGACCGGGATCAACGTCGAGTGGCGCCACGCCGGCGGCGGCTCGAACGCAAATGCGTTCTCCTACAACCAGATCGCCGCGACCCGGGTCGGCGTCTTTGTCGATGTCCTCGAAGACCACAACATTATCGCTGGCAACGTCTTTCGCGGCAGGGGCGCTACGCCGGTCATCCTCCAGGGCTCGTCCTACAACACGGTGCGCGGCAACATGGCCTGTCCCGGCGGTTCGGCTCCCTTCGTTCTTCAGCAGGCGGCACTGTCCCAGAGCGGTGCCCTGGCGCGATCCAGCCACAACCGACTGGTCAACAACGAGCGGACCAGCCCCTGCAGAGCGGCCTGACGCCGGCGCAGGAGCGACCCAAGGCGCCCCCGCGCAGGCGAGCCAGGGCACGATTGGGCGCAACTCGGTCCGCGTCCTGACGAGCCAGACGTCCGGCAACACCGGTTACTTCTTCGCGGTGCTGCTGCTCGCGCGGGCACTCGGTCCGACCGATCGCGGCACGGTCGCCTTCATCACCACGACCGCGCTCGTCGCGTCCCAGCTGGCCAACCTCGGTGTCAACTCGGCGACGAGCGTGTTCGCGGCACGCTCCCCCTCGCTCCGTCCCGCACTGCTAGCGAACATCACGTTAGTGACCTTGTTCGGCGCCACGATCGTGGGCTTGTCTGTCGTGGCCCTGGTGGTGTTCGTTCCCGGGCTGCGTCCCCAAGGCGTCGGTGCCGGGGCGCTCGCGCTGCTTACGCTCGGGACCACCGCCAGCGCTGTCGCCACCGCCGGCTACGCATTCCTGCAGGGCTGCGGTCGCTTCCGGCCGTACTCGTACGTCCAAGCGACCCTCCCGTGGGGATATGCCGCCGCACTCGCGGTCGTCGACCTCACCGCCGGGCTCACGATCGTGCGCGCTCTGGCGATCTGGACGGCAGTCGAGGCGACGGCCGGCGTCGCGCTGCTGTCGGCGTGCGCGTCCGAGATCGGCTGGAGCCGCCCGGACATGAGTGTTCTTCGCGACTCGGTGCGCTTTGGCGCGCGCGCATGGATCGGGAGCCTTTCGTACCTGCTCAACGCGCGGACCGATCAGATCATCACCGGGATCATCAGCACCGAGGCCGTGCTCGGCGTCTACGCGGTGGCGGTCAATGCCTCGGAGGTCCTCTACTACCTACCGAGCGCGGTGGTCACGGCCTTGCTGCCCGCGGTCGCGGCCGCCGAGCCGGTGACCCAGCTCGAGCGCACGCTGCGCGTGTACCGCGCGATCCTGCTGCTGACGCTGGCGTTGATCGTGGTGGCCGCCGGCGTCGGGCCGCTGTTACTGCCGCTCGTCTTCGGTGACGCCTACCGGCCGGCCGTGGTCCCATTCCTGCTGCTTCTGCCCAGTGCGATCGGTTTCGCGACGATGAGCGTGTTCACAGGATCCACCCTGGCCTCGCTCGCGCCTGGTCGCTCGTCGCTCGGCCCGCTGGCCGCGCTGGTCTGCCAGACGACGCTCGACCTCGTCTTGATTCCACGCGCCGGGGCCAGCGGGGCTTCGATCGCAGCCAGCATCGCACTGCTCGTCGGGGGTGCGGTCGCCGTGTGCGTCTACCGGTCGCGGTTCCCGTTTGCCTGGGCTCTACTCCGGCCCCGGTCGGGGGACCTGAACGCGATCCGTTCGCTCGCCCGGAGACTCCTGCGTCGGACCGCGGTGGCGCCGTCGTGATCGACGTCGAGGTCGCCGACAGCATCGCCCCGCTGGCCGCGGAGTGGGAGGCGCTCGCCGAACGGCTCCGTGCCGGACCGTTCGTTTCGCCGGATTGGATCGCAGCGCACTGGTCGTGCTTCGGCTCGGGAGGGCTCGCGATCGTCGCGGTTCGCCGTGACCGGCGCCTGGGCGCGGTGTTGCCCGTCGCGCGGCGCGGGAAGACTGCGCGATCCGTGACCAACGGGCAAACGCCACAGTTCGGGGTGCTGGCCGAGGACGACGAACTGACGGCGCATGCGCTCGCAGCTCTGGCGGCCGACGGCGTTTCGCGGCTCGAGCTGTCCTACGTCGATCGCGGGGACCCGCTCGCAGGTGCCGTCCGCCGGCACGCCGCCGCACGAGGCCAGCTCCTCGTCGAACGCGTGATGCTGCGCTCCCCCTACCTCGAACTCGACGGAACCCTCGCCGACTACCGCGCCCGGCGGAAGTCGTCATTCAAGGCCGACCTACGCCGGCGCAACCGACGGCTCGGCGAGCAGGGCGAAGTCCGGCTCGACGTACGCGATGGCTCGCGTGAGCTGGCTCGGCTGCTCGCGGAGGGCTGGGAACTGGAGGCGTCCGGATGGAAGGACCGGTTCGGCACGGCCGTCGTCGCGCGGACCGAGACACTTCGTTTCTACGCCGAGGTCGCGCGGCGCGCCGCGGCGCGCGACCACCTCCGGCTGTTCTTCTTACGCCTCGACGAGACTCCCATCGCGTTCATCTTCGCGCTCCAGCAAGGAGGCGTCCTATACCTGATGAAGGGCGGGTTCGATCCCGCCCGCGGCCGGATGTCGCCGGGTCAGCTGTTGCTGGAGCGAGTCATCGAGCAAGCTTTCACGACCCGCCTGGATCGGATCGAGCTGTTGGGCGGCGATGAGGCATACAAGCTTGCCTGGACCGACACGGTCCACGAGCGCCTCCAGTTACAAAGCTTCGGGCGCTCGCCGGTGCGCGCGATGCAGTGGGCGGCCCACGCTCACGGGCGCCCCTTGGCCCTGCGGATTGGCCTCGATCGCGCCGTTCGACCAATGCGTGACCGCAGCCGGGTCGCGTCGGGGGCGCTGCGCAAGTTCGGAGGTTTTCATAGCTCTAAGGAAGAGTTACACTAGCCGGAGGTGGCACGGGAGCCGCGATGGTGTCTCCCCGTAGAGGAGGTGTGGTGTGTCAACGACCGGTTCTTCCCCGCAGCTGCTGAGCATCGAGGGGGACAAGTTCGCGCAATGCTTCTCGGAGCAGGCTTTTGCCGTGGGCCATGACCTTGCCGACCATCCACTGCTGACGCTGGACGCGATGGCCGAGCTCGCCGATCGGCTCCCGTTGAAGTCGATCGAGCGGCACCGCGCCGATCTGCCGCTGCTATCGCCGGGCCAGCCCCCGGAGCTCGAGGGGCCGCCGTCGGTCACGGTGCGAGAGCTCGAGTCCGGCAACGCCTGGATGGTGATGTGGTACATCGAGCAGGTGCCCGAGTATCGGGTGTTGGTCGATGAGTGCCTGGACCAGGTCGAGGCCCACGTGGGCGAGCGCCACGGCGGGATGCGCTACCGCAAGGCCTACTTGTTCTTGTCGGCGCCGGGCGCGACTACTCCCGCTCACTTCGATCCCGAGCAAAATCTGCTCTTGCAGATCCGGGGTGCCAAGGACTTCAGCGTGGGGCGCTTCGCGGGCCCGACCGAGCAACAGGCCGAGCTCGATCGGTACTTCGACGGAGGTCACCGGAACCTCGATCGGATGCCGCACCTCGAAACAACGTTCCACATGGAACCGAGCGACGGCGTGTACGTGCCCCCGTTCGCACCTCACTGGGTGCACGTGGGTGAGCAGGCCTCGATCTCGCTGTCGATCACCTTCCGCACGCGTTCGAGCCTCGAGATGGAGCGAGTCTCGCACTTCAACGCTCGCATGCGCCGCTTGCATCTTTCCCCTCATCCGCCCGGGACGTCGCGCGCCCGGGACCGCCTCAAGGCGTCCACGATCGAGACGCTCAGTGCGCTGCGGCGCCACAGCGGCGACGCGGCTCACGGCGACCCGGGCGGGAACTAGCCGCGCATCGCAGAGCGAAGCCGGCGCGCGGGCACGAGGCCGCGGTAGTAGACGCGGTTGACCACCGGCGAGCGCTTCAAGCGCAGCCGGGCGCGCATCTGCGCGATTGCCACTCGTGCTCCAAGCTGGCCGCGGACGCCGCGCGGAAGTCCGACCAGACGGTGCATCGGCTCGACGCGATCGGCGAGCTCAAGCTTGTACCGCTCGCCGCCGCCGAGGAACTCGACCCGTCGAGCGCCCTCGCGCGACGCAACCGCGATCGCGTCCAGTGTGTTGACCAAGCCCGGCGAGTAGCGTGCGTAAGCAGGATCGAATCCCAGCCGGTGGACGAACATACGTTCAAACAGAACAAAGTAGTAATGGAACGCGATCGCTCGTCCGTCGAGTCGCAGCGTGACGATCCGCGGCGCGTCCAGCGCGAGTAACGCGCGCAGCGCGGCGCGTTGGAAGCGCATGCCATGAGGCGTGCCGAAGTCCGAATGGTCAGGCCGGCCGTACCAACGCAGCTGGTGCAGACGAAATGCCTCCTCCAGCGCTACCTCGAGCTCGCTGCCCGAGCGAGCGACCGAGACCTCGAGATCCCCGAGCCCCTCCAGTTGCCGGCGTCTGCGCCCGTGCAGGTTTCGCCGCTTGGCGCTCGTCTTCTCGCGGTACACCTTCTCCCAGCCGCCGTCGAGGGCGAGCACCGGGGCCTCAACGACCTCGGTCTCCCAAAGACCGTACGGCTCAAGCGCTTGCGCCAGGCGGCTATGCGCGGGCACGCCGAATACGTCGAGCAGGTGGTTGTCCGCCGCGGCCGAGCTCTCCAGTAGCAGCGCGGCGACAGCGTTGGGGTTGACGTCCGCCACCAGCACGTCGGCGAGCGGTGCTCCGGTGCCCCCGATGTAACTCGCCACGCGTACGCCACAACGGCGAACCGCTAGCAGTGGGAGCGCGCCAACGAGCCGTTGCTCGCGGCGCGCGACGTGCACCTGAAGCGTCGCGCCACGCCCGTAGTGGCGCCACCACTCGATCAGCCAGCCGTGACACAGGAACGGGCTCGGGCGCGGCATCGTCGCGACGAGCGCGTCCCACTCGCTGGCCAGGCACTGGAACGCGCGCTCATCTCGAACCGTCTCCACGGAGATCGTCGGCGGCATCGCGATCACGTGGGCGCGGCCGGAGAGCTGCCGCCGACGATCACCTGGGCTGCATCCTGGTCGGCCAGGGCCCGCGTAGCTGCAGCCTCGACAGGCGCACTCGATTTCGTGATCACCTCGGTCCGCCGCACTGCGCCAAGCAGGGCGAGTCGCACGCTCACCAGGAGGATCCAAAGGTCGATTCGGATCGAGCGGTGCTTGAGGTAGTACAGATCGTGGCAGTGCTTCCAGATCGACCCCGACTCCGAACGCGCATAGCCGCAACGAATCTGCGCCCAGCCCGTGATCCCGGGTCGAATCAGATGGCGTCGCTGGTAGAAAGGGACGTCGCGTTCCAGCCGCTCGACAACCGCCGGTTGCTCAGGCCTGGGTCCGACCAAGCTCATCTCCCCGCGGAGCACGTTGAACAGCTGTGGAAGCTCGTCGACGTGCGTGCAACGCAGCAGGCGACCGGCGGGCGTCACGCGTGGATCGTCGATCGCCGCCCACTGTGCGTCAGAGCCGCTGGACGGACGCATCGTGCGCACTTTGTAGAGCGTGAATGGCCGTCCGCCCTCGCCGATGCGCTCCTGACGGAAGATCCCAGATCCACCGTCGCGACGGACGACCAAGATCAGGATGCCGCAGAGCGGCAGAGCGGGGACTGTCAGCAAGGCCGCTCCGACAAGGTCGATCGCTCGCTTTACGAACCGATGGGGCAACCGCGAGTATGGGTCGACCAGATACTGGAACCACACCACATTCATCTCGGAGATCGGGACGAAGCCGAACACCGCCTCGTAGAATGACGGCAGCTCGACCAGCTTCACAGGCAGGTCCAGGCAGCAGTTGACGAGCTGGTCGAACACCAGCAGGCGCGGAGCCGAGGAGCTGAGGATCAGGAGCCCGATGCCGTGGTCGACGACCGCTTGGCGCAGGCCGTCGAGCTCAGCCAGCGCACGAACGGAGCCGTCGTCGTCGCCCGGAAGTGCGATGCGACCCGCGAACTCGAACCGGGGGGAGGTCCGGCCCAGATCAGATCGTAGGCGCTCCGCCACGGCGACGCCACCGATGACCGCGATGCGCACTGACGGCTGCTGCGCCCGGCCGCCGCGCTTGAAGATCGCCGACGCCCGCCCGATAGCCACCGACGAACCCTCGAGCCCCGCCAGCAATCCCAGCGCGCGGATACCACGGAGGCCCGTGAGCACCTCCAGGATC
The DNA here is from genome assembly GCA_963850325.1 of uncultured Actinomycetota bacterium. GTDB lineage: Bacteria > Actinomycetota > Thermoleophilia > Solirubrobacterales > Solirubrobacteraceae > Palsa-465. Next base: position 124,606 of record CAWKLB010000014.1, read on the forward strand.
AGGAACGTTGCCGACCCAAGCAGGAGGGCGATGAGGGCGTGGGCCGACCCCGAGATCCCTCTGAAGCCGGGATCTCGGGTCAGCTTCACTGCCCGTTCCCGTCCGGGGGCTCGTCACCCCGATCTGCTTCCCACCACGCCGACACCTGCCGCCCACTTTCTTCGACCTACGCCCTCCCCGAAGGCAAGAGCAAGTGTGTCATATCCTGCATGTTTTTTTGCATGATCTTGTGAACCCGTAGGAACTCTTACCGTGGTTGACGCTCACTCGTGAAATGTCACCGTTTTGTCGGCGCTGAAATCAGGTAATACCTCACTTTTCTTAGCTAAAGCTCCGCAGACTCGTCGCACTCTGAGACACGCCCCGGGGCCGGCACGCGGAGACCGCGCCCGCTTGAGCCCGAGCAGCAGGATCGTGCGCCGCACGACAGCGCGCCACGGGACCCTCCGCGGCAGCCGCCGGCCTCGTGCGCCCAACTTGCCGACGTTTTTGGGTCCAGATCCGAGCCGGTAGGGCTGACTCAGATGTCGAGCCCGATGATCAGGGTTCGTCTGCCCCGAGGCTGTCGCTCGCGCGGGATTCCGGGCCGCCGACGGCGAAGCCGACACTTCGCCCGACAACGCCCGTGACAAGATCCACTACGTGAATTGCGTCCGGTCCGTCCACGGAACCTCGCAATTTGGGCAATTTGGACGCCCGAAGGAGCATCTAAACGTGCCGATGAAGGTTGAGGGCCCTGTGGACCGTATGGTCCGTGGAAGCTCGAGTCTTCTCGGGCGCATCGGGAAAAGCCCCGCAATGCGGGGCTTTTCTGTGCGCTCGGCGCGGCCGAGCGAGACGTGATGGGTCTTCCGCACGCGGGCCGCGAGACCCTGTTGGCGCATGACCGTGCGTGCAACGGTACGCCTCGCAACGCGACTGTCACAAGGCTGTGTCAACTCCGCCCCAAAAAGCCGTTTCGGGTTGCGACCGCGCGCCTGCGCCTCAATCTTATGGCATGCATCATTCAGACAGACGAAGGCTTCGCGGGACGCCGAGCGCGGGATCGGACGATCTCCCTCCCCGGGTCACCGAAGAGGACCAATCACGAGACTGCGGCAAGCGGTGGGCAGCATGCCCCGACGGAAATCCGCAGCGGCCTCTCACGATCATTGGCTACCGCGTCAAGGCTCCAGACTTGATCCAGGCGCTCGTGCTCCTGATTGAACAGGACAACGGCGTCTGTCAGGCGCCCTTCGCTGAGTACGATGATCGCGTCGAGGTCCGGGCTGTCGCGTGCTGTGAATCAAACCTCGGGTACGACGCGATTGAGGCTCAGCGCACAACAGCGTGGCCGTCGAACGTGTGGCTCGCGTCGCCCCTCGGCAAGCGCAGCGTCATTGACGTCGACACCGGTGTCCGCCTCAGGCGCTACATCCTTGGCCGCCCGACCGGATCCGCAGGCTCATTTTCGCTGCTCATTCCCGGTCTCGGCGAACTCGCGTGGATCCCCAAAGACGGGCAATAAGGTTGGCAAGCTCACTCCAGGACCTCCGAGGGGTCGTCGCGTCACCCTCAGCGACAGAGCGAGCTCTCTCGCGAGAGTCAGCGCAGCCGACGGTCTGTCTCGCGCGGACGGAGGCGGCGGGGGGAGCCGCGCCGTATCTTCGTGGCCGTCGCGAGCCGTGGCATCGACGGCTTGGCCCCAGGTGTTGCTATCGCAGCAGACACCACCAATCGTCTCTGATCTACCGCCGTGACGACCGCAACGAAGGAGACGTCGCGTCTGGCCGCTGCCGCGGCACGCGCGAACGAGACCGCAGGCTACGCCTGCTCCCGCTATCGAGCTCGCTCTGCTCGCTGAAGCTGACGCGACCACCCGGCCGCACACCGGAGCCATCCTTCGAGCGGCCGCACCGGCCTTCAGCGTTCGAGATGCCTCCACGGCAGATCCCGCCCGGGGCGTGAGCGGAACGCTGAGCGCCGGCGGTAACCGCGGCTGGGCCGGGGTGCCGGCGGCGTTGAGCCGCCGCGGCCTTCCTGGATCCCGAGCTTGATAGACGATGTCTTGATCTGATCTGGTGGAACGGGGCGCGTGCCATGTGGCGCTCGGCGTCAGGCGGCGGCGCTGCGTTGGTTGGGCCACACGCCCGTTCGAACACGCTCGTAGAGCGTGTCGGGGGCCAGGTCGGCTCCGCCGGGCCATACGACGGTTCCGGATTCGGCGTCGACGTCGACCGCTGCAAACCCGGCGGTGGTGATCGCCTGCCTGAAGACCGGGCCTCGCATCCGTTCAAGGACCTCCACCTCGCCACACAGCCCGTCCGCGAACGTCAGCTCGAGCACGCCGTGGCGCACGACTGAAACGCGGGTTATGTCAGGAGTCAGGCCGGTCATCGGAGCGGTTCGATCTCGTTAAGTCTCTCACCCGCACGGGCCCGCTGCCAGTTCTCCAACAGCTCAAGCTGGTGAAGCTCGGCCCAGGCCAGCGCTATGCGCAACTGTCGGGTCGGCAGACTGCTGTCGATCACCTCGACCACATCGATGCGAATCTTCGCGGCGCCTTCGGCGTGGCGCACGTGGAAATGGGGATGGCCATGGTCGTCGAAATACATCGCCACGGTGAGGCCAAAGAAACGACTGATGGTCGGCACCCGACCGATGGTGGCGGATGCGCCGGTCGGCGGGCGAGGGTAGTCATGGCAACACCGTGGCAACATCCATTCCGTCCAGCCTGTCCATGATGTCCACAGAACTGCCCAATTCGGGAGCCTCTGGACCCCAGAGAACTCATCTACGGCGGGCGATTCAGGTTGAGGGCCTCGTGCACCGTATGGTCCGTGGAAGTTCGAGTCTTCTCGGGCGCATCGGGAAAGCCCCGCAATGCGGGGCTTTTTCATGCCCATAGCCTGCTGTTGCGAGCGTCCGCACCACCGGCGCCGTCGATCAGGCTCTAGTGATCGATTGAGACTGCTGGAACGTGCCGAAGTGAAAGGCCGGCTGCCGTGGCAAAAGTCCCTCGTAGCGGTTCAGGCACGCCGACGCGGAACCAGCTTCGCAAGCGCCAACACGGCGTAGATGAGTGTGTTGACCGCAACGAAGGCGGCGAGCGCCTGGAACCATCCCGTTCGCAGCACGTCGTTGGAGAAGAGAATTCCGGCTTGGATGATCATTGCTGCGGGACCGCCTCCCTGGGGACGTAGTTCCAGCCGGCCGAGCGGCCGCTGGCGATTTCGAACGTCGGTCCGTGGCCGGCGCCGCGCTGGCCTAGCCGGGCTGAGATGCGGCGGATGCGCGATCTCGCGATCCGCGCAGCCGACCCGTCGCTCATCCTGTGGTACAGCTACTTCGATATCCGCAAGGCCGCGGACGCCGACACGCACTGGCGTGACCTCGTCTGGGCGGCGTACGGAACCTAGACCGGGGCCCGCGATGAGCCGGCTCGGTACATCGCGCCTTGGTCAACCCGTCCTGACGATCACCACGTCGCAATGGGCATGATGCGAGACCCGGTTGGGCACCGACCCGAGCACGCGCCCCGTGCCGGTCATGCCCCGGTTGCCGACGATGATCATCTGGGCCTGTTGCTCGTCTGCGATCTGCACCAACGCGTCCGCTGGCTCGCTGGGCCAGACATGCGTCTCGGTCTCAACGCCGAACGGCGCCAGCCGCTGTTGCGCTCGATCGACGTTGTGCTGAGCATGAGCTCGCCCCCCGTCCTGCTCGTTGAACGCGATCACAACTCCCGTGGCGGCCGCCCCGCTCAAGCCAGCCGAGCTCATTGCGTAGCAGCTCACGATGTGGACCTTCACGCCCAACAACCTCGCCAGCTCACCGGCGCGGTCCAGTGCACCCGCGGATCGCTCCGAGCCATCTGTCCCAACGACGATTGATCCCGTTCCTGCCATCCCGACCCCCGATCCTCGATTCCGGCACCGCCGGCACCGCCGGCACCGCGGATTAACTCATACACAGCAAGCGTTGGTCAGCGACGCTTCTCGGCGCCACCGCAACGGGACGTGCGAGAGCGAGGCACGACAAGGAAATGAGGTCGCCTATTAGGGTGCCCTAATGCGCAGGATGTATCACCAGGCTGTAGTCGAATCGCCGGCGCGTCTCGGTCCGCGGTGGGTGAGTCGTCATCGCTCGATCCCAGCGATTGAGCGGCGGTGGGCCATATTCGAGCTCCGTCAGGTCAGGACGGGAGCGAAATCACCGTGATGCGGTGATGACGTCTCACCCGAACAGTGTTGACTGTTCGTTGGGTGATTGGACCCCAAGGACACGTGGCCCGAGCTGACAGCCGGGCGAAGCTCTACGCGGAGGCGGCATATGCCCGAGTCTGTTGACCCTCGTCATCTCCTGCTGATCGGGGCCGGGCCCGGTGTCGGTGCCAGCGTCGTTCGGCGCTTCGGCCGCGAAGGCTTTCGCGCCACACTCATCGCCCGCGGCGAAACGCAACTCGCCGCTGAGCTGCGTAGCGACGGGCTTGAGATCGAGGCGGTCCGCGCAGACATCGCGGATCTGGATGGCTACCGTGCGACGCTCGAGCGGGTCTTCCGCGCCCCAGGCGCGCCCGGTGTCGTCGTGTACAACGCTGCCCTGCCGGACCCGGGCGAGATCCTCGACACGACGGTCGAACGGCTGCGGACCGCATACGACGTCGATGTCGTCGGCGCCGTTGTCGCGGCACAGGTCGCCGCACCCGTCCTGCGGACGGCCGGCACGGGCACATTGCTCTTCACCAGCGGCGGCTTTGCCGACCATCCGGTGCCCGCAGTGGCCAGCCTGTCTATGGGGAAGGCCGCCCTACGCTCGGCAGCGACCCTGATCGCCGCCGGCGTCCAGGAGGACGGGATCCATGCCGCGACCATCACCATCGCCGGCGCGGTCGGGCGTGGGACGGCGTTCGACCCGGATGACATCGCGGAGCTCTTTTGGACTGCCCACGCCGACCCGAGGGACGCCTGGCAGACCGAGTACCGGTTCACTGGCGCGTAGCGCGTGCACACATCGGCGCCGGTGGACGCCAACCCGCGCCCCCAGCACTGAGAATTCCCCGGACGCGACGAGAGTCGGTTAGTTTGATCGAGCTCATACACGACCGGGCACAGCTCTCGCTGTGGGAAAAGAGAAGGCACGATGGCCACATACCTCGCGTTTCACGAGGTTGACGATGTCAACCACTGGCTGAGCTCACCCAGACGCGAAGAGGTGTTCGGACCTCTCGGAATCACCGCGCGCACTTTCCAAGACCCGCAGGGCTCCAATCGTGTCGGGATGATCGTCGACATCCCCGACTTTGCCGCGTTTCAAGAGTTCATGCAGACCGATTCGGCGGCCGAGGCGATGAAGCATGACGGGGTCCACGCCGACACCCTCGTGATTCTCGCCGAGGGATAGAACTTCGCGCGCGGAGCGGATCCGCGGCACATGAGTTGAGCCCCTCAAAGCCGGTCAGCGCTGCACAGGCCCGCAGCCCTAGTTCGGTCGAAGCCGGAAGCTCGACGAGACCACCACTGCCCAAGCCGCGCCGGACGAACCCGAGGTCAGACCCAAACTCGTCGCAATCAACGTCGGCTGCCAACCCGGTATGAGCACCCGTGCCCCCAACGCACGGGCTATGGCCTCGGTGAGCGTTCAGGCCGGTAGTGCATAGATCTCACCGGCATGCTGGATCACCTTCCGCGGGGGCAGTCCGGTGACCGCTGGACCGGTGATCACGGCTCCCGTCCTCGCATCGAAGACCGATCCGTGACACGGGCAGACGATCTGGCCTCCCTGGTAGCCGACTTCGCAGCCGGCGTGGGTACAGATGGCGCTGTGGGCGACGAGCGTGCCGTTTGCCTGGCGAATGACGATGTCGGGCTGGCCATCGCCCGGATCCCGATAGGTGGCTCCCTGACCGACCGGCAATTGGCTCGCGGCCCCAAGCCTGACCGCCCCGGCGGGGAGGCCGCTCGGCGAACCGGCACCGCTGGCTCGGGGGACGGTCGTCGAGTTGTGCCCGGCCGTCGAACGGTGCCCAGACGTCGGCTGCGTCGAGTTTGCGGTCGCGCTGGACCGCGGCGCGCCCGACGCGCTAAGCGTGCGCGCGGGTCGATAGGCGCCCCGCAGCAGCACCGAGATCCCGGCGATCAAGGCGGTCACCGCCGCCACCCCGCTCAGCGCCGCGGTCATCGCGCCGCGACGGGTGAGCCCCGGCTCTCCGGCCGGCGAAGCGCGCGGAGGCACAGTTGATGCGGCAGAGCCGGGAACGCGCCGTTGCGCCGGAGCGCGGGGCATCGAGAGCCTCCGCACGATCGATTCCAGCGTCGGTTGCCGCGCCGCGCCCGCGACGACGAACGGCAACCACGCGAAGACGAACACGATGTCTGAGCCGAGAAAATAGGGATAGGTATGCCAGCTGTTGGTGAGGAACAGGAGGAGGTTCAGGAGCAGGCCGACGGTCGCCGCCGCCCGGGTGACAAGCCCAGCGGTGACCAACAACCCAACGGCGATCTCCGTCAGGGCGACTCCGACTCCCGCCAGCGCGGGGTGCGGAATCGCAAAGGCGCGCAGGACGAAGCCGCCCGGGGTGCCGTGGGCGAACCCGCGCAGCTGCGTGCCGATGTAGGTCGGGGCGCCGGCGTGCAGGAAGCCCGGATCGCTCAGTTTCTGGATGCCGCCGTAGACGAAGGTGACACCAAGGAAGAGGCGAACGGGGAACAGCGCCCAACCTAGGCGCCGAGCATCGTCGTCGGCGCCGCCCGAGCGCGGGAGAGGAACGCTCATGGGTGGCGACTCCGGACGCGGCAGTTCATCGGATAAGCAAGCATGAGTCGTTCGGTCCCGGGGCGTCGGCGATACTCTCGACCTGGTCGAAGAACCTCCTAAGTCTGACGTGAGAGAGCGCTCACCCGGCGGCGCCGGTGAGCACCAAGCCCTTGTCGACCCGCGCCACCGCGTCGCCGAGCGTCCGAACTTCATTTGCGCGCGTGCGGTCCCACTCGCGGTCGCGGCCGAGTTTCGGGCCACGCTTGCAGCCGCCATTTGACAGCTGCGGCTTCGTCAAGGCGATCGCCGCCCACCACTTTTCGTATGGATGGGCAAAGCAATCCGCCTACGGGGTCCAAGCGGCATGGTGGTGGACGCAGATCAGTCAGGCGGGCGATCGCACGACCGCGTTCTGGAGATACGTCTACCCCGACGTTGGCGGGCCAGAACCGCCGAACGCCGGCGGCCAGAACGCCGGCACAGTCGTCGCGTCACGGAGGTCGCGCGGTTCAAGCCGCTGTTCGTTGGCGTTGGCTTGTGAGACGGCACGGGATGCCCCAGGCCGCCCCGCCCCGGACGTCCGCTCAGCCATCGGTTCTGAGACGCCCGTCTCGGATTAGCGGCGGGCTCCTCCCAGCGAGCGTGCCCTAGAACGTCCCGGCGGTGTCGACCTTTTCCCAGAACACTGGATGCGGCTCCACCTGCACCCCGGCGTCGGCAAACATCTGCGGGATCTCGGGCGTCGACCGGAAGAAATCGACGAACGACTCCTTGTCCGACCACTCGTCGACGACGAGGATCTCACCGCCGTCGGCGTTGGCATAGAAGGCGTGGTGGAGACATCCCTTCTCTCGGCCACGGGCGGAGACCGCTTCAAGCGTTTCGCCGTTCGCAGCCGCCATCTCCTTGAACTTGTCGACGTCGACCTCAATCCGAAGTCCCATCATCACTGACATCCCGAACCTCCTGAGGTTGGTCCCATGCTGGTCGGGACGATTCGACCAGACCCGCGGAGGCCGTGTCAACCGGGCTTCACAACCCAGCTACGCCGCGGCCGGCGTGAGCACGCCGGATCGCTGCCGGGCCCGACCCGGTCTGATCACTCTTTCGAACCCTCGGCGATTCCTGGGCGATGTCCGTTGAGGGTTGGGAATCGGACGCTGCTTTTCGCCCAGGTCGGCGCTTGTTCAGGCGCCGCGCGTGTCCCGCTGCCGCGTTCGGGCCGCGGGCACGTGAACTACGATCAGCCGCCGTGACGCCGGTCGGCGGAGAGGACCAGCTGGAGCGGCTGCTGGCTGAGCAGATCGCGTACTACCGGGCGCTCGCTGGCGAGTATGACGACCACGCGCTTGACCTGCCCGGGGGTGAGGAGCTGCTCTCGGCGCTCGCTGCCTTCCGGCCGGAGGGTGATGTGCTTGAGATCGCGTGCGGCCGTGGGTTCTGGACAGGCAGGCTGCTGCGTCACGCGGCAAGCGTGACCGCGCTTGACGCCGCTTCGGAGATGCTCGCGATCGCGTCCGCGCGAATCAATGACGAGCGCGTGCGGTTCATCCAGGCGGACGTCTTCAGCTGGCGACCGGATCGCCGGTACGACGTGGTGTTCTTCGGCTTCTGGCTCTCCCACGTGCCGGCCGAGCGATTTGACTCCTTCTGGTCGCTGGTCCGCGATTGTCTCGCACCACATGGTCGTGTCTTCTTCGCCGACGATGGCTACCGCACCGCTGAGGAGCTGATCGAAGGCGAGCGCTCATCGACGATCCGCCGGCGGCTCACCAATGGGACGGCGTACCGGGCCGTGAAGGTGCCTTACACCACCAGCCAGCTTGAGGCACTCCTATCACGACTCGGCTGGCGGGTGACTGTCACGGCCACATCGGGACCGTTCTATTGGGGATCCGGCCACCTTGCGTGAGCCGCCGGGGTGACGTTCGCTGAGCGTTCCTGTACTGGGACGGATCCGCCGGCTGTCGCTCGATCCGCCCGAAAATCCGCCGGTCCCTCTTGAGACGCTCCGTGCTGGCCGACGCGGGGACGGCGGCGACCGCTAAGGCGGGCCGGTTCAAAGCGAAAGCGAGTCGCGTTCGTGCGGTCGACCCACCATTGTCGCTTCGGCGAGGAATGCAGCGATCGCCTGGTGTGTCTGCGTGGGCCGTTCTATTTGGGGCACGTGTCCGCAGTCCAGCTCGAGGTGACGGGCTTGCGGAAGAGCCTCGGTGACGTGGCGTGCGAAAGCGATCGGCACGAGCGTGTCGCGCCGCCCCCAGACGAATAGGACTTGTGGCTGAAGCTCGCGCAGCCTGGTCCAGAAGCCGGCCTCACCATGTGGTGCTTCGAGGTAGATCTGGCGCGCAGCCGCATAGAACGCGGCGCGACCGGCGGGAGTGAGGTAGGCGCGTAGGAACTCGTCGACGCCCGCCGCGGTCCAGCCTTCGTCGGCGCCCGGGATGAGTCGGTGGACGATCGCTTCGACGACCGCGCGTGGGGCGAGTTGGACGAGCCCCAACTCCGGTCTCACAAGCCGCAGCGCCGGCGCCCACCGACGGGGCCGTCGCCATGCCAATGAGGGTGCCAGTAGCGCGAGGCGATCGACCCGCTCGGGCTCCCGTAGTGCCACTTCGAGCGCAACGCGGCCCCCGAGGCTGTTACCAATCAGGTGGGCGCGGGCGAGCCCGAGCGCGTCGAGCAGATCGAGAATCGCGTCGGCGAAGAAACGGGGGTCATAAGGCGCGGCGATTGGTTTGTCAGAGTCACCGAAGCCCGGAAGGTCGACGGCGATAACGCGGAAGCGGTCAGCTAGGGCGTCCACCGTGGGCAGGAACGATCCCTTGGTCCCGCCGAGCCCATGAATCGCGAGTACCGGCGGCCCGACACCGGCTTCCAGCGTAGACAAGCGCGCCCGTCGGGTGATAACGGTGCGAAAGCGTAAGCGTCCCGGGCCGCTGAGCCCGCTCGTCGCGGCTAGGAACCCCACGCCCAGGTGCAGATTGCGACGCACTGTCAAGCGCCCGGACCGATAAGCGCGCATTCCACCGCGAACGTCATCGGCGGTCGCCGTCCATGTCCGGGAATCGGCGCTCAGCGTCGCGTCGGCGGCGCCGTCGGCACGCTCTAGGCGTGCAGCGCCGCACTCAAGCACAGCGTCCCAGACACCGCCTCCGCGAACCGTCAGCCGAACGCGCGCACGCCCGTCCTCCGGCTCGAACACCGCGCGGTCATACCGGCTGACAAGTGCCTGCAACGCGTGCGGCGCCGGTGTCAGCGGCTCAGGGTGCGCTTCAGACATCGCAACCAACTTTCTACCTGGCACGGCACCGGACCGCGTGGGGATCACTCCGCATATCCAATCCGCCGAAACTACCGTCGCACGAGCGAAGCTCCGCTCGCCCGCGGCTCGATGCGCGTGGCGGCGGGAGCCACCGTGGCTCCCGTTCTCCGTGTCCCACACCGCGTCACGTGCTCCGCTCTCCCCTTGATGACTCAGCGCAATCCCTCTCAGCTGACGTTCCCTTGCGGACACCTGCGCGGCGTCCGCTGGCCGATCCCCTGTGGAATCGACTGCGTCACATGGCCGCCTCCGGCGGCGAGCAGCCGCCTCGTCGAGACTGCCCCAGCGGCGACCGTCCGGAAGCCGTACTCCCCCGCGGGCTTTGGGGCGAGGGGCCTGGACGTGACCGGCAAGCCGGCTCGATTGACGGAGGCTCGTCACCGCGCTGATGGTCTCGTCCTCGGTGTGATAGCCGATCAACTGGATTGCCAATCGCTTGTCGTAGATGACGACTTGGAGCCGGGGCGAAATGCCGACCCAGCCGATCAGGCCGCGCACATGCGCCCAGCTCGCGGGATTCAGCCCATTCGCCGTTCGACCAATCCCTGGGCGATCGTCCCGCCCACGCAGCGTCAAAGAAGCCGACGACGCATATGGGCTCCCCCGGCGCGGGATGAGCCAATCAAGTAATGCGCGTGGCCGGGTCGGCCACCCAGGCTGTAGGAGAGCTCCTCGACGTCAGCTGGCCACCAAGACGGCTCGAGGATTGTTCCGCCGAATGCCGCTGCGAGCGCCGACCCAGAGCCGTAGCTTTCTGCGAATGGTGGTGTCGATCACCCGGCTGCCTCGGTGTGGAGACGACGCTGCCGTTTCCGCGGCGGTCGCTCAGCTGACTCTGCGAATCGGCGGCAGTTCGTAGCGGCCGTCGAACACGGCCGCGGCTGGTTCGTACATGCGCAGGATCGGTCGGAACCCGCGCGCAGGGGTCGGTAGCCAGTTGGCGTAGCGATCGGGCTCGGCCGGTTCGTCGCGCTGCATGACGATCGTGAGCACGCCGTCGGCATCGCGCTGTAGCCCGGGCGTGCGATCGCCGATCGAGTAGCGGTCGATCGGGTTAGCGACGAGGAAGAAATCTCTGTCGTCATACATCGTCACCGACCAGAATGCTCCGACCGGCGGTTCGTGGTCGAAGCGCAGCTCGTAGCGATTGGCGCCATCAAGCGCGTTACCGTCGTCATCGAGGTAGACCATCGCGTAGGCGGCTTCATAGCCGTGGTTGCCCCACAGCCCGCCACGGGCGGCCAGCGCACGCTGCGCATAACGCATCGGCCCGTCGTCCAGCTTCCAGGCTTCATCGTCTAGGGCACCCACTTCGAAGAAGTCCAGGTTGTAGTCGAACACGTGGTACGTCAGGCTCCAGCCATTCTGGATCGGGCTGGTGTTCCCTTTCAGTGCCTCCTCCATCTTCTGTTTGGCGCTCTCGAGCGCCTGGCGCAGCACCGCCGGCAGTCCGCTGGCAGAGCCCGTGTAGGGCGATTGCGCTGCGAGAAGGCCGAGCGGCTCGAAACGCTGTTGGTAGGCCTGGTCGCGATCGGACGGCGGGAAAGCGGAGATCCACACGCGCAGCTGCTCAAAGAAGCGCAGCTCCTCGGGCACCGAAGGATCCCCATCGGGCACGCCGTTCCCAGGCGCGGTCGGCGTGAGCCTCAGGCTCGCCTGGAGTTCTACGACGTTCGGTATGTCCGATTTGCCGTCCACTGCCCAGCGCCCGACAATCGTCGCAATGCTCGTCGGGAAGCGGATCACGCGTACGCCACCCGGCACCTCACCCTCCCAGCTGCGCCCGACGAGAAGGAACGATCCCGCCTCGGTACCAGTGGCGCGGTGGCCGACGTAGGCGAAGTTGTTGGTCCACGCGTCGACGAACTGGAGTACGTAGTAGCGACCCCGGGTGTCTGGCACCTCGAGACGGACGGGGCCGCCGCTTACGTCCACGTTCGCGATCGAGTAGACAGTGTCATTGTTGACCGAAACGAACTTGGTCTCCGGGCCCGCGAGCTGGTGGGCGTGGCCGAACTCGTTGTACGGGGTTGCGGGCACCGCCCCGATCCCCTCACGTGCGAACCGGCCGACCTCGTTCAGGTCGAACACGAGGGGGAACCCATAGAAAAACGCCTCCACCGCTAAGGCACCGAGATCGCTCCCGGCGACCGGAAAACTCTCCGTCATCTGTCCCTCCAGTTCGCCGCCTGCAGTCCAACGGCCCGAGCGCGAGCAGCTTACCTACCCCGATCGAGAGGCCTAGGGAATCGCTCCCCGACGGGTCAGGATCGCCGACTCACGCGCCGCGCCGCGGCGCTGAGTACCCCGGTCCCACGGGTGCAGGCGTCTCGTGCTCGCCAGGCGGAGTCCTCGAATTCCCCAAATCCGGAGCTAGCCGGCCCGGCACACAACGTTTGGTGAGCGTTGGGTAGTGACACGCCGAATCCCGCCATCGAGCGTCCGGTGGTGGACCCCTTGTGAGAGCTAGCCACTCGTCTAGCAGGGTCGGCGACTCGGGCGTGAGGGGGTGGCCGTCGTGGCTGCCGTTGCCAGCAAGCAGACGACTCGCGGCCGCTCCCGATTGGCCACGAATCGGAAGTCCCGCGTGCGGCATTACGCGACGGGCGCCGGGTGCGCTTGTCTTCCGACTGGGGTGGTCACTCACCGACGATTTCGGCGAACCCGGCCTGCTCGCGGAGCGCCGCCAGATCGTCATCTGTGCGGGCGGCCTCAGCGAGAGATGGGGAAAGTTCGACCGCACGCCGCAGATGGGCGAGCGCCGCATCGGTCCGCCCAGCCCGACTCTCAAAGCAGGCGGTGTTGTAGTACACCGCACCGTAGGGCGGGTCGTCGGCGATGAGCGCTTGGGCACGGTCAGCGCCCTCGTCGTAGTCGCCGGATTCAAAGAGCGGAAACAGCGGCGCGAACAGCTCCCAGCCCTTGGGCTCGTAGGGCTTCCCCGCCGGCCCTCCGCCGATGGCAAGCACTGTCGTGCCGGCCTCTCGGGCGAACGCCGTCCGCTTGACGCCCGCAGGGACGTGGACGAACGTCCCAGCGGGAGCCTCTTGACGCTCTCCGTCGAGCTCGAACCTGGCGTGCCCGGACATGACGACGTAGAGCTCCTCGCTGGAGTCGGGCTCGGCCTCCTCGTGCTCGTTGATCAGCCTGTCGCCGTCGGAACGGCCGGTCATCGCGTTAACCCCGAACGAGGTGATCCCGAAGTGGTGACGCACTGGCCGAAACGGGCACCTCCCGTCATCGATCTCATCGATGTCATCAAGCCTCGCCACCGCGAATTGCGACATGTCTGCGTTCCTCCCTTCTCGACGTGCCTTGCTTCGAGCCTACCGGCCTGTCGACCTGCGTTTACCAGCCGGCCGGACCCGGGCAGGACCGGCGGGTCCTCGCGGGAGGCGGGCCCGGCGACGTAGAACGGTTGTTCATAGGACGCCCATGCGGGACGTGGCCGGCGGCTGTCGAGCGTGATGTGAGCGATCCCGCGCGGGCGTGCGGTAGCGCGTCAGCCCGACGTGGGGCGCAGAACAACCTGTTCACCGGGCGGCTTCGGACGGCCCTCGAACGCGATCGGCGCGTTTGCGCCTGGGCGGCGACGAAACCGATACCTGACGCGGTCACTCCCTGGGTGAGATCAGGCCGGACTCGTAGGCGAGGACGACCGCCTGCACGCGGTCGCGCAGATGCAGCTTCATCAGGATCCTGCCGACGTGGGTCTTGGTCGTCTGCTCGGTGATGAACAGCTCTCGACCGATCTCGGCGTTGGACATGCCGCGGGCGATCAGTCGCAGGACCTCGAGTTCCCGTGGCGTCAGCTCGTCGAGCCCCTGCGGGGTGCCCTGGTGACGCTCGCGACGGGAGGCGAACTCTCCGATCAGCCGCTTCGTGATTGACGGCGCGAGCAGTGCCTCGCCGGCCGCGACCACTCGGACCGCGTGGACGAGCTCTCCGCCCGGCGCGTCCTTGAGCAGGAAGCCGCTCGCGCCGGCGCGCAGCGCCTCGTAGACGTAGTCGTCGAGGTCGAACGTGGTGAGGATCAGCACCCGCGGTCCCTCCTCGGGCGAGTCGCCGCCAAGGATCTCGGCGGTCGCGGCCAGACCGTCCATCACCGGCATCCGGACATCCATCAAAACGACGTCCGGCTTCAGCTCTCCGGCGAGCCTCACGGCCTCCGCGCCGTTGGCGGCCAGCCCGACGACGGTCAGCCCCGGCTGGGCGTCGAGCAGCGCGCCGAACCCCTCGCGCACCATTGCCTGGTCATCGACGATCAGGCAGCGGGTCACGGCTTCTGATTGATCAGAGGTCATCGATCGGGAGGACGGCGGTGACCGCAAAGCCACCGTCGGTTGTCGCGCCGGCGGTGAGCGCGCCGCCGAGCAGGCTCGCACGCTCGCGCATGCCGGTCAGTCCCTGGCCGAGTCCCGAGTCGTCGTCGGCTGGCACCGCCGTGCGACCGGGACCGTTGACCACCTCCAGCCGCAGCGCGTCCTCGTTACGGACCAGCCGCACGGTCACCGCGGCGCCGGGCGCGTGGCGGCTTGCGTTGGTCAGCGCCTCCTGCACGATCCGGTAGGCGCACAACCCGATGCTTTGAGGCACAGACTCAAGAGCGCCAGCCGCCGTGTAGTCGACCGTGATGCCGGCGTTGCGGGCCGTGGTGATCATTTCGTCGATCTGGTCGATGTGCGGCTGCGGCGTCCGTGCCGCCTCCTCGTCGTTGCGGAGGACGCCAAGCAGCCGGCGCATCTCCGCCAGCGCAGCACGTGCGGCCGCGCTGATCGCGGTGAACTCACCGCTGACCGACTCCGAGATCTCACCGACCCGGTAGGGGGCCGTCTCCGCCTGCACCGCGATCAACGACATGTGATGCGCGACGACGTCATGCAGCTCGCGGCCGATCCGCGCCCGCTCCTCGAGGACCGCCCGACGGGCCTGCTCCTGCTCCGCGTGCTCGGTCTCGACCACCAGCGCCTCGCGGGTCTGTCGCCAACCCCGGATTGCGTCCATCGCGACAGCCGCCGCGACGATCAGGCCGGACACACCAACCGCGCTCGTACCTGCCTGCACTGGCATCGCGATCCACAGGACCGCCAGCATCAGGCCGCACATCCACCACAGCACGATCCGCTGGACGATGGTCGCGGCCACGCAGAACAGCGCAACCAGCACCACGAACTCCAACGTCACCGCCCTCGAGCTCTCCCCGACGACGCCAACCCCGAGGGAAATGAACAATCCGAGGCGCCATGCCGTCAGCCTGAACCGAGGTGCCAACAACAGGAGGCCGGCGAACACGGCAGCAAGTTCGTCGCCCCTCCCCGAACCGTTGCGCCGCAGCGCGACCGCCAGCAGCGACAGGCTGATCAGGATCCCGCCGACGATCGCGGCGGTCGTCAGTAGCTGCTCCCGCCGTCGACCGACCGGCGGACCCGGCTCGCCGCGACCGACGAACGTCAGCGCAAGCCCGTCGCGCGCGCTCTCCACGAACCGCGCCACCGGTTCTGATCGAAGCGTCTCCGCGATGTTCATGCACAGCAGGTTGCCATGCCTCCGGAACGAGATCGTCACTCCTGGGAGGGTCATACGTGAGAGGGACACTACGGCGAGACCCACGTTTCGCTTCGCTCTTTCGAGTGACGACAGGTTCGTTCCCCCGGGCGACGACACCAAGCCGCTTGATCCGTAGCTTCCGGGCCATGCGAAATCGACCCGCTCACGACGCCATCCGCTTTCGCCACCGCATCCGTCCCGCTGTGATCGCGGCTGCCGCGTGCTCCGTCCTCCTCGGAGCCTGCGGCTCGGAATCCTCCGCCCCGGCCGGTGCCTCCGGTCAAAATAGCGACAGTCCCAACCCCGCCCAGGTCCAGCGCGAGATCCTCGCGTTCACCACTTGCATGCGCGCCCACGGTGTCGTGGGCCTTGCGAACCCGGCCCCCTCAGACCTCAAAGCCGAGCTCGCCCCGGCCACCCCTCACTCGCCGGCGTTCCAGGCCGCCTTCCCGGGTTGCTCGCGTCTGCTTCCGTTCGGTGCGCCACACGAGACCGAGGTACAGACACAGGCGCATGAAGCCGCATTCATGGCATTCGCCCGCTGCATCCGGAGCCAGGGCTTTCCCAGCTTCCCCGATCCGTCGACCAACGGCCAGATCACCCACGAAATGGTCGCCAGCGCCGGGATCAAGCTGAATCAGCCAGCGGTGCTGCAGGCGGGCGACGCCTGCGTCGGTGTTACCCACGGCTTCATCACGAAGGCCATCGTGGCCCGCTTTGTCGCCGGGCACTGAACCGTGGAGTGCTTCGCCGCCTACGCCGCCCACGAACTGCGACGCGAGATCACACTCGCGCTCGCGCTCGCGGGCATCGTGCTCGCGGACCCCGACGCCGACGTGACCGCCCTACGAAACATGGGCGAGCGCGTCGTTGCCGGCTGCAAGCGCCAGGAACGGCTGCTCGAGGCGCTGCTCACCCTCGCCCGCAGCGAGTACGACCAACTACGACGCGAGCCCATCGACCTCGCCGCGACCGCCGCCGACGTCATGCGAGCCCACGACCCTCACCCACTCCGGCGCATCACAACCCTCGAGCCGGCCGTCACGCTCGGCAACCCAGAACTGGTCGAGCGCCTCGTGACAAACCTGGTCGAAAACGCCGTCCGTCACAACATTCCCCACGGCCGAGTCAACCTCGCCACGCACGCCGTCGCGGGCCGAGCCGTCCTCACGATCGCGAACACCGGCCCCGTGATCCCAACGGGCGAGGTCGACCGCCTGTTCCGACCCTTCCAGCGCCTTCGCTCTCATCCAGGCGCCGCCGACGGCACCGGGCTCGGTCTTGCCATCGTCCACGCGATCGCCGACGGCCACGACGCCACGATCCACGCGAGCGCGAGAACCGCCGGTGGCCTGAGCATCGAGATCAGCTTCCCACTGCTCTTGCCCAGATCAAAAGCGCCCGGCGCGCGGCTGCGCGCCACCGCCGGACCGGACCGCCACAGACAACGCATGGTCTCCTCGACGCCGTGATGGAAATGGTTCGACCCGCTCCTCACATCGACCCACAACGACAAGCCTCCTGCCGGCGGGCGGCACAAAGGAAGCCACCTTTTCCAACTGGCGCAGATGGTCCACTTTTGGACCGGTCTTGACAGTCGGCCCATCCAGCAACCTCACGGTCGGCCGACGGCCGGCGCGAGACGCCCGCGATCACGTGACCCGCAGCAGTCTCGAGTGTCCCAGGACCGGGCATTCGGCCTAGGGATAACGGCCGACACCTGCCCGCGGCTCCACTCCGTGCCGCGTGATATTGAGCGTCCGCTGAGCGTTGTCTGGTGAGACAGCGGATCGCCGGTGCGGCTCGACCTCAGCATCCGCTCGGCAACGTCCGATGGCCGATCCATCACCCCATCGGAACGGTGCATTCTGCGCGTAAAGCGGGTGCCGCGACCGCCGCCAGCGCGATGCTCCTGGAAGAGCAGAAGCAGGTTTGAAGTCTCGATGCGGGCGCATGCGTCCAGTCCACGTCCCTGCGAGATGGACACGCGATGCACGGGACTGGATACCGATCGCCCAGAGGCCACGCGGCGTCAGTTTGGGTTGACAAACATCATTTGTCAGTCTAGACTGACGATCATGAACGCTGAAGACATCGCCTCCGCGATCGCGTCCGACGACCCGGCGATGGGGCTCCGTGCCTCGTTGGCGCTCCATCGCCTGGCTGAGCGGGTCGAAGCGGACCACGTCAGGTCGGCCCGGGAACAGGGCTGGTCGTGGCAGCAGATCGGAGACGCCTTGGGCATCACCCGCCAATCCGTGCACACCAAATACAACAAGGAGTCATCATGACCACCGAATCCGCTGCGCCAGAGACGCTTCACGCCTGGGCCATCTATCTGCGGGCCAGTGAGGAGGCTCGTCGCCGAGGTGATCGCCGAACTGGCACCGATCAC
Organism: uncultured Actinomycetota bacterium; assembly: GCA_963850325.1. GTDB lineage: Bacteria > Actinomycetota > Thermoleophilia > Solirubrobacterales > Solirubrobacteraceae > Palsa-465. Next base: position 142,608 of record CAWKLB010000014.1, read on the forward strand.
CTCTTGCTCGCCTTGTTCGAGGACCCCTCGATCGAAGCCGTGCTGGGCGTGAACCTGCAGCAAGCTCGCCAGGCCCTCGAGTCGCTCGATCGCGAAGCCCTGGGCGCCCTCGGCCTGGGGGCCGGCACCGACGCTCCTCCACTGCCGATGCGCGCCGTGCCGAAGAAGCCGAGGATCAGAGACGTCGCGAAAAAAGATCGCTTCCGCATGACGCCCGTGGCAAAGAAAGTGCTCGAAGCAGCGTATAAGCCCAAGGGTCATCGGAAGCTCCAGGTCACCGGCCCCGAGGTGCTGGCCCAGATCCTCACGCTCCAACCACCAGATCCTGCGGCAGCCCTGCTCGGCGCGCTAGGCGTCGATCGCTCGGCCGCGCGGCAACGTCTGGGCGCATCGGCGCTCGCTCAACCCTGACCAGGCACGGGGGCCCCAGTGACAGCGATCGTCACAGCCGAGTCGCTGACCAAGCGCTTTGGAGAGGTTACGGCGGTCACGGATCTGTCATTCGTGCTGGAAGCCGGGACCATCACAGGCTTCCTTGGACCAAACGGAGCCGGTAAGACGACGACGCTTCGGATGGTCCTCGGCCTCGCGGCGCCGACGGGCGGGCGCGCGCTCGTATTCGACCGCCTGTACGCCGAGCTTGAGCATCCTGCACTTCGGATCGGCGCTGTGTTGGAGGCGACCGATTTTCACCCCGGTCGCTCAGGCCGCGACCACCTGCGGATGCTTGGACGCGCCGTTGATGTTCCTGACTCGCGCGTCGATGAGGTGCTGAGCTTGGTGGAGCTCACCGAGGCGGCCCACCGGCGCGTGAAGGGGTACTCACTGGGGATGCGCCAGCGACTCGGACTCGCGGCGGCGCTGCTTGGCGACCCGGAGTTGCTGATCCTCGACGAGCCGGCCAACGGGCTTGACCCGGAGGGCGTGCGCTGGCTACGAGACTTCCTGCGCCGGCTCGCGTCGGAGGGTCGTACGGTGCTCGTCTCAAGCCACGTGCTGGCGGAGGTCGCGCAAACCGTCGATCAGGTGCTGATCATCAGTCATGGGCGGCTCGTGGTCGAGTCGCCGCTGGCAGAGCTGACCGCCCGCGCCGGCGGCGCGGTACGCGTCCGCAGCGCCGACCCGAAGCGGCTCACGGCCGCACTGCACAGCAATGATCTACAGGTCACGACCGGTGCCGACCATTTGCTGCTCGTCCAAGGGGCGTCGAGCGAGCGGGTTGGTGAGATCGCATTCGCTGCCGGCGTCCCGGTTCACGAGCTCGTGACGGAGGGCGGCTCCCTGGAGGAGATATTCCTGCAACTGACGACGGAGGCGCCGGCATGATCGCGCAGACCAGAGCCGAGCTGCTGAAGACTCGCTCCACCCGAACCACGATCGGGCTGATCCTCGGCATGATCGCGCTGATCCTGCTGTTCACACTGCTGACCGGGTTGCTCAGCCACCCAAGCGGACTGGCGAGCAAGGAGGACCAGCGCTCGTTCCTGAGCCTCGGCAGCCTCGCAGGCGTGTTCTCTGCACTCGCGGGCGCACTGCTTGTGACCAGCGAGTACCGCTACGGCACGATCCGCCCAACGGTGTTGTTCAACCCGGCGCGCTCACGCGTCCTCAGCTCCAAGGTGATCGCCGGCGCGCTGGCGGGACTCGCGTTCGGGGTCATCGGCGAGGCGATCGGCTGGGCGATCGGCTACGCAATCCTCGACGGACGTGGCATCACCGTCGCACTCAACAGCGGCGACATGGTGCTGCTCACACTTGGAGGGCTCGCCGGCGTGGCGCTTTGGGGCGCGATCGGCGTGGGCCTCGGCGCGATTATCCACAACCAGGTCGGTGCCGTCATCACCCTCCTCGCCTGGGGGTTCGTCGTCGACAGCCTACTGTTCGGCCTCGCGCCTTCCGTTGGGCGGTTCATGCCGACACGCGCCTCTGACGCGATGATGGGCCTCAGAGTCCATCACCTACTATCGCCCGGCGCCGGCGCCGTCATCCTGATCGCCTGGGCCGCCGCACTCGCCGCCGTCGGCATCGCCCTCACCGCCCGGCGCGACATCAACTAACGCCCACACCCGGCCGATCTCAGAATTGACGAGCCGCTGTTCGTAGAGCTTTCCCTGGTGAGACGGGGAGAGGCTGCCTGGCTCCAGAGCATTTGCCACACGGTCACCGAGCTGACTCTCGCGCCATGCCGTCAACCGCCGCGTCTATGAGCCGTAGGTCTCGGTACCCGCCGTGCTGACGACCTCAAAGCTCTGGCGGTCCAGTGGATCGAAACGCACCGACACCTGCTGCCCGGCGCGCGGCAACTGGCTGATCTTCATTCTGGTTTCGGACATCGCGTAGAAGCTCGATCCATCACGAACGCGGATCAAGTACATGATCCGAACGGTCGCCGTTCCGAACCGACGGCGGTCCAGAACTACGACGTCCCAGACGCTCGCCTCGGCCACCTCGCTGCGCGGTCGCCACGCCGCCATTGTGAGGGTCTCCACCCAAGGCCTGGGCAAGAGCAACGCGACCCCAGCCAGCAAGACGAGCAGCACTCCACCAGCGTACGGGAGCCGAAAGCCCAGAGCCTCAAAGACATCGCCCCGGCTACTCCGCATCCCGTCACCCCGTCATCCCGCGAACCCCGCCGGCCCACCGGCGCCCGGGAGGCGGGGGTTTCTCGGGGTGATCGTTGCGCTGCACCGATGACAAGTCGCCGGGCTCGTCGCGTGACGGACGGACTAGCGTGATGACGATGAACAGCCAACGCAACGGCCAACTGCGTCTCAACGCCTATCTGCGCAACTCCGGGTACCACGAATCGGCGTGGAAGGTCTCGGACGTCGACCCCGCCGTCGTCCTGGACGTCGGATGGTACGTCCGGCTGGCGCGGATCGCCGAGGAGGCCGCGATCGAGACGATCTTCTTGCCCGACAGTCCTGGAGAGGCGGAGTTCCGTTCCGAATACCTGCCTCGGTCGTTCATCGACCCGGTCCAGCTGTTGACCGCCGTGGCAATGGCCACCGAGCAGGTTGGCCTGATCGCAACCGCGTCGACGACCTACTCATCACCGTGGGACCTGGCGCGCCGCTTCGCCACGCTGGACATCGTCAGCCGAGGCCGGGCGGGCTGGAACATCGTCACCACCGTTGAGCCGGCGGCGGCGGCCAATTTCGGCGAGCTGCCCCATCCGCCCCGCGACGAGCGCTATGCGCGTGCCGACGAGTTCGTGGAGGTCGTCCTGGCGTTGTGGGACGCGTGGGACGACGACGCGTTCGTCGGCGACAAGGTGACCGGCATGTGGGCAGATCCGGCCAAGCTGCACCCGCCCCGTTTTGACGGCCGCTGGTTTCACGTTGCCTCGTACCTCCCCTTCCCGCGCTCGCCGCAGGGCCACCCGTTCCTGGCCCAGGCCGGCTCGTCCCCGCCTGGGGTCGCGCTGGCGGCCAAATACGCCGACGGCGTCTTCACCCCGCTGAGCGACCTCCCCTCTGGCCGGCAATTTCGCGCGATGCTCCGCGAGCAGGCTGCGGCCGCCGGGCGAGACCCCGATCAGGTTGCGGTGCTGCCCGGACTGTCGTTCGTGCTCGGGTCAACCGAGGCCGAGGCCCGCACTCGCCGCCAAGCCCTCGAGGATGCCGCCAGCGGTGAGTTTCGCTGGCGCAACCTCGCCAATCTCGCCGGCCTGGACTTCCGGACGATCGACCCCGACGCCCCCTTTCCACCAGAGCTGCTCGAGGCGGCGCCCAAGACGAGTTTTGGAGCATCCATCTACAAGCTGGCCAGCCGTGAGCCCACGAGCTTCCGCGCGGTCGCCGCGCAGCTCTCGGCGCTGCCCGGTGGACTGGACTTCGTCGGTACCCCCGAACAGCTCGCGGATCTGATGGCCGACTGGTACCTCGGCGGAGCCTGCGACGGGTTCACGCTCATGCCCCACCTGCTCCCCGCCGAGCTCACCACGTTCGTGCGGGAGGTCGCCCCCATCCTCGAGCGCCGCGGTCTGCGCACCGGCGAATACACGGGTCACACTCTGCGCGACCACTTCGAACTCCCGCGCCCCGCCAGCGGCGCCGCCTCGCGCTGATGCGATTGAGTATCGACCGTTCGATCTCAGTCACGTTGTTCAGCGACCCGGGCGCGCAGGTCAGGCGCGAGTGCTGGTGCAGCCGGGCGCAGCGCCTGTTGTGGAGTTGCCCCTCAGCCGCTGTTCGACGCAGCAGACGGGTAACGCCGCCAGCCCCGGGCATACTTGGCAAATCACGCCAGCGTGGATCGGCCGCGATTCGGCGCCCGACCCGTCGTCCTGGCGCAGTCAGCGGTCCTCCTGCGGGACGATTTAAGCGCTGAATGCGTGATTCCACGTCGAGGAGCACCAGCTGGCTCCGCTCACCAGCTGACGCGCTCGGCGAGCGCGGCTTCACGACACCAGCAGATCCCGGAGGACGTACCTCATGCCGCACATACGACGCTTTGACCATGTTGGCATCACTGTCGCGGACCTCGACTTGGTGACGGCGTTCTTCGTCGGGCTGGGCCTCGAGGTCGAGGGCCGGACGTTCGTAGAGGGCGAGTTCGTCGACACTGTCATCGGGATCCCCGGCTCCCGCAGTCACATCGTCATGCTGCGCCCCCCGGAGGGCGGTCCCGGGCTGGAGCTGTCGAGCTTCGTCTGGCCAGACCACGAGCCAGGATCGCCCACCGCCATGGCCAACGAACTGGGGCTGCGCAACGTGGCGTTCGAAGTCGACGATCTCCAGGCGACGGTCGACCACTTGGCCGCGGACGGCTACGGCCTCGTCGGCGGCATCGGTCAGCACGAGAAGATCTGGCGCATGGCCTACGTGCGCGGCCCCGAGGGGATCATCGTGTCCCTGGCTCAGCGGATCGGCTGACGCTCGCCGGACGTCGCAGCCCGGGGACACCTTTGCCGCTGGGCTGGAACTGAGCGGGCGCCCGAGTTCCGCGACTGCGCAGTGAAACCGCACGCCGCGACGACGAGCGCGCCGCTCACGATGATGAGCGGAAGCGTGTGATGGCCGTGGCGTTCTCGAAACCCAGCCGTAGGTAGAGCGCTCGGCCGGCGTCGCTGGCGTCGATGCCGGCGCTGCGCGCACCTGCCTGCTGCGCAGCGCGCAGCGCGATAGCCGTCATCGCCCGTGCGATTCCTCGACGACGCCAATCAGGGTCGGTGTTGACGAAGATCACGCTCGCGGTCGCCTCAAACGCGCCCGAGCCTGACGTGGCGCGCACCGCGCCGGATTCGTCGACTGCCGCCCACAGACCGAAGGCGCGAGGCAGCGACCGCAGATGATCGCCAAGCGCTCGTGGGTCGGTGATCCCAGGATCCGCCCGGCTTGCGGCGGCGACTGCCTGCGCGAGCGGCACGCCGCGGCGGCTGTCGTCGGCCAGTCGCCGCACCGGTCGCAGCGCTAATCCGCAGGGCAACACAACCGTTGACACCTTCTGGAGATCCCGACAGATCATCGCCGTTGCGGTGCCGGACCGCCACGTCGGGTTGCCAGCGAGATGCGCGGCGCATTGCACCGCGGCAGAGCACACGGTGATCATCCCGGCCCGCGCATCCGCTATCAGCGTCGGCAGTAGGCCACGCGCTCGGTCATCGGTCACCAGCAGGCGGAATTTCCGGTCAGGGCCGCACGGCGCCAGACCACAGATACCGGGCTCGTCGAGCACGGTCTGACCCGGCCGGGACGTCGCGACACACCGGGCGAGGAACGCGTCGACATACACGTCAAGCGCGGCAGAACCCATCGCTCCAGAGTAGACATGAGCCTGGCGCTGGACTACGCCGACAGACGCGGACCTGCACGGTCGCGCACACCCGCCGCGCCTGCTACCTGACCGGCGTAACGGTCAACGAGATCACGGTCGTGCTCGAGCAGGTCGAGAACGTCTTCTTGATCGTGACCGCCTTGCTCTGATTGGGCGGGAACACCTTCAGTCCGGCAGCCGTGACCGGCGCGCACTGCGACGGGGAGAAGTTACCCGTCTCGACGATCCCGACCATCGCGCTCTGCGCCTTGCCTGGCAGGAGGGTGACTGCCTTGGAGCTGGAGGGGATCTGCGACGCTGGGCTACCGATCTGGTTGCCGTTGCCCGTCACGGCAGTCACGCGCGGATAACCACGGAGCGTGCACCCGAGCTTGCTCGTGTTCACAAACGTGAGGGGGTAGAACACCGTTCCCGCGGTGCCGTTCGCCGGACCGAGCGACACCTTCAGCGCCGAGGTGGCGCAAGCGCCGGTGGCACCGCGCTTCGCCTTGCTCCACTTGACCGTAAATTGCGTACTGCTGCCGTTCTTGATGTAGGTTCCCCAGCCCTTGGCGATCTCCACGCCCGCCCAGCCGGGGATCGCGTTGTTGTACCTGTTCAGGAACGTCGTAAAGTTGTTTGACGCGGTCAGGCAGCCAAGGTTCGGGCTCGAGACGGTGTAGCTGCCGCCGGGCAGGATCACGCCGCCCGACTGATCGTTGTGCAGCACCGTGAAGCTGATGCCGTCGCACGACGCCGGCGCCGCCGTGGCGGGGGTGGCGAGCGCGACCGAGGCCGCCAGCGCGGCGACCGCGGCCGAGGCGGCCGTGAGTACGTGCATGTGACAGCGAGAAAGACGACTAATCATCAACTAAGGCTCCTCAGACGGGCGCGACCACCACGCCGATTGGTATCGATCGAGAAGACCCGCGACGCACTCACGGACGCGCGGCCTCCGCAAACGCACTCGTGCTCCTGGACTGCGGTCGGCCGGCGTGGCGATCGCAACCGCCCTCCTCCCAAAGGTCGTCGTCGTCAGAATCAACTCTGGACGCGACCGGTGGCGCGTCATCACCCAGACCGGGTGATCCCACCACCGACGCCGCTACTGGTTCCCGTGCGAGCCCGGGAAGTTCCAGATGTCCGCTCTCACCCGTCCTGAGTGCGACTCCCTCAGGGGACCAGCACAACCTTGCCGTGAGGGTGACCCGACATGCTGAGCTTGACGGCGTCGCGCCATTCACCGAGCGGGTAGGTCCGCGCGATCGGAATGTGGAATGCGCCGTCGGCCGTGAGCGCGGCGTACTGGGGCATGAATGTCGCCGCGGGAGCCAGTCCCGCGAGGTGGTCGAGGTTGACGCGCGCTCCAGGCGCCGTGCCTCATCGTGGTTGCTGATCGTCATGACCCGGCTCGGCTCTCCAGCGATGGCGATGAGCCTGGGGATCGACCCGGCCTCCGGCGGCGCAGAGTCGAACACGAGATCGATCGGCCCGAACGGCGAGATCGCACCGGTCGGCCATTCGCCGTAGGGGCTGAAGGGCGCCAAGCGTCCGCTCGCCGGTGCGCACACTCGATGCCGAGGGCCGCTGTAGGCTCGTTTCGTGTCCGGTTCTGAGACGCACTCGGTCAAGCGTCATCTCGACGTCGACGCTGATGGCTACGACGTCCAGATCCGGCGCCTGATTCCGCACTACGACGAGATGATCGCGACCGGTGTCGAGTTGCTCAGAGCGCTGGCGCCATCCCACGGGCACGTTCTCGACCTCGGTGGCGGCACTGGTGCGCTCTCGTCTGCCGTGCTCGATGCGCTTCCCGATGTCCGCGTGACGCTCCTCGACGTGGACGCGGACATGCTCGGCGAGGCCCGGCGACGGCTGGCCCGCTTTGCGGATCGCGTCTCGTTCCAGGAGGGCAGCTTCTTGGGCGCGCTGCCGGCTGCGGATGCCGTGGTCGCGTCCTTGGCGCTTCACCACGTCCATGACCTGCAGATCAAGACGGCGCTTTACCAGGCGATTTACGCAACGTTGTCGCCAGGCGGGGTGCTGGTCAATCTTGACGCGGCGGTGACTGACGGCGCGCGGCTTCGCGGGCTTGGGTTTGACCGTTGGGCGGCTCGGATGGGTGATCACGGCATCACCGATGCGGAGGCCCGCGGCCATTTCGCGGCGTGGTCAGATGAGGACCGGTACTTTCCGCTGGACACGGAGCTGAGCGCGCTGCGCCAGGCGGGCTTCGATGAGGTCGAGTGCTTCTGGCGGCGGGAGTTGTCTGCGGTCGTGTGCGGGTTGCGCGCTAGCTAACGGCCCCTCTGGTGTCATTCGGTCTGGTTATCGGGTGATCGGCGGCGCTTCGAGGCGGATGCCGAGGCGGTGTAGGGCTTTGTGGCCGGCTGGCGTGAGTTCGAGGCGGCGTGGCTGCGCGGTGGGCTTGAACCAGCCTTTTTGGCGCAGGGAGGCCGCGAGCTGTGCGCCGAGTTGACCTCCGAGGTGTGGTCGTCCGATGCGAGGGTCCATGCAGGAGAAGGCGAGCATGCGGCGGGCGGGCTTGGTAGGCAGCTCGACTCCGAGTTCGGCAAACCCGCGGGCGGCTTCTGGGCCGAGCTTCAGTTCCCCTTCGCCGTCTCGGGCCTCAAGCGCTCGTGATTGAACGAGGTGGTCCATGAGAGCGACGCCGATCTGCCCGGCGAGGTGGTCATAGCAGGTGCCGGCCACGCTCACCGGCCGACCCGTTCGTGGCGGAGCTCCGCGCAGGCCGTTGAGCATCGAGAAGATCTCCCGCAGCCCCGGCTCGGCGAGCTCGTAGAGCGCGAGGCGGCCCTCGTGGCTGACAGCCACGAGCCCGGCATCGCGGAGTCGCCGTAGGTGATTGGCCAGTTGCGTCGGCGACACGTCAAGGCGCTCGGCCAGTTCGCTGGCTGAGGCCGGCCCCTGCTCAAGGCGCTCGAGCACGGCGTATCGCGTCTCGTCGGCGAGCTCGGCCAATAGTTGAACCCGGGGGTCGTGTGCTCGCATATCAGCAAGTCTACTCTTTCACGTTTCAGATTCGCCTGAATGGTGGTAGTCTACCTTTCAGCTTTGAGTGAAGCGTCGTCGTAGACAAGAGGAGGCTCAAATGCTGCATCCCGTTCTCGCTCGGGCGCTCGTCACCGCTCACACCGAGGACCAATTGCGCGCCGCCGCCCGTTGGCACATCATCCGCCTCGCCCGTCGTGCACGAGCCACGCGTGACGGCGACTTCAATCGCCGTACAGCGATCCGCGTCGACTCGACTGCGTGGACTGCGCACGCCCAGGCCGACGGGATGACACCAGCCGAGACTGCTCAAGCACCCCAATGGCCATGCCAATCCGCCGTCGACGTCCGCTCCGGGGCGCGAGCCGGAACCGATCGGGCATCGAGTAGGCACCGGCCTTCCTCGTCCCACGCGCGGACGTCGCGCGGGTCGAAGTAGCTCGTGTTCGAAGGCTTCACGCTCGAATATGTCGACGTCGGCGAGGTAACGCTGCGTGTACGGCATGGCGGCCACGGCCAGCCGGTGGTGCTGCTGCACGGCCATCCGCGGACGCATACAACGTGGCACCGGGTAGCACCGCAGCTGGCCGGCTCGTTCTTCGTCGTCTGTCCTGACCTGCGCGGGTATGGCCGGTCCACGCTACCCGCCGACGCGCCCCAGCACGCCCAGTCCTCCAAGCGGGCAATGGCCGGCGACGTGGTCTCGCTCATGCGGCATCTCGGCCATGAGCAGTTCGCAGTGGTCGGCCATGACCGCGGCTCGCTGGTCGCCTTCCGCACCGCCATGGATCACCCACGGGCCGTGACACGGCTGGTGGTGATGGATGGTCTCCCGATCGTGGAGCATCTCGAGCGCCTCAACGAGGTGTTCGTGCGGACCTGGTGGCACTGGTGGTTTTACGGCCAGACCGAGAAACCCGCCGAGCGAGTCATCAACCTCGACCCTCAGGCCTGGTACCGGACTCCCTCACCGCAAGAGATGGGAGCTGGCAACCACGCCGACGTCTGGGCAGCCCTATGCGATCCCGACGTCGTGCACGGCATGTGCGAGGACTACCGGGCCGGCCTGCGCATCGATCGCGCACACGAGGAAGCCGACCGGACCGCCGGTCGCCAAATCGCCTGCCCGATGCTGCTGCTGGCCGCCACGCAGGACGACCTCGACATCCATGGAGACCCCGAGGGGATCTGGCGACCCTGGGTGGCCGGAAAGCTATGCAGCGCGCCAATCCAATCCGGTCACCACCAAGCCGAACAGGCACCGGACGAGCTGGCACAGGCGCTACGCGAATTCCTCGCCACTCTGACCCAGTAGCTCGGCGCCGAGTCAGAACGCCAGGCAGGATCGCCGCCCCCTTTGGTCGTCCGCTCATTCCGAACCTAGCGTGGACCTTTCACTCGAAAGCTGGCGCTTGGACGTGACCGTCGCGGGTCCGCCTGGTCGTTCCGCGGTGTGGGATGATCGGCGGTGTGGCGGGCCCCGCGGACCTTGTGGAGGATCGGCTGCTTTACGGGTGTATGGGACTTGGCGGTACGTGGGACTCGCAGAAGTACGGACGAGCCGAGATCGCCGAGGCGGAGGCCGCGATCGGCGCGGCCCTGGACAGTGGCTTTACCACCTTTGACCATGCCGATATCTATCGGCACGGGAAGGCGGAGGCGGTGTTTGGAGAGATACTCGCCCGCTCGCCGGAGCTGCGTCAGCGCATCATCCTTCAGACGAAGTGCGGCATTCGACTCCCTGAGGGCGACCGGGCCGGCCTTTATGACCTGCGAGGCGAAACCATCGTCCGGCGCGTCGAGGAGAGCCTGCGGCGCTTGCGCACCGACGTGATCGACGTGTTGCTGTTACACCGGCCCGATCCGTTGGCTGATCCGGAGGACATCGCCCGGGCGTTGGCGACAGTCCACGAGCAGGGCCTGGTGCGGTCGTTCGGAGTTTCGAACATGTCCGCCGAGCAGATCGTTCTCCTCCAGTCCCATCTCGACCAGCCGCTGGTCGCCAATCAGTTGGAGATGAGTCTCTACCGTCGCGATTGGCTCGAGGCAGGCGTGGTGCTGAACACCCCCGAAGCGGCCGCAAACGGCTTTCCCTTTGGCACGATCGAGCACTGTCGAGCTAACGGGATCCGCCTGCAGGCGTGGGGTGCTCTGGCGCAGGGGCGATACACCGGCCGAGAACAGACACCGACCGAGCAGGCGACCGCGGGCCTGGTCGCGTCACTTGCGGCAGCGAAGAACACGACGCCGGAGACAATTCTGCTGTGGTGGCTCCAGCGACACCCCGCCCGTATCTCGCCGGTGATCGGGAGCGCCCGTCCGGAACGCATCAGAGCGTGCCGCGACGCTGTACGAAGGGACCCGTGCCTCACGCACGAAGAATGGTATGGGTTGTGGATCACCGCCCGAGGGGCCTCGCTGCCCTGATACGGAGAGTGGTCCCTGGTTCGGACGTGGTGTCCGCTGGAGAGGAGTTCCAAAGATGGCCGTTTACTACTTGGAGATCGTCAGCAACGAGGTAGACGCCCTGACTGAGCTCTACCGGCGCATGCACGGCCTCTCCTTCGGTCCCCCGGACCCCGATCTCGGTCAGGCCCGGGTTGCGACCCAAGCCGACGGAGCACTGGTCGGCATCCGGAAGCCGCTGGCGGCGCATGAGCAGCCGATCATGCGGACCTACCTCGTTGTCGAGGACATCCGACAAGCAGTGGACGAAGCCAACGAGTCCGGTGCGACGATTGCCTATCCCCCAACCCGTCAAGGCGACCGGGGTACTTTTGCAATCGTGATCCAAGGTGACGTGGAACATGGACTCTGGCAGCGCTAGCCAGCCGTCCCCTTGTTAGCGGGCTTGCGGCTAGACCACTGCACGGACGAGGCACCGCGCACGCACAGACGATATACGTGTATTCGCCACTTACCGGATGAACCAAGCCGGTAGCCGCGCGTGCCCCTAAGGGCGGCCCCCCGGCCCCGCAGTCAAAACCAGTACCCCCGGCCTCCCGCCTCGTGGCGCAGATCGCGCCGTTGGTGGCATTCGAGCTTGGGGTGAGATTCCGGCTACAGGACCGGCGCCACTGTTGACGGTACTCCGATCGGAGCTTCCGCACCAACATTGGGCGAAATTTCTATGAACGTGGTGAGACAGCGGATCGCCGGTGCTGCTCGACCTCGGGGGGACCCGAGCGGCGCTCGCCCCGCCGGTCTCGACCCGCTCAGTAGTGGATGGGCCCGCGGGCCCCTCCGCCGGCAGCGATAGCGTCGCCGGTAATCGCGACACTCAGCGGACTGGCCAAAAACGTCACCACAGCGGCGACCTCCTCGGCGGTCACCAGTCGCCCAATCGCGATCCCGGCCGTCAGCGCGGCCTCGACGTCACTGACGCTCACGCCACGGGCGGCCGCCGTCGCCGCCAAGATCTCAGGCGTGCGCTCGGTCCGCGTCATCCCCGGGTGCACCACGGTCACATTGATGCCCGACGGCCCGAGCTCGTCGGCAAGGTTCTTGGTCATCGCCGCCACCGCGGCATTGCGCACCGAGCCAACCACCGTGCCGGCCTGCCGCGCGGCCAGCCCGGAAATGTTGATGATCCTTCCCCAGCCGAGCTCGACCATCCCCGGCGCAAACGCACGAGCGCACCTGAGATAGCCACGCACCTTGACGTTGACTTCACGCTCGAGATCCGCCTCGCGCAGCGGCGCGCCGGTGTTCGGCGTAGCCGCCGCATTGACCAGGATGTCCACGCCGCCAAGCACTGCCAGCGCTCGCCCCGCCATCGCCTCCACCTCCGCATCAGAGCCCGTATCGGCGGGCAGCGCCACGACCCGCCGCCCCGACTCGTCCGCATGCTCGCGGGCCGCCGCCTCGGTGACCGCACGGTCGCGCGCAACCAACCCGACATCGCAACCCTCAGCCGCCAACGCCCGAGCGATCGCTTTGCCAATGCCCCTACTCCCTCCCGTCACCACCGCACGACGGCCGGTCCTCAGCTGGCAACGATCCCAATCCCAGCGAGCGCGAAACTCTACGACCGCCGCGCGTCCGCTGACCGTTAGTTCGCGGACGTACGCGACGCCTCAGCGACTACGCAGACGCAACCAACGCAGCCCGAATCGCAGACCTCAGCTCACCAGATGCGCAAACTATCGACGAAGCGTCGCGGCCTACGACCGCGCCATCGCAGACGCACAACCAACGCTGCCGACCGAGAGCGCCAAGATCTCCCCCTCGGTCTCCGTCGAACCCCGGCACCCTGTCCCGCCGGGGACTCCGGCAGCCGACCTATGAACCAGGAGCGAGCATGGCTGTGATCAAGACAAACCCGGAGCAGACGCAGACGATCGAGGGCGTCGAGCACGGAGCCAGCATCTCGCTGATCCTCGACCGCAGCGATCCCGGGCAAGGTCCCCGGCTTCACCGCCACCCCTACGACGAGACCTGGCTTGTGCTCGAAGGAACCGTGATGTTCCAGGCCGGGGACGAGACCTGCGCTGTCGGTCCTGGCGATGTCGTCATCGTCCCGGCGAAGACCCCACACAAGTTCACCAACGAGGGCGTCGCCCCGTCCAGGATCGTGTGCATCCACGCCAACCCCACCGTGATCGGCGAATGGCTGGAATAGTCACACTTTTGTCGCCGCCGCAACCGGCAACGACACAACCCCGGGCACTTGAGGTCAGGTCTCGCGGCCGCGGTCGCCCTCGATTCCACATCAAGCGAGAACCGACCCGATGACCTGAGGTGGGCCTCAGTCGTGGGACATCTGGTCGATGCAGACCACAACAGCGAGGATCAGCGCGTCGTCCTCGCCGGGAACAATCTCGACGCCGTATGTGTCCCTCACGCGGAACCAGCGCTTGGATACCTCAGCCACGTGGTCACCATCGCGCTCGATCTTGTACTCGTGATCGACGATGTTCCCTTTGGCCTCGAGGTCCTCGCCGCCGTCGACCTCGACCGAGAATCGGTCACGCACGACGTGGACGAGCGCCTTCTTGACCGTCGCGACGGCGTCGCCATCGCGCTCGATCTCCATCGTGTCCCGGACACGCAGGGCCTTCTCCTGGACTTTGAACAGCTCACTGCCAGTCGGGTCCTGCAGGATCAGCGTGTCTCTCAGGCGGATCGCCTTGCCGTCGACCTTGAACGCCCGTTCCCCCGCCTCGTTCTCAATCCAGAAATCATCGCCGATCGAGAACATCTTTTCGCGCATCCGGTACTTGGTCTGGCCGCCAGAACGATCACGTCGGAGTAGTGGCATCGCGCCGTCGACCATACCTCCAGCCTGCCTGCGCCGCATCCCCCATCCGGATGATCCTCTAAGGCATCGTCGCTGGGGCAGTGGTGGGTTGGGGGTGCGTGGGGGTTAGGGCCGGCGTGACGCGCCGGGCTGGGGGGCGCCGCGGACGGGCGAGCCGTTGAGGTCGTCGAGAAGGTCCTGTAGGGCCTGGCACATCGCCTCGAATCGCTCGGCTCCGATACGGCGGGCGTAGTCGGCTTCGATGCCGGCGATGATGGCGCGGCCGGTGTGGATCGCGTCCCAGCCGGCAGGGGTCAGCACAACGAGCTTGGCGCGGCCGTCGCTGGGGTCGGGGCGGCGTTCGAGGAGGCCGTCGGCTTCGAGCTCGTCGACGAGCTCGGCCATCGAGGGGCGGGTCATCCCGGCCCAGGCGGCGAGATCGGTCAGCCGGGTGCCTTCGGCCTTGATGTTGCCGAACACATGCAGGTGGCTCAGCCGCAGGCGGATCCCGGCGTCCTGAGCGATCGGTTCGCCGGCGGCGAGCAGCTGTTCGCGAAAGACCCGGAGGTGATGCACGAGGAGCTGGCCGACGGGAAGGCGTGGTGGGGGCGTTGACTGAGGCAAACTGCTTAGGTAGCCTTCGCTTAGGTGTCCTAACTAACGGAGGCAGGATGGCACACGCGGGCGACGTCATCGAGAACCCGGTAACGGGGCAACGCCTGATCTTTCTCATCACGTCAGCTGACTCAAACGGGGAGCTGTTCGCGGCTGAAGGGATCTTCTCGCCGGGCGGGTTCGCCGGCGTGCCGCACGTCCATCCACATCAGGATGAGCGTTTCGAAGTGCTTGCCGGAGATGCCGCGTTTGACATCGACGGCGCCGACCACGTCCTGGGTACGGGCGACACCATCGAGGTGCCCAGAGGGACCCGCCACACCTTCGCCAACGCCGGAGCAGACCAGATGCGAGTCCGGTTTGAGTTTCGACCCGCGCTGACCAGCACGGAACGCTTCTATGAGCTGTACTTCGCTTTCGCGCAGGAGGGACGGGTCAACGCCAAAGCCATGCCGGGCCTGCTGGATATCGCGGCGGTGTGGCCGGTCACTTCCGAGCACGCCGTGCTCGCGGCGCCCCCACCTGTCGTTCAACACGCCCTGTTTCGCGTACTCGGGCCCGTCGCCCGGATCACAGGACGCCAGCCACCGGTTTGCCGGCGAGCGGCCGTAGAGACCGAATCGTCCCCATGACGCCAACCAACCCCCACCGACCCGGCTGACAGCGATGGGCGGACGGGGACGCAGTAGCAGCGCGGGTGCGTTGGCGTTGAGGGTCCGGCTTCAGCCCGATGGCAACCGATGTAGGAGAAAGAATCTGATCATCTCGGCGGACGCGTCGGGGCCTTGTGGATCGGTGTAGGACCCGGTACGGCTGCCGCCGGCCCAGGCATGGCCGGCACCGTGGACAATCCATGACTGCGCAAGCGGCGTGCCCTGGAGGTTGTGGTGCGCGATGCTGGTGTATGGACGGCCGGTGTTGTTCTTTTTCGTCGTCGGTCCATGTTGGACGGCGGTGTCGCCAACCGCGAGCCTGGCGGCGATGAGCTTGTGGGCGTTGACGGGGGCCACCGTCGCGTCTTGGTCGCCGTGGATGACGATCAGGGGGACCGCGCTGGTTGCCGTCGGCGTCCCGCCGGTCCGCATCGCGGCGAAGGCGGACCCGACGTCGTGGGCGGCGCGGTAGGCGATCCCGGAGTGCACCCCGACCGCCGCGTAGAGGTTGGGGTAGACCGCGGCCATCACGGCGGCCATGGCGCCACCCGCCGAGAGCCCGGCGACATAGACACGGCCGGGGTCGACGGCGAGGTCGCTGATGACTTGGCGGGTGATGCCGGCGATGATCGCCGGCTCGCCCGTGCCGGCGCGCTGGTCGGCGGGGGAGAACCAGTTCCAGTAGCCCCCTTGGTTGGCTGCTCTGGATTGCTGGGGGTAGGCGACGAGGAAGGTGTGTCGCTCGGCGAGATCGTTCATGCGCGTGCCGGCCGCGAAGTCCGAGGCATCCTGTGAGCCGCCGTGCAGCATGACGACGAGCGGGACCCGACTTCCCGTGTAGCTGGTGGGCACGTAGAGGTCGTAGGTACGTGTCCCGGCGGTCTCCGTGTGGGTGAGGTGGCGCGTCGCGCCGCTGTCGGCAGCGGGCACAGCGGCGCCACGGCGAGACGCCGATGTGCCTCCATGCAACCCGGCGAGCCCGACTGTGTCTGCGGCGCGCGACCCGGCCGCTGGAAGGGGGCTGGTGCCAGCGGTGGCGAGACTCTGCTGCAGAAGGGCCGTGGCCTCGGCCACCCGCCCGCCGTTGGTGAGCCGCAGCGCCTCCGCCATCACGTCATTCCTAGCGTCGTCCATCGCACGTCCTTTCAGAATGTGGTCATCCAGCGACCTACGTAGATTCGCTGCCCTCGTACGACAGCCCGCCGCAGCCGGAAACGCCGAGTGCGCCGACCGCTCACGTGGTGCGCGAAGCGAGCGCCGCCTTCACCGCGCGAGACGCCCGGAACGCGCCGAGAACCTCGACCGCGGCGATCGTCGCGACGGCCAGATCAGGCGAGACGTCATCGGCAATGCTCGCCAGCCCCAGGACGCGCAGCTCGACCATACGACCGCTGTCGCGTAATGCCTCGAGGTCATGGCGGTCGTAGTGCGCGCTGCCGAGCACCAGTTCGCGGCGGGCCACCGTGCTCTCCAGAACGCTTGACCGGCTTTCAAGCTGGCGTCGAATTGCCGTCCGGATGAAATCCGTGCGATTGCCGAAGAAGCCCTCCCCGACAAGCAGATCGATCTGACCGAGGTCGACCACGCCCACATTGATGGTGATCTTCTCGCTCTTCTCGACCTCAGCCATCGCGTGACCTAGCCATCCATTCGGTCGCCGAACATCTCTAGACCATCCTACCACCATCCATGTGGATGGCCGGTCGCGCCCCGAGACGCCGGCTCGCTCAGGTGTCTCGGCACCGCCGCAGGCGGACTCGTCTCATTTGGATGATGCGCCGCGCCATCGTCACACGGACCATCGGCGCGTATGGATAACTCGCCGCTCAGCGCCCGCCGGCACCTTGGCGCCTCTCAAGTTTCGCCTCCCCGGAACGAGGCTGTCGGTGCCTGAGGGCTTGTCGGCAGCCGAGGTTGGCAAGGAGATCGCTGAGCATCGCGAGGAGGCGTCCGCGCACCACGAGGAGGGGCCCCCGCACCATGTTCGGCGTGACCGCTGGATCTCGATCTTTGAGGCGGTGCTCCTGTCGCTCGTGGCGCTGCTGGCGGCGTGGTCGGGGTATTCAGCGGCGAAGTGGGGCACGGCCTCGTCGATCTTCCTGGCCGACGCGTCGTCGGCGCAGACCAAGGGTGACCTCAAGGCCAGTGAGGCTCTGCAGATCCGCACGTTGGACTCGGTGTCGTTCAACGCGGCGGAAACGGCCTATGCCGCGAACAACGCCAAGCTCTTTCGGCTGACGGTCAGGCGGCTGCGCCCGGGCTATCGCCCTGCGTTTGACGCATGGCTGGCCACCCATCCGCTCAAGAATCCCCATGCGCCGCCCGACCCATCGTTCATGCCCCAATACCGGATCCCCGAGCAGGCGCAGGCGCGGGTCCTCAACGCCCAGTCCGATTCCTATTTCAACAAAGGCGAATCGGCCGCGGGAACGGCCGACAAGTACGTGCGCCTCACGGTCTTCCTGGCCGCCGTGCTGTTCCTCGTCGGCATCAGCAGCCATTTCCCCGTCCGCGCCGCGCGCTATGGCCTCATCGGGATTGCTGCCGCGCTGTTGGTCTTATCGGTGGTGCAGCTCCTCGGCCTTCCGGGCCCGCCAGCCTGACGGGGATGCTCCTGAGACCTCTGCGCCCCAGCGCCAAACGCCTGATGCCCGAGCTGCCGGGAGACGAACGCCTGATGCTTGCGGCTGGCGTCAGTATGTGATCGAGGGCAGCCAGGCTCCGGACGGTTCGTTGTAGAGACCGATGGTCATCAGTGTTGATTGTTGGACGAGCCTGAGGCCGTGGGCCAGGCACCACCGCAGCAGCTCTGTGTTGCGTGTCGGAACCAGGATCCCGAGGCCCATGAACGCTTGTGCGGAGCCGATGAGAGCGACGAGTTGCTCGTTGGTCTCGGCGACGGCGTGCCAGCCGTATCCAAACCCGCTTGCGTAGCCGCAGATACCTCCGGGGCGTTCCACCACGTATGCGGTTCCGGCGGCGATCGCGTCGCGCACCTCGCCGCTCCGGTCGTGGCCGTGCACGCGGGCGCAGAGCTCGTCGCATGAGGCCAGGTCGTGTTCGCGCGCTGGGCGGACACCGAGGCCGGGGACGCTGAGCACCGGTGGGGTTCCCTGGATGACCGAGAGTGGTTCGCGGACGACGAAGCCGAGCTTGGTGTAGAGCGCGAGGGAGCGGTAGTGGTAGGCCGTCTGCACGAGCCTGACGCCGACGGCGCCACGATCGCGCTCCTGCTGTAGCACGGCCTCCATCAGCGCACGCCCGACGCCAACGTCCTGGGCCGCCGGGTCAACGGTGACCGGTCCGATCCCGGCGATCACTGTCCGCTCGTCGACGAACGCGCTTCCGAGCACTTCTCCGCCGCGCTCGGCGACAAACCCGACGAAACCCCCGCTGGCGAGCATCTCACCGACCGCGAAGTGCGTGAACTCGCGCGAGGGCGGCTCGATCGGGAGGTTGTGGCGCGTCGCGATCGACTCGAACGCGTCATAGAAGATCCGACCGCAGTCCTCGCCGTCCTCAGGCGTCGCTTCGCGCACGATCGGTCTGATCAATCGTGGCTGGATGGTTTCGGCCTGTGTCGACATCGCTCTGCTCCTAGGGTTGGTTTGAGGACGTCGACACTCGCGTGCGGCGAGCCCGCTCGCCATCCCGAATTCGCGGGGGTACGCTGGCGTGAAGCCGTCGACCCGGGGAGAGGAGCACCACGAGCGGAAAGCGAGGTAGTTGGGCGCCGGAGCGGCTGCTCAACGATCTCGAACGACTCGCGCTTCGTGCGCCGACGCGCGCGGAGTTCTTCGACGAGGCCGCGGTCCGACTCAAGCGAACCGTCCCGTTCGACGGCGCGTGTTGGCACACGCTCGACCCCGGATCAGACCTGATCACCCAGCACCGGCTCCAGGACATCCCTGACCGTTTCCCGATTCTGGCGAACAATGAGTACGCGGTGCAGGATGTCAACAAGTTTGAGCAGCTCGCCCGGGCTGAGCGCAAGGCCGCGACGCTCAGCGATGCGACCGCTGGTCACCCTGAGCGAAGCCCACGCTTTCGTGACTTGTTGACGCCCGCGGGCCTCGGTCCGGAGCTCCGCAGCGCATTCGTCGCCGACGGCGCGACGTGGGGAGCGCTGATCCTCGTCCGCCGTGCCGGGCAGCCCGAGTTTGAGGAACGTGACGTCGAACTGCTCGGTCGCGCCTCCGCGCTGCTCGCGCGCGCCGTCCGCCGTGGGCTGATCGCCGAGGGGTGCGAATCGGGCGTTTCATTTCCCGATGCTCCCGGAGTCATCGAACTCGACGCCCACGGTGGGCTGCTCCGCGCATCATCATCAGCCGAGCCGTTGCTTGCCGAGCTCTCAGGCGCCACGGTCGAGGCCGGTGTGCGCTCCTCCTCGATCCACGCCATCGCCAGCGCGACCCGAGCGACGATCGCCGCCGCGAGCCACGCGGTCACGGCGACGCTTCCAAGCTCGGTGGTCAAGACGCCAGCCGGTACGTGGCTCGTCCTCCACGGTGGTCTGCTCGGCGCACCGCGCTCGGGCGAGGTCGCGATCTTCATCCAGCGCGCCCACCCTACCCTCGTCGCACCGCTCCTGCTCAAGGCCTACGGCCTCACGCCCCGAGAGCAAGAGGTCACCCAACTCATCCTCCGAGGCGCGACCACCATCCAGGCCGCGCAACAGCTCACGATCTCGCCTCACACCGTCGGCGACCACTTGAAGGCGATCTTCGACAAGACCGACGCCCGCACCCGCGGCGAACTGTCAGCAAAGCTCTTCTTCGGCGAGCACCTCCCCCGCATCCAAGAACGAGTCCCGCTTGGCGACGACGCCTCATTCATCGACGCCCCCCGGCCACGCGGTCGCGAGACCGTGCGGCTTCCCCTCGGCGATGCAAGCGATCCAATGCTCGACGCGGACTCGCCTCAGGCGAACCACAGTTAGGCCTGTCGGGAACGCACCCACCCTCGCTCGTCGGGGGCGGCATGTCAGCGGCCCGGGGCTCGCCGCTTTCCGCGCGCCAAGCTTGGTGGTCGATGCTGATCGGCCACCGCAGCCAGCCGGCCCGCATCAGCGGTCGTCGTTCGATGCTGGTCGCAGGCAGACGCGGTGCGCGGCATACGATTGTGGCGTGACCGGGCAGCCCCTCTCGATATGCATCGAAGAGGCACTTCGCGATGCCGGGGATCCCGGACGCGCCGAGCAGGAGAAGCGCTATCTCAAGAGCGAGCTTGACCACTTCGGCACGGGGGTTCCCACGATCCGCCGAGTCGTCAAAGCGCAACTGACAACCCGAGGCCCGCTCAGCCACGACGAGTTGATCGACCTGGTGAGCGCGTTGTGGGCCCGTCGTGTACACGAATGCCGGATGGCGGCGATCGATCTGCTTGAGCTGGACAAGGATCTGCTTCTGGCGTCCGACATCGACCTGATCGAGAGGTTCCTTCGGGAGTCGCGGACCTGGGCTCTGGTCGACGGACTCGCGGCGTCGGTTGTCGGCGATCTCGTCGAGCGCTACCCCGAGCTCGCGGAGACTCTGGATCGCTGGTCTACCGACGAAGACTTCTGGATCAGACGGTCCGCGCTCCTTGCGCTCCTACTGCCGCTCCGGCGAGGCCAGGGTGACTTTGAGCGCTTCGGGCGCTACGCGGACGCGATGCTCGAAGACCGCGAGTTCTTCATCAGGAAGGCCATCGGCTGGGTACTTCGCGAGGTCGCCCGGAAGCGCCCCGATCTGGTCTTTGAATGGCTGGCGCCGCGTGCCGCCCGAGCCTCAGGCGTGACGATCCGCGAAGCGCAGAAACACCTCTCCGCCGAGCAGCGGAACGAGATTGCTGCCGCACGCTCGCTCAGCGCCCACACGGGAGCGAGCGGGACACTTCGTAAGCGGACGGACCCGTCGCAGTGAGTGTTGGGCGATTGAAACGAGCGATGTGGGAGCCGAGACGCTGGTGTTCTACGTTGTGTTGATGTCAGGCATGGCGCCCGCGTTCTCCGTCGTCGAGCACGCGGCCCACAATGCGATGGACGATCCCGACGAGATCGAGCGTTTTTACGACGGCTGCAGCGACTTCATGCGCGAGCTTCTGGTCGCGCTAGCCGCCGCGCCTGATCACCCACGCGCGTTCCCTGAGATTGAAGACGAGCTTGCGTGGCCACGCCGGCGGATCGCCAGCGTGCTCGGCGGTGTTTGGCATCTGCGCACTACTGAGTTCGGCGGCCGTCGGCCATATCGTTTCCTGGACGATCGCCGGTCACGGTCCGGTCGCTGGGAGATGTGGATGGATAGCAACCAGGCGCGTGCCGTACGCGCCGCCCGCGACGACGGCCGGCCTTAGCCAGTGCGATCGTCTCGCTGGCGTGGACCTCTGAGGAGGGGGTCGCCGTAGTCAGGGAATGCGACGCTGGCTCGTCCTCGGAGCACTGGGGGCGCTGACCGCCGGTTGCGGCGGCGCTCAGCCGGGTGCTAGCCGGCTCGACCGGCGACTCGACGCAACGTGCGGCGGCCGAGCCGTTCCTGCCCCTCCTCCGCACGAGACCGGTGTCTATCGCGCGGGATCGCTCACGCACGTCGTCGGTGTGGATCTTGCCCAGACACAGGGTAAGCGCGGCGGCGGGAGCGAGGCGATCGCTGTCGTGACGGGCGCCCGTCCGGTCACGGCGACGGTTGAGGGTGGCGGGCCGGCGACGGTGTCGTTTCAGTTCGGCGCGCCGCTCAGTGCCAGCGCAGCGGTTGCGGGTGATTGCGCTTCCGGTGACGGGCGCTCACCGCCGGAATTGGCCCGAAGACGCAGGGGCGGTCGCACCGGGGGTCCGCGCTTGCAGTTGCGTCCGCGGTTACGGCGAAGCTGCCGGCTCGGGGAGCGGGGCGGTGAGGTAGCGCTCGATGGTCGGGCCGATGCAGGCTGCGAGGTGCGCGCGCTCGGCCTCGGCGATCGGAGGTATGCGCACGATGTAGCGCGCCGTGACCAGGCCGAGGATCTGGGAGGCAGCGAGCGCGGCACGCAGCTCGGGGTGGTCAGGGGCGGCGGCGGCGACACGGCCGAGGATCTCGGTGGTGAGGAACTCGCGCAGCATCGTCGCGGCCTGCTCGTTGGTCACCGCGGCTCTGAGGAATCCTTGCAACGGGGTGCCGGCACCGGTTTTGTCGTAGAGCGTCAGGAGGGTCTCGACAACTCGCCCGCCGAGCCCGTCGGGTCCTCCGGCGAGGATCGCCGGCACCAGCCGGCTGGGTTGGATCGGTAGCTGCATCGCAGCGACGAACACATTCTCCTTGGAGCCGAAGAAGCGGTGGACAAGCGCGGGGTCGACGTGCGCGTCGCGGGCGATGGCGCGCATGCTGACTGCGTCATAGCCGCGGGCGGCGAACGCCGCGCGCGCGGCTCGGAGGATCTCGTCGCGGGTTCGGCTCGGGCCGGGCCGACGCCCGGTTCGTCGCGGTCCCCGTGTAGAGCGTGTCGGGCTCGCCATAGGAAGTCACTATATGATGACTTATTATGCCGGCGGTCTCGATCACCGGGCTGCGCGTGATCCGTGGTGGTCGACGGGTGCTGGATGCGATCAGCTGCGAGATCGCGGTTGGCAGTGTTACCGGCTTGCTGGGTCCCAGCGGGTGCGGCAAGAGCACGCTCATGCGTGCGATCGTCGGCGTCCAGGTGATCGAGTCCGGTGACATCCGGGTTCTTGGCGAGCCGGCAGGCTCCCCGCAGCTCCGCAGACGGATCGGTTACGTCACCCAGGCCCCATCGGTGTATGCCGATCTCAGCGTGCGAGAGAACCTGCGCTACTTCGCTCGGATCCTGGGAACAGACGAAGCGCGGACCGCCGAAGTGATCGAGACCGTCTCTTTGGCCGAGCACGCCGACCGGGTGACAGGAAACCTGTCGGGCGGACAACAGGCACGCGTGTCGCTGGCAACCGCCCTGCTCGGAGAGCCGGAGCTGCTCGTCCTCGACGAGCCGACCGTCGGTCTCGACCCGGTCCTGCGCCGGGATCTTTGGTCGCACTTCCGGCGTCTCGCCAGCTCTGGGGTCACGCTTTTGGTCTCAAGCCATGTGATGGACGAGGCTGAGCACTGCGATGAGCTCCTGCTGATGCGCGACGGAGCGCTGATCACGACCGAAACACCAGCCCAACTGCGCCGCGACACCGGCCGGCAGAACCTCGAGGACGCCTTTCTGGCGCTCATCGAGCAGCGGCAGCAGTGAGCCCACGGATCATCTCGGCGACGACGGTGCGCGTCCTGACCCAGCTGCGGCGGGATCCGCGAACGATCGCGCTGCTGCTCGCCATACCACCGCTCCTGCTGACCCTGCTCAAGTACACCTTCAACAACGAGCCGGATGCCTTTGCGCGGATCGGCGGGTCGCTTGTCGGCCTGTTTCCGTTCATGACGATGTTCCTCGTCACGTCGATCACGATGCTGCGCGAGCGCACCACCGGCACGCTCGAGCGGCTGATGACGATGCCGCTCGCCAAGCTCGACCTCCTGCTCGGCTATGCCATCGCCTTCGCCGGCGTCGCGATCCTCCAGGCGCTGATTACCGCTGGTGTCGCCTTCGGGCTCCTCAGCCTGCCCATCGCAGGGTCGACCCTGCTCGTGATCGCACTCGCAGTCGGCAACGCCGTTCTTGGGATGTCGCTCGGCCTATTCACCAGCGCGTTTGCCCGCACAGAGTTCCAAGCCATCCAATTTCTCCCAGCGTTCGTCTTTCCCCAGCTCATCCTCTGCGGGCTCTTCGTCGCCCGCGATCAGATGGCGAAGCTGCTCCAGATCGTCTCCGACGTGCTCCCGCTCACCTACGCGTTCGACGCTCTCCAACGAGCCACCGTCGACGGAAGCCTCGGCAGCCGCGGCGTGCTCGACATCGCCGTGATCCTTGGGGCGACGCTCCTCGCGCTCGCGCTCGGCGCCGCGACGCTCCGGCGACGCACCGCGTAGCCGACCAGTCCGAACGCATCAGCCCGGTCACGCATGCTCAAGTCAACAGCGCGGCGAACGCTGACTCGGCGGCCCCGACGAGCGGCCCGCGCGCTCCGAGCGTCCCGGGCACCAGCTCGGGCGGCGCTCCGGCGAGCGTCTCCATCAGCCCGTCGTGGTAGGCGCGGCGCAGCCGGTCCGGAGCCGCGGCGAAGAGCTCGGCGGCGAGCCCCGAGAGCACGACGAGCTCGGGATCGGTGGCGTTAGCCAGCCCTGCGGCGCCGCGTCCCAGCGCCGCCGCGGCGCGGCCGGCGGCGGTCCGCTCGGCACGGCAGCCGGCGTGGGCTGCGGTCAGCACGGAGCGGCTGTAGCTGACCTCGTCCGCCGGCTCGGGCTCTCGCTGTCCGAGGCTGCGGGCCAGCGCAGCGCCGTCGAGCTCGGTGTTCCAGCACCCACGAGCGCCGCAGCGACAGAGGACGCGGCGGGAGCCAAACGGCATGTGACCGAACTCGCCTGCCATCCCGTGCGCGCCGGCGATCACGCGGCCACGGTCAACGAGCGCGCCGCCGATCCCGGAATCCATGAACAGGTGCAGCGAACCAGCGCTTCCGGCGGCCGCTCCCCGCGTGAGTTCTGCGAGCGCCGACAGGCTGGCGTCATTCCCGGCGGTGAAGCGGGCGGCGCCGGCGTCCGGTGGGCGCAGGCTGGCGAGGTCGACCGCGCGCCATCCGAGGTTGGACGCCTGCACGAGCTGCGTGCCGCTCACCGTTCCGGGCACCGAGAGGGCGAACCCCCGCACCCGGCCCGGGAACGCACCTTGCAGCCGGCGCCAGGCATCCGCGACTGCGTCCAGGACGGACCGGCACTCCCGTGCGTGGCGCGCCCCCGCCTGCCAGACCGCTGCGCCGCCGAGGGCCACAGCCTCGACCTCCCAGGTCTCGTGCGCGATGGCGGCGACCGCCACCACCGGCCCCTCCGGGTGCGGCCACAGGGGCCGCGTCGGACGCCCGCGCCCGCCGGCCGGCGGCGCCGGCGCCTCGCTGAGCCATCGCTCGTCGACTAGCCGGGCCACCAGATCAGATGCCGCTCCCGTCGAGAGCCCGAGCGCGGCCGCGGCCTGCGATCGGGTGATTCCCGGGCGGCAGTGGACCGTTCGGAGCAGCTCGCCGGCGCGTGGAGGCAGAGGATGGAGATCAGTCGTCACGGTGATTTAACTCGATGTACGAGTATATTAACGGCGATGGCCTCCACGACCATGAGCGTAAGAGGATGGCGGCCGGCACCGGTCACGCTCCAGCTCGCCTCGCTCGGAGCGGCCACGTTCGTGTTCGTCACCTCCGAGACCCAGCCGGTGGCGTTGCTGGCGCCGATGGCCGCGGGTCTGCACACCTCCGAGGGCGCGATCGGATTGCTGTTGACCGCCTACGCCGCGTTGGCCGCGCTCACCGCGATCCCGCTCACGATCCTGGCATCGCGCGTCGCGCGCCGCCGGCTGCTCATCGTCATGGTGGCGGCGCTCGTCGTGTCTCAGCTCGGCCTCACGTTTGCGCCCAGCTACGGCTTCGTGCTCGCCGCCCGCCTGATCGGTGCGCTCGCCCACGGCGTGTTCTGGTCGATCGTGGCCCGGGTCGCCGCGTCGCTGGTCGCCCCCGATCGGGTGGCCCGGGCGACCGCACTGGTGTTCATCGGTAACTCGCTGGCGCTCGTCGTAGGGACGCCGCTGGTCAGCGCGGCCGGCGCTGTGATCGGATGGCGGGCGGCGGTGGCCTGCGTCGGGGCCGCGGCGGCGCTGGCCGCCGGGGCGATGGCGGCAACGCTGCCACACGTCGCCTCCGGCGAAGCCCACCTGGACCGCCGAAGGATCCTGGGCGACGCGCTGCGCCGTCCACGGCTGTTGATCCTCTGCGCGGTGACGACCTTGATCGTGCTTGGGCAGTTCACGGCCTATACGTACATCGCGCCGATCGTCCGCGCGCGCAGCGGCCTGACGGGCACCGGTCTGTCGGTGGTACTCCTTGCCTATGGGGTCGCCGGGATCGCCGCGGTCGGCGCCGTGGGCGCGATCGCGGATCGCCGTCCGCGTCTGGCCGTGCTGAGCTGCTGTGGGGCGATCGCCATCGCGCTCGCCGCCCTCAGCGCCGGCGAGAGCTCAACCGCGCTGACGATCGCCGCGGTACTCGCCTGGGGCGCGGGCTTCACCGCGCTGCCGATCTGCCTGCAGTCCACGGTCCTGCGCGTGGCGGCGCCGATCCCCGACACCGCCTCGGCGCTCTACGTCGTGGCCTTCCAGATCGGCATCGGCGGCGGGGCGCTGCTCGGAGCGCTGCTGCTCGGCGGCGTCGGCCAAGTGGGCATCCTTCCCGTGGTCGGGCTGTCGCTGATCACCGCCGGCTCGCTCCTGGCCGCAGCGGCTCGGGACACGTTCTCCGATCTCGGCCGTGGCGGCGGTCAGGAGTCCGCGCCCGAGGCTCCACGCGAGGGCGCCGCCAGCCCTTCTGCATCGGGTCAGCGCCCGGTCAGCGCGGCCCGCACGTCAACCGCCCGATCGGCCGCCTTGTGATCGGTGCGGCTGTGATCGACGGTGGCACCGGGATGCTGTGCTTGCAGCGAAAGCAGGTGGGCCGAGGCCGCGTGAGATCGACCCGGCATCGCTGACCATCGAGCCGATCGCGGATCCGGCTGCCCGCCTCCTCGGCCCGGAGCCCGACGCGCCGTGAGTCGCGCGCGACGCCGGGTTTCAGCTGAGCGCGGGGATCACCTCGGCTGAGAGCCGTTCCAGCTGATGCGCCTCGTCAACCATCGGGTTGAGCAGAATCAGCTGCGCCCCGGCATCGGCCACCGCACGGATGCCCGCGGCGCATGTCTCGGGAGGGCCCGCGAGGAGGTGGTCTGACCACCCGCCGCGACCGTAGTGCGCCGTCAGCGCGTCCTCGAGTTGCTGGCGCCCACGTGCCGCATCGTCCTCGACGTGAACGTACACACGCTTGCCGATCCTGAATGTGTCGGGTTCGCGCCCCTGGGCGCTGAGCTCCTCCCCCACCACCTTGACCTGCTCGGCGAACTGCGCCGTCGTCTGCGAGCCGGCGCCCATGAACCCGTCCCCGTGGCGGACCGCGCGCCGCATCCCCGCCGGCGCGCTGCCCCCGAACCAGATCGGCGGGTGCGGCTTCTGCACCGGCTTGGGCTCCATCGAGGCGCCCTGCAGCTTCCACAACCGGCCATCAAAATTGATCTCGCGCTCCGTCCAGCACGCCTTCATCAGCGCCAGGGCTTCGTTGAACCGGGCGACCGGTCTGTCGCCGTCGATGCCAAAGGCCTCGAACGGGCGCCCCCGGCCACCGGTTGCGATGCCGACCTCAACCCGGCCATTGCTGAGGCAGTCCAGCGAGCTGATCGCCTTGGCGAGATGCAGCGGGTTGTGTAGCGGGAGCACGAACACCGCACAACCCAGCCTCAGCTCCTCAGTGCACGCCGCGGCGTAGGTCAGCGTCTCGAGCGGCGCGAGGCTCCCGGCCGCCCCGAGCACCTGCTCCTGGACCCAAGCGCTCTCAAACAGTCCGAGCTCCTCGGCGCGACGCAGAAAGCCGCGGAAAGCGCCATCGTCGAAGCTGCTGTCGCGAGCGTACTGTGGGATGGAGATCGCGAATCGCATCGGCTGAGCAGGCAGTTCACGCCCAGCCTAACGCGATGGCTGCTGCGCGGCGGCGATCCAGCGGCAGCGCGGCGAGTCATGCGGCGCTCGCGTCCGGCAGGATTAACCCTCCCATGGCGCTGGCGTACACCGACTACTACGAGGTGCTCGGCGTCCCTCGTGACGCGGATCAGGACGCGATTCGCCGCGCTTACCGCAAGCTGGCCCGCCAGTATCACCCCGACCTCAACCCCGACAGCAACGCGGAGGACCGTTTCAAGGAGCTCGGCGAGGCGTATGAGGTCCTGTCTGATCCTGAGAAGCGCGAGCGGTATGACCGTCTCGGGGCCAACTGGCGCCAGCAGGAGCAGGAGACGCCGGAGGCCGACTTCGAAGATTTCTTCACCCGCCAGGGGTTCGGCACCAGTGAGACCGACGCGGAGTTCAGCGATGACCTATTCGAGCGGCTGTTTGGCGGACGGTTCGGCGGCGGCTCGGGCCGGCGCACCGGTGGGCCGCTGCGAGGACTCGACCGCGAGGCACTGCTCGAGCTGTCGCTGGAGGACGCGCTGGAGGGAGGACGCCGCAGGCTCACGCTCGATGAGCGTGAGGTCACCGTCAACTTCCCCGCCGGGGTGCGCGACGGCCAGTTGATCCGTCTGGCCGGGCAGGGCGCTCCGGGGCGCGACGGCGGTCCGCCCGGCGATCTGTACCTCCGCATCGCGGTCAAGCCCCATCCGAACTTCCGCCGGCGCGGCGACGACGACCTCGATGTCGACCTTCCAGTCGCTCCGTGGCAGGCGGCGCTGGGCGCCACCGTCCCGGTTCAGACCCTGAGCGGCAGCGCGCAGATCCGCGTGCCTGCCGGCTCGTCCAGCGGACGGCGACTCCGGCTCCGTGGGCGCGGGCTGCCGAAGTCTCAGGGCGGGAGCGGCGATCTATACGCGGTGGTCAAGATCACAGTTCCCAAGGAGCTGTCTGACCGTGAACGCGAGCTCTACGAGCAGCTCGCGGAGAGCACACCCCCGGAGGCGATCTCATGAGCAGCGAAGAGCCGGTGGAACTGGACGACGTCGCGCGGCGCGCGGGGGTCCGGATCACGGTGGTCCGCCGTTATCTTGAGTTCGGCCTGTTCGAGCCGCATCCTGAGCCAACCGAGGCACCGCGCTATCACCCACGCACTGCCGCGCGGATCGCTCAAGCCGAACGGTTGCGCCGCGACCTCGGGCTCAACGTCGCCGGTGCCGTTCTCGCCTGCGAGCTGCTTGACCGGATCCGCGACCTGGAAGCCCGTCGATAGTCGCTCGAAGAGTGGAGCCTTCATCGTCAGACCGATCTCGCCTCCGGCTCAGACGGACTCCACCGAGCGGCGAACTAAATGCGGCCAGCCCGGGCGGCGCCTGCTCACCAAACGGCCGCTTATGCATTGCTGTTCTTGACGGCGGTGGGGCCGTTCTTGGCAGCCGACTCCGTGAGGTCCTTCTGGAGCGGACCGGGCACCATCGCAGGTTCCGTGCCTGCCCGAGATCCGGAATCGATCACATGACCCCACCACCTGGAGCCGTCCGGGGAGCCGGTCACTTCGCAGCGCTGAAGACCGGTGCTCGCACGACGGCGTCGCGATCACTGTCGTCCGGTGGTTTGGGATCGGACGTCCGCAGGAGGCCCACGGGTGAGAGGGCTACGATCGTCTTAGTGGATGCGCTTGGGATCAGCGAGTACGAGATCGACGGGGCCACCGTGTTCCTCTTTGCGCGCGCCGACTCGGACGGCCGTAGTTCGGCAGCCGCCTACGAGCGTGGGCGAGCGAAGGTCAGCAAAGGGGACGACACGAGCCTCTTCCGCGTCAAGGCTCCCGACGACGAGCGGCAAATGCTGTTCGTTCTCTGCGGCACGCTCGCCAACGCCAAACGTGCCCGCGAACGGATTGCCTGGGGAGGTGCGGAGTACCACCCCACGCCGGACGAAATCGGCGCGATTGTCAGCCGCTTCCACGGGGTCGCGGAAGCTGGCGCCTTGAACTCGGCCGCGAGTTGGGGCGGAGTTGGCGGTCTGGGCCTGGGGTCGGAAGGGTCTAGCGGGCCGATCCGTCGCCCCCAAGGCTGATCGGCCAACCGTTCTGATGACATCGGCTGGCGAACCCGAGGTCCGCGCCGGCCCAGTTCCGGCCCGAACCGATCGCGATGGGCACCTGGCGCCGCTGCGCGAGCTCGAGGGCGCACCCGATGTTCCCGCGGAGGCGCGCGAGGAGCTACTCGCGCTGAAGTCCGGGGCTATGTTCCTATGCGCGCGTCGCGACGGGGACATTCGGCCCGCGCGCGCTTCGGGCGAGGGTCTGTACATCGAGGACACTCGGCATCTGTCTGAGCTGCGCCTGACGGTTGGTGGCTTGCCGCCGGTGCCGCTTTCTTCCGTGATGGAATCGGGCCATTACGCGGTGATCAATGCCACCAACCCGGTGTTGCGCTCCACGGTCGGTGTCTCGGTGGCGCAGGAGACGCAGAACGTGCGGCGTACGGTGTTGATGGCGGATCGCCTGTTCTACCGGGTTCGGGTGCGCAACTTCGACTCAAAGCCGGTCGCGACGGCTGCCGAGCTGTCGCTGGCCGCGGATTTCGCCGACGTGTTCGAGGTCCGCGGCCTGGATCGGGCGACGGAGGGCCGCATACTGGAGCCGGTCCACGATGCCGGTCACGTGCGTTTCGGCTACGTGGCGGCGGACGGTGAGCATCGCGAGACACTCGTCGAGCTCGAGCCCTCGCCGACCAGAGTCAGGATCGACGGCGACCGTGTCCACGTCGAGTGGGACGTGCGGCTCGACGTGCGTGAGTCGATCTCGCTGTGGATCACGGTGACGCCTTCCGGCGTCGGAGGCGGGAGGGCCGAGCCGGCAGCCGCCCAGGCAGCCGTCGCTCTTGAGTCTGCCCACGCGGCGTGGGTTGGGGCCTGCGCGCAGATCACCACCGACAACGAGCTGTTCGACCGGCTGGTCGATGCGTCAGTACGTGATCTGCATGCCCTGATGATGCCGGTCGGGGACGATCAGCTCCCGGCGGCCGGCATCCCGTGGTACGTCGCCCCGTTCGGCCGCGACTCGCTGCTGAGCGCCTGCGAGTCGCTGATGATCAACCCGAAGGTCGCGCGCGGCACGCTGCTGGTGCTCGCGGGACTGCAAGCCCAGACCGACGAGGCCTGGCGCGACGCCGAGCCTGGCAAGATCCTGCACGAGCTGCGCACCGGCGAGCTCGCCCGAACCGGGCACATCCCGCACACGCCCTACTACGGCACTGTCGACGCAACGCCACTGTTCCTGATGGTCGCCGGCGGCTACTACCGCTGGACCCTTGACCTCGACACGATGCGGCAGCTGCGCCCCGCGCTCGACGCCGCGCTCCGATGGATCGATGAGTGGGGCGATCGCGACGGCGACGGGTTCGTCGAGTACCACCAGCGCGCCCCCGCGGGCCTGATCAATCACGGCTGGAAGGACTCGCACGACTGCATCGTCCATGCGGACGGCTCACTCGCACGGGGCCCGATCGCACTCGTCGAGGTTCAGGGCTACGTGTACGAGGCAAAGCTGCGGATCGCCGACGTCTACGAGGCGTTCGGGGACTTGCCCTATGCAGAGCGGCTACGGGCCGAAGCGAGCGAGCTGCGGGCTGCGTTCAACGAAGCGTTCTGGGATCCCGAAGAGGGGTTCTTCGCGCTTGCTCTCGACGGCCGCAAGAAGCAGGTGCGCAGCGTCACATCGAATCCGGCGCATTGCCTGTACTGCGGGATCGTCGATGACGACAAGGCGAAGCTGGTCGCGGAGCGTCTGATGGCGCCGGACATGTTCTCCGGCTTCGGGATCAGGACCCTGTCGGGCAGCTCGCCGGCGTATAACCCGATGAGCTACCACAACGGCTCGATCTGGCCTCACGACAACGCGATCGCGGCCGCGGGCTTGAAGCGCTACGGGTTCGACGCCGCGACCAACCGGATCGCCGCCGGACTGTTCGACGTGGCGTCGGGCGCGCGCGATTTTCGCCTGCCCGAGCTGTTCTGCGGGTTTCAACGCGACGGATCGAGAGCGATCGTGGCCTATCCGGTCGCGTGCATCCCGCAGGCGTGGGCGGCCACAGCGCCGTTCATGCTGCTGCAGGCGATGATGGGCATCTCCGCACACGCACCGAGCAACAGGCTGACGGTTGACCGGCCGCACCTACCAGACTGGCTCGGGGTCGTCGAGATTCGAGGCATTCGCGTCGGCGACTCGAAGGTCAGCCTCGCGTTTCGCCAGACCGGTCCCAGCACCGGGTTCTCGCTGCTCGAGCAGCAGGGCGACGTGCGCGTCACGATGACGACATGACCCCAGTGCATGACGCGTGGAGATCCCCTCTGGCGATGCCGCTGGCGGTGGCGCGGCGCTTCGAAGCGATCGTCTTCCACTGGGACGGGGCCGCTGTCCCCCACCGCGACGCGGAGACGACCCGGATTCGCCGCCTCGTCGAAGAGGCGTGCGCAGCCGGGCTCGAGCTGGCGGTCGTGAGCGACACGCACGTGGGCAACGTCGACGGTCAGCTCGCCGCGCGTCCCCCCGGGCCCGGTCGGTTGCTGCTGGCGCTCAACCACGGCTCAGAGGCGTTCCGCGTCGACCGTGAGGGGCCGCAGCTCGTTTACCGGCGAACGGCGAGCGCTGAGGAGGACGCGGCCCTGTCGCGCGCGGCAGAGCTGACAGTCGAGCGTTTGGCGGCGTGCGGGCTCGTGACTCGGATCCTGTCCGCGGGATCGAACCGACGCAAGATCGATCTGATCCCCGAGCCCGACTGGGAGGATCCGCCGAAGGCCCAGACCGACGAACTGATCAGCGCCGTGCAGTCCCGCCTCGCTGCGGCGGGGATCGATGGGCTGACTGGGGTGGCTGAGATCGCATGCGACGCAGCGGCGGGTGCCGGACTGACCGACCCGCGCGTGACCGTCGACGCCAACCAGCTCGAGATCGCCCTCACCGACACGTCGGATTCGGCGCGCTGGGTCATGCAAGAGCTGTGGCGTGCAGGCATCGCACCAAGCCAGGTGCTGATCGCCGGCGGCACGTCCGGACTACGCGAAAGCCCAGCGATGTTCGCGGCCGTGGTCGAGGACCAGATCGCGCGCCGCCGGCACGGTGAGCTGCCGATCGCCGAACTTGACGCCGCTTGGGCGCTGGCGGTCGACGGCATCGATCCGCTGCACGAACGCTTCCACGAATCGCTGTTCACGCTTGCCGACGGGCGGCTCGGGACGCGTGGCAGCCCCATCGCCGAGCAGTCGAGCGGCGATCCCGCGGTGGTGATGTCCGACGTGTACACGAGAACAGGCGCGGAGGCGCACCTGCTCGCCGCTCCGCGCTGGAACACGATCACTCTTGACAGCTCACCGCCACCCGCGGTCCGGCGCGTCCTTGATCTCCACGCCGGAGTGCTACACCAGCAGCTGCGATCAGACACCGGACAGATCGATGCGCTGCTTCTCTCCTCGCTAGCGCGACCCGCAACGGTCGCGCTCAGAGTCAGAGACCGTGGCGCAGGCGCGCACGCCGGCCGGCCGCTGGTCGCACCGGTCGGCCCCTCATACGAGGAAGGACAGGCCGACGAGGCCGTGTGGATGCGTGTGAAGGGCCGGCCGGGATCGATCGTGGCGGCGG
Source organism: uncultured Actinomycetota bacterium (assembly GCA_963850325.1). Taxonomy (GTDB): domain Bacteria; phylum Actinomycetota; class Thermoleophilia; order Solirubrobacterales; family Solirubrobacteraceae; genus Palsa-465. The sequence continues at coordinate 176,101 of CAWKLB010000014.1, forward strand.
CGCATGACCAGCAGCGCGGCACCGCGTCAGACCGAGTGATCGACCGAGTCGCGACCTATGACGGCGTTGTTCGGGGCGCAGCGGATGAACGCTCGGCGCTCGATCGACTCCGATCCGCGCAACAGCTCGGGTTCGACGGTCTACTCGCCGAGCATCGGCGCGACTGGGCGTCACGTTGGGAGGATGCCGACATCGTGATCGAGGGCGACCCACAGATGCAACGAGACGTCAGGTTCGCGGTCTTCCATCTCCTCGCGAGCGCACCCGACGGCGGCGAGGCGGCGGTCGGGGCCCGAGGGCTGAGCGGGAAGGGCTACCGGGGGCATGTGTTCTGGGACAGCGACGTGTACGTCCTGCCGTTTCTCGCCGCGACCCACCCGCTAGCAGCACGGGCGATGCTGGAATACCGCGTCCGGCGTCTCCCGGCTGCCTTGCGAGCCGCGAAGCGCCAGCAACGCGACGGCGCCCGGTTTCCTTGGGAGTCCGCGCGCACCGGGGAAGACGTGACGCCGCGACAGGCACTTGACCCGCATGGCGAGCTCGTGCCGATCCTCACGGGCCGGCTCGAGGAGCACATCATGGCTGACGTCGCTTGGGCCGCCGCCTGCTACATCGACTGGACCGGCGATCAGAGGTTCGCGACTGGTCCGGGTTGCGAGCTGATCGTGCAGACAGCTCGGTGGTGGGCGTCGCGGATCGAGCAGGACGACGACGGAAGCGGCCACATCCGTGGCGTGATCGGCCCCGACGAGTACCACGAGAACGTCAACGACAACGCCTACACGAATGTGATGGCCCGCTGGAACCTCAAACGCGCCGCCGACGCGGGCGTGGGTGTGGTCGACGAGCGCGAACGACGCCACTGGCTCGAGCTGGCCGATGCGATCGTCGACGGTTACGACCCCGCTACCAGGATCTACGAAGAGTTCGCGGGCTTCAACGCCCTCGAGCCGGTCGTGATCTCGAAGCTCGTGGCGCAGCTGCCAGTCGCGGCCGACATGCTGCTGGGTCACGCACGCACGCAGGCCAGCCAAGTCGTCAAGCAGGCCGACGTGTTGATGCTGCACTACCTCGTTCCCGACGAGCTGGCCACGGGCTCACTTGAGGCCAACCTCGACTTCTACGGACCGCGAACCGCTCACGGCAGCACGCTCTCACCGGGCGTGCACGCCACGCTGCTGGCCCGCGCCGGGCGGCTCGCACAAGCGCTTGAGATGCTGCGGCTCACCGCCCGGATCGACCTCGACGACATCGGACAGACGACCGGCGGCGGACTGCATCTCGCCGCGATGGGCAGCGCCTGGCGAACCGTCGCGCTGGGATTCGCCGGCCTGCGACCCGCGGGCGACGCACTCGCGATCGACCCCCGGCTCGCACCCGGGTGGGACGCGCTCGACGTGCGAGTCCGGTTCCGCAACAGTCGGGTGCACATACGCATCCTTCCCGACGCCGTCGAGGCAAGCGCCGAACCACCCATAGCTGCGCTGACCCCGGCCGGGGAGCGAATTCAGCTCGACCGCATCCCTCAGACCCTCAGTCTCTCCGCATCGTGCCCGGGGAGGACTCCGTGAGCGGCGGGCATCGCGCCTGACGGCCCGCCCGAGTACCGGAGATACCCCGGATCTGTGCGTGTAACTACGGATTGAGCACCCGGGTTCGTGCGTAATGATCGCGGTCTGTGGCCAGACCAGTGGTGTGCATCGTGGGGGCGGGTACGGCGGGGCTCGAGGCCCTTCTGTCAGCGCATGAGACGCTCGGCGCGAGCGTTGATCTACGTCTGGTCGCGCCCGACCGGGAGTTTCGCTACCGGCCGATGCACCGCGACTCGCTGCTTCGCCCCGCTCGCGAGCGCGGCATCAACGTAGCCGATCTGGTTGCGGAGACGGGGGCGACGTGGGTACGGGACCGCGCTGAGGTTGTGCGCGAATCCGAGGGGTGCTTGCTCACGCGCGACGGCGACATCGTCGAGTTCGACTATCTGCTGCTGGCGCCCGGTGAACGATCCAAACGGCCGCTGGCCCAGGGGTATCTGTGGGAGCGCGGCGGAGACCCGAGCTTCCTCAACGAGATCATCCGGGACATCGCGGCTCGGAAGGTCGCGAGCGTCGCGGTCGCTGTGCCGCGCGGCGCCCGTTGGTCGGTGCCGGCGTATGAACTCGCGCTGGTTCTCGCCTGGTCAGCGGCCGGCACGGACGCCGCCATCACGCTCATCACCGCGGAGGAGCGGCCGCTCGGCGCGCTCGGGTCCGTCGCCTCGGATGCCGTCGCTGAAGAGCTCGAGCGGGCCGGCGTGGAGACGATCGCCGGCGTCGAGCTGGTTGACGCGCTCGAGCGCGGTGGCTCACGGATGCTCGTCGCCGACCTGATCATCGTTCCCGAACGAGCGGAGGATGCGGCCACCGCGCTGATTGGCAAGCCGACGGATCACGCTCGGGTGCAGATCGGCGCCCGCGCGGCGCGCGAGTTCCAGCGGTTGATCTCAGTGCCAGTGATGCTCGGCCCGCACATCAGGGGAGTGGCGAGCGATCACGCCGGCTTTGTCGCAGTCGACGAGTCGTTGAAGGTGTGTGGCAGCGACGTCGTCTGGGCAGCCGGCGGCTGCATCGCTGGGGCACTCGAGCACAGTGCGCTATCGGCACAACAGGCCGACGCCGCCGTTGCGGCAATCGCGGCCGCGTGCGGGCACATAGGCGCCGACGGGTCAGGGATCGGTCCCGATGCAGTCGAGATCACCGGCGTTCTGCTCACCGGACAGCGCGACCGTTGGTTGGCCGAGAACCCGATCGGGACGCTCGAGCCATCCACCCGCTGTCTGTGGTGGCCCCCTGGGCGAGCGGTCGGCAAGACGTTGGCGCGTCGGATCGCAGCCTGGGATCCGTCGTTGCGCGAACACCTGCCGGCCCAGACCAACGGGCTAGCGATCCGAGCACCCGTGGCGCTGGGGTGCAACGGAGCGTCAGCTGCGCACACAGAAACGGTGATCACCGAAGCGACACGGCATGCGCGGCTGCGCGACCTCGAGAACCGGCAGCTAATGGCCGTGCAGCGACTGGAACGCGAAGCAGCCGCCGAGCTTCGAGTGCTCAGCGCGGGCCTGCAGACGCGCGCCGCAGACGAGCGACGCGTGATCCAAATACTCCATGAGCACGGCTATCTGCAAGAGCGATGATCACGCTTGCGTGGTAGCGGTGTTTGAACGCTCTTGCGAGCGTCCGCCAATGGACGGTTGGCGCTTGCGTCAGGAAGACGCGTGGACCGCACGGACACGGATCCTGGGGCGCGCATTGTTGACGTAACCCTTGGGGTTCCACAGTCCGGCTTCGTCGTCGGGTTGGGTGGCGGCGGAGGAGTCCCAGGCTCGCACGAGGATCTCATGCTCACCAGCCGCCAGGTCCAGGGTGATGCGCCATTGCCGCCAGGCCCATCGACCGAGATCGTCCAGCAGCTGGGCCTGGCGCCAGTTCGCGCCGCCGTCGATCGAAACATCGACGCGGGCGACGTACCGATCGCCGCCGGCAAACGCATAGCCGCGCGCCTCAACCGGCCCGGCGCGTACGGTCTCCCCATCACGCGGAGAGAGGACGTCGGAGTTGAGCGCCACCAGCCCCAGTGGCATCCCCACGCCCGGACCAGGAGTCTCGTCGGCGGGGACCAGACGGTAGACGACGTGCTGGAAATGGCCCGCCCACGGTTCACTGCGCACCTCGATGCGCTCCAACCACTTGACGCTGCGCGCTCCGATGTACCCGGGCACGATCACGCGCAGCGGAGCGCCGTGCACCGGCGTGAGCTGCTCGCCGTTCATCGCCCACGCCAGCAGCACCTCGGGGCGCGAGGCCTTGTCGAGCGGGATCGATCCTCCGAAGCGCTGCGCCGGTTCCACTTCCGGACTGAGGTCGGCACCCTCAAACCCCACATCAGAAGCGGGCGGCAGTGGCCTGGCGAGCGCCAGCACGTCGGCCAGCGCAACACCGGTCCAAGTCGCCGTGCCGGTGGCGCCCGGGCCCCAGGGCGCCTCACCAGGAATGTCGCGGATAGCCACCAGTCCGGCGCGCCGGTTGCCGGCGCACTGCAGCGTCGCAGTCACCGTCCGCTCGCGAAACGCCTCTCGCAGGGTCTCGAACGAGAGGCTCAGCTCCCGCTCGACCAGGCCGGCCACCTGCAGCCGCCACGAGTCCTGGTCCGTCTCCGGGATCGTCCCGTGGCCTCGAACGTAGAAGGCGTCCGTGTCCGTCACCGCCTTGCCCAGCGACCTGAGTCCGGTCTCAGCGTTGAACGGCTCTGACTCGTGAACGATCAGATCGTCGCGCTTGCCGTAGCGGCCCATCACCTCAGCGTAGGACCACGCCGATTCCCGGGGAGGTCACTCCTCCGGATGGCGCTCCTCCCAGCGGAGGGCGGCCGCGTCGGCGCTCGCCGAATGTCGCGTTCGCGCCTGGGCTGCTCTGGCGGTCAGCCTGGTGAGCGTGTCGAGGGTCCCGGAGGCTTGCCACACCTCGACCGCCTGCCCACCACGGAAGCGCAGCCAGGCGATGCCCTCGATGTTCGTCGCATCGCCGGTGCTCGGGGCGCCGTAGAAGTCGCTCGCCTGCATGCCGGACAGGCGATAGCGCACGGCGATCTGGTCGTCTGAGCCGACCACCTCCTCGACCGTGAGGCGGGCGTCTGGGAACGCCTCCCAGAGCTGGGAGTAGAAGGTTCTCGCCCCGTCGAGCCCGGCGAGTCCTCGCGGGTACCCGTGTAGGACGACATCATCGGAATAGAGCCTGAGGTACCCCTCCCGGCCCTCCGGATCGTTGAAAGCGGCGACGGCGGCTCGCAACGCCGTGTGATTGGTCTCGAACACGTTCCTCCCTGCGGTCGGCGACGATGTTTCGTCTGGTCGGCAATCTAGCCTCGATGCCCGATCCGCGAAACCCGCATGGTTGCTGATGGCCACCGACCCTATGCTTGGCGGGATGTCTGACTCTCCGTCGTCGCTGGGTGAGTTCATCCGTCGTCAGCGCGAGCTGTCAGAGATGTCGATGCGCGAGTTCGCCCGTCTGGCCGGTATCTCCAACCCCTACCTGTCGCAGATCGAGCGCGGCCTGCGCGCCCCGTCGGAGCAGGTGGTGCACGCCATCGCCGACACCCTCAAGGTCTCGGCCGAGACTCTGTACGAGCAGGCTGGTGTCCCGGTCGAGGAGCCTGAGCCGTCGCAGGTGGTGGCGGCAATCCAGAAGGATGGGCGCCTGACCGGCCGCCAGCGCCAGGCGCTGATCGAGGTCTACGAGGCCTTTGTCAGAGTGGGCGCCCGGCCCCGGCGCTCCGCTCCAGGATCGTGACGGGGCACGGGCGCGCGCGGGGCGCCGCGTGCCCGTCACAGGGTACGGCTGGGCCTACAGAGCGACGAGCTCCCGCGCGGCGGAGATGGTCGCGCTCGTGACGTCCTCGGTCATCTTCGCGTGCGCGTTGAAGAGGCCGGTGACGCCCTCCACTTGCGACTGGGCGCCGATCTTGCGCTCGAACTGCGTCAGGCCGTTGACGTAGCGCTCGACTCCGTCGAGATAGGCGCTGGTGATCTTGCGCCCGGCTTCGATGAAACGCTCGTTGGCCTCGCGGACGCGCTCGCCGGCGGCCTCGAGGTCCGGGTACAGATTGTTCTGCTGCTTGCTGGATGTCGCTGCTGCCATGTCGTACTCCCGAAAGGTCGTGGGTGTCAGATGTACGCCTGCCGATACGCGCCATCCGTAGATCGGAAGCGCGGACTCAGTGGGCGTCTGCTTGCAGATTAGCAGTTATATAGCTAACGCGCAAGCGATCCTCGAGCCTGGCCGCGCTTGCCGATTAGCGACCCTCAATGCTAACAGCAAGCACTTGTCGTCTTTTGGTGATACGGTCCCTACCCCCCAGATGGGGGGCATGCTCAGCAAAGGAGTCCCATGGCCACCGGATGTGCCCCGACTTTTGAGGAAATAGCGCTCACCGACTCACTCACCGCCTGGACGTCGGCGGTGGAGGGGGCGTGCGCATGGTGGGCCGGGGCCGTTCGCCGCCGCGCGACGCCGGTGGACCTCATGCTCGACTACGTGAGCTGGTGGGGTGAAATGGTCGGCCGTCGGCGGCCGAGCTGGAGCTCGCCGCATCAGATCGTCTTCGAGAGTCCGGTGGCGCGGCTGCGCGATTTCTCCACGACGGGTCCGCGCAGCAAGGTCGTTCCGACGCTCGTTCTCCCTCCGCAGGCGGGTCACGACTCGTGCATCGTGGATTTCTCCCCGGAGCAGAGCCAGATGCGCACGATCCTGGAGACCGGCCTGACGCGGGCGTTCACGTTGGACTGGATCGGCGCCACCGAGGCGACGAAGGACGCCACCATCGACGACTACCTGACCGTCATCGACCGCGCCCTTGACCACATGGGGGGCCGAGCCAACCTCATCGGTGACTGCCAGGGCGGCTGGCTGGCCACCATCTACGCCGCGCTGCATCCCGAGCGTGTCAACACGTTGACGATCGCCGGCGCGCCGATCGACTTCCACGGTGGCGAGCCAGTCATCCACGCGGCGCTCCAGGCGTTCGCTCCCAACGGCAACCTTGACTTCTACCGGAGGCTCGTCAGCGCCGGCGGCGGGATGCTCAGCGGCGAGCACATGCTGGCGGGCTTCATCCTGATCCAGCCCGACAACGAGATCGGCCGCCAGCTCCAGCTGCTGGCCAACCTCGACGATGCCAAGCACGTCGCGCGCTACCGGGAGTTCGAGGACTGGTTCAAGCACACCCAGGCCATCCCGGGCGGTTTCTACCTGTGGATCGTCGAGCACCTGTTCCGCGACAACGAGCTCATCGCCGGTACCCTCCAGGTCGGCGGCGAGCGCGTCGATCTGCGTCGTATCGACTGTCCGCTGAACCTGCTGGGAGGGGCGACGGACCACATCACCCCGCCTGACCAGGTGTTCGCGCTGGCTGACTGCGTCGCAACCGCCGAGCCCGACATCCTGCGCGACATCAGCCCCGGGGGCCACCTCGGCCTGTTCATGGGCCATGACGCCCTCAACAACTATTGGCCGCGGCTCCTGGCGGCGGTCCTCGAGCGCTCGCGGTAAACCGAACGCTGCTCGAGGGCGGGGTTACATGTCCATGCCGCCGTTGACCGCAAAGATGGTGCCGGTGATGTAGGAGGACTGGTCGGCCGCCAGGAAGTGCACGACGCGCGCCACCTCATCCGGCCGGCCCAGCCGGCCCAGCGGGATCTGGGATTTGATCCGTTCCAGGGCCTTCTCGGGAACCGCTTCGACCATCTCGGTGGCGATGTATCCGGGCGCGACCGTGTTCACGGTGATGCCGATCCCGTCCTCGTCGAGCTTGCCGGCTTTGTTGAGCTGGAACGCGGCCTCGCGCGCCATGGTCTTGGTCAGCCCGAACAGACCGGACTTCGACGCGGCGTAGTTGGCCTGACCGATGTTCCCCATCTCACCGATGATCGAAGAGATGTTGATGATGCGCCCGGAGCCGCGCTCGATCATGTGCGGCAGTACCGCTTGGCTCATGAAGAACGCCCCCGAAAGGTTGACGGCCAAGACCTTGTACCAGTCCTCGTCGCTCATCTTGAGCACGGTCTTGTCGATCGTGATCCCCGCGTTGTTGACGAGAATGTCCAGGCGCCCGTGCTGCGTGATCACCTCATTGATGGTTCGGCGGCAGTCGTCGGCAGAGCCGACGTTTCCCTGGTGGATCGACGCGTTCAGCCCCTGCTTGCCGAGGTGGTGGACGAAGGACTCAGCGTTCTCCTGGTCTCGGCTGTAGCCGGCCGCGACCTGGGCGCCCTGCTCGGCGAGGCTGCGACCGATAGCCGCCCCGATGCCGCGGGTGCCGCCCGTGACGAACGCGACGCGTCCATGCAGGCGGGGACGATGCACCGTCGCCTCGCCGGAGGCTGTAGTTGTCGTGGCCATGTCGTCTCTCTCCTTTGCGTCAGCGACCCGACCGCTCGCCGAGCCAGTCGGCGAGCTCGGGCCAGATTTCATGCTTGGCCCTCGATCCCGCGATCAGACCGATGTGGCCTCCCGGGCGGTCCAGGTGCGTCACGTCCTCGCTGGCGACGAGATCGAGCAGGGGCACGGTCCCCCCGCGCGGCGCGATGTGATCGGCCCCCGCGGTGACCACCAGCAGGTTCTGCTCGATCTCCGACAGATCGACCCGGCGGTCGCGCAGCCGCAGCCGGCCGGTCACCAACCGGTTCTCCTTGTACATCCAGGTGATCCACTCGCGGTAGGCGCGCGCCGGGAAAGGTGGATTGTCGGCCACCCACTTGGCCATTGCCTGGTAGCTCTCACGTTGATCCCGCCCCTCGAGGATCGCCTGAAACAGGCGCCGATAGGTGGTGACGTAGTTGGTCACCGGCTTCATCAGCTTGTTGACCCAGTCGATCCCGGCCCCGGGAATCGCCGGGTAGCTGTCAGCGATCAGGTCGACGTCGAACTGATCGCCGCCGACCCACCGGGCGTACAGGGAGCCGCTCGGATCGATCGGGGTCGTGAGCAGGATGGCATTGCGCACCGGGTCAGCGGGGTTCAGGGCGCAGTACATCGCGCTGAGCGTGCCGCCGATACACCACCCCACCAGCGTCAGCTCGTCCTCGCCGGCGCAGCGCAGCGTCTCTCGCACGGCCCAGTGCAGCTCGTCACAGACGAAGTCAGCCAGCCCCATGTCGGCGTCCTCCTCATCCGGCTCACCCCAATCGACGAGAAATACGTCGTACCCCTCGTCGAGCAGGAACTCGACGAACGAGTTGCCGGGGCGCAGGTCGAAGATCTCCGGACGGTTGATCAACGCAAACACCAGCAGCACCGGCAACGCATGCGAGCGGGCCCCGGAGCGATAGCGATAGAGCGTCGTCTGGCGGTGCGTCCAGATGACGTCGCGCGGGGTGCGTCCGATTGCCGCATCCGGCGTGGTCAGGATCACGTTGGCGAACTCCACGCTGGCTCGCGGAAGCCGGCTCAACGTGCCCAGCGCGCTCATGACCCGGGGGACTGTCCAGTCTGACCGGCGCCGCCCCTGCTGGCTCGGCCGGGCTGCCCGCTACGTCTGGAGGGGGACCCCCCGGCCGAGGAACCGTTGCCGGTGGCGCCGCCCGATCGTTTTCGGCCGGCGGCGCGAGCGGACCCGCCGTCCGAAGCCTGCTCGTCACGATCGCGCAGCTGGTCTTGAACCTCTTCGAGCTCCTGCAAGACGCGCTCGAGCTTGTCCTCGGTGCGGGCCAGTTGACGGGCCAGCCGTACGACATCGCGCCGGCCGGCGACGCGCAAGTTGCGAACCACCAGATCCATGGCGTCGTTGCTGAGCCTGGTCATCGCAGCAGCGTTCTCGGCCAACTGGCCGAGCAGCGACGCGAACCCGTGAGAGCCGACAAGCCGCTCACTGGCCTGCGCCGCCTGCGCCTCGGCCTGCTCGTAGAGCCGGGCTACCTGCTCAGCCGGCGTGGGAGCCGCGCGATCGTCAGCCATCACGCAAGCGCATCGTGCTGGGGGTTCCGCTTCCTCTCCACCTCGATACCAATGTACCCGGCTTACCGTCAGGCAGCCATTCTTTGCGCCATGTCCGCAAGAGCAGCGATGCCCCGTTGATGCTCCAATAACGAGTCCGTCGTGGAGCGTGACCCTGAGGCCGTCAGGACGTGGCTCATTCCCGACGCTCGGCGGGTCCTCGGGCGCGATCGGTATGTGAGGCCGAAAGGCCACCTTTAGTGGGTAAAGGTGTGCAATTCCTCTCTGCGCCTAACAAATTCCGCCCAAATAGCGGCGAGGTTGACGCGAACGGGTACCGTGGCCGGCCCTGGTTCCCGCAGGCGCCCGTGGAGGCACCGCGGCCCAGCCCATCACATGCGCTATCTGAAGACAAGTGAAGCGGCGGCGCTTCTCCACGTGTCCGCCAACACGCTACGGGCGTGGGAGTCGAGGTTCGAGTTCCCGACACCGCAGCGATCCGCGGGTAATCACCGGATGTACCTGTACGCCGAGGTGGTCGCGCTGCGCTCGGCGCTTGAGGACTGCGTTTCGATCTCGTCCGCAGTGCGCCTGGCGCGCGAGGGGCTGGCGGCCCGGGACATATCGCTGTTCGCCGCGCTCAGCGACTACGACCGCGGGCGCGCGGATCTCGCGATGGAGGCGGCGCTCGGCTCACGCTCGGTGCAGCGATGCGTGGAGGAGATGCTCCTACCCGCGCTTGAGCAGATCCTCCGCGAGCGCACGCTCGATTCGGCCGGATGGGCATTCGCCGCACAGTGGGGGGCCGACTGGCTGCGCCGCGCCACCCGGCTGGCGTCAGGGCGGCCGCCTTCGCTGTCGATCTTGCTCGGCGACGCGTCCCGAGACGACCTGGACCCTGACGCCCCGCACATTCGCGCGCTGGAGCTGTTCTGCGTCCGGTCCGAGGCCAACATGATGAGCCTGTCAGTCCGCGGCGTCGCGGGTATCCGCGAGGCAATCGAGGCGCATCGCCCCGACGTCGTCGTGATCGCCGGCGGGCAGGCGACCGACGACACCGTCGCCACCTGGGCCCATTCAGTCAGGCTCGCTGCGGGCCCTACACCGATCGCGCTGTTCCGACCGGGAGACCACCTCGCACGGATGCCGACCACGGGCACCACCGTGTTGCCGACCAGCGCCGGCGATGCGCAATATCGCCTCGTCAAACTCCGCGAGACCAAACGCACGACAGTGGCGCTGCCGGAATCTCCACCCGCCCGCGCTTCGAACTAGCCGCGGACGGGTGCGCCCTCGGCACGTGGGAGGTTGACGATCGCCACCCCGAGGATGACGAGGACGATGCCCGCCATCGCGACGGCCCCGGGCAGCGAGCCCCGGACAGCCTCAACGAGAACCGCCACCGCGGGGACGAGAAACGTCCAGGCATACACTCGCGTCGACGGCCAGCGGCTCAGCGCGGCGTTGAAGCCGACGTAGACCAGGACCTGGCCACCCAGGATCAAATAGGCGAGCTGCGCCAGAAGCACCGGCCGACCCCAATCAGTGCTGCCACCCGCGACCAGCACCAGTGGGATGAGCGGGATCCCGCCGGCCAGGAACTGCGCGGCGGTGATCCCGGCGATGTCGAGGTCAGGCTCACGCTCGGTGAGCACGCGCATGCCCAGCCCGCCGCCCGCCCAGCCCAGCGCACCCAGCAGAGCGAGCGCCATACCGATCGCCAGTCGCGAGCCGTGCGCGATGTTCCCCGGTTCGGCGAACACCACGAGCAGTACACCGCCGAATCCGATCACCAAGCCCCCGGCGCGCAGCCGCGTGATCGTCTCCCCGAGCGCAAAGCGGGCGATGATCGCGACGAAGAACGGCGCCGAGTTCGCCAGCACCGCCGCGACCGCCGCCCCCGCGCGATCGGTCCCGACGCTGATCCCGACCTGCGTCAACGTCGTGTTCCCGAATCCGATTGCCAGCGCCCACAACCACAACCGCCGCGTCCGCGGCAGCCGGCTGCCCATGAGCGGCAGCATCGCCGTCAGCGCCGCCCCGCCCACCAACGCTCGCAGCGTCGCGATCATGATCGGCGACGTGTGGTGCAAGGCCGAGTCGGTCACCGGGTACACGATTCCCGCGGCCGTCATCGACACCGCCAGGATCACCGGCACCGGTAGGTACCTGAGGCCCTCGGCGCGCCTCGTCGTCATGGAGCACCCTCGATCAGCAGGCGATCCGGGCAGGCGGAGAGGCGGTGGCCGAACACGCGACGGGCCGCCGTGCTAACAGCACGGTGGCGGTCGCACGGGCGACGGCGAGGTTGCTGCCGGTGAGCCTGGCGGGCACCTTCAGGCTGGTCGCGGCCGAGCCACGCGCGGAGACGACGCGCGCGGAGAAGCGGAAGCTCCTCGGTCTGCCGCTGACGAGCGCGTCCAGTTCCCAGCACAGGCGCGCCGGGCCGGCGACCGCACCCGGCGCGGCGACGACGCGCAGCGTCCTCGGGACCGACACGCACACCCTGGGCATCACCCCGGGCGCATGGCTGGTCGCGGCGACGGTGATCACGAAGCCGACCACGTGCCCCGGGGTCGCCAGCGGCTCGATCGGCACGATCCGCACCTTCGCCGCGCTGCTGAGCGGGGTGACGGTGGCCGTTCCCTTGGCGAAGTCGTTGGCGTAGCTCGGATCCAGCTGATCGCCGCTGACGGTGACGGCATCGATGAGATGACCTGGACGCAGCGGGCGGACGACCAACGCGAAGCTGGCAGTGGAGCCGGCTGCGAGCTCAGCCAGGTGACACTGGAGCGGCAAGCCTGAGGTGCACGTGAACGCTCCCGTCTGGATTGCTGTCACCTGCGCGGCGGCGTCCAGCGCGTCTGTGAGGTCAACGCCCGTCGCCTCCCCGGGCCCATGGTTGACGACCGTGATCGTCTCGGTCAGGGCCCCGTCAAGCGGGTCCCGCGACGCGCTCTCGCGATCCTGGACGCTGAGATCGGCCACGGGCGCGTCGGGGAGCGGCATCGGCGCCGTCGCTGCGGAACTGTCGTTGCCCGGCGTCGGGTCGAACTGAGACGCACTGATGCTGGCGTCGTTCGCCGAGCCGGCCACGGCATCGGTCGCGGGCTCGGTGATCACGACGTCGGCCTCGGCGGATCCGCCGGCGTCGAGGTGCGCGACCACGCACGTCACCTCGGTCGCGCTCAGCGTGCAGGAGCCCCCGTCGACGGTGGCCGATTCGATCGTTGCCCCGGGCGGGACGACGTCGTGCAGCACGACATCGGTCGCGTCGCCAGGGCCCTTGTTCTCGATCGTCGCGTGATCGTCGACCGCGTCGTCCCCGAATGCGGCGGGCGCCACCGTCTCACTCTGCAAGAGGTCGAGATCCGCCGGCGCGGACGTCATCGGCCCAGGCGCCGCGCTCACGACCGTCTCGGATGACAACGCCGTCAACTGCTTGCCGAGCGTGGGCGCCAAGAACGTCGCCTGCGCGACGTTCGTGATCTCATGCTCGGCGGTCAGGTTGTCATCCACGCGGACCTCGAAGCTGATCTCGCCACTGTCACCAGGTGAGCCGGCGGCCGCCAAGGTGCCTCCCTGCGCTGCCCCCGCCCCGCTTCCGAGGAAGACCCGGACCGTGTTCTGCGGGGCATCGAACTCGCCCTGGTCGTCGCCGGCGATATCGGTCGGTGCGCCCGTGGTCGAGGCCGCACTCGGGATCCTCAGCGACCCGGCCACATAGGTGGTGTTGGGCGGAACCTTGTCCGTGGCGACGAAGTTCGTCGCCGCTTCGAGTCCCTCGTTGGCGAACCTCACCGTGTACCTCAGCCGGTCTCCCGCACGCGTCGGGCCATCCGGATGCGTCAGGTTCACAACGGTCTTGGTCGCCCGTATCACGGGGGCGTAGAGGTCGGTGGCGAACGTGATGACGTGCGGCAGGTACTGGTCGCTGCTCGTGCGCAGCGCGATGTTCGCGCTGGTGGCGCCGTTGGCGAGGTACCCGTCGATCCCCACCAGCTTCGCATCGAACCCCAGCTGGTTGACGTAGTCGGGCGTCTTGTCGGTGACGTTCTGGCCGGCGGTCGAGATCGCGCTGTTAAAGAAGTTGTTCGCCGGGGTGACCCGATCGGTCAGCGCCTTACCGTCCAGGGTCGCGCTGTCGCCGTTCAGCCCGCGGTCACCCTCGTAGGCGACGAAACCGAGCTTTGTCCGCACCGGGCCGCTGAGCGGCGTCTGAAACCCGCTGACCGGGATGGTCACCGCCGGCTTGCTCTGCGTGACCGACTGCAGACCATCGAACACGGTCAGGTTCCGGGGCGGCTCGCCGGCCGCCTCATAGGCCACCACCAGTGCCCAGCCGGCGTATCGGTCCTCTCCCGTCGCCGACTGGACGTTCGCGACCGTGTAGACCCCGGAACCGGCGCGTTGCACCTGCCCCGTGACGTCGGCGAACGCCCCGTAGGCGCCCGTAACCTCCGAGCTCTGATCCACGGCCGCGGTCAGCCGGTCAAACCCCGAAGCGCCCGGGGCCTTGAGATCGACCTTGCTCACGCCCGCGGGCGAGGGGTCCGGAGCGGCTTTCCCGCCCGTCCCTGCGGTCGTGCGCGCGCCGTAGTACAGACCCGCGAAGAGCACCCGCGCTCCCGTGGGCAAGCTCAATCGCGCGGACGAGGAATCCAGCGTCGCGGAGTCGACGTTGACCCGCGCCATGGCGAAATTGTTGTTGTTGAGGAGGGTGCCGAGTCCGGCACGCGCGTTCGCGCAGTCGGTCACCGAGCTCTGGCAGCTCTCGAGCGTGTTGCCGACGATCGCAATGTCCCCGTTCGCATTAGCGCTGAATCGAGCCGTGAACGCCCGATCGGCGAGCGCCGGGGACGCGAGCGCCATGACCAGCAGTCCGGCCAATACGACCGAACGCCCGATCGCCACAGAACCCGCTCTCACAAAAGCTTCCCCTGACAAATCCCGGAGGACCGCACAAGCGTACGCCTTCCAGCCGTCCGGCGCCATGCTTGATCGGTCGCACGCAGGGCCCTGACGACGACGCGCTTAGCCTGCCGGGCCTGCCGCGCTACGTCACCAAAGTCCCGGCGAGGTCAGCCTCGGCCTGTGCCATCCACTCGCGCTTTTCGGCCCGCCATTGCTCGTCGGTGCGACGCATTTTCCAATAGCCGCTGGCCGAAAGTGCCTCGATGGGCAGGCCCCGCTCCACCACAAGGTGACGGCGGATGGCGCGGACAGCCATGGCTTCGCCGTGCACGAAGGCGTGGCCCCGCCCCTCGGGCAGCGACAAACCCCGGACCGCCTCGAGCATCGGCGCGTGATCGCTCCCGGCGTCGCTGGAACGATGAAGCCAAATCACCTGGAGGCTCCCGGGACAGTCCAGCGGCTGGCGATGCTCAGGTCCGCTGACCTCGACGACGGCGAGCACTGGAGCTCCTGCCGGAACGCGCGAGAGCGAGACGGCGATTGCCGGTAGTGCTGCGTCATCGCCGACCATGAGATGCCAGTCGGCCTCCGGAGACGGTGCATAGCCGCCGCCGGGCCCCATGATCTCCAGGGCGTCTCCCGGCATGGCGCGGGCCGCCCACGGGCCGGCGACGCCTCGATCGCCGTGGACCACGAAATCGAGCGTGAGCTGAAGACGCTCGGGATCCCAGGCGCGCACCGTGTACGAGCGCACCTTGTCTCCGAATCGGCATTTGACGTAGTGATCGGTGAATCGGCCGACGCCGAACCCTTCGAGATCCGGGCCTCCCACGATCACGCGGACCATGGTCGGGGTCAGCCAAGACGTCTCGATCACAGTGGTGGAAAGGGCGCGGCGCTCGGGCATATGGCTCCTGGAGACGACAAGAAAGTGATGTCGCTTATTAGGGTACCCTAAGGCACGACGGACCACGGCCGGGAGTCACTCGACCAGGTTTCACGGGAGAGGCGCTCCGATGAGTGCAGCGACGACGCCGACTAGTCCAGCGGTTAGGAGGGTCTGGACGACGCCGCGATTGAATGCGAGGAGGGCGATCGCTGCAGCGGCGAGGGTCGCGAACTGCCAGGGCTCGGACAGGGCGGCCGCGAGCGTGATGGCAGCTCCGAGAATCGCGCCAATCGCGGCGGGGCCCGCGCCATCGAGAAACGCCCGCGCGCTGGTGTTGCCCCGGAGGCGTTCGAAGCGTCGGCCGCCGAGCAGGATGAAGGAGAACGAGGGAGTGAATGCGATGACGGCGGCGAGCAGGCCGCCAATGAGGCCGTGCGCGGCGTAGCCGACCGCGGCGACGGTCGCGACCACCGGCCCGGGGGTGATCTGTCCGAGGGCGACGGCGTTGAGGAACTGCGCGTTGGTCATCCAGTGGTAGGTGCGCACCGCGTCGGCGTGCATCAGCGGGATGATCACGAAGCCGCCGCCGAAGGACAGTGCTCCGACCTTGAACGCGGTCCATGCGAGCGCGCCGATCCCGCCGCTCGAGATCGAAGCCGGCAGCAGCATTCCGATCGATAGGTGCTCGCTGCGAGCCGTCCGCCAAGGGCGGCGTTGCGCGAGCAACTCCGTGGCTCCACAGGCGAGCAGAGCGAGCACGAGGTAGGCGCCGATCGTCGCGGCGGCCGCGGTCCCGATGGCGACATAGGCCAGCCAGCGGGCGGTGCGGCGCGGGCGATCACGCGCGCGGGCCAGGCTCGGGCCGATCAGCCCACGGGCGGCTTGGGCGGCGACCGCAGCGACCGCGGCGGACGCGCCCGCGCCAGCGCCGGCGACCCAGAGCGGCGGCGTGTGAGCAAGGAACACCAGCGAGAGCGCCAGCATCAGGGCGACCGCGGGGGCGATGAACCCCAACCCACCGACGATCGCCCCGGCGGGACCGGCGATGCGGTAGGCGCAGAAGATCGCCAGCTGCGTCGAGGCGGGGCCGGGCAACAGCCCGCAGGCGGCGTTGGCATCCTCGAACTCGCGTGCGTCCATCCACCGCATCCGTCCGACCATGAGTTGGCGCAGCAGGGCGATGTGCGCAGGCGGGCCGCCGAACCCGGTGATCCCGATACGTGTCCACTCGCGCGCGACAGTCGCCAATGACTTGTCACCGGCGCGCACGCGGTCGGCATCGCCGGTGGGTGACGTCATCGGCCGGCTTGCTGCAACAGGGCGTGTTCGATCAGCTCGAGCAGAAACGGGATGCGGGCGGCGAGCTCGTCGGCGGTTCGCTCGAACGCGGCGTACGTCTCGATGTCGGTGCTGCCTGCCCGGGCGGGGTCAGGGACGCTCCAATGGATCAGGTTCGGGCGCCCCGGAAACTCGGGGCAGACCTCCCGGACGCGGTCGCACAGGCTGACGACAGCGTCGAATCGCTCACCGGCGAACTCATCCACGTGCTTGGAGCGGCGTCCTTCGATCTCGATCCCGCGCTCTCGCATCACCCGCACGGCGTTGGGATGCAGCGTCTTGGGGCGGCTGCCGGCGCTGAGCGCCTCGACCCGGCCATCCGTGAGTTGCTCGACGATCGCCTGCGCGATCTGAGACCGGGCGCTGTTGCCGGTGCACAGGAACAGCACCCGCGTGCCGGCGGAGGCCAGACGTCGCGGAAGCCGGGATCCGAAACGCAGCCCGGGGTGAAGTGTCTCGGCGCTGGCCGCCAGCAGCTCGCCGCAGCGGGTCAGATCGAGGAGGTAATAGGACTCACGGCCATCGGCCGAGCTGCGTCGCCGGCGCACGATTCCCTCGCGGCGCAGACAAGCCAAGTGATAGGAGACCAGGCTCTGACGGCAACTGAGCACGCGGCAGAGCTCGCTCACCGTCCGGTCGCTGGCGCCCAGCGCGTTCAGCAGCCGCCAGCGCACAGGGTGAGCGGCGAGCTCGAGAAACACCGGCGGTGCGCCGCCTCGGCCCGTCGCGGTCTTCATCGCCGCCAGGGTAATCCATCAAACCAGCTTGATGCAATTCAGCGCGATCAGCCGGACGGCGAGCCCGGCATCAGAGCCACGGACTGACGATGATCGCGAGATCGATGACGAAGAGCACGATGACCACGTCGTTGAGAACGGCATTGGCCGGCAGTCCGGGCGCGATCTGCACCAGTCCCCAGAGCGCGAACGCGGTCACGAGAATCGAGCGCGTCAGCAGCTCCCGGGCGCCCTCGTGGTGCGCCAGCACGTGGACGAGGTAGGCCGCAGCCGCGAGGAACAGCGTCGTGCCCTCGAGGGCCCGCGCGGCGCCTCCACCCCACCCCGCGCGGACGCAGATGGCCAGCACGCCGGCGAGCGCGCTGAAGGTGATGAGCGCGCCCGCGAGCTGGCGAAGCCGGCGCTGACCGAGCCTCATCGGCCCGGATCAGGCATCGCCGATCGGCGATGCCTCAACGTCGGTAGTACTCGGCGTTGATCTCGATGTACTTCTGCCACTCGTCCGGCAGCTGGTCCTCGGCGAAGCACGCGTCCACCGGGCAGGCCTCGACGCAGGCGTCGCAGTCGATGCATTCCTCCGGGTCGATGTAGAGCTGCGGCGCGTCATCGAACCCTTCCTCGTCCTGGCTGGGGTGGATGCAGTCCACGGGGCAGACCTCCACGCACGAGAGATCCTTCGTCCCGATGCACGGCTCGGCGATCACGTACGTCATGCACTCACCCCTTGGCAGGCTCGTCTGGGTCGCCTAGGACTGTGGCACTTCAACCAGGCTTGAAGTCAAGCGCTTCCCATCGCACTGCGCCTGGATCGCGGTGCGCGCGCCGCGTCGTGTTCGTGGAGCGGCAACACCCGCTCGTCGAACATGCGGCACACATCGATGGACTCGCAGCTGCACCTGCTGCAGATCTTCAGGACGCGCCGCACCGAGGTTGCCCGATCGATGAGGGCGTCGAGCTCTGGCAGCTTCGACAGCGCCAGTTCGCGGAGCCGCTCGTGCGCGAGCTCGTCGCGGGAGCCGAGCAGGTCGCTGATCTCCTCGAGTGTGAACCCGACCCGCTGCGCCGCATCGATGATCGCGAGCCGGCGAAAGACGTCCTCGCCATACCGGCGCTTCCCCGCCGCCCGCTCTGGCTCTGGCAGCAGTCCGCGGGCCTCGTAATAGCGAATCCGCGACGCACTCATCCCCGCCTGCTCGGCTACCTCGCCGATCGCCATCTGCCGCGGCACGTCGCTCACACCTCCGGGCACAGTTGAGTTCGACCTGACTTCAAGTGCAACGGTACCGGCATGAGCATCTCAGTCGCCCCTGGTGGAGGCTCACGACCGCGACGGGAAGATCCCGAGCTGACTCAGCCGGGACAGGTTGTCCTCGACCCCGAGCGCGGACGCCAATCTGCCGTCGTGGATCTCGAAGATGTACACCTCGTCGACGTTCTCGAACCGGCGGCCCGTCGGCGGCACCCCCAGCCAGTCCCCGAGATGCGTGCCCGAGCACTTGAAGTGGGCGACGACCTTCTCGGCTTCGGCGATGAGCTCCACGATCTCCATGGTGAAATCCGGGAACGCGCCACGGAAGGGCGCCGCCCACCGCTTCGCGACCTCGGCGAACTGCCCGGACGCGATCTGGTCCAGAACGTCGAGGTTGTGATCGCCCACCGCCTCCTCGACCAATCGACGCACCAGCTGCTTGTTGTCCTCAACCTCCACTCAGTCCTCCCGCGGTCTGATTGCGCTACTGACAGCCGCAGCGGCCGCCGGCGGTGGCCTCGGCGGAGCAGCAGCCGGCCTTGTCCGCGGGCTCGCAGCAGCCGGCCTGTTGGGTGGTCGAGCAGCATGTCGCCGGGGAGCTCTCTGCCGGCTTGGTAGCGCGCACGATCGCCGAGATGGCCGCGGGGTGTACGCGATGCGTCTCGGTGATGGTGACGTCGGCCAGCCCGGCAGACTCCAGGGCCTCTGTGAATTCGTCGCGGGTGAGCGCCCCGGCGATGCAGCCGGTGTACGCCTGCATGTCGGCGCGGGTCTGGTCATCCATGGTGTCGTCGGCGACGACGTCGGAGACGGCGAACCGACCACCGGGCTTGAGCACGCGGGCGGCCTCGCGCAGGACCCGGGGCTTGTCGCCGGACAGGTTGATCACGCAGTTGGAGATGATCACGTCGACACTGTCGCGGGGCAGCGGGATGTCCTCGATGTGGCCGCGGAGCCATTGGACGTTGGTGACGCCGGCCTCGGCCTGGTTGCGGCGGGCGAGGTCGAGCATCTCATCGGTCATGTCCAGGCCGTAGGCCAGGCCGGACGCGCCGACCCGTCGGGCGGACAGCAACACGTCGATCCCGCCGCCGGAGCCGAGGTCGAGCACGGTCTCGCCCTCGTGGAGCTCGGCGATCGCGATCGGGTTGCCGCAGCCCAGCGAGGCGAGCACCGCGGCCTCGGGCAGCTCGTCACGCTCGCCGGACCCATAGAGCGAGGCGCCGAAGTACGCGCGTTGTTCCTCGGTGACAATTGCGCCGTCGGCGTCGCAGCACGCCGCCGCCGAGGTACGCTCGCCGATAGCCACGGTTGCTGCTGCGGCGTACTTGGCGCGGATGACGCCGCGCAGCTCGGCCTTATCGTTGGGGATGCTCATGGGTGTGCTCCTCGACGGTGAATCATGTGTGGTCAGCTCAGCCACCCCGACAGCTCCTCGAGCGCGTCGGGGATGACGTAGTAGTAGGCCCACAACCCTTGACGCTCAGAGCCGACCAAACCGGCCTGGCGCAGCACCTTGAGATGGTGCGAGACGGTCGGTTGGGAGAGGTCAAACAGCGGTACCAGCTCGCACACGCAGACCTTGCCTGCGTGCTTGCGCAGGACGTCGATGAGCTGGATGCGGACCGGGTCGCCGAGCGCCTTGGCGATATCGGCCATCCGTATCGCCTGAGCGCGATCCACGTCGGGATAGACGACGGGCTGACAGCACGGCTCCCCCGCCGGCCGCTTGCTCTTGGGGGTGAGTTCTAGATCGATAGCCATCGATATACAAATATCGATTCAACTCACATCTGTCAATGCAATAATCCTCCGAGACGATGAGCACCGTCCTCTTTGTCTGCCGCCAGAATGCCGGCCGCTCCCAGATGAGCCAGGCGCTCTTTGAGCGCGCCTCCGGCGGGCGCCACCCGGGGCTGTCGGCCGGCACCACCCCCGCCGCTCACGTGCACCCCGAGGTCGTCGACGTGATGCGCGAGCTCGGAATCAACCTCGCCGACCACACCCCGCAACGACTCACCGAGGAGCTGGCCGCACAGGCGGACGTCGTGGTCACCATGGGCTGCGGCGACGAATGCCCCTTCATCCCCGGCAAGCGCTACATCGACTGGGACCTGACCGACCCCGCCGGCAGGCCGCTCAGCGAGGTGCGAGCGATCCGCGACGACATCGACCAACGCGTCCGAGCGCTTGTGAACGAGCTCGACCGCCTAGGTCAGTGAGCTCACGGCCTTGAGATCCCGCTTTCGCTGGATCAGCCGGGCGTCCGCACGCTGCATCAGCCCCTCAGGATCGGTCGCCTCCTCGGGTGCCATCGCCCAGGCGAACGTCGCACGGACGCCCCCACCTGCCTCGGGCATGTCAACCGATCGGATCGCCTGATCAAGGTCATCGACGAGGCGCATCACGCCGTCGGGCCCGGCGCCGGCTGCCAGCACCGCGAACTCGTCCCCGCCGATGCGCGCAAGCTGGTCGCCCCGGCGCACGACCCGCTGAGCGGCCTCTGCGACCGCGCGCAGGACCGCGTCCCCGGCGGGGTGGCCGTGGAGGTCGTTGATGCGCTTGAAGTCGTCGAAGTCAAACAGGACAAGCGCCGCTCCCTCGGCTTCGCCCGGCGCCGGTGAGTGGGAGAAGACATCCCGCAGCGCCGCGTCGAGGCTGCGTGCGCCGGTTGAGCAGGCCCGTCAGGGGGTCAAGCTCGGCCATCCGGCGTTGGCGGGCCTCGGCGGCGAGCAGCCTGCTCTTCAAAAAGTGCATCACGATCATTTCGCCCCCGACGGCAAGCGCGAAGGTGACGATGCGCGCCGGATACGCCGCGGTGAGGGCCGCGCTGTCATAGATGAGCGGGCTCGCGTAGGCACAGACGAACAGCAGGACGAGCGGCCAGCCGAGTCGCGGCGGGAAGAAGTAGGCCAGAAACAGCGCGGTGAACAGCAACACCGGCTGGAGATAGCTGTTGACGCCTCCGCTGGCCCAGAGGGCGAGGGCGACGATGGGCATCATCGCGGCCGTCACCGCCGCGCGCCGGCCGATCGGCATCGTCTTCGAACGAACGCCGAGCCAGAGGGAAATGCCGCCCCAGCCGGCCGCGAATGCCGCGAGCGCAAAGACCCAGCCCAGGTGCGCCCGCAGGGTCCCGGGGAGCACGAGGACGACCAGACCGATCGCCGCGGTGGCCAGCCACATCACCCCCGAAGTGAGGTCCGCCAACGGCCCATCGTGGCGCGGATCATCCTGCCAGCGTGGCGCGCGGGGCATGCGGCGTGTGGGAGGTGACGTCACGGTCTAGTGATCGGACATTCGGCGGCCGTGCTTGAAGCGAAAGTGCCGCTCACCCTCTGTGCGGCGCGACGGTCTGAGCCGGGCTACGCGGCGGAGTAGCCTCGCGTGTTGTCACGAGCTCGTTGCTGAAAGGGGAATTCGCTGTGCCGATCATCATCAACGGCCGCGAGGTGCCGGTGCCTACCGACGCTCGCGTCTCGCTGCTGGACTTCGTGCGGGAGCAGTTGGAGCTCCACGGCACGAAGAAGGGATGCAACCAGGGAGCGTGCGGCGCCTGCACGGTGCTCGTCGATGGCGAGCGGATCCTCTCCTGCCTTGCTCTTGCCGTCCAGTACGACGGGCGCGAGGTGACGACCATCGAGGGGCTCGCGAGCGACGGCACTCTGCACCCGTTGCAGCAGGCGTTCATCGACCACGACGGGTTTCAGTGCGGCTACTGCACGCCGGGCCAGATCTGCTCGGCGGTGGGGATGGTCCACGAGGCGGCTCGCGGCGTGCCCAGCCATGTCACCGACGATCTCGCATCCACCGAGATCGAGCTCACCCACGACGAGCTGCGCGAGCGGATGAGCGGGAACCTGTGCCGCTGTGGCGCCCACAACGGGATCGTCGATGCCATCACGGAGGTGTACGCGTGATCGAGCTCTCCTACGCACGCGCGTCCGACGCCGCCGACGCGATCCGCCGCGCCGACGGCGAAAGTGCGAGATACCTCGGGGGCGGGACCAACCTCGTGGACCTCATGCGCGAGAACGTCGAGACCCCTTCGGCGCTCGTTGACGTGACCGGCCTCCCTGCCGAGATCGAGGAGACCGACGATGGCGGGCTGATGATCGGGGCGGCCACGCGCAACACCGCGGTGGCAGCGCACCCTGCGGTCCGGGCGCGCTACCCGATGCTCACGCGCGCGATCGTCGCCGGCGCTTCGGCGCAGATCCGCAACATGGCCACGGTCGGCGGCAACCTTCTGCAGCGCACCCGATGCACGTACTTCTATGACACCGACGGCTCGCGCTGCAACAAGCGGTCCCCCGGTGAGGGCTGCGACGCGATCGACGGTTTCAACCGCATGCACGCGATCCTCGGCGCCTCGGCGTCGTGCGTGGCCACTCATCCGTCGGACATGTGCGTCGCGCTCGCCGCGCTGGACGCCGTCGTCCACCTTCGCAGCGCGGCGGGAGAGCGCACCGTCACGCTCTGCGACCTGCACAGGCTGCCCGAGGATCGCCCTGATCTCGAGACCGTGCTTCAAGCCGGCGAGCTGATCACCGCAGTGGAGCTGCCACCGTCGGGGATCGCCGCGCATTCCACCTACCGCAAGGTGCGCGACCGCTCAAGCTACGCCTTCGCCCTCATCTCGGTCGCGGCGGCGCTCGAGCTCGACGGCGATGCGATCGCCGACGCGCGTGTCGCGCTTGGCGGGGTCGCCCCCAAACCCTGGCGAGCGTGGCGCACCGAGCAGGCGCTCCGCGGCCGCCCGGCCACCGAGGCCACCTTCCTTCAGGCGGCCGACGCCGAGCTTGCCGACGCCCGCCCACTCCCCGGCAACGCGTTCAAGGTCGACCTCACGCGCCGCACGCTTGCCGCCGTCCTGGAACAGCTGACCGAGGGGGCACGCTGATGAGCACCGCCGAACGACGACCGGCCGTCCCCACCACCCCCGAGGGCTGGTCCCCGAAGGCCGGCTCCGATCCCGTGCTGCGCGACCAGCACGGCCTCATCGGCGCGCAGGTCTCGCGGCTGGACGGGCCCCTGAAGGTCCGGGGCGACGCGCGCTTCGCCGCCGAGTACCTGATGGAGGGGATGGTCTACGCGTCGCTGCGCTACAGCACGATCGCGCGCGGTCGCATCACAACGATCGACACCAGCACCGCCGAGGCCGCAGCCGGAGTCGAACTCGTCATGACGCACCGCAACGCTCCGCGGATGGCGCCGCCGCCGCTGTTCCTGACAGCGCCCAGGGCGGCCGGCGGCAGTGCCCTACCCGTCATGCAGGACGACAGCATCCACTGGAACGGCGAGCCGATCGCGATCGTCCTGGCCGAGACACAGGAGCAGGCAGATCACGCCGCCTCGCTGATCAAGGTCGGCTACGAGTCCTCGCCGCCGCGGACGTTCGAGGAAGCCAGGGCGCACCCACGCACGCCCGACAGTCTCGTCGGTCAGCCGGTCGAGGTTCTGGTCGGCGATGCCGAGGCCGCCCTCGTGGACGCTCCCAACTCGATCGACCTCACCTACCGCACGCCGCGGCACAACCACAACGCGATCGAACCGCACGCGGTGACGCTGGCCTGGAAGGGAGAGGACCTCATCGTCCACGACGCCAGTCAGGGAGTGAAGCTGCACGCGTGGACGTTGGCCCAGGTGTTCGGAATCGAGGAGGATCAGGTTCACCTCACCTCGCCCTACGTCGGCGGCGGGTTCGGTGGCAAGACGCTGTGGTCACACCATGTGCTCGGAGCAGCCGCGTCCAAGCTCGCCGGGCGTCCCGTGCGGCTCACCCTGTCGCGTGAGGGCGTCTACCGGCTGGTCGGCGGTCGGACCAACACCGAGCAGCGAGTCGCGATCGGCGCCGACGACGACGGTCGGTTCGCCGCGCTCATCCATACCGGCGTTTCCGCGATGACTCCGTACAACGCGCTCGCCGAGCAGTTCACCTTCCCCGCACGTCACATGTATGCGACCGAGACCCTGAAGACCGACCAGCAGGTGGTCGACATGGACATGCTCGCCAACTCGTTCATGCGCGCGCCCGGAGAGTCGGTCGGCACCTTCGCTCTGGAGTCTGCGATCGACGAGCTCGCCATCGAGCTCGACCTGGACCCCATCGAGCTGCGGATCCGCAACGAGCCCGAAACCGACCCGAGCTCGGGGCTGCCCTTCTCCGCCCGTCACCTCGTCGAGGCGTGGCGCGCCGGCGCCGAGCGCTTCGGCTGGGGGCTGCGGACGGGACCGGGCGCGCACCGGGAAGGCGAATGGCTGATCGGCATGGGCTGCGCCACCGCGACCTACCCCTACCACCGCTTCCCGGGTGGCGTCGCACGAATCAGGCTCGACAAGACCGGCCACGCGACGGTCGAGGTGCCGGCAGCCGACATGGGGATGGGCACCTCGACGACCCAGACGATCGTGACCGCCGAGCGGCTCGCTCTACCCCTGGAGCGGGTGACCATCGCCTACGGCGATTCGTCATTCCCCGGCAGCATGCTCGCCGGGGGCTCCGGGCAGACGGCCTCGATCGGCGGCGCGGTCATCGCCGCCCAACGCGCGCTCGTCGAGCAGCTCCTCGCAATCGCCGGCGATGAATCGCCCTTGGCCGGTCTGACGGCCGACGAGGTCGGGTCTCGCGACGAGGGGCTGTGCGAGCTCGCCGACCCGAACCGCTGGGACAGCTACGCGCAGATCCTGCGACGCGCGGGCCGTGATGAGCTGAGTGTCGTCGCCTCGGCCTCTGAGCCGGACGAGACGCAGGCGTATTCGATGCACTCCACCGGCGCGATCTTCTGCGAGGTCGGGGTCAATGCGGTCACCGGTGAGACGCGCGTCCGCCGCCTTCTCGGCTCGTATGACTGCGGGCGGATCATCAATCCCAAGACCGCCGCCAGCCAGTTCCGCGGCGGGATCATCATGGGAATCGGCCTCGCGCTGATGGAAGAGACCGAGTTCGACGAGCGGACCGGGCGGATCATGAACCCGAGCCTCGCGGAGTACCACGTACCCGTCCAGATGGACGTGCCGGCGATCGAGCTCATGTGGACCGATATCCCCGACCCGCACGCCCCGGCTGGCGCGCGTGGAATCGGCGAGATTGGGATCACCGGCGTCGCCGCAGCGATCGCCAACGCGATCTACAACGCGACCGGTCGCCGGGTGCGCGACCTGCCGATCACGCTGGACAAGGTGCTGTGACGGCGCGAGCGAGGCCGAGATGATCGGCCGCCCAGCTCCCTGTCTGGTCCAGTTCCAGGGCAGCGGCGATCGCCGCGCGTCCGAGGGCGTTCGCGTACGTCGGGAACGAATACGGGACGAGCGCGAGTTGGTCGACCCGCATCTCGGCGGCCATGGCGGTGGCTGCCACCTGTGCGAGCTCGACCGCCCGCTCTCCCACGATGTGGCACCCGAGAATGCGGTGAGAGCGCCGCTCCGCGATCACCTTGCAGAACCCGGCGGTGCGGCCATCGATGATGGGCCGCGGCAGCGAGGCGAACGGCACGGTCGCCACCACGACATCGTGGGCCTCCCTGGCCGCCGCTTCAGTGAGTCCGACAGACGCGTATTCCGGGTCCGTGAAACTGCCGATCGGGCTCACCTCGGTCGGCAGGGAGGTCGTTGTCCCCAGGACGGCGTTGGTGGCGGCCGCCAACCCGTCGCGTACGGCCTCGTGCACAACCATCGCGCGGCCAATGGCATCGCCCGCCGCGAAGATATGCAGCGCGGCGGTGCGGAGCGCGCCGTCCACCTCGATGTAGCCGCGCTGATCGGTCCGTACGCCTGCTTGCTCGAGGTTCAGCTCCGCTGTCGCTGCCACCCATCCCGCAGCGACCACGGCGATCGCCGCTTCGAGACCGTGCGTGGCGTCCGCGGCTGAGTAGACGAGTTGCACGCCGCCGGCGCAGCGTTCGAAGCGCTCGATCACGCCGGCGTCCTCCACGACCTGAACCCCCGACGCCGCCAGGCCGGCGCCGACAGCCTTCGAGACGTCCTCGTCTTCGCTCATCAAGATGCGGCGCGCAACCTCGACGATGGTCACCTGTGAGCCAAACGCGTTGAAGATCGACGCCAGCTGCACGCCGGTCGCGCCCGCGCCGATCACGAGCAGCGACGCCGGCGCCGCCGATAGGTGCCACGCATCGCTGTGGGTCGCGGTCAGATCGGCGCCCGGAACCGGCAGCGGACGCGGGGCTCCTCCGGTACAGAGGATGATCTTGTCGGCGCGAAGCCGGGTCCCGTCGTCGCTCTCGACCGTGTGGGGATCGACGAATCGTGCCGGGCCGGCGCCCTCGTACACGGCAACCCCAGCGGCGGCGAGGTCATCGCGCAGCAGCGAGTGCGCGCGGACATCCTCGGTCACCTCATCCACGCGCGCCAGTAGCCGCACGTAGTCCAAGGTCGGCTCCGTGGCGGCGATCCCGTAACGGGGTAGCTGCCTCGCCTCGCGGGTCAGCCGCGCGGCGTGAGCAAGCGTGCGCACGGGGACCGGCCCATCGTTGGCGGCCATGCCTCCGAACTCGTCCCTGGTGATCAGCGCCGTGCGAGCTCCGAGCCGAGCCGCCCTCAGCGAGGCGATCACTCCGGCAGGGCCGCCGCCGACAACCAGTACGCCAAGCGTGTCGGTCGAGGATGAGGCCACCAACGACGATCATCCGGACCACTGCCATGCTCGGCATCGCCCACATCGGGTGAGGCGCCCGCGGCAGGGCGAGGTGAGGATGCCGCCTGTGCGCGCGATGACCGTCGCGCTCCGGTGATTCTCGGTGCGGACGTCGGGTACCCATGGAGTGAGTGGTGACCGAGAGGAGCTCCATGGCGTATCGATTTGAGGCGGACGAGGCTGTGCCGGAGGCGATCATCCGGTGCGCCCGCGAGCAGCTGGATCATGCTGTCGGTGAACTGAGCGAAGGTGCGGGTGACGATCCCGTAGACGCGGTTCATTCTGCGCGCAAGGCGATCAAGAAGGAGCGTTCGCTGCTGCGTCTGGCGCGCGGTGCGATGTCGCCCCAGCAGCGCCGGCATGAGAACCATGCACTGCGCCAGGCAGCTCGCGGGCTGTCCGGGGTGCGGGATGCAGACGTGATGATCGAAACGGTGAGCGACCTGTCTAAGCGCTTCGCCGGTCAACTGCCGGAGAGCGCGTTCGGAGAGGTCGCCGGCCAGCTCGAGCGCAGTCGCGATACCCCGCCCGGCCAGACGGCCGATTCGGCACTGCACACCCGCGCGGTCCAGGAGCTGAGCGCGGTGCGACGGCGCATCGACGACTGGCAGCTGACCGACAGCGGCTGGAGTGCGATCGAGAGCGGGCTGATGCGCTCCTACCGGCAAGGACGCAAGGCGTTCGCGCGAGCTCAGCGCGCGCCATCGCTCGAGAATCTGCACACCTGGCGTAAGCGAGTGAAGGATCTCTGGTATCAGGAGCGGCTCCTGGCACCAGTCTGCGGTCCGGCGGTGCGCGGCCACGCCAAAGAGGCGCATCAGCTGGCCGACCTCCTCGGTGATGATCATGATCTCGGGGTCCTCCGCCAGATGCTGACCCGCAATCAGGACAGTCCTGCCGTCGACCTGGACGCCATCGTCGCGTTGATCGACCATCGCCGAGCGGAGCTGCAGACCGAGGCGGTCCACATCGGAGAGCGGATCTACGCCGAGAAGCCCAAGGCGCTTCGGCGGCGGATGCGGCGCTCATGGAACGCCGGTCGTGCGATCGCCGGCGCGCCCGTCGCGCAGAATCCCGCGGAGCTGGCCCAGGCCACGCGCGCCGTCAACGTCGGTTGACCCTGTCAAGAACCGAAGCGGCAGGCGCCGCGGTCGAGTCACGACCTCGTTAGGTGCGAGCTCTACGCCGGCGGATCAGTCGCCGGGCGACGTAACCGGCGACCAGCACGACCAGGGCGGCGAGGAGGTAGGTGCTGTAGCGCGCGGCGGCCGCGTAGATGGTGTCGATGTGGCTACCTGAGAGGTAGCCGAGCGTCGTCCATACGCCGACCCAGAGCGCGGCGCCAATGGCGTTGAAGACCAGGAAGCGCCGCCACCGCATGCCCGTCATCCCCGCGATGATCCCGTTGAGCTGGCGCAGCCCTTCGACGAACCGGGCGATCACGATCACCTTGCCGCCGTGACGGTCGAAGAACAGCGTGGCGCGGTCCAGCCGCTCGGGCGTGAGGAAGACGTAGCGCCCATACCGGAGGGCGAGCCGGCGGCCGCCGAAATGGCCGATGGCGAAACCCAGGTTGTCGCCGAGCATGGCGCCGCAGAACGCGAGCAGCGCCACGAGCACGATGTTGAGCCGCCCGGTGCCCGCATACACCGCCCCAAGGATGAGAACCGTTTCGCCGGGGACCGGGACGCCGAAGTCCTCCAACAGCACCAGGCCCGCGACGGCCAGGTAGCCGTATTGGTCGAGCGTGGGTTCGAGAGCGTGCAGCGCTCCGGGCAGATGCTGCGCAGCTGCGGCGACGATCACCGTGGCCAAGCTACTCGTTGCCGTCGCCGAACCGCTGGAGCAGGAAGGGGAACATGCACAGCGGTGCCTCCGCGATGATCCCTAGTTGCAGTCCTCGTCTCCGCCCAACCACACCCAACCTCGATTTAGGGAGCACACGATGAGCCCAGACAGGCTCAAAACGGACACTCGGGTCGGACTGCTCGGCGTCGGCCTGATGGGTGCCGCGATGGCGCATCGAATGCTTGACCGAGGCATCTCGGTCACCGCATGGGACCGCAGCGCACCATGCTCCCCACCGCCGAGGTCATCCTCGATCTCATCGACCGCTGCTCATTATTGGCCGAGGACACCATCTGGCTGCAGATGAGCAGCGTGGGTGCTGCGAAGCCGACCATCCTGGCCTCCGGGCCCGACTCCGCCCGCACCACCCTCGAGCCGATCTTCGACGCGCTGGCCTCCCGGGTCTTGTGGCTCGGGGCGGCGGGCGCGGGCTCACGACTGAAGCTGGCCGCCAACCATTGGATGATCACAATGGTCGCCGCCCTGGCCGAGTCGATGAAGCTCTGCCAGATCATGGGCCTCGACCCGCAGCACTTCATCACGCTGCTTGACGGCGGGCCGCTGGGCTCCGCGTATGCCCTGCAAAAGCTCGACGAAATGCAGCGCCACGAGTACCCCGCCGGCTTCCCGGTCCGGCTCGCGCTCAAAGACCTGCAGCTCGTCAGCGAAGTTCAGCGGGGGTCCGAAACCACGATGCCGGTGCTCGACGTGGCTCTCGAACGCTTCACAACCGCAAGCCAGGACTTCGGCGACCAGGACCTTGCGGCTGTCTACGAGAGCCTCATCCGGTGACGGCCCCCGCGGGGTCGGGTGTTGGCAGCTAGGCCTGGTCGCCGAGCGCCACGATGTGCTCGGGCAGCCGCTCGTTGTCGCCGTACATGAAGTGGTTGTGCATGTTCTCGGAGAACCGGCTGGCCTCGGTGGACTTTCCGACTGCCTCCGAGACCTCGCGGACCAGCATGGGCGAGGCACCGCAGCAGACGCCGATGTAGTTGATGCCGAGGTCGTGGATCTCCTTGGCGAAGGCGCCGATCTCGTATCGGTTGGCGTACAAAGGGTCCAGCGCGGTCGGGAAGGTGCGGCCGTGCGGCGAGGGCACCCTCGCGCGGTCGTCGCTGAGGTTGAAGAACGTCGGTTCCTCGGCAGTAGTCCGGTAGGGGATCGGCAATGCGCCGACGTGGCACGACACGGCCGCGCGGATCTGCTTCAGCCAGGGCAACATCGTCTCGGGCCCGCGGAAGCAGTTCATGCCCACGACGTCCGCGCCGGCCTGCTCCAGACGCTGGCAGGTCTCGACGATGCCGATCCCGTCGGCCATCTCCTCCATCGCCATCGGAGCGATGGTGACGACGACGGGCAGGCCGGTGGCCTTGGCGACCTCGAGCGCCGCCAGTGCCTCGCCGGCGTAGTAGAACGTCTCGCCGATGATCATGTCGGCGCCGCCCTCCACGGCCCAGCCCACCATCTCCTCGAACATGCCGCGCACATCCGCCTGGCGAGCGGTGTCCTCGGGGTCCCAGACGTTGGTGTTGGAGATGTTGCCGGCCATGAGGTCGCCGGGTCGCTGGTCGGCGACCTCCCGGGCGATCTGGAGTGCGGCGCGGTTCAGCGGCTCGAGCAGGTCCTCCTTGCCGATGACCCGCATCTTCTCGCGGTGACCGTTGTAGGTGAACGCCTCGACGACGTCGGAGCCGGCGCGCTGGAAGTCGACGTGCAGGGTCCGGAGGGCGTCCGGGTACTCCAGAGCGACCTCGGGGACGAACTCACCGGCGCTCAGGTAGCCGCGGCGCTCGAGCTCAAACAGGAAGCCCTCGGCGCAGATCACCGGCCCGGCATCCAGGCGTGCGGTCAGGTCCCGGCTCGGGACCTCAGAAGTGGACTGGGTCATGGACTGCTCCTCGGTGTCGAGCGCTCTCACTCCGCCTTCCCAGGCCGGTGGGCCCAGTGGCTACGTCAGGTTCGAGCTCCCTGGTCACAGTGGCGAGGACCGTGTCGGACTCGCACCGACTTCCCGGCTCTGCATCACCGGCGCGAGTGTAGCCGCCGACCACGAGGGCGTACAGCGACTGGTGCCTGAGGGAGCCCGCGATCGGGCCGAGCATGCATGATTGAGGGATGCGCACCGAAATTCGAGTCCGCTGGGCGAGTACCGCGTCCTGCACGGCGCTCTCGGGGACGATGGGCTCGCCGGGCCAGATCGCTCGCCGCGGATGGACGCCGATCGTGACGGACCGCAACACTACGTCCATGCGACCGAATCCGATCCACGCAAGCGACGATCCCGAAGTGGTGCGCCGGCTCATCCGTGAGAACCCGTGGTGCACGCTGGTGAGCAACAACGGCGGCGAGCTCGTGGCCTCGCACTATCCGGTGCTTCTGGATGAGACATCGGACGAGCTGGCGATGCTCACCCACGTCGGGCGCCCGGATGAAAAGGTCCACGGACTCGGCGAGCGCGAGATCCTGGTGATCGTCCAGGGCCGCCATGGGTACATCAGCCCGAGCTGGTATGAGCCGGGGTCGACGCCTGCCCCGACCTGGAACTTCAGCGTCGCCCACTGCTACGGGGTGCCCGAGATCCTCGATCCCGACGAGAACATGCGCGTGCTGACGCGGCTGGTGGAGCATTTCGAGCGCCACGTCGACGAGCCGATGTTCCTGGACCCCGAGAGGGGAGCGCAGCTCGCCAAGGGCACGGTCGGGCTGCGCATCCCGATCACGCGTTTTGTGTGCAAGATCAAGCTCAGCCACGACAAGAGCGTCGAGAATCAGCGGCGCGTGATCGCTGCCTTACGCGAGCCGGGTCCCTACCACCATCCTGATCTCGCCGACGACATGAAGCGCGCGCTCGCCGATTGACCTGCCGGCCAGCCGATCAATCGGTTTGGTCAAGCCCGAGTCACGGTGACGCCGTCGACGCCCGGGCGCCGCGGTAGTCGGCACTGAAGTCGGCTGCGAGCTGACTGACGAGGGGCCTGGCGCGCAGCGTGATCCCCAGCTCCCGGTTGTGCTGGAGCGAGCCCGTGGACAGGTTCTGCGAGCTGACCAGGGCGCGCCCGTCGTCAACGATGAGCAGCTTGGCGTGGATGTAGTAGCGCTGGCCGTGGTACAGATGGACCGTGACCCCGCACCTCCGCAGCTGGGTGAAGTCGCCGCGCCATTCGCTGGCATAGGTCATCACCACCCGCACCGTGACGCCGCGACGCGCCGCGCCGCAGAGCGCGGTGCGCGCCGGGGGGTAGGCCATCTCCTCGTTCTCCAGATCGATTGAGTGCGTCGCGGCGCCGATCAAGCTGATCACCGTTGTTGCCGCACCGGGGGACCAGACGAGGTCTCCGGTGCCGGCCGACGCCGTGACGCGGCGCCCGGCGTTATCGGCGTCGAACGCCGCGACGATCGCTGCCACATCCGTGGGCTGGCTGTCCAGGACCGCGTAGTCGCGCGTGGATGGATAGAGCCCGTCGAAGTTGAGCGTCATGATCGCCGACTCGCGCCCGTCGACGGTGAGCGTCTTCTGGTGGGTCAGGGCAAAGTAGGTGGGCGAGTAGCGCACGTGCACCCCACGGCTTGCCAGATAGCGATAGGCGGTGGCGTTGGTGGTCTCGTGCCTGGAGTAGTAGCCACCGTTGAGCAGAACCCGCACGTCGACGCCGCGGTGGGCGGCACCGGCGAGGGCCTGCTCCACCTCACGGTCAAAGAGCTCGTACATGGTCAGCTCGATCGATCTGCGTGCGCCGTCGATGAGCCGGATGAAGGGCGCCGATCCGGCTTGCGGCTCGGTCAGGACGCTCACGGCGCTCCCGGTCACCGGAACGCTCCCGGTCACCGGGACGCTCCCGGTTGCCCGAGCGCTCGTCGCGGCCTGCGCGGCCCCATGCGTGCCGCAGCCGATGGCCGCAATCGCGCCGAGGAGCGCGAGGGCGCTACCCCAGCGTGAAGAGAACGTCATTGGCGACGTCCGGGTCCTGCCCGTGGCCATTGCCGGCCTGTCCGCCGCCATCGCGGCGCCCCGCCTTACGCCAATGCTCCTTGACCGACCGCGCGGAGACCCGCCGGTAGGTGATCCCACGCAGCAGCGGCAGGATCTCCACCTCCGCGCCGGTCGGAGAGGTGGTCACCTCGGCGTGAAACCGGCGGCCCTTGACGTCGCAGAGGACCAGGTCCCCCGCGCGGATTCCGTGAAGTCGCATCGGAGCCAACGGTAGGGGGACCGGGGGACGGATCTTCCAGATGGCCGTCTCCCGACGCGGCAACTCGCCCGGCGAGGCGCTGACCAGGGACTTGACCAGGGAGTCCCCTGGCGCAAGGCTGCGGTCAAGCCGAGATCCTCATCGCCAGCCAACCCAGGAGGTAGATATGAGCGCCACGCAAGTGCCCCGGAGTGACGCGGGGCCTGATGCGACCGTCAAGAAGGTCGAGCTGAAGCTCGAGGTGGTGGTCATCCCGGTCTCCGATGTCGACCGCGCGAAGGCCTTCTACGCCGGTCTCGGCTGGCGGCTTGACGCCGACTTCGCCTTCGACAACGGCGTCAAGATCGTGCAGTTCACACCGCCCGGATCGCCGGGCTCGGTCCAGTTCGGCACCGGGATGACATCGGCGGCTGCGGGCTCGGCCGAGAACATGTACCTGGTCGTCGCCGACGTCGAGGCTGCCCGCGACGACCTCATCGCCCGCGGCGCCCAGGTCAGCGAGGTCTTTCACCCTGGGTCGCCGGGAGCCCAGTTCCAGCCTGACGGCGCGGGCGATCGAGTCAGCGGGCCCGCGCCCGACCACGCCACCTACGGCTCGTTCGCGACCTTCACCGATCCGGACGGCAACCGCTGGTTGCTGCAGGAGATCACCAACCGGCTCCCCGGACGCGTCGATGCCTCGGATACCTCGTTCACCTCGTCAAACGAGCTGGCGGGCGCGCTTCGCCGGGCGTCCGCGGCACACGGCGAGCACGAGAAGCGCATCGGTCAGGCCGACGAGAACTGGCCCGACTGGTACGCCGCATACATGGTGGCCGAGCAGGCCGGCGCGGAGCTGCCGACCTGAGCGCCGGCTCACGGGCTCAGGAAAAGGCCACCGCCACGGCCTGCCGGCGGCCGGTGACCTCGAGCCTGCGGTAGATGTGCTCGAGGTGCTTGTTCACGGTGCGCGGGCTGACCGCCAGGCGCTCGCCGATGGCCGTCTCGGTCAGACCGTGGGCGGCGGCAAGCAGGATCTCGGCCTCGCGCGAGCTGAGGCCGAGCGCGGCCATCCGGGCGGGGTTGGGCGTGATCGTCTGCTCGAGCACCAGCAGCGGCTCCGCGTCGCCCGACCCGGCGATCAGGAGAGTCGCGGTGAGGGCTCGATCCCCTCGCGCCACTCGCGCGGCCGGCGGCGTGAGCCACGCGATCCGCCCGCGGCGGGTGAGCACGATGAGCGCGGCGTCATGGTGCGCGGGGTCGCCGGCCAGTGCGCGATGGCACTGGCGCATGTGCGCCGCATGTGCGGCACGGGCCGGGCCGAGGCCGAGATAGGGGTGCAGCAGGTCCAGGATCACCCGGTCGCGCTCCGTGAATCCCCAGCGCTCGCGGCTGATCGCCAGGCCGATCGTGATCGAGCCGGGACCGGCGGCGTTGCTGGTGATCTGGTCGGCGAGCGCGGTGAGATCTGAGCTTCGGAGCGTGCGCATCCAGGTCCTCGCACCCGGCCCTCGCGAGGCTGCCAGAGTACGCGCAATACCGTATTGATCGCGCCTGCCTCCCACGCTACCTTGCGCCAGCCACAGTCGGGCGTGGGCAATCGAGAGCGCCGGGGTCGGTCGGCACGAATCGTCAGGAGGAAGCATGGTTCGGAGCATTGGAGCGTTGGCCGTCGCGTGCGCGCTCGCCCTCGCGGGCGTTGCGTATGCCGCTGGGACCGGCACGTACACCGGCGACACCAGTCAGCACAGCGGCACGATCAGCCTCAAGGTGTCGGGCGGCAAGGTCGTCCACGTCGCCTTCGTCGACGGCACGGGACACGGCTCGGGATGCAGCCAGTTCGCCGCCGCGCAGCCCCAGTTCCCGGTCAGCTTCAAGTCCCATATGGCGATCGCCAAGAACGGCAAGTTCAGTGGCACCGCCTCACCGCGTGATCAGGAGGTCTTCAAGATCTCCGGGCGCGTCAGCGGCAACAAGATCACCGGCTCGTTCACGGACAAGATCCCGATCGGCCAGCTCACCTCCAAGCCATTCAGCTGCTCCTCGGGCACGGTCAGGTACACCGCCAAGCGCGCATCGCACGCATGAGGCTCGCCGGCTACGGTGCGATCGCGCGCGTGAGCGTGCCGGTTCTGATCGTCGCCGCCGCAACACTGGGCGTCGTCGCCCCGGCGCAGGCCCGGCCGGTACGCCCCAAGCCCGGTTACTACCTCGGCTTCAGTGGCGCGTACAGCCTGTCATTCAAGGTGTCGGCGCGCGGCACGACGGTGACGGGCTTGACCACCGACTTCCAGGCCAACAGCGAGAACGGCGGGTGCATGCCGGCGCCCGAAGAGGTCCACGTCCGGTTCGCGTCCATGGCCATCACCGGGGGCGCGTTCCACGGAACCGCGCATCCGTCGTCGGCAACGTCGACGACGGATGCGATCCGTGGCCGGTTCACCAGCGCCCGCCGGGTCAGCGGCACGATCGCTGAGTCCTACACCATCACGAGCCTGCCCCCATGTCGTGGCTCCGAGCCGTTCGTGGCGCAGTACGTCGGCCCGACGGCGTCCTCGGCGGCCTCCGTGCTCACTGTCACCGGCGCAGGCAGGAAGGCGACGTTCACGAACGTGAACGCGCAGTTCGGCAATCTCGTCACGCCCACGGGCACCCCCAAGCTCGGGAGCGCGGGCACCGCCTTCATCACCGTTCAGGCCCGCCGTCTCACCGCGGCACAGAGTCGGGCGCTCAAAGGCCCGATCACCTCGATGCAACTGCATCTCGTGATCGCCGGATCGCCCTTCGTCAACACCACCTACGCGTTCACCGGCGCGCGCGAGACCGCCGTTGCCACCATCAATCCCGGGACCCAACAGATCACGCTGAGCTACGCGGACGTGCGGAAGGCCCACTGAGCGTCGTCGTCACGAGCGTGTCACTACGGGTGAGCCGAGCCGGCAGCGGATCTCCCCGCAGCACGCTCGCCGCCACTCGGAGAGCACCCGCGAGCTCGTGCTCTGCCTCTTCATCCACGCCACCGGTCCCACAGCTCCCCGACAGGAGGGAGGCATCCAGCACGTCCATGGTCCGCCACCGGTGACCGGCAACGGCCCGTGCCGCAGCGCACACCAGGGCGACCGTCCACGAGGGAGGCCCAACCGTGGCAGGGTCGATGGCGCCCCACATGATCCGGCCACCGCGCCGCATCAGGCGCCGGATGGCGGTCTGCGCGCCGGGGCCGCAGCCGAAGCGAGCTAGGTCGTAGGAGATCACGTCGGGCTCGGCGGCGTCGACCAGGCGCCACGGAACCTCGCCGCAGACGTGCACCCCCCACTCGGGTGCGACCGCTCTCAGCGCATCCCACACCGCCGGGGTGGCGCCGACCCGGTGTGCCGCTGTCAACCCCGGCTCGTCGATCATCACCAGGGCGCTGAGGCCGAGCTCGGCCAGCCCGCGCACCTGGTCCCTGATCGCTGCCGCCAGCCAGCCGGCGATCTCGGCCGCCAGACCCACCACACCCGGCGACCCGTCCCCCCCACCGCGCTCCAGCGCCATCGCCAGCGTGAGCGGACCGGTCACCTGCAGCTTGACCAGGCCGTGCGATGGACGGCGACGCGTCAATTGGAGGATGAAGTCGTCCCAGACGGCCGGGAGCTGGCGATCGCGATCGGGCGCCCACCCGCAGCGCCCGGGATCGGCGCCGAGCCACTCCTGCACCATGTCGCCGAACGCACGCGGCAGCTGGGGACAGAACGGCAGCTCATAGGCGCCGAGGGCATGGCTGGCCGCCTCGGCGGGACGAGCGAACGGCAAGCTCCCAATTCCCGTGGTGGTCAGGGGCGCCAGCCCCATCAGCATCGAGCCCATGTGTCGTCTCCTTTGCCGGCGGCTCAGACGCGGAGCCGCATCACCGGTCCGCCGGAGGGCTCCGGCGGAGAAGTCGACAGGTCTTCGGGCTTGGATGCTCCAGGGTGGGCCGCCTTCCCAGACCGAGGTCCAGTGGCAGATGGCCGGCCCCGCATCCCCACCGCTGCGCGTCAGCTCCGGCTTTGGACCGGATTCCCTGACCCCTGGGCATGGGGCACACCGACTTCGCGTCACACCATACCCGTGCCGCCCGTCGTCAGCGTCACCGCACGACGCACCCTGACGCTCCCCTCACTCCAGCGCCAGCGGCGATGTCGCGAGCCGCTCGGCGACGAGGTCGCGCGCCGCTCGGTGCGCCTGCCGCGAGCCGGTCACGGCCTCGAGGAATGAGGCACGCCCGAGCGCGTACAACGTCACGGGCGTGGTCGCGGCGACGGTCGCCGTGCGCAGCCCCTCGTGCAGCAACGCGATCTCGCCGAATCCGTCACCGGGCCCCAGCGTCCCGACGCGGGCGCCGTCGATCGAGACCTCGAGCTCGCCGGTGACCACGACGAAGTACTCGTCGCCGGGGCGGCCCTCCTGGGCGATGGTCTCCCCCATGGGCGCCCGGACATGGGTCAGAGCCCGAGCCAGGTCCTCGAGGACCGGCGGGTTGAGCATTGCGAACAGCGGCACGCGGCGCAGGACCCCGAGCTCTGTGTCCAGCGCGGGCGCAGCATGCTCGATCCTGCTGAGCGCCGGGGCGGTGAGCACCGGGATGATGATGAGCAGGCCGCCGACCACCGCCACCGCCCCCCGAGGGCCCGCCACCGCCACCAGCAACGGCACCGCAAGCGATCCCACCGCCAGCCCGAACGTCTCCACGCCCTCCAGAACACCGAAGACGCGACCGTGGTGCGCGCCGGGCACTGTGCGGTGCAGGATCGTGCGACCTCCGACATCGAGGACGGTACGGCCGGCGCCGGCGAGTGCCAACAGACACAACGCGGCGCCGACCGCGGGCCATGCTCCCACTGCGATGAAGGCGGCGCCCCACGCCGCGCCCGCCAGCAACAGCGGTCGCGCGAGGTGGTGGCGGCCGACCAGCGTGAGCGCCGCGGCCGCCCCCACCAACCCGCCGGCGCCGAACGCGGCGCCCAGATATCCAGCTCCGCCGGCACCGAGCCCGAGGACCAGAGCAGCCAGCACCACCTCCAGCACGTCCAGCGCGCCCAGCACCGCGTACTCGGCGGTCAGCATCGCCAGCGCCGGGAGCGCGCCGGGCGCCGCACGGACCGCCTCGCGCAGGGAGATCTCGCCGTCCTCCGGGTCCTCCTCGACGCCGGCCTGCCCGAGGCGGTGCAGCGGGGCCACCACGACGGCCGCGCCCGCCACCGCAGCCGCGAACACGACCAGCGCCCATCCGGTCCCGGTGATCGCCAGGGCCACGCTCGCGAGCGCGGGGCCCACCAGCAGGGTCACGTTGTCCACCCAGCCGGACACGACGTTGGCCGCCGTGAGCTGAGCCGGCGTCTGCACCAGCGCCGGCAGCAGCGCAGCCTGCGCCGGGCGCGTCAGCGTGACGGCACAGGCCGCGACCACCGCCCCCGCGTACACGACCGCCGCGGGCGCGCCCGCCAGGACCAGTGCCGCGGTGACCCCGAGCGACACCGCCTGTATCACGTACCCCCCGCACAACGTGGACGCCGCGCCCCGCGCATCGATCAGCCGTGCCGCGAGCGGCGCGACAACCGACGCCGGGACCAACTGCACGGCCGCGATGACGCCCGCCGCTGTCGTGCCGCCACGCCGGAACGCGAACACGAGGACAACGACCCAGACCCCGTACTCGCTGATCCCGAAGGCCAGGTACGCCACCTCGACGCGGCGCAACCGCCGGCTGGCCAGCGCCTGGCGGAGCACGGCAAGCCGATGCGTCATCGCCGCAGCCGGTCCCGGGTCCCGCTCACGGGGCCGACACCCTGGGCCGCGGCCGCGCCGGCCATGATCTCGCTGAACAGCGTCGCGCCCAGGACCGCGGCGCTCGCGCCGGCACCGATGGCCGCCAGCACGAGCAGGCGCATGATGGTCCCGGGCAGGATCGCCAGGACGATCGGGTGCAGGAACACCGCGCCGTCGAGCAGTCCCAGCGCGACGCTGACGAGACCCACCCAGATCGCGGCGGCGACATGCAGGTGCGGCGGGCCGCGGCGCATCAACGCGACGCCGGCCACGAGGAAGATGATCACGTCCACTCCCACGATCCAGGTCCCCGGGGAGGCGTACGCATCCAGCGCGAAGGCCACCGCCACCACGGTGGCCGCGCCCGCGGCGATGACGGCGAGCGCCATTGCCCACGTACGCACGAGGTCCCGCCGGTGCCTGACAAGCGGAACCGACCCCGCGGCCAGTGAGGCCGCAAGGGCCGCCAGCCACGGCAAGAGCGGCGGATCCGGGAAGCGGCGCAGCTCACCTGACATGAGCGCGCTGCCGCCGTCGACGACCAGCGGCACCCTCCAGACGCCCTCGGTCAGGCCCGCCGGAAGGCCCTGCACGCGCGCGTCGTGCCACACGACCGAGTGGCGGCCGGGCTGCAGACGCCAGCGGAGCCCCGCGGCCTCCACGGCCTGCGCCCTGTCGACCAGGTGCATGGCGCGAGCGGTGGGTGAGGCGGCGTTGACCGACAGCCCCGCCCCGTCCAGGCGGATGACCGGCTCCCCGAGGTAGCCGAGCACCACCACCACGTGGCCCGGCCTCAAGGTCAGGCTCAGGCCGTGATCGCTCTGGTAGATCTGTGCCGAGTAGGCGCGTGTGACGGGATGCGAGACATCGGCTCGATAGTCAACGGCGACGGTGCCCGAGCGCAGGTGTGCCGACGCGGCTCCGGGACCGATCAGGCACGCCAGCCCCACGGCCGCGGCAAGCCCGAGCTTCCACTGGCGGGATGGCCATCCGTCGCGCACAACGCCATCCTCGCGCGCCGCCGCCTGCGATGCACGTTTTCTCTACGCCGTCGGCTATCTGTCGGACCGCCGCGCGCGGGCCTGGGCGATCATCCACGCCCGGCTCGGCCGCTGGGGCGGAAGCGAACCCAGGCCACCGCCAGCGGGGAGGCTGTCCGGGTCGTTGCCCACGCCCAGCAGGCTCCGCGTCAGGTGTTGGCTGGTGTCGAGCAGATCGTCGAGCGCGCGGGCGATGTGCGCGCCGGTCACCGTCACCGGAGAGGCATCGTCAGACAGGCTCTCGAGCATCGCGCGGCGCAGGAGCTCCTTGAGAAACGACGCGGTCACGCCCTCCGTGCGCTCCACGACATCGCTCGTCTCGTCGGGGGAGAGCTCGAGCGGCAGCGACCGGCCATAGAGGGTCAGCAGCCGCCGGCGGGCGTCGGCACCGGGCAGATCGATCTCGACCGCGACGTCCACGCGACCCGGGCGCGCCGCCAGCGCGGGCTCCAGCAGGTCGGCGCGGTTGGTGGTGAGCACGAATAGGAGGTCGGCGTCCGCTGCCGCTCCGTCCATCGCATCCAGCAGATCGAACAGGACGGGTGAGGAGCCGGGCCCCATGCTCCGCTCCTCGGCAACGAGATCGACGTCCTCAAGCACCACCGCCGACGGCTGCAGATCCCGTGCCAGCTCTGCCACAGCACCGATCGCGCCCAGTGCGCGCCCGGTGAGAGTCAGCCTCGTGTAGCCGGTCATCTGACCGACCAGGTAGCGGGTGGTGTGGGTCTTGCCGGTCCCCGGCGGTCCGTACAGGAGCAGTCCGCGCTTGAGGTGCTGCCCGGCGTCCAGCAGCGCCCCGCGGTGGGCGGCGACGCCGAGCGCATGGCGCTCCACCCGCCCGAGCACCGGCTCGGGCAGGATGACGTCCTCGCGCTCGGTCCGCGGGAGCTCGCCGAAGTGCAGCGACACACCCCCCATCGGCTCGAGCACCACGTCCAGGACGTGCCCCCGATAGACGTTCAGTCGGCTGCGGAGCTCATCCAGGCGAGCGTGGACCGCCTGGGCTTCGTGGACCTCCAGACCCGCGATCTCGACGTCGAGTCCGTGATTGCGCTCGTTCGGCCCTCGCACCAGCACGGCGTACGCGCCCGCGTCGTCTGTGACGAGAAGGACCGCCCGGCGCAGGCACGCCAGCGTCGACCCCGGACCGTTGGGCAGATCCACCAGTGACGGCGCCGACAGGCGCAGGGGCCCGTACACCTCTCCCGAGACGATCTCCTGC
This sequence comes from uncultured Actinomycetota bacterium, assembly GCA_963850325.1. Lineage (GTDB taxonomy): Bacteria > Actinomycetota > Thermoleophilia > Solirubrobacterales > Solirubrobacteraceae > Palsa-465. The sequence continues at coordinate 217,414 of CAWKLB010000014.1, forward strand.
AGCGTCAGCTCCCCATGGTTGGGTGGGTACATCAGCCCGTGGACCGCCACCTCACGGCCCGGTTCACCTGCCCACGCGTCCAATGCCGTCTGGAGGTTCACGTGCTCGAATGCCGGAAGCGACCGTGACACGACAGACCGGCGCGCCCGTTCGGCCCCCAGGAAGTCGCCGACGAGCGCAGCCACCTCGTTGCGCTTGGAGTTGCGGGCACCCCCGTGTACCCATTCCAGGAACGCACGCACCGAGGCGGCGAACTCGCGTGCTTCTGACTCCTCCATCATGCGCCCAACCTCGCCCCTCCTCCAACAGTCACGGTCCGCTCCGACCTTACTCCGATTAGCATTGCCGACGTGACTGGCTTCACCTAGCTCGTCAACGGGTTTCGAGTACCCCGTTCACGCGCGCCGGCGCGTCACCTCCGCCCGCGCGTCACCCCCACCGACCCCGCTGCCGTAAGCGGGCAAACCGGCTGCCTTAAGCGGGCAAAACGTCGCTCTCACTGGGTCGACCGTCAGAGCGGGCGACGTATCACCCGCCATCCGGGACAAAGGTCGCTCGCGCTCGAGAAACGGGTGGAGCGGGCGACGATGTTCCCGGCCGATCACCACCCGGCTACCAGGCGTCGACGTCGGGGCGACACTTGTCGCCGGGTCACCCGAGCCCTAGCGCCCCCACACGGCAGGACGAGAGCCCAGACCGCGGAGGTAGTCCCGGACGGCAGTGATGCCCGGATCGCCGGGCCGCTCGCGCTCCAGCGCGTACTGGGCCCACCCGACCGCATTGTCGCCGTTGAAGTCGTTGCGTCGGTCGATGTCGACGCCGGCAGCGACGAGCCGCTTGACGCTTTCGATCGCACCAAAGGCCGCCGCGAGATGCAGCGCACCGCAGCCCTGGTAGGGACATGCGTTGGGGTCCGCCCCATTTCTCAGCAGCCAGTCGACCGCCCCGACGCGCTCGTTCTGGGCGGCGTGCACCAGCGCCTCGTCGAGCACGTCCTGCGGGACGTCACGTGCCGGCAGGCGTTGAAGCCACCCGACATCCGAGGGGTTGGGGCGGTGCAGGTACGCGTCGGGGATCAGGCCGCCGCGGTCGTCCAGGAATCGCGAAAGCCGGTCGACGAGACCGGCGCCGGCGGCGACCCACGGGGCGTCGGGCACGAGCTCGACGGCAGCGAGGACGTCTGCCGCCGAGCGCGACCCGTGATAGATCGCGCTCTCCAGAGCCGTAATCCCGGCGCTGCCCCGCGCATCGACCCGGGCCCCGGCCGCGAGCAGGGTCCGGACGAGCTCGACGCGGTCAAAGCAGGCGGCCAGGTTGAGCGCATGGTCGAGGTCGCCCCCCAACTCAGCGCGCACCGACTCGGGCGAGGCGTCGACGAGGCGCGTCAGCTCACTCACATCCCCCGCCCGGATCGCGTCCAAGGCACTCCCCACGTCAGGGCCCCCCGAGAGCCGACAGGGGCGCCGACCAGACGACACCGGAGGTGCTGACGGTCTCCCCCCGGCCGGCGTCTCCAATGACGTAGAGGTGGCGGGCGCTGATCACGATGTCATCCACGCTGGCTCCTGGCGGGCGCGAGACGGTGAAGCGGCGGCGGCCCGGGAGGAAGATCCCATCCAGCGGACCCTCCGGCCGCACGACCCACATGACCTCGCCCGGGGCGGCCGTCACCCACGGCGCGGCGTCGGTCAGGAGCTGGTGCAGGTGCGTGGCGCAGTGCTCCAGGAAGATCCCGCCGTCAGTGCTGAGGACCGCGAACCGGCCCTCGAACGCGAGGGTGTTCTGGGAGGAAGCCGACGGCGCGCGTAGGGGCGCACAGACGGGATCGATCAGCAAGGGTGAGTCAAGGTCGGGCTGTATGTGGGCGTTGGTGGGATCGTTGCGGACAGCGCCGGTGACGATGTTCTGAAACAGCCACCTATCAGCGAGGCGCCGGCGGTTCTCGTCGTACTTGATCCAGTCGGCGCCCACGGCGGCCGGCGAACAGCTCGGCCCCGTGCCCGCGCGGCGCCGGCACACCGCCGGGGTCAGCACCGTCATCCACTGCCCGGTCGCCAGCGCGTAGAGGTCCATCGACGAGTGTGGACAGGGCACGAGCAGCCACGTATCCCCCAGGAAGTCCTGGCCGCCGACCGGCTCCGGACAGCCGCTCGGCATCGCCACACGCGTGCGCTGACCGGTGATCTCGTTGATCAGGGTGCCGGCCACTCCGCTGCGCGGGCTCCACAGGATCGTGTACGGCCCATCGGTGGCCGCGCCGCCGCCGCGCGCCACCACCTGCCACCGAGGACGGACCGCCGGCCGCGCGGACGCCCCAGGCGCGGACGGGCCACGCGCGGACGGGCCACGCGCGGACGCGGCATCAGCCGGCCCGGCAACGGCAGCGCTGAAGATCGCGAGCACCAGCAGCGCGGTGGCAAGCAGGATCGCTGAGCGCACATGAACTCCGCCCGGGGAACCCGGGGGCCCCGGCCCAAGGGGCGTCCGCACTGGCAGCTCGATGCCACGAGTATCCCTCCCCCACCGGCAGGACTCAACCTCAGGTGAACACGCCGCTGGCGTACCAGTCACCGGCGTCGCGAACGCCGCGCACCGCGAAGAAGTAGCCGCCGCCGCTGGGGCTGATGTAGTCCACCATCGGCTCGCCGATGAGGGCGGATCTGCGTGGCCTCGAACTGGCGCCTGATGTTCTGCTGGAAGGCATTGAACACCAGGCCGATGTCGAGGTTGCCGTTGAGGGCCACGCCGCGGCCGCAGTGGTAGCCGCGGCGGTAGATCCGGCTGTCGTGGGTTCCCTCGGGCGCGGGCGGCGCGGTGCGTTCGGGGTCGTCTCGCGCGCCGGCCGCCACCGCCTCCGGCTAAAGCCAGGCGTTCGCGGCGACACTGACGCAGTTCAACTGCGGCTATCGAGAGGAAGGTGGGGAGGCTCAGGCGCTCCGGGCGACCTCTCGACCGCTTGCTCAGGGTTGTGCGGAGTTTTGCAGCTATGTCCTGCAAAATCCCGCAAAGGTCCCGCCACGGCCGCCCGGGTCCGCCTTCCCCAGCCCGCAGTTGACGTTCGCCCCATGCCCCGCTCAGACGCCGAGGTCAGCCACGCGCTCAGGCGCCGGAGCGCGCCCGCGGCCGCAGGCAGCCACCTCGTCCCACCGGGCGCCTACTCAGACTGCGGATTCCAGGAGCTCGGCGTGCGCGGTCTCAGGCGGCGTCCCATAGACGTACACGAGCAGGTCCTCGTCCTGGTGATTGACGCTCTGCAGCGGCGTCCCCGGGTCGACGCGGATGGCTCCGCCGCGTGACACGTCCTGACGTGCCGGCGGCTCGCCCACGTACATCGAGAGCGTGCCCTCGAGCACCACAAACGTCTCCTCCTGGCGCGGATGGCGGTGGCGGCGACCCTTGGCGCCGGGCTCGTAGCGCCACAGGCTGGCGCGCATGTAGGCGAAGGGCTCCAGCTCGACCAGCTCGGCGACGTGACGCGCCGGCTCGCCCTGCTCGTGGGGGCGCGTGATCCACTGCAGCTCGTCGGGGCGCACGACGCGATAGGTCATGCGCGGGACCGTAGCTCGTTTAGAAGTCCATGTCGGCGGCGCCACTCTCGTTGACCGCGGTGGTGCTCATGGCGTTGCCGGCTGGGTCGGTCACCGTCGACGACGGCGTCCAGACCAGCGTGCCCGTTCCCGCGGCGGTCCCCGCGGTCGAGCTCGGCGTGCCGAGCGTGACGGTGATCGCGCTCCCGCTCAGCGCCATGGTGCCCGCGGTACCCGACGCACCGAACGTCGTCGTCTTGGACACGTAGTCCTTGCGGCCGAGGTCGACGGTGCCGAAGGGCAGCTGGGCCTGCGTCGAGGCGTTGAGCACCTCCAGCTTGTCGTCGCCCGACGTGCCGCCGTCGACGATCTCGACGATCACGGACTGAGCGCTGCCGCCCCATCCCGAGAGCACCGCGTTGGGGTCGATCGGCTCGGTGAACGTGAAGGTGACCGTGTCACCCTGCTCCGGCTTTCCGGCCGTGCCGCCGGACACGTTGGTGGTCTGGATGTTGCTCCCCCGCGGCGCGGTGTTGTCAACGGTGACCGAGTAGCTGGTGGTCGTCGCGGTGCCGGCCGAGTCCGTGAGCTTGACGGTGAAGGCGTCGCTGCCCGCCGACAGGCTGCTCTTGGCCGTGAGCTGGGCGCTGCGGTAGTTGTAGCTCTGGCCGTCGATGGTGTAGCTGCCGGAGCTCAGCGCCGCCGTGGTCTGGCCAGCGGTGATCGCGCTCACGTCGGCGGTCAGGCTGCCCAGGCCGGCCGGAGGCGTGCCCGAACCGGTCACGTTGGCGTAGACGTAGTAGGTGCCGCCCCGCTTGATGGCGCCCGAGGTGCCGCCGGCGGACTTTGCGATCGCCGCAGCGGACACAACGGGGCGGTTGACGGTGATCGCATCCGTGGCGGTATCGCCCTGGCTGCCCACGGCATAGATCGTGTGCGCGCCCTGAGCGGTCCCGGCGGGCAAGGTGATCGAGGCGGTGGCCGATCCGCTCGCGGGGATCGAGGTCGGCGACAGCGTGCTCGTGAGCGTCGTTCCTGTGGCGCTGTCGAGCTTGAAGGACACGGTCTGACCGGCGGTGTAGCCGGTCAGCGACGCGGTCACCGTCGCCGGGAGGCTCGTCACCGTCGTCGCCGAGGTGATGCTGAGACCGGGGGCCTGGATGGTCACCGCGGAGCTCGCACGGCTCTCGGTCCCCAGCCATGAGTACAGCAGCGGCGTGACGGTGTAGGTCCAGGTTCCGGCCGGAACCGACGACTCGGTGCAGGAGAGGGCGGTGATCGTCCCCGAGCAGCCCGCGCCGACCGTCTGCGCGACGCCCGCCGCCGTTGTAGCGCTTGACGGTGTAGCCGTTGACGCTCTGGCCCAGCAGGCTGCCGCCGCTCCAGCTCACGGTGATGCTGTGCCCCGATGCGCTGACCGTGGGCGCCGAGCCGGACGGCATCGTCGCGGCCTGCACCTGCACAGTGGTCGCGCCGTTGCCCGACCAGGCGGCGTACGCCACGCCCGGGCCCGCGCCGACGGCGAGGATGGCCGCGAGCAGCCAACCCGACAGCCGCCTCACGGCCGGCCGTCCAGTGTGGCCGAGAAGGAGAGCGGAACGCTCGCCCCTTGGCACGAGTCCGGTGCGGTGGTCAACATCCGCACGGACCCGTAGGCGGTACGCGTGCCCCGGCGCGCGATGGTCATCCGCACGGTGAGGCGCCCGCCGACCACCGCCCATGACGGGCAACGGCCGCTCGGCTGCCCGGTCTTGAGCTGGAGCCCGAGCACCCGCACCTTGCGGGAGAGAAGATTCTTGACGCGCAGCCTGACCTGCCGAACGCTCCCCGGGTACAGCAGGCCGGAGACTTGGGCGGTGACCACGATCGCGCGCCGGGAGGTGGCCTTCAGCGAGGCCGAATTGGTGCGCAGGACAGCGGCGTAGGTGGTCGCGCCCAGAGCGAGCGCGACCACCACGACGAGGATCGTCGATATCCGCTTCATGAGAAGCTGCCGCTGTCAGGTGTTGCGAGGAGCCTTACGAGGTGGCGGCGCTGGCCCCGTTCAGGCTCACCGGGATGGTGAACGTCGCGCCCTGGCAGCTGTTGTCAGAGGCGTTGCTCATGTGGACGCTGTTGCTCAGCGACACCGAAGTGGACCCGTTCGCCGGTACCGCGATGCTCAGGCCGTGCTGGTCGGTGTAGGTCACGCCGGTCGGGTGACCCGCGTCCTGGCCGCACGTCGAGTGGGAGGCGTCCGCGGTGATGGTCCCATTGCCGGTCACGTCGGTCACGGTGACCGGGTACGGGTTGGGATTGGTCACGTTGACCGTGAGGGCGGCGGTCGCTCCGGGGTACAGGCCGGCGACGGCGGTGGCGGTGCCGGTGGTCAGCGCCTGAGCCGTCGAGGCCTTGGCGACGCCCGAGCCGTTGCCGGCCGAGGTCCAGGCCGCATAGCCCAGGCTGACGATCGCAAGCGCCATGACGGTGACGGCGGCAAAGATCAGCCGCCGCTTTCCAAGCAGCTTCTTCATGAGGGAACTCCGATCCGTTCGAGGGAAGGTCGCTACGCCTCGTTCATCGGCCATTCGTCCAGGATTCTTGAATCTTTTTTCATGGGTTCAATTTCATGGAATCCAGATTCATGGAATTTCGACTCATGAGTTTTCAGTTAGGGGTTTCGTGGGAACCCTCGTCGATATGAGTTGGACCTTCCTCTCCAATCACGGAAACGTGATCATCTACTCGACGAGCACCCCACCGCTCGCCTGCGCGAGATCGCCGATGCCATCGGGATCACCGAGCGCGCCACCCACAAGCTCGTCTCCGAGCTCGTGGACGAGGGCTACATCACCCGCACGCGCGTCGGCCGCCGTAGCGAGTACGCGGTCAACTGCGAGCAGCAGCTGCGCCACCCCGCCCTGGCCGGACCATACCCTGCGCGAGCTCCTCGCCGGGATGACGCGCCCGCTGGCCGGCGCCGACGCCTCGATCGGGTCGGTTAGCCGGGCGGACGCAGCCAGCCGCCGTCCAGCACGGCCAGGCCCTCGCCGGCCAGACCGGCCGCCACATCGGTTCGCGCCCGTCCACAGCGACGGCGCCCTTCCTCCAGCACCCGGCGCAACAGCCGCCCGCGGCGCTGACGGACGCTGCCCTCAAACGGCTTCTGTCGACGCGCGGGGCCGGCGCCGCGGTCTCCCGCCTCCGGTCCGGCGCAGCCGTCGCGCACCGGACAGGCGCCGCAGCTCGGCCGCGCGGTGCAGACCCGCTGGCCGAACTCCATCAGCGCCTGTCCCGCCCGCCACGGATCGCCCGAGATGTCGATGTCGCCGCAAAAGCGCCGGCGCAGCACGCGGCGCACGTTGACATCGACCGGGAGGACCGGCTCCTCGCGCGCGAAGCAGCGCACTGCCGAGGCGATGTACGGCCCCACCCCGGGGAGCGTCCGGAGGTCCTCGGGCCAGCCGGACGCGGCCACGATCCTTGCGGAGCGGTGCAGGTCGCGGGCCCGGCGCGGATAGCCGAGCCCCTGCCACTGGCCCAGCACGTCGGCCAGCGAGGCCCCGGCCAACGCCTCCACGGTGGGCCAGCGCTCCATCCAGCGCACCCACGCCTGCGCCGCGCGGTTCACCGTCGTCTGCGTCGACATCACCTCGGAGACCCAGACGGCGTAGACATCGCGCCGCGAGCGCCACGGCAGCGGCCGCGCATGGGCGTCCCACCAGTCGAGCACCGCGGCCACCTCCGGATCGGACACGCTCCAAGCCGGCGCGGTGATGTGAGTGGCGCGGCCGGTCATCTGGACGCAGGCGAGTGTCGCACCCCCGCCCCGCTGGTAGCGTTCGAGTCATGCCCCCGGCGTGGCCGGCCCTCGACTACGAGGCGTGGTCTGAGACCTGCGACACGCTGCATGCCCACACCCAGGTGCTCGGCAAACTCGCCGTGGCCCTCGCCCCGCCCGAGCCGCAGCTCCAGCACGCCGCCCTGCGCCTCACCGCCCGGGGCTGGGAGACGCTGCCGCTGCCTGCTCCCGATGGCTCGGGCTCGATCGTCGCGGTCCTGGACCTGCGCACCCACGAGGCCGTCGCCGAGCACAGCGCCGGCGGAGTGCGCCGGGCGGCCCTCGGGCCCGACCGGCCGGTGGGTGCGGTCACCCGCGAGCTGCTCGCCGGCGTGCGGGAGCTGGGCGGTGAGGTCGAGATCGACCCCACCCCGCAGGAGGTGCCGTGGTCAGCGCCGCTGGACCAGGACACCGAGCACGCCCGCTATGACCCGAGCCAGGTGCAGACCTACTTCGCCGTGGCCACGCAGGTCGCGCTCGCGCTCGCCGCGTTCCGTGCGCCGTATCGTGGCCGCTCCACGCCCGTGAACGCGTGGTGGGGATCGTTTGACCTGGCGGTCAACCTCTTCTCCGGCCGGCCCGCCGACCCTCCGTCGGCGGACTTCATCATGCGCAACGCCATGGACGCGCAGGAGGTCGCGATCGGATGGTGGCCAGGCGACCCCCGGTACCCCAGGGCCGCCTTCTACGCCTACGCCCACCCTGCCCCCGAGGGCTTCGCCAACGCCACCCTGTCCCCCGCAGCGGCCCGCTGGGCGTCGGATCTGGGCGAATACGTCCTCGACTGGGGCGACGTCATCTCCGCACCGGACCCTCACACCGCGGCGCTGGAGTTCGCCCACTCGGCGTTCAGCCACGCCTGCATTGCCTGCCAATGGGACCCGGCGCTGGCGTCCAGCGCGGACGGGTCGCCCCCACCGGTCAGATAACCACCATTCAGAGCATGCGCCCGCGACCGGGGTCGAGCACCAGGTCACACCACACCTGGGTCGCCCCGACCGCGTCGCGCCCCACTCCCCAATCAGCCGACAGCTGCTCGACGAGGCGCAGCCCGTGCCCCCCGAGGCCGTCGCGGTCCTCGGTGATGAGCCTGGGCTCGAGGTCGCCGCCAGGATCGGTGACGGTGATCCGAAGGCGCTCGGTGAGCAGCAACAGATGGACCGTGACCAGCTGGTCGGACCCCACGCCCGCGTGCCGAACGCTGTTGGTGACAAGCTCTGAGATGATCAGCTCGGCGTCCGAGGCGACGGTGCGGTCGATGTGACGCAGGTGAGCCGACGTCACGGTGCGGGCGTGCCGGGGAGCCTCAACACCGCCGGGAACCCCGAACGAGATCGTCCCGGTCTGAGCCGCGTCGCGGGCCCCAGACGCTCTGGCGCCGTTCGGTTCCGTCGAGTCAGCGGACGCCTGTCCGCGCATGCACAGTCCCCCAGTCAGAGCATCAAAACGTGTGTCGTCTTGACGGACCAGGAGGCGACGGCCGATCATGCGCCCAGCGCCTGCGTTCCGCGTTCCTCGTGTGCACTATCAAAGCGGCCGAGGCCACTATCGGTAGGCATTGCAAGCTTACCCGCTTTTGCGCCCCGCAAGCGAGAATTTGGCCCGGCCGGGGGGGTGCAAGCCTGAGTAGTACCCTGGAGGTGCAACCTTCGCACGGGTCTACTCCGCTCTCGCGGCCCCGCGTGGACATTCCACAGACGAGGCGGAGAGAGGCCAGAGTGCCTGGATCAGAGGACCAGCTGACCGGTGGCGCGCTGAACGCTGCCCTGGCCAACGAGATCGGCAGGCTGATCGCCGAGTTCACCGGGCGCGGCGCGCAGAGGTCGCGCGCGTTCGTCGACCAGGACGTGGTGGTGTGCGTCCTGGAGGACGGGGCCACCAATGCCGAGCGCAACCTCGTCTCGGCGGGACGGGCTGATCTCGTCCGGCTTCAGCGCGACGCCCTTCAGCGCGCGATGGGCCCACAGCTCATCGACGTGGTCGAACGCCTCATGCATCGCACCGTGCGAGTGTTCATGAGCGGCACCGACGAGAGCGGCGCCGCCGCGGTGGAGCTGTTCCTCCTGGAGGTCGATTCCTGACACCGGCCTAGCTCGGTCAACAGCGCGCGGTACGCTGTACGGAGGCAGGGTCCGAAGCGGTGACGCGCTCCCCGGGCCAGGTCCTGACTTCGAGCGGACGGCAGAGGCCTCGCAGGCCTCGCCGGACAGAGGAGCGAAGGTTGAGTACACCCGAGCGAGAAGTTGAGCCGGCACCGCTTGCAGGTGGGAATCTGCTGGCCGCGATCTCCACCAGCATCGTCGGCATCCTGCGCGACCATTACGGCCGGGGCCCGATGAAGGCCAAGACCTACGCGCTCGACGACATCATCGTCGTCGTCATGCGCGGCAGCGGCTTCACAGCGCTGGAGCAGACCATCATGGACAGCGGCGATCCCGAGCGCGTGGTGGCCATGCGCGAGGACTTCCAACGCGTGATGAAGGAGCGCTACCAGGACACGATCAAGCGACTGACCGGCCGTAACGTCGTCGCATTCCTCTCCCAGGCCCACGTGGAGCCGGACATCACGATCGAGATCTTCTTCGTCGACGGCCCCCTCCCCGGCTTTGGGGCCGTCGAGATCACGGAGCCAGAGCTTCTGGACTCCGCCGAGTAAGCCTCCGAGGTCTAGCGGGTACGCGGGCGCTCGACCGCGCCGGCATCTGCCGGCGTGCGAGTGTCTGCGTCGTCCCGGTCGTCGGGGACCGCCGACGTTCCCGCGAACTCGTCACGCTCGTCCTCGGCGATGAGCTCGTGGTCGGCGAGGCCGCGCTCGTGCAGGTTGGCCTGCTCCTCGCGGGCCTGCGCGGCCGCGCGCTCACGCTGGGCCTCCTGTTCGGCGACCCGCGCGCGCTGCTCGGCGACCTCCGCCCGGCGCTCACGCTGAGCTGCTTCCTCACGATGCGAGGTGACGACCTGGTCACGGCGCTCGTCAAGCCTCCGCTCGCGACCTCTGATCCGCGCGCGCTCGCGCATACGCGGCAATGCGACCAGCAGGGCGATGAGCGCGATCACGACAACCGCGACGATCACGATGATGACAGCAGTGGACATTCCTACCTCCCTCTGTGTAGGTCTCGTTCCCCAACATCCGCTACCCCGTGCCAGCGCCGCAAACCACTAACCCGAGAAGCGGCGGGGATCGACCGGCCCGGGGTCGCAGACCGGCGCCTCCCCAGTGATCAGCTGGGCGAGCAGCAGACCCGAGATCGGTCCCAGCGCCACCCCTGACCCCTCGTGGCCGCAGGAGGTCCACAGCCCGTCCCCCAGCGCGCCGACGGCGGGCAGGCCGTCCGGTAGCCACGGCCGGAAGCCGCACCACGTCCGACGCACGGGCAGATCGGCCAGCGCGGGGACGAACCGGGCCGCGCGCGAGATCATCGCCCGGGTCACGTCCTCGGAGACGTGCTCGTCAAAGCCGACGCGCTCGCGGCTGGACCCCACCAGCACCTCCTCACCGTCGAGGGTCTGCTCGATCACCGAGGCGATCATCCGCCCTGCCTCCCCGCTGGCGACCGCGGCGACGTAGGACGCCTCGATCAGCTTGTGGCGGATGAGCCCGGGCGGCGCCTCCAGGGCGACGAGCTGGCCCTTGCGCGGCTCCACGGGCAGTCCGGTGAGCTCCGCGGCCCATGGTCCCGTGGCAACCACGACGTGGCGCGCGGTCAGGCGCTCGCCCGAGTCGGTTCGCACCGCGCCCGGCTCGACGGCCGTGACGACGACGCCGGTTTGCACGGGCAGCTCCGAGAGCATGGCGCGCGCCAGCCCGGCGGGATCGACCTGGAGGTCGCCGGGCTCGTGCAGGCAGCGGATCCCGGGCGCCAGCGCGGGCTCGAGCTCGGCGCCGGCCTCCCCCTCGGGGTGGTCGAGTAGGAGCGCGCCCTTGGCGGTCACGCGGGCTGCCGGGAAGCGCTCTCCGAGCTCGTGCCAGAGCTCGCGGCCCAGCACGGTCATGTCGCGCTCGTAGCCCGGGAGCTTGTCGGACACCAGCACGTTGCCCTCCCCCCGCCCCGTCGTCCCCTCCGACACGCCGGCGCGGTCGAGCACCAGCACCTCCAGGCCGCGCCGGGCCAGGAAATGGGCCGCCGACGCGCCGCAGATCCCCGCGCCCGCGACGAGAACGTCAGGCAATGCGAAAGCCGCTGGGGAAAGGGTCCGTCGGGTCCAGCACGTAGGAGGCCGTGCCCGTGATCCAGGCGCGGCCGGTGATCTCGGGGATCACTGCGGGGCGCCCGCCGACCGTGGTCTCCCCCACCAGCCGACCCGTGAAGCGGGTGCCGATGATCGACTCGTGAACGAACGGCTCACCCAGCTTCAGCCACCCCCGGGCATGGCGCTGGGCCATGCGGGCGCTCGTGCCCGTCCCACACGGCGAGCGGTCCACCCAGCCCGGATGAATCGCGGTGGCCGCCCGGCCATCGGAATCAGCGGGGTGGGTGGGGTCCGGGTCATCGGTCCAGATGACGTGGTGGCAGCCGCGGATGGCCTCGTTCTCCGGGTGGACGGGCTCGGGCACCGCCGCCATCAGCTCCAGGCCGGCGGCGATCAGCTCCGGCGCGTTCTCGGGAACGACCTTGAGGCCGACGGCCGCCCCGTCGGCGATCGCGTAGAAGTTCCCGCCGAAGGCCATGTCGTAGGGGATGCCGTTGGCCTCGCCGTCGAGCTCGTGCACGAACGAGGGCACGTTGCGGATGGTGACGCTGGTGGCCTTGCCGCCGGCCACCTGCACCCGCGCCTCCACCAGGCCGGCGGGGACATCGAGGCGCACGATCGTCTCGGGCTCGGTCACCGGGACGCGGCCGGTCTCGACCAGCACGGTGGCCACGCCGATCGTGCCATGGCCGCACATCGGCAGGTATCCGCTGACCTCGACGAACACGACGCCCCAGTCGGCGTCCTCGCGGCAGGGCGGCTGCAGGATCGCTCCGGACATCGCCGCGTGCCCGCGCGGCTCGTTCATGAGCACCTGGCGGATCTCGTCGTGCTCGCGCTCCAGGCGCAGCTTGCGCTCGAGCATGGTGTCTCCCGGAAGCTCGCCGATGCCCCCGACGATCACGCGCGTGGGCATCCCCTCGGTGTGGGAATCGACGGCCTCGTAGCGGACGACGCTGGCCATGTGCGCATGACATCTTAAAATCAACGGACGTCCGCTGAGCATCAGACCCGCAGCGGTCCAGCCTTTCAACGCTCAGGAGCTGCCATGCGCTTCCCCGGAATCATCCCCGCCGTCACCACTCCGTTCACCGCAGCCGACACGATCGACTTCGACGGGCTCCAGGCCAACGTCGACGCGCTGGTGCGGGGCGGGGTGCACGGACTGGTGGCCACCGGGACCATGGGCGAGAGCGCCAGCCTCGAGCTCGACGAGCGCAAGCAGGTGACCGCCGCCATCTGCGAGGCGGCGGGCGGACGGGTGCCGGTGCTCGCCGGGATCGCGGCGCCGACCGCGCGCGTCGCCACGCGGTACGCCCGGGCCGCCCAGGAAGCGGGCGCCTCGGCGCTGATGATGCTCCCGCCGCTCAACTACAACGGGGACTTCCGAGAGATCGCGGCGTACTTCGCCGCCGTCGGCGAGGCCACGGGCATGGAGATCATGGCCTACAACAACCCCGGGGCCAGCGGCGTCGAGCTGTCGGTGGAGATGATCGCTCGGCTGGGCAACGAGGTGGAGGCGGTCGTGGCCATCAAGGAGTGCTCGGGCGAGACGCGCAACATCGCCGCGATCATCGGGGCGACCGGCGATGACTTCGAGGTGGTGGTCGGCGGCGACGACTTCGCCCTGGAGGGCTTCTGCGCGGGCGCCACCGGCTGGGTGTCGGGCGTGGCCAACGTCATTCCCGCCGACTGCGTCAAGCTCTACGAGGCCTGCCGCGAGGGCGACCTGTCCACCGCGCGGGAGATCTACCAGCGGATGCTGCCGCTGGCGCGCCTGGACTTCGACCCCAAGCTCGTGCAGTACTTCAAGGGGGCGATGGATCAGGTCGGATTCCACGGTGGCCTGTGCCGCGAGCCGCGCCTGCCGCTCACCGGTGCTGAGCAGGAGATTTTGGCTTACGCCGTGGGGGTTCTGGGCGCAGCCGCCATCGGCCAACCCGCCTAGCCTGCGATGTCCGCCACGCTGCATGGGGTCGACCCTCGCACCGGCCAGCCCGGCCCGGAGCTCGCGGAATCGACCGCGGACGAGCTGGACGCCGTGATCGCCGCCGCCGCGCGGGCGGCGCGCGACCCGCGTATGGCCGATGCGGCCCGGCGGGCCGCCATGCTCAACAGCGCCGCCGCTCGCCTGCGCGATCACAAGCGCGAGATCGTCGAGCTGGCCAGCAGCGAGACCGGGCTGCCCGAGGCCCGACTGGGCGGCGAGCTCGAGCGCACCGCGGTGCAGCTCGAGATGATGGCCGGCGTCATCGCGGCGGGCGACCACCTGGAGGTCATCATCGACCCCGCCGACGAGGATGCCGGGCGGGTGGGCCCGATTCCACGCCCCGACGTGCGCCGGATGCAGTTCCCGATCGGCCCGGTCGCGGTGTTCGGCGCCTCGAACTTCCCGCTGGCCTTCAGCACCGCCGGCGGCGACACCGCCTCGGCGCTGGCCGCCGGCTGCCCCGTGGTGGTCAAGGGCCACCCCGCGCACCCGCGGACGGGGTCGCTGGTGGCCGAGCAACTGAGCGCGGCGGCGGCCGACGCCGGCCTGCCCGCGGGCACGTTCGGGCACGTGCTCGAGGCCGGTTTCGGGCTGGCCGAGCGCCTCGTGCGCGATGACCGGATCGAGGCCGTGGCCTTCACCGGCTCGCTGCGGGGCGGCCAGGCCATCAGCCGGCACGCGGCCGCGCGCCCGCGGCCGATCCCGGTCTACGCCGAGATGGGCAGCCTCAACCCGGTGATCGTCACCGAGACGGCGCTGCGCGCCCGCGCCGGCGACATCGCCGACGGCCTCGCGGCCTCGGTCGCCACCTTCGGCGGCCAGCTGTGCACCAAGCCCGGGATCGTGTTCTTCCCGGCCGGCGAGCCCGGAGAGGAGTTCTGCGCGCTGGTGGGAGAGCGCCTGGCCGCGGCCGAGCCGCAGGTCCTGCTGACCAAGGCCATTGCCGACGGCTTTGCCGCCGGCCTGGCCGAGGTCGACGCGGCGCCGGGCGTGACGCGACTGAGCGGTGCCGGGCCCGCCGACGGCGACGCTCCGTTCGCCGCCGGGGTACCCACCGCCTACCGCGCCGAGGCCGGCGCCCTGCGCGCCGACGCCCTGCGCGAGGAGCACTTCGGGCCCGCGGTGATCCTGGTGTCCTACTCAGACCGTGACGAGCTGGTCGAGGCGCTGAGCTCGCTGGGTGGCCAGCTGGCGATCTCGATCCACAGCGAGGACGCCGACGCCGAGTGGGTGCAGGGTGTGCTGCCCCAATGCGTCGCCCAGGCCGGGCGGATCGTCTTTGACGGCTTCTCCACTGGCGTGTCGGTGTGCTGGGCGATGGTGCACGGAGGCCCGTACCCGGCGAGTTCGAACGCCGCGACGACATCGGTGGGGATGACGGCGATCGGGCGCTTCCTGCGGCCGGTCGCCTTCCAGAACGCTCCGGCGGCGCTGCTGCCCGCGGCGCTGGCCGACGACAACCCGCTCGGCGTCCCGCGCCGCGTGGACGGCGTGCTCTAGCCGACGCCGCGGATCAGGTCGGCGCCCTTCTCGGCCACCATCATCGTCGGTGCGTTGGTGTTTCCGCCGGGGATCACCGGCATGATCGATGCATCGACCACCCGCAGGCCCTCGAGGCCATGCACGCGCAGCCGGCTGTCCACCACGGCGTCGTCCGCGGTGTCGCTCATCCGGCATGTGCCGACGGGGTGATAGATGAGCATGAGGCGCCGGCGGATGTCTGCCTCCAGGTCGGCGTCGTCGCTGAGATCGGGACCGGGCTTGATCTCCCTGGTGACGATCTCGGCGGCGTCTGGCTGGCGCGCGATCTCCCGGGCCAGCTTGACGCCGGCAACCAGGGAGGCCAGGTCCTCTGGCTCGGAGAGGCTGTTGGTGAGGATCCGGGGCTTGTCGGTCGGGTCCGCTGAGCGCAGCCACACCCGCCCGCGGGCCTTGGGCGAGACGAGCACGGGCGCGATCACCATCGCGTGACCGTCGTAGGTCTCCGCGCCGTGATCCTCGTAGTACGCGGCGCCCATGTGGAACTGGATGTCGGCGGCGGGCAGTCCGCCCCGCGTGCGATGGAACGCCACCACCTCGGCCACCGTGGACGTGAGCGGCCCGGACCGGCGCAGCACCCACTCGGCGAGAAACCGCGGCTGCTCGGCCACGAACAGGGTGTCGGTGTCAGAGACCTCCCAGATGGCCGTGACGAACGGGTGGTCCTGGAGGTTGCCCCCGACGCCGGGCAGCGCGTGGCGGACGTCCACCCCGGCCGCGCGCAGCTCAGCCGGGTCGCCGATCCCCGACAGCTGCAACAGCTGGGGCGAGCCGATGGCCCCGGCGCTCAGCACCACGTCGCGGCCGGCGCGCAGCACCTCGCTCCGCCGTCGCCCGCTGCGGACCCTCACTCCCACCGCGCGGGTCCCCTCGAGCTCGACACCCAGCACGGTGGCGCGCGTGCGCAACTCCAGGTTGGAGCGGTCCAGGACGGGGCGCAGGAAGGCGTCGGCGCTGGAGAACCGCCGGCCGCCCGACTGGGTGACCTGGAACATCGATACGCCGTCCTGCTCGGGGCCGTTGTAGTCGGCGATCCACGGGATCCCCGCCGCCTCGCTGGCGGCGATGAGGCGCCGGTCCAGCGGGCGGGGCGAGCGTTGCTCGGACACGCGCAACGGCCCACCGGCGCCGTGCCACTGCGAGGCGCCGCGGACGTTGTCCTCGGAGCGCATGAAGTACGGCAGGACGTCCTGGTAGCCCCAGCCCGGGGCGCCCTGGGCCTCCCAGGCGTCGTAGTCCAGCGGCCGCCCTCGGACGTAGAGCATCGCGTTCATCGAGCTCGAGCCGCCCAGCCCCTTGCCGCGCGGGACATAGAGGGATCGTCCGTCGACGTGGGGCTCGGGCTCGGTGGCGAAGTCCCAGTCGAGCTTGGTGTGGAACTGCTTGGCGAACGCCGCCGGGATCTTGATGTTGGGCGAGCGGTCGCTGCCCCCGGCCTCCAGCAGGAGGACGCTGACGGACGGGTCGGCCGAGAGCCGGTTGGCGAGGACGCAGCCGGCCGAGCCGGCGCCGACGATGATGTAGTCAAAGCTCTGCATGCGCTGGAGTCCTGAGGGTCGCTCGTCGGCAGTCTGACGTCCGTGGAACCAAAACGCCACACCAACCGTTACTAATGGAGAGATCCGCGACGCAGCTTGATACCGTGAAAGTGTGTGCTCGCTGGTGTGATTGGGGGAGTGTGCTCGTGCCATACGTTCGCTGCGCAAGCTGTGGGGTTCTGAGTTACACGTCACCCGGCGACACGTCGGGTGCCTGCCCTGACTGCGGGGTCCCGGCCGCCAGGGCCGGCGACGGCGCCGAGGCGCCGGACGACTCAGAACGCCGCCTCGAGGCGTTGATGCGCCTCACGCGCGACCTGCTCGACTCCGATGTGGCGGTGCTCACCGAGATCGGCAACGGCCGTGAGACCGCCCGGCGGTTCGCCGGCGACTGGCCGGGGATGGACTCCTTCGACGGCGCCTGGTCCCCGCTGGAGGACACCGTCTGCCAGCGGATGCTTGAGGGCCGGATCGGCAACTACATCTGCGACGCCCAGGGCGATGACCGCGTCAACGACCTGCCCATGGTCCGCCAACTGGGCATCGGGGCGTATCTGGGCGTGCCCATCCGTCTCGATGACGTCCGCCTCTACGTTCTGTGCTGCCTGGATCGCGAGTCGCGCCCCAGCCTTGGGAACCGCGAGGTCCGCCTGCTCAGCGGATTGGCCGAGTCGGTGCGGGTGGAGCTTGGAAGCCTGAACTGACCCAAGGTGCGCAACCTGGGTAGCGCATCCCGCGGCCGGGTATTGCTTGACTCATGGTGGTGCCCGCCCGAGCCGTCCTCATTGCGCTGATCGGCGTCGTCGCTGCGATCGTCGCCGGCTGTGGCGGCACACAGCTCAACCCGACGGCTCCCAAGGCCGCGAACACCGCGGCGCCCCCCGCCGAGGCTTCGGCCTCGGCCAAGAACGGCAGCGCCCGGGTGACGATCAGCGTGCCCGCGGCCAACCGCCAGGGCTCCTTCCAGGGCCCGCAGACCGTGACGCTGCCGCGCGGCTGGAAGGCCGAGGCGTGGGCGCTCGTCGCCGACGCGCGCCTGGAGACATGGACCCCGGAGGGCAACCTGCTGGTCAGCGTGCCCTCGGCGGGCAAGATCGTCGAGCTCACCCCGCAGGCCACCCGCAGCGCGCCCCCGGCGCAGCGCACCATCATCTCGGGCATCGAGAACCCGCAGGGGATGGCGTTTGACCATGTCGGTGGCCAGGAGGTCCTCTATGTCGCCGGCTCCAGCGAGATCGACCGCTACGTCTGGGCCCACCGGCAGCCGACCTCGCGCAGCGTGTTCGCCGGCGGGCTGCCCGACGGCGGAGCCCACCCGCTCAAGAACGTCGCCGTCGGCCGCAACCACACCGTCTACTTCGACCTCGGCTCCTCCTCCAACGCCAGCCCCGAGTCACCCAGCAGCACCCCCCGCGCCGCGGTTCTGGCCTACCGGCCCGACGGCCGGCGCATCCGGGTCTTCGCCACCGGGATCCGCAACGGCGACGGCCTCTCCTTCGCCCCCGACGGAACGCTGTGGACCGCGGTCAACATGCGCGATGACATCGCCTATCCCTTCCACCGCGCCTACGGCGATGGCTCGGGCGACGCCTATGGGAAGGTCATGCCCGCCTACGTCGGCGACCATCCGCCCGACGAGATCGCCCGCCTCACGGCCGGGCGCAACCTCGGGCTGGCCCTACTGCGATCCTGACCCCGACGTGCACCCCGGCGTGGCCGGCACCGCGATGGACTACGGCAACCTGCCGTTCGACGACGACGCCCAGACCAACCCCGGCGGCGCAACGCTCAACTGCGCCAAGCTCCCGCACATCAATCGCGGGATCCCCGCCCACAGCGCGCCGCTGGGCTTCCATTTCCTCCAGGGCTCAAAGCTCTCGGCGCCATGGCGCAACGGCGCCGTCGTCGCCGTCCACGGCTCCTGGGACCGCACGCCGCCGCGTGCCCCCGCGGTGCTTGTGGATGCCGTGGGAGGCAAAGGCGCGCACGCTCGGACCGGCCCGCACGCTCGTCGGTGGCTTCCAGCATTCCGACGGGTCGCGCTGGGGCCGTGCCGTCGACGCCGTCCCCGGCCCTGACGGCGCCCTCTACGTGTCAGACGACACGGCGGGGGCCATCTACCGCATCGTCCCCGCGCGCTGACGCCGCAGCACGCTGCGCCGCCTGCCAGTTGCGCTCGAGGTTGTCGATGAGCGCCGGGCTGTACATGCAGCGCGCCTGCTCTGACGCGTACACGCTCATGTAGCGCCGGAACCCGTCAAGCGGCTCCTGGGCAGCGCGCAGCGCACGACGGTTGGCCACCAGTGCGGTCATCCCCGCGCTCAGCAGCTGCGTGGCCGATCGCTCCAGGGCCGCGTCGATCTCCTCGTCGGCGACGACCTCGTCGGCGAGGAGCCTCCCCTCGGCCGAGTCGGCCTGGAACGCCCGCTCGAACATGATCGCCTGGCGCGCGGCCCGCTCGCCGACCAGGCGCGGCAGCCGCAGGTTGGCGCAGCCGGGGATGATCCCCTCCTTGCGGGCCGGCAGGTTGAAATAGGCGCCGTGCTGCGCCACCACCCGGTCCATGACCAGCAGCCACTGGCACGCGCCGCCGATGGCAAAGCTCTCCACTACCGCCACCCACGGTTTCTCCCGGGCCTCGGCACCCAGCTGCACCGGCAGGTCAGAGGTCGCCCCATGGCCGCGGTACATCTTGGTGATCGCGCCCAGCTCCCGCTCGAGCATGAACTCGATCAGCGAGATCTGCCCGGTGTAGAGGTGGGTGAGGTTGATCCCGGCGCCGAAGATGCGCCGGCCGGCGTGCTTGGGATGGACCGCGGGCCCGCCGCGCAGCACGCCCACCTCGATGGCGTCGTCGAGGAGAACGAGGTCGATGGCGATCTCCATGGCCCGGGTTGACGCGTCGTCCTCGGCGTTCAGACAGCCATGGTTCTGGTTGGTGACCACCCCCACCGGCCCGTCGCGGTCCACGCGCATCGGCCCGAGGTCGATGCTCCCGTCGCGCTGGAACCGATCGAGTACGGACAGCGCCTCGGGCAGCGGTTGCGACATCGCCCCGATCAGGTGCGTGCCGCACCGCGGGTCGGCGAGCACCCGGGCGATGAAGTCGCCCTGCGCGATCTCCAGCCCCGCCTTATCGGACTGGTTATGGGTGCGCTCGGCGTCGATCTCGGCGCGCGTGGGGACGAGATCCGGATGGCGCTCGGCGGCCCCGTAGGCCAGCTGGGCCAGGCGCAGCGGCCGCGTCAGCCCATCGGTGAGCGCCTCGTAGATGGCGAGGACGTCGTCGCCGCCCGCCGGGCCGGCGCCGCTCACGCGCCGCCCACCACCGACTCGTGCCCGGTCCAGTAGGGCGCGCGCAGCTCGCGCTTGAGCACCTTGCCCGCGCCGGACTTGGGCAGCGGGTCGGTGCTCAGCTCGATGCGCTTGGGGATCTTGTAGTCGGCGATCGCGCCGCGGCAGTGCGCCAGCAGATCGGCCTCGGCGACCTCGCCGCGTGGCACCACCACCGCGTGCACCGCCTCGCCCCAGCGAGCGTCGGGGATCCCGAACACCGCCGCCTCCAGTACGGCCGGGTGTCGGTAGAGCACGTCCTCGACCTCGGTGCTGTATACGTTCTCGCCGCCCGAGATGATCATGTCCTTGGCCCGGTCCACCAGGTACAGGAACGATCGCTCGTCCATGTAGCCCAGGTCGCCGGTGCGATACCAGCCATCGAGCATGGCGGCCGCGGTGTCACCGGGCCTGTTCCAGTAGCCGGCCATGACGTTCTCGCCGCGGATCAGCACCTCGCCGACGACGCCCGGCTCCGCCGTGCCGTCGGTCTCCTCGTTAAGCACGCGGACCTCGACGCCGATCGCGGGCTGCCCGCAGGAGCGCGCCTGTGACGTGTCCAGCAAGGCCTCCTCGTGGGCCATGATCGTGGCGATCGGGGCGGTCTCCGTGGTCCCGTAGAGGTGCATGAGCTCGGCCTCGGGGAAGGCCTGGCGGGCGCGCCGCAGCGTCTCGGTGGCCACCGGGGAGCCACCGTGGCTGAGCAGCCTCAGGCTGGAGACGTCGCGGGGCCGCGCGAGCTGCTCCTCGGCCAGCGCGGCCAGCATCGTCGGCACCAGCAGCGTCGCCGTCACCCGCTGGGTCTCGATGAGGTCGAGCGCCGCGACGGGATCGAACACCGGCAGCATCACCTGGCGGGCGCCGTGCCACACGGTGGCCAGGACCGCGATCGACCCGGCCGCGTGAAACAGCGGCGCGGCCACCAGCCAGCACGTGTCGGGCCGGAACGCGAACTGGGCCTGGAAGTGAAACGCGTTGGCCACGAGGTTGCGATGGGTGAGGATCACGCCCTTGGACGCGCCCGTGGTGCCCCCGGTGTAGAACAGGCCGGCCATCGTCTCCGGATCGACCTGGTCGGGGAACTGCGGCGCGGGCGCGGCCGCCAGCATCGCCTCGTATCCGTCCTCGAGGTCGATGACGTGCTCCACGACGCCGGCCGGAGCGTCGATGCCCGATGCCGCGAACAACACCCGGCTGCCGGAGTCCCGGAGCGCGTAGGCCAGCTCGGCCGCGGTGTGGCGCTGGTTGAGTGGCACCAGGACCATGCCCGCGCCCGGGAGCGCCTGATAGAGCTCGAGGTAGCGGTGGCAGTTGCGGCCCACCACGGCCACGCGGTCGCCATCGCGCACCCCCAGCTCGCGCAGCGCTCCCACCAGCCGCCGCGCTCGGTCCCACGTTTGCGCATAGGTGACCTCGATGTCGCCGCACCGGGCGGCGACGGCATCCGGCGCCACCTGCACGGCGCGCCGCAACGGGCCGATCATCGTCGTCATCGACTCACTCCCTCGTTCGTCACTGCCACTAGTGAGTGTGGTGGACCTCCTGGAGCCCGTAGACCGGCGTGTCGATGCCCTCGGCGCGCGCCTTGAGCTGGAGCGCCAGATACAGCGAGTAATGGCGTGACTGGTGCAGGTTGCCGCCGTGAAACCACAGCCCCGCCTGCTGGGTGGGCTTCCACATGTTGCGCTGCTCGCCCTCCCACGGACCGGGGTCCTTGGTGGTGGCCGAGCCCAGGCCCCACACCTTGCCGACCTTGTCGGCGACCTCCTGTGAGATCAAATCGGCCACTGCGCCGTTCATCGAGTCATAGCCGGTGGCGTATACGACCAGGTCGGCGGGCAGCTCGGTCCCGTCGGCCAAGACCACGGCGTCGCGCGTGAGGTGGTCCACCTGCCCGGCCTGGAGCTTGATCTCCCCGCCGGCGACGAGCTCCGACGCACCCACGTCGATGTAGTAGCCCGACGCGCGGCGCAGGTACTTCATGAACAGGCCGGACCCGTCCTCGCCCCAGTCGTGCTGGAACCCGGCCGCCTCCAGCCGCGCGTAGAAGTCGGCGTCGCGCTCGCGGATCTGCTCGTAGACCGGTATCTGGAGCCCGGCCATGATCCGGTAGGGCAGCGAGGCGAAGATCATGTCGGCCTTCTCGGTGCTGACGCCGGCGGCGACGGCCCGCTCGGAGTAGAGATCCCCGAGCGCGATGTCCATCAGCGTGTCGGACTTCACCACGTGGGTGGAGGAGCGCTGCACCATCGTCACGTCGGCGCCGTGCTCCCACAGCGCCGCGCAGATGTCGTGAGCCGAATTGTTGGAGCCGATCACCACCGCTCGCCTGCCCCGGTAGGCGTCGGGGCCGGGGTGCTTGGATGAGTGGTGCTGATCGCCGGCGAACACGTCCGCTCCCGGGAAGCTCGGCGTGTACGGACGACCCGACATCCCGGTCGCCAGCACCAGCTGCTTGGGGCGCAGGGTCAGCTCTGAGCCGTCGCGCTCCACCACCAGCTCCCACTCCCCGGCCGCCTCGTCGTAGCGCGCGCTCTTGGCCTGGGTCGAGCCCCAGTAGTTGAGCTCCATCACGCGCGCGTACATCTCCAGCCAGTCCGCGACCTTGTCCTTGGGCGAGAACACCGGCCAGTTGGCCGGGAACTTGATGTAGGGCAGGTGGTCGTACCAGACCGGGTCGTGGAGGCACAGCGACTTGTAGCGGTTGCGCCACGAGTCGCCCGGGCGCGCATTGCGCTCCACGATGATCGTCGGCACGCCGAGTTGGCGCAGCCGCGCCCCCAGCGCGATCCCGCCCTGGCCCCCGCCCACGATCACCACGTAGGGCTGCGTGATGAAGCCCAGCTCCTCGGCCTCGCGCTGGCGGTCCTCCAGCCAGGTCTCGCGCTCGGGGTCGGCGCCGTGGTGCACGCCCTTGGGGCGCCGGAAGCCGAGGCTCTCCTCGTGGCCCTTGAGCTCCTCCAGCGCGGTCAACAGCGTCCACGCCTTGCCGTCGATCAGCCGGAGGTGGCCGCCGCCCCGGCCCACCTCGGTCTCAAAGCCGATCCATGCGTCGGTGACGCCGTCGGCGCTCGTCGGCTCCTCGGTCGTGTGCCAGCCGCGCGGCTTGGTGTGCGGCAGCGAGCTGGAGAGCATGTCGACGACGCCTTCCCGCCCCTCCACAGTCCGGATGTTCCACGTGAACGCAACGAGGTCGCGCCAGTAGCTCTCGGTGCCGAATAGGTCGGCCGCGGCGGTGGCGTCACCCGCCTGCAGAGCGGCGTCGAAGCGCTCGAGCCAATGCTCCACCTCAGTTGCAGCGGACGGACGGACGGTCGTGGACATCACAGCTCCCCTCGGTACCGGTGGCGTCCTACTGAATACCACGCCGGAGCCCGATGGCCGCTGCCGGTGTCGCTTCTGCCCTGGCTCTCTTCTGGGGGTAACGTTGGAGTGGATGCCGCGCTCTCAGAGCAGCAAGACGGGCCGCGGCCTACGCGCACAGGTGCGACGGTCGCGCCACGCCGACTGGACGCCTCCGCCCCGTCGCCGCGACCCGGTCGAGGTCCTCCGCGGACAGGAGGCGGGACGGATCGCCTCGCTGCTCCCCCTCCGCCACGAGCGCATGGCGGTCTCGCCGTTCACCTTCTTTCGCGGCGCCGCCGCGATCATGGCCGAGGACCTGGCGCACACGCCGGCGTGCGGCCTGCGCGTCCAGGCATGCGGGGACGCTCACCTGGCCAACTTCGGCATCTATGCCACCCCGGAGCGCCGGGTGGTCTTCGACGTCAACGACTTCGACGAGACGCTCGAGGCGCCATTCGAGTGGGACGTCAAGCGGCTGGGCACGAGCCTGGTGGTGGCCGGACGCGACCGGGGCTTTTCGGCAGGCAAGTGTGGCGCCGCGGCACAGGCGGCGGTGGCCGTGTACCGCGGACGGATGGCCGCCCTTGCGCGGATGGGCCACCTGGAGGTGTGGTACGCACGGCTGGACGCCGACGAGCTCGCCAAGCTGTCCAAGCGCGCGGCCGACCGGCAGCTCACCTCTGATGTGGTGCGCAGGGCCGAACGCGCGACGAACCTGGGGGCCCTGGACAAGCTGACCGACGTGGTCGACGGTCAGCGGCGCATCATCGACTCGCCTCCGCTGATCGAACACCTCCCCCAACCAGGCGGCGTCGACGCCGCCGCGGTGGTGGCCGAGTACGCCGCCTCGCTGAGCGATGCCACGCGCACACTGCTGGCCCGCTACCGCGTCGTCGACTGGGCCCGCAAGGTGGTGGGCGTCGGCAGCGTCGGCACCGACGACGCCCTCGTCCTGCTGCTGGGCGACTCCGACAGCGACCCGCTGTTCCTCCAGGTCAAGGAGGCCAGCGCATCGGTACTCGAGCCGTTCGCGGGCGCGAGCCCCTATGACAACCATGGCCAGCGCGTCGTGGCCGGCCAGCGCCTCATCCAGTCAGCCAGCGATCTGTTCCTGGGCTGGACCCGCCTGGGCGAGCGCGACTATTACGTCCGCCAGCTGCGCGACATGAAGGGCTCGGTGCCCGTGGACAAGCTGTCGGCGCAGGAGCTGGCCGAGTACGGGCGCGCGTGCGGCGACGCCCTGGCCCTGGGCCACGCCCGCTCCGGGGACCCGGCGGCGATCACGGGCTACCTGGGTGGTGGCGATCGCTTCGACCGCGCCATCGCCGACTTCGCGGCCGCGTACGCGGACCAGAACGCCGCGGACTACAAGACGTTCGTGGCCAGCCTCGGAGCGGGCAGACGTGAGAGCGCGGCTCAGCCGGTAGCGCCCACGTGCAGGCGCATCTCGTGCTGGGCCACCTCGAGGCTCGCGCCGAGGTCGCGCAGCACGCCCGCGAAGACGTCGTCGCCGGGCACGTTGGCCAGGCGCAGCGTGAGCTCCTGGGCGGCGGCGACGACCAGGTCGCGGGCGGCGGCCTGGTCCACGGCGGCGATCTGGAGGACTCTGACCAACCCGTGCTGGATCAGGCAGATCGCCGCGCCCGCGATCACCTCGCCTCGCCGCACCGCGACACCGGTGAGCGGGGTGCCGCGCTCGCGCATGCGGACGATCGACGCGTCGGCGCGCTGCCACGGCTCGCGGCCGGCGCGATGGCCGGCGATCCAGGCGTGGGCGGCGTCGACGTCGAGCCCGCGGTGCTCCACCGGATTGATCGGCTCCCCCCCGCCGCCGGGCGCCAGTGACCAGATCTCGAGATGACGCACGCGCTCGAAGCCCAGCCGCTCGTAGAGGCCGATGGCGGGAGCGTTTTCCTCCAGCACCTCCAGCCAGACGGCGGCCACGCCGACGGCGGCAGCTGCCTCGATCGCGGCCGTCAGCGTCCGCGCCCCCAACCCGATGCGGCGGTAGGCCGGCGAGGTGCCCATGCCGCCGATCCAGGCCTCGGTCCCGCGACGGGCCACGAGCGCGAAGCCCACCGGCTCCACGTCGACGGCGACCCGGGAGCACTCCAGGTCGATGTCGTTGTTGGCGATGTGGTCGGCCAGCGCGGCCTCGTCCATCTGCATCGGCACGAGGTAGTCCGAGAAGCCGAGGTTGAACACCCGCACCAGCTCGGCGGGGTCCAGGGAGCGGGCGCTCACGAGGCGCAGCGCGTCGGCGCGCGCCCGTGTGTGTGGTTCACGAATGCTCATCGCCCCCCACGCTACCGGTCATCGCCCCCCACGCTACCGGTCACCGTCGCCGCGCAACGGGCCGGCGCCACTCCCGCGGTGGGTCAGCACCGGCGCCCGTCCGGCCAGTCGGAGCTTGCTTAGTCTTAATCTGTCTAGTATGATTCTGACTATGCCCCCTTCCTCCGACGCTCCCCGCCGGTCCTCACTCGGCCTCATGGTCCTCTGGCAGCTCTTCGAGCAGCCCATGCACGTCTACAAGATGCAGAAGGTGTTCGAGGCCACGGGCAAGGCCCGGGTCGTCAACGTGCGGTCACGGGCAAGCCTGTACCAGACGCTCGAGCGGCTGCAGCGCCACGGCCTCGTGCAGGTCGCCGAGACGGTCCGGGTCGAGGGCTACCCCGACCGCGTCATCTACGCGATCACCGACGCCGGCCGCGAGGTCGCGCGCGAGTGGCTGCGGCAGATGCTGCGCACCACTAACAACGACTATCCCGAGTTCCTGGCCGCGCTGTCGATCCTGTTCGGGCTGCCGCCCGGCGAGGCCCGGACCGAGCTCGAGCTCCGGGTCCAGCAGTTGTCGGCGGACCTGGCCGAGACCCGGGCCGAGCTGGCGGCGATCCCGCCCGATCTGCCCCGCCTGTTCCTGTTGGAGGAGGAGTACCGCATCGCGCTGCTCAGCGCCGAGGTGTCGTTCCTGAGCGGCGTGATCGAGGACCTGAAGGCCGGTCGGCTGACCTGGAGCGAGGAGTGGCTGCGCCAGGTGGCGACCCGGTTCATCAATGTCGACGATCAAGAGGAGTCGCAATGACCGCGATCATCGAGGCGCACGGCCTCATCAAGCGCTACGGCAAGACCCGGGCGCTCGACGGCCTTGACCTGGTCGCCCACAGCGGCCAGGTGGTGGCCGTGCTCGGACCCAACGGCGCCGGCAAGACGACGTTCGTGCGCAGCGTCGCGACGCTGCTGCGTCCCGACGAGGGCAGCCTGCACGTCGCCGGCCACGACGTGCGCCGCGAGCCCGCGGCCGTGCGCCGGGTCATCGGGCTGGCCGGCCAGTTCGCCGCCATCGAGCCGGCGATGACAGGGCGCGAGAACCTGGAGATGGTGGCGCGGTTGTTCGGGCGCAACGGCCGCGAGGCCAAGGCGGCCGCCGCATCGGTCCTGGAGCAGCTGGGCCTGGTCGCAGACGGCGATCGCCTCGCGCGGACCTACTCGGGCGGCATGCGCCGCCGCCTTGACCTGGGCGCGAGCCTGGTCGGGGCTCCGCGCCTGCTGCTGCTCGACGAGCCCACCACCGGCCTTGACCCGCGCAGCCGCCTCGAGCTGTGGGATGCCATCCGCGCTCTCGTGGCCGCGGGCACCGATGTGCTGCTCACCACCCAGTACCTCGACGAGGCCGATCACCTCGCCTCCCAGATCGTGATCATCGACCACGGTCGGGCGGTGGCCGCGGGCACCCCGGCTGAGCTCAAGCGTCGGATCGGCGGCAACATCGTGGAGATCCACGTGGCCCACGCCGCCGACCTCCCCCGGGTGGCCGAGATGCTCGCGCGCCTGCACGGCGGCGCGGTCGCGACCGACGAGTCGACGCGACGGGTGAGCGTAGGCGTCGATTCCGGCAGCGACGGCCTCATGAGCACGCTGCGCGCCATCGAGGATGCCGGCGTCGGCGTCGAGGACGTCGCGATGCGCCAGCCCAACCTCGACGAGGTCTTCCTCGCCCTCACCGGACATTCCACCGACCCCACTGAGGCCGCCGGCTCCGATGCGGCGCAGGCGGCCTGAGAACCACACGGACAGAAACGGAACACGAGATGTCATTGACCACCCCCGCCGCGCCCGCGGTCTCCGTGACCACGGCGCCGCCCCACCGCCAGGCCGGTCTGGCCCGGAGCACGGCGACGGTGACCCGCCGCACGCTCCTGCGCTACGTCCGGACCCCCCAGCTGATCGTGCTGGCCACCATCCAGATGTCGCTGTTCTTCCTCATCTACCGCTACATGTTCGGCGGTGCCATCCACATCGCCGGCATGTCGTACGTCGACTACCTCGTGCCCGGCTTCATCGCCACCGGCGTCCTGTTCAGCGGAATCGGGACGGCCGCCGCGGTGGCCGAGGACCTGGAGCAGGGCTTCATCGATCGCCTGCGCTCGCTGCCCATCCCGCGGGCGTCGGTACTCACCGCCCGCGCGCTGGCGGACACGGTCATCTTCACGTGGGCGACGGTCTTCACCGCGGCCATCGCCTTCGCGGTCGGCTACGGCCTGCACGGCTCCGCCGTCGACGGCCTGATCGCGCTCGGGCTCGTCGTGCTCTTCGGGTTCGCCTTCGAGTGGCTGTTCATCGCCATGGGCCTGTTCGCCGGCAACGCGCAGGCAGCCCAGGGCCTGGGGATGATCGTGTTCCCGTTCGCGTTCGTCTCGAGTGCCTACGTGCCCGTCGCCTCGATGCCGGGGTGGCTGCAGGTGTTCGCCGAGCACCAGCCGCTGACCTACATGGTCGACGCGGTCCGATCACTCACGCTGGGCGGGCATGCCCACGCGCTGCTCGGCCACCCGGCGTCCTACTTCGTGGTCCGCGCGCTGGCGTGGACCGCCGCGATCCTCATCGTGGCGCTGCCGCTCGCGGTCATGAAGTACCGCCGCGGGTGAGCGCTACCCGGTCCGCCGGGATACCGACGGCACCTGCTCGGGGACGTGCAGCGCGCGACGTACCTCGTGAGCGAGCGCCAGCAGCACGGGCGCCAGCCGGGCGAGCCGCCGCCGCCAGACCGCGAGGCTGGCCGGAGCGCGGCTCGCCGACATCGTGAACAGGTCGGCCTCGAGACGGATCTCGTGGGCCAATGAGCTGATCGGGCCTCGCGCCGCAGGGGGCCACGCGCCGCGATCCAGACCGTTGGCGAACCTCCGCTCCGACGCGGCGGCCGCGGCGCTCTCGCGCTTGATCTCGCCCGTCTTAGGGTGCTCGGGCAACCGCGCCTGCTCCATGTCGGTCGTCCGCGCGCTCGCGTTCTGCGCCCGCGCGATCTCCAGGTAGCGCCGCCCCGCCGCCGTGAGCACTCCGCGGGTGATCGTGAACGCCGCGTCGCGCAGCGGCGTTGGCGCCAGGTCACGGCCCGGCAGGGACATCCACTGGGCGAACACGTCGCCATAGCGTGGGGCCGCGCCGTTGACCGCCAAGCCGCGCATGCGCACCTGCGAGAGGTCGGGGTATCGCGTGATCCCGCCCGGCGTCTCGCTTGGGTTCTCCTGGAGCCACTCGGCGAGGCTGAAGCCAGCCAGGCCCTCCTCGCTGGTGGTGAACGAGGCCCGCCGCCCCGAGGTGATGTCGACGATGTAGACCCGCCAGCGGCCCGCCCTCAAGGTCAGCGCCGTGGAGACGGCGTCGCCGGCATGGACGACGAACAGGATCTGCGGGTGAAACCCACGCATCGTGTCGGTCCAGAACGCGGCGTCTACCGGGGGGCTGAAATGCGCGTGGTCCTCGACCGTTCCCACCTGGATGAACGGCGAACGCTGCGGCCGGCCCGGCGCCTGGGCGCCGATCCACGTGCTGGCGTGGGCGTCGCCGGTGCCGGACATCCGCGGCACCGACCACGAAGCCGCCACGGCGCTGACCTGACCGCTCCACACGTAGCCCGCCATGTGGCCGAACGACAGCGCGCCGGTGCCCCGCGCGCCTCCTCCGCAGCCTGCCGCGCCGAGCCCGATCGCGATCGTCGCCGCGATCACCCCCAGCCTTACCCCCGCCATGCGCATCGATTCCTCCAGGACCATCCGGCCCCCAGGAATCCTAGTGGTCCCCCGTGATCCCTCAGGCTCCGGTTCTCAGGCCGGACTGCGCGGACGGCTGCTGATCGGCTGCGGCGGCGGGAGCGGCGCCGCGCGGTCGGCCAGCGCGGCCGCGCCGCTCTCGATTCCGGCGGTGAGCACGTCGACATCCGGAGCGTGGTCACGGTCGCCGGTGACCCCGAAGTAGAGCTGCCCGTCGTAGGAGAAGATGGCCACCACGATCCGGATGGTGCCGACGATGGGCACATAGGGATAGGACTCGAGCAGGCGGCGACCCAGCGCGCGCACCGGGGTCTGGGGCCCGGGGACGTTGGTGGTGGCGGTGTCCATGTTCAAGCGGGCCGAGCGAGTCATCACCCGGCTGCCGAGGGCCAGCAGCAGCGGTGGCGCGAACCCGGAGAGCTGGGCCAGGACGTCACCGGCCACGGCCTGCTTGCTGGCCTTGATCCCGTCCATCTGCCCCCGGATATCGGCCAGGCGCGCCTCGGGGTCATCGAGCCCGACGGGCAGCCGTGCGAACACCGCCGACACCCGGTTGTTGTAGACACCCCGCTCGCCGGGACGGCGGACCGACACCGGGACCATGGTGCGGACCACGCGATCGGGCGGCATCGCCTCCCCGCGCTCATCCAGGAGATCGCGGAACCCGTTGGTGATGACGGTGAGGACGATGTCGTTGACCGTGCCGCCCAGTGCGTGGCGCATCCGCTTGACCTCGGAGAGCGAGACCCGGGCCCAGCTCCAGGTGCGGTGGGGCCCGATGGGTCCGGTGATCGAGGTCGTGGCCGGCCGAAGCGCCGGAGCCGCGGCGGTGAGCGCCCGCGCCGTGCTCGCCGCGCTGGCGAGCATCTGGGGCCACGCGCTGAGCGCGTGACGCAGCTGGGACGCCGGGTCGATTGCGCGCCCTGCCATCCCACGGAGCAGGAGCTCGACGCCGCTGGGCTCGGGGCCGGGCGCCCAGTGCTCGGCCTCAGGCAACGGCGGGTTCGCCGCGTCGTCGAACATCACCGACATCAGATCGGTGGCGGCAACGCCGTCGACCATGCAGTGGTGCACTTTGGAGAGCAGCGCCCAACGGCCTTCGGACAGGCCCTCCACCATCCAGATCTCCCACAGCGGGCGGGCGCGGTCCAGATGCTGGGAGAACACCCGCGCGGCCATCGCCCGCAGCTGGGACTCCGATCCCGGGGGCGGGACGGCGCTGTGGCGCAGGTGATAGCCGAGGTCGAAGTAGCGATCGTCCACCCACACGGGCTCGGACACCCCGAGGGGCACGAACCTGATCTTCTGGCGGTAGCGCGGCGTGTGGTCGAGCTTGCCGGCCACCATCGCCGTCAGGTCCGCAAACGAGGGCGGCGGGCCCTCGAAGATGCTCACCCCGCCGATGTGCATCGGCGTCACGTCGTTCTCGACGTGCAGGAACATCGCGTCCTGGGCGCTCATCTGGTTCACGCCAGCGCTGCCTCC
Organism: uncultured Actinomycetota bacterium; assembly: GCA_963850325.1. GTDB lineage: Bacteria > Actinomycetota > Thermoleophilia > Solirubrobacterales > Solirubrobacteraceae > Palsa-465. The sequence goes on from CAWKLB010000014.1 coordinate 248,232, forward strand.
GCCCGCTCCAGAATGCGCTCGAGCTCCGCGTAGACGCGTGGGTTGACGGCCATCCCGCAGTGGCTGCCGCTGATCTCGATGCACGTCGCGTGGGGGTCGAGGCACGCGCGCCAGTCGACGATGGCGTCCGTGCGCGAGTAGATCATCAGCGCCGCCAGGCCCTCGGTGAGCGGCGCGCGCAGAAGCGCGTAGTACTCCGAGCAGCAGTCGCCGTCCCGGCACTCCGAGCTGAACACGCCGGGGACCCCGAGGTCGCCGAGCCGGGCCATCGACCGGACCGTGCGCATCACGCTCGGCGACACCGCCAGCGGATCGAGGACCGGCGAGCCAAGCATCACCACCGCGGCCACGGACTCGGGCCGGCGCGCGGCCAGCGCCCGCGCGAGCGTCCCGCCGCGGCTCTGGCCGATCACGATGGCGGGCTCGTCAAAGCCCGCCAGCACCTGCTCGAGGCGCGTCAGATCGCGGCCCGCGCAGCCCGCATTGATCCGGATGCCGCTCAGGCGGACCGTGTGCCCGCGCCGTCGCAGCCAGCGCGCCAGCAATGTGAGCGAGGCGTCGCCGGCCATGAAGCCGGGAATGAGCAGCACCGGCGCCCGGTGCCCCGCCCTCGCCGGGGCGCGGAAGCGACCGTCGGCGAGCAGCCCGGCCAGCTCCGGCCAGTACCTCAGCTCGGCGTAGAGGGGCACGCCCACGGGCGAACCCTACTGCCTGGGGCCCCCGGGGCCGCCATAGCGCCTGCGTCACGTGCGAGCACCCGCGCCTCGTGCTCGATCAGCCGGTGCTTGACGTCAAGTCCCGCCGCGTAGTCGACCAGCCCGCCGTCTGCGCCGAGCAGCCGGTGGCAGGGCACGACGATGCACAACGGGTTCTGGCCGTTGGCGGCGCCGACCGCGCGAGCGGCCCGGGGCCGCCCCAAGCCTGCTGCGATTGCGCCATAGGTGCGCGTCTCGCCGAAGGGGATGGCGGTCAGCGCGCTCCACACCGTGTTCTGAAACGGGGTGCCGGTGAAGCGCAGCGGCAGGTCAAACGTGGTCCGCTCCCCCGCGAAGTACTCGCGCAACTGTCGCCGGGCCGGTTCGAACGCCTCGCCGGACTCGGACCAGTCCGCGCCGATCGCCGGGGCCCAGCGCTGCCCATCGATCCAGAGCGCCGACAGCGTATCCCCGGCCCCGGCCCCCGCTCCGACCCCGTCCACGGCCCCGACCCCGTCCCCGGCGAGGAGCAGCTCGCCGACGGGGCTGGCCATGCGCGTGAAGACGGTGCTCATGCGCCGGCGGCCAGGGCCCAGAGGTGCTGGACGGCGTAGGCGCGGTAGGGCCGCCATGGCTCTGACACCCGCTCGATCTGACGGGGGTCGGTGTCACGCCCGAGCAGCGTCAGGCCATGGCGCACCCCGGCGTCACCGGGCGTGAACGCGTCGGGGTCGCGCAGCGCTCGCATCGCGATGTAGCCCGCCGTCCACCGTCCGATCCCCGCGAGCGCCAGCAGGGCCCCAACCGTCGGCGCGGGATCCCCTCCGTCGTCGAGGGTCAGCCGCCCCGCGGCCAGCTCGGCGGCCATTGCCACCAGCGTCCGCCCCCGGCTGCGCGGCATGGGCAGGCTGTCCGGATCCAGCGCCGCGATCGCGGCCGGCGCCGGGAACAGATGGGTGACCGCGCCGACCGGTTCCGGCAGCGGCGTGGCCAGCTCGGCAACGATCCGCGTGACGAGCTTCGTGCCCGCTATCACGGTCACCTGCTGGCCCAGCACGGCCCGCACCGCCAGCTCGCACCCGTCCGGATGGCCGGGTACCCGCCGTCCCGGGGATGCGCCGGCGAGCTCGCCGATGACCGGGTCGGCGCCGAGATGCGCGGCGATTGGCGCCGGGTCACGGTCGAGGTCGAGCAGGCGGCGGCAGGCGGCGGCGGCCGCATCGAGATCGCGATCGTCGGCAAGCACCAACGTCGCCTCCACGTGATCGGTCCGCGGGGTGAGATCGACCACGCCCGGGCCGTGGGGCAGCGCGAGGCTGCGCCGGTAGCCGCCGGGGATGACCTCCTCGATGCCGGGCACCACACGCCGGTGCAGGAACGCCAGGAGCCACTCGCCGTCAAAGGGCGTGCGAGCGGGAAGACGCACGGAGTGCCGCATCATCTCTTTCAACGGTGGCAGGCGGCGCGGCGTGAGATCTCACCGCTGGTGACCGGTTGCGAGCCGCTCCAGTCGAGGCCGGAGCGCCAGCACGGCGATGGCCCCGCTGCAGACCAGGACGTAGACCGAGACACCGGCGCTGGCAAATCCCCAGTCGCCCGGCTTGATCGTGAGCAGCGTGATCGCTGCACCGACGACGCCGCCCAGGAACGCCACAGCGTGCTCTGACTCGGGCACGGCGTATGCCTTGCGCAGCGTGGGGACCGCCCCGAAGAGATCGGCGAGGATGGTGAAGGCGATGGCCACGTTGCCGGTGCCGGTCACCGCCCACGCCACCAGCGCGACGAGGGAGAGTGCGCCGCAGAGGATGTCGAACAGCGTCACCCGGGCGTATGCCTTGGGGTCCAGGAATGAGGCCACCACCACCAGCAGCGGCCCGAAGCCGATCGCGAACGTGAGCAGGGACTGCAGGCCCACGTGCTGACTGACCTGGGCGGCGAAGCCGATCAGCGGCGCCACCATCCACATGAGCCAGCTCACACGGTTGGGTTGGGTGTTGCCGCGGACGGTGTCCAGCGCGTACGCGGCGTTCCCGGCCACCGTGATGACGGCGGCCAGGATGGCGAACCGCGCGTCGATCATGGCCGCGAGCCGCGCCAGGCGGCGCCGCGCGAGTCAGCGGCGCGCAACCGCCCGTAGGGCCAGCATCTCGAAGGCGATGGCCGCGCCGAGCAGCGCCGTGGTCTGTCCGGGGGCGTCATAAGCCGGAGAGACCTCTACCAGATCAAAGCCGGTGAACGGGATCCCGGCCAGTGCTCGCAGGAACCCGAAGGCCTCTCGCGGGTACAGCCCCGCCACCTCCGGCGTCCCGGTCCCGGGAGCGAAGGCCGGGTCCAGCACGTCGATGTCGAACGACATGTACACCGGCCCCTCCCCCATGCGCGCCCGTACCCGCTCCCCGTACCGGGCGGGGGTGAGCGTGGCCAGCTCGTCGCCGTCGATGACCTCGAAGCCCATGTCCCGCGGCTGGTCGACGTCGGCGGGCCCGTACAGCGGGCCGCGCATCCCGGCCAGCAACGAGCGGGACGGGTCGAGCAGTCCCTCCTCGACCGCGCGGCGGAACGGGGTCCCGTGGAAGTAGCGCTCGCCGTAGTACTGGTCCCACGTGTCGGCATGCGCATCGAGCAGGACGAGCCCCACCGGCCCGTGCACGGCGGCGTGCGCGCGCAGCTCCCCCAGCACGATCGAGTGGTCGCCGCCCAGGACCACCGGCACGATCCCGGCCCGCAGCACCGGCTCCAGGCCGGCCGCGATCTGCTCGGCGGTGCGCTGGGCGTTACCGGGGGTGATCTCCAGGTCGCCGCCGTCGACGACCGAGAGCGTGCCGAACACGTCGACGTCGAGGGCCGGGTGATAGGGCCGCAGCATCGCCGAGGCCGAGCGGATCGCCTCGGGCCCGAACCGCGCGCCCGTGCGGAAGCTGGTGGCGGTGTCGAAGGGCACGCCGATCACCGCGGCGTCGACGTCCTCGTGGGGGACCTCGACGTGCGGCAGACGGGCAAACGTGCGTGGCCCGCTGTAGCGAGGAGCAACGCTGGCGTCCGGCGGCTGAAAGCGCGGGCCTGAGATCGTCATCGCACCCACCGCTGCGGGTCGGGCAGGGCCGGTGCCAGGATCCAGAGGATGCGCGCCAGGTCGCCGAGCACGCGCCAACTATGGGGGACGGCGGCACCGAAGGTGAGCGCGTCGCCCTGGGCCAGCTCGAACGTCTCGTCCTCCACCTGGACCTCGATCGAGCCCGACAGCACGTCGCGCTCGACGCGAGCGAGGAAGCTCTTGGTCACGCCGCTGCGCGCCGCGACATCGCCCAGCGACAGGCGACTTGCCTCCCGCGCATGCCGCAGCCTGGCGCCAAAACGGATCCTCTCGGTCGCGTCCACAGCCATACGTTACGTCGTGGTCTCGAGCGCCTCGTCAGAAGCCTGGATCGCCCCCGCCTCGGCGCGCAGGTTGAGCGAGCGCGAGAGCAGCCAGTACGACGTGCCCGACACCACCAGCCCGATGATCCACGAGATGTCGACGCCGGAGATGTGCTTGGCCACCGGGAGACGACCCCAGGATCGGGGGAGCCGGGCTAACCTCCGGCCGATGGAGCGCGAGACGCAGCTGGCCCAGGCGCGGCTGCCGGCGGTGGAGCGCGCCACCATCCACCCCTTCCAGGACGGCCGCCCGGGGCCGGTCTTCTATCAGCGCTATGCCCATCCTGTGGGCCTGGAGGCCGAGCGGCTCATCGGCGAGCTGGAAGGCGGCCAGGCCCTGCTGTTTCCGTCGGGCATGGGCGCGACGACCGCGCTCGTGCTGGGACTGCTCGAGCCGGGAGCGCGGATCGCCGTCGCCCATGGCGGCTACTACGGGACCTTCGGGATGCTCAGCGGCGAGCTCAGCCGTTGGGGGCTCGACGTCGTCGGCTTTGACCAGACCGCCCCGCCCCCGCCCGCCGACCTGGTCTGGCTGGAGCCGTGCGCCAACCCGTTCATGACCTTCCCCGATCTCGACGCCGCGATCGCCGCCGCCCATGACGCAGGCGCGCGAGTGGTCGTCGACAACACTGTGCTCAGCCCGCTGCTGCTGCGCCCGCTCGAGCACGGCGCGGACTTCGTGATGCACAGCGCCAGCAAGATCCTCGCCGGCCACCACGACGCCCTCCTCGGCGTCGTCACCTGCGCCCGCGCCGAGGACCACGAGCGCCTGGCGAAGTTCCGCGGCGCCACCGGGATCGTGGCCGCGCCCGACCCGGCGTGGCTGTTGCTGCGCGGGCTGAAGACCCTGGGCGTCCGCGTGCAGCGCGCGTCGGAGACGGCCCTCGAGCTGGCTCGCCGCCTCCAGGGCCACCGCGCCGTGCAGATCGTGCGCTACCCGGGCCTGGGCGATCCCGTCGCCGCGCGGTACGTGAGCGCCTTCGGCATGCTGCTGTCCTTCGACGTCGCCGACGCCGAGCAGGCCCTGTCGGTCGAGCGCGGCCTGCGGCTGATCGAGAACGCCACGAGCCTCGGGGGGGTGGCCTCCACGCTCGAGGCCCGGGCCCGCTACGAGGGGGACCGCGTCCCGCCCGGATTGCTGCGGCTCAGCGCCGGTCTCGAGGATGTCGAGGACCTGTGGGCCGACCTGGCCCAGGCGCTCGACGCATTGCCGTGACGTTCGTGGTGTGCGTCTCGGCCGGCCCGGCCGCACCAAGCGGGGTGACTACAAAATAAGCCCGCATACGGTGCACCAGCCGACGCACGTCCGTCAACGGCTCCTCAGATCCCCAGCCGCGCCGGTCGCCGCCAACTGCGTCACATCCGCCAGTGCGCTTCGAGCTCGGCGATCATCGCCCTGTCACGGGCGTCGTCGAGGGTGGTCGTGGGCGCCCCGGTCCTGATCTCGAACATGCGCCGCTGGGCGTAATCCATCTCGGTCAGTGAGCGCCGGATGCGCTGCTTCAGTCTGGCGAGCCTGCGTGCCATGGTGACTCCTTCTCGTCGTGTCGTTGGGCTTCTCGGCCCGCTGTAAACGATCGGCTAAGCCACGCCGGCACACATCGGCAATTCGCAGCGCCGTCGAACCACCCACCCCTTAGGTGGAGCGCCGGCAGCCCTTACTCATATCGGTCAGGCGTCCAGGTGGTTTGCGCCGGCCGAACTCGCCCATTGCGGGTGTTTCCTGCACAAAACTGCCAAAGCTCATCAGTAGTTTCCACGGATTTTGGCGCGAGAGGCTAAAGGTTCTGGCGGGCAGCGCCGACGACCCGGACATCGGTCCAATGGCAAACCTGTCGTAAGGCAGGGACGCAAAGCCAGAGGTCTCGCCATACATGGTCGAGATAGCTCGGTTGCCGGCGATGAAAGCCACTCCCTCTCCACCCGGAGAGCGCAACTGAGGGGAACCATGATGGCCTCGATCATCCATGGGCGACTGCGCCTGCCTGCTCATATCCGTGTGTCCGTCGCCGCCCTGGTCGGGATGGTCGGCCTCGTCTGGTTGCTGTTCTTCGCCCTGAGCCCCGGGCTGCGCCCCACCGCTCTTCGCACCGGCGGCTCTGCCCCCGCCGCCGGTGCGAGCGGTGCCGCCAATGCTCCGGCCGCCCTCTCCCCTTCGCTTGCCCACCTGGCCGCGACGAGCCCGCACCGCCGCGTCGTGGTGATCATCCAGCTCCGGCACGGGGTTGACCTAGCCCGCGGGCAGGCGCTCGTGCGCTCGGTGGGCGGTCACGCCGGGCCCGGCCTGCGCATCATCAACGGGCTCTCGGCGACCCTCACCGCCGACGCCGCCCGCAGGCTCGCGCGGAGCTCGCAGATCCATGCGGTGTCGCTGAACTCCACCCTGATTCAGACCTGGTACGGCACGCCCGGCCCATGGCAGCTGTCGACGACGTATGACCAGTCGGTCCACGCCAGCGGACTGTGGCGGCACAGCAGCGGCCGCGGCGTCGGCGTCGCCGTGATCGACACCGGCATCGCCGGCGACCTCCCGGACTTCCAGACGTCCCGCTGGAACTCGACCTCGCGCGTGATCGCCTCGGCGGTCATCGATCCCAACGCGTCCACGGCGGCTGACACCTACGGTCACGGCACCGCGGTCGCGGGCCTCGTCGCCGGCAACAGTCACTACCGCGGCAACGGCGACCCGCTTCAGGATCAGTACGCGGGCAGCGCCCCCAATGCCAACCTCATCTCCATCAAGGTCGCCAACGACGACGGCCAGGCCACGACGCTGGATGCGCTCTACGGCCTGCAGTTCGCCGTCGACCACAAGGACGACTACAACATCCGCGTCATCAACATGTCGTTCCGCTCCACGGACGCCGAGTCCTACAAGACCGATCCGCTGGACGCCGCGGCCGAGCAGGCGTGGTTTGACGGCATCACGGTGGTGGCGGCCGCCGGCAACATGGGGACCGCCTCTGACGCCGTCTCCTACGCCCCCGGCAACGACCCCTACGTGATCACGGTCGGCGCCGTCGACGACCAGGGCACCGCGGACAACTCAGACGACGTCGTGGCCAGCTGGTCGTCTCAGGGCACGACGCAGGACGGGTTCGCGAAGCCCGACGTGGTGGCGCCCGGGGCGCACATCGTCTCGACGCTCGCGCCCAACAGCGACTTCGCCAGCCTCTGCCCCACCTGCGTGATCAACGGCTCCTACTTCCAGGTCAGCGGCACGTCGCTCGCCGCCCCCATCGTCGCCGGCGTCGCCGCCGACCTCATCGCCGCTCACCCCGACTGGACCCCGGCCATGGTCAAGGGCGCGCTGGTCAACACAGCGACGCAGCTGCCCGGCGGAGCCAACGAGGTCAACGCCACAGCCGCCAACTGGGCCGGCAACGACCAGCTCAGCTCAGACCAGGGCCTCACCCCGAACACCCTGATCGACCCCGACACCGGCAGCATCGATTACAACGCCGCGAGCTGGAGCGCCGGCAGCTGGAGCACCGCCACCGACCCGCTGGCCGCCAGCTGGAGTGCCGCGAGCTGGAGCTGTGAGAACTGCTCCTCGGGCACCGGCTCTGACAACGGCGGCGGTGACGGCGGCAATGGCGGTGTGGACCCGACCGCCGCCAGCTGGAGCACCGTCGGCTGGACGACGTTCTGGGGCTAGCCATGAGCGTGATCAGCACCACCAAGACCATCCCCCGTATGCGTTCTCGACTCTCTCAACTCGCTCAGACGACGCCGATGTCACGCGGTGAGGTCACCATCTGGGTGCTCAGCGCAGTCCTCGTAGCGGCCGGGGCCGCCCTGTTGAGCTCCGGCGCGGTGACCGCGAGCCCGATCGTCGGATCGATGCAGGTCTCGATCTGGGTCCTGCTCTTGGCCTTCGCGGCCGCCGAGCGCTTCGTCGTCCACGTGCACTTTCGCCGCAGTGCCCACTCGATGTCGCTGGGCGAAATCCCGCTGGTGTTCGCGCTGGTGTTCGCCTCCGGCCACGACGTGATCCTGGCCGGCGCCATCGGGCGCCTGGTCGTCCTCGCCGTCCACCGCCGCCTACCCCCGATCCGCCTCGCCTTCAACTTCGGGCAGTTCCTGCTTGGCAACTGCATCGCGGTGATCGTCTTCCACGCCGTCGCCGGCGGCCAGACGCAGATCGACCCGACCGTCTGGGCCGCGGCAGCCCTGGCCACGGTCGCCACCTCCATCGCCGCCGTGCTGCTCATCTCCGCCGCGGTGTCCCTGTCCGACGGCCGGCTCAGCGTCCCCCAGATCGCCGACTCGCTGCGCACCGACTTGGCCGTCGCCGCGGTCAACACCAGCATCGGCCTCTGCGCCGCGACCGTCGTCTACAACGACTGGCGCGCCGCGATCCTGATGGCAGTGCCGGTCATCGGCATGTACCTCACCTTCCAGGCCTACGTTGCCGAGCGTCAGCGCCACGGTCGCCTGGAGTTCCTCTACGAGGCCGCGCGGGCGCTGTCGCGCAGCCCGGAGATCGGGACCGCGCTCGAGGGGCTGCTCGGCCAGGCGCTCGAGGCCTTCCGCGCCGAAGTGGCCGAGATCATCTTCTTCTCCCCTGACGGCAACGACGCGCTGCGCACCACGGTCCGCGCCAACGGCGCGGGGAACGTGCTGGAGGGCCTGGAGCCCGCGATCGTCGCGGAGCTGCACTCGCTCATCTGCGACCAGGAGCTCGGCGCCTTCGCGACCCGCGAGATCGCCGACGGCCCCCTGGCCGCCTACCTGGAGCGGCGCGGCCTGGGTCGCGGCATGTTCGCGGTGCTCGCCGGCGAGCGCAACTGCATGGGCGCGATGATGATCGGCAACCCGTCGGGCCGGGTCGACCGCTTCTCCGCCGACGACGTCAAGCTGTTCGAGACGCTGGCCAACAACACCAGCGTCGCACTCGAGAACGACCGCCTTGGGCACACCGTGTGGCGGATGAAGGAGCTCCAGCGCGAGCTGGAGCACCAGGCCTCCCACGACCCCCTGACCGACCTGGCCAACCGTCTGCTGTTCGCCGAACGGGTGTCCGAGGCGCTCGAGCGCGACCCCGAGAGCGTGTCGGTGATCTTCATCGACATCAACGACTTCAAGACGATCAACGACACTCTGGGCCACGCCGCCGGCGACGAGCTGCTCATCGCCATCAGCCGGCGCCTGAGCGACTGCGTCCGGCCGTCGGACACGCTGGCCCGCCTGGGCGGCGACGAGTTCGCGATCATGCTCGAGCGCACCGCCTCACAGGAGGAGGCCATCCAGGTCGCCGAGCGGATCAACCGGCGCCTGGCCGAGCGCTTCTCCATCGCGGGCCAGAACATCTCCGTGCGCGCCAGCGCCGGCATCGCCACCGGCGCTTCTGGGGCGAGTGGCCCGGTGTCCCCCGAGGAGCTGATCCGCAACGCCGACGTGGCCATGTACCGCGCCAAGCAGGCCTCCAAGCGCGGCTGGGAGCTGTTCGAGTCCGGGATGGAGGTCCCGGTGATCAAGCGCCACGGGCTCAAGCAGCGCCTGCGCGAGGCCGTCCGCGAGGACTCCTTCGACGTGCACTACCAGCCCATCGTCGAGCTGCAGACCGGCCGGGTCACCGCCTGCGAGGCACTCGTCCGCTGGCTCGACGGCCCGCGCGGCTGCGTCAACCCCGGCTCCTTCATCCCCATCGCCGAGGAGATGGGCGTGATCGTGCCGATGGGGCGCTCGATCCTGGAGCGGTCCTGCCGCGAGGCCCAGCGCTGGCCCAGCCATGGCGGCTCGGCGCCGGCCGTCCACGTCAACGTGTCACCGGTCGAGCTGCGCGACCCCCACTTCCTCACCGGCGTCGCCGGCGCGCTGGATCGCAGCGGCCTGCGCCCGGACCGGCTCGTCCTGGAGATCACCGAGGGTGTGGTCCTGCGCGACCCGGAGAAGAGCATCGCCATCCTGCACGAGCTGCGGGGGCTGGGCGTGCAGCTGGCGCTGGACGATTTCGGCACCGGCTACTCCTCGCTGAGCCACCTGCGCTCACTCCCCATCGACTGGCTCAAGATCGGCAAGCCGTTTGTCGACGCCGTGGACGATGGCGGCCTGGACCGTCCGTTCGTACGGATGATCCTCGAGCTCGCCGCCGACCTGAACCTGGGCGTCGTCGCCGAGGGAATCGAGCACACCGGTCAGCTGGGCGCGCTGCGCCAGCTCGGCTGCGGCTACGGGCAGGGCTTCTACCTCGGCATGCCGGCCGAGCTCGAGGCGGCCGGGCCGCGGCTCAACGACATCACCGACTACCGCCGGCCCGCGCTCGTCGCCTGACGGGCTACGGGCGCTCGCGGACGGGCTTGGCCTCGAGCCACGCCCGCTCCATCGCGGCGCGCGCCTTCAGGAGATCCTGGTCGAAGAGGACTTGCTCGTCGCTGTCGAGAAACCCGCGCGGCGCGTTGAGGTAGGCGGCATAGGCCTCGATCTCGGCGCCGACGTCGTCGGGGTACGCATTCATCGCTCCACCTTCATCACTGCCGTTCGCCGACGGATACCCGGTTCCATCTTCAGACAATCCGCACGCCTCCCATACCGCGGCGTTCCGAGCCGGCGCCTCAACGCCTGAGATGACTCTGGCAGCATGGCCGGATGGCGAGTGCGCGACCGGCGATCGTGGTCACCGGCGGGAGCCGGGGCATCGGCGCGGCGACCGTGCGTGCGCTGGCCGCCGACGGCTACGACGTGGCCCTCGCCTACCGGCAGGATGGGGCAGCGGCCGAGCAGGTCGTGGCCCAGGCGACCGCCGCGGGAGCGCACTGCCTCGCCGTCCAGGCCGACGTGACCCGCGAGGATGAGGTCGCACGACTGTTTGCCTCGGCGGCGCAACTTGGGCCGGTCGCCGGGCTGGTCTGCAACGCGGGCCTCACCGGTCACATCGGCGATCTCGCCGACACGCCGGTGGACATCATCCGGCGCGTGATCGACGTCAACCTGGTCGGCGCCGTCCTCTGCGCGCGCAGGGCCGCCCAGGTGATGTCGACCGCGCGCGGCGGCGCGGGCGGGGCGATCGTCCACGTCTCGTCGGCGGCAGCCACCCTCGGCTCAGCGCACGAGTACGTCCACTACGCGGCGGCCAAGGCCGGGATCGACGCGCTGACCGTCGGGCTGGCCCGGGAACTGGCGGCGGAGGGCGTTCGCGTCAACGCCGTGGCCCCGGGGATCGTCGACACCGAGATCCACGCCGCGGCCGGCCGGCCCGATCGTGCCAAGACGGCAGCGACGCGGATCCCGCTGGGTCGGGCCGCCCAGGCCGACGAGATCACGCCGGCGATCCTGTGGCTGCTCAGCCCCGCGGCGGGGTACACGACGGGCGCCGTGATCCGCGTCGCCGGCGGGCTGTAGCGGCTCTAGTCCGCCTCGCCGCGCAACAGCTCGGCCCGGTAGCGCCGCCATAGCGTCGAGCGGCTCACCCCCACCGCGTCGGCGATGTCCTGGGTGCGGGCACCTGACCGCACCGCGGTCATCACGAGCTCTCGCAGCTCCTCGTCGTGTCGCTGAACCAGCGACCGCAGCTCTCCCAGGATCGGAATGCGCACATCCCAACGGATAACCGTGGCGGCAGATGCCTAATCCTCGTCCGGCCAGAGGAACGCGCGTGCGCCGACAAGATCGACGGTCCGCGCGACCTGATCGGTCATCGGACCGTCGACGTCGAGCTCCCAGCCATCCCGGCGCGCGCCGACCACCTGGCGGATGATCTCCTGGATCCCGCTGGAGTCGATGAACTGGAGCCGGGAGAGGTCGAGGCGGACCGGATAACCCTCCTCGCGCAGCGCGCGCAGCCGCGTCGCGAGGTGGTCGACCACTGCGACGTCGAGCTCGCCCATCAGCATCAGCCGGAGGGTCCCGTCCCGCTCGAACCTCTCCTCCAGCCGAAACACGCGGTCTGAGTGAGCCATAGCATCGCGGGCGTCCACACCGCCCGACCGCGGCTCCGACAGCGGCGGCGGATCGAGCCTCCAGGACCCGGCGCAGCGTCCCAAATTGACACCGTGGCGTCAAGGCGCGGCGCTTTCCGTCAGAGTGATCGAACACAATGAATGCATCGTCGAAGCACCTCCGGGGTACTCGGGGCCCGAGGCAGTAATGCACGACTGGCGACAGAAAGACGAGAAGCAACTGGATGGCGCGTTCAAGGAGATCGCCTTCATCCGGATGCCGCCGGCCGAGTTCGCCGACCGGTTCAGGATCTCGTTCACCGAGCGCGAGCACGGCAAGCGCGCGATGCTCAGCTATGCCGCGGTCGAGCTGCGCTCGGGCGCCCGCTACTTCCTCCAGCACGAGACCAAGCTGTCAGACCAGGGCATCTGGCTCTACGGCAGCGCCGAGCGCGACGCCAAGGTCCAGTGCGACGAGTTCGCCGAGGCCTTCGGGATCGACGCGGCCGATATCGCCGCCTTCTAGCTCCCCGGGGCGACGCGCGGGCTAGTCTCACGGTGTTGTGTCACGAGCCTCGGTGCTACTTCACGCGCTGACGAGCGAGCCGACGACCACGTCCGATCTCTATGACCGCGTCGGCTACCCGGCCCTGACGCGCCTGGGCCTGATCCCCTACCGCGCCTTCCGCGACGAGCTGGCCAAGCTGTCGGCCGCCGGCCTGGCGCTCAGCGAGAACGCGCCTGACGGCTCGACGGTGTGGTGGCGCGACGACGAGGCCGTGCCGCCGGCGTAGCCGCCGAGGTCGTGCGACGGATCAGGAGCCCGTGATCAGTCGGGCTTGTGCCGCCAGGAAGTCGGCATGGTTGCGGTCCACGCGGGCGGTGGGGTGACGGAAGGCGAGGTTGAGCAGTCGCATATTCGCCGCAGTGGCCGGGAGCACGCGGTACTCGCTGTAGGTGAGGATGGTGGTGGTCCCGGGCCACCGGTGGACCTCCCGGATGGGGGCGTACGTGCCGGGAGCGACGTCGTATTCCTCGGTGCCGGAACCTCGACCGCCGACGAGCCTGATCGCGCGGCGACCGTCGATCGTGATCGACCCCGAGACCCTGAGCTTGCCGGCCTTCAGCTGCGAGCGGATCGCGGCGTTGTCGTCGGTGATGCGAAAGGCAGGGGTGATCTCGAGATGGTTCGAAGTCGCCCGCCGGTTGTTCGTAAGCACGTTGATCGCTCCGGTCCCGTCGCGCAGTGCCTGGGCCTGTGCGGCAGTGATCGTCAGGGGTGGCGGCATGTGCGCGTTGAGCTGCGCCGCCCCCGTGCCGGGGGGCGCATGGGGAGTCTTCGGCAGGGTGTAGACGAACGTGCCCGGGCGCCTGCCTCGGGTGATGTCGGCGCCGTAGTGACTGGAGATGTAGACGGTGTCGCTCTTGGGGTCATACAGCTCGTCATTGCCGTTGACCTCGCCGATTTCGACACCACCGTTGACGCTGGGACCGCCCAGGTTGACCTCGTTCTGGGGGCCGCTACCGACGGGGGTCTCGGTGATCTCCCGCTGTGCCCACGCGCTCGTCTGGATGCCGCGCGGCGGCGTGTATCCGGGAGCCCACTGCAGGAGCTTCGGGTTCTGGCGCTCAAGGCCGCGATAGGACTCGATCACGATCGAGCCGGGAGGGTGCGCCAATGCGGCGAGCGCGCCCCGAACGACGGCCGCATCCGCCGGCTGAGTCTCCGCAGGTCCGCCCCCGAAGAACGCGCCGCTGAGGGCCAGCACCAGCGCCGCGATCGCCACCGTCGCGGCCAGCGCGAGCAACGGGCGACGCGCACCGTCTCGCACGGTCCGGCGTCCGAGTCTCCGACGCGGCGGAAGGGCTGAGACGGAGAGGATCGCTTCCTCGAGCTCGGTGAGCGCCCGCTCGCTCACCAGGTGCGCCGCATCCTCGTCATCGATCCGCTTGAGGCAGTCGATGGACGCATCGTCAAAGGTCGAGTTCATGAGACCTCCCCTTTCATGAGAAGCGGGTCGACGGGACCGGCCGACCCGTGCGCAGGCGACGTGTCCCCTGGGACCTCGGCGACCGCGAGCGCGGCACGCAGCCGACGGCGGGCGCGGTGTAAACGGATGCGCGCGGCATTGCGAGAGCAGCCGAGCACTGTTCCGATCTCACCGGGGGACAGCCCCTCCCATCCTTGGAGGGCCAGCAGCTCGCGATCCACCTCGGTGAGCGACCGGAACGCCACCGCCAGAGCCGTGCCTTCGCCGGGCGCCTCCCCGAGCGGGACTCGGGCTGACAGCTCATCGCGAAGCCGGTCGGCCAGCTGCGTCCGGCGTTGCTCGCCGCGGCGATGGTTGGACAGGACGCGGCGTGCGACCCCATAGAGCCAGAGGCATGACCGCTCGCCCTCCGGCACCACCTCCAGCCTGCGCCACGCGACCAGAAACGTCTCGGCGAGCACATCGGCCGCCTCCTCAGGACTGTCGATCCGCCGCAGGGCGTAGCCCAGTACCTGCGCATGGTACTGCGCGTACAGCGCCTCAAACCGCCGGCGGCGCGCCGCCTCGTCCTGACCGGGCATCGCTGGGTCGTTCATATCAGGGCAGGTGTCCGGTCCCGCCCCGATCATTTCACCGCCGAGCCGTTGCGGCGATCTTCGCCGGCCACGTCACGTGAGCTGCTCAGCCGGCCGGCGACGCCGCGCTACACGCCCAGCGGCGCCACGTCGGCCGCCAGCAGCGCGCGCTCGCTGCCGAGCGTCGGCACGTAGGCGACGCGGTTGCGCCCGCTGCGCTTGGCCTCGTAGAGGGCGCGGTCGGCGGCCTCGAACATCGGGCCGAACTCGATCTCCTCGCCCAGGGCGCTGCACACCCCTACGGAGGCGGTCACCCGCAGACCCGCAGGGTTGCTGCGCTCGATGGTGGCGCGGACGTGCTCGGCCACGTCGCATCCCGGGCGCAGACCCGCACCCGGGAGCACCAGCAGCAACTCCTCACCTCCCACCCGGTAGAGCAGCTCGAATGACCGCAGCTCCTTGCGCAGCACGTAGGCGACATCTTTGAGCACCGCATCCCCGCAGGCATGCCCGTACTCGTCGTTGAGGCCCTTGAAGCCGTCGAGGTCGCACATGACCAGTGACACCGGGGCGTCGGTGAGCCGCGCCTGCTCGGCCACCTCGCGGAAGCGGCCCTGCAGGCCCTGGCGGTTGAGCAGCCCGGTCAGCGGGTCAAGCACCGCGTCGCGGCGCCAGCGCAGCTCCGCGTTGAGGACCGGCTGCTGGGCCACGACGAGCGTCCCCAGAAGAACGATGAAGCCGAGCAGCGGCGTCGGATTGTGCTCGAGTTCGTGCGGGGAGCCGAGCACGGCCACCACCGCGAGCCCGACCGTGGCCAGCACGGCCCCGACCAGGAACACGGGCAGCCGGAATCGCGCCGCGGCCGTGACCACGGGGATGGCCACCCACGGCAGCAACGGGCTGTGCAGCCCGCCGCTGAGCGCCGCGCCCAGCAGGATGAGCGTCGCGTGCAGGCACAGCGAGCCCGCGATGAGCCTCTCGGGGCGCTCGGCCCGGCTCAGGAGCCGGTCCAGTCCCAGCAGCGGCACGGGCGCCAGCCCGAACACCGCCAGCGGCCACCAGCCGAGCCACGGCACCATCGCCGCCACGCCGATCCCGCAGAACGCCCCGGCCAGGATGCGCGCACGGCGGACGGCCGGGCTCATGTCCACGAGGCGGACCAGGTCGACCTTGGTCGGGCACAGCCACCCGCCGACGTACTCGCCCTCGGGAGCGTCGCGCCGGCTGACCCGCGGCCGCCCGGTGCGCCCGCCGCGCCCGTTTCGCCCGGTGCGGGCGAGCTCCGAATCGCGCCGGCGCGAGGACGCACGCCAGCGCGGCGCCCGGAGCGGCGTGGGCGGAGTCTCCTCCGGCACTACAAGTTGCGGACCCTGCGACATCGGCACTGACCTTCCATGGCGTGCGCCGAGCGGTCGACCTATGCGGCGCCCGCTGTCGGCTTTGTGTAAGCCCGTTCTCGACCGGCCGCAACGTTGCAACCGTCTAGCCAGCCAATGCTGGACGCACGTACGACCGATCCTCGCGCCCTTGCGAGGATCTGATCAAATCAGCCGATCTGGGTGCGTTTCAGGACGAGACGGGCGCCGCCGCCAACAGCTCGTCCAGATCGAGCGGCGCATCGATCGCAGGCGCCTCGTCGGTGCCGTAGCGGGGCCATTCCTCGAACGGCCGGTCCCACGCCAGCTCGAGATCGTTGCCGTCCGGGTCCGACAGGTAGACAGCAAGATGGGTGCCGTGATCTGAGAGCTGGCGCAGCGGGATCCCCGCGTCCACGATCCGCCGTACGGTCTCCGCCAGCCGCGCGCGCGTGGAGAAGTTCAGCGCCACGTGATGCAGCCCGGTCACCCCGTCGGGCTGGGGCGGGCCGCCCGCGGACTTCCACGTGTTGAAGCCGAGGTGGTGGTGGTAGCCGCCGGCCGAGAGGAACAGCACATCGCCGCTGGTGCCCCAGCCGGGCACGTCGCGAGCCTCGAAGATGACGTCGAAGCCCATGATGCCGACATAGAAGTCGCGGACGCGGTCGATGTCGGCCGTGCGCAGATGGACGTGACCGACGCGCAGGTGCGGGTCGATCGGGTGCTCGGACGCGACCTGCGGGTCGAAGGGTCCCTGAGGTCCGCTCATGACTCAGATCACCGTAGCGAACGGGCCGCCGCCGGGCGTCAGATGCTCAGACCGCCGTCGACGGTGAGTGTGTGGCCGGTCATGAAGCGGCTCTCGTCGCTGGCCAGGAACACCACCGCCTGGGCGATCTCGCCGGGCTCGGCGTGGCGCGCCAGCGGGATCATCTGGTCGAACACCTGGGCCGACTCCTCCTCAGAGGCGCCGATCGCCTGGATCTCGATCTTGTGCTGGAAGGTGTTGTCGGTGGGCCCGGGATGGATCGAGTTGACGCGGATCCCCTTGGGGGCCATCTCCTTGGCCGCGGTGCGCATCAGGCCGACGACGGCATGCTTGGACGTCGCGTAGGCGGCGATGCCCTGATCCGAGGTCAGGCCGACGACGCTCGAGTTGATGATGAGGCTGCCGCCCGGCTCCATCACGCGCAGCGCCGACTGGGCCACCAGGAAGCTCCCGGTGACGTTGACCGCCATGACGCGGTTGAAGACGTCGACGGGATACTCGGCCACCGGCGCCACCACACCGAACACGCCGGCGTTGGCGAAGGCGCAGTCCAGCCGGCCGAAGCGGTCGACCGTCTGGGCGACCGCGGCCTCCACCTGGCCGGGATCGGTCACGTCCGTCACCGCCCAGGCCGCGCCATCGCCGCCGAGCTCGCCGGCGGCCTGCTCGAGCGCGCCCTGATCGAGGTCCGCGATCAGCACCCGCGCGCCCTCGGCCACAAACGCCCTGGCGGTCGCGAGGCCGATGCTCCCCGAGCCCCCCGTGATCAGTGCCACCTTGCCGGCGAGGCGCGGCTGTCGTTCTGTGCTCACTCTCTCCTCCGTTTCATGGCTGGCGGCGGAATATATGCCTCCGCACCACTTGCCTGGCAGCGAACCGCTTCTTGCCCGCGAGCGCACCGCCGCTGGGGCCCCAGCGGCCCACGAGTAACGTTGCGCGATCAACCACCAGAGGAGGGGTTCATGCAGTTCTCAGGCCGAGTCCGGGCGGCGGGAGTCGCTCTGCTCACCAGCGGGGCTCTTGTGGGTGCGGGGACCATCGCGGAGGGCAGTGCCGCTGCGCATCCGGCGCGTGCCGCCGCCGCCGTCCCCAGCGTCAAGCGTTTCAGCATGGCGGGCTACGTGCTCGACGCGAAGTACACGAAGGGCCGCAACACCGGCAACACGTTCGAGCAGACCTACAAGGCCCACACTGTTCACGGCGTCCCCATCGCGGGCCCGAACGTCGGCGCCACGTTCCCGGTCGAGGACTACGTGGCCATGCCGATCGGCAACCACGAGCTGTACGTGGCGTGGCTGGACACCAAGACCCACGCCCTCCTTGACGTGTTCGTCATGAACTTCAAGACACACGCCATCTACGACTACGCCCCCGGCAGCCTCCATCCGGAGAGCACGGGCACGGTCACGATCAAGCACGTCGGGAGCACCCCGCCTCCCTCCTGATCGGACCCCGACCGATGGCGGCCGTCGGATGGGCGGCCGCCATCAACGGTGGGCTGCCGTCAACGGCGCGCCGCCATCAATATCAGTCGTGCGCGGCCGCGCACGCGCGCGCGTACTCGGCGGTGAGCGCGGCCCACACCTGGCCGGTCCGCTCGCGGCGGGACGGGGCGGGTGGGGCCGTCTCCCCCAGCTTGTCCCACCCTCGCTGCTCCAGGCGCACCGCGGTGCCCCCGGGCACCGCGATGAAGGTGAGCTCGACCTCGGTGGCCTCGCTGGGATCGAAGAACAGGTGCCACAGGTATCGCAGGCGGCGGGGCGGCTCCCAGTCCAGAACCCGGCCCCAGTCGTGCTCGGCGCCATCGCGGCCGCGCTCGACGATGCGCCCTCCGGCACGCGATTCGAACGTGATCGCCGCGGGGTCTCCGCTGACCGTGTGGCCCGGCGGCCACCACGTGGAGCACCGCCGCGTCCACACCTCGAACGCCTCGGCCGGCACCACCGCGACCTCGAACTCCACCACCAGCGGCTCGTCAGCCATCGGGGGCGTCCGTGTTCTCAGCGACGAGGCGAAACCGCGTGGCGGCGTTCTCCCACACGTCCGCGAAGTAGACACGAATGGCGTCCACGCCCTCGCCGCGCAGCTCGTAGACGTTCCGCGTCCCATCGGGCCGGTCCTCCACCAGCCCCGCGCCCTTGAGCAGGCGCAGGTGCCGCGACACCGCGGGGCGGCTGATCGGAAGCTGGTCGGCGATCTCCTGGACGCTGCGGCCGCCCACGCTCAGGATCTGCACGATCGCGCGCCGGTTCGCGTCGCCGAGCGCGTCCAGCGCCTCCGACGCCTCGCGCGCCTGCCCGGGCCGGCTCTCGTCGCTGCTCATGACGGTTGCACCTTGACCGCTCCGTAACTCACAAGCTACCGTAATACGCAGGTTACCAACTGCCGCCGGAGAGGACGCGAGAGATGGCCACAGACGCACCCACAGTGACCGGTTCGGGCACCCCCGAGGACCCCTGGACCCTGACGACGCCGCCGGGGAAGTCCACCTACCGGGTTCACCGCGACGAGGCGGCCGATCCGCCCGCGCTGGTGTGCGTGGTGGGGTCGACGACCCTGGGGTACCACCTGCGCGCCATCACCGATCTGCACGAGATGCTCACGCGCCACGGCGACTGGATGGCGCTGGGCAACGCGGACGAGCAGAAGCCCGCGCCTGAGGGCAGCGTCGAGGCGTGGGCGCGCTCCCCCGAGAACCCCGTGGGCGGTTGGTACGGCCTCAAGAAGGGCCTGCGCGGCCGCTTCGGCAACTACGTGCCGCCGGTGCTCGAGGCGCTCGGGCTGGCCGAGGTGGAGCACAACGCGCGCAACAACCGGATGCGCGCGTTGTGATTCCCAGTGGCGGGGCGGGCCGCGATGAGTCCTAAATCGCGCACGCTCCGGTGAACCACGGGTCAACGTGCTCGCACACCGTCAGCGGGCTCTGGAAGAGCCCGACCGACGGCAGCGCCTTCCCCGTGAACGAGAACAGCGTGAGGTTGTCGTTTGGCGTGCCGGCGCCCGGCTCCCACCCCACTCCTGGGATCCACTCGGGCTCCCAGTAGAAGAGGCCCTGAGCCAGGTGGTGCGGGACCTGGGCCAGATCGGAGAGCAGATCGTTGTAGAAGCTCTCCTGGCCGCCTGGGTTGGCCGGGTAGCCGGTCTCGAGCTGGCTGGTCTGCCACACGAAGTTGCCGGTGCTGTCACCGGCAGCCAGCGTCCACGCGTACTGGGACTCGGCGATGACGATCGGCTTGCCGTACTTGGTCGCCAGCGCGTCCACGTTGGCGCGCATCTGGTTGAGATGCCCGTGGAAGAACGGGTAGTACGACAGCCCGATCACGTCAAACGGCACGCCGCCCGAGACCATGTGGTCGAAGAAGCGCGTGCTGTCGGTGTTGTTGCCGCCCTCGTCGAAGTGCAGCATGACCTGGAGCCGGTGGCCCGACGGGTTCGCCTCGCGGGCGCCGGTCACCCCGGCCTTGAGCAGCGTCACCAGGTTGCTCCAACCGGTGTCGTTGGTCCAGTCCACCTGGCCCACCGGCCACAGGATCCCGTTGCGGATCTCGTTGCCGATGGAGACCATGTCGACCGGGGTCCCCTGCGCCGCGAACGCGTGGATGACCGAGCGCGTGTAACTCTGCACGGTGGCGGTGAGTTGGTTGAGGTCCTGGCCCTGCCACGCGGCGGGGATGTCCTGGTGCTGCGGGTCGGCCCAGAAGTCCGAGTAGTGGATGTCCAGGTAGAGCTTGTCGCCGGCAGCCTTGATCCGCTGGGCCATCTTCAGGTCTGAGGCCAAGTCGCTATAGCCAGGGGGCGGGTTCACCCACAGGCGCAGGCGGACGTAGTTCAAACCGTGGTGGTTGAGGATCGACAGCGCCGACCCCGGGACCCCGTCGTCGGTGAACCGCGCGCCGGCGGCCTCCTCCTGGGGCTCGAATGAGAGGTCCGCCCCGCGCTCGGGGATGACGCTCGACGGCATCGGCGAGAAGGCGCGGAACTCCCCGATGCACGGCGGCGTGCCGTCGTTGTCGGTCACGTCGATGCTCACGTAGCGCGCTCGCAGCGTGCCGTGCAGCGGCCAGTACTCGGGGGTGTTGGCCTCCGGCGTCTGCTGCTGGAGGTCCGGGACGGGCGTGAGCGAGTTGGGGTCGTTGCCTGCGCTGATGTTCACCAGCGCCGTCGTGGCGCCCGAGCCGAGGGTGAGACCGAAGCCGTTGAGCACCCGCACGCTGCCCAGGTCCACGGTGACGCTGCCGGTCCACTGACTCGAGCACCACTGGGTCGTGGCGTCCCCGTCGATGGCGTTGGACGCCGGCGAGCCGGTGGCCTCCGTTGACGCCGTCGCGGTCCCCCCGAGTGCGACGTTGAGCGCCGTCATGTACGGGCCGGCGGAGTGCCCGTCGTGGTGGGCCACCCGATGGGCTCGCTTGGGGGCCACCTGGTGCGTCGTCCTGTGCGCCGTCGTGCGCACGGTCTTCGCGGTCGCCGCGGCGACCGGGCCCGCGCACGCCAGCGCGCAGCCCACCGTCAACGTCATGGCGAGACGCCGAACACGGTTAGACATGATCTCCCTCCTGCTCCGTGCGCCCGCCCGGGGTCCTCGCAGCTTGCTCCCAGATGTGAGCGCTCACACCGATGTGCGCTGAGGGTACCCCCGGGGCCCGCTCCCAAACTCAGTCGAGGTGGAAGATCTCGGCGAGCGGCGTCATCGCCGCGTCGGGAGCCACGCCCTCCTCGAGCTCGAAGAAGGGCGCCATCTCGGCCTGCCAGCGAGCGTTGACCTCCGTGCCCTGCATGGCCGCCTGGGCCGCGGCGAAGTCATCGCACTCCAGGTAGCCGACGAGCGTCCCGTCCTCGCGCAGGAAGATTGAGTAGTTGCGCCAGCCGGTCTCGCGCAGAGCCTCGAGCATCTCCGGCCACACCGCTGCATGACGCCGGCGGTACTCCTGCGCCCGCTCGGGCCGGACCCGGAGGAGAAAGCAGATCCGGCTGCCGGCGGGCGCGGAGGACACCTCGCGAAGGTAACCCGGGCTGCTCAAACCTGTCAAGGATTCGCACTTAAACGCGCAGCTCTGAGGGCCGAAGTCGCCGTCATCGTCTAACGCACAGCCAACTTGACACGGGCAAAGTTGATCTGATTTGATCGAGTCTGTTCGTTTTGCTCTGAGGGAGAGAGGCGAAAAATGGATGGACCCCTAGACCCCGACGGGCAGTCGACCGCTTCCAGTCAAGCCCAGCAGAGGAGTCGTCGTATGCATCAGGTAGAGGCGCATCCCTCGCGGACGCGTCGTTTCCGTTGGTCTGGTCCGGCCCTTGCGGCCATCACCGCTGCCGTGAGCCTCGCCGCCTGCGGCTCGTCGGGCAACTCGTCGTCGAGCAGTTCGGCGGCGGCAACGTCCTCGTCCGCCGCCACGAGCTCAGCCGCGGCGGCCGGCACGTCGTCGGCCTCGGGCGGGACGAGCGGGCTCAAGAGTGGGCTGAAGGTGTTCGTCATCCCCAAGAATCTCGGCAACAGCTACTTCACCGTCGCCGACAGCGTGAACAGCGGAGGCGCACTGTCCGTGGTCAAGGCGCTCGGCAGCGACGGGACCGAGACCAGCGGCTCGGCGGCGACGTCGGCCTCCCAGCTCCCGGCCATCCAGGCCGCGATCGCCAAGGGCGCCAACGTCCTCATCGTGTCCGCCACAGACCCCACGGCCCTGTGCCCCACGCTCAAGCAGGCCATGGCCCGCGGGATCACGGTCGTGACCTACGACTCGGACGCGCCGACCTGCCGCGACCTGTTCATCAACCAGGCCTCGACGGCGGGCATCGGCACCAGCGAGGTCGATCTCCTGGCCAAGGAGCTCCACGACAAGGGCCAGATCGGGATCGTCTCGGCGGCCGCCTCGGCGACCAACCAGAACGCCTGGATCGGCTACATGAAGCAGGAGCTCAAGAAGTATCCGAAGATGTCCCTGGCCTCGATCGTCTACGGCAACGACGACCCGACGACCGCCACTCAGGTGACCAGCGGTCTGCTCCAGCACTACCCCCACCTCGCCGGCATCATCTCGCCGACCACGGTGGGCATCGCCGCGGCGGCCGGCGTGCTCGACACCCCGCAGTACCGCGGGAAGGTGCAGCTGACCGGCCTGGGGACGCCGCTCTCGATGAAGAAGTTCGTCAACGACGGCACCGTGCAGGCGTTCGAGCTGTGGGATCCGGCCAAGCTCGGCTACCTCGCCGCCTACGCCGGGATCGAGCTGGCGTCCAAGAAGTTCACCGCCACTCCGGGTCAGACGTTCACCGCCGGCAAGCTCGGCAGCTTCAAGATCGCGTCTGACAAGTCGGTCCTGCTCGGACCCCCGCAGGTGTTCAACAAGGCCAACATCGACCAGTTCAACTTCTAGAACTGAAATCAACCAACGGCTCGGGCGCTGCGCACACCGCTCACCGCCCGGGCCGGCACCGCTCACAATCACCCCGATGCCCCGATGACCGCACACGCCGATGCGCGCGCGCCAGTCCTGTCGCTGGCCCACGCCAGCAAGGCGTTTGCCGGGGTGCACGCCCTCCAGGACGTCTCACTGGAGCTGCACGCGGGCGAGGCCCATGCCCTGGTGGGCGAGAACGGCGCGGGCAAGTCCACACTGATCAAGATCCTGGCCGGCGTGCACCAGCCCGACGCGGGGCTGTTCACCGTCGACGGCGAGGCCGTGTTCCTCACCGGTCCCGGCGACGCGGCTGACCAGGGGATCGCCGTCATCTATCAGGAGCCGACGCTGTTCCCGGACCTGTCGGTGGCCGAGAATGTCTTCATCGGGCGTCAGCCGCTGCGCAGCGGCCGCCGCATCGACGCCCGTGCGATGGACCGCGAGGTGAAGGAGATCTTCAAGCGGCTCGGCGTCCCCATCGACCCCGACCGCATCGCCCGCGGCCTCTCGATCGCAGAGCAGCAGCTCGTCGAGATCGCCAAGGCCCTGACCGGCCAGGCGCGCGTCCTCATCATGGACGAGCCCACCGCCGCCCTCTCCCCGGTCGAGGCCAAGCGGCTGTTCGACGTGGTCGAGACGCTGCGCGCCGACGGGGCCGCCGTCGTGTTCATCTCCCACCGCCTGGAGGAGGTCTTCGCGATCTGCCAGCGGGTCACCGTGCTGCGCGACGGCAAGCTCATCTTCACCAAGCCGCTCGAGGGGCTCACGCCCGATGACCTCGTCCGCGCGATGGTGGGACGCGACGTGCAGAGCAGCACGCACGAGGCTCACACACCCGGCGACGTCGTCCTCGACGTCGCGCACCTCACCCGCGAGGGAGTGTTCGTCGACATCTCCTTCCAGGTCCGCGCCGGCGAGGTGGTCGCGCTGGCCGGGCTCGTCGGCGCCGGGCGCTCCGAGGTCGCCCGCGCCGTGTTCGGCATCGACCGCTACGACGCCGGCACGGTCGCGATCAAGGGCCGCGCGCTGCGCCGCGGCTCCCCTACCGCCGCCATGAACGCCGGCATCGGCTTCGTCCCCGAGGACCGCCGCCAGAACGGCCTGGTCATGGAGATGTCCACCGCGCACAACATCGCGCTGGCCTCGCTGGGCCGCCTGGAACGGCTGGGCCTCATCTTCACGAGCACCGAGCGCTCGTTCGCCGCCGACTGGGCCAAGCGCCTCCAGGTCAAATACGGCCGGATCTCCAGTCCGGTCACGCTCCTCTCGGGGGGCAATCAGCAGAAGGTCGTGCTGGCCAAGTGGCTGGCCCGCGAGCCGGCGCTGCTCATCGTCGACGAGCCAACCCGCGGGATCGACGTCGGCACCAAGGCCGAGGTGCACCGGCTGCTCGCGGGGCTGGCCGGCGAGGGCGTGGCCGTCCTGGTCATCTCCTCCGAACTGCCCGAGGTGCTCACCCTGGCCGACCGCGTGCTCGTCATGCGCGAGGGCCGCCTCGTCGCCGCGCTCGCGCGCGAGGAAGCCACGGAGGAGACGATCGTCGCGGCCGGGACCGGCCAGGGCAACCGACAACAACCCCCGCCGGCCGAGGTCGGGGCCCGAACATGAGCACAGCCGCCCAGGCCACTCCGCCCCCCGCCGCCAACGCCGCCCCCGACGGGACGCTCGCCAACCCCCGGAGCCTCGTCGACTTCGTCCTGCGCGCCCGCACCTTCGGGATCGTCGGGATCCTGGCGCTGTTCGTCCTCGTCACGACGCTCATCCAGCCGAACTTCCTCAGCGGATCCAACATCCGCTTCGTGCTCGGCGACTCGGCGCTGTACGCACTGGTGGCGATCGGCGAGACGTTCGTCGTCCTCACACGCAACGTCGACCTGTCCGTGGGCTCGGTGGTGGGCCTGTCGGCCTACGTGTCGGCTGACATGTTCCAGACCCACCACGGCATCGCCATCCCGGTGGTGTTCTGCGTGGGAATCGGCATCGGCGCGGCCTGCGGGATCGTCACCGGGCTGATCACCGCCATCGGCCGCGTGCCCAGCCTGGTGGTGACGCTGGCGATGCTCTACATCATCCGCGGCATCGACACGATCGTCGTGGGCTCGGGCCAGGTGGTGGCCAACTCTCTGCCCAACTCGTTCATCAACATCTTCCACGCGACGATCGCCGGGATCCCCGACCTGGCGTGGCTCACGGCCATCCTCGTCGGCGTCGCGGCCTACTACCTGCGCTCCTACCGCTCCGGCCGCGATCTCTACGCGATCGGGTCAGACCCCGACGCGGCCCGCCTGGCCGGGATCCCCATCGCCAAGCGCGTGTTCTTCGCCTTCGTGCTGTCGGGTGCGATCGCGGGCCTGGGCGGCGTGTTCTGGGCCACCCAGTACAACACGATCGACGCCACCGCCGCCAACGGCCTCGAGCTCCAGATCATCGCCGCGGTCGTCGTCGGCGGCGTGGCGATCTTCGGGGGCAGCGGCAGCGTCGTCGGCGCCGCGCTGGGCGCCCTCCTGCTCCAGACGATCAACGTGGCCCTCAACGTGCTCGGCGTCCCCTCTCTCTGGACCGAGGCGATCGCCGGCTTCCTGCTGCTGGTCGCCATCACCCTGGACCGCGGCATCCAGCTGCGTCTCGCCGCCGCCCTGCGCAAGCGAAGGAGCCACCTTGGCGCTTGAATCGTCGACCACCTCGCGGTGGCGCAACGCCGTGCAGTCCACACCCGCGCAGAGCATCCTGCGCTGGGAGTCGGCGCTCGTGGTGGCGCTCATCGCCGTGATCCTGCTCGGCACGTCGATCTCGCCGCAGTTCACCTCCAGCTACAGCCTCTTCACCACCTGCACCAACATCGGCGATCTGGCCATCCTGGCCCTGCCGATGACGCTCATCATCATCACCGGCGAGATCGACCTGTCAATCGCCTCCATCCTGGCGCTGTCGGCGGAGCTGATGGGCGCTCTCTGGATCCATCACTGGGCGATGCCGCTCATCATCGTTGTGTGCCTGCTCATGGGCACGGTCGCCGGCGCCATCAACGGCTTTCTCGTCACGCGGGTGGGCCTGCCGTCGCTGGCGGTGACGATCGGGACGCTCACCCTGTACCGCGGGCTGGCCAACGTGATCCTGGGCCCGATCAGCGTCTCGAGCTTCCCGGCCAGCTACACCGGTGTCGGCGTCAACGGCTTCCTGGGGATCTCCTCCATCTCCTGGTCGGTGGCCGTGTTCGTGATCCTGGCCATCGCCACCGGGGTGATGCTGCGCATGACCGGGCTCGGACGGTCGCTCTACGCCATCGGGCTCAACCAGGAGGCGGCCTTCCACGCCGGAATCAGGGTCAAGCGCATCAAGATGTCGTTGTTCGTGCTCTCGGGGTTCGTGTGCGCGGCCGTGGGGATCCTGTACGCGTTCGAGCTCGCGTCGGCGGCGGAGAACATCGGCATCGGCTTCGAGCTCCAGGTGGTCACGATCGTGCTGCTCGGCGGCGTCTCGATCTTCGGCGGCCGCGGCTCAATCCTTGGCGTCGCCCTCGCCGCGGCCGTGTACGCGCTGCTGCGCGCGGCGCTGCTGCTCACCAGTTCCTTCAACGAGAACGACTTCCAGGTGGTCTCGGGCGGCCTGCTCATCCTCAGCGTGCTCGTGCCCAACCTGGCCACGTTCGCGCGCCGCAGCCGAGAGCTGATGGCGCGCCGGCGCGGTCGCGGCGCGGCAGCGGCGGCGTCGGCGTCGGCCTCGGCCTCGGCCTCGGCCTCGGGAGGATCGGTGCGCGGTGGCTGAACCGCTGCGCCTGGCCGCCGTCGACCTGGGCGCCGAGAGCGGCCGCGTCGTGCTCGGGCACTTTGACGGCGACACCGTCTCGCTCGACGTCTGCCACCGCTTCGCCAACCGGCCGCAGTGGCTGCCCGATGGCCTGCACTGGAACCTGCCCGGCCTGTTCGCCCAGACGCTGCACGGCCTCGGCGCCGCCGCCGACGCCGGGCCCCTGGACGGCATCGGGATCGACGCCTGGGGCTGTGACTACGCGCTGCTCGACGGCGAGCGGCGGCTGCTCGGCCTCCCCTTCAGCTACCGCGACGAGCGCACGTCGGTGCAGAACATGGAGCGCGCCCACCGCCGCGTGGGCCGCGATGAGCTCTACGCGCGCACGGGCATCCAGACGATCCCCATCAACACCGTGTACCAGCTCGCCACCGAGGCCGGCGATGCGGCCGTCCGGGCGGCCGAGCACGTCGCGCTCGTCCCCGACCTGCTCGGGCTGTGGCTGACCGGCACGCTGGCCAACGAGCTGACGATCGCCTCCACCACGGGCCTGCTCGAGGCGCGCGGCCGGCGCTGGGCCGTCGACCTCGTGCAGCGGCTGGGCCTGCCGGCGGCCCCGTTCGCCGGCGAGGCCGTGGACCCCGGGTGTGAGCTCGGCGTCGTGCTCGAGGGCCACGCAGGGGAGGCCGGCGCCGCGGTCGGGGCGCCGGTGCGAACCGTCGGCGGCCACGACACCGCCTCCGCCTTCGCCGCCGCCCCCGTGAGCGGGACCCATGGCGCGATCCTCTCCTCGGGGACGTGGTCGCTGCTGGGCGTGGAACTGCCCGAGCCCGAGCTCGGCCCCGATGCCGCCGCCTTCAACCTCACCAACGAGCGCGGCGTATGCGACACCGTCCGGCTGCTGCGCAACGTGATGGGCCTATGGCTGGTGCAGGAGTGCCGGCGGGTGTGGCAGGCGAAGGGATCAGACCGCGACTATGACGAGCTCCAGCGCCTCGCGGCCGAGGCCCCGGCCGACGTCGCCGTGTTTGATCCCGATGATGCCTCGCTCCTGCACGGCGGTGACATGCCCGCCCGGATCGCCGCCCTGTGCACCGGCGCGGGGCAGGCCGCCCCCTCCGGTGACGGCGAGCTGCTGCGCTCGATCCTGGTCTCGCTCGCCTGCAAGTACCGGCTCGTCTGCGAGCAGCTCGAGCACGTCTGCGAACGCGGGATCGACACCGTCCATGTCGTCGGCGGCGGCGCCCGCAACGAGCTGCTCTGCCAGCTCACCGCCGACGTGTGCGGCCGCGAAGTCGTCGCCGGACCGGTCGAGGCCACCGCCCTGGGCAACGTGCTCGTCCAGGCGCTGGCGCTCGGCGAGCTCGACGGCCTCGACGACGTGCGCCGGGTGGTGGCGCGCTCGGTGGCGCCGCGCCGTTTCGACCCGACCGCATCGTCGCCCGGCACCGGGAACGAGACCTATCAGCGCTTCCTGGAGGCGACAGGGCTGAGCGCTACGCGCGCCGCCCGCGCACCCGTCTGATGGCCCTCCACGCACAGAGAGGACGATTCGCTTGACCGACACTCAGTTCGGATACCAACCGCTGGCCCGCCGGCTCGCCGACAGCGGACACGACGTGCCGGCGATCGAACGCGCGCTGGCCGCCTTCGCGGTGGAGACGCCGTCGTGGGGCTACGGCGACTCGGGCACGCGTTTCGGCGTCTTCCCCCAGCCGGGCCGGCCGCGGGACGTGTTCGAGAAGATCGCCGACGCCGCCGAGGTGCACCGCCTGACCGGCACCGCGCCGGCCGTGGCCATGCACTTCCCCTGGGACGCCGTGGACAACTTCGACGAGCTGTCCGAGCAGCTGGCCGAGTCGCGCCTGCGCGCGGGTGCGGTCAACCCCAACCTGTTCCAGGATCCCGACTACAAGCTGGGCTCGATCACCAACCCCGACGCCGGGATCCGGCGCAAGGCTGTCGCCCACCTCCTGGAGTGCGTGCGAATCGCGACTGAGCTCGGCTCGACCGCCCAGTCGCTGTGGCTTGCCGACGGCACCAACTACGCGGGCCAGGACGACCTGCGGGCCCGGCGCGACCGGCTGCAGGCCGGCCTGGCGGAGCTACTACGCGGCCCTGCCTCCCGAGCAGGAGCTGCTCGTCGAGTACAAGTTCTTCGAGCCCGCGTTCTATGCCACCGACATCGGCGACTGGGGCTCGGCGCTGCTGCTCTGCCAGGCGCTGGGTGAGCGAGCCCGGGTCCTCGTCGACCTCGGCCACCACGCCCAGGGGGTCAACGTGGAGCAGATCGTCGCCATCCTGACGCGCGAGGGGCGGCTCGGCGGCTTCCACTTCAACAACCGCAAGTACGCCGACGATGACCTCATCGTCGGCTCGGTCAACCCGATGGAGCTGTTCCTCATCTTCGCCGAGCTCGGCGGCGCCGGCGGGCAGGCTCCGCCGGACGGGGTTCGTCTCACCATCGACCAGTCCCACAACATCGAGGCCAAGGTCGAGGCGATGGTGCTCAGCGTGGTCAACCTCCAGGAGTCCTACGCCAAGTCGCTGCTCGTCGACCGCGCGGCGCTGGCCGAGGCGCAGAGCGACGGGGACGTGCTGCGCGGCCACGAGCTGCTGCTCGATGCCTTCAACACCGACGTGCGCCCCCTGTGCGCCAAGGTCCGCGAGGAGCTGGGCGCCGCGGCCGACCCTGTCGGGGAGCTGCGCGCCTCCGGTTACGCGCAGCGCATCGCCCGGGAGCGAGCCGGCGCCACGGCGCCACGGCAGCGAGCCACCGCCCCGGCGGGCCTGGGGGTCACGGAATGAGCGTCGCCTCCCCCATCGTCGCCACCGTGGCCGATCAATGGTCTGACGAGGACGCGGCCCGCGCCACCACCACGCTCGACGAGGTGCTGCTGGCCTCCCACCTGCTCGGGGCCAACCGCGCGCTGGCCAACTTCGGCGGCGGCAACACATCGGCCAAGGGAACCGCCACCGATCACGTCGGACAGGAGGTGCGGGCGATGTGGGTCAAGGGCTCGGGCAGCGACCTGGCCACGATGGCGGCCACGGACTTCACCCCGCTGCGACTGGACGAGATCGAGCCCCTCCTCGCGCGCGACGAGATGTCCGACGAGGACATGGTCGCCCACCTGGCCCGCTGCCAGCTTGATCCGGCGGCGCCGCGCTCGTCGATCGAGACGCTTCTGCACGCCTTCATTCCGGCCGCGCACGTGCACCACACCCATCCGGACGCCATCAACGCCCTGGCCTGCGCGGCCGACGGCCAGGAGCTGATCGCCGAGTGCTTCGGCGAGACCGCGGCCTGGATCCCGTACATCCGCCCCGGCTTCGCGCTGGCCAAGCAGGTCGGCGAGGCGGTCCGCGCCAATCCGGACCTGCGCCTGGTGGTGTTGGCCAAGCACGGCCTCGTCGTGTGGGGCGATACCGCCCGTGAGGCCTACGAGCAGACGGTGGCGGTGTGCAACCAGGCCGCCGAGCTGGTCAACGGCCGCAGCACCCAGGTGCAGCGCTTCGGCGGCTCAGCGGCCGGCGAGGGCCCCGGCGCGGAGGCCCGGGTCGCGACCCTCGCCCAGGTGCTGCCGGCGCTGCGCGGCGCGGTGTCCAGCGCCCGCGCCAAGGTCCTGCTCACCGATGTCTCGGCGGCGGCGTGCGAGCTGGTGGACTCCGGCCAGGGCCACGAGATCGCCACCGTGGGCGCCGCTTGCCCCGATCATCTGGTCCACACCAAGCGCGTGCCGATGTGGGTCGCCTACGACCCGGCCAACGATGACCTCGACACGCTGCGCTCCCGGCTGGCCGACAGCGCCGCCGAGTACCGCCACTCCTACGAGGCCTACTTCACGCGCAACGCCTCCGACGGCGATGTCATGTCAGACCCGGATCCGCGCGTCGTCCTCATCGAGAACGTGGGCATGGTGACCGCCGGCGCCACGCCCAAGGCGGCGCGCATCTCCCGTGACCTCTATCACCGCGCCATCGAGGTGATGGCGGGCGCGAGCGCGGTGTCGGAGTTCGTCTCGCTCACCGAGGCCGAGAGCTTCGCCGTCGAGTACTGGCCGCTGGAGCTCTACAAGCTCTCGCTGGCCCCGCCCCCGGGCGAGCTCCAGGGCAAGGTCGCGCTCGTGACCGGTGCCGCCGGCGGGATCGGGCGGGCCGTCGTCCGCGCGCTGAGCAGCGCCGGGGCCTCGGTGGTGGCCTTCGACCTGGACGCCGACGGAGCGGCCGACGCGGTCGCGGAGCTGGGCGACGGCGGGGCGGCGGTCGGCGGCGACGTCACCTCCGAGGAGGCGGTCGCCGGTGCCTTCGCCGCCGCCGTCGAGGCCTTCGGCGGCGTGGACATCGTCGTCTCCAATGCCGGCATCGCCTCCAGCGCCCCCATCGCCGAGACCACCCTGGCCGAGTGGCAGCGCAACCAGTCCGTGCTCGGCACCGGGTACTTCCTGGTGGCCCGCGAGGCGTTCCGGGTGCTCCAGACGCAGGGCCGCGGCGGCTCGATGGTGTTCGTGGCCTCCAAGAACGCGCTGGTGGCCGGCCCCAACGCATCGGCCTACTCCAGCGCCAAGGCCGCCGAGCTGCACCTGGCCCGGTGCCTGGCCGAGGAGGGCGGCCCGGCCGGGATCCGCGTCAACACGGTCAACCCGGACGCCGTCCTACAGGGCTCGCGCATCTGGGACTCCAGCTGGCGCAACGAGCGCGCCGACGCCTACGGCATCGCACCCGACCAGCTCGAGGAGCACTATCGCCGCCGGACGGGCCTGGGCGTCAACGTGCTCCCCGAGGACGTCGCCAACGCGGTCCTGCACTTCGCCTCCGAGGCCCGCTCGGCCAAGAGCACCGGCAACATCCTCAACGTCGACGGCGGGGTCGCCGCGGCGTTCCCGCGCTAGGTCCAGGTTGGGGGCAACGAGCTGTGCGCCATGTGCGACCCTGTGCGCGTGAGCGGTCTATCTGATCAGAAACAACCAGTGGTGCCCGCCGAGCGGCGGCGCATGATTCTGGAGCTTCTGCGCGAGCAGGGCTCGGTCAGCGTCGCCGCGGTGGAAGAGCGCTTCGGTGTCTCCCCGATGACCGCGCGGCGCGACCTGGCGCTCCTGGCGGAGTCCGGGTATGCCCGGCGCACCCACGGCGGCGCCATGCTGCCCGAGCTCGCCGCCCACGAGGACTCCTTCCAGAGCCGGGTGGAGCAGGACATCGACGTCAAGACGCGGCTGGCTCAGGCGGTCGCGGCCACGCTGACGCCCAACGAGACGGTGTTCATCGACTCCTCCAGCACCGCCTACTTCGTCGTGCGTGAGATCCTGGAGTCCGGGCTGCCGGTGACGCTGCTCACCAACTCGCTGCCGGTGATGACCCTGGTCGGGTCCAGCGACGCGCCCGGAGTGGACCTGATCGGGATCAGCGGCAGCTTCCGCAAGCTGACGCGCTCCTTCGTCGGCGCCGAGACCGTCCGGATGATCGAGCGCTTCTTCGTCGACCGGATCGTCTTCAGCGTCAAGGGCATCGAGATGGAGGGCTTCCTCACCGACCCCGACCCGCTGGAGGCCGATGTCAAGCGGGCGATGATCGACCGGGCGCGCTCGGTGCTGCTCGTGGCGCAGGCGCAGAAGTTCGACGAGCGGGGACTCAATGTCATCGTCCCCGCTGACGTCGTCGACCTGGCCTACCTCTCGGATCCGCCCAGCACCGGCGTGCGCATCCTGGAGGCGGCGGGCGTCGAGGTCCACGCCATCTGACGGCGGCGCAGGGCTGTCGCGGCCTCGGGCCGTGACACGCGGATGGCGCGCACGAGCGGGGTCACCACGGCGACGATGACGAGTGCGCACAGGACGATGTTGAGGATGAGGGCGAGGACCATGTCTGACTCCTTGGCATTGCTGAGGGTGTGCCTGGAGGATCGGCGGCCGCTCGAAGACCAACGTGGGATCAGCGTAAGCCTCAGCTAAGTCCCGCGGCGCCCCCGCCGGCGCCCGACGCGCTCCATCGTAGGGGTGACCCCCCTTGTCGGGACGCCGCGCCCCGCTATATGGTTGGCGCGTGACTGACCGGCTTCCCGGAGCGGGGTCACCGGGGGCTGAGAGCAGGGACGACGGCGCGTCCGACGTGACGTTCACCCGGTCGATCCTGGATACCGCCCACGAGGCCTTTGTCTCGATGGATGCCACTGGGCGGATCATCGACTGGAACAACGCGGCCTCGCGCACCTTCGGCTACGCCCGCGACGAGGTGGTCGGACGCGAGCTGGCCGAGACCATCGTGCCCGAGCGCTTCCGCCAGTCCCACCGGGACGGCCTGCAGCGCTTCCTGGACACCGGCGAGCGCCGGATGCTCGATGAGCGCGCCGAGTTCAGCGCGCTGCACCGCGACGGGTACGAGTTCCCGGTCGAGATCACCATCTCCTACACCGGCCCGGGCACGCCCACCTTCCATGCCTTCCTGCACGACATCTCCGAGCGGCGCCTCAGCGAGCAGGTGCTCCGGGCCATGCGGTCCGTGACGACGGCGATGGCGCGCGCCGACACCCCCGAGCAGGCTCTCGAGGCCCTGCTCGAGCGCCTGGGGCAGGACATGGGCTGGGACCTCGGCGCGTTCTGGGCGGTGGCCGACGACGGCGCGCTGGACCTCGTGGCCGGATGGGCCGGAGACCAGGTGGACGCGACGGAGTTCGAGCGCCTCAGCCGCCAGCTGCGCCTCGAACCCGGCGCCGGGCTGCCCGGCCAGGCCCTGGAGCGCCGCGAGCCCGTCTGGATCCAGGACTACGCCGCCGACCCCGGCATGCTCCGGGCGCGCGCGGCCCGCACCGCCGGCCTGCACTCCGCGATCTGCGTGCCGGCGACGCGCGAGGGCGATGTGGTCGGGATCATCGAGTTCTTCTGCACCGAGCTGCGGCTCCGCGACCCGGTCATGGTCGGAGCGCTGGCCACCGTCGGCGGCCACATCGGCGAGCTGCTGGGAGTCCTCGACGAGCGCCACGCGCTCCTGCGCCGGTTGGAGACGCTCGCCCTCACCGACCAGCTCACCAGCCTGCCCAACCGCCGCGCCTGGGAGGACACCCTCGGCCGCGAGCTGGCCCGCGCCGCCCGTGACGGCCTGCCCGTGTGCGTCGCCGTTCTCGACATCGACGGGTTCAAGCGCTACAACGACGACCGCGGGCACCTGGCCGGCGACGGCCTGCTCAGCCAGGCGGCGGACGCGTGGCGCTCGGAGCTGCGCGGGGGCGACGTCCTGGCCCGCTACGGCGGCGACGAGTTCGCCGCGCTCATCCCCGGCCGCGCACTGGACACCGCGGTCGTGGTCGTCGAACGGCTACGGCGCGCCGCCCCGGACGGCTGCACCTGCTCAGCGGGTGTGGCCATGTGGGACGGCGCCGAGTCCGCCACCGACCTGTTCGGGCGGGCCGATGCGGCCCTGTACGTGGCCAAGCACTCGGGGCGCAACCAGCTCGCTACCGCTAGCTGACTTCTGGCTCGCGACGTTCCCGGTGAGGCGGGCGAACGGCAAAGACGGCAACGAAGGAAGGGTGTCTGGGCGTTCGTGGCGCTTGCGGCGGGTCCCAGCTGTGCGGGATTTTGCAGCTATTTCATGTAAAAGTCCGCATGACCCACGCCGGGGGGCGCCCGGAGCGCCGATACCGCTCACCCGGCGGCGCGCCACAGCGACGCGCCGAGCAGCCCCAGCGCACACACCGGCATGATCCACCACGCGGCGAGCCCCGCCCCCGCGGCCACCGCGGTCACGCCCAGGGCCACCACGACGCCCACGGCCGTCCGCCAGTCGTCGCCGACGACGAAGTCCCACACGAACGTCGCGAACGCCCGCACCCGGGAGGTCATGCCCGCACCCGGGAGGTCATGCCCGCACCGCGGTCCGCCGGGTCCCACTCCGCCGCAACACGGAGACCATCCCCAGCGCGCAGGCCAGCGTCGCCGGCACGATGACCAGCAGCGCTGCCTCGCCACCGGGCCAGTGCGCCCCGGCCCCCTCGGCGCCCCAGAAGATCCCGAACGAGGTCAGCATCACCCCCACGCCGAACTTCAGCGTGTTCTCGGGCACCCGGGACAGCGGCGCGTGAGCCAGCACGCCGGCCGCCGACACGCCCAGCACCGCGACCGCGGCGGCGGCCGCGGCCAAGGGGACGTTGTGCTGGTTGGCGCCGAAGGTCAGGACGATGAAGACGACCTCGAGGCCCTCGAGCAGCACGCCCTTGAACGCCACCGTGAACGAGTAGGGGTCCAGACCGTCACCCACCCCGCCCGCCTCCCGAGCCGCCTCCTCTTCGGACTGGAACGTCGCCCATTCGTCGTGGAGCGCCTTGAGCCCGCTGGCGCGCAGGATCGCCTTGCGCAGCCACTGCAGGCCGAACACGAGCAGCAGCCCGCCCACCACCACCCGCAACACGCCGATCGGCAGCGCGGTGACGGCGGGGCCGAGGGCCGCCGTGATCACCGCCAGGACCACCAGCGCCGCCCCCGCTCCGCTGAGCGCCGAGCGCCACGAGCGGGTGGCGCCCACCGCCAGGACGATGGTCAGTGCCTCTACGGCCTCAACCGCACAGGCGGCCAGGACCGAGAGGGCGAGCCCGACCTCGGCGCCGCTCACGCGGTCTGGACCGCCGCGGAGTCGGCCAGGCCCAGCTCGTCGATGGCCTGCTCGCGCATCTTGAACTTCTGGACCTTGCCGGTCACCGTCATCGGGAAGGCGTCGACGGTCTTGACGTAGCGCGGGATCTTGTAGTGGGCGATCCGGCCGTGACAGAACTCGCGGACCGCATCGGCGTCGATCGAGGCGCCGTCGCGCGCGATGACCCAGGCCATCAGCTCCTCGCCGTAGCGCTGGTCCGGCACCCCGATCACCTGGACGTCGGCGATCGAGGGGTGGCTGTAGAGGAACTCCTCCACCTCTCGGGGATAGACGTTCTCCCCGCCGCGGATGACCATGTCCTTGCTGCGCCCGACGATGTTCACGTAGCCCTCGTCATCCATCGTGGCCAGGTCGCCGGTGTGCATCCAGCCGTCGGCGTCGATCGCCTCCGCGGTGCGCTCCGGGTCGTTCCAGTAGCCGGCCATCACGCTGTAGCCGCGGGTGCAGAGCTCTCCCGGGCCACCGCGGGCCACGGTGGCGCCAGCCTCGGGGTCGATGATCTTCACCTCGACGTGGGGATGGACGCGGCCCACCGATCCGACCCGCTTCTCCAGGGGATCGTCGTGCGCGGTCTGGGTCGAAACCGGCGAGGTCTCCGTCATGCCGTAACAGATGCCCACCTCGCTCATGTGCATCAGGTCCATGACCCGCTTCATGACCTCCACCGGGCACGGCGAGCCGGCCATGATCCCGGTGCGCAGCGAGCCGAGGTCATAGTCGCCGAACCGGGGGTGGTCGAGCTGGGCGATGAACATCGTCGGCACGCCGTACAGCGACGTGCACCGCTCCTCCGCGCACGCCTTCAACGTCGCCTCGGGGTCGAACGCGGGCGCGGGGATGACCATCGCCGCGCCGTGTGTGGTGGCGCCCAGATTGCCCATCACCATCCCGAAGCAGTGATAGAAGGGCACCGGGATGCAGACCCGGTCCTCCTCGGTGTAGCGACACCCCTCCCCCACGAAGTAGCCGTTGTTGAGGATGTTGACGTGGGTGAGCGTCGCGCCCTTGGGAAAGCCGGTAGTCCCGCTCGTGTACTGGATGTTGATCGGATCACTAGGGCGCAGGCCGTCGGAGCGGGCGTGCAGATCGTCGGGCGAGACCTCGCCGGCGCCGGCCAGCAGCTCATCCCAATCGGGCGAGTCCAGGAACACGACGCGCTCGAGCTCGGGCAGCGACGGCCCGACCTCCTGGATCATCGCGCGGTAGTCCGAGGTCTTGAAGGCGGGCGCCGCGACGAGCATCCGGCAGCCCGACTGCTTGAGCGCGTACTCGAGCTCGGAGGTGCGGTAGGCGGGGTTGATGTTGACGAGGATCGCCCCGAGCTTGGCCGTGGCGTACTGGACCAGCGTCCACTCCGCGCAGTTTGGGCTCCAGATCCCGATCCGGTCGCCCGTGGCCACTCCGGCCGCCATCAGCGCCCGGGCCAGCTCGTCGACGGCCGATCCCAGCTCGGCGTACGTGTAGCGCCGCCCCTGGGCGCAGGAGATCAGCGCATCACGGTCTCCGAACTGCGCCACCGCCCGGTCCAGGTTGGCGCCGATCGTCTCGTCGAGCATCGCGGCGGCGGTGTCACCTCGCGCGTAGGAATCGGTCATACCTCTCCAAGGTTGCCTGACAGGCCTCGCCGGCGATTCTACGGGGGGGCCGCGGCGCCACGATGAGTTCATACTCACGTCCGACGTGCCCCTTCCCCCGCTGTTGTCGTGAGCACCACCCGCGTTCTGAGTGAGGACCCGGAGCTCGCCGAGGCGATCCCTCTCCCGTTGCGCGCCGAAGCCGTCGAGGCCTGCATCGCGCGCGTTCGCACCGTCGCGCGCGGCCGGTGGCGCCCCGAATCCGGAGCGGCGAGCTGGGTCGGAGCCGGGGGCATCGGGCTGCTGGTCCTGGAGGGACTGATCATCCGTCGCGTCGGCGTCGATGACCGCTTCGGCGCCGAGCTCCTGGGCGAGGGCGACCTGCTGCGCCCGTGGCAGGGCGAGGACGGGTCAGGAACGATCACGCCCACCACGGGCTGGAGGGTGCTGGAGGCCACTCGGGTCGCGGTCCTCGACGAGACGGTGGCGCGCCTCATGGCCGCGTACCCGCAGCTCACCGGCGCGCTGGTGGCTCGAGCCGTGGAGCGCAGCCGGAACATGGCGGTCAACATGGCCATCATCCACCACCCCCGGGTCAACGTCCGGCTGCTGATGCTGCTCTGGCACCTCGCCGATCGCTGGGGCCGCGTGCGCCCGGCGGGCGTCCTGCTGCCCCTGCACCTCACCCATTCGGTGCTGGCCGACCTGGTGGCGGCGCGCCGCCCGACGGTGACGACAGCGCTGAGCGATCTGAGCCGTCAGGAGCTGGTGGAGCCCCAGACGCGCGGATGGCTGCTGCGAGGCGAGCCGCCGGGCGAGCTACTCGAGCTCGAGCACGTGAACGTGGCGGCGGGCACAGGCTAGCCCGGTCAGCGGGTCAGCGGGTCAGCGGTCAGCGGTCGCGGTCAGCGGTCAGCGGTCAGCGGACCGTGATCCGCGTGTGCATGCCGCGCTTGAGGTGGTCGGGCATCGAGCAGTAGAGCTCGTAGGTCCCCGGCGACAGGCGCCACGTCGCCTGGCTGAGCTTGCCTGACTGGGTCACGGCGTCCCCCTGGGTGCGGCCCACCATCGCCCCGCGGCTGAAGCGGCGGATCCGCAGGTCATGGGCGTCCTGGCCGCGGTTCCACAGCTGGACGACGACCGTCCCTGCCTTCACCGACGGACGCGAGGGCCACAACGACCACTCCTGCGCGTAGACGAGGAGCCTGGCGGGGGCCTTGGCCGAGCCACCCTCTGATGGCAACCTGGCCGCGCTCGCGCCGGCACCGGCGGTGACGGCGGCGGCTGCCGCCGCTCCCAGGCCGAGGGTGAGTGCGCGACGCCGGGTCATCGGATGAGCTGGTAGCGGGCGAATGTGCGCGCGTCAGGTATCACCGACGCGGCGTCGTGGTCAAACCACTGCTCCAGGAGCGAGGCGTACACGCTGCGGAAATCCACGTTCTCCTTCTGGTTGCCGTTGACGTCCAGGTTGGTCAACGACGGCCACTCCCCCACCATCGTGCCGGTGGCGCGCGTGCCGATGAGCATGCCCACGCCCGCGGCGCCGTGATCGGTGCCGAGCCCGCCGTTCTCCTGCGCCCGGCGGCCGAACTCTGACCACACGTGCACGAGCACGCGGTCGGCGATCCCGCGGGCCTCGAGGTCGGCCTGGAACGCGGCGATGGCCTCGGCGATCGTCGTCAGACCGGGCGTGAACGTCTCGCTCTGGGTGGCGTGCGTGTCGAATTGGGTCTCGGGGGTCAGGGCGACGCACCGCATCGGCAGGCCGGCCGCGATCATGGCCGCCAGCCCGGCCAGCCGTTGCGGAAAGTCAGACGTGCTGCTGGTCGGGTAGGTGACGGGCACGGTGTAGGCCGGCTTACCGTCGGCGTTGCGGAACGGCGCCAGGGCGCGGCGCACGACCCCCACCTCAGATGCGGCGCCCGCGACCTGGGCGATCGCGGAATCGGCCGCCCGGTGGTGGGCGTCGCCCATCGCCGAGGCGGAGTCGAGTGTGAGGTTGAACACGTCGCCCCACACGTCCTGCAGCCACAGCGAGAAGCTCTCGGGCCGGTCGATGGCCGCCACCGGGTTGACCGCGGTGGCCAGGGTCGGGTTCATCTCGCTGTCCATCGAGAGGCCCTGGAGCGGATTGTTGGCGGTGCCGACCTGGTCCAGGTAGCGGCCCAGCCAGCCGGTCATCACGCGGGTGTCGGCCGCGCCGACCTCCCAGTAGTGGCGGCTGGTGAAGTGCGACATGTCCGGGTCGCGGTAGCCGATGCCCGGGAAAACGGTCAGCTTGCCGGCGCTGTGAAGCCCGGCGAACCCGGCCGCCGCCGGCCCCCAGCTCAGCCGCGGGTCCTCGGCGAAGGGGATCCCGTCAG
This sequence comes from uncultured Actinomycetota bacterium, assembly GCA_963850325.1. Classification (GTDB taxonomy): domain Bacteria; phylum Actinomycetota; class Thermoleophilia; order Solirubrobacterales; family Solirubrobacteraceae; genus Palsa-465. The sequence continues at coordinate 287,639 of CAWKLB010000014.1, forward strand.
AGGGGGACACCGCCAGGGTCGGACGCAGCTTGCGGTAGGTCGGGTCCTCGGTCGGGGCCAGTACCGACAGGGCATCGACCCCACCGGCGAGGAAGATGGAGACGAGGATCGGGCTCGACGAGCTCTGCGCGGTGGCCGCCTGAGCGATCCCCTCAGACAGCGCCTGTCCGCCCAGTCCCAGCCGCCCGGCCCCGTAGACCGAGACCATCCCGCCGGCGGCGGCCAGCAGGAAGCGGCGGCGGTCGATGCCGGTCCCGGCGGGGATCGGCATCCGCGGATCCCACTCGCGAGGAGACCATTCCCGCTCACCCCGGCGCCCGGCCGCGATCGCCGCCCGCATCGCCTCCGTCCGGGTGAAGCCGGCGCAGCAGTTGTCGGCAGGCGGGCGGGGCATCAGCAGGTCTGCCAATCGGGCGTGGTGGGGATGAGCGCGCGCAGGGCGTTCTGGCGCATGACCCGGTAGGGGCGCTCCTCCCAATCGGCCTTGATCCGCTTCTGGGCCTTGCGGCTGAAGGCGCGCAGCTCGCTCTTGGTGGCGTCCGAGAGATCCGGGTTGCCCCAGAAGGCCAGCGCGCGGGCGAGGGCCTGCGGCGCGTTCTCGCGGATATCGTAGGACTTGGACTCGGGGTCGATCGTGTTGGTCGCAAGCGCATAGTTGACGGCCTGGAAGCGCGCCGTCCACCGCGAGGTATCCAGCCAGTGCGTGTAGTCCCAGCCGGCCACGTTGGGCGGGTCGAACAGGCGCTGCCCGGTCTGCTCGCCGATCCAGGCCCAGGCGTTGGTCTGCACCGTGTTTCCGGTGGCCCGCAGAAGTCCGGCGCAGTACACGACCGGCGGGATGACCATGCGCTCGCCCTCGTAGAACAGCGGGTGGCGCAGGATCGCCTCCACCAGCGGCCGCACCTCAAAGCCGCTGTGGACGTAGGTGCGCTCGAGCGCGCGCGCCACCCCGGCGGGAATCGGCTCGCCCACGAAGTAGCCCCACAGCTTGGTGATCATGAACGAGGGATGGGTGCGGTGGGTCACGCACAGCCGGCAGGTGTCCAGGTAGTTGAACCGGCCGCGCTGCCCGAAGATCTTCTTGACCCCGGTGTCGTGGAGCGTGGGGTCGAAGCGGAAGTCGTGGGGCCCGAGGCTGCCGCTCCAGCTGTTGGTGAAGCCGGTCAGCGCCCGTGCCTGCTGGTGGACGTCGTGCTGGGTGTAGCCGCGGTCGGCGCCCAGCGTGAACAGCTCCATCACCTCACGGCCGTAGTTCTCGTTGGGGCTGTACTTGTTGTTCTCGGTGCCCGACAGCCACAGGAGCATCGCGGGATCGCGCGTGACCTCGACCAGCAGGTCGTGGAAGTTGCCCAGCGCGCGGGCCCGCATCATCCGGTTCTGGCGCAGCATCAGCGCCGCCGTGGCCCCCTCGACCGAGGTGGCAAACCAGCTGTGCCAGACCAGCGTCATCCGCTCGACGAGCTGCTGGTCCGATCGCACCATCCGATCCAGCCACCAGCAGTGGTCGTCGCCCCACACATCGATCGGGTCCAGTGGCAGGCCGCCCTCGCCGTGCGGCGGGCGGCCGATGAGCTGCGCGCGCCCCTGCGGACGCGTGAGCGACGCCACCGCGCCGTCGAGTCCGAGCGCGGCCAGGCGGTTGGCCTGCCCCGGCTTGGGCCCGAAGCCCGCACGCCAGAGCAGCCGCGTGGCCTGCTGGGCGGTGAAACGACCGCGCACGGTCGCGATCGGGGAGCTGGGGAGTGAGGGCATATTGGGGGGGTCGGAACGGGCGCACCCGTTCGTCTACGCGGCGCATCGGCAGCATCGCCGACCCCCTTTACTCCTCGGCGGCGCCGCACGGCTGAATGTCTGGCAAAAGTGTGCCCGCGGCGCGATCCACTCCACCGATCCGTGCGCAAACGAGCGGGATTCCTCCCAAATCTCGGGCAGAGATCGTGCGCTGAAGGCTGCCTTGCACACCGGATAGCAGTGATCCGCCCGCCTGCCGGCGCCGTAGACGGGTGTGGGAACGGATTGCGCACGATGAGACAAGGAGTTCGGATGACGGAATCCAGCAGCACCGAGGCAGGCGAGCCAACGCCTGGCATCGTCGAGCGTCTCGCTCGCGATGACGTCGAGCGCAAGCGCTTCCTCAAAATGGCGGGCAAGCGCGTCGGCGCCGGCGCTGCGGCGACGTCGCTGGCGGCGTTCATCGCCGCGTGCGGCAGCGCGTCGAGCACGGCGACGTCATCGGGCACTGCCTCAAGCGCGGCGGCCGCTACGTCGAGCGCCGCCATGGGCAGCACGAGCAGCACCGGGGCGGCCGGCTCAGGCTCCGGCTCCGGCGATCTGGCGATCGTCAACTACGCGCTCACGCTCGAATACCTGGAGTCCCAGTTCTACGACAAGGTCGTCAAGAGCGGGCTGTTCCACGGCAAGGTCCTGTCGGTGCTCAAGACGTTCGGCGCCGAAGAGGCCGACCACGTCCAGGCTCTCAAGACGGTTGCCGGCCAACTCGGGACGGCCGCCATGGCGCCGACGGGCAAGTTCCCCATCCACAGCGCGGCGCAGGTCACCGCCCTGGCGGCGACGGTCGAGAACCTCGGCGCCTCCGCATATCTGGGGCAGGCGGCCCACATCAAGAGCAAGGAGATCCTGGCGGCGGCGCTCTCCATCCACAGCATCGAAGCCCGCCATGCGGCAACGCTGAACCTGCTGCTCAAGAAGTCGCCGACCCCCGACGGCGCATTCGCCAAGCCCATGAGCATGGCCCAGGTTCTGGCCGTCGTGAAGCCGTTCATCGCCTAGCCGCCTGCCCGAGCCTGACAGAGAGGACACACTCCCATGAACACTCCTGATATGCCCAGTCCGGAACTGGCCGGTGTCGAGGTCAACGGCATCAGCCGCTCCGGCTTCATCCTGCGCGGCGCCCTTGGCGTCGCCGCTGTGTACGGCGCCGGCGCCGTCACGCCCTACGTCAGCGACGCCCTCGCCGCAACATCAGACGTCGAGATCCTGAACTTCGCGCTCACGCTCGAATACCTGGAGACCGCCTTCTACCAGTCCAAGGGCAAGTCGGTCGGCCTCAGCGGCCAGGCCAAGAGCCTGGCCAAGTCGTTCGGCGACGAGGAGGCCGAGCACGTCGCGGCTCTGACCAAGGCGATCACCTCGCTCGGCGGCAAGCCGGTCAAGATGCCGACGTTCGCGTTCCCGGTCACCAACCAGGCCGGGTTCCTGAAACTCGCCTACGTCCTGGAGAACACCGGCGTCGGCGCCTACAACGGAGCCGCTCCGTCGCTGACCAACGGTGCGGTGCTGGCCGCCGCCGGGTCGATCGTCCAGACCGAGGCCCGTCACGCCGCGTCGATCGCCGTGCTCACCGGCCAGTCCATCACGCCCAACGGCGCGTTCGACAAGCCGCTGAGCAAGAGCATGGTGCTGGCCAAGGCAGGCCCGCTGATCAAGTAGCGCCGGCTGAAGCCTGAGCGCCCCGGTCGCGACACAGCGAGCGGCCGGGGGCACCTCGGCTTGAGCAGACCTGATCCACTACACACGAGAGCGTGTTCCGCCCATCCATCAGCTTCCGCCAGTCCGGTCCGGATCTCCGCACGCTCGCGGACGAGGATCTGATGCCGCTCGTGCACGACGGCGACGCCCGTGCGTTCGAGGTGGTCTTCGACCGCCACGCCGACGCCGCCTTCTCGCTCGCGTATCGCATGTGCGGCCGGCGCAGCACCGCGGAGGACGTCGTCCAGGAGGCCTTCCTGTCCCTGTGGCGCAGCGGCGCCCGCTACGACCGCCAGCGCGGGAGCGTGAGGTCGTGGGTGCTCGGCGTCGTGCACAACCGGGCGATCGACCTCTTCCGGCGCGAATCGGTCCGGACGGGGCAGGACGTCAACGCCGAAGGGATCGTTGAACGCATGCCCGCGCCTGAGGACACCGCCGGCGAGGTCGAGACCCGCGAGGATGCGGACGAGGTGCGCACCGCGCTGCGTGAGCTCCCCGCGGAGCAGCGGCAGGTGATCGAGCTCGCGTATTTCGGCGGGTTCACCCACGCCCAGATCGCGTCGATGCTCCAACTTCCTGCTGGTACCGTGAAGGGAAGGATGCGGCTCGGTTTGACGAAGCTGCGAATGGCGCTCGGCGACCCTTCGGGAGCGGTGCTATGAGAAGCGGGACACGCCGATGAACGACCGCGACCGTACCCCCCAAAGCCGCGAGTGCGGCGGCGATGTCGCCGCCTATGCCCTCGGAGCGCTGGATGCCGCGGAGGCTGAGGCCTTCCTGCGCCACCTCGACACGTGCGCCGTGTGCCGCGACGAGCTCGCCTCATTCCAGGAGGTGGTCACCGCCTTGCCGATGAGCGCCCCCCGGCATCGCGCATCGCCTGACCTCAAGCGCCGCGTGCTGCGCGCTATCGACGACGAGCCGGCGCCGGCGGGCGCTCCACGCCGCGCCGCCCGGGGCCGTGCGCGGGCCTCACGCTGGGTCCTGCCGCGACCGGCCCTCGCCTTCGGTACCGCGCTCGCCGTCGCGGTGCTCGCGTTCGTCGTCGTCAGCCTGACGTCCTCGTCGAGCCCCGCCACGCGGGTGATCCAGGCCAAGGTCACCGGTCAGGGCACCGCCCAGCTCAGGATCGCCCGGGGGCAGGGCGAGCTCGTCGTCCATCATCTGTCTCCGCCTCCGGCGGGCAAGATCTATGAGGTGTGGCTCCAACGGGGCCACGCTTCGCCATCGCCGACGATGGCGCTGTTCGGCGTGACCGCCGCCGGTGACGCCCAGGTCGACGTGCCGGGCAGCCTGCATGGGGTGTCGCTGGTGATGGTCACGCCGGAGCCCGCGGGCGGCTCGAAGGTCCCGACGCATGCGCCGGTCATCAGCGCGTCGCTGACCTAGTGCGCGAGCCGTCGCTGCCGGCATCGTTCCGTCGGTGATCCAAACCGCAGCGCCGTCCGTAGGAACCACCGTCCAGCGCAAACGGCTGATCGGAGATCTCAAATGCTCGGACTCGACAACCCCATTCACATCCTGTTCCTCCTCGTGATCGTCCTGCTCGTGTTCGGAGCCAAGCGCCTGCCTGAGATGGGCAAGTCCCTCGGCGAGGGACTGCGGGGCTTCAAGGACTCGGTCAGCGGCGAGGCGCACCAGGCCCACACGGCCCACATGACCGCCGACCACAACGCCGCTCACGTCGATGAGCTGACGGCCGCCCCCGCGCCCGCTGCCGTCCCGGTTCCGATGGCCGCACCCGTCGCGGTGGCCGAGCCCACCGACGAGCACAACGTCCGCCAGAGCCCGCTGACGCCGGCCGCCTGAGCGCGCGCCCGCCGACCCGGCCCACGCGGAATCTGCCGATGCAGATCCCAGGCGCTCTGGCGCCCATAGGCTTTCGCCCGGTGAGTCACGACGCTCAGTTGAGCGTCGTGGACCACCTGGACGAGCTGCGCTCGCGGCTGATCGTGTCGCTGGTGGCGGTCGCGGTCGCGTTCGGCCTCTGCTTCTGGCAGAACCACCAGATCCTGCGTCTGGTCAACCAACCGCTGGCCCACAACACCCAGCAGCAGGTCCGCGCCGGACACGGACCGCTGGGGGCGACCTACTCCGTTCAGCTGAGCGCTCGCGACGTCGCCAAGCAGCTCGGCGTCGTCGTCGGCGCGCTGCGGGCACAGCCCCAGTCCGCCGCCACGCAATCGTCGCTCGCGGAGGTCCAGAAGAACCTGGGTCACGACGTCAAGAGCCTGTCGGCAGCTCCGCAGGGTGATCGCCCGGTCACGCTCGGCATCGGGGAACCGTTCACCGCGACGCTGACCGTCACCCTCATCTTCGCCCTCATCCTCGCGCTGCCGGTCGTGCTGTTGCAGGCCTATGGCTTCTTCATGCCGGCCCTCGAGCCGCACCTTCGCCGCCGGATGCTGCCGGTGACGCTCGCCATCCCCGCGCTGTTCGCTGCCGGCGTCGCCTTCGGCTACGCCGTCGTGCTGCCGGCCTCGCTGCACTTCTTCCAGAACTTCAACAGCGGCGAGTTCAACGTGCTCGTGCAGGCGAACCAGTACTACAAGTTCGCTGCGACGGTGCTGCTGGCCATGGGGCTCCTGTTCCAGGTGCCGGTGGCGATCATCGCCGCGACGCGCGCCGGGCTCGTGACCCCTACACAGCTTCGGCGCAACCGTCGCTGGGCGGTGCTGGCGTGCTGTCTGGTGGCCGCCGTGCTGCCCGGGGACGCCATCACGATGCTGCTGGAGACGCTCCCCCTCTACGGCCTGTTCGAGCTCAGCGTCCTGATCGCCGCCGTCGGCGAGCGCCGCGCCCGGAGACGGGCAGCCGCCGAGGCGCAGAGCGCAGCGACCGGCTCGCACGAAACCGGGTAAAGGCGCCAGAAGATGAAGATCGCGATCGTTGGGGCCGGGGTGTCCGGCCTGGTGGCCGCCCACCTGCTGGACCCCACTCACGAGGTCACCGTGTTCGAGGCCGCCGGCTACGCGGGCGGCCACACCAACACGGTGCGCGTGGACACGGCCAACGAGACCCACCACGTCGACACCGGCTTCATCGTCTTCAACGACCGCAACTACCCCAACTTCCAGCGCCTGCTGGATCGCCTCGGGGTGGCGATCCAGCCGTCGACCATGACGTTCGGGGTCAGCGACGGCCGCGGGGACTTCGAGTACACCGGCTCCTCGCCCAACGGCCTGTTCGCCAAGCGGGCGCACCTGGTCACGCCGTGGTTTCACCGGATGGTGGCCGACCTGGCCCGCTTCAACCGCGCCGCCCGCGAACTGCTGCGGGACGGGCGGGACGGGAAACCGGACGGCCCGGCGCTCGGCCAGTGGCTGGAGGAGCAGGGCTTCAGCCGCCCGTTCATCGAGCGCATGATCGTGCCCCAGGCCTCGGCGGTGTGGTCGGCCGACCCGCGGCAGATGTGGACCTTCCCCGCCCGGTTCCTCGTGGAGTTCTTCGACAATCACGGCATGCTGTCGTTCCGGGACCGGCCGCGGTGGCAGACCGTCAGCGGCGGCTCCGCCAGGTACGTTGAGGCGCTGCTGGCTCGCTTCACCGGCCGCCTGCGCCTGCGCACTCCCGTGCAAGCCGTCCGTCGGGGCGCCGACAGCGTGCTGGTGACCCCACGTGGCGGTGAGCCCGAGCGGTTCGACGAGGTCGTGCTGGCCACCCACTCAGACCAGGCGCTCGCCCTGCTCGCCGACGCCAGCGACGCCGAGCGCCAGCTCCTGGGCGCGATCCCCTATCAAGCCAACGAGGCGGTGCTCCACACCGACACGTCGATCCTGCCGCGGCGGCGCCGCGCCTGGGCGAGCTGGAACTACCACCTCTCCGACGCCCCGACCGGGCGGACCACCGTGACCTACCACATGAACCGCCTACAGTCCCTGCGCGCCGAACGGGAGTTCTGCGTGACGCTCAACCGCACCGACCAGATCGACCCGGCACGGGTGATCCGCACGATCCCCTACGCCCATCCCGTCTACACGCGCGAGGGCATGGCTGCCCAGCGCCGCGTCGCGGAGATCAGCGCGAGCAATCGCACCCACTTCTGCGGCGCCTACTGGGGCTGGGGCTTTCACGAGGACGGCGTGGTCAGCGCGCTGCGGGTGGCCGAGCACTTCGGGGCGCAGCTGTGACGACGAGCGCCATCTACACCGGGACCATCCGCCACCGGCGCCTGGAGCCCCGCCAGGCGTTCACCCACCCGCTGTCCCTGGTCTACCTCGACCTCGGCGAGCTTCCCTCGCTGCTCGGCGGACGGCTGCTTCAGCGGGGGCCCGGGGCGCTGCGCTTCCGGCGCCGCGACTACCTCGGCCCGGCGTCGCTGCCGCTCGACGTCGCCGTCCGCAACCGGGTCACGGAGCTCTGCGGCCATCGCCCCTCGGGGCCGATCCGGCTGCTCACCCAGCTGCGCTCGTTCGGGCTGTGCTTCAACCCGGTGAGCTTCTACTACTGCTTCGATGAGGGTGGGGACGGGGAGCTCCACAGCGTGCTGGCCGAGGTCACCAACACGCCGTGGGGAGAGCGCTACTCCTACCTGCTCTCTGACCGCACTCCGGGCTCCGCCGTGCGCGGGGGACGCTTTGCCAAGGAGCTGCACGTCTCGCCGTTCATGGGTATGGACCACCTGTACCAGGCGCGCGCCACGCGACCCGGCCCGACGCTCTCGGTCCACATCGAGAGCCATCGCGAGGGCCGGCTGGCCTTCGACGCCACCCTGGCGATGCAGCGCGAGCCCCTGACGCGCGGCTCGGTGGCGCGGATGACGGTCCGCTATCCGCTGGCCACCGCCCGGGTGCTGGCGCTCATCTACGGACATGCTGTCGGGCTCAAGCTCCGCGGCGCACGCGTCCACCCTCATCCCGAGGCGGCCACTCGATGACCGAGCGCGAGAGCGGTGCCGCGCGCGCGGTGGCGTCGCGCCTCCTCAACGCGATCCGCGTCGGGAGCCTCACCATCGTCGAGGGCGAGGCACGCCGTACGTTCGGCTCCGGGCCTCCCACGGCCACGATCCACGTCCATGATCGCCGGTTCTGGCGGATGCTCATGCGCGGCAGCCGCGGACTGGCCGAGTCATACGCCCAGGGCATGTGGGACAGCCCCGATCTGGTAGCGGTCATTCGCCTCGCCGCGCGTAACGCGGTGCTGATCGATCGCGTGCGCGCCGTCACCGCGCCGCTGTGGAAGCCGCGCCAGCGCGTGCGCGAGGCTCTCAAGCGCCGCACCCGGCAACGCAGCCGGCGTGACATCGCCGCCCACTACGACCTCGGCAACGAGCTGTTCGCGCGGATGCTCGACCCGACGATGATGTACTCGTGCGCCCTGTTCGAGCGCGCTGGGATGACGCTCGAGGAGGCGTCGGTGGCCAAGCTGGAGCGCGTCTGCGAGCGGCTGGACCTCGGCCCCGAGGATCGGGTGCTCGAGATCGGCACAGGCTGGGGTGGCTTTGCCGTCTACGCCGCCGCCACCCGCGGCTGCCGCGTCATCACGACGACGATCTCCCGAGAGCAGCACGACTACGCGGTGGCGCGCGTCCGGGAGGCCGGCCTTGAGGACCGCGTCACCGTCCTGATGCGCGACTACCGGGACCTGCGGGGGAACTTCGACAAGGTGGTGTCGATCGAGATGATCGAGGCGGTCGGCTGGCAGCAGATCGGGCGCTTCTTCTCGCGCTGCTCGGACCTGCTGACCCCCCACGGGGCGATGCTGCTCCAGGCGATCACGATCGACGATCGCGCCTATGAGGTCGAGAAGGCGTCCAAGTCCTTCATCCGCGAGTACATCTTCCCGGGGGGCTGCCTGCCCTCGATGGAGGTGCTCATGCGCAACGTGGCGCGTCGCACCGATCTGCAGGCGGTGGGCCTGGAGGACATCACCGCCAGCTATGTCGAGACGCTGCGCCGCTGGCGCCACAACTTCACCGCCAACAGCGACGAGCTGGCCCGGCTGGGGTATGACGAGCGCTTCCAGCGGATCTGGACGCTGTATCTCGCCTACTGCGAGGGCGGATTCGCCGAGCGGCGGATCTGCGACGTGCAGCTGCTGCTGGCCAAGCCGCAGTGGGCGGTCAGGGCCGGGGCTGCGGTGCGGAGCACCGCGATCGCAGCAGCAGGCTAATTCCTGTTATCGGCATCGCGGCCGCAGAGCTTGAGCGCCATGTCAGTTATCTGACATGGCAATGTGATCCGGCAGGCGTTGGACCCCGCAGCACTGGGTGCGGGACCGGCCCGACTCCCAATCAAGGAGCAGTCTGCATGGCTCATATCAATCTGGAAACCGTGGACGCCGACGGCGCCATCCGTGAGGCCGCCGACGCGGTCGCGGGTGACACCCGGATGTCCTTCCTGCGCAAGGGCGCCATCGGCGGCGCCGCCGCGCTGAGCGGCGGCGCGATCCTCAGCGCGCTCGTCCCGGGCGCCGCGTTGGCCAAGGGCGCTCCGCCGTCCAGCTTCGGCAAGGGCGACATCGGCATCCTCAACTACGCGCTGACGCTGGAGTACCTGGAGTCGGCGTTCTATAACGCCGCGTCCAAGAACCATGTCGCCAATGGCGATCGGCAGCTCAACCAACTCCTGACGACCATCAAGGCGGACGAGGCCGCCCACGTCAGCGCGCTGAAGAAGGCGCTGGGCAGCAAGGCCGCCAAGAAGCCGAAGTTCGACTTCGGCAACGCAGTCACCGACAAGCACACGTTCGCCGCCACGGCGTACGTACTGGAGAACACCGGCGTGCACGCCTACATCGGTCAGGCCGGCAACATCTCGAACTCCGCGTACCTGCTCGTCGCACTGTCGATCGTCACGATCGAGGCTCGCCACTCAGGCGCCATCGGCGCGTACCTCGGCAAGTCGATCGCCCCGAACGGCCCGTTCGACAACGGCTACACCGCAGCCAAGGTGCTGACGGCCGTCAAGGGCACGGGCTTCATCAAGGGCTAGACGGAGCTCCGCCAGGGGCCGACTCGGCGTCGATCACCTCCTGGGCGATCGCGAATGCCGAGTTGGCCGCCGGCACCCCGGCGTAGATGGCGGTGTGGATGAAGATCTCACCGATCTCAGCCGGGGTCAGGCCGTTGCGCAGCGCCGCGCGGACGTGCATCGCGATCTCGTTCTCGCGGCCCAGCGCGGTGAGCACGGACAGCGTGATCACGCTGCGGGTGCGGCGGTCCAGCTCCTCGCGGGTCCACACCCCGCCCCAGGCGTAGCGGGTGATGAACTCCTGAAACGGCGCGGTGAAGTCGGTGGTGCGCTCGATCGCCCGGTCGACGTGGGCGTCGCCCAGAACCGCGCGGCGGACCTTCATCCCGGCGTCGTGGGCCTCGTCGGTCATGCGCTCACCCCCTCGGTCCGGCCGGCGAGATGGCCGGCGATCAACGACGTGACGGCCTCGGCCCGCTCGACGCTGGCCAGGTGCGCAGCGGGGTCGAGGATCTCGATGCGCGCTCCCGGGACGGCAGCGGCGATGGCCTCACCGTGCTCGGGCGGGATCGACGGGTCCTGGCGCCCGGCCACCACGAGCGTCGGCGCGGTGATGCCGGGCAGGCCGCCGCGCAGATCCATGCCCGCGATCGCCTCACAGCAGCCCGCGTAGCCCTCGGCCTCGATGGCCGATATCGTGGCCCGATATCGTGCCACGATATCGGGATGCGACGCTGCGTAGGCCGGCGTGAACCATCGGCCGAGCACCGCGTCGGCCACGACCTCGGGCGAGCCGGCGGCGCGGACCGCGGCGGCGCGCTCGTACCAGCTCTCCGCAGGCGGCAGGTAGGCCGAGGTGCAGAGCAGGATGAGCTTGTCGATCCGCTCAGGCGCGTTGATGGCCAGCCACTGGCCCACCATGCCGCCGATCGAGAGCCCGCAATAGGACACGCGGGCGAGGTCGAGGCGGTCGAGCATGGTGAGCACGTCGGCCCCTAGGTCGTCGATCGTGTAGGGGCCGGTCGGGACCGGCGACCCGCCGTGCCCACGATGCTCGAAGCGGATGACCCGGTGCGTGGCCGAGAGCTCGGGCACCTGGGGATCCCACATCTCGAGCGTCGTGCCCAGCGAGCCGCCGAGCAGCAGGACGGGGGCGTCGCGGGGGCCGCTGGCCGCGCAGTTGAGATCGACCGGGATCACGTCTCGGGCGCCTCCGATACGCGATGGGCCGCCAACGCTCGATCCACCAGCTCGCCCGCGCCGTCGGGAATGGCCTGGTCCCCGGTCGCCGACGCGGCCAGGTTCACGCGCATCCGCTCCGGATCCACCACCAGGTTCTCCAGCAGCTCGCGCGCCCAGGCCGTCGCCGAGCCACTGAGGGCCAGCAGCTCCGTGTAGGTCCCCCACTCGGCCTGCCACGCGCCAGCGGCGCGCTCATGCTCCTGCTCCATCGCCGCCAGCGCGGTGGCGACGAGACCGGGGGTGCGCTTGGCACAGGCCAGCACCGACACGGCGCCGACGGGGTTGCGCTTGTGGGCCATCGCGCTCGAACCGCCGCGGGGATGGGCGGGGTCCGTGTCCCCGCCCTCGCTCACTTCGGCCACCTCCTGCTGGGCCAGCAGCGTCACGTCCCGGGCGATCTTGGCCAACACGCCGTCGAATGCTCCCAGAGCGGCGGCCAGCGTGACGGGACGCAGCCGGATCGCCTGCCAGGGCATGACCGGCTCGGCCAGCCCCAGCTCGGCGGCGACGCGTGCCGCCACCGCCGGTGCCCGCGCTCCGACCGGGCCGCCCATCTGCACCGCCAGCTCGCCGTCGCGAACCTGCCGCAGCCGGCGGCGCGCGGCATCCAGCCCGGTGAGCCAACCGGCAGCACGCAAGCCGAATGTGATCGGGACGGCCTGCTGCAGCAGCGTGCGGCCGATCATCGGCGTGTCGCGATGCGCCTGGGCCAGACGAGCGGCAGCGCCGGCAGCGGCGCGCGCGTCGGCCAGGAGCGGTTCGAGCGCCCGGCGGGCGATCAGCATCAGCGCGGTATCCGCGATGTCCTGGCTGGTGGCACCGAGGTGCACGTGCTCGCGAGCCGGCTCGGCCACCGTGGCCCGCATGGCCTTGACCAGCGCCACCACGGGGGTGGCGGAGTCGGCGGCGTCGCGCCCGAGGGCAGCGATGTCAAAGCGGTCGGGCCGGCACGCGGCCGCGATCTCGTCGGCGGCCAGACCCGGGATCAGGCCCTCCGCGGCGCAGGCACGAGCCAGCGCCGCCTCGACGTCGAGCATCGCCTGCAGCCAGGCACGGTCGCTCACCTCCGCGGCGACCGCGCCGCGCGCGTAGATGCCGCCGAACAGCCCGACGTCAGACGTCAAAGAAGACCGTCTCGCCCGGTCCCTGGACGCGGATGTCGAAGCGGTAGCCGCCGTCCTCGGGCGTCGCGATCAGGGTGTGGCGGCGGTCAGGCGGAACGAGGGCCAGGATCGGGTCCTCGGCGTTGGCCTCCTCCTCGTCGCCGAAGTAGATCCGGGTCACGACGCGGTTGAGCATCCCCCGGGCCATCAGGGTGACGGCGATGTGGGGAGCCTGGAGCCGACCCGTCCCCCGCGCCCCGCGCACGCGGCCGGGCTTGACGGTGACGATCTCATACTCGCCGTCTCCCACCTCCACGCCGTAGCGTGCGAAGCCGCGGAAGCCCTCCATCTCCGACGCGCCGCCGAACCCATAGGCATCGGCGAAGCGGCCGTCGGGATCGGCCTGCCAGGTCTCGAGGAGGTGGTCGGGGATGGGCGCGCCGGCGCCGTCGTAGATTGCGCCGGTGATGGTGATCGCCCCGGGCGTTCCGGCGTCGACGGCGTGCGGCCCTTCCGGCCACGGGAGCCCGATGGCGAAGTAGGGGCCCACCGTCTGCGAGGGGGTGGTCTTGAAGATCAATGTGCCTCCTCGAACGGGGTCGACGCGGGGCCGCGGAGATAGATGTCGAACTCGTACGCCGCCGCCCAGTCCGGCTGGGTGCCGTGGATCGAGAAGCGCGAGATCATGCGCTCGCGCGCGCCCTCGTCGCGGACGGAGTTGAAGATCGGGTCATAGGGGAAGAACGGGTCGCCCGGGAAGTACATCTGAGTGACCAGACGCTGCGTGAAGGCGCGCCCCATCAAGGAGAAGTGGATGTGGGCGGGGCGCCACGCGTTGTAGTGGTTGCCCCACGGATAGGGCCCCGGCTTGATCGTGGTGAAGTGGTAGCGGCCCTCGTCATCGGTGAGGCACCGGCCGGCGCCGGTGAAATTGGGATCCAGCGGCGCGGGCCAGTTGTCCCAGCGGTGGCGGTAGCGCCCGCACGCGTTGGCCTGCCAGACCTCGACAAGCGTGTTGCGCAGCGGCTTGCCCTCGGTGTCGAACACGCGGCCCGAGACGGTGATCCGCTCGCCGATCGGCTCGCCGTCGTGCTGGCGGGTGAGGTCGGCATCGCCGGGCGTGATCACACGGGCGTCGCCGAGCGCCGGGCCGGTGACCTCGGTGATCGTCTGGGGCAGATAGATGAGCGGCTGTGTGGGATGTCGCAGCGCGGTCGACTTGTAGGGCGGATAGTCGAGCGGAGGGTGCGCGTCGTCGGGCTCGCGCACGTAGTTGGTGGGAGTGTCGACGACCGGTGCGTAGATCGGCTCGGTGGTCTCCTCGGTGCTCATCTCTGGCAGTCCCCTCTTGATCTCTGAACGGGCACGGGAACGGTCTAACGGCTGAGGAGCTCGCGCAGGGCCGAGAGCTCCTCCTCGGTGGGGGCCGGGGTGTGCTGCAGGTCGCCGGCGAGCTTGAGGTCCCAGCCGGTGGCCTCTCGCACCTGATCGGGCTCCACGCCGTCGTGGATATGGGTGAGGCTCAGCTCGCGGGTGTCGGGGTCCGGCTCCAAGACCCCGAGGTCGGTGACCACGGCGGTGGGGCCGCGGCCCCGGAAGCCCAGGCGCTGGCGGTCGCCGGGGCCGTCGCCGAAGCCGACGGTGGTGCGGAAGTCCAGCCGGTCCACGAAGGTGCGCGGCGAATGCGGGGCGATGACCACCACCTCCTGGCAGCAGGCGGCGATCTCGGGCGCACCCCCGGCGCCCGGCAGGCGGGTCTTGGGATGGTCGTAGTCGCCGATGACAGTCGAGTTGAGGTTGCCGAACCGGTCGACCTGCGCGGCGCCGAGGAAGGCCACCTCCACCCGACCCGGGCCGATCCAGTAGTTGAACATCTCGGGCACCGAGACGACGGCGTCCGCGGTCTCGGCCAGCTCGCCGTCGCCGATGGACAACGGGATGTGGTACGGCTTGGCGCCGATCGTGCCCGACTCGTAGACGAGCACGAGGCTGGGGTTGTGGACCATTCGGGCCAGGATCGCCGCCGTGCTGGGGCGGCCCACGCCGATGAACACGGACTTGGCGTGCTCCAGGCGCCGCGCGGCGACGACGGTCTGGACCTCTCCCGAGGTCGCCTGCTCGTTGGTCGCCGTCATCGGGACGCGACGTCCTTGCTGGGCTCCAGCACGTGCTCGCGCATCCACGCCACGAACTCGTCGCGGTCGCGGCTGAGCTTGTCCCAGTGCCGGTAGAAGTCGTTGTCGCGGGTGGTGATCCCGAGGCTGTAGGAGGGCTGGGATCCCCCCGGCGCCTCGGCCACCGCGTCGATCACCCAGCCCGGGATGACGAGGCCGCCGGGCCGGGGCTCCAGCTCATCGACGATCCGCTCCACCGTCACCAGCGATCGGTCGGCGGCCAGCACCGCCTCCTTCTGCACGCCGGGAATGCCCCACAGCTGGACGTTACCGTCGCGGTCGGCCTCCTGGGCGTGCACGATGGCCACGTCGGGGCGCAGCGCGGGCACCGCGACGAGCGCCTCGCCGGTGAACGGGCAGGTGATCGGCTTGACCTGTGTGTGGGGGACGAGATCGGTGCCGACGTAGCCCCGCATGACCGCGAACGGCATCCGGGCCGCGCCGGCGGCGTAGCGGTTGGCCATGCCGGCGTGGCTGTGCTCCTCCAGTTCGATGGGGTGCGGCCAGCCGTGCTCGACCGCGTCGCGGAAGCGGTGCAGCGAGCCCACGCCCGGATTGCCGCCGTAGGAGAAGACGAGCCTGCGCGCCGCCCCCATCCCGATCATCTGGTCATAGAGGATGTCCGGCGTCATCCGGATCAGCTCGAGGTCGTGGCGCCCCTGGCGCAGGATCTCGTGGCCCGCGGCGAACGGGATCAGGTGCGTGAAGCCCTCGATGGCGATCGCGTCGCCGTCGTGGACGATCTCGGCCACGGCCTCGGCCAGCGTGGTGACCTCGGTCATTGCATCACCGCGGCCGGAGCGGTCTGCTCCAGGGTGAGGCCCACGTAGTTCTCCGACAGTGACGTGGCCGCCGGCGTGGAGGTGGTGACATAGCGCAGCTGGGAGCGCTGGAGTTGGCGGCCGTAGCCGTCATCGTTGCGGTCCAGGTGCAGCATCGTGGTCATGAACCAGGAGAAGTGCTGAGCGCGCCACACTCGCGTCAGGCAGCGGTCGGAGTACTCGTCCAGGCCGGTGTCCGAGCCGGTGGTGAGATGGTCGACCAGGGCGTCGGCGAGGACGGTGACGTCGGCGACGGCCAGGTTCAGCCCCTTGGCGCCCGTCGGCGGCACGATGTGGGCGGCGTCGCCGGCCAGCAGCAGCGACCGGTAGCGCATGGGCGCGGCCACGAAGCTGCGCATCGGTGTGATCCCCTTCTCCAGGACGGGGCCCTCGTTGAGCTGCCAGCCGTCCGAGGCCAGCCGCTGGTGCAGCTCTGACCAGATCCGGTCGTCGGACCAGTCGGCGATGTCCTCCTCGGGGTCGACCTGGATGTAGAGGCGGCTGCGAGTGAGCGAGCGCATGCTGTGCAGGGCGAAGCCGCGGTCGCTGTAGGCGTAGATGAGCTCGTCGGTGGACGGGGCGACATCGGCGAGGATCCCGAGCCAGGCGTAGGGGTACTCGCGCCCCCACACGCTGATGGCGTCCTCGGGGATGGTGGGCCGGCAGACGCCGTGGAAGCCGTCGCACCCGGCAACGATGTCGCAGTGCAGCTCGCGCTCGGCGCCCTCGTGGCGGTAGCGGACCACGGGCTCGTCGTGGTCGAGCCCCTCCACGGTGACGTCCTCACATTCGAACAGCAGTGGCGCGCCATCGTTGATGCGGGCCGCGATCAGGTCTTTGACGACCTCGGTCTGGCCGTAGATCATCACCGCGCGCCCGTGCGTGAGCTCGCTCATCGGGATGTGATGCAGGGTGTTGTCGAAACACAGGTAGATCCCGCCGTGGCGCAGGCCCTCGCGGTCCATGCGCTCCCCCACGCCGGCCTCGCGCAGCACCTCGGTCGTGCCCTGCTCGAGCACGCCGGCGCGGATCCGCGCCTCCACGTACTCGCGGCTGCGAGCCTCCAGGATGACCGCGTCGATGCCGTGGCGGTGCATCAGCTGACCGAGCAGCAGACCCGCCGGACCGGCGCCGATGATCGCCACCTGCGTTCGCTCGGACATCACTGTGGTGGGAATCTATCGCGTTAGTTGGTCGCATAGCGACCGATCGAGCGCTATGCGAACAGATGTCCAGCGCGGACGGTCAAGCGATAGCCTGCCCCGGCAATGAGGAGATTCGTGCTGCTGGCGGGGGCTGTGTCGGCCCTGGTCGCCGCCGCCGCTGCACCGGCGGCCGCCCGCGCGGCGAGCTGCCCCCACTGGGGCCGCCCGGCGCTCGCCGCCGATCCACGCCCCCACGCCCTGCGTGTGTTCGCCATCCAGTTCGAGCAGCACCCGGCGCAAGTGGCCACAGCCGCCGACTACCGGCGCGCGATCGACTGCGCGCTGCGCACCGAGGTCCTCCCCCACCTCGCCAAGGGCCGCCCCAACCTCGTCGTCTTCGACGAGGACATCGGTCTGGAGACGATCGCGGTGGGCCCGCGCGGCGCCACCGCCCGGACGCTGCTGCAGCACGGCAACGGCTGCCCCGCCGCGCCGTGCCTCACGCTGGACACGCTCAGTGACATCAACACCGGCTACGGCCGGGCGCTCACCTACCTCGAGCAGCGCTACCCCAAGCTCTCAGGCGCGCTCGGCCGTGGTTTCGTCGCGGCCACCGACACCTTCGCTCGCGTGTTCATGACCACCATGGCCGACGAGGCGCTGCGGCATCACCTTTACATCGTCGCCTCCAACACCCAGGCGCCCTTCGCGCTCACGCGCAATCCGTCTGCGGTCAAGGCGCTGCGCGACCCGAGCACGCCCGGCGTCCAGAGCGTCTACGCCCCCACGGCAGGCACCGCCTATGACCAGACGTTCGTATGGGGACCGCGGGTGACCCACCCCCACGACCCCGCGCCTCTCGCCAACCTGATGGCCACCAATCGCAAGGTCCCTCTGACCGGCTTCGAGCAGGAGTTGCAGTTCGGCTCGGGCCCGGCCGGTGGAGCGGCGGCCCGGCGCAACCTTCGCCCCGTCGCCATCCCGGGCGCGGGCGTGCGGCTCGGCATCGCCAC
This sequence comes from uncultured Actinomycetota bacterium, assembly GCA_963850325.1. GTDB lineage: Bacteria > Actinomycetota > Thermoleophilia > Solirubrobacterales > Solirubrobacteraceae > Palsa-465. The sequence goes on from CAWKLB010000014.1 coordinate 305,537, forward strand.
CAGCCTGCCGGCCTTTCAGTACGGCACGGCCAACGCCGCCCGGGCCTGCGACAACGTGGTTCTGACCTACATGCGCTGCCTGGACCGCCTCGGCGCCAACGTCGTCATCCAGGCCGATGCCAACGATGGCGCCTGGACGGGCGCCGACGGAGCCGACCCGCTCGAGCACTGGCAGCCCCTGTCGTGGATGGGCTCGGCCTACCGGGCGGTCAGCGATCCGAGCGTCCACTTCGCATACGCTGTCAACCCCTTCATGGTCGGCAACCTGGCAGACACCCCGTTCGACGGCCAGAGCGCCATCCTCCAGCGCGGCCTGCGCGGCCGCGGCTGCCATTACGTCGGCAACGCCCGCTTCGTGGCCGGCGACGACGACAGCGCCAACCGCGCCTATGCCTCAAGCAAGCCGCAGTTCCTGGCGCTGGCACCGTGGGTGGTCACAGATGGCACGCGCGCGACGCTGCGCGCTGCCGGGGACGCGCTGCCCCACAGCGACCGCTACGTGCAGACCGCGCTCATCGCCGACCTGCCCTTCCCGGCCGACCCCGGTCGAACCGGCTGCACGGTGGCCGGCCGGTGACCGAGGTGGGCGGGGACCGGGTCCCCGGCCGGGGCGTCTCGCGCCGCGAGGCGATCGTGGGCGCCGCCGCCGCAGCGCTGGCCGTCGACGCGACGTCCGCCGCCTCGGCCGCGGCACGCACCGGCACTGCGGCTCGCACGGGCACCGGTTCGCGCCGCGCCGACGTGATCGTCATCGGTGCCGGGCTCGCCGGCCTGGCCGCCGCGTCCGACCTCGCGCACGCCGGCCACTCCGTGGTCGTGCTCGAGGCGCGCGACCGCGTCGGCGGGCGCACGCTCAACCATCCGGTCGGCCACGGAGAGGTGGTGGAGGTGGGCGGCCAGTGGGTCGGCCCCGGGCAGGACAGACTCATGGCGCGGGCCAGGGCACTGGGCATCCACACGTTCAAGACCTACACGAAGGGCGCCCAGATCTTCGACTACCTGGGCCGCCAGACGCACTTCACCGGGCTCATCCCGCCCCTGCCGCCGGCCGACGCCGCCGACTTCAACACGCTGCTCGCCAAGATCGTGCAACTGACGTCAACGGTGCCCCTCGACAAGCCGTGGACGGCGCCCGACGCGCTCGCGCTCGATGGGCAGACACTGGAGACCTGGAAGCTCGCCAACTCCAGCACCCCCGGTGCCCGCTTCCTCTTCGATCTCGCCACCGAGTCGGTCTTCGCCGCCGAGCCCCGCGACCTCTCGCTGCTGCACGCGCTCTTCTACTACCGCTCGGGTAACGGGATCATCAACCTCACCAGCACCGCCGGCGGCGCGCAGGACTCTCGCTTCGTCGGCGGCTCCCAGCTCGTATCGCTCCGGATGGCCGAGCGACTCGGCAGGCGCGTGGTCCTCAACGCGCCCGTCCGGCGCATCGCTCACGCCGGGCGCGGGGTCACCGTCACCACCGACGCGGGCACCTGGCAGGGCAGGGCGGTGATCGTGGCCATGGCACCCACGCTGGCGGGACGGATCGACTATGACCCGCCGCTCCCCGCCCCGCGCGACCAGCTCACCCAGCGCGTCCCCCAGGGCTCGGTGATCAAGTACGAGGCCGTCTACCCGAAGCCGTTCTGGCGCGCCGAGGGGCTCAGCGCCTACGCCAACAGCGACCGCTCGCCGGTCGGCCTCACCTATGACAACTCGCCGCCCAGCGGGACGCCGGGCGTGCTGCTGGGGTTCGTCACCGGTCAGGACGCCCGCCGGCTCACCACGATGGGGGGCGGCGCGCGCCGGAAAGCCGTGCTCGGATCCTTCACCCGGCTGTTCGGCCCCAAAGCCGCGCACCCGGACATGCTCATCGAGCACAACTGGTCAGAGGAGCCGTGGACGCGCGGCTGCTACGAGGGTTACCTGCCGCCCGGCGTCTGGACCGACTACGGCGCCGCGCTGCGCGCGTCCATCGGCCGGATCCACTGGGCGGGGACCGAGACCTCCGAGGTCTTCATGGGCTATATGGACGGGGCGGTGCGCTCCGGCGAGCGGGCCGCGTCCGAGGTGCGCTCGGCGCTCTGAGCCGTGGCGGCGGCGACGACGAAGTCGGCCGCGCGCTCCCCGATCATGAGACTGGGCGCGTTGGTGTTGCCCGAGGTGACCGCCGGCATCACCGACGCGTCGGCGACCCTGACCCCCTCGAGCCCGTGCACGCGCAGGTGCGGGTCGACCACCGCCTCGGCGTCGACGCCCATCCTGCACGTGCCGACCTGGTGGTGGTAGCTGATTGCGGTGCGGCGGACGTAGTCGCGCACCTGCGCCGCGCCGGTGACCTCGGGGCCGGGATAGAGCTCGCGCGCGCCCCACTCCTGGAGCGCCGGCGCCGTCCCCATCTCGCGGACCTGCGCCAGGGAGGCCTCGAGCGCCACCAGGTCCGCTTCGGCGGACAGGACCTGCGGATCGATGACCAGCGGGTCGCCCACGCCCGGGCCCCTCAGGTGGATCGTCCCGCGGCTCTGCGGGCGGACCATTCCGCCCAGGAGCGTGAACGCGTTGGGCGGTCCCTCCATCCACGGTTCGTACAGCGGCACGCTGAAGAAGATGGGCTGCGTGTCGGGACCCGGCAGGTCCGACCGGCTGCGCCACCACAGGTGGGTCTGGATCGGCGACAGCCCCTGCTCGAACGGCACGATCTTCTTCTCGGCGGACCAGATCGACGGTGACAGCAGGTGGTCATGGAGGTTCTCGCCGACGCCGGGCAGGTCGGCGGCCACGTCGATCCCCAGCGCGCGCAGGTCGCCCGCCGGCCCGATACCCGAGCGCAGCAGCAGTGCCGGAGACTCGATCGCGCCGGCGCTCACGACGACCTCCAGGCCAGCCTGAGCCCGGTGCAGGTCACCGTCGTGGGCGAACTCGACGCCGACGCAGCGTGTGCCCTCCAGCAGCAGTCGATGGGCATGGGCCCCGGTGACGACGCGCAGTTGAGGGGCGTCGAGCACCGGCCGCAGGTACGCCGCGGCGGCGCTGTGGCGCTGGCCGTCTCGGATGGTGAGCTGCATCTGGGCCACGCCGTCGAGGACGCCGCCGTTGTAGTCGGGGTTGTGGGCCACCCCGATCTCCTGGGCCGCCGCCATGAACGCCTCGTGCACGGGAGCCAGCTCATATCGGCTCATGATCCGCAGGGGGCCGCCGCTGCCGTGCAGCTCCGAGGAGCCGCCGTCGAAGTCCTCCATGCGCACGAACGCGGGCAGCACGTCGTCCCAGCCCCAGCCCTCGGCGCCGAGCCGCACCCACTCGTCGTAGTCGGTGCGGGCGCCGCGCACGTGGATGAGCCCGTTGAGGCAGCTCGAGCCGCCCAGCACCTTGCCCCGCGGCCAGTGCAGCGACCGGTCGGCCGCCGCGGCCTGCGGGGTCGTGTAGTACGCCCAGTCCTCGGGAGCCAGCCACAGCTCGTGAAAGCGCGCCGGATCGTGGATAGCCGGGCTGTCGTCGGGGCCGCCCGCCTCGAGCAGGAGCACGCTCACTCCATCGTCGATGAGCCGGCGCGTCACCGCGCAGCCCGCCGACCCGGCGCCCACCACGATCACGTCGGGCGCGAACCCATCCAAGTCAACGCTCATGTGTCCTCTCCGCTCCTCGCAGGGCGGTGGTCGCTGCGGCACGGGCGGCCACCGTGGGGAGAGCGCACCCTACTTGAGTTTTGGGTCTACGACTCCTGGATGTGATCGGCTTCGCGGGCGCCCGGGAACGGACGGGTGAGGCAGTACTGCAGCAGCGTGGCCTCCGGGACGCCCTCGACGCCCGGCGTGTCAGAGGCGAGGCCCTGGGTGTGGGGATCGTCGGCGAAGCCGCCCACCTCGACCGAGTGCTGGGGCGAGCGATAGCCCGAGATCCCGATCAGGTGCAGGTGCAGCGCCTTGCCCAGGGCATCGAGGCGCGCCGCGATGATCGGCGTCTCGTTGACGCTGTAGTTGGTGCCCGGCGCCTGGAAGAACCCCCACTCGCCGCCGTGGGCCGCGAACGGCGTATTGACGCAGCCGCCGGGCGGGGCCACTCCGCTGCCGCCGCTTCCGTTGAGCGCCTGCTCGCGAGCCGCTTGGGCGTCGAGCACCGCCGCCTCGTGCTGGAGCGTCTTCTTGAGCGTGGTCAGCTTCGCTGCCGCGGCGCCGCGGATGTGCTCGGCCTGCAGCTGCTTGTCCACGATGGAGAGCCGTAGCTGCGTGACGTTGTCGCGCTCGACGAGGATCGCCGCGGCCTCCCGGCGACGGCGCGCCTGGACGGTGGTGAGCTCCGCCGTCTGCGCCTCAACCGCCTTGCGGTCCGACACCACCCGTTGCACGGTGGCCACGTTGCTGCGCCGGATCGCGGTGAGGTTGCGCACACCGTTGACCAGCTGGTCGAACCCCTGGGCGTCCACGACGACGCTGACGACGTTGGGCAGCGGCGATTCGTAGTCGGCCCGCAGCTGGGCGGCCAGGGCCTGCTGGTCTCGCGCCTCGGTGGCCCTTAGCCCGGTGAGCCGCTTGCGCGCGGCGGTGAGCTCGATGGTGACGTTCGAGAGCAGCCGCTCCTGGACGCCGAGCGCGTTCTCGATCGCGTTCAGGCGAGCCTGGAGGTTGTCGATCGTCCCCTGGTAGCCATCGATCCTCTGGCTCTGGGCCGAGATCTGCGAGCGCAGCTGCTTGGCGCGGCTCTGGCCGGCCTGATATTTGCTGCTCAGGTCCGCCCATCCGGGCACGGCAATGAGCCCGAGCAGCACCACGGCGAGCAGAAACGGGTATGCGAAGCGACGGGCGTTGAGCATGCGGTCGTCGTGACAGCGTGCAACGCGGCGGCCGGTGGGTCCGAGAATGTCACCGGTGCCGCCTGTTGCGGACGTGGCGAAGCTATCAAGACCGGCGGCAGGAGGGTGCTTTCTCCTGCGTGTGCAGTCAAAGTTGCAGCGCCGTCAGCGCCCGGGCAGGTGCCAGATGTCGATGACGCTGGAGCTCGTATTCGAGCCGTAGGCGCCGGTCGGCTCGACCAGCCGGCCGCCGATCACGATCGGGCTGTTCCAGTGCCCGCCGCCGGCCGGCAGCGCGCGCACCAGCGCGCCGCTCAGCGGCCGGCGGATGTTGAGCGTGCCGCCGGGATCGAAGACGTAGAGCAGCCCACCTGCGATCACGGGGCTCGTTCCGCCGCTCCCTTGCTGCCAGAGCTGGCGGAGCCGCGGATGCGCGGCGTCGACGAGCTCGTAGGCGGCGGTCGCCGAGCCGTCGGCGACGAACACGTAGGTGTGGCCGCCGCTTGACCACACGGCGGGCTGGGTCAGGACCTGAGCGCCGTCCGGCGTCGAGGTCTCGGACACCTGGCCTCCGAGGCGGCGGCCGGGCCCGCCGGTCGTCCCGTTGAGGCGGTCGAGGTCGAGCAGGTCCATCACGCCGGCCTTCCCGCCCTGGAGCGCGAGCCGCATCCCGCCGAACGCGGGCAGGAGCGCCGAGGACGTGCTGCCGAGGTCAAGGTCGTTGGCCCCGAGGTGCGCCTGGTCGGCCGGGGTCCAGTTGTGCAGGAGGGCGCCGGCGTCGGGCGCCAGCTCGAGCACGCTGTCGCCCCAGCTGGTGCTTGCGTCGAAGGGCCCGTTCCCCGTGGCGACGAGGATCCGGCCGCTCCCCGGCTCGATGATCGCGCCGGCCCGGCCCCAGATGGCGTTGTCGCCGTTGGTGTTGGTCACGCTGCACGAGCTCGCGCGGATGAGCCGGTGGCGGTTCGAGCACTCGGTGTTCCACACGTGGACGATGCGCCCGGTCGTGCGATCGATGGTGACCACGTGTCCGTCGTAGGGCGGGATGTCGCCGATGTAGCCGCCGGTCACCGCCACCACCCAGCTACCGGAGATGTGCAGCGAGGACGCGATCTTCTCGTGCCGCGGGTCAAACGTGATCGAGCGCGACCACACCTGCCGCCCCGTGGCCAGCGAGAGCTTGTGGATGACGCCGTCCGGACTGGCGCTGTAGACGAACCGGCGGTCGGGGTCCGCGGCCGGAGACGCCGTGGTCACCTGCGGGTTGCCCGGCGAGCTGTTGACGCCGCTCGGGCGAAACTCCCAGAGCCGGCGTCCGGTGCGCGGGTCGATGGCGATCGCGTTGCCGTAGCTGGTGGTGACGACGATCACGTCGTGGCGGGCCCCGCGGACCGTGACGCCGCTCAGTGCGATCGCCGCCGAGTCGGCCACCCCGTCGATCCGGACCTGGCGCAGGCGCAGTTGCCGCGCGTCACCGGCGGTGATGCCGCTGTTGGCGGGCCCCACGCCGCTGCTCTGGGCGTTGTCGCCGAACTGGGTCCAGTCAGCCGAGCCGCTGGCGGCGGCCGACGCGGTGGTGTTCGTGGCGCCGGCGCGCGCCATGCTCGTCGCGCTCGAACTGCTCACCGCCTGCCCTCCGCAGGCCGCCACGATGATCGCGACTCCGGCCACCAGGCCGCGCCGCAGCGCGCGCGTACTCACAGACGCTTGTCGAGCTGGCCCACGGGACTGAGCCCCCAGTCGCCGGTGCATCCCGTGAACCTAGCCGAGCCGTGCTCGGCCTGCGCCACCGTGGTGGCGATCTGCGGCGAGGCGCTGTTGAATGCCGTTGTCGCGGTCCTCGTGGTCGGTGCCTTGACCGTGGTCGTGTGCGTGACGGTCGTGGTGGTCGTCTTCGTCGTCGGCGTCGTCGTGGTCTTGGTGGTCGGCGTCGTGGTCGTCTTCGTGGTCGACGTGGTCGTCGTCTTGGTGGTCGACGTGGTGGTCGTCTTGGTGGTCGACGTGGTCGTCGTCTTCGTCGTGCTCGTCGTCGTGGTCTTGGTGGTCGGCGTCGTCGTCGTGGTCGTCGTTGTCGCGGTGGTGGGGGTCGTCGTGGTGGTGACGGGCGGCGGTGGGACGGCCACGATCGGCGGTAGCGACGCCGCCGTGGTGGTGTCCGTCGTCGTCGTGCTCGACGTCGTCGGCGTCGTCGGCGTCGTCGCCGGCGTGTTCACCGGGGGCCGAGGTGGCGGGGTGCCACCGGTGCCCGCACCCACGGGCGACCCACTATGGAGCCGACCGCCCCCGCGGCTGCCCGAGGAGCTGGACGTGCTCGTACCGAGGCTGAGCGGGGCCACCGCCGACCCATGGGGCCCCGGAGAGCCGTTGGTCGGTCCCTGGCCGATCACCGGACTGTGGCCCCTCAGCGCCGCGCCGGCGACGGTGCCCTTGCCGGGCAGGGTGGGCTTGGAGTTCAAGGAGACGCGGGCCGAGAGGTTGCCACCCGGGATGGCCGGGCCGCTGAACACCTGGCCGAGCGTTCCGAGTCCCTGAAGAGGTCCGCTCCCGGTCGCGGCGAAGAGCACCGCGATGATGGAGGCGGGGATGAGGATGGCGACCAGCGACGCGCCGTAGATCTGTCGGCGCCACGCGCGGACGAGGCCCATTTTTCTGGAGGCTAGTGACGGACCTACTCGAAACATCAGCAATTGGAGGTTCTTGTTACGAAAAGGCCTCATTACCTGCACGGAGACAAACGGCTTGCACCGCACCGGTACGATCCGCCGCGTCCTACCAAGTGGCCCTCCCCGCAGATACGCCCGCATTCGAGGCACGCCTGGCGGCGCCGAGCTTTGTCCTCGGACCCTCGTGTAGCGCTGCTACACGTCGGGTCCTGCGTCCTCGCCCGGCATCCACCAGGCGCACCTCTCGGTGCGAACGTACCTGCGGGAAAGACCACTAGGGGTACAGCTCATGGGCCGCTTCTCGATCGCACGTTCGCTGCGCCTTGCGCTGATTGGCCTCGCCATCGCGCTGGCATCCGTGGCCGCGGCCGGAATCGCCAGCCTCTACAACGCGCGACAGAGCTATGAGAACGTCCTTGCACGCAGTTCCGACCTGGGGACGGCGGTCGCCAACCTCACCAGTGCCGGCGTCGTTCAGGTCGAGATCGCCCACGACGCCACCGGACCGCTGGCGCCCGCCGCCCGCCGGCAGGCCGCGAAGGCGTTCGACCGCTCAGCCAGGGCCGCGACCGACCTCGCCGTGCCTGACGCGGTCAGCGCCAAGCTCCTCGCGCGCCAGATCTCGCTTCAGCGCCTGGCCGTCGCCCAGGCCCAGAGCGGCCGGCTGAAATCCGCCAGCGCCGGCGGCGGGACGCTGGCCAGCGCTGCCTCGGTGGCCGACCAGCTTCAGGTCCGCCAGCGCGTCCGCCAGGAGGAGGCGTCAGCTCGTGATCGCAACAAGTCGCGCGACGCGATCACGATCGCGATCGTCGCCGGTGTGCTCGCGCTCATCGCCGCGCTCGTCCTCATCGCCGGCCTGGTGCGGTCGATGCGCCGGCCGCTCGACGAGCTCGTCGGGGCCAGCGGCGAGCTGGCCTCGGGCAGGCTCGAGCGCCGCGTCCAGCCCGGCGGCCCGCGCGAGCTGCGCGAGCTGGGGCTGGCCTTCAACGCCATGGCCGACGACCTCACTTCGGCGCAGCGTCGTATCGAGGACGAGCGCCGCAGGCTGGCGGTGACGATCGAGAGCCTCGGCGACGGGCTCATCGTCACCGAGTCGGAGTCGAGCGCCATCGCCACCATGAACCCCCGCGCCGCCGAGCTCGTCCGCGAGCTGGCGCCGGGCAAGAGCGTCGACGATCCCGACAGCCCGCTGCCCGCACTGCACACGGCCCTCGAGCGCGAGGTCGTCATCGATCACGGCGGGCGCATCCTGGCCGTCACCGCCGCGGCGATGGGCGACGACACCTCGAGCGGCATCGTCTGGACCGTCCGCGACGTCACCGAGCGGGCGCGGCTCGAGCGTGCCAAGTCCGACTTCGTCGCCACCGCATCGCACGAGCTGCGCAGCCCGCTGACCTCGATCAAGGGCTTCGTCGAGCTGCTCGAGCGCAGCCCCGACAGCATGTCGGCTCGCCAGCTGGAGTTCCTGGACATCATCAAGCGCTCGACAGACCGGCTGGTCGAGCTCGTCAACGACCTCCTCGACGTCGCGCGCCTCGAGGCCGACCACGTCGAGATCAACGCCCGTGCGATCGACGTCGGCGAGGCCGTCCAGGAACTGGCGGAGCTGATGGGCCCCCGGATCGCTGCCAAGAACCAGACGCTGGGCGTCTATGTCGCCCCGACGCTGCCGCTGGCAATGGCCGACCCCGAGCGCATCCGCCAAGTGATCGGCAACCTGCTCACCAACGCCCATCTCTACACGGGCGAGGGCGGCCGCATCCACGTCGGCGTCGAGGCCGACCGCGCGTGGGTGCGGATCGTGATCGCCGACACCGGCATCGGGATGACCGCCGAGGAGACCGATCGCGCCTTCGAGCGCTTCTACCGCGCGCGTAGCGGCAACGAGTCGGCGCCCGGGACCGGTCTCGGGCTTTCCATCGTCAAGTCGCTGGTCGACCTGCACCACGGGGTGATCGAGGTCGACTCAGAGCCCGGACGCGGCACCACCTTCCACGTCCTCATCCCCGCCGCGGTGGCCACCGACGACGGGGACTCCCTGGACTTCATCCGGGGTCGCCGGGTGCTCATCGTCGATGACGAGCCCGACGTGGCCGAGCTCATCGCCGACCAGCTTGCGCCGCTCGATGTCGACACGGCCATCGCCACCAGCGGCGAGCAGGCGCTGGTCGCACTGCGCCGCGAGCGCTTCGATGCGGTGACGCTGGACATCCTGATGCCCTCGATGGACGGGTTCGAGGTCCTGCGCCAGATTCGGGCCGATCCCGACCTGCGGGCCACGCCAATCGTGTTCGTGTCCGTGTTCTCCGCTAGCACCGAGCTGTCGGGCGAATGGGTGGTGGCCAAGCCGATCGACGCCGCCGAGCTGCGCCATGTGCTGGCCGCGGCCGTTCGGGCCGGTCGCAGCCGCGTGCTCATCGTCGGACGCGAGGAGCTTCGGCAGGCGCTCGAGTCCGCTCTGGACGAGCTCGGGATCGAGCACCAGTGGGAGACATCTGGTGCGGCAGCCGCACGAGTGTGCGGGGAGCGCCGCTTCGAAGTGGCGCTGGTCGACGTAGGAATTCGTAACCCTCAGGCGGTCTTGCAGGCTTTGGACCTACGCGGGCGTCGACTTCGGCGAGCGGTGATCCTATTCTCAGACGGTGAGTCGCCGACACCCTCGGGTATCGTCAGCCTGGGGATTGAGGTCGTACCGGTCCAGGACGCCGCCCAAGCCCTTCTATCTGCATTGCGCGGAGATCGAGAACAAGTGAGTCGAGTTGCCGGTGGAGCTCCATACAGAAGCTGAGCTCACGCGAGAGATCGCGCGGCTTCGCGCTGAGCTCGCTCGTCGGGAGCGCGAGGCTGCTGACAAGGAGCTTCAGCTCGAGCGCTACGCCGCTGACCTGCGCGAGACCTTCAAGGAGGAGCGGGCGCTCACACAGCAGCTGACGCGCTCCTACCGCGCCACCGTGCGCGCGCTCTCCAACGCCGTCGAGGCCCGCGATGCCTACACCGGCAAGCACGCCGAGCGCGTCGCCGCCTACGGGATCGAGATCGCGCGGGCGGCAGGGGTGCCACGGCCCGACGCGCCGGAGCTCGAGTTCGGCTTCCTGCTGCACGACATCGGCAAGGTGGCCGTGCCCGATTCGATCCTCTACAAGCCGGGCCCGCTCACCTCCGAGGAGCGCGCGCTGATGGCCCGCCACCCAGCCATCGGCGCCGAGATCGTCGGGCAGATCGAGTTCCTCACCGAGGCGACGCAGATCGTCCGCTCCCACCACGAGCGCTGGGACGGCATGGGCTATCCCGACGGCCTGGCGGGCGAGCAGATCCCGCTGGCAGCGCGGGTGTTCGCCGTCGCCGACGTGCTCGACGCCCTCACCACGGACCGGCCGTACCGGGCGGGCTTCCCCCTGCGCCAGGCCCGGGCGATGATCATGGAGGAGTCCGGCACCCACTTCGACCCCACCGTGATCGACGCATTCCGCAATATCGAGGACGCGACGTTCGTGCAGATCGGGCGCGACGCATGGTAGATCGACCGGGTGGGGCCCGATGAAGCGCGGCGTGCTGGTCGTCGACGACGACCCATTCATCCGCAAGCTGGTGGCCACGACGCTCGAGGACGTCTCGGAGTTCCGGCTCTTCGAGGCCGGCGACGGCATCCAGGCGGTGGAGGTGGCCGAGCGCGAGCTGCCGGCGATCGTCTTCCTCGACGTCGACATGCCGCGCATGGACGGCATCGCCGCCTGCCGGGAGCTGCGCAGCAACCCCGCGACGAGCGCCGCCACCATCGTGATGCTGACCGCGTCACACGGGGACCGGATCGAGGCCCAGGCCGAGGCGGCCGGTGCGGACCTGTTCCTGACCAAGCCGTTCAGCCCGCTGGACCTGCTGCGGCTGGTCGATCGACTCGGCGCACAGAGCGACCGGGTCGAACGCATCGACGGCCACTGACGCCGCGCGCTACATCAGAGACGCCACGCGTCCCGCGCTGCGTGAGGACGCCACGCGTCCCGCGCTACGTGAGGACGCCACGCGTCCACCATCGCGCGCGGCCCGCGGGCGCGTCAGCTGATCCTGATCAGGATGACGGTGTTGACGCCAAACAGCACGGCGAACAGGACCGTCCACCGGTTCAGGTTGCGCTCGACCAGCGAGCCGCCACCCAGCGGCCCCGCGCCGGTGCCGACGCCGAAGGCGCCCGACAGGCCCGCGTCCTTGCCCGAGTGCATGAGGATGAGAAAGATCAGCGCCACACAGATGAGCACCTGGACGACGTCGAGGATCGCGGTCATGGGCCTGATGGTATCTGCTCGTGCGAGCGCGCCTCGTCGAGCTGGTGCAGGATGTCCACCGCCTCCGCACGCAGCGACCCGTCGAGGGCCGCGTAGTCCTCGTCGGAGAGCTTGCCCGTGCGCACATCGAGCTCGGCGTCACGGATCTCGCGGTACTTGGCGTCCCGCTCCGCCTCCAGTTCGGCCACGTCGGCCGCCCCGCTCCGGGTGTCATCCGGGCGGCGAGCCGCGCGCAGTGGGCTGCTGATGAGGTAGATCACCCCGGCCACCACGACGAGCACAAGCGCGTAGGCCACCGTCACACCAACTCGCGCTCGCGCTCTGGCTCGGGGGTCGGGGCCGGCGAGGTCACGGGCGTCGCCGTGCGGCCCAGGCGGCGCACGGACAGAGCGCCGCGGCGCGAGCGGCGCGGCACCGGCCACAGGGCGATGAGGCCGCCGAGCGCGGCGATGATGGCGCCGATCCACAGCCACATGACGAGCGGTGAGACCTCGATCAGGAACGTCGAGGCCCACGGGTGGGAGACGAACCGCTGGGCGACGTCATTGATGAACACGTCGCGCAGCTGGAAGATCGTGTTGAGCTGTGAGGCCCGCTGGGCGGGGGGCTGGCTCTCGGCGGCCAGGATGGCGCGGCCGAACTTCAGGTCACCCTGGCTGACCAGGCTCTGGAGCGGACCGAGATTCGGCGAGATGACGACCCACAGGTCGCGCAGCGCGCCGGAGTCCAGCCCGACGCGACTCTCGGTCTGGACGCCATCTGAGGTGTTGAGGAAGCGCCCGATCGGGTGCATCGGGTCAAGCGACGGGTACAGGCCGTAGCTGGTGTGCAGCGTGGTCACCCTGTGCCCCGCCTTGGTCACCGCGACGTCCGCGCCGAAGGAGATCTTCTGGGCGCTCGCCTGGGCCGTCGGGTGCGTGTACCTGAGCGTGTAGCCGTCGAGGTGCACGCTCTGGCCGGGCCTCAGGGTCGCGTAGCGCTGGTGCTGGAACGAGGTCGACCCAGCCACCCCGATGAGCGCCACCGCCACGCCGGCGTGGACCAGGTACCCGCCGTATCGCCGCCGGTTGCGCCGCACGAGCGCGATCAGCGCCCCGCCCGGCGACTCGCCGGTCATGGCGCGCCGCGCCCGGGCGCCCCGGAAGAACTCCTGGGCCACGGAGGCCAGCACGAACGCCCCGAGGCCGAACATGATGTAGGCGAAGACGTGCTGGGTGACCCCGGAGACGAAGGCGAGCAGCACGAACGCGCTCAGCCCGACCGCCACCGGGAAGGCGAAGCTGCGCTTCAGTTTGGCCGGCGTCACGCGCCGCCAGGCGATGATCGGCCCGATCCCGGAGAGCGCCACGACGACCAGCGCCAGCGGCACGACGAAGTGGGCGAACACGGGCGGGCCGACCGACGTCTGCGTGCCGGTGATCGCCTCGGAGATGAGCGGGAAGAAGGTGAGCCAGAAGACGACCGCCGCGAGCGCCACCAGCACCACGTTCTGGATCAGGAAGACGCCCTCGCGTGAGATCAGCGAGTCCAGACGATGCTCGCTGCTCAGCCTGTCGCGCCGGTAGGTGACGAGCCACACCGAGCCGAGCACCATCGCCGAGATCAGCACGACGAAGGAGACGTTGAGCGTCGGGTCAGAGACGAAGGCGTGGATCGAGCTGAGGATCCCCGACCGCACCAGGAAGTCGCCCACGATCGCCAGCGTCCCGGTGAGCAGGACGAGCGAGGCGTTCCACACCTTCAGCATCCCCCGCTTCTCCTGGATCATGATCGAGTGGATGTAGGCGGTGCAAACCAGCCACGGCATCAGCGCTGCGTTTTCCACCGGGTCCCACGCCCAGTAGCCGCCCCACCCCAGCTCGGTGTAGGACCAGCGCGCGCCGAGCAGGAGCCCGACCCCCAGGCACAACCAGCCGGCCAGGGCGAAGCGACGCGTCACCTGGACCCACTCGGCGCCGACCCGGCCGCTCGCCAGCGCGCCGATGCAGAAGGCAAAGGGCACGAGCAGCAGCGTGAACCCCGAGTACAGCGTCGGGGGATGGATCATCATCGTCGTGTGGCGCAGGAGCGGGTCAAGGCCGGCCCCCTCGGCGGGTGGGTTGACGCTCGTGGCGAACGGGTTGGCGAACAGCACGATCAGCCCGACAAAGAAGATGGCGAAGCCGAACAGGACCGACTGGGCGTAGGGCACGATCTCGCGCACACGCCTGCGCGTGATCAGCAGCGCCAGGCTCGACCAGAACGAGAGCAGCATCACCCACAGCAGCAGTGAGCCCTGCTGCGTGGACCAGATCGCCGCCGCCCGGTAGAAGAACGGCGTCGTGGTGCTCGAGCCGCTGGCGACGATGTTGTAGGAGAAGTCCGAGCTGATGAAGGCGACGTCTAGGATCACGAACGCGATCGCCGACATCCCGAAGATGGAGTACATCGCGCGGCGCCCAGAGTCGACCCACTCCCCGTGGCCCGAGCGGGAGCCGTACAGCGACGCACCCAACCCGTAGACCGAGCTGAGCAGGCACAGGATCAGCAGGACGCGACCGGCGCCGGCCATCAGCGTGGGCTACCCATCAATACGAGCCGGATACTGCCTGGTACTTGGAGGGGCACTTCGTGGTCAGAGTATTGGCCTGGCCGACGTAGGGGCCGCTGCCGCTGCCCTCGACGTCGACGAGGACGCCGCGGCCCGGCGCGAACGGGTCGGGGATCTCGCCGGTGTAGCGGACCGGGACCGACATCCTGAGCTTGGGGTCGCGCACCCGGAACAGGAGCACCCCGCCGTTGCGCTGGACCGAGCCGTTGAGCACGGTCCCGGCAAGGATGTAGGTCTGGCCCGGACGGGCCTTCTTGACCAGCTGCGACGCGGTGACCTCGTCGCGCCCGGCAGTGAAGCTGGTGTAGACGAGCGCCGTCGCCAGCAGGAGGGCGACGGTCAGGGCGACAGTGAGGCGGACGGCGCGCTTGCGGCTTGGATCCATGCCGCAGCCCATTTTCACACACCGCCCGCCGTCGGCCGCCGGTCAGATCGCCGGCGGCGAGCTACGGCGGGGCGCCGCGGCGCACGGCGGCGGCCCGGCCGCTCGCTCGCACCGCCCCGCGCAAATCCACGCGGGCACGATACTCCAAACCTCGGTTTGTTAGCGAACTGTTAAGAGCCAGGACTTTATGGCTTGGGCGCGAAACCTTTCCGCAGTGTCGCCGTTCCTCGCTAATAACAGTGCTTGCTAGAACCAAGAGCGGCGTCGACAGGATCCGACGCCACCGCGAGGGGCGACCGCCGGCGCGTGGCGCGATGCGCAACGCGACGCCGGCAGCGGCTGTGACCACCGAGGCCACCACCTCCGTCAGGCGGCGCCGTCGGGAAGCCGGCGGCATGCAGGACGAGGCGGTGTACACGTGCGAGTGTGGGTTCGTGTTCCACGCTCCCGTGTCGACGTCGGTCGGCTGCCCGCACTGCGGTGGCGCTCAGGCCTGGTAGGCGCTCACCACCAACTGCCTCGCGGCGGACACCCAAACTGATTGAATGACCGGCGGGAGACGCCGGTGGAGGTGCCCGCCGTGAAGAGAGCAGTCATCGCAATGCTGCTGACGTGTGCCGCGCTGGCCTGCTTGGCCGCGCCGGCGCTCGGTGCGGACGCCTACCCGGGCATGGAGCACCTGCACTTCGCCGCGGGGCCGTACCGGATCACCCCGGGCGCCAACCTGATCCTGCTGGACACCAACCACGTGCCCAAGCCCACCCAGGACGGCTACGCGGTGCGGATCGCGCCCAACCTCCGCTACGCCAAGCCCGGCGGCAAGTGCTGCGGGAGCATCCCGCGCGTGGACGTCATTCACCTGCATCACGGCGTGTGGCTGAGCAACGGAACCGCCGGGGAGGGAGAGGGCAACGGCTACGGCGGGCTCTACCCGTTCATGGCCTCGGGCGAGGAGAAGACGGTCTACGAGTTCCCGCACGGCTACGGCTATCCCATCGGAGCCTCAGACACCTGGATCCTCAACTACATGATCCACAACCTGACCTCCAAAGCGGCCCAGGTCTACATCACCTATGACATCGACTTCGTGCCCGCCACGTCGCCGGCGGCGGCGTCGATCACGCCGGCGCATCCCATCTGGATGGACGTTGAGGACCACAACATCTATCCGGTCTTCAACGTCTACCGCCACAGCGGGGTCGACGGGAAGTTCACCTTCCCCGACATGGCCAAGCACCCCTACGCGGCCGGCACGCCACCGCTCAACGAGTTCACGGTCGACCATCCCGGCACCCTGGTCTCCACCGCCGGGCACCTGCACCCGGGCGGGCTCTACGACGACCTCGACCTCATCCGCCCCGCCACCAAGGCGGCACCAGGGACGATCCCCGGCACGGTCCCCGACTCCGTCCGGCTGTTCCGCTCCAACGCGCACTACTTCGACAAGCGCGGCCCCATCTCATGGGACATGGCGATGACCGCCACGCCGGCCAACTGGCGCCCACAGGTCAAGGCCGGGGACGTGCTGCGCATCAGCGCCACCTACAACACGACCCGTGCCTCCTGGTATGAGTCGATGGGGATCATGGTCGTCTGGGAGGCCTGGAACACCGACAACGGCACCGACCCCTTCGCCCACCCCATCGACGAGCGGGGCCACGTCACCCACGGCCACCTGGCCGAGGACAACAACCACGGCGGCGCCTATGCCCTCGGCAGCACGGCCACCGCGTTCCCCGACTGCTCGCGCAAGACCGTTCAGATCGCGCAGTTCCAGTACGACCCCGGCGACTTCACCTCGACGGGCATGAACCGCTGCATACCGACGGTCACCGAGGGCCACTCGATCACGTTCGTCAACGACGACGCCAGCCCCCTCTCCCCTGGCAATCCCCTCAGCCCGACCAGGGCCTACATGGACTCCGTGTTCCACACGGTGACCTCGTGTCAGAACCCGTGCGGCCTGAACACCGGCATCTCCTACCCGCTGGCCAACGGCACCGGCGGCTATGACTCCGGGCAGCTCGGCCTGGGCACGCCCGCGACGGGCAAGCTGAGCTGGAGCACCCCGACCAGCCTCAAGCCCGGGACCTACACGTTCTTCTGCCGGATCCACCCGTTCATGCGGGGCGTGTTCCGGATCGTGCAGTGATCTAGCGCCCGGCGCCCTGCCGGCGCTCGCGCCGTGGTCTGGGGCGCGGGGGTCGCGCCGCGCTCCGCCGTGGCACGTCTGGCCTAGGTATCGGCGCACGTCAACAGCGGGCTTGGGATGGCGGGGTCAGAGCGTAAATGGTCACCTTTGCAGGTGCTTTTGGTAGATAACCCGGCTGAGAGACGGGCGGCCACGAATATCTCCCAACGCTCGCCCTTAGCCGGGGTCGTGGCGGATAGTGAAGGAAATAGCTTCAAGATCCGCCCCAACCCCGTCACGCGGATCGCCGCAGCAACCCGTCCGCCCTTCAAAAGCCGCAGTTGACGTTCGCTCACACCCAGGCAGACGTCAGAGGCCCAACACCCATCCAAGTAAACTTATTGGTTTAGTGCAGCGGGCCGGTGAGCGCCTCGGCGGCCGCCACGATCGCGCCGGAGCGCACCAGCGCGTAGGCGGCCTCGATGTCGGGGGCCAGGAACCGGTCCGGGCCCGGCCCGCCCACCGACCGCCGCAGCGCCGCGATCACGGCTCCGGTCGCCGGCCCTGGCTGAACCGGAGCGCGCATCTCGACCCCCCGCGCCGCCGCGATCAGCTCGATGGCGAGCACCCTCGCCAACCCGTCGACGGCGCGGCGCAGCTTGCGCGCCGCCGACCAGCCCATCGACACGTGGTCCTCCTGCATCGCCGAGCTCGGGATCGAGTCGACCGAGGCCGGCACGGCCAAGCGCTTGAGCTCGGACACGATCGAGGCCTGCGTGTACTGGGCGATCATCAGGCCGGAGTCGACGCCCGGGTCGGCGGCCAGGAACGCCGGCAGCCCGTGGCTGCGCGCCGGATCGAGGAAGCGGTCGGTCCGCCGCTCGGCGATGCTGGCGACGTCGGCGGCGACGATGGCCAGGAAGTCCAGCACGTAGCCCAGCGGGGCACCGTGGAAGTTGCCGTTGGAGGCCACCCGGACCTCGTCCCCTCCGCCCACGATCACCGGGTTGTCGATCGCGGAGGCCAGCTCGCGCTCGGCCACCGCGGCGGCGTGGGCCACCGTGTCGCGCGCCCCGCCGGCCACCGCCGGTGCGCAGCGCAGCGAATAGGCGTCCTGGACCCGCGGGTCCTCGGGACCGCGGTGGCTGGCGACGACCGGGCTGTCGGCCAGCACCGCGCGCATGTTGGCGGCTGAGGCGGTCTGGCCCGGCTGGGGGCGCAGGCTCTGCAGGTCGGCCGCGAACACCGCGTCGGTACCGAGCAGCCCCTCGACGCTGAGCGCGGCCGTGATGTCGGCGGTGGTGAGCAGCGTGCGCAGGTCCGCGAGCGCCAGCAGGAGCATGCCGAGCATGCCGTCGGTCCCGTTGATCAGGGCCAGCCCCTCCTTCTCAGCCAGCTCGACCGGGGCGATTCCCGCGTGCGCCAGCCCCTCCGCCGCCGGGACCAGGCCGCCGCCGGCGTCACGGACCTCCCCCTCCCCCATCAGCGCCAGCGCGCAGTGGGCCAGCGGGGCCAGGTCCCCGGAGCACCCCAGCGACCCGAACTCGTAGACCACGGGCGTGAGCCCGGCGCTCAGCATCGCGGCGTAGGCCTCCGCCGTCGCTCGCCGCACCCCGGTGTGCCCGGTGGCCATCGTCGAGAGGCGCAGCAGCATCAGCGCGCGCACCACCTCTCGCTCCACCTCCTCCCCCGAGCCCGCGGCGTGGCTGCGGATGAGCGATCGCTGCAGTTGGGTCCGGCTCTCCCGCGGGATGTGGCGGCTGGCCAGGGCCCCGAAGCCCGTCGAGACGCCGTAGTGGGGCCGGACGTCCTCGGCGAGGGCATCGATCGTGGCCCGGCCGGCGTCGATCGCGTCCAGCGCCTCGGGGGTCAGCTGGACGAGCGCGCCGCCGCGGGCGACGGAAACGACGTCGGCGGGCGTGACGGGCCCCACGCCCACGGTGACGATGGTTTGGGTCTGCATGGCGTGCATTGAAGGGCAGTGCGGCGGCGGATGTCGGGCGGCGGGGCTGTGCCGCCGTTTTGCGCAAGTTTCATCCGGCACGGGCGTTCCAGAGACCACCGTCCACCGGAAAGGAGATCCGCACCGATGTTCCGACGTTCTGCAGGGTCGCTGGTCTGTGCCCTGCTCGCCCTGCTCGCCGCCGCGACCGCCGCCAGCGCCGCTCGAGCCCCGCGCATCTGGTTCCCCATGAACCGGCTGCCGCTCGCCCACGCCACCCGCCTGGGAGCCGCCTCGCCGTCGCAGCGCATGGAGGTCGGCGTCGGACTGAAGGACCCGCACCCGGCCGCCGAGCAGGCGCTCATGGCCGCCCAGCAGAACCCGGCCAGCCCGCAGTACCACCACTTCCTCACCCCCGCCCTGTACGACAAGCGCTTCGCCGTCTCCAAGACGGCCTTTCAGCGCACGTTGACCTGGCTGCGCGGCGGCGGGGCCACGATCGTGGACACCTCGGGCGCCCGCGACTTCGTGGAGGTCTCGGCCACTGTCTCCCAGCTCGACCAGCTCTTCCAGACCACGATCGGCAGCTACGAGGCCCACGGCGTGCGCTTCCTGGCCAACCAGAGCGCACCCAGCGTGCCCGCCGGGCTCCACGTCCTCACGGTCATGGGCCTCAACACGCTGATCCATCCCACCACCCCGCTGGCCGGAGCCACCGCGGGTGACCGGGCGCCCGGCTCGTCGCTGCTGGGCAGGGCCACCGACCCCAGCGCCCTGAAGTCGATCGCCGGCGAGGGCAGCCTTGTCAACTCGATCACCTCGAGCCTGGGCGTCGCCGGCATCCTCGGCAAGACCGCCGCGGGCGCGCCCACGATCCCCGCCTCCCTCACGCCCCAGGCGCTGTGGAGCGTCTATGACATGCCCGCCGAGAACGTCGGTCAGGGCCAGTCGGTGGCCGTCATGGGCTCGGGCGACTCGAGCACGACGGTCAAGGACCTGGCGCTGTTCGAGCAGGAGATGAAGCTGCCGCAGGTCCCGGTCAAGGTGACCGACATCCCCAAGGACGGAGACTTCTCCGACACCAGCGGCAACGTCGAGTGGGAGCTGGACACCCAGGCCTCGACCGGCATGGCGCCCGGCGTCAAGCAGGTGCACCTGTACTTCGCTCAGCACCTCGTCGACCCCGACGCGGAGGCCGACTTCGCCAAGTGGATCGATGACCGCAACGGCCCCAAGCAGGCCAACGCCTCCTTCGGGGAGTGCGAGACGACGCCCGCCAACGCGACGCTCGAGAGCACGATCCCGACCCAGTTCAACAACAACCAGGACCAGAACGCGCTCTACGGCACGGGCGCTCCCAACGCGCTGGAGCCGGTCGCCGACCAGACGCTACGCCAGGGCGTGCTCGAGGGCCGGACCTTGTTCGCGGCCACCGGAGACACCGGATCCTCGTGCCCGGTGCTGGTGCTCGGCCCAGAGCTGGGCGCAGGCAACGGCGTCGCCAACCAGGGCGTCCCGATCGTCAACTACCCGGCGGCCAGCCCGTACGTGGTCGCCGTCGGCGGGACCGTCCTCTACCCGGACTCAGACAACACGCGCGGCCTGGAGTACCCGTGGCCCTACACCGGCGGCGGCCAGAGCTTCTTCATCCCGGCTCCGAGCTACCAGTCCGGCGTGAGCGGCGTCAGCCGCCCGTGTCTGTCTGACCTGAGCGGCAATCCCAACACCGGCGGGGTCACCTGCCGCGGGATCCCGGACGTCGCCGACGAGTCCGGCGACATCGCCACCAGCTCCTACGACATCTACTCCGATGAGCTGGGCGGCGCCTCCGGCGAGGGCGGCACCAGCCTGTCCTCCCCGCTGATGATGGGCATGTGGGCCCGCGTCCAGGCCGCCGCGCGCGGCGGGACCGGGTTCGCCGATCCGCTCATCTATGCCGTCGGCAAGAACGCCACGCAGGACGCAGCGGATTTCAACGACTACGAGGTCGGTACCAACGGCGCCTACCAGGCCCTGCCCGGCTGGGACTACGTCTCTGGCTGGGGCACGCCCAACCTGACGCCGCTGATGAAGGACATCGACCACGGCAACACGGCTCCGATCCAGAAGGGTTAGCGACCCAAGGGCAGACACGAGCGAGCGGTGCCCGGACGCTCGGGAGGCGTCCGGGCACCGCGCAATGACGTATGGGAGCATCGGACCATGCCCAACATTCCCAACGTCTATGACCAGCAGTTCGAATACGACGAGGCCGATCCACCCGGCTACCGCGGAGGAGTGGCCCGCGTCGGCGCCGCCGCCGGGGGCAAGGACCTCGTCATCAAGGAGTTCGAGATCCCGCCGGGCGAGACACTCTGCCCCTACCACTACGAGTACGAGGAGGAGTGGCTGCTGGTGCTCGAGGGGACGGCCAGCGTCCGCACGCCCGACGGTGACCAGCCGGCCCCCCGGGGTGCGCTCATGTGCTTCCCGGCCGGGCCCGCGGGCGCCCACAAGGTCACCAACGCCGGCGATGAAGCCGTGTTGGCGCTCATGTGGTCAAGCGCCCGCGAGCCGGCGGTGTCGGTCTATCCCGACAGCGACAAGATGGGCGTCTGGGCGGGCGAGGACCATGTGCTCCTGCGCCGCTCAGACGGCCACGTGAACTACTACGAGGGGGAGTAGCCGGCGCTCACACGCCGGCCATCGTCACCTGCGTGAGCCGCAGGTGGTTGCCCGAGGGATCGCGGAAGCCCGCGTCGATCCCGTAGGGGCGCTCCTCGGGCTCCTCGACGAACTCGACGCCCCGGTCCCTGAGCTCTTCATAGCTGGCCCGGCAGTCGTCGGTGGTGAGGAACACCGTGCCGGCAACCCCCTTGGCCATCACGGCCTCGATCTGCTCGACGGTCTCGGCCTCGAACACAGGCGGCCCGGGGATGGCCATGAGCACGATCGAGACCTCGTCCTGGCCGGGAGGGCCGACGGTGAGCCACCGGAAGTTGCCGAGCTCGGGGACGGTGACGTCGGACTTGATCTCCATGCCGACCTTCTGGGTGTAGAAGGCGAGAGCCTCGTCCTGATTGTGGACCCACAGTTGTGCGCTGGCGATACGCATGATGTTCTCCTCCGAACGGGATGGGAATGAACTGACGCCGACCACGCTAATCGGGGCCCGATCCGCTGTCTTCTCGAAATGTGCTGCGTTGGGGGCGGCCATAGGCCCGCACGATGCAGCTGGGCACGACGGCCTGTGCGGCGGCCGGCGGGAAGGCCGCCCGATAGGCCGTGGGCGACACGCCGTAGGTGCGCGTGAAGCTGGAGGTGAACGACCCCAGGCTCTGCAGGCCGACCGAGAAGCAGATGTCGGCCACCGACCGGTCGGTGTTGCGCAGGAGCGTCGCCGCCCGC
Organism: uncultured Actinomycetota bacterium; assembly: GCA_963850325.1. GTDB lineage: Bacteria > Actinomycetota > Thermoleophilia > Solirubrobacterales > Solirubrobacteraceae > Palsa-465. Next base: position 327,686 of record CAWKLB010000014.1, read on the forward strand.
TCCAGGCGGCGGGTCAGCAGGTACACGTGCGGCGAGACCCCGAACGCGCGCCGGAATTCCCGGCTGAAGTGGGCGCGCGAGAGGCCCGCCGCGGCCGCCATGTCGTCGACCCCCAGCGGATCGGAGTAGCGGGCGTCGGCCAGGTCCTTGGCTCTGAGCAGGTGTCGGGCCCGGGGCGCGTAGAGCATGCCCGCCGAGTATCCCAGCGCGAGCGCCCGTCGTGGCCAACGACGCCGCGGCGCGCGCCCGGTCAGGGCACGACGGGGAGCACGAGCCGCGACGGATGCTCGGCGTCGCGCAGCAGCTCGATGTCCACCGCTCGCAGGGTGTCCGCGGTGGCCTTGGCCGGGTCCTCGCCGGTGCCCGGGTTGCGGGCATAGCGCGGGTGGGCTCCGGATGACACCTGCAGGCGGATGCGATGGCCGGCGGCGAAGCGGTGGCCGATCGGCCACAGCTGCAAGCGCACGTGCCAGGTGCCGTCCGGCGCCTGCTCGAAGCGGCCGGGGGCGACGCTGGTGAGCGCGTCGCACACGTTGCGCGACACGCCTCCGGCATCGACATCGCACACCCGCGCGAACACGTCGAACCACGGCGCGCCGGCGCGCAGCCACAGCTCGACGGACACGTGCCCGATCGCCTCGAGCGTCTGCGCCAGCACCGGGCCGGTGTAGATGCGCACATCATCGCGCGCCTCGAGCGAGGCGTTGTCGACGACCGGGGTGCGCGACAGGAGCACGGGCCCGCCCAGCGCCGGCGTCGGGTCGGCGGGGTCATAGCGGTAGGCGTCCCCGCCCTCCCCGCGCGACTGCGCAGGCCGGTCACGCAGGGCGCGTCCGGCCTCCAGATAGATCGATCGCTCCACCGTGGGCGGTGGCCAGCTCGGCAGGTCGCGCCAGCCGCCGCCCGAGCGCTCGCCGGTGATCATGAGCCGGACCGGGCCCGGCCGCAGGAGCCGGTCGTCGCCGAGCAGGTGCGCCCGCATCCAGGCCAGCCCGTCACGCTCGGCCGCTCCCACGAGCCCCGGCGAGGTGTGGGCCCAGGGCCCGATGAGCAACCGCGGCGCACGGCCGGCGGCCTGGAGCGCCTCGTAGTCGGCCAGCATCCAGGGCAGCAGGATGTCGTACCAGCCGCCGACGAACGAGACCGGAGCGGTGACCTCCCCGACGCCGCCAGAGAAGTCGCGGCGGACCCAGTACGGGTCCTCGCGGCCCGGGCTGCTGAACGCCTCCTGAAACCAGCCGACGGCGGCGCCGGTGGCGCGCTCGTCCAGCGACGTGAGCGGCAGCTCGGAGACGGTCCGGCTCAGGCGCCGCAGCGCCCGGTCCATCGTCAGCAGCCCCAGGCGCCGCTCCTGCATGGCCACGATGACCAGCCACGAGGCCAGGGTTTCCAGCGACAGGCTCGAGCCGGCGTAGGTCTGGCTGTGGAACTCCGAGGCCGAGACGTGGATGGACATCGCCGCCAGGTCGTCGTCGGAGATCGCCCACTGCACGAAGCCCAGGTAACTGGGCCCGAGGGTCCCGATCGGCCCGGCGTGCCACGGCTGGGCGCGCAACCAGCGCAATGTCGCCAGGCCGTCGGCCCGCTCGTCGAACGGGCTGAACTCGCCGCCGGAGCCGAACGTTCCGCGCACGCTCTGGATGACGACCTGCAGGCCCCGCTCGGCCAGCAGGCGACCGAAGAGCAGCCCGACGAACTGGCGTCGCCCGTACGGCGAGCGTACGAGGACGGTGGGCTTGGGCCCGTCGGCGCCCTCGCGAGCGACCCACCGGTCGGCCAGCAGCACAGCCCCATCGTCCATCGGGGCGCGCAGGTCGCGGCGGCAGACCACGTCGAGCGTGTGCGGCCGAACCAGGCGCATTGTCCGCGCCAGGATCTGACTGGGAAGTGTCAACCGCGGTTCCGCGCCCTGCTCATGGGTAGAGGATCTCATGTACGACGAGGGAGAAAGCGATAATGGCCGCGATGCCCAAGGAAGCGCGCCTCAAGCAGACCCCCGGAGGCAAGGTGCCCGAGGGCAACGGCTGGTTCGTGCTCAACGCCCGGGAGGCTCGCTGGCTGACCGGCGACTTCGGCGCCTACACGCGCTTCGAGGGCGAGGACCGCTGGCGCCACCTGGGCATCAACATCGGCGTGCTCCAGCCCGGCCAGCCGTCCTGCTACTACCACGCCGAGAGCGACCAGGAGGACTTCCTGGTCCTGAGCGGCGAGTGCCTGCTGCTGATCGAGGGACAGGAGCGGCGCCTGAAGGCGTGGGACTTCGTCCACTGTGCGCCGTGGACCGAGCACGTCTTCGTCGGCGCCGGCGACGGGCCCTGCGCGGTGCTGGCGGTGGGCAGTCGCACCGGAGACCAGACGATCTATCCGGCGTCCGAGCTGGCTCAGCGCCACGGCGCCGGTGTCAAGCATGAGACGCGGGAGCCGTCAGAGGCCTACGCCGACCTCGCCGACGACGTCGAGACCCCTTACCAGTCGGGCTGGCTCCCGGACCTTTAGTGTCCTGAGCCGGAATGGCGGACCTGGACGGACGCACCTTTCTGATCACCGGCGCCAACACCGGGATCGGCCGCGCCACCACCGAGGCGGTGACCACTCGCGGCGCCACCGTGTACATGGCCTGCCGCAGCGAGGCCAAAGCGCGCCCGGTCCAGGAATCGATCGCCGCGGCGACCGGCAACCAGAACCTCCACCTGCTCTCGCTCGACCTCGCCGACCTGACTTCGGTGCATGCGTGTGCCGACGCGTTCCTCGCGACCGGAGCGCCGCTGCACGTGCTCGTCAACAACGCCGGCCTGGCCGGCAAGCGCGGCATGACGGCCAGCGGCTTCGAGCTGGCCTTCGGCACCAACCACATCGGCCCGTTCCTGTTGACCAGCCTCCTGCTCGACCGGTTGCGGGCCAGCGCCCCGGCCCGGATCGTCACCGTCTCCTCCGAGGGTCACTACCGCGTGGACGGGATCGACTACGACGCCGTCCGAAGTCCCACCCGCACGCGCACGGCGTTTCACGAGTACTGCGTCTCCAAGCTCGCCAACGTGCTCCACACCCAGGAGCTGGGGCGGCGCCTTGAGGGGTCGGGCGTGACCACGTACTCGCTGCACCCCGGGACGATCGCCTCCGACGTGTGGCGCGAGGTCCCGTGGCCGATCCGGCCGCTGCTGAAGCTGCGCATGCGCTCGCCCGCCGAGGGCGCCAAGACCTCGGTCTACTGTGCGACCGCGCCCGAGGTGGCCAGCGACACCGGGCTCTACTACGAGGACTGCCGGCGCAAGGAGGCCAGCCGCCACGCGACGCCGGAGCGCGCCGCAGAGCTGTGGGAGCGCAGCGAGGGCTGGGTCAACGGGGCCTGACCGGGATGGACAGCGGCCGCCCCCGCGGCGGCCCGTCACCCTAGTCCAGCGGATCAGCGGTGACACGGCTGTGGCACGGCGCCAGCCGGCGTGGCCAGGAGGCGACGCTCACATCGTGGCGACCGGACACGCCCGGCAGCGTCACGTCGATCTCGGCCGGTCGCGGTGAGTGACAGGAGGCGCTCGGTGAGGCCCAGCTCAACGCGATTTCGGTGGTGTCAGACGGGGTCAGGAGCACGACGGGCGCGCCGCCGTCGGCGTCGTGCAGCGGCGGGGTCAGGTCGCCGCCGCCGGGCCCGATGAGCTTCACGCGCCCGAAGCCCCTGACGGCACATGCCGTATCCGAGACGTTGCGGAACAGCACCTCGGCCAGAATCGCCCGCGGCTCGCGCGCGGGGCGCGTCGCCCTCGCCGAGAGCTGATCCGCACGGCACGCAGCCAGGGCGCCGAGCTTCCACAGCATGGCGCTCAGGTCGCCCAACTCGTCCAGGGGCCGCTGCCGGTGGCCGCGGATGGAGAATGTCAGTCCGCCACAGGCGTCCTCCACCGCGCGAGCGAGCGGTGGGCCGGCGTCGGTGCGCTCGAAGCGCAGGTCGAGCACCCGGGTGGATGGCCCGAGCTCGGGGCAGGAGTGCGCGAACCCCTGTGTGACCGGCCGGGAGTCCACGAACGAACCCAGTCGCGCGACGTCCTGTGGTGCGTTGACGGCACCGACGGAGAACCCCTGCCCGTTCTCGCGGTCGATGGAGATCGCGACGGTGTGCGCCCCGGCGGGAATCACCTCGCTCGGCGCGCGCGGGATCTCCCACACCGCGTAGCCGTCCGCGCGGATGGCGGTCCCACCGCTGCGTCCCGCGCTCAGCTCGATCCCGATCCCGCGCTCGACGATCCTGCCGGGCACGGCCGGGAAGCTGAAGGTGACATCCCAGGACTGCGCGATGCCGTTCACGCTGCCCGTGCCCGACGCCGAGATACGCGCGCCGGCGGGCGGGTGGGCCTTGATCTGTCCGAAGATCGTCTGCGGGTCGCCCTCGAGGCTCCAGTACTGGTGCGCGTCGGCAACCCGGGCGTCAGGCACGCCGTCCGCCGGCGAGTCAAGCCAGAAGTGACTTCCGGGGTTGGTGGCGGTCGGCGTCGCGCCGGCGGGCACGGGCGTCCGCCGCAGCAGCTCTGCGGCCTGCGCTCGCGCCAGCGCCCGGTTGGAGGCCAGTGTGGGTCGCACGCTCGCTGTGCCCCGTGCCGCGGACCGGCCCACCGCCGCCAGGGGCAGCGTCGTCAGCAGCATGATCATCATCGTGGCCCCCCGGGCCACCACGACCTCGGATCACATTCAGCCGCCGTTGCCGTCCGGTAACCGCCACCCCGGCGACACCGGAAGATCGATCGCCACCTTCGGTCCCCACGACCCCTGCTCGTAGGGCTGAAGCTCGGGAGGGTCCTCGATGACCGGTGCGCACACCTCCCACAGCCGCTCGATCTGCTCTGCGCGCGTGAACAGCAGGTGCTCGCGCAGCATCACGTCGTGCAGCAGCCGTTCGTAGGCCTCGAGGCCGTCTGCGCCGTCGAACGCCTCCTGGACGTCGAGGGTCAGCGCGGCACGGCCCAGGTCGAGCACCGGGCCCGGGACCTTGGCCTGGACCTCGACGCGCACCTTCGGGTCGTCGGACAGCTCGAAGACCAGTTCGCTGGGACGGATGCACTGCTCGGGCGTGTGCTCGGGAAACAGCCGCAACGGCGCGTTGCTGAAGCCGATCGTCACCGTCCGGCGCCCCTCAGCCAGCGACTTGCCCGTGCGCAGGTAGAACGGGATCCCGCTCCACCGCCAGGTGTCGACCCAGACCTCGATCGCGGCGAACGTCTCAACCTGCGAGTCATCGGCGACTCCGTCCGCGTCCCGGTAGCCGTCGTACTGGCCGAAGACCACCCGCGAGCGGTCGAGCGGGCGGATCGCCTCAAACAGCTTGGTGCGCTCCAGGTGCAGCCCTTCGGCGTCCACCCGGCTGGGCGGCTCCAGGGCCACGAACCCGAGGATCTGGAGTAGGTGGGTGACCACCATGTCGCGAAACGCCCCGGTCTGCTCGTAGAACCCGGCCCGGCCCTGGATGTCCAGCGACTCGGGCACGTCGATCTGGATGTAGGCGACGTGGTCGCGGTTCCAGACCGGCTCGAATATTCCGTTGGCGAACCGCAGCGCCAGGATGTTCTGAGCCGCCTCCTTGCCCAGGAAGTGGTCGATCCGGTAGATCGAGTCCTCCTCCAGGACCTCGTGGAGGGTCGCGTTGAGTTCCTTGGCGCTGGCCTCGTCGTGGCCGAAGGGCTTCTCCACCACCAGGGAGCAGTTCTCCGCGATGCCGCTCGCCCCCAGCATCCGCACCATCCCCTGCATCGCCCCGGGCGGCACCGACAGGTAGACCAGCCGCTCGCCCTCGGCGCCAATCTCGGCCTCGGCGTCCGTGATCGCCTGGGCCAGCTCGGCGCCGTCCTCGGCGCTGGAGGCGACAAAGCTCACGCGCGCGGCGAAGTCGTCCCAGTGCTCATCGAGCTCGCCGCGCCCGTACTGCTGGAGCGCCTCGTTGATGTGCTGGCGAAAGACGTCGTCTGATCCCGGCGATCTCCGCCCCGACCCGATGATCCGGAAGTCCTCGGGCATGAGGCCCTCGCGGAAGAGATGGAAGAACCCGGGAAACAGCTTGCGCTTGGCCAGATCGCCGGTCGCGCCGAACAACACGAGCACTCGCTTGGACGGGCGCGGGAGGCCGCTCATCCGCTGATCCTGACCGCCATGATGCGCACGCTACACGACGGTGAGGGTCGGGTTGCCGCCTCATGGCCGCGACGTTCGCGGCCGGTTAGACCTGCCCGGCGCGCCGTTTTGCGGAGGGATACTGAAGCGGATGAAGGCTGCACCACACGGACGTCGTGGTGGGCGGGATCGGTCTCCCCGCCGGTGGGGCCGGCCGTCGGGGGCGGTGGTGGCACTCTGCCTCGGGGCTCTGGTGGCGGCCTGCGTCGCCTTCGTGCTCGCAGCCGAGGGCGCGACCCTCACGCCGGGAGCATCCGGATCCGCGCACCGCGCCCACCACCGCCGCGCGAGGCCCCTGCTCCCCGTGGCCGCCCAGATCACGGTGGCCGCCGACGCGGCCCGCAGCGCGATCCCACGGTCCTACCTTGGCCTGTCCACCGAGTACTGGGCGTTGCCCCTGTGGTCGGGGGAGATGCCACTGCTCGAGCGCGCCCTGTCCCTGGTCCGCGTCCGCGGGGGCGGGCCGCTGATCCTCCGGGTGGGCGGCGACTCCGCCGATCACGCGTTCTGGGACCCGAATGCGGGGGCGGGCGGGGCTCCTCTCCCCCCCTGGGCCTTCTCGCTGGCGCCGAAGTGGCTGGGCCAGGCACGCGCGCTGGTGCGCACGCTGGGCCTGCGGCTCATCCTGGACCTCAACCTCATCACCGACACGCCCAGCGCCGCCGCGCAGTGGGCGCGCGCCGCCAAGGCCGGCCTCCCGCCGCACAGCATCGAGGCCTTCGAGGTCGGCAACGAGCCTGACATCTACAGCCGCGCCGACTGGGTGGCCATCACCGCCGCGCGCGGCCTGGAGGGACGCAGCGCCGGCTGGGTGGGGGGCCGGGTGGGTGGGCATCGTTTTACCAGCCGGACGCTGCCCGCGGCGCTCACCGCCCGCGATTACGCTCGTGACTTCCGCGCCTACGCCTCCGCCCTGGGCGAGGTCGCCCCGCAGGCGGTGGTGGGCGGCCCCGCGCTGGCCAACCCCGTCCACCACGGCCGCTGGGTCCAGACCCTGATCGACGATGCCCGTCGCGATCTGGGGATGGTCACCATCCACCGCTACCCCTACACCGGCTGTCCGGGCCGGCGCGGCACCCGCTCCTACGCCACGATCGGCCGCGTGCTCAGCCCCGCGGCCTCGACGGGGATGGCCGCCTCGCTCAGGCCGCTCGTCGATGCCGCCCACGATGCCGGGCTGCCGCTGCGCCTCAGCGAGCTCAACTCCGTCAACTGCGGAGGCCGTCCGGGCGTCAGCGACGCGTTCGCCACCGCGCTGTGGGCCCCCGACGCGCTGTTCTCGCTGCTGCGTTCCGGCGTCGACGGGGTCAACCTGCACGCCCGTGCCGCCGCCATCAATTCGCCGTTCGCCCTCGGGCCGGGTGGGCTCCAGGCCCGCCCGCTGCTTTACGGGCTGATCCTGTTCGCTCGCACCCTCGGGCCGAACGCGCAACTCGTGACGCTTCGCTCCCACCTGAGCCGACCCGCGAACCTCGCGGCGTGGGCGGTGCGAGTGGGGCGCGACACTCTCCACGTCCTGCTCATCGACAAGAGCCGCCGCTCCGAGCGGGTGTCGCTGCGGCTGCCGGCGAGCAGCAGGGCCGGTGTGCAGCGGCTGCTCGCGCCGTCGGCCACCGCGCGGTCGGGGGTCACCCTCGGTGGCCGCGCACTCGGCGCCGATGGGCGCTGGCGGGGCCTGCCGGCGCGCCAGACCCTCACGCCACGGAGCGACGCCTACGCGGTGAGCGTGCACGGGATGAGCGCCGCGCTCATCACCGTCCGGGTGCGACCCGGCGCGCTCGGCGTCGCCGGCTACTGATGGCCGACGACGGCGTGGGGCACGTAGCGCTCCTGCAGGCGCTCGATCTCCGCGTCGCTGAGCGACAGCTGCTCGGCGGCCAGCGCGTCCTCGAGGTGCTCGAGCTTGGTGGCGCCGACGATCGGCGACGTCACGCCGGGCCTGTGCAGCAGCCACGCCAGCGCCACCTGGGCGGTCGGCACACCGCGCTCTGACGCCAGCTGGTCAGCGCTCTCCACCACGTCAAAATCGTCCGCCGTGTAAAGCGAGTCGGCGAACGCGTCGGTCTGCGCGCGCGTGGTCAGCTTCTCCCCCGAGCGGGTCCGGTTGCCGGTCAGCATGCCGCGCGCCAGCGGGCTCCACGGGATCACGCCGATGCCCTGGTCGATGCACTGCGGGATCATCTCGCGCTCCTCCTCGCGGTAGATGAGGTTGTAGTGGTTCTGCATCGACACGAACCGCGTCGAGGCCACCGCCTGGGCCTTGGCAAACTCCCAGGCCCACATGCTGCTGGCGCCGATGTAGCGCGCCTTGCCCGCCTTGACCACGTCGTGCAGTGCGTCCATCGTCTCCTCGATCGGGGTGTGGTGATCGAAGCGGTGGATCTGGTAGAGGTCGACGTACTCCATCCCCAGGCGCTCCAGCGAGGCATCGATCGAGGCCATGATGTGCTTGCGGGAGAGACCCTGACCGTTCTCGCCGGGCATCGTCTTGCCGTTGACCTTGGTGGCGACGACGTACTCCTCGCGCATCCCGAGGAGCCTGGGCAGCAGCCGCCCGGTGAGCACTTCGCTCTCACCCCCGTTGTAGACGTCGGCGGTGTCGTAGAAGTTGATGCCGCCCTCAACCGCGCGCCGGAGGATCGGCTCGGCGGCCTCCTCGTCAAGCGTCCAGGGCCGGGTCTCGTGCTTGCCGTAGCTCATCATGCCCAGGCACACCCGGGACACCCGCAGTCCGGTCCGGCCGAGATTGACGTACTCCATCGGTGCTCCCTCCCTGATCGCGGTTTCCCATGAGCCTGCGGCGGCGATGCTCGGGCTCGTCAGTGACTCATAGCACGGGTCTCACCCGCTCGATCGCGGCCACGACCTGGGCCGCGATCCGCCGGTAGGACCCCGTCGTGACCCCACCCACGTGCGGAGTGACCGACACGTTCTCGGCCAGCAGCGGGTCGACGGGGTCGATCGGCTCATCCCAGTAGACGTCGAGCCCGGCCCCACCGATCTGCCCGCTGCGCAGGGAGCGCAAGAGCGCGTCGTAGCTGACCACCGGGCCGCGGGCCACGTTGACCAGATAGCCGCCGCGGCGCAGCGCCGCGAGCTCGCTCTCGCCCACCAGGCCCCGCGTCGGCTCGGTGAGAGTGCAGCAGACGACCAGGGCGTCGGCACCGTCCAGCGCCTGCACCAGGCGCGCGGCCGGGAGGTAGGCGTCCAACGCCAGCGCGCGGGTCTCGGCGGGCAGGTGGGCCTCGGCGCGCGACCCGACGCCCGTGATGCGGGGGCCGAAGCCCGCCAGGCGCACCACCACGGCGCGGCCCACCGCCCCGAGCCCGAGCACGACGACCCGGGCGTCTGACAGCGGCATGCCCAGCGGCTCGCCGAGCTTGCCGGCGGCCACGGCATCGCCCGCCTCACGCAGCCTCCGCGCCAGCGCGAGCAGGTGCAGCACCGCGATCTCGCCCACCCCATCGGCGTTGCCGGTGTCGGCCGCGGAGACGTTGCCCACCCCGATGCCCCGCTCGCGCGCCGCCTCGAGGTCGACGCCCTCCAGGCCCACCCCGAACTGCTGGATGAGCCGCGGTTGAAGGCGGTCCATCAGGGCTCCGTCGATCCGGCTCATCAGCGGCACGATCACGTCGATGGGCGCGTCGGCCGTCTCGTGGCCGATGAGGATCTCGTCATCGGGCAGGAGCTCGCCCAGTAACGCGGCGGCGCTGGGGAACGCCGTCGAGGCCACGAGGATGCGCAAGCGGCGGATTATGCCGCGGGCGGTGCCGCCGTCTTGCCGTCCTCGATGTAGCGCATCACCGCGCCGCCGAGGCCCAGGTCAAGGGTCACCGAGCCGCCGGAGAGGTGCAGTCGGCACCCATCGTCGGTGATCTTGGCGTGCCAGCCATGGCGATCGACGTTGCGCAACGCGACCCGGAGGACGTGATCCGCTCGTTCGTCGCGCGTGTCCTCCATCCGCGGCCGGTCCAGGGCGAGGCCCAGCTCGTAGTCGACATCGGCCGGGCTCCTGTCGCGGATTCTCTGCAGGTTGAGGTCGATCTCGGCCGCCACCGGGGCCAGCGCCATGTCAGCCAGAGCCTTGGGATGAATTGTCATCGTGATCTCGTCCTCGGTTGGGGATACGCGCATCCAACTGCGCGCGGGCGCCCGCGGCATCGCTGATAAATGCGGAATCGCTATCCGCGCCGAGTACGGCCTTGCCGTCAGGGCTGGCGCTTGATCCAGTCCAGAATCTCGCGTGAGTGCGTGAGCATGGTCCCGTCGGGCAGCCTCATGGCCGGCAGCTTCCTGGCGCCGGTCTTGGCCTCCAGCTCGTCACGTGAGCCCTTGCGCAGGAACGGGATGGGGCTGCCGTGGGCGGCGACTTCCTTGTCATAGGCGATCCCCTTGGCCCGCAGGGCCTCCTGGACGCGCCGGCACGGGTGGATGCCGGGCCCGCCGTCGTCCCCGTGGCACACGTACAGATACGGCTTGTCCGCTGTCTGGCTGCCTTCCATCCGGCTCCCTCCCTCGGTCGAGGTTTGCGCGAGCGTACCGCCGGGCTCAACTCCCGGGCCCGCCCGGCCGATTAAGAGGGGAAGGACCGTCCCTCGACCTCCGGAGCCGCATGTCCGTCAACCCCATCGGCGGCATCAGCAACGTCTCATCCCTGCTGCAGCCCACCGCGGCGCAGATCGCCGCTGCCCAGGGCACCACCCCCGCCTCGGCGTCCGCCACCGCCGCGCAGACCGCACCGACCGCCGACGCCGCTCAGGCATGGGAGGAGGCGATGCGCGCCGCGATGGGCGACGAGTCCTCCTCCGGCGACTCCTCCTCTGACCCGCTGTCCTCGCTGGCCACCCAGACCGCCGCCACGCCGAACCCCGCGACGGCGCTGACCGGCCAGGGGGCGACGACGGGCGCGGACGCCTCGGCCGCCGCTCAGACCGCGCTCTCGCCCCAGGCGCTGGCCGCGCTGGTCTCCGGCAGCTCGGCCGCGCCCGCCAATCCGCTGATCACGTCGTTGTCGGCGCCGAGCTTCGATACAACGCCGGCTCAGCCGGTGAGCGCCGCCGACGCGAGCTCATACGTCTGAGGACCGCCGGAACCGCGAACGCCGGCAGCGCGCCCGCCCACATGATCGTGGCCGCGAGCCGCTGGTCGTGCAGAGCGGCCGGTCCCAGCTCCGCCACATAGTGGTGGTAGACCGCGTGCGGCTCAACGCCCAGCCATGCCGCCAGCAGCAGCATCGGCGCCATGCACGCCGTCAGGCATGCCGCCTGGGCTCGCGGGCCGACCCGGCGCGGGAGCGGGTCGACCCCCAGCAGCGGCGCCCACATGAGCAGGGCCGCCACCAGATACCCCGCATGCTCGGCCTCGTGGACGGTGTCGTTGGCCAACGCCAGGCCGTAGACGGCCGGAACATGGGTCACGAGCAGCACCGCTGAGAACACCGTCACGGAGCCCACCGGGCTGGTCAGCCACGCCAGCGGCCGTGAGTGCAGCCAGCCGGCCAGCGTGCGGCGTCCACCCCGGCCCAGAGCGAAGAGGGCCAACCGGATCGGCGCCCCGGCCGCCAGCAGCGGCGCCACCACGACCCACATGATCATGTGCTCGAGCATGTGCGCCGACAGCCGCACGTCGGCCTGGGTCCCGATCCCGGAGTAGAGGTCGACGGCCAGCAGCGCCAGCCCGGCGCAGAAGCAGGCGGTGCGCCGTCGCGGCCAGCGCCGGCGCCGGCGGTCGCGTCGGCTGCCGATCGCCGCCGCGGACGCGTACACGCCCCCGGCGGCGACGCACAGCGTCAGGAACGCGATCCCGGCCGAGCCGTCCAGGCTCCAGTCGAGCGCCAGCGCCCGCGGGCTCATGCGCTACTGGAAGATCTCAGTGGTGCAGTCGCCGCCGGGGAGATGGATCTCGTGCGGACGGGCACCGTCGGCCTGCTCGTGGAAGTCCACGAAGAAGTCGGGATCGAGCGCAAAGGTGCCGTCGGGCTGGCGGTCGAGCTTGGTCAGCCAGCCCTTGAGCCTGGGATAGAACTGGTTGTCCCAGGTCGAGTACAGCGAGTTGGACACGTAGACCCGGTCGCCGTCGAGCGAGTTCTGGAGCATCTGCGGCCCGCCGTTGAGCGCCTCGGACGCCTTCGGGTGACCGCCGTCGCGGCCCAGCAGGCCGCCGAGCCACACCTGTGAGCGCAGCTGCGGGTTGGCCGGGTCAGAGACGTCGTAGTGACGCAGGTCGCCGTGCAGCCAGTTGGAGAAGAACAGGTCCTTGTCGTCGAGCGAGAGCACGAGGTCGGTGATCAGGCCGGGGACGCCGCCGGGCAGCGGCCAGCCCTCGAGCTCCTCGTTGCCCACGTCGATCGCCTTCTCGGTCGTCCAGCTCCCGTTGCTGCGCTGGAAGCGGATGATGTTGCTCGACAGCGTCGCCCCCACGAAGCCCTGGGCCGAGTCGGGGTCGTGCTGCCAGCGGATCTCCAGCGGGATCAGGCCCTCGTCGCCGAGGTCGATCGTCTGGACCTTCTTGCGGGACTCCAGGTCCCAGAAGTGCAGCTTCCGGCCGTACTTGCCCTCGCCGACGTCGGCGGGGTTGAAGCCGCCCTGGAAGGTGTTGGGCGCGCCCCATTCGCTGGAGATGAGGGTGTTCTGGCGCGGCTGGTACCAGAAGTCGTAGAGGAACTCCATGTCGCCAGGGTCGCGCTCCCAGCGCTCGGCGACCGAGAAGTCGCGGGCGTCCAGGACCGCGAAGCCGCCGGGGGAGTTGCCGTCGGCGTCGCCGAGCATCGAGATCGTGACGATGTCGCCCGGCATGCAATGGACGGTGTGCGGGGCGCTCAGACCCAGCTTCTCCTTGATCTCCTCGCCCTCGATGACGTTCTTGATCCTGGGCTTGCGCGGGTCGGAGATGTCCAGGAGGTGGATGCGCGAGGAGCGGAAGCCGGGGACGATCATGGTGTCGCGGGCAAGTTGTGAGTGGCACGCCGACGAGCACGCGTTCCAGCCGAAGTGGTGCAGCTCGTCGCCCACGTTGGGCATGGCGGTGCGGTGCACGATCTTCCCGTAGTCCGAGGACTCGGGGTCGACGTCGACGACGGCGACGAAATCGGGCTTGTCGATCCCGGTGCCCTCGTACAGCGAGGCGACGTAGATGACCTTCTCGGGGGGCTGCTCGCGCGCGACCTGCGGCGAGGCGTAGCCCGGTCCGGCGTGCTCGTGGGCGGAGTGATCGTGTTCGCTCATCGGCGCGTCCTTCCTCTCGAGGTCTCGGCGGCAGGCGCCACTCTACCGATCCTCGGACCCCGCCGCCCGCCTATTTAACTAATTCGATCGAAATGACCCCGATGACAAATTGGTCGTATATGAGCCGGATTGTCATCCGCGTCGGCGGGCGCGGGTGCCGGCGCGGAGCTAGCCTCCAGCCAGCAGGAGCCACCGCCCGATCCCGGAGGTCTCGATGAGCACGACGACGAGCGTCCCCCCGCTGCGCGAGCGCCCTGCGTGGCAAGCGCTTGAACGCCACTACGAGCAGATCCGCGGGCTCCATCTCCGGGAGCTGTTCGCCGATGACGCCACCCGCGGCGAGCGGTTGACGGCCGAGGGCTCCGGCCTCTTCCTGGACTACTCCAAGAACCGTGTCACCGACGAGACCCTGAAGCTGCTGGTCGAGCTGGCGCAGGAGTCAGGCCTGGCCGAGCGCACCGAGGCGATGTTCAGCGGCGAGCGCATCAACGTCTCGGAGAACCGCAGCGTGCTGCACGTGGCGCTGCGCATGCCCAAGGGCGCCACATTGATGGTCGACGGGATCAACGTCGTCGACCAGGTCCACGAGGTGCTCGACCGCATGGGGGCCTTCGCCGAGCGGGTGCGCTCGGGCGAGTGGACGGGCCACACCGGCAAGGCGATCCGAAACATCGTCAACATCGGCATCGGCGGCTCGGACCTGGGCCCGGTGATGGCCTACGAGGCCCTGCGCCACTACGCGCGCCGCGATCTGACCTTCCGCTACGTCTCCAACGTGGACTCCACCGACTTCGTCGAGGCCACCCGCGACCTCGACGCCGAGGAGACGCTGTTCATCGTCTCCTCGAAGACCTTCACGACGCTGGAGACCATGACCAACGCCCACTCGGCGCGAGACTGGGCCCTGAAGGCCCTCGGCGACGAGAGCGCGATCGCCAAGCACTTCGTCGCGGTCTCCACCAACGCCGAGAAGGTGTCGGAGTTCGGCATCGACACCAACAACATGTTCGGCTTCTGGGAGTGGGTCGGCGGGCGCTACTCGATGGACTCCGCCATCGGGCTGTCGACGATGCTGGCCGTCGGGCCCGACGGCTTCGCCGAGCTCCTGGCCGGCTTCCACGACATGGACGAGCACTTCCGGACCACCCCGTTCGAGCGCAACCTGCCGGTGCTCATGGGCATGCTCGCCGTCTGGTACAGCGACTTCTTCGGCGCCCAGACGGTAGGCGTCATGCCCTACGAGCAGTACCTCAAGCGCTTTCCCGCCTACCTCCAGCAGCTGACGATGGAGTCAAACGGCAAGCACGTCACGATCGACGGCGCGCACGTGGACTACGACACGGGCGCCATCTACTGGGGGGAGCCCGGCACCAACGGGCAGCACAGCTTCTACCAGCTCATCCACCAGGGCACGCGGCTCATCCCGGTGGACTTCATCGGGTTCGCCCAGACGCTCAACCCGCTGCGCGACCACCACGACCTGCTCATGTCCAACGTCTTTGCCCAGGCCGAGGCGCTGGCCTTCGGCAAGACCGAGGAGGAGGTCCGCGCCGAGGGCACGCCGGAGGAGATCATCCCCCACCGCGTCATGGAGGGCAACCGCCCCACCAACACGATCCTGGCCGAGCGCCTCACCCCCCGGATCCTGGGCACCCTCGTGGCCCTGTACGAGCACAGCGTCTTCACCCAGGGCGTGGTGTGGAGCATCGACTCGTTTGACCAGTGGGGCGTGGAGTTGGGCAAGGCCCTGGCCAGCCGGATCATCCCCGAGCTGGCCTCGCCGCAGGAGCCCGAGCTCTCGCACGACAGCTCGACCAACGCGCTCATCCGCCGCTACCGCGCGATGCGCTGACCTCGGGCCCGCCCCCACACGGACGGGCGGGCCACGCCACCATCCGCTCGGGTGGTACGGCGGGAGGTGTGGAAACTCAACACCTGGGGTGGGGTGAAGCTGCCCTCGGCGACGCCTACTGTCACATCTACGTTTCCGATGAGCAACGCCACTTACACAGGATCATGCGACGGGGGTGTCACGCCGGCCGGCCACGGGGGTAGGCCGTCCGGCACGGGGGCAGACGTGGTCGGCAACGACCACCGTGGGGGCAAGCGGGAACGTGGGGGCAAGTTGCTGCGGCGCGACAGCAGCACGTTCCGCAGGGGGGTGGCTCCGACCTACTCGGAGGCACGGTGACCGGGGGACGGCGCGACGGGTGTGACAGCCGTCGCGCCGCCCGGCCCACCGTGCCACGGGACGCCGGGTCCTGGTCACAACACGAACCCAGCACATCGCGCGAGAGGCGCCATCACTTTTTCATCGTCGGCGATCCGGCTGGGGAACGCGGATCGCCGCAATCGTCGCGCCTGACGAGCGCGTCGCCGGCGAGATCACAGAGGCGTTTGCGGCAACGCCGATCATGCCGGAAATCAACGAGCCGATCGCCTGGGGCGAGGCGATCGGCTCGCTACTTCTTGCGAGCCGCCCGCGCCACCAGTGCAGCAGGCCGGTCGGGGCGGTCAGAACTCCCTGGCGGTGAGCACGCCGGACAGGAGCACGGTGGCCACCAGCCGGGCGCGCTTCTCGTTCTGGGGCAACTCCCCCAGCCCGTAGCGCTCGAACAGCACCCGCAGGTGCGCCTTGACCGCGTCGACGGTGAGGTGCACCTCCTCGGAGATCTGGCGGTTGGTCGCCGGCGTCGCGGTGTCCGAGGCCTGCACCGGCCGGCACAGCGCGATGAGCACCTTGCGCTGCATCGGGGACAGCGGCAGGACCGGCGCCAGGTCCCGGCTGGAGACCGTCGAGTCCCCGGTCTTGACGACGGGTTCACGGAAGACGATCTCGGAGTTTCCGCACGAGATCCGGTCATGGTCGACCAGACGCCGCCGCCCCAGGGCCCGGGTCTGGTTGATGAATGAGCCGTTCCGCGAGAGGCCGTCGTCGACGAACGTCCATTCCTGGCCCACACGCTCGATCAGCGCGTGCGCCCGGGAGACCTCGGCATCGCCCTCCAGAGATACGTCCGCCTCCCGGTCGCGACCGATCGTCACTCGCCACGTGGCCGGACCCAGCGGCAGGATCTGCTGGTGGCCCGCGGTGTCCCTCCACACCAGGAAGGGATGCCCGATGCGCTCCGCGGCGATCACATCCTTGAGCTCCGCCGGACTGCGCTCGAACATGCGGGCACGGGCTGACGAAGGGGCCGTGGGCGCAGCACCCTCCCGATGCGTCTCGCTCATCGCCACGAGCCTCGGTTCGCCATCGCTGCACCCAAAACTACCGGACGTTTACGCCTGGCCGGCGATCCGTGGGACCATTTGCGCGTGGTTGGGCGTGTGGATGTCGAGGCGGCCTTCGAGGCCGCGGGCTATCGCATCGAGGCCGTCATCGGCCGCGGCGGCGTGGGCACCGTCTATCGGGCGGTGCAATTGACCCTGCAACGGGATGTCGCGCTCAAGCTCCTCACCGCCGAGCAGAGCGCCGACAGCTCCTTCCGCCAGATGTTCCTGGACGAGTCGATCCTGGCCGCCAGCCTCGACCACCCCCACGTCGTCCCCGTCTACGACGCCGGCGAGATCGAGCAGATCCTCTACATCGCCATGCGGTATGTCCCCGGCAGTGACCTGCAGGGGATGATCCGCCGCGAGGGCCGCCTCTCCCCCCACGCCTCGGTGATGATCCTCGAGCAGATGGCGGGGGCCCTGGACGTCGCCCACGCGGCCGGGCTCGTCCATCGCGACGTCAAGCCATCCAATGTCCTCATCGCCGGCGGCCAGGGCGCCGAGGAGCCGCTGCACGCGTGGCTGGGCGACTTCGGCCTGTCCCGGCGCATCAGCGACCCCGCCGAGCAGAGCACCGAGCGGCCCTTGGGCACGGTGCACTACGTGGCCCCGGAGCAGATCCGCGGCGATGCCGTCGACCACCGTGCCGACATCTACTCCCTGGGCTGCCTGCTCTTCGAGTGCCTCACCGGGTCGGTGCCGTTCGCCCACACCTCGGTGCCGGCCGTGCTCTACGCGCACCTGGAGGCGCCGATCCCCACGGTGTCCGACCGCGGCATCGGGCTGCCGGCCGCCATGGACGAGGTGATCGCCTGGGCCCTGGCCAAATCGCCGGACGACCGTCCGCAGCGCGCCGGCGAGCTGGCCCAGGCGGCCGCGCGAGCCCTGGGTGGCGGCGAGGTCCGTCCACGCTCGGCGGCGCCCTCGGGGGCCCGCGCCCCGACCGCGGCGTCGCGCCGGACCCGGGCCAGCCGTCCGGTCGTCGGCCGGCTGCTGGAGTCCGAGGATCTCGTGTCGCTGCTCGACGACGCCACCGCCGGCATGGGTGGCGTGGCCACCCTCTCCGGTGAGGCGGGCATCGGCAAGACGACGCTGGCCCGCCAGCTCTCGACGCTTGCTGAGCAGCGCGGCATCCCCGCCGTGTGGGGCGTGGGCGCCAGCGCCGAGGCCGCTCGCCCCTACTGGCACTGGATCCAGCTGGTGCGGGCGATCGCCGCCCGCCGCGAGGGCCCGCAGATCTTCAAGGACCTCGGCGCCGTCGGCGCCTGGCTGCAGGCGATTGTCCCCGATCTCGAGCTCGGCCTCCCGGCCGCGCCGGGCCCATCTCCCATCGGCGCCGAGGAGGGCCGGTTCCACCTCTACGACGCCCTGTTGAGGCTGCTGGAAGTCGCGGCCGAGCGCTCCGGCCTGGTGGTCGTGCTCGACGACCTGCACTTCGCCGACGAGGCCTCCCTGCTGGCGCTCTCCTACATCTCCCGCGCGGTGGCCGACAAGCGCATCCTGATCGTCTGTACGCATCGCGACCTCGAGCTCGAGGAGTCCCGGCGCGACGCGGCGCCGTTCTCAGAGCTCGTGCGGCCCACCCTGGGGATCGTGCTCAAGGGCCTGCCGGCCGCCGACGTGCGCCGCATGATCGAGAGCCGCCGCGACCTCCCCCCGCCCGATGCCCTGGTGGACCGCATCCACCACCTCACCGGCGGCAACCCGCTGTTCGTGTCCGAGCTGCTCAGCTTGATCGAGGCCGAGCAGGATCTGGACGACTCCGCGGTGGCCGCGGGCGCCATGCCGCTGCCGGCCGGCGTGCGCGATGCCATCACCGCCCGCCTGGCGATGCTGTCGGCCGAGGGTCGCGAGATGCTGGGCGTGGCGTCGGTGATCGGCCAGCAGTTCCGGGCCGGCACCCTGGCCGCCGCCGCGAGCACACCGGCGGTCGAGCTCCTGGAGCTGCTCGACGAGGCGATCCGGCTGCGGCTCGTGCGCCCGACCACCCAGTACGCCGACGGCTACGGCTTTCACCACGGGCTCATCCAGGCCACGCTGTACGACGCGATCCCGCGCGGGCGCCGCCTGGCCCTGCACGATGCCGTCGCCCGGGCGCTCGAGCAGGACCCGGCGGTCGAGGCGGGCGAGGGACTGGCCGAGATCGCACACCACTACCTCGAGGCCGCCCCCGCCCATGACCCGCAGCGCGCCATCGACTACGCGCGGCGCGCCGGCGACCGCGCCATGGAGACCTTCGCCTATGACCAGGCGGCGGGCATGTACCGCGGGGCCCTTGGCGTCACCGGGCTCACCGAGGTCCAGCGAGGCGGGCTGCTGCAGGCGCTCGGCGAGGCCCAGATGCGCGTCGGCGACACCGACGCCGCGCGCCAGACCCTGCTGCGCGCCGCCGACGCCGCCCGCGTGCGCGAGGACCCGGTGGCGTTCGCCCACGCCGCGCTGGGGTGCGCCATCTGGGGGCTGACCAACGGCACCGACGAGCAGCTCGTGGGGCTGGCCCAGGAGGCGGTCGCCCGCCTTGAGCGCGTCGACGAGCCAGGGCTGATGGCCCGCGTCGAGGGCTTCCTGGCCGCCGCGATCTACTGGTCAGACGAGGTGGAACGGCGCGAACGGCTGGCCGAGGACGCGCTGCGACTGGCCCGCGAGGAGGAGAAGCGGCGCCGCGATCGCGAGTCGAGCCAGACCCTCGGGTACGTGCTCGGCCGCTACCTGCTGGCCCGCTGGGGACCCAAGTCCGCAATCCGCGACGTCGAGATCTCCGACGAGGTGGTGGAGCTGGCCCAGACCCTGGGCGACAGCGAGCTCGAGCTCCTCATCCGCAACTGGCGGATCTCGGTGCTCATGGAGCTCGGGCGCTTCGCCGCCGTGGACCAGGAGATCGCGCGCGTGGAGCAGATGGCGGGCGAGCTGCGCCAGCCGCGCGCCATGGTGTTCCTGCCGTTGCATTACGCCCTGCGCGCGGGCACGATGGGCCGCTTCGACGAGGCCGAGGGCCTCAACTCCCATTCCGCCGAGATCGGGCGCGAGCTGCGCGGCTCGACCAGCGATCTGGCCGGGAGCGCCCAGCTGCTCATGCTGCGCCTCCTGCAGGGGCGCCTGCCCGAGCTCGAGCAACCGCTGCGGACGCTGGCGGCATCGCGACCGGAGATGGTCGGCTACGCGTGCGCGCTGGCGGCGATGCTCACCCAGGCCGGGCGGTCGGCCGAGGCCCAGGCCGAGCTGGAACGCCTCACCGCGTCGGGGCTGGACGGCTTCCCCAAGGACTGCACGCATCTGCTGATGCTGGCGCTCGTCGGCGATGTGGCCGCCGAACTGGGCGACGCGGCACGCGCCCGCCAGATCTACGACTGGCTCACGCCCTACAGCGGCCGATGGGTCGTCTCGGCCGGCGCGTCGGCCGTGTGGCCCGTCGACCGATCGCTGGGCCGGCTGGCGGTCGCCGCGGGCTCGATCGACGTGGCGCTCAACCACATCGCCTCGGCCCGGGCCCAATCTGAGCGCGCCGGGGCGCTGCCCGCGACGACGCTCGCGATGCTCGACGAGGCCCGCGCGCTGCTGGCCCGCGGGCGCCCCGAGGACCACGATCAGATCCGCCGACTCGCTCGCCAGATCCTCGAGCAGGCTCAGCAGATCGGCATGGGGTGGGTCGTGGACGCCGCAGTGGCGCTCGAGGTCGAGCTCGGCTTCGGCGTCGAAGCCGAGGCCTGACGACCGCCGGGCGCGCCGGCGGCGGTCAGCCGCCCGCGATCGCGCGCAGCGCCCTGAGTCCGGGCACGAACAGGTAGTAGCCGCCGCGCACGGTGACGAACGGCTCGTCGCGCACCAGGAACGACGGCGGCCGGTCCCGGTCACCCTGGACCGTCATGCGCAACGACGCCTGTCCCGGATCGAGGCCGGCAGTGAGGAAGTCGCGCTCGGCCCCCACGCCGAATGTGTCGCCGTCCATCAGCCAGTTGCCCTGGATCTGCTCGAACTGCCGCGTGATGCTGGCGTTGAAGCAGACGAAGATCAGCCCCCGCTTGTCGCCCTCGGCGTAGGGCATGCCGCGGCGGATGATGCGGTTGCGCCGCGTGCGCTCGGTGCGGAAGCCCAGGGCGTCGCGGGGGTTGGACCGGCGCACGTGAGCGCCGAGCGGACAGCGGACCCCGCCGGGGTCGTCGGCGTAGGTGAAGTCGTTGATGTCGAGCTCGTGTTGGCGAGCAGCCCCGCTGCCGTCGGCCCCGTACGCCGGCCGCCGGATCAAGGAGTCCCCGTTGGGCCACCGGCCGAGGACCTTCGCCTTCAGCGTGTCCTCGGCGTGCTCGCCGTCGCCGGCATTGGCGTGGATCCACCGCTCGAAGGCGTCCACGTGCTGCTCGAGCTTGCGCCACACCATGAACGTGCCGTTGACCAGCAGCGGGTCGCGCCCGCCGGGCACCACCCCGTCCTCGTCCTTGTGACCGAGCAGGAACTCACCCAGGTGGACGTTGCGCCATTCCTCCCCGCCGAGGCGCAGCCGTGGCCGCTGGGCCCCCTCGCCGCGCCGCGAGCGCCGATCCTCGGACACGCCCGCCAGCGCCGGCTGCGAGAACCCATCGCGGAAGCCGAAGTGCTCCCGGCCCTCCTCAAGCATGTCCGCACGCTGGATGTGGATGACGGCCATCTCGGCCTCGGAGAGCTCGCCCGCGAGCCGCGTTACTGCCCGCTTCCGCTCGTCGCTGGTGCACCCGTACACCGTGAACAGGACATGGATCTCCTCGCGCAGCACCCTGTCCCACTTGTCGGGATCGTTGGCGCCGAGGTCGCCGAGATGGGTGCGGGCGCGGGCGTACATGCCCTCACAGAAGTCGGGGAAGCGGTCGAACGGGGCCGCGTCGAATCCGAGCCTGGCCAGACCGGCGCGGGTGAGGGCCACGTTCAGCCGGGTTGCCGGGCGCGCGACCCAGTCCTCCTCGGTGGCGATCCGATCCTCATCGAGCAGCCGCGTGAGGAGCGCGCGGGCCTCCTTGACGTGCCCGTCGGCGATGCGGGTGAGCAGGTAGGCGGCATGGAGGTGCTTCGCGTACCCACGCAGGATGTTGCCTTGGATGTCGCCCCGGGCCCTCACCGCCGCCTCATCAGCGCCTGGATCGCCGGAAGCTGGCGGAAGTCGTGGGCCAGCGCCGACGGGTCCAGGGACGAGGCCCGTGTCATCAGGCTCGACAGCTGCGTGCGGAGTGACAGCGCCCGGTTGACGTCGGCGACGGTGACTCGGGGCGGCAGAGCATCGACCACATACTGGCTCGGGCTCCAGTTGCGCTCATCACACAGATATCTCTCGAGCTGCGCGCCGGTCACCGGGCCATTGGTGTTCGTGATCTGACAGTGACTCCAGATCCTCTGCGCATCGGATGTCGCCGCCAGGGCACGCAGGTACTCACAGGCGCCACCATCAAACGCACTGGTGAAGAACAGATATGGCTTGTCGTGGTCAAGCTCGATCACGACGAACCGGGCGAAGTGCGTGGGAGGTAACACACCGGTGAACGGCGACGTCAGCGTGGCGACCGGCCCGCCCTCGGTGGGTGGGCTGTCGCGGGGCAGCTCCTTCAGGAACGTCTTGAGCTCTTCGGCTCGACCGTCGCTGACCGGCGTGATGATCCCCACCTGGGCCACGACTACACCAGCCGATGCACCGTGAGCACGAGCTCGCGCCAGCGGAGGTCAAACTCGGTGGCCGAGGCGCCCTGGGTGTCGGTCACGAAGCGCGCCACGTGGGGCTCCAGCTCCAGCGCCTGGGCGATCACCCGGGTCGACGCCCCTGGCTCGTAGTCGGTCCAGACGTGGCCGACGCCGGCGTCAATCACATCGACCCACGCCTCCAGACCGGTGGTGGGGATGGCGCCGCGGAACTTGGTCGTCGCACCCCAGATGCCGCGCCACTGGGGCCGCATGATCCGGCCAAAATCCGGTATGTAAGTCTGGTCAGATCCGCTCCAATTGGTCTCGAACAACAGAAAGGTGGGATCGCGCGCGTTGGGCCACAGCGTCCACCGTGCCAGTGCAATCACCTTCATCTTCAGCAGCGGGCGGATGAGGATGTTCGTCGTGTTACCGAAGGTGAAGATGGCCATCAACCGCAGCCGCTGGCCACGCTTGAGCTTGGTCACCGCAGTGACCGCTCCCCACCGGCGATAGGTCACCTTCTCGCTGGAGACAGGCGCCACGTCACGTCCTTTGCCCACGTCCGGTTAGCTTATAGAGTTGCCCCGAGGGCATGTGACCGTGACCGGATCAGACCGAGGGCACTATGACGCGGTTGTCATCGGCTCCGGGTTCGGGGGCGCCGTCGCCGCCTACCACCTGGTGGCCAACACGAAGCTGCGGGTGCTCCTGCTCGAGCGCGGCATGCCCTATCCCCCGGGCTCGTTCGCCCGGACCCCGCGCGAGATGAGCCGGAACTTCTGGGACCCCAGTGCCGGGCTGCACGGCCTCTTGGAGATGTGGTCGTTCTCCCGCGTGAGGGCGCTGGTCTCCAGCGGCCTCGGCGGCGGCTCGCTCATCTACGCCAACGTCATGCTGCGCAAGCCGTCGGACACCTTCGGCGCCGATCCATCCAACGACTACGTGCCGTGGCCCGTGACGCGGAGCCAACTCGACGTCGAATACGACCACGCGGCGGACATCCTGAAGCCCAACCCGCTGCCCGAGGAGTACGCCGCCTCCCCGCGTGAGAAAGGGGGCGTATCCAAGACCCAGGAGTTCCTCGCCGCCGCCCGCGCCGGCGGACTGGATCCTCATCTGGCGCCGATCGCCGTGACGTTCCGGGCCGAGAACGGCGAGGCGAGCGACACCGCGCCGCCGGTCCCGGGCGAGCCGTTCGGCGCCCGCAATCTCCACGGGCGGCCCCGGCATACCTGCACGCTCGTCGGCGAGTGCGATCTCGGTTGCAACGAGGGCGCCAAGAACAGCCTCGACTTCACCTACCTCACCCGCTTCCTCCATGAGGGCCGACCGGCGACCGAGGGCGCACAGCCACGCTCGAAAATCTTCAGCTGCTGCGAGGCGACGGGCATCGAGCCCGCGACGGACGGCGGCTACCGGGTGAGCTACGTCGAGCACCGCGCCGCGCGGGCCGACGTCCAGCGCCGGCGCGAGCTCCACGATCGGGGCGAGCCGCTCCTGGACCCGGAGACCGACGAGGCGTCGGACGAATGGACGCGCACCGTGACCGCCGGCGTCGTGGTGGTGGCGGGCGGGACGTTCGGCTCCACGCGGCTGCTGCTGTCCAGCCGGCCGCGCCTGCCGCGGCTGAGCGCACAGCTCGGCCGCCGCTTCTCCACCAATGGCGATCTGCTGACGTTGGCCCGCGAGTGCCGTGTGCCCGACGGCTCCTGGCGCGACCTGGACCCCACCTACGGTCCCGTGATCACCGCGTACGCCGAGCACACCGCCCACGGGCGGCGGCTGTGGATGGAGGACGCCGGCGGTCCCGGCGTCTCGGCGTGGGCGTGGCAGGCGGGCGAGATGCCCCATGACCTGTGGTCTGCCCGCGCGCTGCTGCCCAGCCTGATGCGCGGTCGCCACGGAGGCCGGATCAGCCGCCTGATGGCGCAGGCGCTGGGATCCGCCGCGTCGTCCTCGGCGATGCTGCCGATGCTGACCATGGGCCAGGACGTGAGCGGCGGCCGCATACGCCTGGAGGGCGACGGCCTGGCGCTCGACTGGGATCCCCGCGGGGCCTCGCGCTCCTATTTCGCGTCGGCGCTGAGCCTGGCCGAGCGCTTTGCCAAGGGCCTCGGGGGCCGTCTGGGCCCGCCGTTGGCCGCGCGCTGGGCCCCCGGGCTGACCGCCCATCCCCTCGGTGGCTGCCCCATGGGGGTCGACCCGCGCAGCGGCGTCGTCGACTCCTACGGCGAGGTGTTCGGCTACCCGGGTCTGTTCGTCGCCGACGGTTCGATCATGCCCGGGCCGGTCGGCCCCAACCCCAGCTTCACGATCGCGGCGATGGCAGGCCGCATCGGCAAGGCGGCACGGGACCGGGCTACATGAGCCCGGCCGGCCCGGCGGGCGTCACGTGGAGCGAGACGTTCAAGGGATGGCTCGCCTTCGGCCACACGGACTTCAACCAGGCGATGCTGCCCGAGCACCGCGAACCGGTGACCGCCGGGCTCACCGTGGCCGTCGGCGACATCGAGCGCTTCCTGGCCGCCCAGGCTGACGGCGGCATCCGCGACGCCGAGGCGCTGCCCGCCGCGGTGACCAGGGGATACGTTCGGTGCGACGCCTTCGGCGGCGAGCTGATCGTGCGCAACGGCACCTTTGAGGCGTTCGTGCCCGCCGGGCAGAGCGAGCCGCGCGATGCCCTTCACCTGCGCATGCGCTACGACCTGGAGCTCCGGGGGCCAGCTGGCCGGCGCTACGTGCTGGAGGGGTTCAAGCTGGTGGAGAACGACCCGGGCTATGACTCGTGGTCAGACACCACCACTCTATTCGTCCGGATCCGCGACGGCGAGGAGCACGTGGCGACCGGCGTGCTCCAGATCAGCCCTCTGGCGTTCATACGCGAGCTCAGCACGTTCCGGGGCACCGGCCCGACACGCCGCGCGCGGCTGCGCGCGCTGGCTCGCTATCAGAAGTGGTTTGCCACGAACATGATCCGGACGTACGCCGGGCCACCGGTGAGCGGGGCGCGCCCGAGCTTCCCGGTCGATCGCCCGCGGCCGCTGTGGGAGGCTCCGCCCGAGCCCACGTTCGAGCGGCTCCCCGGCACGCGGCTGGCCCGCGCCATCGTCGAGTTCACGGTTCCCGACCTCGATTTCCCGCTCAACCTGCACCGGCTGCGCCGTCTGGACGCCGGCGGTGAGACGGTGGCGCCCACGCTCGGACCGGTCCTGCTCGTCCCCGGCTCCGGCGTGCGCGCCGAGATGTACTACGGGCAGCCGGTGGGGCCATCGTGCGCGGAGTACCTGCTCGGCCTGGGCTACGACGTGTGGGTGGAGACGTGGCGCGCGTCGATCGACCTGCCGCCCAACGAATACACCCTGGACCACGCGGCCATGCACGACCACCCGCTCGCCGTCCGCAAGATCCTCAACGTGTGCGACGCGGAGGCCCGCGGCGAGCCCGCCGCCCCGGTGCCCCTCAAGGCGGTCGTCCACTGCCAGGGGTCGATCAGCTTCATGATGGCTGCCGTGGCCGGCTGGCTGGACCCGCGGGTCACCCACATCGTCTCCAGCGCCGTCTCGCTGTTCATCGACGTCACCGAGAGCACCTGGCTCAAGCAGCGCCTGGCCATGCCGCTGGTGGCCAGGCCGTTCAGCGGCCTCGACGCCCAGTGGGGCATCCGTCCCAGCACCCCGACCGCCGGCCTGTTCGCCGCCCTGGCCAAGCGGATGGAGCGCCCGTGCGGCAATCCGAGCTGCCAGGTGGCCAACTTCATGTACGGCTCGGGCTGGGACGTGCTCTTCCGCCACGTCGACGACAACGGCGACCCCTGGGTGGTGGACCCAGTGCACGAGTGGAGCGGCCGCGAGGTCGGCTACACGCCGCTGAGCCTGATCGCCCAGGTGGCCGAGTCCAGCCGCCACGGGTACATCGTCCCCTCGCCCACGCCGCCGCCGGGAACACCCCCGGCATACCTGGCCACCCGACCCAAGACCCGCGCGCAGATCACCTTCATCGCCGGCGACCACAACAACATGTTCCGCTGGCAGGGCCAGCACCGGGCGGCGCGGTTCTTCGACGAGTCGGTGGGTCCGGGCCAGGCGGACTTCGTCGTGCTCCCGGGCTTCGGCCACCTCGACACGTTCTGGGCCCGGGACGCCCTCGAGTTGTCATTCCCCGTGATCAAGGCCGGCCTCGGATGGGAGCCGGGCGATCCGCCGCCCCACCAGACCACAGCACGGCCGATCGTGGGCGGCCCGCTGCCCCCGCGCCGCGGTCGGATCTTCAATCGCCGCTGAGCGGGCGCAGCACGTCGGCCCGCATCGGCGCCACGAAGCAGCGCTCGCCTGGCCGCTCGCCAGGCGTGCCGAGCCGCGCGAAGGTCGCGGCGATCTCGTCCCGGCGGGCGTCGAACACCGGCCCGCGCTCGGGGTCGACGCTCACCGTCCGCTCGCGGAAGGCCGCGACGTCGGGCAGGCGGACGGTCACGTCGTAGTCGACGGTGACGGCGCGCTCCAGGCCCACCCGTCCCGCGCCGGCGAGCGCCACCTGGGCGGCGCGGCGGACCTCCAGCTCGTCCTCCACCAGACTGGTGAGGGCGAAGAAGTCGCCCTCGGCCAGCGGCTCGGCGACGTAGACCGCGCCGTCAGGCCGCAGCACACGGCGCGCCTCGCGCAGGCCGTCCTCGAGGTGCTGGGGAGGCACGTGGTGCAGCGAGCGCATGAACACGACGACGTCCACGGACCCGTCCTCGAGGGGCAGCGCCTCGGCGCGCCCGACGAGGTAGCGCGCGCCGCTGCCGCTGTCGCGCGCCCGCGCCGTCGCCAGCTGCTCCTCGGAGATCTCGATGCCGATCGGCCGCGCTCCGGCGACCACCAGATCGCGCACGAGCGCGCCGCCACCGCAGCCGATGTCAACGACGTCCTTCCCCGCCGGCGAGACCAGGCGTTCCAGCATCGAGGTGTCAGTGGGCGGCGCGGGGGGCAAGGGTGGATCTTCGGCGGACCTCAGCGTGGTCCTTGAGGCTGGACGGATGGTGGAGACAGGCTCGCACGACGAGCTGATCCGTGCTGGGGGCATGTGCGCCGTGCTGTTCGAGCTGCAGGCGCGCGCGCATCGCTGAGCGCGGTCGAACTGTCACAGCGCGTCGCCAGTGCGGCCTCGGCCTCGGCCTCGGCGGGACGGTTCAGGCGGGCGCGACGCCGGCGGTGCCGGATGAGCCCGATCACGAGCAGCGTGAGCGCGATCGGCACGGTGGCGGGCAGGAGCAGGCCCGGGGTGAGCAGCGAGTCATAGGCGACGGCGAGCACCACCAGCACGCCGGCGGCCCACGCCTGGGCGCGCTGGCCGGCCAGCGAGGCACCGAGCAGCGCGGCCAGGAACAGATCCGGATAACCGATCGTCGTGCCGCCGATACGGGCACCGGTGAAGCGCGGTCCGTGGAAGTTGGTCTGAGCGGCCGCCAGCACCGCAGTCTCGTGGTAGCCCGGCCCCGCCACCAGCAGCGTGATGTCGACGACCGACATCGCCACGACCCCTGCCAGCAGCCAGCGGCCCGGGATCAGACGCTGCAGCGCCGCCCCCACCGTGAGGCAGGCGAGCGCGGTGACCACGCCGGTCCCGACATGGCCGCCCAGGCCGGTGGCCCACACCGCCAGCCCGCCCGCAAGCGCGGCCAGGGGCAGCATGAGGATGCGCCCGCGCACGACGAGGAGCACGGCGATGACGGCGAGCAGCGGCGTCGTGATCGCGGCGGCGAGCACGGTCGGCGAGGCCAGCCCGGGGGCGATGAGCAGCCCGAAGGTGCCCACGATGATCGACACCGGCAGGAGCGCCGCCCACGCCGGAGCGCGTAGCCGCGTCAGCGCGGGGAAGGGTTTGGCGCGAGGGAGGACGACGAGGGCGCCTTCGAGCACCGAAGCGGGCACCCCCGACAGCGCACTGTGCAAGCTCAAGCTGACCATGACGATCCGATCCTGTGTTCTAGTGGTGAACGAGCACGCCGGACCGCCGCACCCGAGGGCCTATTAGCCGCCAGAGGGCACGAAGTGGATCAGTCGATCGCCGCGGGAAGACCGCGCTCGAATTCCCGGTGAGCGAGTAACACAACTCGCCGGTGCTAGTGAAATTCCCAACCAGCGTCCGCCCAAAACCTCAAGGTTTCCTCAAGATCCGGGACAGTGATCATCCTGGGTCCAGTGACGGATCCCTCCTGGGACCCCCGGCCCCGCATAATCCGCGGCGTGGAGATCCGGGACGCCACCGCCGAGGACTGGCCCGCGATCTGGCCGTTCCTGCGCGAGATCGTCGCCGCCGGTGAGACCTACGCCTATGACCGGGACATGACCGAGGACCAGGCCCGCCGCCTGTGGATGGTGCCACCGCCCGCGCGCACCGTGGTGGCCGTCGATGACGCCGGCGCCGTCGTGGGTACCGCCAACATGTACGCCAACCGTCCGGGTCCCGGCTCCCACGTCGCCTCGGCGAGCTTCATGGTGGACCCCGCCCGCGCCGGCCGCGGCACAGGGCGCGCGCTGGGCGAGGCGATGCTCCGGTGGGCGCGCGAGCGCGGCTTCCGCGCCGTGCAGTTCAACGCGGTGGTGGAGACCAACGAGCGCGCCGTGCGGCTATGGCAGTCGCTCGGCTTCGTGGTGATCGGCACGGTGCCCGAGGCGTTCGCGCACCCGACGGACGGCTACGTAGGGCTCCATGTCATGCACCGCTTTCTCTGAGCACCTCGTCGATGAGCTCGGCGGGCGCCGGGGCGCCCTCCCACAGGCGCTCCGGGACCGGCGCTCCCGCATCGAGCAGGAACCGGATGATCTCCGCGTAGGGCGCACGCGGGATCTCGGCGACGGTCTGCATCGTCGGTCCGCCCTCGGGGTGCTGGCAGTTCCCGGACCCGTGCAGAGCGGCGCCGATCGCGCTTCCGCCGCCGGGGAATACCAGCCGTGCCCCGCGCGAGACGAGCAGGCGCACGATCTCCGGGTAGCGCCGCCATGCGGCCTGGCCCAGCGGCACGCCGTCGGTGTCCGGGTCTCCATCCACGCGCGCGCCCGCGTCGAGCAGGCGCTCGACGGTGGCGGCGTGGCCGCCCTGCACGGCCATCAGCAGCATCTCGTCCAGGTCGATGTCGCCGGCCGGCGGGGCGGTCTCGGTGCGGGTCGGCGGGGCGGTCTCGGTGGCGGCCGATAGGAACGCCCCGAGCGCGCAATCCGACGCGGTCACCGACGCTGGGTCGGCACCTCTCTCGCCCAGCAGTTCCACAACCTCTCCCTCGCCCCAGCGGGTAGCGACCACAAGCGCGCTGGGCCCGTTGGGCGCGTGCTTCTCGCGGCCGTCGATCGGCGCGCCGGCATCCAGCAACGCCCGCACGGTTCGCACGGGGCGCCGGCGCCACACCGCCTGAAGTAGATGGCCGGCCGTGGCCCGCGCGCCGTGCGCGCAGAACATCTCGGCCATCTCGGCGTAGGGGAAGTTGAGTGCCCGCCCCAGGCAATAGCGCACCACCTTCCGATCGGTGCCGGCGTCGATGAGCAGCGCGGCGCACGCGGGGTCGGGGAACTCGCAAGCGTGGTAGAGCGCCTCCCCCACCGTCCGGGCCCCGTTGTCGTTGGGGTCGGCGCCCGCGGCGATCAGCATCCCCGTCAGGTCGGCGTCGTTGAGGATGCCCGCGGCTCCATAGAGCGGCACCTGGAGCCAACCGTCGTGGTCAAAGCAGGCGTTGGGGTCAGCACCGGCGTCGAGCAGGAGCCGCACGACCGCCCGCAGGCCATGGGCGCGGTCCGGGTCGGCGCGCGGCAGCCGGGAGAACGCCGCGTAGAGGATCGGCTCCCAGCCGAAGGGACCCACCGGCTCGCGCGCCGCGCCGGGTGACGCCGCCAGCACCCCGGCGACGTCCTCGGCGTCGCCGGCAACACATCCCGTCACGATATCGTGCCGCGATATCGTGGCACGAGAGGCGAGCAGCGCCAGAGCGGGCCGTGGATCGAACGAGCATGCCGCGCGCACCAGAGCGTCGGCGTCGCTCATTCCTCGCTTCCTTTCGTGGGCCCCGGCCGCCGCCGCGACCGCGGCATCTGCGGGCTTGCCGCCGAGCGCCTGCGCGCCGGGGGCGGCCCGCTCGGGCGGGGAGCGCGAGTGGGTTCGCCGGCGCGGGCCGGCGCGGTGGAATCGGCCCCCGGGAGCGCGCGCCCCAGCGCTCGCTCGGGATCGATGAGCATCACCAGATGGTCGTCGATGGCCACGATCTGGTCGCCCAGCGCGTCGTCGCTGCCGGCACCGGGGATCGGCTCGATCTGCTCCACGGCAACCTGGACCACGCCGTCGACGGCATCCACGATCAGGCCGAGCACGCCGCCCGAAACCTCGATGACGAGGATCCGGGTCGTGTCGGAGACCTCCAGCACCTGGCCGAGGCGGCTGGAGAGGTCCAGGACCGGCAGCACCCGTCCACGGAGGTTGATCAGCCCCTGGATGAGACCTCGCGCCGCCGCCGTCACCCGGGGCGGCGTGTAGCGGATGATCTCCCGCACATCGGCGATGGGCAGCCCGTAGCGCTCGCCGTGTAGCGAGAACACGATGAGCTGGCGCTCCAGCTCAGGTTGCGCGTCGCCGACGGCGCCCACGAGGCGAGCCTACCGTGACCGCTACAGCTTCACCGACGTGGTCAGCTTCTGATAGGTGGGGGCGGTGGCAGTCACGGTGACCTTCCCCGTGGCGGAGCCAGGGAGGGTGATCTTGGCCACTCCACTGGCGTTGGTCTTCGTGGTGTGGCCTTTGACGGTCACTGTGGCGCCCTTCACCGCATCACCGGCGTCGGTCACCGTCACCGTCAGCGCGTGCCCGGTGACCACCTTCTTCTTGTTCTTGACCGTGGTCATCGTCTGCACCTTGACGGCCGCCGACAGCTCCGGCAGCACGCGCGCGTGGTAGGCCCCGGCGGGCAGCAGCGGGTTGGTGTCGGCGAGCTGGTCGGCGAGCAGGTCGAGCGGCCCGAGCCGCCCATCGCCGGCGAGGTGGAAGAGAGAGACGATCTTGTCGCTGAGGGGCTGGATCGGCTCAAACCGGGTCACGGCTTTGTTGGACCGCGTCACCGCGATGTTGCCGTTGTCACTGCCCCACATGACCCAGATCCGCCCGCCGATGCCCGTGGCCACGCCCAGCTCGGCCGGCGTGACCGACGCCAGCGACCCCACGGCCACGGTGCCGCCGCCGTAGTGCAGGAGCCGCACGTGCTTGTCGTCAGTTGTGTAGGCGCCGAACACGCCGGGACCCTTGTCGCGGCCGGCGATCACCTCGTAGTCGCGGCCCTGCCCCGGGACCTTGTCCGGCGTGCCCGCGCTCGGCGCGACGGTCTGGATGTAGTCGCCACCGCTGGCTTGCACCGAGTCCCAGCTGGCCACGACCTGGCCGGTGCCCGCGTCGACCGCCGCGTCGGCGTCGCCGGCGAAGCCGTCGCTGGCGTTGGTCACCTGATAGGTGGGCGTGTTCTGACCGAGGCCCTGCTGGACGACCATGGTCCCCGCCACGGTCAGGATGAGCACGGGCGTGGTGCCGTTCATCTCGGCCCTGAACTCGGCGCTGTAGGCGAGGTCCTCCAGCGGGCCACTGCGGATATCGACGGGCGCGGTCCACGTGTTGCCGTCAGACGATGTGATGCCCCAGGCGCTCGTGTCGCTCGTGCCCGGCTCGGCCGCGCCGAAGAACGCCTCCAGCGAGCCGTTGGGCAGCGTGAGCAGCCCCGGCACCGACACCCCCCAGTCGGTGGACAGAGCCGTGACCGGGGCCTGAATCGCCCCGCTGGGCGAGATCGCGTCCTCCGAGAGTCCCTGGGCGCCGTTGTCCGACGTTGGGCGAACGATGTGGAGCATCCCGTCCGTGGTGCGCACGAACGCGTAGACCGCACCCCCGGTACCCGGGATCGACCCCACGCGCGTGAACTTCACCGCCGCCACGCTCGTAGCCGGCACAGCCACGCCGATCGTCACCGCCATCGCTGCGCCCAACAGCGCGCGTGTCACCCCACGCATCACCTGTCCCCCTTGTTGCTCGCAGATCGAGGAACCACGAGTCTATATCCGGGAGTGTCGGGTCGGGTGATCTCTATTGGACCACCTCAGGGGTGGTGTAGGTTGTCGGTGTGGCCACCATCCCGGACTCCGTACGTGCCGTTCTCGAGGGTCCGGGCCTCGCCCACCTCGTCACGCTCGAGCCCGATGGCCGTCCCCAGGTCTCGATCGTGTGGGTGGGTCTCGACGGCGACGAGATCGTCGCCGCCCACCTGCCCGAGCACCGCAAGATCCGCAACATGCGCCGCGACCCGCGGGTGGCCCTGTCAGTCGAGGCCGGGACGCGCAACCAGATGGGGCTGGACGAGTACGTGGTCATCCATGGGCGGGCTCGCATCACCGAGGGCGGAGCCCCGGAGCTGCTCCAGCGCCTGGCGCACATCTATCTCGGGCCCGACGTGAAGTTCCCGCCGATGGACGACCCGCCTCCGGGTTACATCACCCACATCGCGGTCGATCGCATCGGCGGCGTCGGCCCGTGGGCCGGCGGCCACGGCTGACCCACGGCGTCGGCAACCCCGACGACGCTCCCCCACGGTGCGCCGGTCCCACACGCCGCGTCAGACATGTAAGACTCGCGTTTCCTGCTCCATCTCCGAGGGAGGTACGTCATGGCGGAAAGTGTCTACCGCGTCACCGAAGTGGTGGGGGTCAGCAGCGAGTCCTGGGAGGCCGCCGCCCGCGTCGCGGTCGAGACCGCCGCCAAGAGCGTGCGCGAGCTGCGCGTGGCGGAAGTCGTGCGGCAGGACCTCACCATCCAGGACGGATCGATCCTCAACTACCGGATTCGCCTGGGGATCTCGTTCAAGTTCGACCCCGAGTAGCGGCGGGCGGGGGCCGAGTACACCCGCGAACATAGGGAGGGAGGGCTCCCAACATAGGGAGTCCTCCCGATGTACCGCCCTGCGACGGCACGTAGCGTGCCCTCCTGTCAGAAGTCAACCCCGTCAGGAGGACAGCCAATGCCCCGATACATGGTGCACCGCACGTGGCCCGAGAAGCTGGAGATCCCCGTCGACAACGGCGGCGCCGACATCTGCCGCGTAGTGGTCGAGCGCAACGGCGAGGAGGGCGTCAACTGGGTGCACTCATACGTCAGCGCCGACAAGCGCACGACGTTCTGCGTCTACGACGGCCCCACCCCCGAGGCGATCCGCAAGGCGGCCACGCGTAACGGCCAGCCGGTCGACCAGATCACCGAGGTGAGGGTGCTCGACCCATTTTTCTACGCCTGACCTCAGGTAAGGGACCGAAGGAGGAACCATGTTCATCTTCATCAAGCGCGCACTTGCCGCCGTGATCGTGATCGCGGCCGTGGCCCTGCCCGCTGCCGCCTATGCACGGACCAGCGGAGGCGCGATCGGCGCCCGCGTACCCGTGGCGCCGCCGTATCGCACCGGCACGCCCCGTACCGACCAGCCTGCCGCCACGTCCTCCTCGCGCTTTCAGTGGGGCGATGCCGGGATCGGGGCCGGGAGCCTGTTGGTGCTGATCAGCGTCGGCGCCGGGGCCGCCGTCGCGTATCGCCGCCGCGCACACCCGCTGGCGACGTGAGCACAGCACCGATCAGGAAGGCGGCGGCCGGGCTCGATGAGGGCCCGGCCGCTCATGCCTCGTTGCGGCTGGTCGGCTCCGACGTTGCATCGGCGCCCCGGCCCCGGGATCATGGCCGCATGTGGAGCGTGGGCGACGCTCCGGGGCTCGAGGCAACGGAGCTGCTGGAGCGTTCGGGACAGCTGGGCGAGCTCGGCGACCGCCTCGGCGAGGTCGTCGGCGCCGCGCAGGGGTGGGTGGTCCTCGTGCGCGGCGAGGCCGGGATCGGCAAGACCGCGCTCCTGCACGGCTTCTGCCGGTCGCTGAACCGCGGCGTTCGGGTCCTGTGGGCCGCCTGCGACCCGCTCTTCACGCCGCGGCCGCTGGGTCCGCTGCTGGACATCGCCCGCTCCGTCGGCGGGGAGCTCCGAGCCGAGCTGGATCGCGGCGCCAGGCCCCACGACGTCGCCGCCGCCCTCATGAACGAGCTGGAGGCTCCGGCGCCGACAGTGCTCATCCTCGAGGACCTGCACTGGGCCGACGAGGCGACGCTCGACGTCGTGCGGCTCGTCAGCCAGCGCGTGCGGGCGTTGCCGGTCCTGCTCGTCGTCACCTATCGCGACGAGCAGGTGTACCGCTCGCACCCCCTGCGCATCGTGCTGGGCGAGCTGGCCGGCCGCGACCGGGTGCGGCGCGTCGAGCTTCGCGGCCTGTCCCGGGCCTCGGTCGCCGCCCTGGCCCAGGGCGCGACGGTCGACCCCGATCTTCTCCATGACCGCACCGGCGGCAACCCGTTCTTCGTCACCGAGGCCCTCGCCGCGGACACCGACGGGGTGCCGGGTACGGTGCGCGACGCGGTGCTGGCCCGGGCGGCGCGGCTGAGCGCTCCCGCCCGCGCGACGCTCGACGCCGTCGCCATCGTTCCGCAACGAGCGGAGGTCTGGCTGCTGGAGGCGCTGCTGAGCGGCGCGCTCGACGCCATCGAAGAGTGCCTGAGCTCGGGCATGCTTCGCGCCGAGGGGGGTGGCATCGCCTTTCGCCACGAGCTGGCACGGCTGGCGATCGAGGAGTCGCTCGCCCCGGACCTGGCGGTCGCGCTGCACCGCCGTGCGCTTACCGCTCTCGCCCAACCAGGGGTGGGGGCGCCCGACCTGGCGCGGCTCGCCCATCACGCCGAAGCCGCGGCCGACGCGCCGGCCGTCCTGCGTTACGCGCCCGCGGCAGCCGAGCATGCCGCCGCGGTCGGCTCGCCGCGCGAGGCCCAGGACCAGTACGGGCGGGCGCTGCGCTTCGCCCAGGGCCTTCCGCCGGAGCAGCGCGCCGATCTGCTCGAGCGCTTCGGCGATGCCGGCTATCTGACCGACATGCGCGAGGAGGCGGTGGAGGCGCTCGCCGAGGCGCTGCGCATTCACCGAGCGCTGGGCGATCCGCTTCGCCAAGCGGGCGCCCTGCGGCTGCGCTCGCGGTTGCTCACGTGCATGGGCCGCACCGCCGAGGCCAAGACGGCGGCCGTCGAGGCCATCGAGCTGCTCGAGCAACTCCAGCCGAGCCCTGAGCTGGCCCGTGCCTACAGCGCGCTGTCACACGCCTGCATGCTCGCCAACGAGACGGAGGACACGGTCCTGTGGGGCGAGCGCGCCATCGAGCTGGCCGACCGTGTCGGCGATACCGAGGCGCTCGTCAACGCGCTCAACAACGTCGGCACCAACGAGCTCTCCCGAGGGGACGTCGCCGGTCGGCTCAAGCTCGAGCGCAGCCTGGCGCTGGCCCGGCAGGCCGGACTGGGACCGGACGTTGGTCGCGCGTACATCAACCTTGTCGGGATGCTGAGCTGGCTGCGCGAATGGGCGGCGGTCGAGGACTACCTCGGCCCGGGCATCGAGTACTGCCGGGAGCACGGGCTCGAGGCATGGCTGAAATGTCTCGTCGCCGCCAAGGCCCGGGCCCGGCTGACGCAAGGCCACTGGGATGAGGCGGCCGAGTTGGCAACTTCGATCCTCAACGCACCGCCGGATTCGGTCGTGGGTCCGCGCCACGACGCGCTGCTGGTCCTGGCGCTCGTCCGCGCCCGGCGTGGCGACCCGCAGCACTGGCCGCTGCTCGACGAGGCCCGCGCGATCTCCGAGGAGGTTGGGGACCTGCAGTTCGTCGCCGCCACCGCCGCCGCGCGAGCCGAGGCGGCGTGGCTCGAAGGACGGTCTGATGCGATCGCCGCTGAGACCCAGCAGGCGTTCGACCTGGCCGTCCGGCTGCGCGAACCGAATGTGATGGGCGAGCTGACCCTCTGGCGCCGGCGCGCCGGGGACGTATCTGAGGCTCCCGACGGCGTCGAGGAGCTCCACCGCGTGCAGCTGAGCGGCGACTGGCAGCGGGCCGCGGACACGTGGCGCGGCCAGGACTGCCCGTACGACGCGGCGCTGGCCCTCACCGATTCGGATGACGCCGGCGCGCTGCGTTTGGCCCTCGACGCTCTCCAGCAGCTCGGGTCCCGCCCCGCGGCGGCGATCGCGGCGCGCCGGCTCCGCGAGCTGGGCGAGCGCGGCCTGCCTCGCGGTCCCCGACCCCAGACGCGGGAGAACCCAGCCGGCCTGACGGCCCGGCAACTCCAGGTGCTGCCGCTGCTGGCGGAGGGCCTGCGCAACGCCGAGATCGCAGAGCGGCTGGTCGTATCGCCCAAGACGGTCGACCACCACGTGTCGGCGATCCTCGGGAAGCTCGGAGCGCGCTCGCGCGGCGAGGCGGTCGCCGAAGCCGGGCGGCTCGGCCTCACCTAGGCGCCTGGGAGGCGGGTCGCCTCGGCCTCGCTCAGTGGGCCTCGTACAAGCCAGGGTCCACGGTGGCCTCCCGCTCCTCCTCGGCGGCGGCGACCCGCCCCCGCGGCATCCACCGCAGGGTGACGATGAACGTGGCCGCCATGATGCCGGCCATGATGTAGAAGACCGTCTGGGTCGAGTGGGCGAAGGCGAGCTGGACGTCGTGGACGATCGCGTGCGGCTGGCGGCTCCCGCCGCCGCCACCTGACGAGGTGCTGAACGAGCTCGCCACCTTGTGGGCGACGCTGCCGGGGACCCCGGCCTTGGTCAGCGCACCAGTGACGTTGGTCACGTTGCGGCTGATGAGGATGGTGCCCATGATCGCCAGGCCGAGCGTGGCGCCGAAGTTGCGGGAGGTCTGAGTGATGCCCGTGACTTCGCTGTAGCTGGTGGCGGGCGCCCGGTTCACCGCATCGGTGCTGGCGGTGCCCAGCATGAGGCCCATCCCGGCGCCGGCCATGATGATGTACGGCCGCTGCGCCCCTAGCGACAGGTCCGTGAGCTTCTGGGCCAGCAGATAGAAGCCGACAGCGCTGAGAACGCTCCCGCCCACGACGGCGGGGCGGGCCCCGCGACGATCCAAGATGCGCCCGCCGATCTGGGCCGCGACGACGAAGCCTATGAAGAACCACAGGATGTAGATGCCGGCGTTGGACGCTTTCTCGCCCAGCGACACCTGGGAGTACACGCTCGCGAAGAAGAAGAACGGGACGAACACCGCTGACATGAGGCCCAGCGCCGCCGTGTCGACGGCGAAGGCTCGGTCGCCGAAGATCTGCAGCCGCAGAAGCGGCTCGGCGTTGCTCAGCTCCTCTCTGATGAAAGCGATCAAGAGCAGGGCGCCAACGACGATGCAGGCCCAGGTGCTGACGCTGCTCCATCCCCAGCTCGAGGACTGCTGGAGCCCGAGCACGATGAGGCCCATCGCCCCGATGATGAGCACGGTGCCCCGGTAGTCCAGCTTGGTCGGGTGGCGCTCGTCGTCGGGATGCGAGCGCCAGATGAGATAGAGCGCGATGAGCGCGACCGGGATGTTGATCCAGAAGATCGCTCGCCACGTCCACTGGGTCAGATAGCCGCCTGCGATCGGGCCGATGGCGGTCAGCCCCCCGGAGATACCGAAGAAGATCGCCATCGCCTTGCCACGTTCCCGCAACGGGAACGAGGCGACCACGATGGCCACGGCCGCGGGAAACATGACCGCCGCGGCCGCGCCCTGGAGCACCCGGAACCCGATGATCCACGTCGCGGCGATGCTCCCCTTGGGGGTAAAGCCGCACGCCGCCGAGGCGACCGCGAACCCGATCACCCCGAGGACCACCATCCGCCGCCGGCCCAGCACGTCGCCGAGCTTGCCGCCGAAGGCGAACAGCGCCGACAGCGCCAGCAGGTATCCGTTGATGACCCACTGCGACGCGGTCTCCGAGAGCGAGAGCTCCTTCTCGATGTTCGGGATGGCGATGGCGACGATCGTCTGGTCGATGAACGTCATCGCGACCGCGAACACCATCGCCGCCAGGACCAGATTCTTGTTCGGTCTGCTCATGTCGCCTTCCCCCGAGGTTGTTCCCGCGCGCGATTCTGACCAGTGCGACGGCGTGTGTCCAGCCCTCATCCCCCCGTGACGCGGAGCTCCTGGTCGGCGACGGTGACGACGTCGCCCGGGTGCAGCTGGCGGCCGCGGCGGTCCTCGCGCTCGCCGTTGACCAGGACGGCCTGCTCGCTCAGGAACGCCTTGACCTCCGCACCGCTGTCGATCAGCCCCGCGACCTTGAGCAGCTGGCCCAGCCGGATCATCTCGCCTCGGATGGCGACCTCGCTCACCATGCGTCGCCGACACGCTACCGACCCCGCGCCGACCACGGGTGAGACGCTGCCTTACGCTCTGGCGCTCCGCTCGTCGTCACCGCCTGAGCGCGTCACCCGATGCAGACGGCCGACCGGCTGCTACCTCTGTGTCACCTCACTGCTGGACAGTGACTTGCCACACCGCCGACGGGTCAGACTACACACATCTTTTCGGCCGATAGTCGGTGGTTGACTGGCCGCTCCGGCGGGCGTAGAGTGGCTCAAGATCCAAAGGGGGGCAGGGGCTCACATGTGTGCGGACAGGGCACACGCACCTCGTGGTGACACATGCTGATTCCGACGTTCGTACGTACCGACGGGCTGAGCAACGGCATCCAGCTGTGGGCCGCCACCCACCTGGCCCCGCTGTGGCGGCTCCTACAGCGCACACCGTTCCTGCGGTCGAGGGTCAACGGCCTGATCATCGACCAGATGGTCTACAAGATGAGGACCCGGCCGGACAGGCTGAGCACGATGTCGGCGTACACCTCCTGGCCGTCGCTGACCAACCGGACGTTCAGCGATCGTCACCTGCCGCCCGACCCGGCGTTGCAGCTCCGCCTACCCCCGCTCGATCAAGCCGAGGCTGCGTTCCTGCGTCCGGAGCCGCAGGAGCGCTGGTCTGACAAGTCGACGTTGCTGTTCCCTCACTTCGCGCAATGGTTCACGGACGGGTTCCTGCGCACTGATCCCGCCAACCCACTGAAGAACACCTCCACCCATGACATCGATCTCAGTCAACTGTACGGCCAGACCGAGGACCTGACGCTGATCCTGCGCACCCGGACGGGTGGGCGGTTGAAGAGTCAGATCATCGACGGATCGGAGTATCCGCCGTACTACCTCGATGCCGACGGGAATCCGAAACAGGAGTTCGCCGGCCTGCCGGTCACGCTGCCAAACGGCGACCGCAAGGCACAGGGGGTGGCGGATCTGCCTGACCTCGGCGAGCGCAAGCTGTTCGCACTGGGCATCCCGCGCGGCAACATCCACTACGGCTTCTCGATGATCAGCACGCTCTTCCTGCGAGAGCACAATCGCCTCGCCGACGCGATCGCGGCCGAGCACCGCGCGTGGGATGACGAGCGGATCTTCCAGACCGCACGAGACACGATGATCGTGCTGCTCCTCAAGATCGTGATCCAGGACTACATCAACCACATCACGCCCTATTGGTTCCAGCTGTTCGTCGACCCGGGCTTCGGCACCCGGGAGAGGTGGTACCGCCAGAACTGGATGTCGATCGAGTTCAACATGCTCTACCGCTGGCACTCGCTGGTGCCGACGCGGGTGTGGGTCGGTGGGCAGGCATGGGACATGGGGAGCATGCTCTGGAACAACAACGTCGTCGTGTCCAACCCGCTGGGCGCGCTGTTCGACGAGGCCTCTCGCCAGCCGAGCAGCGATGTGGGGCTGCTCAACACCCCCGCCTTTCTCCTCTACATCGAGCGCAAGACCCTCGAGATGGGCCGGGACGCGGCGCTGGCGAGCTACAACGACTACCGGCAGGCGTGCGGCTACCCGCGGATGAGCTCCTTCGAGGATGTCTCGTCGAACCCGGCCGTGAGGGCGGCACTGGGGCGCTGCTACCGCAGCGTCGATGACATCGAGCTCTACGTCGGCCTGTTTGCCGAGGACGTCCGGACCAACGCGGCGCTCCCCACCCTGATGGGAACGATGGTCGGCGTGGATGCCTTCTCGCAGGCGTTGACCAACCCGCTGCTGGCCGACGGCATCTTCGAGCAGGCCACGTTCTCACGAGCGGGCTGGGAGGCGATCAACGCGACGAGCCGTCTCCAGGACCTGCTCGACCGCAACACCCCGGGCGAGCCAGGGCAGCCGGTGGCGGCGCTGACCCAGCTGTCGTGGACACCAAGGTGATGAGCGTGGCGACCAACGGCACCGACACCGGGGGCAGCGCGGGCCGCGTCCTGCGCGCCGGGGAGAACTTCGTCCTGTCGCACCCGCAGCTGTCGCGGCGAGCGCTGGGACTGCTGCGCTGCGTCGCCCCCTTTGTGCGGGTGGGCGACGTCGCGATCGTCACCAGGTACGCCGATGTCGTCGAGGTTCTCAGCCGCGACCCTGATTTCACGATCGGCCTGTACTCCCCCAAGATGGAGGCGATCGCCGGGCGGTTCATCCTGGGGCTCCCCCAGGGCCCGGAGTACGAGCACGACATCTCGGTCCTGCGGCTGGTGGTGGCGCAGGCCGACATGCCGCGGATCAGGCAGATCGTCGCCGACATCGTCAGCGAGATCTTCGCCAGGTTCTCTCCGTACGGCGAGCTCGACGTCGTGCGCGACCTGAGCGACACGGTGCCGGCACGAGTCACCGACCGCTACCTCGGGGCGCCCGGGCCCACCGAGCAGCAACTGATCCAGTGGGGCCGCACTCAGTTCCGCGAGCTCTTCTACAACGTCCGCAACGACCCGGCGATCACGGGCCCGGCGATGGCCTCTTCGGCCGAGATGCGCAGCCACGTCGACCGCCTGATCGCGGCCCGGACGGCCGCCCCCGCCGGCGCCGGGGCCCCGCCGGCGGACGTCCTCGGCCGCATGGTGAAGCTGAAGGCCGATGGGCGGTTCGCGATCGATGACACGTGGATCCGGACCTACATCATGGGGCTGATCATCGGCATGCTGCCATTGACATCGAAGGCGGCGGCGCTGGCCGTCAACGTGATGCTCGATCGCCAGGGGCTGCTGGCCGGCGCCCACGAGGCGGCAAAGGCGGACGACGACGACCTGCTCTGGCGCTACATCTCGGAGGCCATGCGGATCGCGCCACAATCGCCCGGACAGTTCCGGCTCTCAGACGGAGTCTGGAGGATCGGGCCCAACAACAACCATCTGATCCCCTCGGGCACGCGAGTGTTCGCCGCCACCCAGTCCGCGATGTTCGACCGCCGCACCTTCTCCCGGCCGTCGGAGATCCGCACGGACCGCCCCGCCTCCCGTTACCTGCACTTCGGGTACGGCCTGCACTCGTGCTACGGCCGCTTCATCAGCTATGAGGCGCAGATCCCCGGGATGATCAAGGGGCTGCTCAAGCAGTCCAACCTCCGCCGAGCGCCCGGGTCCGCCGGACGCCTGGTCTGGGACGGCCCATTCCCCGACTCGCTGAGGGTCACCTTCGACCCGTCCCAGTAAGCGCCGGACCTCAGGCGATCAGAGCCTCGAGGTCGGCGATGGCCGCGAAGGCGGTCGGGTCAGCCCGAGCCGCGCCGCGGGCGGCTGCCGGCCGCAAAGATCCGGCGGTCGCCGCGCCGTTAGCCTGCTCTCAATGGGGAGTCATCGCGTGCGCCGGGCATCGGCGCTGGGAATCGCCGTCGCCGTCGCCATCGGTGCCGGCGCAGCCGTCGCCGCGGGGGCCGGCAGCCTCCAAGGATCGCCGGCGGCAGTGCGCGTCGCGCAGCAGGTCCTGGCGCACATACGGCACGTGACGGCGGTGCAGTGGCATCAAACCGGCGACCAGTGGGAATGTCCGGCCTCAGGGACCCCGGTGCTGGGCCCCGCCGTCACACGCCCCGCGCGCAACTGCCACCGGGCGACCGTGACGATCGAGGAGAACCTCCGTCAGGGGCTGATCGTGCAGTCGCTGGAGACGACCGTCGCCCCGGGCGCGGCTACCTCGGCAGAGCTCGTCACCGAGGCCGGGGACTGGATACGGTCGGGCAAGGCCGGGTGCTGGGACGCCGAGGGCGCGGGAATCATCGAGACGCCGGCGTTCAGCTACACCGGTGAGAAGCTGAGCATCACGGCGCGGACCCCTGATGTGATCTCACTGCACGGAGTCGCATCCTCCTATCGGGAGACCGACGCCATCGACGCCCACACCTTCGCGGTGCGCGAGATAGACGAACACGTGCCCGCGTTCGGCGGCACCGCGGACCTCGTGGCCGGCTTTGTCGAGATGGCCCATCCGTTCGCGCTGCCCGAGCAGCCGCGCCATGTCTGCTCGGACATCGTGCGGTTTCCCCCTCAGGGAGGCGCGGTCAGGTGAGGCAGTTCTTGCGGTGGGCCGCCAGGCACTTATCGAGGCGCAGATCGTGCTTGTCCACGAACGTCCGGATCAGGTGGCCGTCGGCGGCGTACCAGGAGACGCTCGTCGGGGTGTAGTCCGGGCGCCGGACAACGATGCCGACGTTGTCGTGGATCGGTGCCGTCGCGCTGTAGTGGTGCAGGAACGGCGGCGTGAAGTGCATGACGACCTTGGCGACGCCGTCGGGCACGATGACCGCCTGGATCCATTGCCGGTTGGTCGAATCCAGGCCGGGCAGCGCGAAGCCACTGCGGATCAGCGACGCGGTCGACACGGTGACCGCGGTGGTCTTCGGGGACTGGTCCAGGGGAAGCATGATGATCCCCTGCTCCGCCGTGATCCGGATGCGCGTGGGTGGGAACGCGGTGCCGAGATCGGTCTGCTGACAGAAGACGGCCGGGAAGAACGCGACCCGCTCGCCTCGCTCACCGTTGACGACGCGGATGAACCGCCGGAACACCGTCAGCACGTCCAGGGGGTAGCGGTCAAAGCCGCGGACGGCCGCGGTGCCGTCGCTGGGTGCCGGCTCGCGGGCCATGCTGAGGATGGAGCTCAGTTGCTTGCTCGGTGCGGAGTCGCTCATCGACAGCGGCGGCAGACCGCCGTGCGGGCCGCGAGGGCGACACGCCGGCGATGCCGTCACCTTCGGCTCTACAGGGGTGGTCGGCACGGGCTTGACCGTGCCGTGTCCGTGCTGCGCAGGGGTGGAGTGCGAGGCGCCGTGGATGAGTCCGGCGCTCAGCACCACGGCGACGACCAGCCCGGTCACCGCCAGGGACACGATCACCGGGACGATCCCGGTGTTCCCTTCCTGTAGCCGGCTAGTCGGCCACACCCAGGCCCCAGCCCCCGTCGATCACGATCTCCTGGCCGGTGATGTACTCCGACGCCGGCGCGGACAGGAACAGCGCGAGGCCCTTGATGTCGTCGGGCTGCCCGACGCGATGCATGGGGATGTCCTTGGCGATGGCCGCCTGCACGTCCGGGTTGTGGGCGTGGCCCCCGCCGATGTTGGTAATGAAGAACCCGGGCGCGATCGCGTTGGCCGTGATGCCGTAGGCGGCGAGCTCGAGGGCGATCGTGTGCATGAGGTGCCGGGCGCCCGCCTTTGCGGTCATGTAGGCGGCGCCGATCGCCGGCTCCACCTTCGTCGCCGCCAGGGAGGTGGTGACGATGATCCGCCCGAACCGCCGCGGGCGCATGTGCCGCGCCGCGGCCCTCGCGGTGGCGAAGATCCCGTTGAGGTTGATGTCGATGACACGGTTCCACCGCTCGTCGGTGTAGAGCTCGAGCGCGCCCTCATCCACGCGGGGCCGCTGGCCGCCGGCCCACGCGCCGACGAACCCGACGCCGGGATCGATGCCCGCATTGGCGAAGGCGACGTCGAGGCGGCCGTAGGCCTCGGCGGCCCCATCGATGGCGCGGTCCAGCGACGCGTGATCGGTCACGTCGGCGACCGCTCCCCGCACGTCGAGCCCCTCCCCCGCCAGGCGCGAGACGTGCTGCTCGAGCGCGGCCTCATCGAGGTCGATCAGCGTGACCCGCGCCCCGTGTGACGCAAGCGCCTCCCCGTAGGCAAGGCCGAGGCCGCTGGCTCCGCCGGTCACGATCACGCCAAAGCCGGACACGTCAAATAGGTCAGAAGGACTCACGCTGGCTGCTCCTGTGGTGGTTGGCCGCGCGAGCCTATCTTCCCCGCGCCCGCTCGTGGCCCCCGGCGTCCCCCGCGGACGCTCGGCGCCGGCTGCCCCCCGGGCACCCCGACGCCGTCAGCTGCTCGCGCGGCTTCGCGGGCGGCCCGGTCGCCCGCAGGCCCGCGATCTTGCCCAGCGCGTCGAACCAGAACGGCGCACCGAGCGACAGCGCCAGGAAGGTGATCAGCCAGCCGCCGATGGCACGCCCCCAGTGCTTGGAGAAGCTCACCCGGGCCGGATCGCCCGGCTTCTTGTTCCAGCCGATCGGCAGGCCGAGGCTCTGGATCTGACCCGCGGCCTTCGAGATGGTCTCCCCCGGCTTGGCCGCCGTGTTCGTGGCGGACTGAACCAGGGCGGCGCGCAGCCCCTCGTCGTTGACGAGGCGATCGGCGATGCTCACCGTGTTCACGTTGAGCCCGACGGCGACCACAAACGACAGGACGCAGATCACCACCTGGGTCCGGCGCTTGTACCACCCGGACACGCGGTCCATCGCGCTGTCGAACCAATGCTCGATCTCCTCGCGGA
Source organism: uncultured Actinomycetota bacterium (assembly GCA_963850325.1). Lineage (GTDB taxonomy): Bacteria > Actinomycetota > Thermoleophilia > Solirubrobacterales > Solirubrobacteraceae > Palsa-465. Next base: position 372,490 of record CAWKLB010000014.1, read on the forward strand.
GCTGGTCACGGTCCTTGACCGCATCGCTGGCAAACGACACGAGCACGGTCTTCGTGCCGGCTGGGATCAGGTCAGAGCCCGCGATCGCGTTCCGGATGTCCGCCATCTGCTCGTGTGGCTGTGGGGGCGCGATGACGTTGAGCAGGGCAGCGGAAAACGTCCGTGACGGGATGTACGACGGCCCTCGCCTCCCCTTCCGGAACAGCAGCTTGCTGGGCTGGTACATCATGCGCATGAGCCCGTTGCCGAGGACCTGGTCGGTCAACGTGGGCGGGGGGTCGGCCTTCGCCTGCGGCTCGTCGGGCGGCAACGGGGCGACGTCCGCGGCTCGGACAGGAGCGCCCCCGGACTTCTGACCGTCATCCTCAAGGAGGTTGCGCAGCCCCGCCTCGAGCGTCGCCGACCGCCAGTCGAGCACACCGGCAATCGCCTCCTGGACCGCCGAGCACAGCACGCTGAAGAGCAGGTAGACGAAGGCGAGGCCGATCGCCACATCGATCGCCGTGTTGCCACTCAGTGACGGCATGACCACCCCCCGAAGCGGTCGCTCAACCACTCAGTCCCAACGGACGTGAGTGCCCCAACCCAATCGCGCCCAACCTAGGGCGTCCGCACCGCCGTTGTCAAGTCGCCGCGGCGGCGAGGAGCGCGCGGGACACGGTGCGGCCAACGGCCGGCTGCTCGATCGTCATGATCTCACGCAGGGCGCCGACGCACTCGGGATCGAAGGCGCGACCAGCCTCGCCATCGAGCAGCGCCAGAGCGCGCTCTGCGGGCCAGGCCTCACGGTAGACGCGGTCGGCGGTGAGCGCGTCGTACACGTCGGCGACGGTGAGGATCCGCACGGCGAGGTCGAGCTCGGCCGCGCACGGCGATGTGCAGCCCGGGGGCGACCATGAACATCTGCGTACCGGAGAGGGCGAGGAGCAGCGTCGGGATCAGCGCAGCAAGCAGGACGACGACGCCAACCGGGAGTCGGGTGCGGATCTGAGTCACCCTTCGGATTTCGGGGATCGGGTCCGGGGCTTGACCTCCCGGGCCGAGACTCAACGCCTGTCCGCGCCGGGTGGCAGTCAATCCACGTGCGGATGGCGCTGCGTCAGCCCGCTCGCGGCCTCCCAGGCCGCGGCGTGCTCGAGCAGACGACGGTCGCCGCGATAGCGGCCGACGAGCTGAAGTCCCACCGGCAGGCCGTCCGCGGTGAAGCCCGCGGGAACGGCCGCCACCGGGTGCGCGGACACGGTGATACGCGAGCACGCCCGCATCCACCCCAGATAGTGCGGCATGGCGACCCCGGCGATCTCCTCGGGGTATTCCTGTTCGATGGGGAACGGGACGACCTGGGCCGAGGGCGCGGCGAGCACGTCGAAGCGCTGCAGCAGGGAGGCGACCGTGGTGAACACCTCGGACCTGGCCACCATCGCGCCGGCGATGGCCGCCCCGTCCAGCGCCAGGCCCTGCTCGACGTTCCAGATCAGCGTGTCCTTGGCGATCCCCCGCAGCGCACCGAGGCTCGGGCCGAACGCGCGCGCGAAGGCCAGCGCGCGCAGCGTCTCGAAGGCCTCATCGGCGCGGCCGAGGTCCGGTTCGACGTCCTCGACGTGGCATCCGAGCGCGGCGAGCCGCCCGCGGGCCTCGCCGAGCACGGCCAGCACGTCGGGCTCGATCGGCAGCCCCCCGACGTCGGGGCACCAGGCGACGCGCAGCCCGGTCAGGTCGCGGCTCAACTCGCCGGCGAACGCGGCGGGATCCCCGTACGAAAGCGGGCTGTGCGGGTCCGGTGCGCAGATCGCGGTGAGCATCAGCGCCAGATCGCCGACGGTCCGCGCCATCGGCCCGACCACGGAGGCGGTGTCCCAGACATCGCCGGCGCCGCTGTCGGGCACCAGCCCGGGCGTCGGCCGGAGCCCGACCACGTTGTTGAATGAGGCCGGGTTGCGGATGCTGCCGCCGTGGTCAGAGCCGTCGGCGATGGGCAGAAGGCCGGCGGCGAGTGCCGCACCAGCTCCGCCGCTGCTCCCGCCGGGGGAGCGATCCAGCGCCCACGGGTTGCGCGTGGCCCCGAACACCTGGTTGAAGGTGTGCGAGCCGACCCCGAACTCCGGCGTGTTGGTCTTGCCCACCACGATCGCCCCAGCCGCTCGCAGACGCGCCACCAAGAGGCTGTCGGCCACCGGGACGTGCTCGGCAAAGGCAACGGATCCATACGTGGTGCGAATCCCGGCCGTGTCCTCCAGATCCTTGATCGCGATTGGCAGGCCGTGCAGAGGCCCCAGCGGTTCGCCCGACGCAGCACGACGGTCCGCGGCCTCGGCCTCGTCCAGGGCCGCCTCGGGCGCCAAGCTGACGATCGCGTTGAGGCGTGGATTGACCTGCGCGATCCGGTCCAGGTGCCAGGCGACCACCTCGCGCGCCGACAGCTTCCGGCGGCGGATCGCGCCGGCCAGGTCCCGCGCCGTCCACCAGTGAAGCGGCTCGGTGGCGGGCCCGGCGCCCCGGCTCATCGCCCCGGTGTTCTCGTGCGAGCCGGGAGGTCGAAGAGCGCGAGCGCGTTGCCCCCCAGGATCGCCCGCCGCTCCTCCTCGCTGAACCCGGGCTGGTCCCAGATCGCCGCCGGGGTGTCGAAGTCCTGGTGGGGATAGTCGGACGCGTAGAGCAGCGTCTGGCCCCCGTTCATCATCTCGAACATCGCGCGGGTGTCGCTGGTCCGCTCGTGGCTCTCGAACGGCTGGGTGGTGAAGAAGAACTCGCGGATGTACTCGCTGGGCAGCCGCGTGAGCAGCGGCGCCTCCGAGGAGCGCTGCTTGTACTCGTTGTCCAGCCGCGCGATCGTGAACGGCACCCACGCCTGCCCGGCCTCCATGAAGATCCAGCGGATGTTCGGGAACCGCTCGGGCATGCCCGACAGCACGACGTTGGTGAGGTGCACCATCGCGTAGAACGGGAAGCCGAGCGCGTGGACGCCGAGGAAGCTGTCCAGGACGGCGAACGGCTTCTCACGCCAGTTCGGCGCTGAGTGAAACGCCACGGGCAGCCCGCGCTCGTTGAGCGCATCGAACACCCTCATGTACGGGTTGCGGTGCAACGGCTCGTTGTGGAGACAGGTGATCATGAAGCCGACCACGCCGGGACGACCCGTGAACGCCTCGATGTTGCGCAGCGACTGATCGGGGTCATGGATGGGCAGAAGCGGCATGGCCAGGAGCCGGTCATCCGACGGGATGACGTCCTCCACCAGCCACCGGTTGAACGCCCACGTCAGCTCGTCGCGCACGGCCAGATCCGGGTTCTGCCCCAGGTTGAGCATCGGCGTCGGGAACACGATCGAGTAGTCGATGCCCAGCGCATCCATCGAGCGCAGGGACGTCGCGGCAACGGGGTGCATGGCGCCGCCATCGGCGTCGAGCGGGTACACGTCGGCCTCACCCGCCATCGCGCCGCCGGCTCGGATGCGCCCGCCGGCCGTCCGGTCGCCCAGGTTGCCCGAGATCAGCCCCGGCTCCACGACGAGCGGCGAGTTGAACATGAACGAGCGGCGGATGTTGGGGCTCGTGATGTAGGCCACGATCTCCGGCAGGCACGCGGTCTCATAGCAGTGGCTGTCGCAGTCGACGATCGGTATGTCGAACAGCCCGCGGCGGCGAGCCTCGCGCTCGGCGTTCACCAGATAGTGGTCCTGCTGGCGGTCGGGCAGCAGACGTGCGTCGCGGACGGTGTCGGTACTCATGTCCCGCGGTCCCTAGACATCGAACATGGCGGCAATCTCGAACGAGTAGATCTCTGACGCCTTGAGCATGGCGGCGGTGGTGATCGCCACATCGGTGCTGGTCACCGGACGGTCGCCGGGGAACGGCGGGATCTCGCCGTACTCGCGCACGCGCGCTCCGTACGCGGCCACAGCGTCGGCAAGCGCGCGCTGGACCGCGGCGTCGGCCTCGGCGGACGGCGCCCGCCGGTCGTCAGGGTCAGGCCTCGACGTAGACAAACCCGTCCTCGACGGTCACCGGGAAGCGCCGCAGCCGGCGCCGCCGATCATGGGCCGCCTCACCCGTAGCCAGGTCGTACTCCCAGCCGTGCCACGGGCAGACCAGGCGCATCTCGTGCGCGTCGAGGACCTCGCCGACCACCTCTCCGCCGGCTCCCAGCTCCCGCCTGGTCGCGCCGACGAGCTCGCCCGAGCACACCGGCCCACCCTGATGGATGCAGCGGTTGTCATAGGCGTAAAGCTGCTCCTCGTGGCGGAACACGCCGATCTCGCGGTCGCCGAGGTCCACCATCACACCGCCGGGCTGAGGAATGTCGCTGAGCGGGCACACGCGGTAGCGGTGGACGTCTCGGGCCTGTGTCGCCGCTGGGTTGTCCATCCGCTCCTTCCTCGTACATCGGGGCCGGGACCGGCGACGCTACCAGAGCCCGGCGGCGGGCCTGATGGGAGCACCGGGTCGACCTCGACCGACGACGAGCGCCGGATTGACATGCAGCCTGACGGCTGCCTATAATCATGCAGCCACATGGCTGCCTATTACGACAGACACGAGATGGACGGCGTCTTCAGGGCGCTCGCCGACCCGGGCCGGCGGAGGCTGCTGGACAGCCTGAACGCCCGCAACGGGCAGACGCTGCGCGAGCTGTGCGCGGACATGGAGATGGCGCGGCAGTCGGTCAGCAAGCACCTGGCCGTGCTCGAGGAGGCCAACCTCGTGACCACGGTGTGGCGCGGCCGCGAGAAGTTGCACTACCTCAACGCCGCACCGATCACCGACATCTCGGAGCGGTGGATCAACCGCTATGAGCAGCCTCGGGTCGACGCGCTGGCGGACCTCAAACAAGCACTGGAGAACCCCTCGATGGAGAAACCCTCGTTCGTCTACACGACCTACATCCAAACCACCCCCGAGCGCCTGTGGGAAGCGCTGACCAGCTCAGCCTTCACCCAGCGATACTGGAACGCCGCGTTCGAGACCGACTGGGCGCCGGGCTCGGAGATGGTCTGGAACCTGCTCGGCGTGCGGATCGCCAACCCCGAGCAGGTCGTGCTCGAAGCCGACCCGCCTCGGCGCCTGTCCTACACGTGGCACACCTTCACCCCCGAGCTGGCGCGGGCGGCGGGGGTGAGCGAGGACGTGTTCGCGGCGGCCGCAGGCGAGCCCCGATCCAAGGTGACCTTCGAGCTCGAGCCGGCGGGCAGCGCCGTGAAGCTGACCGTCGTGCACGACGGCTTCCCGGCGCAGAGCACCGCGGCCGGGCTCGTCAGCAACGGCTGGCCGAGAGTCCTCTCGCGGCTCAAGACCCTGCTGGAGACCGGCGACACGTTCCGGATCGACAGCCAATGACACCCCGCAAGACAGACAGGAGAGACACCATGAGCACACCGCAGATCGTGACCCGCGAGGAGTGGCTGGCCGCCCGCCAGCAGCTGCTCGTGCGTGAGAAGGAGCACACCCACCTCGCCGACGAACTGGCCCGCGCGCGGCGCGAGCTGCCCTGGCTGCGCGTCGATAAGGACTACGCCCTGCAGACCGCCGACGGGCCCAAGACCCTGGCCGAGCTGTTCGACGGCCGCTCCCAACTGGTCATCTACCACTTCATGTTCGGCCCCGACTACGACCACGGGTGCCCGGTGTGCTCGTCGATCGCCGACAGCTTCAACGGAGTGCTGGAGCAGCTCAAGGCGCGTGACGTGACGATGATGTGCGTCTCCCAGGCGCCCGTGGAGAAGCTGGTGGCCGAAAAGGAGCGGCTGGGCTGGAACTTCAACTGGGGCTCCAGCTATGAGAGCGACTTCAACTCCGACTTCGAGCATTCGGTCACCCGCGAGCAGGCCAGCGCATGGGTCCCCGGCGCGCCGCCGATCGTCGCGCAGAACGCGTCGGATTGCGGAACTGACCCGGCCGGCTACATGGCGCAGCGCCCAGGCCTGAGCGTCTTCGCGCTCCAGGACGGCGAGGTCTATCTCACCTACGCCACCACCAACCGCGGTCTCGAGGTGGTCATGACCTACTACGGGATCCTCGACCGGACGCCGCGCGGCCGGGACGAGGGCGAGCCGGCCTACCCGACGTGGATGCGGCGCCACGACGAGTTCGCCGCCGCGTGAGGGTGAAGCCATGACCGCGCACGCCATCAGCCCGCACGCCGAGTCCCGCCTGTTTCCTGCGGCAGTGGCCGCCTGCGTTCTCGGCGCTGCCGCCGCCGGCTGGGTCGTGCTGGTCCATCGCATGGCCGGCATGACTATGACCCCACCCACCCCGGGCGGAGACCCAGGCGCCCTGGGATGGTTCGCCGTCACCTGGCTGGTGATGACGGCGGCGATGATGCTGCCCGGCTCGGCGCCGGCCGTCGTGCGGGTCGTGCGGGGGCAGCGCCGCGCCGCCGTGGCGACCGCCGTCGGCTTCGTCACCGCCTACTGCGCGGTGTGGCTGCTCGCCGGTCTGGCCGGCTATGCCTGCGTGCAGGCGGTGCGCGCGCTTGACGTCAGCGCCCTGGGTTGGAGCTCGGCGGGGCGCTATGTCGCCGCCGCCGCGGTGGTCGCGGCCGGGCTCTACCAGTTCACCCCTGTGAAGCGCCGCTGGCTGGCGCGCTGCACCGCGCCCGCTCGCCCTCTCCCCCGTCCCGGCATCTCCGGCGCGGTCGGGGCCGGCGCTCGGCACGGGGTCTGCTGCGTCGCCTGCTGTTGGACGCTGATGGTCGCGCTCTACGCACTCGGGATCATGAGCATCACGTGGATGGTGGTGCTCACCATCCTGATCGCCGGCGAGCGGCTGGCAGGGCGGCAGTCGGTCGCCGTCCCGGCAGTCGCCGCGGTGCTCGTGGTGCTCGGCGTGGGGATCGCGGCGGCGCCCGCGTCAATGCCGGGGCTGAGGGTCCCGCCGGCGGGCCATCACGCCGGCATGCGGATGGGGTCGAGCATGGACATGGGCGCCGTCGGGCGCCCCACCGACGAGAAAGGGAGCACACATGAGCACTGATACCCACAGCCGGCCGGCCGTCGTCGACCGGGCCACGTTCGAGGCCGAGCTCACCGGCCTGCGGCTTCGAGAGAAGGCGCATACGCGCCAAGGCGATGCCATCGCCGCCGCCCGTCGGCGGCTCCCGATGGTGGAGGTCGACTCCACCGTCGCGCTGACGGGGCCCGACGGGCAGGTCACGCTGCTCGACGCCTTCGAGGGCCGATCGCAGCTCATCGCCTACTACTTCATGTGGGCCGACGGCCGGCCCGCCGCTGAGCAATGCGAGGGCTGCACGTTCTACACCACGCAGATCGGCGATCTGGACAACCTCCACTCGCGCGACATCACGTTCGCCGCGCTCTGTCAGGGCCCGTACGCAGAGAGCGTGCGCTACCGCGACTTCATGCAGTGGACGATGCCGTGGTACTCGGCCCAGCCGTCGCTCGATGCGCTGCTGATGGGCCGCCGGATCGGCATGTTCCACCTCGTCTGCTACCTACGAGAGGGCGACCGCGTGTTCGAGACCTACTGGACCAGCGGCCGCGGCGTCGAGGCGATGGGCAATGCCTACTCGCTCATGGACCTGACAGCGCTCGGACGCCAGGAGACGTGGGAGGACTCGCCGGCCGGCTGGCCGCGACACTGGGGCGCCGGCACCGGCGCCGAGAACCCGTATCGAGCCGACGGACGTCCCATCTCCCAATGGTCGCGGATCAGCGCCGGGCGCTCAGACGCCCTCTGAGGCCCGCGGGACACGTCGTCACATCTGCCGGTGGCCGCGGGTCATGTCAGTGCAACCGACTCGTTCGACGTCACAGGAGGGTGCCGCGATGGCACGGATTGACGGCGTATCCAAGGACCAGGCCGGCCCGATGGTCAAGCTGGTCTACCGCTTCATGACCCGGGGCATGACGAAGATGACCGGCCGCGACCCCGCCCGCGGGAGCGGGATCGAGCCTGTCCAGATCTGGGCCCACCGGCCCAAGATGATGACCGCCATGGGCAAGTTCGCGGGAGCGGCGCGCAAGGGCGAGAGCATGGACGAGCGGATCAGATACCTGATCGAGCTCAAGGGCTCGCAGACGATCGGCTGTGAGTACTGCGTGGACCTTGGGTCCCAGATCTGCCGGAACTCCGGCTTCTCTGACGAGGAGCTGCTCGCGGTGCCGCGTTACCGGCAGAGCGACCTGTTCACCGAGAGCGAGAAGCTGGCGCTCGACTACACGGTCGCGGTTATGCGCACGCCCGTCGAGGTCACCGACGAGCTGTTCGCCCGCATGAAGGAGCATTTCACCGACGAGCAGCTGGTGGAGATGACCGCGCTGCTGACCGCGGTCAACCTCAATCGCTTCAACGCGGCGTTCGGAATTGGCTCGGCGGGGTTCTCGGAGGGCATGGTCTGCGTCCCACCCGATCGCCCCCGGGCCGCCGGCGCGCTGGTCTAAGCCTGCGGCGCGGCGCTGGCCGACGCGCGCGGCGCGGCCCAGGCCCGCGCGATGTCGGCGCCGAGCCTGCAGTTGCCGCGGACGATGTCGAGGTTGACGACGACGCTGGCCCGATCGGTGTGCTCGTGGATGTACTCGAGCAGGAAAGGGGTGATGTCCTTGCCGCGCACCGATCCCGCGTCGGCGGCCCGGAGGGCCTCGGCGAGCAGGCGGTCGTGCAGGGCGGGGTCGAGCTGCGCGGACTCGGGCAGCGGGTTGGCCACGAGGATCCCGCCGGGCAGGTCCAGCGCGTCGGCGGCGACCATCACGTCGGCGATCTCCGTGGCCGAGGACACCGCGTGATCGACCGTGTAGCCGCTGTCGGTCAGCCAGAACGCGGGGAACCGATCCGTGCCGAAGACGAGCACGGGCACGCTCAGGGTCTCCAGCCGCTCGAGCGTGGCGGCGATATCGAGGATGGACTTCACGCCCGCGGAGACCACCGTGATCCGGCAGCGCCCGAGGACGCCGAGGTCCGCCGACTCGTCGAAGGTGGTGGCGGCGTCGCGGTGGACCCCGCCGATCCCGCCGGTGGCGAACACGCGAATACCGGCCCGGGAGGCCAGCAACGCGGTCGCGGCAACGGTCGTGCCTCCCGTCGTGCTCTGGGCCATGGCTACGGGGAGGTCCCTGACGCTCAGCTTGACCGCCGCCTCGCTGCCCGCCAGCCGCTCGAGCTCCTCGGCCTCCAGTCCGACGTGCGGGACCCCATCGAGCATGGCGATCGTGGCCGGAACGGCGCCGCGGTCGGCCACGGCCTGTTCGAACTCGCGCGCGGCCCGGATGTTCTCGGGGCGCGGCAGGCCGTGGGTGATGATCGTCGATTCCAGGGCGACGAGCGGCTGGCCGTCGCGCAACGCGCGGGCCACCGTCTCTGAGAGGATCACTCCGTGGGGCGCCGGCGTCACGGGCGCACCGTAGCGAAAGCGTCGATGACCCGGCCACTCTCGATCTGCACCATCGGGGATCTCATCCTGGATGTCGTCGTGCTGCCCGAGCGACCGCTGGCCCCGGACGGGGACACTCCCGCGGAGATCCGCCTCGCCGCGGGTGGCCAGGCCGCGAACGTCGCCGCATGGGCGAGCGCCCTGGGGGCGCGGAGCCGGTTGATCTGCAAGCGGGGCACCGACGGCCCGAGCGGGCTGGCCGCCTCCGAGCTCGCGCGCTTCGGGGCGGAGGTGTACGGGCCGGTGGTGGAGGGCCGCGGCGGAGTGGTCGTGTCGGTACGCAACGCGCGGGGCGAGCGGACGATGGCCTCAGATCGCGGTGTGGCCTCGACCCTCGAGCCCTCCGAGCTCGATCCGTCATGGGTGCGCTCGTGCGACGTGCTCCACGTCTCGGGCTACTGCCTTCTGCGCGAGCCGATGGCGCGGGCCGCGATCGGCGCTGCCCACCTGGCCCGGCGCGTGACGGTCGACCTGGCCTCGGCGCACGACATCGAGCTCCTCGGGGCCGACACGTTCGCGGCGCGACTCACCGAACTCGGCCCCGATCTCGCCTTCGCCACCGAGGCTGAGCGGGCCGCGGTGCCCGGCTTCGACACCACGTGGGTGATCAAGCTGGGCGCCCGTGGGGCGCGATTCCCCGAGGGCGAGTACGCGGCCCCCTCCGTTCCGGTCATCGACACGACGGGTGCCGGCGACGCGCTCGCCGCCGGGTACCTGGTCGGCGGGCCGCGGCGAGCCATCGAGGCCGCGGCGCGATGCGTGGGCCTGGTCGGCGCGATGCCGCCGGCTGCCAGGCCGTAGCACCGGCAGCGTGACGTTGTTGTGAGCCTGCCGTGAGCGGGCTGTGAGCAAGGTGGACGCCCGAGGCGGGCGGACATGAGATGCCTGAGATCGACCGGGCCGGTTGGCCCGGAGCTCGGAGTCGGCCGTGCGGCTGACCAGCGATCCGCAGCTCGGGCGCTCGTAGCCGCTCGCTGTATCCACGCGGACCTGTGCCGGGCACGCCCCGCACAGGTCCACGCGCAGGTTCACGCGCAGGTCGATGCGCGGGTCATTCGGGGGAGTCGGGCGGCGGCGCGTACGGCGGGGCGACGCCCCAACCCCATCGCGGCACGGGCGCCTGCTCCACCACCGCGGCGTTCGGTTGGGAGTTGTGCACCGCCAGTCGCGTACCCCACTCCGCATAGCCCATCAGCGCGGCCCGGAACTCGGGGTCGCCGGGCAGTCCGACGTCGTCGGCGGCGCGGCTCAGCAAAGTGACGAACTGCAGCCGCTGGTCGCCCGTGATCCCCAGGTTGTGGTGCATGGCCAGCATGTGCGCGTATCCCCCACGCTGGTCGGAGTAGACCGCCGGCCCGCCCATGACCTCTGACCACCAGTCGGTCACATGGATGCGGTGGGCCTCACTCACCTTCCCGCCGAACATGGCGGCGATCTCCGGTGCCTCCTGCTCGACGAGGTCATAGAAACGATCCAGCCAGCGGAGGAACCCGTCCCGGCCGCCCGCCCATTCGTAGATCGTCGGGGTCTCATCCGCCACGCGCATCACGGTAGCGGCAACGCGCGCGGGCTCGGGTTAACCCCACCCCCGGACGCCAGCGCGCCGCATTGTCGGCGCCCCGTGCGCGAACGACCATTGCTGCCATGAACAGAGCACATTCCATATTGAACGCGGCCGGGCGTGACCTGCTGTACGTGCTGGGCGTCCTGGCCGCCAGCATCGTCGAGTTCGTGGTGTGGGTGACGGGCGTGTCGGTGACGGCGTCGCTGCTGGTGCTGGTCATCGGCGTGGCGGTGTGGCTGGCCACGGTCGTCGTCTTCCGCTTTGCGGCCGGCGTGGACCGTCGCACGGCCGGTTGGTACCGCCGCCGCCGGATCATTGGCGACTATCGCGCGCCCCATGACGGCGGGCTCCTGTCTCATGCGCGCGTGATGAGCACCGATCCGCGGACGTGGAAGGACCTCGGCTGGCTCGTGTTCAACTCGACCGTCGGGTTTGTCCTGGCGACCGCGGCGATCACCGTCACCGCGCTGGCCATCAGCTACATCCTCATGCCGTTGTGGTGGTGGGCGATCACCGATCCCAGCACGCAGTATGGGACGCTGAACCTCGGCATCTACACGGTGACCTCCACCGGTTGGGCGCTGGTGACCACCGGGCTCGGACTGGTGCTGCTGCCCGTGGCGGCCCTGCTCAACCGCGCCGCCGCCACCGGTCATGCCGGCCTGGCCGCGAGGATGCTCGGGCCGGCCCGGCAGCGGTCATTCGTGGCGTGAGGCCGTAGTGATCGAAGTCCAGCACGAGGCTCTCCAGAGCCGGTATGGCGTTGGCTTCCTCCAGTGCGTCAAGCGCCACTGAGTCGCGGACCTCGGGCGCCGGCCCGGTCACCAGCGTCACGTACGCCTCGCCGGTCGGTTCCACCACAACCGTGATCTCCGCCATGGACAGGCCCGATGCTCGTCGGTGAAGCGCTATCTCCGCAGCGCCGGACCCAGGGGGTAGCCGCTTCCACCGGTCGCCGTGTCGGCGGCGCTGAGGAAGAGGTAGACGCCGAGCGCGGCGAACACGAACACCACGTAGCCCGCGGCCTTGTTGAGCGACGCGTCGGTGTTGAGGACGCCGATCCTGCGCAGCACCAGCGCGAGAGGCGAGGGCGATCGACCCCACCACGAAGATCGGGAGGCCGAGGATCGCGGGGTCGGCCGCCGGGGCCGCCTGCGGTTCCGCACGTGCCACCTCAGGGGCAAGCGCCTGCTCTTCAGCGATGGTCGCCATGTTCTCTCCTCCTCGGGTTACCGCCGCGGATTCGTATTCGGGTGGCCGCGGCCAGGCAAGAAACCGCCGCTTTCTGCACATGCTTGGGAGCGTGCCTGCCGGGTCACTGTTAGCCCCAACGTGTCACGCGGACAGAATCAGGAGGGCGAAGCCGAGGGTGTTGGTGCCGCCCGGGAGCGCACGTCGCTCGCGGATCCGCCGCGCGTAGGCGAGAGTGTCAGACGTGCCGTTGCGCTCGGCGTTGGCGGCGAGCGTCTCCTCGTAGTGGGCCCAGTCACGGTCAGTGGCCAGTGACTCGTGGAGGATGTCAAACCCGGCCTCGTCGATGGCCGCATGCAGCCCGTCGCGGTCTGATAACTCATCGACGGTCGCGCCGCCCAGGGCCGCGAGAAAGCCCGCCGACGGGGCTCGGCGCCAGAACCCCTCGCCGTACATGACCACCGGTCCCAGAGCGCGCAGAGCCGCGAGCGCTCCCGGGAAGCCGCCGTGCACGTGTGACGAGGCGACGTTGATGATCGCGTCGAACCGCCCCTCGACGGTGGCGGCGTCTCGCACCTCAAACCGCGCCGGGAGGGCGCCGGCGTGACGGCGGGCCTCGGCGATCGCATCGGAGTCCAGATCGACCCCGAGCCCGCGTGCCGAGCCATACGCGCGCAACGTGCGCAGGAGGACCTCACCGCTGCCGCAGCCCGTGTCCAGCACCAGCGCGTCTGTGGGCAGGGGCAGAGCCATGATGGCGGCATCGACCGCCGCCTCGGACATTGGGTGCGCGAACGGCAACCCTTCGTGAGCGATCCGCGACGCGCTGGGCACGCCACAAGCCTTCCAGATCCACTCCGTACACTCGACTCCATGACTCATGACGACGCCATCGCGCGCGCGGCCGAGCTCAACCGCGACGAGCACGATGCTCGGCGCTGGTTCGCTCGCCCGACGGGCTCCGGCGAGTACGAGGTTGTCGCGGTGACCGCACCCGGGCTGCCGGCCCATGGAGACCTGAAGGCCACCGTGCTGAGCAGGCCTGAACCGTCAGACGCTCCGGACCCCCGCCCGAGCCTGTTTCGCAACATCCCGCCCTACGGGGCCGGCTGAACTTCGGCGAGCGCCGGCCTCCTCCAGCGGTGAGCGCCTAGCTTCCGGCGGGCGCCGGCTGTTCAGCGGCGGCCGAGTCGCCGGCCGCTCTCGGTGTCGGGCGGTGTGTAATTGAGCTTGTAGTGGTGATACAGCGCCGACTCATCGGCCTGGGAGAGCTCATCGCCGTGCTGCTCGATGTTCGGCGCTGCCTTGATCTGATCCTTCGTGACCGGTACCTGGAGACCGGTGGGGCCAACGGTGAGCCCGCCCAGCGGCACAAACGTCAGATGGCGGCTGATGATGCCCTCCTTGACCGTCGCGAACTGCGGCTCGTCGTTCTCAACATCGACGTAGACGTCCTGCAGCTTGCCGATCTTCTCGCCCTCGCGGTCGAACAGCATCTCACCGTGCCACTCGGCAGCGTTCCAATTGGCATCCTCCTGGTGCTCGGTCATGTCAAGCGTGAGTAGCGCCGAAGCAGCGTCGAGAGCACGATCGTCAGTCCGGCCACGAGGACTCCGATGACCCACCCGGTGACGCTCAGTGCGCCGAGGACCGCTCCCAGGACGCCACCAGCGGCGAGCACGGCGATGAGCGTGATTGACACCGAATCTCGGAGCGTCATCCGCCGCGGTGGCGTCATGACACTCGTTGGCTCGGTCGAGCCCTTGAGCCGACCAGCGTTCCGCCTCGGCTCCTGGTGAGCCTCTGCCCGTTGGCGACGGCGTTCGGTCCGCTCGGCGGTGAGCTGCTCAGCTGGCGACAGGACCTCGTCAGCCTGCGGTGCGTCCAGCTCGCCCGCGGGTTGACGGGCTGCTGCGACGGAGTCCGGGTCCCGGCTGTCTGCGGCTGGATCGCCCATGGCGATCGTGGGTGGCGGTTCGTTCAGTGGTGAATTGGCGGGCAAGGTGCCCTCCTTAGTTCGGAGTGACGAGGGTTATCTCGTCCGTAGGCCCGGGTCCCTGCGCTCGAGGTTGATCTGCCAGTTGGCGAGCGGCAATAGCAACTCACGGTTGTGCATCTGGCGCTGACCTATCAGGTCAAGGCGCCCACACCGACCAGTCGCTGGAGCCGGACCATCGTGCCCGCCGAGAGTTGGAGCGAGGCACCACCGATGATACACCTGGGTTCAGCCGGCACCGGGGGCAGGGAACCGGCGGCTCGGCGCCCGGACAGATCGGTTTCGTAGCCGAGGTTGCTGGATTCGACTCGACGCAGATGGCTGGGTGCAGCCCGTTGGTCAGTCGCGCCATCTGCTCCCGCTCACGGGTGTGATGAGCGGTGGCAAGTCACGGGTCCTGGGAGACGTCTGGGAATCTGGGGAGCAGGCGGTGTCCGTCAACGACGGCGGCAGCGAGGTCGATGAGCTTGCGGTTGTCGGCGCGTGACCGGTCGCGGAGCATGGCGAACGCCGCGTTCTCGTCGATGGAGTGGCGTTCCATCAGGATCCCCTTGGCCCGCTCGGTCAGCGCGCGCCGCCCGAACGCGCCCTCGAGATCGTGATACTCCGCAAACCGGCGCAGGACGATGTCGATCGAGCTCTGCCAGTCCTCGACGTCGCTCTCGGAGATGTGAGCGAACACGCCCCGCTTTGACGCCTCCCGGACAAACGCGGGATCGGGCGCGTGCAGGAGCACGATCACCGGGCACGCGGCCTGGCGGACGATCTTGTCGATCAACTCCAGAGCGTGGTCTGAGCTTTCCCCGAGCCCGACGAGCGCCACGTCGGGCCGCTCGCGGGCGGTGACCGCTCCGACATCCTCGACTTCGATCTCGCGGGCGATCACCTCGTGGCCCAGGGCCACGACGATCGGGGCGACGAGCGCGAGTCTGTCCTTGCGCTCGTTGGCAATCAACACGCGGAGATGATCGGTGCTGTCCATGAGTGGTCCCACGCCAATTCTAAATCCTGTCGCGCATCACCGAACGTTCACGATTGCTCGAGGCATGCGAGTACTCCCGGCGTCAAGGCCGAGTCCTGATCAGAATTCAGACCGTCGCCGATCACTTCTCAACCCAGGCACTCCTCGATTGACGTACATGGGTCCTGCAACGTGCAACCGAGTGAGGAACAGCACCGCTCATGCGAAGCCTCCGGGCGCATCGTGAAGCTCGGAAATCGTGTCGGCGATCAGCTGGCTCCGCGTCTGTGGATCGGTGGCCTCGGTCCACGCCAGTAACCAGAGCGCCCCGAGGTGCGCGCTGGGGAGCGCCAGGGCGTTGATGTAGTCCTCGATCTCGTCGAACGACTGGCCCTCAAGAATCATTGAATTCACAGCGCGCTGCTCATCGGTCAGCGTCATCACATTCCTCCGGTGCATCGGGCTGCGTCGACTGCGACCCCGGGCATCAGTCCGTCAGCCTCCGAGGGATCAGTGAGGACCGCGACCGATTTGTAAGCGCGAGCTTGCCGACTCGGGCCCTGATGACGTGGACGCATTGCTCTCGGATCCCGTCTTTGAGGTCACGTTGCCGAGTGAGGTCAACGCATACAGGCCGGCCAAGAGCTGGGGCCGATGATGGTGTCCGCCGTGGGCTAAGGCGAAGCCGTCCAATCGTACACCTCGCGAGCGTGGTCAACGGTTCGGTGGGAACGGGAGGTCGTCACTTCCTCAGGCGCGACCCCCACCGCTCCACTCCCCCCTGACGTCACCGCGGCGCAGAGGTCGGTCATGCCTTCAGCTCAGCGGGCCGCCTCCTGCGCGCGGCGCGGCAGCTTCCAGCCCGGACGGACAAAATGGCAGGTGTAGCCATTGGGGTAGTGCTCGAGATAGTCCTGGTGCTCGGGCTCGGCCTCCCAGAACGACCCGGCGGGCTCGACCTCGGTGACGACCTTGCCAGGCCACAGGCCGGAAGCGTCGACATCGGCGATCGTGTCCTCAGCAACGCGGCGCTGCTCGTCGTCGACGTAGTAGATCGCCGAGCGGTAGCTCGCCCCAACGTCGTTGCCCTGCCGGTCCTTGGTTGTCGGATCGTGAATCTGGAAGAAGAACTCCAGCAGATCTCGGTAGGAGATCCGCTCGGGGTCAAACAGGATCTCGATCGCCTCCGCATGCGAGCCGTGGTTGCGGTAGGTCGCATTGGGCGTGTCCCCGCCGGTGTAGCCGACGCGGGTGCCGGTCACGCCGTCGAGCTTGCGGATGAGGTCCTGGACGCCCCAGAAGCACCCGCCGGCAAGGATTGCCTTCTCGGTTTCAGCCATCTCTCTGCTCCTTCTCGTCGGTTGCGCTGCCTATATGGTGACGACCCCCGAGGCTCGGCGCGAGCAGGCACGAATCCGGACCCCTCCCCTAGCCGGCCAACCCCTCCGCTAGCCAGCCAATGTCGCGCAGACCGCGGCCGCAAGGGCGTCGGCGAGGGTCTCGACTTCGACGCTGTGCTCGGTGCCCGCCGCGACACGAACAAAGGGCTCGCCGCACTCGGCGCGCGCCGCCGTGAGATAGATCCGGCTCGTGTTGAAGCCAAAGCTCGAACCGCCCAGCAGCGCCACGTCCCGCGCGGCCGCCTCAGCCACCGCCAGTTCGACGAGCCGGTGCTCGCGGCGCAGCTCCGGGTCCTGCGTGTCAAAGACGATCGAGAGGCAGCCACCGCTGAACACGCGCCCGGATGCGGCCCGGACGCTCGGATGCGGCGCAAGCCCCGGGTACACGATCTCGACCGCACCCCCGACACGGTCACGCAGGCGGCTGGCGAGGACCAGCGCGTTGCGCCCCAGCCGCTCGAGCCGGCGCTCGAGCACGCCGCGGTCGGGCGACGGCAGTGCATGGACGGCGACGTCGGCGACATTCGTGCCGAGATGCTCGCGGTACTCCGACAACGTCTCGGCAACCTCGCCGCGCGCGACGATCACCCCGGCGTTCGCCCGATCGAGCCCGAGTTGCGCGTACTTGAGCAGACTCTCGAACACGATCAACCGGACCGACTCGTCTGCGAGCGCGAACGGCTGACTGAAGACCGAAAGCCCGGTGTTATCGATGACGAGACACGTCTCGGTATGCCGCAGGCGGTCGATCAGCGGCGGGAGCTCCGGAACCGGCATCCACTTCGTGTTCGACAGCGCGTCCAGGAAGATCGCGCTCGGGCTCAGCTCCTCGATGGTCCGCAGCAGCCCCTGGGTGTCGCACTCGTCCACGATGCGAACGCGCGCCGGCACGGCGCGCTCGAGCAGCAACCTGGTCTCGTGGTACACGCCGGCGCCCACGAGCACCGGTCCGCCGAACTGGCCCTCCATCGTCAGGAATGAGAGGACGGTCGTGAGCGCCGCCATCCCGCACGTCGTCAGCAGCGCCCGCAGGCCCGGCGGCCCGTCGACCATCTCCGCCACCCACCGGCGCTCGAGCTCCTCGCCATCGAGGTGCCGGTCTCGCTTGTAGTCGTTCCAGTGCGCCTGGATCCGTCCGCTCTGCCTGCCCGCAGCAGGCATCGTGGAGTGCAGGAAAGACGGAGACTGCCAGTCCGCAGCCGCGACCAGTCCTGCTGTCAAAGCCCGTTCGGCTCGCAACAGATCCGCCAGAGAGCCCTTCTCCTGGGCGAGCTCGCTCACCAATGACGGCGTTGGTTGCTCGCTCCGCGCCAGCTGGCCGAGGACCATGAGCCGCTCCCCGACCGATCGGTAGCGACGGCGAGCCGATGCCAGCTGTCGCGCCAACAGCTCGTCCGTCCGCGCGGGCAAGGGCGCCGCGCCGAGCTCAGCTGTCGCCTGTGCCAACTCGGACTCGGCGCTGCGGCACAGGAACTGCAGCTCGTCAAAGTCGGCGTCCAGGTCAGACAGCGCGGCCGCACCCAGGCCAAGCTCCTCAGCCGAACGGCTCCGGCCAACCTCGATCGCACGAGCGCCCACAACCCCATTACGTGGTGCCGACGGCTGCGAGTCCCACGCCGCGCGCTGACCGAACGCGCCGGGTTTGGATCCGACAGCGCATGTTGGCCGCGTACTCTTCTCACGTGCCGTTTCCTCGTTTTCTGAAAGGGCGAGTCGCCAAGGAAGACCTGGTGTCCGTCGGCGACCCCCGGCTGGAGGGTTGGGAGACGGTGAGCACGTTCGAGGAACGCAAGACGGCGGTGGCCTGGCGCGATCAGCTCAGAGCGTTGGGTCTCGACGCGAGCTGCGTGGCCGATCGGCCTCTGGATCAGTTCGGGCGAGGCGATATCTACCTCGTCGTCCCCCCGGACCAGTGGTCGAGAGCCACCGAGATCGTCGAGAATCTCGACTGATGACCGCGGTCATGGAGACCGAGGCACCCGGCTAGGTCGAGATCGTCGCCGTTGAGGCAGGTCGATACCGGACGTTGACGGCCGACGTGGGCTCGTCCGCGCCGGCCCGGTCCAGGCGGATCGGCTCGCTGCCAGGGTTGTCGTAGAGCCGGATACCGTCGCCGAGCAGGACCGGCGCGATATGGAGATCGATGTCGTCGATCAGTCCGAGTTCGAGAAGCTGGCGGCCAATCGTCGGCGAGAACACCTCGAGGTTCTTGCCGCCTGCCGCCGCCAGCCCGATTCGCACCGCCTCGGCCGGCGCACAGCTGAGAAACGTGACTCCGTCGGCAGGCGTCGCGTCCTCGGGATGGTGGGTCAGGACGAAGATCGGGCCGTCCCAGTCTCCCCCATACGGGCGGTGTTCACCGACCATCGCGTCCCACCCGTCTCGACCTCCCAGCACGGCGCCGGTCGTCCTGACGTACTCCTCGACTAGCCCGGGACGGAACGAGATGCCGGTCATCCAGCCCATCTCGTGGTTAGGTCCGGCCACGAATCCGTCCAGCGATATGGTGAAGTGCCAGAGCACCTTCCCGCCCGCGGTTTGCGGGCCGATATCGGTCATTGGAGCTCCTTCTGTTGCGCGCGTGTGTGTTGCGGTACGGCGGCTAAGACTTCCGCCGGACCGGAAACTCATCGACGCGCGAACCGCCGGGGTAACACTTCACGACGCCCGGGGTCAGCCGGCGCGAAGAGCGCGCCACAGAACGCCCGGGTGTGGAAGCAGCTTGGGAGCGATCACCAGCGCAAAGACGCTGAGCGACAGCCACGGCCGCAGGTGCGGTCGGATCCGCGTGATCCGGCCATCCGTCCCCAGCTCCAGCACCATGGCGTCGCCCAACCGCAGCCCCGCGATCCGGCATTCACCCGTCACCACTCGTACGGCCCCCACACCGACCTCTTCCTCCCACCGCAGGGCGGTCACGCTGCCGTACACCGCACCGAGCAGAACGGTCACATCGTCGCGCCCTCTGAAGACCATGTGCCCTGACAAAGGCGAGACGAGCTCGGCGTCGGGCGCCACAGTCTCCATGAGCGCGACGATGTCGTTGGCCTCTGATGCTGCGCGGAACTGGGCGACGGCGTCCACAGACGGATTATCCCGTCCGGCGCCCCCGCCACGGGGCGCGGCGCAGGGCGCCGAGCCCCTCAGAACTCGATGCGGCTCTCAGCGGGGAGCACGAGCACGGAGCTGCGAGCGCTGTTGAGCTCGTTGCGGACCTCGCCGGCGACGACCACGTGACCTTTCGCCGCACCGGCCTGTGAGCCGACCACGATCAGATCCACCGATCCGGAGCTTGCGTCGACCACTTCGGCGCCGAGCTTGGCAGCGAGCGCCGCTGCCGTCGCCCGCGCGTCGTCATTGACGGGACCGGCGAACGGCACAGCGATCGACCTGATCGCCATATCCGTCTTGGCGCGCAGCCCCGCCGCGGCAACGGCAATCGCGACGCGGCCGCCCTCCAGCAGACGCTGCGCCGACATTCCCGGTTCCGCGCGGCCCAACGGCGTGCGGTAATCCGAGCCGAACACGATGATCGAGGCGCCAACCCGCTGCGCGAGCTCGCCAAGGACCTCCCCGGTGGCCGCGCCGACCTCGACGTAACTCTCAACGGAGCCGTCCATCTGCGCGACCCCCCGCTCCAAGCGCTGCTCAGCGTCGTGCTGGGCCACCTCCTCGCGCCGCGGGTCAAACTCCCTGGAGTGGCGCACATACGCCAGGGCCACCGCCGATCCCGTCTGAGCAAAGAGTTTCCCCAGAGCGAGGGCGTCGTCGTCGTTGGAGGTGCCGTCGTAGGAGATCACCAGGTCAGCTGACATCGCGCACAACATATCCGAACGAGATCTGCGCGGTGGCGCGGCGCGGGTCGTCCGGCGGTCCCCCCGGGCACGTCGCGGTACGAGGCCGGGCCCGGAATCCGTCGAACGCGCCGAACGCGCCGGCATAGTTGCTGGGGACACCTGGTCGTTGCCCCGCTCTGGGTCGCCTACCAAGCCAACCTCGGGACCTTGCTGCGCACGTGCGACGCCACCGGCGCGTGCATCGCGGTTCCCGACACTCCGCACTACCGCCGCGCGCCGACCGTCGGGGACTCCCGCGGCCTGGATCGCGCTTCCGCGTCTGGCCCCTGCGGCGCAGCCGACCGTGGTCCTCCTCGGCCACGAGACCCAGGGGGTCCCCGACGAGCACGTCATGACCGCCGACGCGTGTGTTGAGATCCCGATGGTCGGCAGCGGCGCGAGCCTCAACGTCGCGGTGGCCGGCAGCCTGGTCCTCTACCGGTTCGCCGGCCTCGCGTAGATCACCCGAATCGGGGGACGGGTCTGCCGGGCGCTGCGTGTTTGATCCGCGAACTGTCAAGAGCAGCGGAGGAGCGTGGAGTGGTCGACGGAGCGGTCGAGTGAGAGGCTGACGCGAGATGGGGGCGGTCCTTCTCCTAGCCGTCACGGCCGCCTTCAATCCAACGGAGATCGCGGCCACAACCGTGATGTTGCTGCTGCCGAATCCCGAACGGCTGATGCTCGGTTACTGGCTGGGCGCGATGATCACGGGTGTCGCGTCAGGGCTGGTGATCGTGTTTGCGTTGCAGAGCACGGCGGCGCAGCACACAACCAGGCGCACGGTGAGCCCGATCGTTCAGCTCGTGTTCGCGGGGCTGCTGTTGGTCGCCGCGGCCGCGCTCGCAAAGGGAGGCGGCAAGCACGTGCGCCAGCGGCTCAACAAGCGCCACGAGAAGGAAGACGAGAAACCGCCGAAGTGGGAGCAGATTCTGCGACAGGGCAGCCCCTGGCACACGTTCGTGGCCGGAATCCTGCTGTCATTTCCCGGCGTCTCCTACCTCGCCGCTCTCGACCGACTCATCCACCTCCACTACGCCGCGGTGGTCACAGTGCTGATCGTGCTCGGCTTCAATCTCGTGCAGAACCTCTTGCTCGAGATCCCCATGATCGCGTTCAAGTTCTGGCCCACGGGGACCCCAGCTGCGATCGAGAGCGCACGAGCCTGGGGCGCAAGGCATGGCAGCGAATATGGCGCCTGGCTGCTGGCGATACTCGGCGTCGCGCTGGCGATCATAAGCGTCATCGGCCTCGTGTCGGGCTGAGATGGCCGACCCGCTTCGCTCGGCTCGTCGCTGGCTGAGCGCTACTGCTTGTCGGGTTTCGCCGCCTCAGTGAACAGGGCCCCTTGGCCGGCGCTCGAGCCGCTGAGGCCGCCGCCGGGGCCGCGCAGCACGAACGCAACCGCGGCCGCCAGGGCGGCGCCCACGATCGGGCCGGCCACGTACACCCAATAGTCGGTGAACTTGCCCCCGACGAGATCCGGGCCGAATGTTCGCGCTGGGTTCATCGACGCTCCCGAAATCGGGCTCCCCCATAACCCGGCGAGCGCGATGTACCCACTGACGCCGAGCGCGGCGATGATCCCGATGTTCTGGGCACCCGAGGCGGTCCCGAGGATCACACTCACCAAGCCGAAGGTCAGGACCAGCTCCATCCAGAACCCCGCGCCCGCGCTGTACCCGTGAGCCACGTAGTTCGAGCCGTTCACGGCCGAGACGTTGATGACCGCATGCAGGAACAGCGCGGCCAGCGTTGCGCCGACCAATTGCACGACGATGTAGCCAGGCACCCGCCGCCACGGAAAATCCCTGCGGAGCGCGAACGCGATGCTGACCGCCGGGTTCAGGTGCGCGCCCGACACCTTGCCCATGAACATGATGATCGCCATCACCATCAGCCCCGGCGCGACAACCGCGGCGCTTCGTGTGATCGTGTTCGGAAACGCGGCGCCCATCATCCCTCCGCCGGCCGCAACCAACACCAGGAAGAATGTCCCCAGCAGCTCTGAGAACAGTCGCCGCCACTCCTGCCTGGGGTCTCGAAAGTCCTCAATCGGCGCGATGAGATTGTTTTGAACCTCCGCGGCGATCCACCCCGTGACGCCCGTATCTCCGGTGGCCGTCTGCTCTGCCATCGATCTCCCTCTCGTTCGACGATCCCCCAGTTTTCAGACGACCGCGGCGTTCCGGATCGGCCGACCAACCGTGCTCTCACCACCGCCTCAGCTGCCCACCATCAGCCCAGGTGCGCTGGTTCCCGACGCGTCACGGAAGCCAAACGGATCGCCTCGGTCGAGCCATCATCCCGATCGGGTGAAATCAGGTCGTGCCTGGAGGAAGGACGTCGTCGTGACGATCGGACGGCGCGCGGAGCACGTGGAACGTGACGGCGCTGATCAGCGCGCTGCCTCCAGGACGAGGCGGCCTGAGACCCGCAAGGTGCTCGGGGAGCGCAGGATGCCGAGCGGGCTCCATGTCATCCCCAGCTCGCGATGGTCGGCCAGCGCGCTGGCCTCGATCTCGAACTCATCATCGACAGGTCGGATGGTTGCCGTGACCTGCACCGGGATGCTGCGCCCGGCGGCGTACAGCTGGCCGCTCGCCGTGAGCTGGTCACCCTCGACGGTCGCGGTCTGAGAGGCGAACCGGACTCGCGGATGTTCGGCGACGTTGAAGAAGTCCTGCGAACGCAAATGCTTGTCGCGCCTCTTGTGTTTGGTGTCGAGGCTGTCGGCCTCGACGATCAGCTCGATCGCCGGGTCGGCATGAAGGTCGAGGGTGCCCTGGTACTGATCGAAGTGGCCCTTGACGGTCATTAGCCCATAGAAGTGACGCACGTGGAACTCGACGGTGGAGCGGGCTGGGTCCAGTCGCCAGGTGCCGCTCGCGAGTGCTGCCGTCGGCTGCGCGGCGGGTGGAGGTGTACTCATAGGGCTCCTTTGGCTCGACGCCGGTCGTCCCGCAACCGACATTATTCATAACCTCGAGGATCGCGGGCCGATCGGCCAGCACGAGCTGGGCGACGTCCTCGGCATCCATCACAGCGTCCCGGTGACGATGGCCCGAGTCCGATCGATGAACGAACGGCAGCTGAGGTAGCGTACGAGCGACGCAAACCGACGGAGCTTGGCGCGCTCGGGAGTGGATCATGACCTACACAGTGGATTTCACAACCGTCTCGACCGTCGGTCTTGAGTCGTCGCCGGTCGCGGCGGCGCTCGCCGGCCTGCGGGCGAACGAGGCCCGGTACTTCAAGAACAAGTACGACCACGTCTTCGAGGTGGATCCTGCGAATGACGCGAAGGCGACCGTCGACTGGGTGCACCGGATCCTCAAGGAAGAACGCGACATCATCATCTCGTCTCGCCCTCTCGAGGCGACAGAATTTCAGGTCGAGAACATCCGGATGGCGTACGTCTTCTACGAGAGTGGACTGTCGATCAACGTGATGTACACGATCGACGATGGCAAGAAGCGGGCCGTCGGCTTCAAGCTCTCCGAAGGGATGGAAGTCCCCCCGGAGCTCGCTTCGCGGTTCAAGTTCGCCAGGCAGAAGTCCAAGCTGGCCGGAACCATTCGCGGCTCGTATTTCACCATCAAGAACGAGTACTGACCTCCCGTTCCTAGGGCTCGACCTCTGGCTTGGCTGCTCCGCCGATGCGGTATCGAGGCGGCTGCTCAACCCCGCCGGGTTATCCCAGTGACCTCCCATGCCCGGCCAAGGGCGCTGCCATAAAACACCACAATGACGAGGACCAGAGCACGCTGCAGCGCGGCACTCCGGGTGTTCGCCAAGAGAGCTACGGCGAGGCCGAGTTGCACTGAGTAGCCCACAACCGAAATTGACGCGAAGGCGATATTGAGCGTTCTGGTTCGAGAGGTGGGGGAGAAATTTCCAGCCCGCTTTGCCCTCGGTATCAGCCGCCTGGTCGCCAGCAGGCCGATGGCCGCCATTGCGACGCTTGATAGCCCGAGCACGACCGAGCCTCCGGTCAAGGCCACGATCGAGACGAAGAAGATGTCCACCAGGACCACGAACGCGCTGCCGGCCAACACCGTTCGCAACTCCCGAGTTGTGGGGTCCCCGTCATCCGCGTTGACGACCGATACGGCGACGACGAGCAACCCCAAGATGGCAGCGGACGCCCCCGCGCTTGCGGTGAAGAAGCTCTCATAGTGGCCCGCCACACCACGACCCTATCGAGCATCCGCGAGGTGGGGCCGGGGCTTATGTCGTGCCGACTCGAGTTTCGCGTCCGGTCCACTCGCGTTCGCGCAAGGCGAATTTTTGGACCTTGCCGGTGGAGGTTTTTGGGAGCGGGCCGAACTCGATTGTGTCGGGGCACTTGTAGCGGGCGAGCCGCTCGCGGCAGAACGCGATGATCTCGGCTGCGCTTGCGCTGGCCTCGCCGTTGAGGGTGACGAACGCCTTCGGTCGCTCTCCCCAGCGCTCGTGGGGAATCCCGATGACCGCGCACTCGAGGACGGCTGGGTGAGCGCATATGGTCTGCTCGACCTCGATGCTCGAGATGTTCTCGCCGCCGGAGATGATGATGTCTTTGCTCCGGTCGCGCAGCTCGATGTTGCCGTCGGGGTGCCAGACGGCTAGATCACCGGAGTGGAACCAGCCGCCGCGACACGCCTTCTCGGTGGCCGCCGAGTCTGCGAAATAGCCGCTCATCACGTTGTTGCCGCGCATGACCACCTCGCCCATCGCCTCGGCGTCCCGGGGGATGTCGTTCATGTCCGGGTCGACGACCCGGATCAGGTCGGCCGAGGGGTAGGCCTGGCCCTGACGCGCGAGCAGCTTGGCCCGCTGCGCGACCGGCAGCTCCTGCCAGCCCTCCTGAGTTGGGCACATCGTGATCGGGCCGTAGGTCTCGGTCAGGCCGTAGACGTGCACGATCCGGAAGTTGAGCTCGGCCATGCGAGCCAGCAGCGTCGGCGACGGTGGGGATGCGGCAACCATCGCCGTCACTTGCCGCTCCAAGCGATGCGCCTTGGGATGGTTGATGATCATCAGCTGAACCGTAGGCGCGCCGCTGTAGTGCGTCACGCCCTCCTCGTCGATCAGCCGCCACACGAGGTCGGGGTCGACGGTGGGCAGCGCCACGTGTGTTGCCGCGACCGCAGTGACCGCCCACGGGAAGCACCAGCCGTTGCAGTGAAACATCGGCAGCGTCCACAGGTACACCGACTCGGCACTCATCCCGGCGACGATCACCTCGCTCAGCGCATTGAGATAGGCGCCACGGTAGGTGTACTGCACCCCCTTCGGCCGCCCGGTCGTGCCCGAGGTGTAGTTGATCGAGATCGTCTCCTCCTCATCCTCCAGCCAGCTATCCGGGATCTCGGCGGACGCGGCGGCCAAGAACCGCTCGTACTGATTTTCAGCATCGCGATGGTCACAGCGGATCACCGTGACGTCGGACAGCGCGAGCGGCGCAACGAGCGCCTCGAGCTCGGCGTCGAGCAACAAGAAGCGAGCACCGCTGTGCTCGAGGATGTATCCAACCTCTGGGCTCGCCAGCCGGTTGTTGATCGCCACGAGAACTCCGCCGGCCGCTGGCGCCCCGAAATGTGCCTCGAGCATCGGCGCGGAGTTGAACAGCAGGGTGGCGACGCGGTCTCCCTTGCGCAGCCCCGCCGACCTCAGCGCATTGGCCAACCGCCATGCGCGCTCCGCCAGCTGATCGTAGGAATGACGGTGCTCTCCGTCCACCATCGCGATCTTCTCGGGATACATGTAGGCAGCCCTCCGGAGGAAGTCAACCGGGTTCAGCTCGGTGCGAAATACCCTGCTCGCGACCGGACCAGGCGTGCACGCGCCTTCGCTCGCAATCGGCGCGTCGGTCATGCCGGTCCTCCTTCATTCGAGAGTCGCCTGCCACCGGGCGGCATCAACGCCGTCGGGTGGATTATCGCGCCTCGGTCCGCACCAGCCAGGCGCAGACCGCCGAGCCAGCTTGTCTCACGGGCAGCACGGCAGTACGTTGTCCTCATGAGCTCGCTATCAGACACCGACTACCGCAATTTGCTCGTCACGCGCGATGGATCGGCCGCGCGGATCGTGCTCAACCGCCCCGAGAAGCGCAATGCGCTTTCGCTGGAGCTGATGGACGAGATGATCGCAGCCATGCACGAGGTGTCGGCGCCGCGCGACACCCGGGTTATCGTGATCGAGGGCGCCGGTCCGGCCTTCTCGGCTGGCCACGACCTGTCCGAGATGATCGGCCGAGACAGAGAGTTCTTGGCATCGCTATTCGATCGATGCGGCGTGATGATGGAGACGCTCCACGAGGTTCCCCAGCCCGTGATCGCCAAGGTCCACGGCGTCGCTACCGCCGCCGGTTGTCAGCTGGTGGCGGCGTGCGACTTGGCCGTCGCAGCGGAGGGCACGCGCTTCGCCACGCCGGGTGTCAACATCGGCCTTTTCTGCTCCACCCCGATGGTCCCGGTATCGCGAGCGGTAGGTCGGAAGCGTGCGATGCAGATGCTGCTCACGGGCGAGCCGATCGATGCCGCGACCGCGCTCGACTGGGGGCTGGTCAATCGCGTGGTGCGTGGCGAGGAACTTGAACCCGCGGTCCTTGAGCTGGTCCAGGCGATCGCCCGCTCGAGCGCATACACGGTCGCTACGGGAAAGCATGCCTTCTACTCCCAGATCGATCGCACCGAGGAGGACGCCTACGAGCACTGCGAGGTCGTCATGACCGACAACGCGCTCGCGCAGGACGCGCAGGAGGGCATGACCGCGTTCCTCGAGAAGCGCGCCCCCGTCTGGCGCGGCGAGTAGCAATCCGCCGCCGCCACCGAGCGGCAATCGCCACCCACCGAGCGGTCGCGGCGAATTCGGGTTGGCGCCGTCGCTTATCCGACTTCGAAGTGGCGCCGGGTGTCGCGGAACAGGCTGCGTGTGATCAGCCGGTTGATCGGGTTGCCCGGTCGCATGGCCGGTGGCGCCTCGAACGCAACCGTCCAGGTGAACCGGCAACTTGACGGCGAGATCTCCTCGACCAGGTAGTCCTCGGCGAAGGTCCGGAACAGCGGCGCCGTCGCCTCCGCGACGTAGAACGACTTGCGCTGCCGCTCCTCCCAACGGAAATACACCTCCTTGAGTGTGAGCATGCCAAGGGGAGTGCTCACCGTCCTGGTTGTGCCCGGGCCGAACGGGCGCGGCGAGGTCCAGGTCACCCCGTCGAGCAAGCGGCACCACGACAGGGTCTCGTCCGAGGTCAGATCGGCCCATACGGCGTCCGCCGGCCGCCCGATCTCCATCGTGTCCACCATACGCTCCGGCGCCGAGCTCAGGAAGTTCTCGTCGCCGGACTTGAGCTTGAACCAGGGACGCTTCACCGCGGCGATCCTAACGGCACGCGCGGTGGACTTAGCTTCGTGAGTCGGTCACGGGTAGCCTGCGGAGCGATGTTGGATCGCGTCGAACGCATATCCCCGGCATATCGCGGTGTGATGATCGCCTCCACCCCTGGTGTTGTGTGGTGGGGCCGCTTGGAGGTGACCGGCCTCGAGTTGCTGCCGCTGAAGGGGCCGCTGCTGCTCGTCGGCGACCACGACAGCTATTGGGACACCGTGGCGACCGGGCTCGCGGCGCGGTCACGTCGGCAGATCAGGGCGTTGGCGAAGTCCTCGATGTGGACGAACAAGTTGCTCGGCACGGTCTTGACCGGGATGGGCCAAATCCCGATCGAGCGTGGGTCCGGCGACAGCGGAGCGCTCGACCGCGCAATCGAGGAGCTCCGCCGGGGGGCATGTATCGGGATCTATCCAGAGGGCACCCGATCGCTCGGTCGAGCGCTACGGGCCCGGGGCGGCGTCGGCCACCTGGCGCGAGCGGTGCCGGAGGCGACGATCGTGGGGGCAGCGTGCAACGGCACGGTCGCGATCCCGCGGTTCCCGCGAGCACGCCCGCGCGTGCGGGTCGAGTTCTTCGAGTTCGATCGCCCCGCGATCGCGCCCGAGGAGTCACCACAGGAGTACAGCACCCGGCTGCTCGCTCAGCTTCGTCAACGTGCACCAATCGAGGTCGCGGGCCGCAAGCGCGCCGCAGCGCTCGTCGGCCGCGTCCCCACTTGGTCCGCGGAGCTAGCGATCACCGGCAGGCCCGGTGGCAAGGGTGCACTCGAGGAGGCGCTCGCGCAGACCGCCGAGAGGCAAAGTTAGACGCGCCCGACGTTGCTCAGCGTGGTCTGCCGCGGGGGTTGACATCCGAACTAAGCTCGCTGCATGGAGCATGATGCTGCCGGGGCGTTTGGCGTGAGGGCGCGGGTGTCTGTGCGCGGGATGGTCGTTGTGGCTGCGCTGATCGTGAGCAGTTTGGGGTTTGTGAGCGACGCGAGCGGTTCGAGCCGCGTGAGCGTGTCGGGGCGGTTGCTGGGCTTGCCCCGCCATCAGCGTGGCGTCTCGGTGGCGCTGGAGGCAGTGTCGCTCAGCAACCATCAGGTCCTCGCCGCCAAGGTTGTGTCAGGCACGCGCTATTCGGTCAGCGTTCCGACGGGCCCATACGTGGTCATGGAGACGATCTACGATCCCCGCCGCCAGCGAGTCACAACCGCGTTCAAGGGCCTTGGGGTCAAGCGTGCGGTGGGAGGCGTGAATCTCGCCGCTCATTCCGCGATCGCCTCGGCGCGAGCTGCCGCAGCCGCGGCGGCGGGCCCGAGCGTCGCGGTGGGTGACATCCCGATCATCGCCCCGGAGGGACGGCTGCCCGGGGGGCGCAGGCCGGCTTTCTGACTGGGCTGCTGCCCGTCTGCCAGGCTCACCACAGCAAGGTCTATGACGAGTCCTCCGCGTACGCCAACGCGCTTCGCGTCGAGGAATCGTTGTCCAAGGCCGGGCAGCTGGATTTCCCGTTCTCTCCCTCGACTCCGACGGCCGGCGCGACGATCCAAGGACAGGTCACCGTCGGTCACAACGGCGGCCCCCGAGTCGACCTCACGATCGGTGGCGACGGCCAGAAGGAGATCCACTTCGTGGTCGCCGGGGATCCCGACTCCTGGGACGACCTGGGGGGCCTCATGCGTCACGTCGGCACCTCGATCGGCAAGATCGTCGCGGACACCGAGAGGGCATGCGACCTCCCCGAGAAGCCGTCGCCTCCACCACCCCCGCCCGCGCCCACTTGTCACGCGAGCGCGGGGACCGTCTGCGTGCGGTTCGTCGGCGAGAGCGTCGGAAATGAGCAATCGCCGCACCTCACCGCGGTGAGCCGGACCGATGACGTGTCATGGGACCTGGAGTGGACTGCGAAAACCGGCGGCGGCTACGGAGTGCCCGATGAGCTCGCTCGCAGCTCGGAGGCGCACGGAACGGGAACCGTGACCTACTACCAAGGCTCCCCGCTGCCGACCTGCACCACAGGCTTCAAGCTGGACCCCACCAACCCGCCGACCCTCACCCAGGGGCCACCGTTCAACTCCAAGTCCGAGCTGACGATCGAGGTTCCCGACCCGATCGAGGACTCGGCCGGCGGGGGCACCGGCTACCCCTCCATCATTAGCGCGAACTCGTGTCCGGCATTGATCGGGGGCGGACCTCCGAACTACACCATTACCGTGCCGCTGCATGCCGGGACGACCACGCGCGACGTCTCGGGGAGCTATTCGCTCGACGGGCCGGGCAAAACCGGCACCAATGTCTTCAAGGCGGGCACGATCGCCGTCACCGTCGGCTGAGCCAACCTC
>CAWKLB010000015.1:0-87756 GCA_963850325.1 uncultured Actinomycetota bacterium
AGCCATCGGTGCGCGTCGAGACGGCGGTCTTCCATTCATGCCCGCAGGTAGCGCACTGCCACCACAGCTTCAGGCCCGACCGCGAGCCCAACCGCGTTGGGTGGATCCCGGGGTTGCGCCACGGGTGAAGCTCCGCGGCGACGTTGGGATGCTGGACCGCGAGCGACCGCCGCGGCTCGACCCTGCTCCGCGTCCGGCACGACGCTTCAGGCCACACACCGGACAGCCCGTGCCGCCCGCGGTGCGGTTTGAGACCGCTGCGATCCACTCGCGCCCGCAGGTAGCGCACTGCCACCACAGCTTCAGGCTCGACCGCGCGCCCAGCCGTGTCGGGTCGATCCCGGGGTTGCGCCGCGCGTCAAGCTCGGCGGCGATCTCAGGATGGTTGGCCGCCAGTGACCGCGCCGGCGCGACCTGACTCTGGGTCCTGGCTCGGCGCTTGAGGCCACACACCGGGCAATTGGTGGCAAGGGCGGTTCGGTTGTAGATGGCCGCCTGCCACTGGTGCCCGCACGCAGCGCAGCGCCACGACACCCTCTCCTTGGAGCCCGGGCTGATCCTCGCCGGGTCCAGATCGTAGTTGCGTGTCGGGTGCCACTCCGCCAGCAGCCCGGGGTGCAGAGCCTGAAGCGATCGCTCATAAGCGACGGCTCGGCGTCCGCGCTTACGCTCGCGGTCGCATTCGGGACACCCCGAGCCGGTCGCGCGGGCCCCGACCGCTGTCTCCCACTCGTGCCCGCACCGCTCACAGCGCCACCACAGCTTCCGGCTCGACTTCGCGGCGATTGTAGATGGGTCTTCGACGGTCGAGTTGCGCGTCGGGTGAAGCTCGCCGAGAAGATCGGGGCGGGCGGCCAGGGAACGCCAGCGCGGCACCCGGACGGGCCCCCGCCGCGCGGCCGGCACCCCGACGCCTTTCCCGAAGCCGCCGCCGCGTTGGATCAGCCTCGTCGCGCAGGCGCTCTGTCTCGCGCTGAGATCGCGAGAGCAGGTGGCCACCTTGACGGGCAGGTGAAACGCTTCGCGGTACTCCGCCAGCGTCCAGCCGTGCGTTCGGCGCAGGTGCGAGCTGCCCATCATGCGAAACCACTTGCCGCACAGATGGCACTGCACGCGATCCTCATCGGGATCGTAGGCCAGCTCGCCCAGCTGCCCGACATATGGCGTCCCATCCGGCAGGCGCGACAACCGGCTGGCCCGGGCGATCAACGCGGGCTCTCCGCCGACAGGATCAGCGCTGACACGGACGCTCTCATGCACCGAAGGTCGCTCAGCACGCCAGATTACCCCTCAGCAGGTCCACCCATGCTCGCCAGCACACCAACGCTCACGTAGCCGCCGGGTTGGTGGCCGCTTCGCCGGCGCACCACGACCCAGCCTCGACGATGAGGCGCCTCGGGGCCGGTCATCGGGGGCGCACCGATCCGCCGGGAACGATGTCGACCGCCTGCCAGCCACCGTGGACGTGGCTGAGCACCATCGTGAAGTAGCCCCACTTGCGCCCCGCTCCGACCTGCTGCGCCTCGACCGCGGCGGCGGGCCCGTCCTGCAGCACATGGCGGATGCGGAACGATCTGCTCGTCACGTCGCCGTAATAGGAGATGCAGCTGCGCCCGGTGTCGGTTCTGAACGCAGCCGCCAGCGCCGGCGTGAACAGCTGCCCGCACACCAGGCCCGGACTGTCCAGCGAGGCCGCCGTCCACTGCTCGACCCACCGCCGAGGCGTGGCGGGCAATGACGCGCTCGTGGCCCGTGCAGCGCCCCGCCCCCCGACGAGGACGGCCACCGTGACCACCGTGGCGGCGATCCCCGCCACGGCGAGCACCCCAGCCACAACGGGCAATGTCCGTCGTGGCCTGACGCTCGCGTCATCGGTCAGCTCTCGCTGGTCGGGCTCATGCGCGACCAGCTGCTGTGTGGCGGGGCGCCAGCGGCTGTGAATGCGCGTGTCGCCGCGGTGACGGGCGGTCATCTGCGCTTGCGCTTGTGGTGGTGGCGCGCAGCCCGACGATGATGTTTGGCGGCGACCGGAGTGCGCTCGCCGACCGTCACGACCGCGCGTTTTGACGTGGCGGGCGCGTAGGGGAACACCGACTCCGCCAGCGTGCCCACGCTGAACCATGGGTGCAGGACCCCGTGGCCCGCGTCGAACTTCCACACGATCACGAACCGGCCGTTCGGCTGGATCGTGGGCAGCCCCTCGAGCTGCCCGATGCGGCCGATCCCGACGTTGAGCCGCAGCAGATTGGAGCTGGTCGGCACATACCCGCCGAGCACCCGGCCGGTGATCCGAAGCTTCGACCCCCACGGCACGATCCTCGGGGTGATCTTGATCTTGATCTTGGCCGGGACGATCGTCTGGACGGCCGCCGAGGTTGCCGGCAGCAGCGTCGGCGACCCCGCGTACGAGGCCTCCACAAGCCGGGAGGGCCCCGGATCCAGCCGAGCCGTCCACGACCCATCCGCCGCGGTCGTCACGGTCGCCGCAGGCGTGAACTGTCCCTGCCCGTTGTTCGGGGCGGTGAGGATCTCGACGGGTACCCCGCCGATGGCGGTGCCGTCGCTGGCGCCCAGCCACCCGCTCACGGTGGTCGAGCGGCCGTAGCCCACGCGCTGCCTGGTCTTCGTCACGGTGTGGGGCACGAGTGGGACACGCACACGCTTGATGCGCCGCACCAACACCAGCTTCCCGTGACGGTGGACCTTGACCCACACCTTCCGTCGCCGCCACACGAACCGCGGGTGACAACGCTCAACCCGCTCGACCTTCGTGCGCGCACGCACGCGCACGCGGACCAGCTTGTGATGGCGGCGAACGGTCACCAGGTGGGCCGGAATCGTCACGCGCTTTCGCACGCGGGCGCAGCGGAGCCCGTGAACGACCTTGGAGAACCCGACCATGCTGACCGTCGGTTGCCCGATGTCCAGCCCCCACGACTGCGGGGCCGAGTAGGCGTACTGCCCCTCCGGATTGATCGCGCCGTTGTGCGCGCGGCAGGAAATGACATGCTGGCCCGCGCCGGCCACCGGAATCTGCTCGCTGCTGTCGGTCTGCCACTGCTCGGGCGCGCCGTCGACCGAGCAGCCGATCGCCACTCCGCTCGGGCCTGCGCTCGCGGTCGCGGTCACGTACTGGGTTCCCGCAGTCGTCGAGGCGGTGGCCGGGCCTGACATGCTCAGCTGCACCGGCTGGTTGTCCACCAGCAGGTTCTCGGAGACGCCGGTACTCACCCCGGCGGCATTGGTGGCGCTCATCCGCAGCGACAAAGTGCCCGCGCCGGGGACGTAATCGCGTGTGTTGACGCTCGCACCGGCGGCCGGCGTCCACGTCAGGTCCGGGCACTGGTGCCACTCGCGGTGTTTGGCGTGGCCGACGGACCCAGGACAGTGTGATCGTTCACTGTTGCCGACATGGTGCAAACGCCGGACGGGTCCGCCGCCTGCAGTGTGATCGGCCATTGATCGCCGGGGGCGTTCCATACGTAGTGGCCGGTCTGGTACCAGAGGTTGTTCGACCCAACGGCGGTCAGGCTCGGCCCGTGTTCTCGAGCGCCAGGAACTGACAGGGCGCTGACCGAGATCCCGCCGCTGTTGGCTGCAGCTCGATGAGCCGCAGACCATCTGAAACCCCCAATAGTTGCTGTTGAACAGCCCCTCGTTAGTCACTGTCGGAGAGCCCGTCATTCCATGCGCTCGCCGCCACCAGCCCAGTACCCGCCGCCGCCCCACCCCTTGCCACCGTTGATTTGTCGATGCTCCGACGGACGTGGTCTGGGCCGCAATGATGCAGATCCCCGGCGGGCGCGAGCTGATAGCCAGCGATCGTTCCCGAGGGCACCGGGCACTGCTGCGCCAGGCGAACCAGCTGGATGTCCCGCCGTAGAACGGGTTGTCGCACCCGTGGCCAAACGCTTCGGCTACCCCAGTACGCCAACAGATCACAGCCCGCGCCCGCCGGCGAGATAGTTGACGGTAAAGGTCCCCGCCACCGCTGGCCCGGCGCCCGCAAGCGTGACGGCCGCGACAGCCAACGCGAGCCCCACGGCCAAACTCGTAATGAGTCTGCGCAGCACCATCTCCGCTGTCCCGAATCGCGTCAGCAGATGTCCTGAACGTCGAAGGTGTGGTCCGTGGCGGTGAAGGAGCCGCCGACGACCACTCCGGTCACCACCGTAAACGTCTGATTAGCAGCACCGCCGCCAATCCACGCGACCGGGAACGCGCCTGCGGCCTGACCCGCAGGAGGGTTGCTGTCGGAGACCGTGACCGTGGGCGCATTTGTTCTCTGCGCGCACCCCGGCGCGGTGACCGTCACCTGGTACGTGCCCGCGCCGACGTGCTGGGCCGTCAGGCCCTGGCCTGCGGCCAGGCCGCCTGAGTCGGCGACGATCCCCCAGACGCTGACCGCCGCGGCGCCAGCGGGTCCCTGGGCGCCGGGCCGGCCCTGGGCGCCCTGGCGGCCCTGCTGGTTCCAGGTGATCTTCTTGAAGCCGCGCTTGCACCGCCCGCGGGTATGGAGGAACAGCGCGCCGGTTCGTTTGTTCGCGCAGGCGGTGATCGTCTTCCCCCCGCCGGTGGCGGCGATCGCGTAGCCGCCGCCGGCGCCGACGGCCAGAAACAGCGCCATGTAGGCGATCAGGTTGCGGCGAAGAATTGGTAGTGAACGGAGCAGCATCGGTTCCCTTTCTGTGGCTCTAGGTGCAGCCCTTAACACAGGAGCCGATCCCGCCGAGCGGACCTGAGCCCGTCGGGCCGGCGGACCCGCTGCTGCTGGTGGCCGAGGATCGCGGCGCGGCCGACGGGTGGCTCGTACTGGTCGCTGAGGTTTGCTGGCTACTACTCGGGACTTCAGTCCGCGCCGGCGCTCGGGTACTCGTAGCCGCGCCTGCAGTTGAGTGAGGCGGGGACGACCCGGCGGTGCGGTGCTGCTTGACCGCAGCGTGATGACGGCGCCGCGTCCCGCCCGCGTGGCGCCGACCGCCGCGACGGTTCGGCTTGACCGGCGCGTGAGACGCGCGAGCGGGAGGATGAACAGATGGTGCCGCGCGGAGCACGGGAGGGATGCCGACAAGCTTGGCCTGATGCGGCCTCGCCGGCGTGTGCCCCGGGTGGGACGTGATCCCGAGCAGCACGACCACAACGACGACGCTCACCAGCACCACGCCGGCGCTCGCCCACCGACGCGGCAGATCGGGTACGAGAAGCCGTGGACCGCGCAGCCGCCATCGCCGTGACGCCTCGGCGGCCGGAGCGCCGCCGCGCAGACCAAGACGCGGGCCACCGGGTTCGGCTGCGCCACCCTGGTCCATCGCCACCCGATCATCCTGAGGCGCGAGCGGCACAGCACGCTCGGCAATGGAGGAGGTCAGCCCCGCTTGAGCTGCACGCGCCTCGGCCACCGGCTGAACGTCACCCTGCGCGCGTGCCGTCACCTCGCTCGAACGCCGTCGACGACGACCCCCCAACCGCAGGCCCCCGCGCCGGGGCGCCGATGACGCCGGCTCGGCATGTCGCCAGTCAAGCAACACGGGCGTCTGCTCGGACGGGCGCGTGGGCTGGTCGGTCATCGAGGCGCCGCGAGCGCGACCAGTGATC
Source organism: uncultured Actinomycetota bacterium (assembly GCA_963850325.1). Lineage (GTDB taxonomy): Bacteria > Actinomycetota > Thermoleophilia > Solirubrobacterales > Solirubrobacteraceae > Palsa-465. The sequence goes on from CAWKLB010000015.1 coordinate 5,596, forward strand.
TGACCGGTCAGGCGCTCGGTCTCATACCACTCGTCGGTCGCTGTCGCGCTCGATCGCGCGGTGTTGTCAAGATGCAGGCGCCGGACGGTCGCAAGCTCCGGCGGCTCGCTCGATCGCCCTCCCCTGCCCGACTCATTGCCCATAGGCACCACAATACGTTAGCATCAATGACGTCGGATAACGTAAACGCCGCGGTGCGGCCTCCAGGACCGGAACCTCATGCCTGAACGGACCACATTCGAGGAGTTGATGACCGTCGGAGAAGTCGCCGACACACTCCGTTACACCGAAGGAACGGTCCGCCACTGGATCCGCACCGGCAAGCTCCCCGCGATCCAGGTGACCGGCGGCCGTGAGTACCGCATCCGCCTGCCCGACTTCCTCGCATTCGCCGAAGGCCTCGGCATCCATCTGAGCCCAGCCGGCCCCACCGCGGAGGCTCGCCTCGAGGACGAACCGCTCACCGCCCAGCTGCGCCGCAGCGATGAGCCATGAGCGTCGAACGCGCGATCAACAACATGAACGCCGCCGACCACACGTTCCGCGCGGCACTGCGCCAGCACCGGCTCGCCCCACCCGACGACGGTTTCTCGCGGCGGCTCAAAGACTTCGCCGACGCCTGCGAATCCCAACAGATCGCCTGCGACTACGCCGCACAAGAAGGCCTCGGCTGGGAACCGATGCCCGCCGCCCGGCGCCCGCCACCGCCAGAGCTACGACCCGACAGCGGCCGCCGCGGCCCCACCGATCTCTGGGCCAAGTTCGACACCGCGTGGGAGGACCTGAACAAGGCGCTGGAGGGCATCAGCCTCCCCGCGGTCGCGCGCGCGTTCGGCGAACTCGCGACCCTCTTACGACAGCTCACCGCCGCCGTCGCCGACGAAGACGCCGCGTCGGTGAACGTCAAACACGGCTAACGGATCCACGCTCGTACCCGCGGCAGTCTCCCGGTGCTCGCAGTCCAACCACCAGGCAGCCGGCCAGCGCAAGCGCCGCGGGTCGATGGGCGCGTGCGCTGGGGGCGCTGCCCCGCGGACCGTCGGCGTGCGCTCATGACGCCAAGACGCGACGAGTGGCCCGCCAACCGGGAGGATTCCCCGGAGAACTTCAACCTCTGATCCCGACACAGCCGCACGCCCAGGCCGTCTGACCCCTTCCCTCCCGATTGCCGCTCGTCCTCGCCATCGTTCTCGGCACCGTAATGATCAGCACCGCCGTGTGGCTGCTTCTCCCCGCACGCAAGCCGAATGAAGACGACGACCGGGAGCGGCGCGCGCGGGAGCAGGAGGCCGCCGCCAGCCAGCACTTCCAAGCCGCGCTAGACGCCTGCTACGGGCTCCCCGCCCGGCTCGAGCAGATCGCCGATGCCGCCCAAGCAAAGGCCGCAGCCTTGCGCGAGGCCCACGAAGCCGGACTGGTCTCGACACCCCATCGCGTCGACCCCGAGTGGCGGCCGCCGTGGGAGCTGCGGCGCGACAGCCCACGCCTCCCGGTCATCGCCTGGCAGCGCCTGGACCGAGCGTTCGACCAGCTCACCGCACAACTCGACGAGCCACACGCCGATCTACGCCGCCGGAGCGACGCGTACGAGCAAGTCGCCAAAGCCGCCCGCGACGTCGCCGAACAGCTCGTCGACGACGACGGATCCCGCGAGTTCAGCAGCGCACTGGCACGCTGCGGATTCTGCGGGAAACCCGCCCACGACGTCAAGAAGATCATCGCCGGGCCGACCAGCGCGATCTGCGACGAATGCGTCGAGCTGTGCAGCTCGATACTCGACGAGGATCTCGGCGACAGTTGGCGGGGCCCCCGGCCGGACTGACCGACACCGACGACACTGCCCCCGGTGGCCGAGGTTCGACCCAGCATGGGACGACCTCGGCAAAGTGCTCAAGGGCCTCAGCCTTCCTGTCGGTCGCGCGCGCCTTCGGCGAGCTGGCCACGATCGCACGGGACCTGTCCGCCACGATCGCCGAAGAAGACAGGCAGAAGCTGCCTGGCGTGCAGCACGGCTGACCACATCGCCGAGGATCCTCTAGGCCGGCAGCCGACCACCGGGATCATGGCGCGGACCGACGCGGCGTCAAGCAGGAACACTCCCGGAGGCTCCGCCCGCGGTACGAGGAGAGTCCGGTTGTTCTGTTTGACGGCGCAGGTTGGTCCTCGCTGGGCCGATAGGTCATGGCCACCGACTGAGCAGGCGCGTCAGCACAACATTCCCGGGGGCGCGGCCAACGAATTGCTGCCCTCTACGCCGAACACGCCCCCGGCTTCAGCACATCACGACCCGCGAAATCTCGCTCCGGGGCTCACGTGGTCGAGGCCGTCCGTCCAACCGCCTGGACAATCGTCCCTGCGCCGCCCCGACATCCGTTCATCCCGCCCGATCGCCACGGCCTCGTGCGACTTTCACGCTCCTCCGATCTCCTGCGGGCCATTATTGACGCAAACCAATGTTATTGACGCAGTAGGCGGCTATCATGTATTTGTGGACGTCGTTAGCGACCAGCTGGGGCTATCCGCCGGCCGGACTGCGAGTCGGTCTGCTCAGTCTTCCCGCAGCGCGGAGCGCGGCACGGCTGCCGATCCGGCGCTCGCTAGAGGCGAACTACCGGAGACCCACTGGCAATGAGTGAGGCTGCGCGCGACCCTCTCGCCGAGTTGGCCCGGCTACTGCCGACGGTGCTCGATGAGTCCGCGCTCCGCGAACTCGCCGCTCGTCTGCAGCCACTCTTCCCGGCAGGCGAAGCGCTCGAGACTCGCAAACGCCTGTACACCGCTACGGAGGCTGCCGAGCTAGTTGGCGTCAGCATCGAGACTGTGCGGCGTGCGATCCGATCGGGCCAGCTCGGGGTCGCTGGCCGTATCGGCCGTTCGCCGCGGATCAGTCGAGACGCGATCGACAGGTGGCTTGCCAGCACGATCGAGATGACCGACAACGGCCCGCGCCGTCGGGCGCGTCGTAGACAATCTGTCCTGCCAGAGCACTCCCTGCGAGCAGCGTTCCGAGACCCCTAGCCCCGTGGAGATCCAGAAGCGAACACTCAGCGACGGCTCCATTCGATGGAAGGTCCGCTGGCGCCAGGGCGGCCGATACCGAGCTCGCACGTTCGACAGGAAGGGCGACGCCACCAACTTCGCCGTCGAAGTGCGCCGACGCCAGCAGGTCGGAACGCTCGCCACCATCGACAGCGGCCGGATCACTCTGGCCGAGTACGTGTCAGAGACTTGGGCTAAGGCCTACCGCGCGAGTCTCTCCGAGAGCACGCGTCGACGCTACGGCCATCTCTACGACAAGCACATCCTCCCGGAGCTCGGCCCGCTCACCCTCATCGAGATCACGCCGGAGGTGATCTCCCGGTGGCAGAGCGATCGCCTCGCGGCCGGAGGCGGCGCTGTGGCCGTACGCAACGCGGCGACGCTGCTCGGCGGGATTCTGCAGCGCGCTCTCGAGAGCGGACATTTACAGACCAATCCAGCGAGGGCGGTCAGAAAGACGCCCATGCCCCGACGCAAGGAGGTCCGCCCGCTCGCGCCGATCGTGGTGGAGCGCATGCGAGCGGTGGCCGGTACGCGCGACGCCACGCTGATCAGTGTCCTCGCCTACGCGGGCCTCCGGCCAGGCGAGGCGCTGGCCCTCCAGTGGCGGGATGTGCGAGAGCAGACCATCCTGATCGAGCGTGCTCTTTCGCTCGGCAAGGAGGACGACACTAAGACCGACGCCCATCGGACAGTCCGCCTGCTGTCCCCGCTTGCCTCCGACCTTCGCGAGTGGCGCCTTCGCAGCGGTCGGCCTGGCGCACAACGCCTGATCTTTCCATCCCGCTCAGGAGAGCCCTGGACCTTGGCCGCTTACCAGTCGTGGCGCCGGCGTGCGTTCCGGCGCTCGCTTTCGTTGGCGCACGCCGACCAAAGCAGCGACCCGATGGAACGACGCTGCCCGGCGTGTGCCGCCGCTCCTGCCAAGCCGTGCCAGACGCCCGCTGGGCGCGTGCTGAAGCAGTCGCACGTTGCCCGTCAGCGTCCGAGGGTTCCGGGCCGGCCTTACGACCTGAGGCATAGCTTCGCGTCGCTGCTACTTCACGAGGGCCGCTCGGTCATCTACGTGGCACGCCAGCTGGGTCACGATGCGCGGCTCACTCTGAGCAGCTACGGGCACGTCATCGACGAGCTCGACGATGCTCCGCGCATCGACGCCGAGGCGGCGATCGCCGAGGCTCGAGTCACGCTCGCCAGCACAGAGCAGCGACCGACGCGGGAGTCCATGGGGTGACCACGCGAGAGAGCTACCGACCGAGGGTGCATATAGGGTGCATCAGATTGCAGCCAGAGATGGTTTCCAGTCGACTTACAGGTCACACAAACTGCCCGTATGCAGCCGGTTTGGCTACTGGAGACGACCGGCCGTTACTCCTGCGCTTCTCTGATAAGGAAGAGGTCCCAGGTTCGAGTCCTGGATCGCCCATGGCTAGGGTGGGACTGGCTAGGGGGCTGCGCGCACGACGGCCCCAGGGGCTCCCGTGACACGGGGCGCCCTCATCGTCCAGCGGTCCCGGGGAGATGCGGGGAGCCGGACGGGGGCCGCCTGTCATCATCAGACCATGGCGCGCGCCCGACTCAGCGCACGGCTGGTGCTGGTCGCCGCGGCGCTCCTCGCCGTCGGCTGCGGGTCAGGAAGCCACGCTGCCGCCGGCCAGACATCCAGCGTGCGATCGCGCACCACCGCCCGGCGTCACGCCGCCCCCGTCCGGCCGCCGGCCACCGTTCCATCGCACGCGCCCCAGCCCGCCGATTCCCGCACGACGACGGTGATCCGCCACTGGGCAGATGCGCTGCGCCGCGGCGATGTGCGCAGCGCTGCCCGCTATTTCCAGATCCCCAGCGTCTTTGCTGCGGGGCCCGACCAGGAGGTCACCCTCCACAGCCTTGCTCAGGCCGAGGCCGCCAACCGGGCATTGCCGTGTGGCGCGAAGCTCATCTCGGTCACGAAGGTCGGTGGGCAGCTCGTGCAGGCGCTGTTTCGGCTCACCGGCCGTCCCGGTCCCGGCGGCAGCACGTGCAACCCCGGTGCGGGCGAGACTGCCCGTACGAACTTCGTGATCCACTCGGGTCACATCCGCGTGTGGCTCCGGGCGCCGGACCAGCCCGGCGACAACAACCAGCCGCCGCCGGGCGCCGGATCGGGCGGCGGCGGCGGGCCGGTCATCTGAGGGACGGTTGGTCGCAGGGGCGCGGTCGGTCGCTTGGACCCACCTCGTCGTTCTGGGTGAGCGTGCTCGCTTGAGAATTTCCTGAGCCGAGTACGGTCGTTGCATCCGCGCCGCCGCTCGTCTCCTGCCCGTCGCCGTCCTCGTCGCGGTCATCCTGGGGACCGTCGGGATCCCCGAACTCCCTGACGACGACGACGGCCACGCCGTCGCGGCCACGCATCCAACCATCCCTCGCCAGGCGATCCGCGTCCAGATCGGCGCGGCGCCCGACAGCCGGCCGGTGGCTCCGGGCTTCGTCGGGCTGTCCATCGAGTACCGCTCGGCGCCCGGGTACTTCGGGACGCCCGCGGACCCGGACGGGGTCTTTGACCAGCTCGTGCGCAACCTCACCCCTGGGCAGTCTCCGGTGCTGCGCTTCGGCGGTGACACCACCGACTGGACCTGGGCGCCGACGCCGGGGGTGCCCAAGCCCCGCGGCATCCGCTACACCCTGACCCCGGCGTGGATGCGCTCCACCGCCGTCGCGGCCCGGGCGCTCAATGCGCGCCTCATCCTCGGCATCAACCTCGAGGCAGACCGCGCGGCGATCGCCGCCTCCGAGTCCGCGGCGCTGCTGCGCGGCGTGGGTCGTCAGTACGTGGCGGGCCTGGAGCTCGGCAACGAGCCGGAGGTGTACGGCACCCTGGGCTGGTATCAGACCCAGGCTGGCGTCCCGGTGCCCGGCCGCCCAAAGAGCTACGACTTCGGCTCGTACCTGCGCGACTATGCCCGGGTGAGCCGCGCGCTGCCCCGCGACGTGCCGCTCGTCGGCCCCGCGTCCGGGGCCCAGCACTGGCTGACAAGCCTTGGCCGGTACCTGTCGGAGAACCCGCGCGTGAAGCTCGTCACCTTCCATCGCTATCCCCTGCACCGCTGTTTCACGGCGCGCGATTCACCCGAGTTCCCGACGATCGCCAACCTCCTGGCGCCGGTGGCCGCCAGCGGTCCTGCCACCAGCCTCGCCGCCGCCATCGCCACCGCCCACGCGCGCGGCTTCCCGTTGCGCGCCGACGAGCTCAACAGCGTCTCGTGCGGCGGGGCGCGCGGGGTCAGCGACACCTTCGCATCCGCGCTCTGGGTCCTCGACACCCTGTTCAACATGGCCCGGGCCGGGGTCGACGGCGTCAACATCCACACGTTCCACAAGGCGATCTACGAGCCGTTCGCCGTCTCCGAGCGTGCCGGGCGCTGGAGTGCGCAGGTCAAGCCGATGTACTACGGCCTCCTCATGTTCAGCGAGGCCGCCCCGCCGGGGGCCCGGCTGCTGCCCGCCGCGTATCGCGCTCCTGCCACGTTGCGCATCTGGTCGACACGCGCGCCCGACGGGCGCGTGCGCATCGTCCTCATCAACGACTCGCGGCGCCGGTCCCTGACGGTGGCGGTCCACCTTCGCGGTGCAACCACCCGCGGGCCTGGACCGCCACCGCCAACGCCAACGCCACCGCCAACCCCACCGCCACCGCCGTCCGGCTCCGGGCGCCGCACCCAGACGCACAGGCCGGCGTGACCATTGGCGGCCAGTCGTTTGGGACAAGCTCGAGCACCGGCCAGCTTGCCGGAGCGCCCCGGTCACTCACCTTGCGGCCGGTCCAGGGCAGCTTGGTCCTACGCCTGCCTCCGGCGACCGCCACACTCGTCACCGTGGGCGGGACTTCATAAGAGTCTTCTCATCGGGTCCCGATTGACAGCGCCCACGCCTGCCCGGTACGTTGGTTTTGCAAACGATTGCAGTACCCCGGTACGTCCGTTCCTGAACGGGACGGCACACGAGAGCGGAGGGTGAGGGAATGAGGATCCTTCGTAGGTGCCTGACATCCGGGCTTGCGCTCGGCGCGGTCATGGTCGTCGCAGCCTGTGGCTCTTCGAATGGGAGCAGCTCGACCAGCAGCAAGAGCGGAGGCGGTGGTGCCACGAGCTCCGCGAGCGGCACCTCGAGCTCGTCGGGCAAGGCCACTGGAAGCCCGATCACGATCGGGACCTCCCTGTCACTGTCGGGCGACTTCTCCGCCGACGGCCAGGCCTTCGAGCGCGGATACCAGCTCTGGGTCGCCGACCAGAACAAAGCCGGAGGCCTGCTCGGTCACCCGATCAAGCTCGATGTGGTCTCCGACGCCTCCAGCCCGGCCCAGGTCGTCTCCAACTACCAGAAGCTGATCGGCTCCAACAAGGACCAGCTCATCTTCGGCCCGTTCTCGTCGCTGCTCACCGTCCCGGCGGCACGCATCGCGCAGCGGTACGGGTACGCCTTCGTCGAGGGGGCGGGCGGCGCTCCGTCGGTGTTCGGGGCGGGCCTGCACAACGTCTTCGACGTGTCGATCCCGGTCAAGAACAACCTCGTCACCTTCGCGCAGTGGATCGCCTCGCTGCCCCCGTCCAAGCGGCCCAAGACCGCGGCGTACGCGACCGTCAACGACCCGTTCACCCAGCCGCAGCTTCCGGAGGCCCAGAAGATCCTCGAGGCGGCCGGCGTCAAGACGGTTCTCAACAAGGTCTTCCCCGCTGAGGTGACCGACTACACCGCGATCGCCGGGCAGGTGGCCTCGGCCAAGCCCGAGGTCGTGCTCCTGGGCTCGGTCGACGTGCCGACGGTGTCGGCGTTCACCCACGTCTTCATCCAGCAGCACTTCAACCCCAAGGCGTTCATCGCCACTGCCGGTCCCGACCAGGGCGCTCAGTTCATCAAGGCCGTCGGCCCCGGCAACCAGAACGGGATCTTCGTGCCCAACGGCTGGTACGGCGGCTTCAAGAAGGCCGACAGCCAGCAGATGGTCAAGGAGTACATCGCCAAGTACGGCGGCGACGCCTCGGGCGTCAACGCCGACGTAGCCGAGGCGTACGCGGTCGGCCAGGTCCTGGGCCAGGCGGTGGTGGCCACCCACGGCTTCGACCAGCAGAAGATCATCAGCTACCTCAAGAGCGGAGGGACACTCAACAGCGTCCAGGGTCCGGTGAAGTTCGACTCCCTGGGTGAGAACACCGCGCAGAAGACGCTCACCTTCCAGTGGCAGGGCGCCACCCTGGTGCAGTCGATCCCGACTGACACACCTGGGTCCACGCCGCCCATCTACCCCAAGCCCCCCTGGAAGTAGTGACACTGTTCACCCGTAATGGATGGTTGACTCCGTCGAGAGGACACTGACCAGGTGTCCTTCACGGAGCTGCTCCAGGCGATTGTCGACGGGATCCTGACCGGCGGCGTCTACGCGCTGATGGCCGCCGGTCTGACGCTCATCTTCGGCGTCATGGACATCATCAACATCGCCCAGGGCGTGATGGTCATCCTGGGCGCGTACCTCAGCTACGAGCTGTCGGTGCACGTGGGGATCGGGTTGCTGCCGGGCCTGCTCATCACCATCCCCGTGATGTTCGCGCTGGGCGTGGCGGTCGAGTTCTGCTTCATGCGCCGTCTGCGTGACCAGGACCGCACTCAGATGTCGATTCTCGTCACCTACGCGGTGGCGATCGTCATCGAGGGCATCCTGACGGCGATCTTCGGTGTCGACTACCGCCAGCTGCAGGCGTCCTATGTCAACAGCTCCGTGCACATCCTGGGGTTCTACCTGCCCGACATCTATCTGATCGGGTTCGGCCTCGCCGTGGCGCTGTTGGCGGCGCTGTACTACGGCCTGTACCGGACCAAGTTCGGCCGGGCCGTGCGCGCCTCATTGCAGAACCGCACGGCCGCGGATCTGATCGGGATCGATGTCAACCGGGTGCGGACGATCTCGGTGGGCATCGGCGTTGCCGTCACCGCGGTCGGTGGCATGGTCTTCGGGGCCACCAACTCGTTCAACCCCAACACCGGCTACGACCTCATCTCGCGCCTGCTGGCGATCGTCATCCTCGGCGGGATGGGGAGCATCGGCGGGGCTATGGGTGCGGCCGTGTTCCTCCTCGTCATCAACGACGTCGTCGCCGTCGCGTGGTCGCCCACGTGGGCGCCGCTCGTGTACTTCGCCGCGCTGGTGATCGTGCTCTCCATCCGGCCCCAGGGCCTGTTCGGGCGGACGGCGGCACGCGCCCAATGAGGGACCGCGCTCCCGCCGTCGTCGCCGTCGTCGTGGTCATGGCGCTGATCGCCGTGTTCCCGCTCGCCGTCACGGACCCGACGGCCACCTCGATCGCCGTCTTCACGCTCGTCTTCATGGTCTCGGCGACGGCGTGGAACGTCTTCAGCGGCTACTCGGGGTACCTGGCGCTGGGCCATGCGGTCTTCTTCGGCGTCGGCGGCTACGCCGTCGCGCTGGCGGCGCGCGACTGGCACGTGGCGGGCGGGTGGCCGGTGTTCGCACTGCTCCCGTTCGGCGGGATCGTGGCCGGGCTGATCGCGATCCCGGTCGGGCTGGTGGCGCTGCGCACCCGGCGCCACACCTTCGTCGTGGTCACGATCGCCATCTTCTTCATCTTCCAGCTGGCGGCGACCAACCTCAGCTTCACCGGCGGTACCTCGGGGATCCTGCTGCCGATCGCGCCCTTCTCGGCGGCGAATTACAACCAGCCCTTCTACTACGTCGCGTTCGTGATCCTGATCGCGACCGTGCTGGTCTCATGGGGGGTGCGCCGCTCGCGCTTCGGCCTGCAGTTGCTGGCCATCCGCGACGACGAGGACCGGGCGCTCGGGCTCGGCGTCAAGACCCGCCGCCTCAAGCTCATCGCCTTCGTCATCTCGGCGGTGCCGATCGGCATGGTCGGCGGCCTCTACTTCTATTTCGTCGGCCAGATCTTTCCCCAGTTCGCATTTGACCCGCTCTTTGACCTGTCGATCGCGCTCATGGCGTTCCTCGGCGGGCTGGGCACGATCGTCGGGCCCCTGCTGGGCGCCGCGGTGCTGGAGTCCCTGCAGCAGTACCTGACCCAGACCTTCTCCTCCAGCGCCACCTATCTGATCGCCTACGGCGTCCTGTTCCTCGCGGTCATCCTCGTCCTGCCTCGCGGCGTGGTCCCGGGCATCGCCGCGCTGCTGGAGCGCCGGCGAGCGCGGGCGGCCGGACGGGGCGCGGTGCCCGGTGAGCGTGAGGGCCAGGTTTCGGGCGGTGTGGCGGGGGCGGCCCGATGACGCATCTCATCGAGGTCCAGGGCGTCTGCAAGAACTACGGCGGGGTCGCGGCGCTGGCGCAGTGTGACCTGGAGGTCCACGAGGGCCAGATCAACGGCCTGATCGGTCCCAACGGCTCGGGCAAGACGACGCTCTTCAATGTCATCACCGGCTACGAGCGCATCCAGCAGGGCGCGGTGCGCTATCGCGGCGACGAGATCACCAACGCTCCGCCCGACCGCGTCTTTGACCTCGGCATCGGGCGCACCTTCCAGCTCACGCGCCTGTTCATGCGGCTCACCGTCCTGGAGAACCTGCTGGTCGCCACCCAGCGCGACGAGGGGTGGCTCCGCGGGATCCTGCGCCGCGCGGGCTCGGCGACCGAGAAGCGGCGGGCCATGGACCTGCTGGACTTCGTCGGCATCGCGCGGCTGGCTCACGAGCCCGCCGGCAACCTCTCCTACGGTCAGCGCAAGCTGCTGGAGCTGGCCTCCCTGCTCGTCGCCGACCCTGCCGTCCTGCTCCTCGACGAGCCGGCCGGCGGCGTGAACCCCACCCTCATCGGTCACCTCGCCGATCGCATCACCGAGCTCAATCGCGGGGGAAAGACGATCGTCGTCGTCGAGCACAACATGGAGTTCGTCATGGCCCTGTGCTCGCGCGTGACCGTGCTCAGCCAGGGCACCGCGCTGGTGTCGGGGACGCCGGCGGAGATCCGTAACAACCCGGCCGTCCTCGATGCCTACCTCGGCGGCGAGGACGACGCCTCGACGCAGCAGCAGCTGGCCGCGCAGGCCGCCCGTCCGAGGGTGCAGGTCACCCCGAGGCCGCCCCGCACGACGGCGCCAGAGCCCGTGGACGGCCCGGCGCCGCTGTTGCGCATCCATGGCGTGACCGCGGGATACGGAGGCGGCGACATCCTCAAGGAGGTCTCGCTCGACGTGCCCCGCGGGAGCATCACGTGCGTGGTTGGCCCCAACGGCGCCGGGAAGTCGACGCTCCTGGCGACGATCAGCGGCCTGCTGCGCCCCCGCGCCGGGACGGTCGAATTCGACGGCGCGCCGATCTCCGGGCAGACGCCGAAGCAGATCCTGGGCCGCGGGCTGTCGCAGATCCCCCAGGCGCACAGCCTCTTCAACGAGATGACCGTGCGCGAGAACGTCGAGATGGGGGCGTTCACGGTCGACGACAGCACCTTGGTGGAGCAACGCCTGCGTGCCGTGGAGGAGCTGTACCCGATCGTTCGCGATCGCGCCGGCGAGAAGGCCGGCAGCCTCTCGGGCGGGCAGCAGCGCCTGGTGGAGTTCGCGCGGTGCCTGATGCTCGACCCCGAGCTGATCATGCTCGACGAGCCCTCGATGGGCCTCGATCCCCAGACCCGGGAGATGGTCTTTGAGATGGTGCAGGAGATGAACCGGCGCGGCAAGACGATCCTGCTCGTTGAGCAGAACGCGAGGGCGGGGCTGCGCCTGAGCTCGCACGGCGTGGTCCTGGAGAACGGGACCGTGCGACTGACCGGCTCGGGGCAGGACGTCCTCGAGCACCCCGAGATCGGCGCCCTGTACCTCGGCGGCGCCGTGACGCAGCCGGGCTCCGCGACGTGAGCGGGCGCGACGACACGGCCGCCGTCGCGGACGTCGTCGTCGCCGGCGCGGGTCACAACAGCCTGATCACCGCCGCGTACCTGACGCGCGCCGGATATCGGTGCCGGGTGCTGGACGCGCGCTCGACGCCCGGCGGCGGTGTCGCCTCCGAGGAGCTCCTCCTACCGGGCTTCAAACTCGACTCGTGCTCGACCGGGCACACGCTGATCCAGACCAACCCGGTCCTCAGTGCCGATGAGCTTGGCTTGATCGCCGATCACGGGCTGGCCTACATCGAGCCCGATCCCGTCGCCCACGTCGTCTTCCCCGACGGCGACTCGCTCACGATGTGGCTCGATCTGGAGCGCACCTGCGAGCAGATCGCCTATTACTCCCGTGCTGATGCGGCGGCGTACCGGCGCCTGCTGTCCGAGTACGACGCGGTCAAGGACGTGTTCAACCGTCAGCGGTTCACGCCGGTGGGCCTGGGCCCGAGCCTCGATGAGATGCTCGAGGGCCGGCCTGGTGGCGCGCGCTGGCGCCGCCGGGCCGCGATGAGCGCGTGGGACGTCGTGCGCCGTGAGTTCGAGAGTCCGCACGTGCAGGCGTTCATGCTCTGGATGGCGTTCCAGACCGGGCAGCCGGTCGACTCCGCCGGTTCTGGTCCGTTGGCCTACTCGATCGTGTTCGGGCGCCAGCGCCGTAGCTGGACCCTCCCCCGAGGCGGCTCGGGCGAGTTGGTCCGGGCGCTGGTGGAGGTGATCGAGGAGGGCGGCGGCGAGATCATCTGCGACCAGCGCGTCGTCGAGCTGATCGTGTCCGACGGACGCTGCGGGGGTGTGGTGACCCAGGACGGGACCCGGCACATCGCCCGCCGGGCGGTCCTGTCCACGATCCACGTCAAGGATCTCGTGCAGATGGCCTCGCCGGTTGACTGGGGCGAGGACTTCGCGTACGCGATCGACACCTACGACGAGGGCATCTCGGCGTTCGCTGCGCATTACGCGACGACCGAGGCGCCGCGCTACCCGACGCGTGACGGCGGCGAGATCGAGGTCGTCTCGGCCGGGGTGGCGGGATGGGGGGCCGACATCCGCCGGATGGGACGTGACGTGCGCGAAGGCCGGCTGGTCCGCGACGGCGCCTGGCTCCTGTTCCCGACGCCCACGGTGGCCGATCCGACCCGGGCCCCGGTCGGCCATCACACCGTCAAGGTTCTCGGCATGCAGCCGTATGAGCCTGCCGGTGAGGCCGCCGGAACGGACGCGCCCGAGTCCTGGCGCCGGCTCCGGGAGGAGGTCGCGGCGGTCCATCTCGGCCATCTCCGTCGCGCCGCTCCGAACATGGTCGATGACTCGATCCTGGCCGAGCTCATCGTGTCGCCCGTCGACCTGGAGGGCGCGAACCCGCACATGTGGCATGGCACCTTCCACGGCGGTGACCGCTCGCTGGCCAACAGTGGCGCGCAACGGCCGGCGCCGGGCTGGGCACAGCACCGGATGCCGATTCCGGGTCTGTATCAGACGGGAGGCACCACGCACCCGGGTGGTTCGGTCACGGGCGGGCCCGGGCGCAACGCCGCCATCGTGATGTTGGCCGATCTGGGCGAGGATCTCGATGCGGTGGTCGAACGCGATCGCGGGCGCCGGCCCGCGGCGGTCTGAGCAGCGCCTGGGGGTGTGACACGCGCGGGTCGAGCCATGAACCCGGGCATAATCGACCCGTGCGCGGCACGGTGACGATTCGGGATGTCGCTCGCCTGGCGGAGGTCCACCCCGGCACCGTCTCCCGCGCGCTCAACGAGCAGACGCGGGCCCTGGTCAACGAGGACACGGCCGAGCGGGTTCTCCGGGTGGCCGAGGAGCTCGGCTACCGACCCAACCCGATCGCCCGCGGCCTGAAGACCAATCGCTCCTACACCGTCGGAGTCCTCATCCCGGACCTGACCAATCCGCTGTTCCCGCCGATCATGCGCGGCATCGAGGATCGGCTTGGCGACGCCGGGTACACCGCGCTGATCGTCAACACCGACAATGACGCCGGGCGCGAGCGCAGCCAGATGGACGCGATGCGGGCGCGGCAGGTGGACGGGTTCATCGCCGCGACGGCGCGGCTGGACACGGAGCTGCTCGCCGACGTCGCCGCCGGCGGCGCCCCGATGGTCCTGGTCAACCGCAGCCTCGAGGACGGCTCGTTGGCGGCGGTCACCGTCGATGACCGCCAGGGCATCCGCCTGGCGGTCACACACGTCGCGCAGCTCGGCCACCAGCTCATTGGACACGTGGGCGGCCCGCAGAACCTGTCGACGGGCCACCTGCGCCATCTCGGGTTCCGCGAGGCGATGGCCGACCTCGGACTGGCGGCTCGGTCCGAGCAGGTCGTGTTCGCCGGCGCGTTCACCGAGGCGAACGGTCGGCAGGCGTGCGCTGAGCTACTGGACCGAGCCCCGGGGGTGACCGCCGTGGTGGCCGCCAACGACCGGCTGGCCATCGGCTGCTACGACGCTCTCGAGGCCCGCGGTCTGTCCTGCCCCGCCGACGTCTCGGTGACGGGGTTCAACGACATGCCGTTCGTCGACCGGCTCCGCCCGCCGCTGACCTCGGTTCGGGTGCCCCAGCGGGAGATCGGCACCGTGGCCGCGGATCTGCTGCTCAGTCAGCTCAGCGACGGCTCGCGTGACGCCCGGCAGATCCTGCTGGAGCCGACGCTGATCGTGCGCGGCTCGACCGCCGCGCCCGCCCCGCCGGCGTAGGCCGCGACCCAGCCCGTCCCGGAGCATCATTTCCGCCCCGGACCGCAAACGTTTGCAGTAGGCTTCCGGGCATGGGCGACGAGCGCGTTGATGCCGCGATCCGGCACTGGGCCGGACGCTTCATCGCCAACGGCATCGACTACAACGACTTCGTCCGCACGACGGCGTCGATCTCGCGCTGGGAGGACTGGCTGGACGCCTGGACGGCGACCGCGGAGACACATGCCCAGCTCGCCCGCGAGGCGCTGGAGCGCGGGCACCGCCAGAGCGCCGGCGAGGCGTTTGCCCGGGCCGCGGTCACCTACCACTTCTCCAAGTTCGTGTGGGTGCTGGACCCGGAGCGCAACCGGCGCAACACCGAGGCGGCCATCAACGCCTTGCACGCCGCACACGCGATCCTCGATCCCTCCGCCGAGCGCATCGAGGCTCCCCTCGACGGCGTCGTCGTGGTGGCCAATCTGCGGCGGCCGTCCGGGCCCTCGGGTGGGCTGGGGCCGTTTCCCCTGGTCGTCCTGATCCCCGGCCTGGACTCGACCAAGGAGGAGTTCTTTGAGTGGGAATCGGTCTTTCTCACGCGCGGGATGGCCACGCTGTCGCTGGATGGCCCCGGTCAGGGCGAGACCGGCTTTCACCTGGACATCCGTCCCGAGTACGAGGTCGCCGTGGCCGCGGCGCTGGACGCGGTGGCCGGCCGGCCGGACCTCGACGGTGATCGCATCGGAGCTGTCGGGGTGAGCTTGGGCGGCCACTACGTTGTGCGCGCAGCCGCGTTCGAGCCCCGCATCCGCGCGCTGGCCGGGATCAGCGGCCCGTTCGACTTCGCCGCCAACTGGGAGTCGATGCCGGAGCTGACGCGGGAGACCGTCGTCCACCACACCGGCGCCGCGTCCGAGGCGCAGGCCCGCGCTCGCGCCGCAGAGCTCAACCTCGACGGGGTGGCCGAGCGGGTGGAGGCGCCGTGCCTGGTGGTGACGGGCAAGCTCGATCGCGTAATCGCGTGGGAGCAGACCAAGCGGATCGCCGATGCCGTGCCCGGGGCCGAGTGGGTGCTCTACGAGGACGGCACCCACGTGTGCAACAACATCCCCTACAAGTACCGGCCCTTGGTGGCGGACTGGATGTGGGAGCGGTTGGCATGACCGGCGCCGCGGGCACCCCGCGTGAGCGGTGGGGCGCGTTCGTCGCGGGCCGCTGGGTCGACGTCGGCGATCGGGCGACCTTCGGGGTGACCGAGCCGGCCACCGGGCGGGAGATCGCGCGCGTGGTCGACGGCGACGCCGGGTTGGTTGGGGAAGCGGTCGCCGACTCGCGCCGGGCGTTTGCGCAGTGGCGATCGCTCGCCCCCCGCGAGCGTGGTCGCCTGCTGCGGCTGGTCGCCGCCACGATCCGCGAGCACCTCGACGAACTGGCCGAGCTGGAGGCGCGGGAGGTCGGCAAGCCGCGGCGCGACGCTCTGCGCTTCGACCTCTCCTTCTGCCACGCCGGCTTTGACTACTACGCCGGTCTGGCCGACACGCTGCACGGCGAGATCCTGGACCAGGGTCCGATCGAGGCCAGGGTCATCTACGAGCCCTACGGTGTCGTGGCGGCGATCCTGCCCTTCAACTGGCCACCGATTCACTTCACCAAGAAGTGCGCGCCCGCGCTTGTCGCCGGGAACACCGTCATCGTCAAGCCGGGCGAGCAGGCGCCGCTGACGGTGCTGCGCCTCGTCGAGCTGGCCAACGAGGTGCTGCCGCCCGGCGTGATCAACGCGGTGCCCGGCCTGAGCGCGGGGCCTGCGCTCTCCAGCCACCCGCGGGTCGAGCGGATCACCTTCACCGGGGCGACGGAGACGGGGCGGCGGGTCCTGCGCAGCGCTGCGGAGAACCTGACGTTCGCGACGATGGAGCTCGGCGGCAAGAACGCGGTCATGGTCCTCGCCGATGCGGACTTGGATCAGGCGGTGGACGTGGTCGTCGAGGGGATGTTCTACAACCAGGGCGAGGCGTGCACGTCGACGGCGCGCATCCTGGTCCACGATTCGCTCCACGACGCGTTTCTGGAGCGATTCAGCGCGGCCGTGACGCGGCTGGTGGTCGGCGACGGTCTGGATCCGGCGACTGACATCGGGCCGATGGTGACCGCCGACCAGCGCGACAAGGTGCTCGCCCACCTGCAACGGGGATTGGACGAGGGGGCTCGCCTGGTCGTCCAGGGTCAGCTGCCCACCGACGACCGGCTCCAGGGTGGCTACTGGGTCGCCCCGATCGTGCTGGCCGACGTCGCCCCGGAGATGTCGATCGCTCAGGAGGAGATCTTCGGGCCGATCGCCTGCGTCATGCGGTTCAGCGGGGAGGACGAAGCCGTCGAGATCTGCAACGGCACCCGCTATGGCCTCACCGCCGCCATCTGCACCCCCGACGAGACGCGGGCCTACCGGATCGCGCAGCGTCTCGAGGTGGGCATGGTGTTCGTCAACAACTACATGCGACGGGCGTTCCTCGGCTCGCCGTTCGGCGGCCAGAAGGGGAGTGGATTCGGGCGCGAGAACGCGGTCGAGACCCTCCACGAGTTCGTGCGCTCCAAGAACATCCGGTTTCCGTCAGGTCGCGGCGAGATCCCGACCTGGCCGCCGCGCGACTGACCGGCGAACCGGCCAGGCTCATTCCGGCGCCCGGGGCACGGCCTCCTTGGCGTCGTGGTCAAGCTCGGTGTTGCGGTTGGACTGCGGGTCGCGCTCCAGTGCCAAGCTCCCGCCCGCGGTGAAGTACGGCTTGCCGGCGATCACCAGGTCCTCGGCGGGGAAGCGGGTGATGATCTCGCACCCGTCGTGGGTGACCACCAGCTGCTCCTCGATTCTCGCCGCCGACCAGCCGTCGGAGGCGGGCCAGAACGTCTCCAGTGCGAACACCATCCCCTCCTGGATCTGCTCGGGGTGGTCGAGTGAGACCAGCCGGCTGAAGATCGGCTTCTCCCAGATCGTCAGCCCCACGCCGTGGCCGAACTGCAGTGCGAAGGCCGCCTCCTCGTCGGGGAAGCCGAACTCCTGGGCCTTGGGGAACACCTCCACCACCTCCGCGGTGCTCACACCCGGGCGGATGAGGTCGATGGCGGCGTCGAGGTAGTAGCGGCAGCGCTTGTAGGCGTCGACCAGGGGCCGCGATGCGCTGGCCACCGCGAAGGTGCGGTAGTAGCACGTGCGGTAGCCCATGTAGCTGTGCAGGATGTCGAAGTAGGCGGGGTCGCCGGGGCGCAGCGCGCGGTCGGTGAACACATGGGGATGCGGGCTACAGCGCTCGCCCGAGATCGCGTTGACGCCCTCGACGAACTCCGAGCCCATCTCGTAGAGGACGCGGTTGACCAGCGCCACGCAGTCGTTCTCACGGATGCCGGCGCGCATCGTGCGGTAGAGCTCCTCGTACGCGGCGTCCACCATCGCGCAGGCCATGTTGAGCAGCGTGATCTCGTCCTGGGTCTTGATCATCCGCGCCTGCTGCATGAGCTGCTGCCCGTCGACCACCTCGATCCCCTCGCGCTGGAGCGCGAACAGCACCGGCGGCTCGATGGCATCGACGCCCACCGGCTCTGAGAGCAGCCCGCGCTGCTCGAGCTCGACGCGGATCTTGGCGGCCACGTCCTCTGCGCGGCCGGACTCCGGCGACATCGCGCCCCGCATCGTCGAGATCCCGGCGCGGCTGCGGCCATCCCCCAGCCACGGGTTGTAGAGCTGGTGGTGCCGGGCGGCTGACCCGAAGTCCCACATGATCGGCTGGTCACCCTGCGGCAGCAGGCAGAACCGGTTGAGCTTGTCCTGGGCCCACGTCCCGATGTGGGTGGCAGTGATGTAGCGGATGTTGGACATGTCGAAGCAGAGCAGCGCGCCCAGCTCGGACTCGGCCAGCAGCCCCGTGATGCGGCCCAGGCGCTCCTCGCGCAGTCGGTCGTGGCGAACCCGCTCCTCCCAGTCCACGCCCATGACGCCGTAGCTGTGCAGACCCACTGGCTCACCCACCCTCGTGTCGGTGCAAACGATTGCAGACAAGCATACCCGTGAGCTTGACGGCCCTCAACCGCTCGGCTAGAGTGCCTGCAAACGATTGCACAGTGAGGAGTAAACGCGTATGGGCGCCGATCAAGGGACGAGCCTCGGCTGGGTGGGCGTGGGGCGTATGGGCCGCGCGCTGGTCATCAGGTTGCTGCAGGCGGGTCACGAGGTCAGCGTCTACAACCGCACCCGGGAGAAGGCCGCTGACCTCGAGCAGCTGGGCGCCACGATCGTCGATGCGCCGTCCGATCTTGCCGACCGGGACATCGTGTTCACGATGGTCGCGGGCTCGGCCGACGTCGAGGAGGTGTGCGGCGGGCTGCTCTCACGCGATGACGTGGCCCCGGGCCTCATCGTGGACTCCACCACGATCTCGCCCACCGCAGCCGAGAGCATCCGGGCCATGGCGCAGCAGCGCGGCACCGCGATGCTGGCCGCCCCGGTGAGCGGCAACCCCAAGGTGGCCGAGAGCGGGCGCCTGACGATCGTCGCCTCCGGCCCGGCCGACGCCTTTGACCGGGCCCGGCCCTACCTGGAGCTCCTGTGCCGCCGCGTCACCTACGTCGGGGAGGGAGAGCGCGCGCGACTGGTCAAGATCTGCCACAACCTGATGCTCGGGGTGGTTGCCCAGTGCCTGGCCGAGATCACGGTCCTGGCGGAGAAGGGCGGCGTCGCGCGCGCCGACTTCCTGGAGTTCCTCAACGACAGCGTCATGGGCTCCACGTTCACCCGCTACAAGAGCCCGGCCTACGTCAACCTTGACTTCACGCCCACGTTCACACCCGAGCTCCTGCTCAAGGACTTCCATCTCGGCTTCGAGGCGGCACGGGCCCACGACGTGACCATGCCGCTCGCCGCCACCACCGAGCAGATCGTCCAGGGACTGGCCGGCCTCAAGGGCAACGCGGTCGACTTCGCGGCCCTCATCGAGCTGTGCGCGGAGGCCTCGGGACTGCGCCTCGAACCGGAGAACGTCGACGTCGACGATGGCCTGCACCCGCTCGGCGTGACGGCCAACGGCGACGGCGACGGCGTCAAGCCCGCGCCCGCCCCCGCCTCCTGACGATGGCGGGGCTCCAGTCCGCGGAGCAGGTCGACACGGCCGGCGCCTACCTCGAGGCCTACGGGCGGATGCGGCTCATCCGCGAGTTCGAGTCGGCGATGCATCGCCTGTTCCTGCGCGGCGAGGTCCACGGCACCACCCATCTCTACGCGGGCCAGGAGGCGGTCGCCGTCGGGGTCTGCATGGCCCTGGACGCCGATGACTACGCCGCCGGCACCTATCGGGGTCACGGCCACGCGCTGGCCAAGGGGACCCACCCCGAGCCGCTCATCGCCGAGATGCTGGGGCGCGCCACCGGGGTGTGCGGCGGCCGCGCGGGCTCGATGAACGTCATCGACCTCGCCCACGGCCTCGTCGGCTGCTACGGGATCGTCGGGGGCTCGATCGCCGCCGCGCTCGGGGCCGGGTTCTCGGCCCAGCGCCAGGGCCGGGTGTCGGTGGGCTTCTTCGGCGACGGCGCCACCAACCAGGCCTACTTTCACGAGTGTCTGAACATGGCCTCGGTGAAGCGCCTGCCGATCGTCTTCGTGTGTGAGAACAACCTCTACGCCGAGTTCACGCCGATGGCCGAGGCCACCGCCGGGGCCGACATCGCCGCTCGCGCCGCCGCCTACGCCATGCCCTCAGCCGTCGTCGACGGCAACGACCTGTGGGCGGTGCACGCCGCCGCCGTGGAGGCCGTGGCTCGCGCTCGCGCGGGGGAGGGCCCGACGCTGCTGGAGTGCCAGACCTACCGCCACTACGGCCACTCCAAGAGCGATCCGGCGCCCTACCGGAGCAAGGAGGAGCTCGAGCGCTGGCGCGAGCGCGATCCACTGATCCTCGCGCGCGACCGGTTGTTGCGGGAGGGTCTGCCCGAGGAGGAGATCGCCGCCGTCGAGCAGGCCACCACGGCCGAGCTCGATCGGGCCGTCGAGAACGCCCTGGCCGCGCCCTACCCCGACCCCGCCGCCGAGACGGCCACGGAGTACGCGCCGTGAGTGACCTCGAGTTCCGGGTCGCCATCCGCGACGCTCTCGCAGAGGAGCTCGATCGCGACCCCTCCGTGGTGTTCTTCGGCGAGGACGTCGCCGTCGCCGGCGGGGTCTTCAAGGCCACCCCTGAGCTCTTCGAGCGCTTCGGCCCCGACCGTGTCTTTGACACCCCGATCTCCGAGCTCGCCCTCGCGGGAGCCGCCTACGGCGCCGCCGTGACCGGCCTGCGCCCGGTGTTCGAGGTGATGTTCGGCGACTTCATGGCCCTCGCCATGGACAGCCTCGTCAACCAGGCGGCGAAGTTCTGGTACATCAGCCGCGAGCAGGGCACGGTGCCCCTCGTGGTGCGATCAGCGGTCGGCGCCGGCGGGCGCTTCGGCGCCATCCACTCCCAGACGCACGGCACGTGGTTCCAGGGCATCCCCGGCCTGAAGATCGCCTTCCCGTCCTCACCGGCGGAGGCCAAGGGGCTGTTGAAGGGCGCGATCCGCGATGACAATCCGGTCGTCTTCCTGGAGCACAAGCGGCTGTACTCCGTCACCGGGCCGGAGCCCGCTCCGGGTCAGGAGGTCATCGCGCTCGGTCAGGCCGCAGTCTCCCGGGCCGGCGATGACCTGACGATCGTCTCGGTGGGCAAGGGCGTGCCCGACGCGCTCGCGGCGGCCGAGGCGCTGGCCGGCGAGGGCATCTCGGTCGAGGTCGTCGACCTGCGCACGCTGCGTCCGCTGGACGTGGCGACGGTGCTCGAGTCAGTGGCTCACACCAACCGCCTGCTCGCCGTCGAGGAGGGCCCGCGGACCGGCGGCTGGGCCACCGGGCTGCTCGGAGCGGTGGCCGAGGAGGGCCTGCACGACCTCGACGACGCCTGGATCCTCGCCACCGACGAGACGCCGATCCCCTACAGCCCGACGCTCGAGGACGCGTTCCTGCCCGACGCCGACGCTATCGCCGCGTCAGTGCGGTCGCGGCTCGGCGTGGCTGCCTGACCGCCCGTAAGGACTGCATCGCCGGCCAGCGCCTGCTCGCCGCGGGTAGACCACGAGCGCCGGCGGCCCGCACGTCGGGCGCGGACCGCCGGCAGGAGCAGCAGGCCCCTTGTGGGTCTTGACAAGCTTCTCGGTCACGTGGCCGCCGACCCGCGGCCAACGCTCTCCCCCGAGTGGACGCGCATCGTCCCGGTCTGCGTGATCAACGCGCGCACGGCGCCCGGATTTGTATCGGTCGGGCTGCCGAAGCTTCAGCAATGCTCCCGGCGCCTGGTCGGCGCGTGGGATGCTCAGCCGACCGGCGCGGCCGCCGACTTGACCAGCGTCGTCGACGGGGAGATGTAGGTGCCCCGGTTCTCGCCCTGGCAGATCGCGGCGATGGCACCGCGCTCGTCGAAGTCGAACACGTGCAGCGGCAGCTCGTGGTCGCGCGCCAGCACGATCGCCTGCTGATCCATGACCCGCAGGTCGCGCCCGAGCACGTCGCTGTAGCCCAGCGAGTCGTACCGGTGCGCACCGGGCTCCTTGCGCGGATCGCGGTCATAGATGCCGTCGGTGCCGTGCTTGGCCAGCAGAATCGCGTCGGCGCCCAACTCGATGGCGCGCTGCACCGCCGGGTAGTCGGTGGTGACGTAGGGCTGGCCGATACCGCAGGCCAGCAGCACCATCTGGTCGCGCTCCAGGTGTGACAGCGCCTTCAGGCGGATGAACGGCTCGGCCATCGAGTGCATCGGCAACGCGGTCATGAGGCGGACGTCCTCCAAGCCGCGGTGCTTGAGCACGCCGCGCAACAGGATGCCGTTCATCACGGTGCCGAGCATGCCGATGTTGTCGGCCTCGGCTCGTTCGATGCCCCACTCCTCGGCGACGTTGCCGCGGAAGAAGTTGCCCCCGCCCACGACGACGGCTTCCTCGACGCCGAGATTGCGGGCGGCGATCAGCTGGTCGGCGACGTACTCGATCGCCTGTGAGTCGAGCCCGAAGGACTCATCTCCCGCAAATGCACGCCCGCTGAGCTTGACGACGACGCGCCGGTAGCGGAGCGATGACACGCGGCAAGCCTAGCGTATGCGCGCGCGTGTACCCGGTGGCCGCGAGCAGCCGCCAAACGTGTCAGGCTTGCAGTCAGATGCCGCATGCGGGCGCCGCCAAGACGCCGCCGCCGCACGCCCCGGGCGCGGCGCGCGCCCGGGCGCGTAGCTGGTTCTCCTACCAGGCCAACGTCACCGGGCGCGGCATCGTGGCCAGTTACACCCCGCGCTTCTGGGGCATCGTCGTCATCCTCGGCATCATCACGGGGGCCGGCGCCTCGGCGCTCGTTGCGCTGCTGCACCTCGTCGAGCACATCGCTTTCGGGTACCGCAGCGGCCCGTTCCTGGACGGCGTGGCGGCCGCCTCCGACTGGCGTCGCGTCGCCGCGCTCGTCGTGGCCGCCGTGGTCGTCGCCGTGGGCACCTATGTCCTCGGCCGCCTGCCGGTGTCCGGTGGGACCGAGGTCTCCGAGGCGGTGTGGCTGCGCGGCGCGCACATGGCGGTGGTCCCGAGCATCGCCCGGGCCGTTGTGTCGATCGTCACCGTCGGGCTGGGGGTGTCGCTGGGCCGCGAGGGCGCTCCCCAGCTCGTCGGCGCCGCGACCGCGAGCTGGCTGTCTGACTGGGGAGGACTGCCGACCTGGCAGCGGCGCCTGCTCGTGGCCTCCGGGGCAGGGGCGGGGTTTGCGGCGGTCTACAACGTGCCTCTGGGCGGCTCGCTGTTCGCGCTCGAAGTGCTGCTGGGAACGCTCGCGCTCCCCCTGGTGCTCCCCGCGCTCGCGACGTCGGTCGTCGCCACCTGCGTGGCGTGGATCACTCTGGGCACCGGGCCGACGTATCGCCTCCCGGCCTACGCCGTCCATCCCCAGCAGCTCGCCTGGGCGGCGCTCGCCGGACCCATCATCGGCGTGGTGGCGATCGTGTGGGTCCGCATGATCTCCTGGGCCGGCTCGCACCGTCCGACCGGACGCGGGCGCTACGTCGCGCCCTTCATCGTCTTCCCGGTCCTCGGGCTGGTCTCGATCAGGTATCCGGAGCTGCTCGGAAACGGGAAGGGCGTCGTCCAGCTCGCCGCGGTGGGCAGCGTGTCGTTCGGCCTTCTGTGGATCCTGTTCATCCTCAAGCCACTGGCCACGGCCGGGTGCCTGTGGACCGGCTCCCCGGGGGGCCTGTTCACGCCGACGCTGACCGTCGGCGCCCTCCTGGCCGGGATCCTGGGTTACGGCTGGCTTCACCTCTTCCCGGGCGCCAGGACGGGGAGCTACGCGATCATCGGCGGCGGCGCGTTCCTGGCCGCCTCGATGCAGGGACCCCTGTCCGGCGTGGTCCTGGTGCTCGAGCTGACGCGCAACTTCGACTCCCTGATGGCGCCCACGCTGCTCGCGGTGGTGGAGGCGACGGTCATCGCCAGGCGCCTCGGTGCACCCTCGATCTACTCGGCGCGGCTCCGGCCCGACCCGGACGAGCTGACGGCCCGTTCACCCGGCGCGGCCGCCGTCAACACCCTGGAACGCGTCGGATCGCTGCCGGCCGATGCCGATCCGCTGGATCCCGACCCGCCCACGGCCCCTTAAACGACAAGAGCCCCGGTAACCTCTCGGCAACCGGGGCTCGTGTCAGTCAGTCTGTTAGGCGGCTCGCCGCAGCTCCTCGAGCGCCGTGCTCATGGCCAGACGGCTGAGACCCTGGGCCTCCAGCTCGCGGGCCTTGCTGAGCGGAATGCCCAGCTCGATCCCGGTCTGGCGGAGGTTGAGCGGCTCCGCGCCGGCCAGGCCGAACCGCAGCCTGATGACGTTGCGCTCGGCCTCGGGCAGCCCGCCCACCGCGCCGCTGATCAGCTCCTGGCGCTCGGCCGACTCCACCTCTTCGGTGGGCTCGGGCCGATCGGAGGCGAGCAGATCGCCAAAGGCGGTCTCGCCATCCTCGCCGACGGGCTGATCGAGGCTGGTGAGGCCCCGGGTGAGCTCGCGCAGCTCGGCGACCTCTTCGACGTCGAGCTTGGCCTCGGCTGCAATCTCCTCATCGGTGGGCTCCCGACCCAGCTTGGTGCTGAGCTCGGACTCCACCTTGCGCACCTTGGTCTGGCGCTGTGCAACGTGCACAGGCAGGCGGATGGTGCGCCCGTGGTTCTGCAGGCCGCGCTGCAGCGCCTGGCGGATCCACAGGGTGCCGTAGGTCGAGAACTTGAAGCCGCGGCGCCAGTCGAACTTCTCGACGGCGCGGATCAGGCCAAGCATGCCCTCCTGCACCAGGTCCTCCATGGGCAGGCCATGGCCCTGGTACCGGCGAGCCTGAGAGACCACGAGCCGCAGATTGGAATTGATCATCCGCTCCTTGGCGGCCAGGTCTCCACGCTCGATGCGCTTGGCCAGCTCGATCTCCTCGTCGGCCGTCAGCAGGGGGTGCTGCCGCGCGGAACGCAGGAAGAGGTCAAGTGAGTTCTCCGTCATGGCGCCCGTGCCGACGCCCGCAGTCAGACGCGCGTCAGTGGCCGGGCGACGCTCCGCAGGCGCGCGACGCCGGGGCTGGCGGCGGCGCGACGGGGCAGTCGCAGCAGAGCCGTGCTCGCCACGACCGCGGGCCCGCGGGCGCTGGTTTGTATCGTGATGCTCGCTGCGGCCCTGTGTGGGGGTCTCGCGCGCATCGCTGTCAAAGCTGTTCAGAACGATCTCCGTGTCTCGCATGGGTTTTCTCCACCGGTAATGATACCAACTTGTTCGACGACTGTCGAACTAAGGCGAATCGACCGGCTGCAGAAAGAAGGGCCTGAGGGAAGCTATTCGCCCGCAGACCCATCTTTCCCGCCTGCGCAAGCAATTACGCAGGCAATACTTCAATTGGACGTATTGGCAAGCTAAGAATGGCGCTAACTTGTGCGCCGACGCACAAATTAGTACCCCAGATGGGGGGTGGGTTACGCGCCGTTGACCAGCTTCGCTATGTCAGGCGTCCCCAGACCGGTCACCAAATCGTACCCGGGTCCGGCCGTATATGCACCATTGGCGCCGACCGTGATGTCGTTGAAGGCGCTTGACGGCTCGGTCGAATAGAGCACCGGGCCGGCGAAGCCAAGGCCGGAGTGGGCGCCGTTGACGCGGGCCCAGATGCCCTGCCACGACGGTGCGCTGGCGCTGGTGCCGCCGATGCCCTCGACCGTCCCGCTGACGACCACGTCGTAGCCGCTCTCAGGGTCGGCGTCGAGGCTGACGTCCGGGACGCCACGCGTCGGCGGGGCAGCGACGCCGAGCACCTTGGCGTTGGCCTGGAAGGCCGCGGCCGGCTCGACCGGGCTGAGTCCGCCGCCACCGGCGTACCAGGCGATCTCCGACAGCGGGTTGTTGTTCAGCACACTCGTGCCGCCAACGCCGATGCCGTACGGGCTGGAGGCCGGGTAGTTGGTGTCCGGGATCCCCGCGGGGACGCCGTTGACGCCGGTGATGGCCGGGCACTGCGAGCCGGTGTCGCCCGAGGAGAAGAACATCGTCTGCCCCTGGGCGTCGGCCTGCTTGAGCACGGCGTCGAGTCCGGTGCTGAAGCCGGAGGCGTCGGCGAGGATGTCGCACTCGCCGGCGGAGAAGCTGCCCTGCTTGGCGATGTCGTCGGTGACCCACTTGTTGATCGTGGTGAGGATGTCGTCGTCGTTGAGCGACGGTCCGACGTACACGTTGAGCGTGGTCACGCCCGGAGCGAAAGCGGTGGAGTACTGGCTGTCCAGATCCCACTCGTCGTCGCCCGAGGTGTCAGTCGATGGCGTGCCGACGTTGATCTGGTTCCACGTCACCGTGGGCAGGCCGTAGGTCTTCTCGAACGTCGCCAGGTCCGCCTTGGGCTGGCTGACGTCGCCCTCGGTCATGATCGCCAGCTGCTGCCCGGCGCCGGTCTGCGCCGACGGGGCGTCGTACATCGCGTTGAGCTGCTGCGGGGTGTACGTGGCCGGGTAGTTCAGCGAGGTGGGCAGGCCCGCGGCCGGGAAGGCGGCCTTGCCCGCGCTCAGCGCGGCGGCCGAGCGGCCGGCCGGCGTGGGGATGGCCACCTTCGCCAGGCTGGAGAGCCCGAGCACGGCGGTCACGTCAGAAGCGAACGACGCCGGCAGGTGAGCGGCCTTGGAGGCCGCGAAGAAGCTGCCGTTGGCGGCTGAGTGGAAGCGCTCGAAACCGGTCTGCAACGCGCTCGAGAGCTGGCTGGAGGAGCCGCTCAGGGCCACCAGGAGCCGGTTGGCCGACACCGAGGACACCGTGAGGCTGTTGGCGGCCGCCCAGCTGCGGATCGCGTCGATCGTCGCCGTGGACGGGGAGTACTGTGCGGCGAACTGGGCGGGCGTGAGGGCGGCGTGGGGCTTGGCGATGAGGGCGTTCAGTGCGCTCTGGTTGCGCTCGGCCAACGCCAGCGTGACTGACATCCGCGACGCGCTGTAGGCGCCCGAGTCGGTGGCGTTGCTGACCCGCCACGCTGCGGTGCCGGCGGTCCCCGCCAACGCCGACGGCGCAAAAGCCATGGCGGCGGTCACTGTCGTGGCGGCGACGGCCAGCCACACACGGCTACTCAAGCCGTTCCTCATCGGTACTCCCTCCTGAAGGGTCGCTCGGGCGGGCGCTCCCCTGGATTTCAGAGCGCCGATTAGCAGGTGAAAGCTACCGTGATGGCCCGGATTTCAAACCTTAAGGAATGGGGAGGTGTGGCTGTCCGTGCGGGCCTAGAAGTACAGGCGCTCCATGGCGCTGTCCTCGTCGGCGTCCGGGTCGGCGAAGGTCTCACGGGCGAGATCCAGGAACGCCGCCGCGGCCGGGGACAGCCGCCGGCCCTCGCGCCAGGCCAGCGTGATGTCGCGCCGCAGCGACGGCTTCACCAGCCGCGCCACCGCCACCTCGGCCCCGGGGCGCTCGGCGTCTGACCGCGGCAGGATGGACACCCCGAGGCCGCGGCCGACGAGCCGGCGGATCCGCTGGCTCTCGTTTGACTCGAGTGTCACCCGCGGCTCGAAGCCGGCCTCGCGGCCGGCGGCGAAGAGCAGCTCGCGCAGCCGGGCCCCGACGCGGAAGCTGATGAACTGCTCGTCGGCCAGCTCCGCCATGCGGACCTCCTCACGGCCGCTGAGGGCGTGATCGAGCGGCAGGAGGACCACCAGCTCCTCGGAGACGAGCTGATACAGCCCCAGGCCCTCGGACTCGACGCGCTCGGTGACCGACAGGAAGGCCAGGTCGATCTCGTCGACGCGCAGCATCTCGGCCATCTCCTCGCTGGACTGCTCGCGCACGGTGAGCCCGACGCCCGGATGCAGGTCGTGAAACAGGGCGAGGGGGAGCGAAAGGTCGATCGGGCCCATCGTGTGCATGGCGCCGATCGTGACGTGACCGACGTCCATCCCGCGCAGCGCCTGCAGTTCGGTACTCGCGGCCTCCAGCTCGCCCAGCACCCGGCGCGCCCGGACCACGAGGACCTCCCCGGCTGCGGTCAGCGCCACGTGGCGGGTCGTCCGCTCCACCAGGGCCAGGCCCACCTCGTCCTCCAGCCGGCGGATCTGCTGCGACAGCGCGGGCTGGGCCACATGCTCGCGCTCCGCCGCGCGCGTGAAGTTCAGCTCCTCGGCGAGCGCCACCAGGTAGCGGAGCTGGCGCAGTTCCATAACGTCAGATTATAAATCACCGCGACTACACGTCTTGGACTTCTAGAGAGCGATCCCCCATCATGGTTCGCGCAGTACCTCTCCTCCCTCGAGCGCGCCCCGAGTCCGGCCTCATATCCCGCCGGTTCCGGGGCGCTCTCACTTTAAGCCCCGGTTCGTCTCGAACCCTGGCGCGGGCAGCGAGAGAGGCCATCAACCTGGAGAACGTGGGCAACCTGTCGGCGCCGGCCGAGTTTCTCGCGATCTCCATCTCCCAGCTGGGGTCCGTGGGAAACCTAAGCGGCGATCCACGGTTTCCCGCGATATCCAGGTCGCCAGCCGCCCCCAGCCCTGCCCTTCGCCAGTCCGCCGTTGACGTTCGCCCCGTGCCCAGGGCAGACGCTCCTCGTCAGCCCAGCCCGAGCAGCCGGATCGCGTTGTCCTTCAGGACCAACGGCCGCACCTCATCCTTGATAGGGAGCTTCTCGAAGTCCGACAGCCACCGGTCGGGTGTGATCAGCGGGAAGTCGGACCCGAACAGCATCTTGTCCCGCAGCCGGGTGTTGATGTACTGCACCAGGATCTCCGGGAAGTACTTGGGCGACCACCCGGACAGGTCGATGTAGACGTTGGGCTTGTGGACCGAGATGGCCAGGGCCTCCTCCTGCCACGGGAACGACGGGTGGGCGAGGATGATGTCCAGGCCTGGGAACTCGGCCGCCACGTCGTCGACGGCCATCGGGTTGGAGTACTTCAGGCGGACGCCGCCGCCCCCCGGCATCCCGGCGCCGATCCCGGTCGTGCCCGAGTGAAACAGCGCGATGAGCCCCGCCTGGGCGATGACGTCATACAGGGGGAACCACGCGCGGTCGTTGGGCCAGAACGCCTGGGTGTTGGGGTGGAACTTGAAGCCGCGCACCCCGGCCTCGATCAGCTCCTGCGCCTCGCGCACGGCGAGCTTGCCCTTGTGGGGGTCGACGGAGCCGAACGGGATGAGCACGTCGGGATTGGCGCGCGCCGCCTCGAGCACCTCGGAGTTGCCCAGGCGCTTGCGGCCCATCCCGGCCTCGTCGTCGACGTTGAAGATGACCGCCATGAGGTTGCGCTCGCGGTAGTAGTCCGCGACCTCTTGGGCGGATGGCTGCGGCGGGTGCCCGCCGAAGTACTTCCCGGCCGCGTCCAGGATCTCGAGCGTGACCGGGTCCTGCGGCTCGTCGTGGTTGCGCTCGGCGTGGACGTGCACGTCGATGGCGGCGACCTTGGTCAGGTCGATCTCGGCCGTGGTCATGGGATCAGCCGTAGAGGCGGACCAGGGACTCGGCCACCATCACCGGCTTCTCGGAGCCCTTGGCCTCGATGGTGACCTTGAGCTTCATCTGCTTGCCGCCGGGGACGTCGGAGACCTCCATCACCTCGGCGCCGCCACGCCACTCGGCCCCGACGGGCAGAGGCGCGGGGAAGCGGACCCGGTCCAGGCCGTAGTTGAGGCCCATCTTGGCGTCGCTGACGGTGACAAGCTCCCCGGAGATCGGTGCCACTAGCGACAGCGTCAGGAAGCCGTGCGCCACGGTCCCGCCGAACGGGGTCTTCTTGGCGCGCTCGGGATCGACGTGGATGTACTGGTGATCGTCGGTGGCGTCGGCGAACTGGTTGACGCGATCCTGCTCCATCTGGCGCCATTCGGTGTAGCCGGCGTGCTTGCCGACGAGATCCTGGAGGCCGGCCAGATCCGTGACCAGGCCGGAAGTCTCTGAAGTGCTCACGATCGTCCTTTGCGCAGTGGTGACGCGTCCAGGAATCCTGGACGCGGGCCCGGCGGCCCGGGGGGTCGCTGAACGCTACCGATCATCTCACTCTCCCTCCGGAGTTTGTCGCTGTATCCGGCTGCTTCGTGCGGGGAGCGGCCGGATGTTCACGGCGCGAACACTAGTCCGTTCGTGTCTTGCGATGGGGGATTGACGGCAGGGAAGCGTCGGCTCGACGGCGAAGGGGTAGGTAGCAGGAGCGATTGGGTGGACGCCTATACTGAGCCGACCCGACGAGGAGCGACGCTTTGCAGGAAATGGTGATCTACGGCGTGAGCTTCGACATGGTCGGCAAGCAACCGATCGTGCTGCTCAAGACCGTTGAGAGCAACAAGTTCCTGCCGATCTGGATCGGTCATCCAGAGGCGGCGGCGATCCTGATGAAGCTCCAGGGCGCCTCGACTCCAAGGCCGATGACGCATGACCTGCTCTCCGACATGCTCGGGGAGCTGGAGGTCGAATGCACCCGCGTGGCGGTCACCGAGTTGCGCGAGAACACCTTCTACGCCTCGATCTCCCTGCGGGCCAACGGCCGCGACCTCGAGATCGACTCCCGTCCCTCCGACGCTCTGGCCCTGGCGGTCCGCTCGGGCGCCCCGATCTTCGCCGCCGACGAGGTCATCACCGAGTCCGCGATCGAGTTCGAGCACGAGGTCGAGGACACCGAAGAGGTCGTCGAGAAGTTCAAGGACTTCCTGGACAAGGTGACCCCGGAGGACTTCGCCTCCGACGAGTAGGGACGCCGCGCCGCGCCCAGGTGGGCGGGCCCGACCGCCACCTGGACAGATGTCCTGTTGCGCCGCATTTCGGCGTGACGTAGAGTCCGCATCGGTCGACAGGATTTGACCGGTCAGCGAATGTGAGGGCGCGAAAGGGCTGGGTGCGGGCAATGGGTGTGAGGGCGGTGTCGCTGGGCGGCGTGGTGATGGCTTCGATCGCCCTCAATCTGCTGGGTGGGTCCGCGCTGGCCGCGACCCCGGCCAAGGCGCCGAAGCCGCGAGACGTGGTGGCGGCGCGGACGGTGATCCGGACGCTGACGCGGTATGACGAGACGGCCGTGCGGCACGAGGGCGTGATGACCGCGGCGGCCAAGGCGATGGTCGCTCAGGTCAAGGCGGGGTGTGCCGGGAGCATTCCCTCCTCGATCGCCAACGGCACCAAGCAACAGCAGGGCGTCTTCATCGATCTCGCCTCCGAAGGTGCCCTCGACCTCACGGTCCGCGCCATCCACCCGCTCGATCACGCCGCCCTGGCCCTCTCGAGTGGCTTCGATCGCGTCCACTTCTCCAACCGAGCATTCACGCACCGGATCCACAACACGGGCAAGGCGCAGCGACTCCTCGTGGCGATCCAGCCGAGCGACCTCTGCGCCGACGTCAAGGCGGCGGCCGCGGGCGGGTTTGCCGCCGATGCGCCGGGCACCACCGCCTTCCTCAAGGGCGTCGACAGGCTTGATCCAGGCCCGCTGGAGTCGATTCCGACCATCATCAAGAAGGTCAGGGCCGACCTGCTCACCGGGAGCGACCGTGCCGCGCTCAAGCGCCTGCAGAAGGTGGACGCCCGTTTTCAGACGTTCTCCGCCAACCTCGGGTTGCGCTGGGGGGGCAACCTGGGCAAGGTGCTGACGAGCGCGCCGCCCGCCGCCGGCAGCGGCACCGGAGGTGGCTTCCCCTCGGGCCCACCGCCCCCGCCGCCGGCGAGCTCCCCGGCGATGATGACCGCGGCGCTCGCCGCGCTCTGAGCGATCAGGCGGGGACGGCGACCGCGGCCAGGACCCGTTCGACGAGCTCGTCGAACGAGATCCCGGCCGCCTCGGCGGCGAGCGGAAGCAGGCTGGTTTCCGTGAGCCCGGGTATGGGGTTGACCTCGAGCACGAACAGCTCGCTGGTCGCGCTCTCCAGCATCAGGTCGACCCTGGCGAATCCGGCGCAGCCGAGCAGCCCGTAGGTTTCCAGCGCGATCTCGCCCGCGCGCGCGGCGATCGCGTCGTCGATCTCGGCCGGGCAGACGAAGCGGGTGCGGCCGATCTCGTAGCGGGCCTCGAAGTCATAGAAGTCCTCCTGCTCGG
The DNA here is from genome assembly GCA_963850325.1 of uncultured Actinomycetota bacterium. Classification (GTDB taxonomy): domain Bacteria; phylum Actinomycetota; class Thermoleophilia; order Solirubrobacterales; family Solirubrobacteraceae; genus Palsa-465. The sequence goes on from CAWKLB010000015.1 coordinate 37,771, forward strand.
GCACCGCCTCGACGATCGGCAGCACCACGGGCACGGCGTTCTCGTCCAGGATCGACACCGCGAGCTCCCGGCCCTCGACGTAGCGCTCGAGCAGCACCTTGCGGTCATAGGAGAAGGCGGCGACGAGCGCCGTGGGGACGTCGGCGGCGCTGCGGGCGAACTTGATGCCCAGCGCCGACCCTTGGCGCGCGGGCTTGACCACGATCGGGAACTCCAAGCGGTCCTCGATCGCCGGCAGCGCCTGGGCGGCCCCCAGTGCGCTGAGGGCGGTCTCGTTGAAGGCGTAGAAGTCCGGCGTCGGGATCCCGCGGTCGCGCATCGCATGCTTGGCCAGCACCTTGTCCGAGGCGCGGATGCAGGCCGAGATCCCGGAGCCCGTGTGCGGTATGCCCACCACCTCCAGCAACTCCTGGACCGTCCCGTCCTCGCCGTCGGAGCCGTGCAGCGCGACGAAGGCGACGTCGGGCCGGTGGGCGGCCAGCTGGGCGACGAGGTCGGACCCGACGTCGATCGGGATCGCCTCGTGGCCGAGACGCTCGAGGGCATCCTGCACGCGTGCTCCGGACCGGAGCGACACCTGGCGCTCCAGTGAGCGCCCGCCCTTGAGGACGGCGACGCGCACTAGCTCATCCCGCGCGCTTGCGCGGGACGGGCATGGGGAGGACCTTGGCCAGCTCCTCGCCCGCCCGCCGCTCACGGTCCTGCGCGATCCGCGCGGCGGCTGCCGTCATGTCGGAGCGCTCATCGCGCGCCTGCTCCGCGGGTTGTGCCTGTTGCGCGGATTGCGCGGGCTGCGCGCCGGTGAGCGTGCCGTACATCGCCACCTGCTCGCGCACGACCTCGCCGATGCGCCGGACCCCCTCGCGGATCAAGTCCTCATCGACGCCGGAGAAGTTCAGGCGCATCGCCGACCCGCCGCGGCCGTCGACGAACGCGGCCCGGCCGGGGACGAAGGCAACGTGCTCGCGCAGCGCCCGGGCCAGCAGGTCGGTGGTGTCGATGTAATCGGGCATCGTGGCCCAGATGAAGAGGCCGCCCTGCGGGCGGGTCCAGTCGGCCTCACGCGGGAAGTGCTCAGCCAGCGCGTCGAGCATCACGTCACGCCGCCGCCGGTAGATCTCCAGCAGCGAGCGGACGTAGTCGTCCCACGGCCCGGCATCGAAGTACGCGGTGACGAAGTACTGCGAGATCGATGACGAGCACAGATCCGAGCCCTGCTTGCCGATCTGCATCTTGGCCAGGATCGGCGCGGGCGCCGCCGCCCACCCCAGCCGCACGCCGGGCGACAGGATCTTGGAGAAGGTGCTGGCGTAGATGACGAACTCGTCGTCGAGCGAATGCAGCGTGGGCAGGGATTCGCCCTCGTAACGCAGCAGGCCGTACGGGTTGTCCTCCAGGATGATGAGCTCCCGCTCGCCGGCAATCCTCACCAGCTCGCGGCGGCGCTCCAGCGACATCGTCACCCCGGCCGGGTTGTGGAAGTTGGGCACGGTGTAGATGAACTTCGGGCGCCGGCCGGTGCGCTCCAGCTCGTCGAGTGTCTCCTCGAGCTCGTCGATGCGCATGCCGTCGCGATCCATCGACACCTGCACGACGTCGGCCTGGTAGGACGAGAAGGTGGGGATCGCTCCCGGGTAGGTCGGCGCCTCGGCGACGACGACATCGCCGGGATCGAGCAGGGTCTTGCAGACCAGGTCGATCACCTGCTGACCGCCGCTGGTCACCAGGACTTCGTCGGTGTCGACGTCCATGCCCTCGGCCGCCATGATCCGGGCGATGCAGTCCTTGACGCGGGCAAAGCCCTCCGTCGGGCCGTACTGGAGCGCCCGGGCGCACGAGTCGCTCGCGATGGTGTTCATCAGCGCCGCATAGGAATCAGGCGGGAACGTCGAGGTGTCCGGGAGGCCGCCCGCCAGCGAGATCACGTCCTCGCGCTCGGTCAGCGCCATGAGGTCGCGCATCGCCGAGGAGCGCATCACCTTGGTCCGCTGCGCGAATAGCGCCGCGTAGCGCTGGATGTCCCGAGCGGACGATCTGCGACGCGGTGCGGTGTGGTCTCGATCCCGCGCGGCCGGGCCGGGAAGGACGGGCTCCGGGTCGCGCTCGAGCCCGTCCGGGCTCACGCTTCCGTCTCGTCTATCGTCACCACGGTCACGGTACAGCACGGTGCACCTCGTCTTCGACATCTTCCAGGGGATCGGCGTCGCTGCGGCGGTGGGCATCCGGCCGTTCCTGCCTGCGCTCGCGGTCGGCGCGCTGGGTGCCGCCGATGCTCAGATCGACTTCGCCCATACGCCGTACTCTTTCCTGGAACAGGGGCCATTCCTGCTCGTGATGGTCATCGGAGTGGTCCTGCTGGGGGCGACCGAGCGCCGGGCGACCCGCCAGCTGCTCGAAGGGCAGCTCGTGACCTACACCCTGGCCGTGGTCAGCCTCGTCATCGGGGCGCTGATGTTCGCGGGCGCCCTGGCCCAGGACCACTACGCCACCTGGCCCGGCCTCGTCGCCGGGGCGATCTGCGCCGGCATCGGGCTGATGGCCACCCGCCCGCTGCTCGAGCGCGTGCGCTCGCGGCTGGACGACCAGACCGCCGGAATGCTGCCGCTGTTCTCGGAGTCGAGCGCGCTGCTGGCCGCGGTCTTCAGCGTGCTCCTGCCCCCGGTCGGGATCGTCGTCCTGCTGCTGTTGCTGTGGCTGCTGTTCGCCGGGCGCGGCCGCAACGAGCAGAAGTACGCGGGCCTGCGAATCCTCCGCTAGCGCGCCGTTAGAACGACGTGGCCACCGCGCCCAAGAAGCTCGTCCTCGTCGTCGTCGACGCGATGAAGCCCGCGATGCTCGAGCGTGTCGTCGCCTCGGGCCGCGCGCCGGCGATGGCGCGCATTCAGGAGGAGGGGGTCTACGTCGGCGACTGCGTGGCCGCGTTCCCCTCGGTGACGCCGGTGTGCGCCGCCACCATCACCACCGGCGTGGGGCCCGACCGCCACGAGATCCCCAGCATGAACTGGTACCACCGCGAGGAGAGCCGCTACGTCGAGTACGGCTCGAGCTTCTCGGCATCGCGGCAGTTCGGCGTGCTGCGCTCGCTCACCGACACCGTCTACCGGATGAACGCCGAGCACCTGTCCCACGACGTCGAGACGGTGTTCGAGTCGCTCGACGACGCGGAGGTGCGCACCGCGGGGACGACCTACCTCATCTACCGCGGCCGCCACGAGCACGAGGTCGCCAACGAGTCGGCGCTGGCCCGGATCGCCACGTCCACGTTCTTCCGGCGCACGATCCTGGGTCCGAAGGAGCTGTTCTATGCCGACCTGTACGCCTCGCGGCGGACCGGCTGCCGCGGCCAGCTCGGGCTCCCGGGCGCGCGCGACCAGCACACCGGATGCGTCGGCTCATATCTGGTGGAGAACGACCTCTTCGACTTCTTGCTCTATTCGCTGCCTGACAACGACGCGTTCTCACATCGCAACGGGCCCCACGCCCAGGTGACATCGCTCGCCGCGGCGGACCGGCAGATCGAGCGCCTGATGCACGCGGCCGGCGGCCCGGACGAGTTCCTGGAGCGGTACGCCGTGATCATCTGCTCTGACCACTCGCAGGCGCCGGTGGAGGAGCGCATCCGCCTTGACGTGGCGTTCGAGGACTTCGATGTGGCACGGCCGAGCGCCCGCACCGCAGGCGGGGAGCTGGCGCTCAGCCCCGCGCAGCGCTCGGCCATGATCTACGCGCTCGACCCCGACCAGGCGCCCGACATGTGCACCCGGGCGCGCGACGTGGCCGGCGAGCTCGAGGGTGTGGACCTGGTGATGTGGCTCCACGACGGCGAGGCCATCATGCGCAGCCGTCGCGGCGAGCTTCACTTCGCGCCCGGAGGCGAGCTGTCCGACGCCCGCGGTGAGACCTGGAGTGTGGAGGGCGAGCTCGGGGTGCTGCGGGCCGAGATCCAGGACGGGCGCTTCCTGTCCACGGAGTACCCGGATGCCCTGGGCCGCGCGTGGTCGGCTCTGAACTGCCCCACCGCCGGCGACATCCTGCTGTCGGCCGCCCCTGGCTATGAGTTCGTCGACTGGGGTGGGTCCGACCACGTGGGCGGCGGCTCGCACGGGTCCCTGCACCGCACCGATTCGCTGGGCGCGCTGCTGTGGTGCGGGACTGGGGAGCGGGCGGGAATGGATTCCCGGGCCGCGCGCGACCAGTGGTCCCTACGCGACATCGCACCGATGATCCGGGCACACTTCGGGGTAGGTGGCTGATTCCATCTCGCATCCGATGCCCCCGGCGACCCAGACACATCGCGTCCAAACGGACTCTTACCGTGGCTCAACAATCGACGGCTACATTCACCCGATGCCCGAAGAGCTGACCACGGCCGTTGAGCTGCCGTTCCGCCACCGCGTCCGGCATGGGGTGCGCAAGCCCCACAACTGGCTCCAGCTGACCCGCTTCGCTGCCGTCGGCGCCAGCGGCTACGTCGTGAACCTGATCGTCTTCGCCGTCTGCGTCCACGTGCTGGTCATCAACTACAAGCTCGCTGCCGTGGCGGCGTTCGCCGTCTCGGTCCTCAACAACTTCTGGTGGAACCGGCACTGGACCTTCCGCAGCCAGCGCGAGGCACATCCCTTCGATCAGGCGCTGAAGTTCTTCGCCATCTCACTGGTCGCCTTCGGCTTCAGCTACGTCGTGCTGGTCTCACTCGTCGACGGCGCCGGGTTCCCCAAGGTCGTCGCCCAGGCGATCTCGATCGCCGCCGCGACGCCGCTGTCCTTCGTGGGACAGAAGCTGTGGAGCTTCAAGGCGTAGAACCCTGGTAGGCCGGAGCCGCCCCCGCTCGCCCACCGTGTTCCGCCACCAGCCCACCGGCAGACGCCTTCGGCTGGTCGTCCTCCCGGCCTTGCTGACGCTCCTGGTGCTGGCCGCGCCCGGAGCGGCGGTGGGCGCCACCACCAGCGGCAGCGGCGTGACCGGACTGCCCGGACCGGGCCAGGCCGCAGGCGGGACGGCGACCGCCACCAGCACCGCGGTCACCACGGTGACCAAGACGGTCACCAAGACCGTGGCCGCCTCCGGGTCCCCGGTGCTCGTCACCGACGCGAACACTCCCCCCAGCGGTTACCACCTCACCGCCAACAAGGTGCTCCGCATCGCCTCGGCCGATCCCCGCGTCAAGGCCGAGCTGCGCAGGCACCCCAAGACGATCGCCTACGAGTACACCAAGGGCGCCCCAACCTGGCAGGTGAGCTGGTTCTCCAACGGCAAGCCCCAGCGCGAGCTGCTGCAGGTCTACGTCGACGACAACACCGGCGCGGTCACCCAGGCGTGGACGGGCTTCCAGGTGGCGTGGACGATGGCCCGTGGCTATCCGGGCGCGTTCGGCCGCCGCGTCAACGCCTGGTACCTCTGGGTCCCGCTCTGCATCCTGTTCGTGGCCCCCTTCATCCCCTGGCGTCGCCGTCCCAGCCTGTGGCACCTGGACCTGCTGGTACTGGTCAGCTTCTCGATCTCGCTGGCGTTCTTCAACCACGCGAAGATCGGGCTCTCGGTGCCGCTGGTCTACCCGCCGCTCATCTACCTGATGTTGCGTCTGTTCTTCGTGGCCAACGGGCGCGGCATCCCGAGGCGGCCGCTGAGCACCCTGGCGCCGACCTCCTGGCTGGCCATCGGGACCGTGTTCCTCATGGCGTTCCGGATCGGTCTCAACATCCTGAACTCCAACGTCATCGATGTCGGCTACTCGGGTGTGATCGGGGCCGACAAGCTCATCCACGGCGTCGCCCTGTACGGCCACTGGCCCAAGGACAACATGTACGGCGACACGTACGGGCCGGTCAGCTACATGCTCTACGTCCCGTTCCGGCTCATCTTCGGCTGGAGCGGCACGTGGGACTCCCTGCCCGCGGCTCATGCGGCCGCCATCTTCTTCGACCTGCTGTGCGTGGTCGGGCTCTACCTGCTGGGCCGCAGGCTCCGGGGCAACCGCCTGGGCGTCGTGCTGGCCTACTGCTGGGCCGCGTACCCGTTCACGCTCTACGCGCTGAACTCCAACACCAACGACGCCCTGGTGGGGGCGGCGCTGATCTTCGCGCTGCTGGCCATCCGGACGGCCCCGGCGCGTGGGCTGATGGCCGGGGTCGCGGGGATGACCAAGTTCGCCCCCTTCGCGCTGGCGCCGCTGCTGCTGCGCGGCACCGAGGAACGGCTGCGCATGCGACACGTTGTCAGCTTCGGGATCGCCTTCGTCGTCGCGTGCGTCCTCACCATGCTTCCGGTCCTGCTCAAACACGACCTCTCGGCGTTCTGGCACGACTCGATCCTCTACCAGTCAGACCGCACGACGCCGTTCTCGATCTGGGGGCTGTGGGGCGGCCTCGGCTGGCTCCAGAGCCTGCTCCAGGGGGCGGTGATCGCGCTGGCCCTGGCGGTGGCCGTCCTGCCGTCGCGGCGGACCGTGGTGGACGTGGCCGCCCTGGGCGCCGGGGTGCTCATCGCGCTCCAGCTCACCCTCAACTACTGGCTCTACCCCTACATCGTCTGGTTCTTCCCGCTGGCCGTGGTCGCCCTCGTCGCCAGCCACCCGGAGCACGAGCCGGGTGCCGCGGAGCCCGTCGATGCCGCGGCCGAGCACGACCAGCCACCGGTCCGGATCCACATCGCGTCGTCGTAGGCGGGTCGGGTCGGCTGGGCGTCCGTGGGACTCTCGGCAGGGCACCGGCGCACGTCAACTGCGGCTGGGGAAGGGAGGTCGGGTGGCCGCGGCGATCCGCGAGGCCAGGTCGGGGCGGATAGTTGAGCTATTTCCTCCACTATCCGCCACAACCCCCGCAAACCCCTCAGCCCGCCCCTCCCCAGCCGCAGTTGACGTTCCTTTCAGCCCGCCGCGGACGCGGACGGCCACCCACAGCCGAGAACGCCGGGGTCGCCCCGCTAGCTGATCCCCTCGCCGGGCTCCAGCAGTTGCCGGATCCCCACCGCGCGCCGCGGCTGCTCGCCCGTCGTGATCAGCACGGCGTTGAGCCACGGGTCCTCGGTGGAGGTCTCGAAGCGGACGGGCATCTTGGTGGCCATGGCTTCGATCGCCTGCTCGCGCTTGACTCCGATCACTCCGCCTCGCGGCCCGGTCATCCCGACGTCGGTCACGTAGGCCGTCCCGCCGGGCAGGATGCGCGCGTCGGCGGTGGGCACGTGGGTGTGGGTCCCGACGACCGCGGTGACGCGCCCGTCGAGATGCCAGCCCATGCCGATCTTCTCGCTCGTCGCCTCGGCATGCATGTCGACGAGGATGTGGTCGGCCTTGTCGCGCAGCGCGTGGACGGCGGCGTCGGCCTCGGCGAAGGCCGGCCGGCCCGCGTCCATGAACAGGTTGCCGGAGAGCGACACCACGCCCAGCGACACCCCGTCTCGCTCGACCACGCACCAGCCGTGGCCGGGCTGGCTGCGCAGGAAGTTGGCGGGGCGCAGGATCTCCTTGCGCGCGTCCAGGTACTCGTAGATCTCGCGCTGGCGGTAGGTGTGGTTGCCGAGGGTGATCACGTCCACGCCGGCGGCGAACAGCTGATCGGCGATCTTGGGGGTGATCCCCAGCCCGCCGGCGGCGTTCTCGCCGTTGACGACGACGAAGTCGGGCTCCAGCCGGTCGCGCAGCGCCGGGAGCATGCCCAGGAGCGTGCGCTTGCCGAGCCCTCCGACGAGGTCACCGGCAAACAAGATGTTGACAGCGCGTGTCATTCAGGGGTTGACCCCGGCCACCCTCATAATCACAAGTATGCGTCGATGGGCCCGACTGCGCACGGCGGACCCGCCTGAGCCCGAGGGCGAGCCCGATTCCGAGGCGGTCCAGGCCGGCGGTCCGGTGCAGGACGAGACCACTGCGGACCAGCGGGAATCCGCTGCACACGGAGGGGAATCCGCGGGCTCTGAGCACACCACCTCCGGCGACACCACCGCCGGGAGCGCGCCCGAGCATGCGCGCGCGCACTATTTCGGTCACGGCCATCAGCCCGACCAGGCGCTGCGGACGGTCGCGCCCGTCATCGTCCCGCGCTGGATCCAGATCGTGGTGCTCCCGCTGGCCCTCCTCGGGCTCTGGGCGCTGGCTCGCGCAGCGGGCTCGGTCCTTCTCATCCTCATCGTCGCCGGGGTGGTGGCGCTCATCCTGAACCCGACCGTCCGCATGCTGGGGCGGGTGTTCCCCCGCGGGCTGGCCATCCTCATCGTCTATCTCGGTGGGTTCGCGATCCTCGGTGGCATAGGCGTGCTCCTGGCCAGCCCGGTCACCACTCAGATCACGCACTTCGAGCACAACGTGCCCGACATCGTCCGGCACGCCAACCGCCAGCTCGACAGCTTCCAGACGTTCCTGAACGACCACGGGATCAACGTCCACATCAAGCAGCAGGGCTCGAGCGCCCTGGACACGCTGCAGAAGGACGTGCTCAAGCGCTCCGGCGACATCGTGTCCTTCTCCCGGGACCTGCTTTCGGAGATCGTGACGATCGGCTTCGACCTGGTCCTCATCCTCGTCCTGTCGATCTACCTGCTCATCTACGGCCACCAGATCGGCGCGCTGGTGCGGCGGATCATGCCGCCAGGCGACGGGACCCCCGAGGACGACTACCCGCTGCTCGTGCAGCACGCCGTCTCCGGCTACGTGCGCGGCCAGCTCCTTTTCAGCCTGGTGATGGGGGGCAGCGCCGCGATCTGCCTGGAGATCCTGGGGCTGATCGGAGTCTTCCCGGCGGGCAAGGACTATGCGGTCTTCTTCGGGGCGTTCTACGGGCTGATGGAGTTCATCCCCTACATCGGCCCCATCGTCGGCCCGATCCCGGCGGTCCTCGTCGCCCTGTTCCAGGACCCGATCACCGCGGTGTGGCTCATCATCCTGTTCGTGGCCCTGCAGCAGCTCGAGGGCCACGTGGTGGCGCCGCAGGTCTTCCGCATCTCCCTGCGGATCAACCCGATCGTCATCATCCTGTCGCTGCTCATCGGCTTCAAGCTCTACGGGGTGGTGGGGGCGCTCGTTGCGCTCCCGGTGCTCGCGGTCATCCGCCAGACCATCCTCTACCTGCAGCGCCACCTGGTGCTCGAGCAGTGGGGGACGCGGGGCGTCGGGCTCGGGGTGTTCGCGGACGGCGGTCCGGACCGATGTCCGGACTGCGGCGCGCCGGCGGCCGGCGGGGACGCCTACTGCCGCTCCTGCGGCGCCTCGCTCGAGCCGCGCGTGACCACGCCTCGATGACGGTCCGAACCCCCGCCAGCCCACTCGCGGTCCGCGGGGTGACCAAGCGCTTCGGTGCCCGTGTCGCCTTGCAGTCGGTCAGCTTCGAGCTGTCGCCGGGGGAGCTGGTCGGGATCGTCGGTCCCAACGGCGCTGGGAAGACGACGCTGCTCTCGCTCCTGGCCGGCGTGTTGTCCCCAGACGAGGGCGAGCTCACGATCGCGGGGCGCGACGCGGGCTGGGTGCCTCAGCGTCCGGCGCTGTACTCCAAGCTCTCGGTGGCGGAGAACCTGCGCCTGTTCGCCCGCTTGGAGAGGGTTCCCGATCCTGAGGCCGCGGTGACGCGGATGCTGGCCCAGACCGACCTGGCCGACCGCGCGGACGAGGAGGTCGGCAAGCTCTCGGGCGGCAACCAGCAGCGGGTCAACATCGCCATCGGGCTGCTCTCCGAGCCCGCGCTGCTGTTGCTTGACGAGCCCTCCGCTTCGCTTGACCCACGCCAGCGCGAACGCCTGTGGGCGTTCATCTCGGCGCTGGGCACGACCGTGGTCTTCTCCACGCATGACGTCGCGGAGGTCGAGCGCTACGCCACCCGCGTGCTGCTGCTGGCCGACGGCGAGCTGCTCTTCACCGGAACACCGCGCGAGCTTGAACAGGCTGTGGGGGGCGACCCGCGCGATCTCGAGGCCGCGCTGGTGAGCTTCCTGCACCAGCGGGGCCACTGAGCAACACCTGTGCGCTGGCTGCTCATCAAGGACCTCCAGATCCTCCGGCGCTCGCCGTTGCTCGTCGGCCTGCTGATCGTGTATCCGATCGCCATCGCGCTGATGATCGGCTTCGCCCTCTCCAGCCCGCCGAGCAAGCCGGCCGTGGCCATCTACAACGAGGTCCCGAAGAACCACGGCACGATCAGCCTCGGCAATCAGAAGCTCAACGTGGCCGGGTACGCCTCGGACCTGCTCAGCTCCGTGCAGCCGATCAAGGTCCACTCCCGGGCGGAGGCGATCGCCGCCGTACGCGACGGCCGCGCGCTGGCGGCGGTGGTCATCCCGGCCGACCTGCCCCAGCAGATCCAGAGCCTCATCACCCAGGGCGTGGGGAGCCCGACTGTTGCGCTCTACCTCAACGGCAAGGACCCGATCGAGCGCCAGTTCGTCGACCAGGCGATCTCGTCGCGCATCAACCAGGTCGAGCAGGACGTGTCCAAGCAGGTCCTGCGGGTGGCGATCAACGACCTCCAGCAGGTGCTCAACGGCGGCAGCGTGGAGATCCTGGGCCAGACCGTCCGGCTGCTGGGGCTGCGCAACGCGCGCACCATCGTGCAGGGAACGCTGGGCTCGCTGCCCAGCAACTCCCCGCTTCGCCCGGCGCTGAGCCAGGTGATCAGCTTCGCCGACCTTGCCATCCAGGGGCTGGGCTTCGCCAAGCCGGTGCTGGGCACGATCGGGACGCCCCTGACCGTGAACGAGACCCAGCTCGACGGCCGCACCACGCCCACCGACGCGTACGCGGCGGCGATCGCGGTGGTCGTGTCGCTGATGTTCGTGACGATGCTGCTGGCGGCCGGGATGCTCGCGGTCGAGCGCACCGAGAACGCATACCCGCGCCTGGTCCGCGGCCTCGTCACCCCGGGCCGGCTGCTGTCGGAGAAGGTGGTCCTCGCCGCGGGCTGTGCCACCGCGGTCACGCTGGTGATGGCGGTGTGCGTGTCGCTGTTCGTGCACCTGGACTGGTCCCGGTTCGAGCTGTGGCTGGTGGCGCTGGCGGCGGGCAGCGTGGCCTTTGGGGCGCTGGGGGTGGCGATCGGCGCGATCGCACGCGAGGTGAGCGCCGCGTCGCTGATGGCCTTCCTCGTCTCGCTGCCGATCGCGTTCGTGGCGCTCATACCCGCCAGCGCCGTGTCGGGGGCGATGAAGACGATCCTAGACGTCATCGCCTTTCTGTTCCCGTTCAAGGCGGCGCTTCAGGCGGTGTCCAACGCGTTCAGCGGGACCTCACCGGGGATCGGACTGCCGCTCGTGCACCTGGCCGTGCTCGCGGTGGTGTTCGGCGGCGTCGCGACGTTGAGCATGCGCCGGTTCGCCGCCCGCTAGCGCGGAGGTGAATCGGCCGCGGGCGCCGAGGTGAACCTCCGGATCTCGGTGCGCTTGACACCGGCAATAGTGTTTCCGCCGCAGGGCGCCCTATCGGGGGCGGCCGGGGACCACGGGGTGGGGACGATGAGGAACATGTGGCGTCGTGTCGTCTGGGGTGTCCTGGCCGCGTGCCTGGCCGTGGCCATGACCGGCGGTGTTGCCGCCGCCAAGGGGCACCCGTTCTCGACGCCCGGCTACCACTGGAACCACAAGCTGCCCAAGGTCGCGCCGGTGATCCCGGGCAAGCTCATCAAGCTCGGCGACGGCGTCGAGCCCCGGGTGCTCGTCGATGCCGCCGGCACCGGGCAGATCGCGTACAACGTCACCCCGACGGGCATCAGCGCACCCTCGGTCCTGCACGACTGTGTGCTCCTGCGCGGCCAGACCGGGTGCGCGGCCAACAACGGGCTGGTCCCGCCCGAGTCCGGGCAACCGGAGTACAACATCGACGAACACGGGCCGGTGCCACTGGCGATCGGCAACGAGCTGCTCATGGTCGACAGTCGCTTTCCCAACCCGGAGAACCTGCCCGACGGGACCACCGGCTACCCCACGTTCCTGTGGACATCCGAGGACGCGGGCAAGACGTTCACCGGCCCGGGCATCATCGGCAACCTGGAGATCACCGGCAACGCTGTCGTCTTCGGTGGCGCCAACCCGCAGATCGGCGTCATCACCGACACCACCACCGGCGGCACGCTCTTTCAGGCGACCCCGCCGGGCGCCTACTCCGGTCAGACCCTGAACCTGGGCGACAGCGGTCCTGACCAGGCCTACGACGGCCGGCTCGCGGTCGATGGCACGCGCCCCGTGGCCGAGTTCCAGGACCTGTCAAACCACATCTTCGTCCGCGAGTACAACGGCACCGGCAACATCTACGACACGGCGAGCTGGTCACGGGCCGAGATCAACGGCCAGGGGTACTCGCGCATCGTCAGCGGTCCCAGCGGCGTGTGGCTGATGTACCAGAAGACCTTCTCGGGCCCGCTGTTCCTCCAACGCATTGTCAATGGCCAGCCGTCGGGCGTGCCCAACCGGATCACCCCGAACAGCAACTTCAGCCACGCCAACTACGACATCACCGAGGATGCATCGGGCCGCATCACGGTCGGGGTCTTCTCCTCCATCGGCAACGCCTTCGGGCTGTTCGTGACCAGCTCGACCGACGGCCGTCACTGGTCCGCGCCCCAGATCATCGCGCGCAACCTCCAGTCGCCCAGCGACCTTCAGCTCGGCGCCGCTCAGGACGGTGGTGGCTTCGCCGCCTTCCAGATGCCCGAGCCCGGAGGCTTCAGCGGCGGGCAGATCGACGTGGCGGCGTTCGGCTCCTTCGCGGCCACGCACGTCCCGGGGCTGGGGAATCTCAACGGCGACGGCCTGGGCGGCCTCGGCGGCGACCCGCTGGCCTCGGTGTCCTGCACCGACGTGCACTTCGGCGACATCGACGCCATCGCTGAGGCGGGCTGCTTCCTGCGCGATCCCTCCAACCCGACGAGCGGCGCGGCGGTCATCTCCGGCGAGATTCGCCTCAACGGCCTGGAGATCATCCCCGACGCGGGGGTGCAGATCGTGATCGACCCGCGCCAGCACACGATCAACACCACCGGCGCCGTCCGCGTCGTGCTCCGCGCCCCCGGGATCGGCGACATCACCCTGTATCACCAGTCACTCCACGTCAACCTCCAGGGCTCGCTCGACACCGATGGGCACACCTTGTTCAACTTCGACACCGCGACGGCGTCGACGCTGAAGGGCTTCCCGTTTGACACCAGCATCGACGTGCAGATCCAGCACGACGCCGTCGTCATCCCGGTGTCACTCAAGCTGCCGGCCTACATGGGAGGCGTCACCGGCCAGGCCACCCTCCAGGCCGACAACGCCAATGGGCTGAAGCTCTCCTCGCTGCACATCGGCGTGCCCGATCTGGTCCTCGGGGCGCTGGAGGTCAAGGACCTCAACATCGACTATGCCGCCACCGGCAACGTGTGGACCGGCTCGGCGACGGTGAACATCCCCGCGGGAACGCCCTACTTCGGGATCGCCGTGGCCGTCCGCTTCGACGACGGTGACTTCACGATGGGCTCGTTCGACGTGAGCGTGCCGTTCCCGGGGGTGCCGATCTTCACCGACACCTATCTCGACGGCTTCGGCGGTGGCTTTGATATCCACCCCGACAAGCGGAGCTTCCACGGGTCGGTGTCGGTCGGAGCGATCCCGCTCGATCCACCCAACTACACGATCGGGGTGACCGGCTCGGTGGCGATCACCTTCATCAACGGCGGTCCCGTCGTGCTGGAGGCCGACGGCTCGGGCTCGGTCCACGGCTTCAACATCGCCAACGCCAAGCTCATCTTCCAGACCAACGGTTACTTCGAGGTCAACGGCAACGTCGACATCGACCTGGACGTCGCCGAACTGACGGCGAGCATGGACGCGTTCGTCGATCTGCCGGCCAAGGAGTTCTCGGCCAGCGTCAACGGCCAGCTGGACATCGCGGGCTACTCCGCGATCTCGGTGCAGGCCGTCATCTCGTCGCTGGGCGTCGCGGCCTGCGGCTCTGACTTCGGCCTGCACGCCGGACTGTCCTATCCGTGGGGCGGGACCCCCGACGCCTCGGTGGGCACGGGCAGCTGCGACCTCTCGCCGTTCGTCGTCAAGCCCGTGTCGGTCGCCTCGGTGGCCGGGCGGACGGGGCGCACGCGGGTCGCACAGGTCGCGACGGCGGCGGGGACCCCGTTCGAGGACATCGCCGTCACCGGCGCCGGCGCGTCCCCGTCGGTCGTCCTCACCAGCCCGGGCGGCAAGACGGTGGTTCCGGTCGCCTTCGGACCGGGCGCGGCGAGCGCGCCCGCGGTGGCGCTCCCCGTGCCCAAGACCAGCACCACCTACGTGATGGTGCGCAACCCCGGCGCCGGCGTGTGGAAGGTGTCAGCGGCGCCCGGCTCCAGCGCCATCACCCAGGTGCGACAAGCGCGCGGCTACGCAGCGCCGAAGCTGCACGCCCGTGTCTCGGGCCGTGGCACCACCCGTCGCCTCACCTACTCGGTGACGACACATCCGGGCATGTCCGTCACGTTCGCCGAGCGTGCGCACCGCGTCTACCGGATCCTGGGCAAGGCCAAGGGTGCCCACGGGACGCTGCGATTCACTCCCGCCGCGGGCGCCGCCGGCACGCGCACGGTCTACGCGATCGTCTCCGAGGGCGGGGTCGCCCGTGAGAGCGTTGCCGTGACCAGCTACCGCGCTCCGGCGCCCGCCACTCCGGCGCGCGTGCGCGGGCTGCGCGTCCGGCGTCACGGGCGCACCTTCGCCATCTCGTTCGGCAACGCCCGCGGAGCGGCGTACTACCTACTCTCGGTGCGCGGCACGGACGGGCGCCATCTGCTGCGGCTCATCAGCGGCCGGCACCATTCGCTGACGCTGCCCTTCCTCGGGTACACCGACCACCTCACCGTGAGCGTCACGGGCGTCTCGGCGCTCGGCCGCCACGGGCGCTCAACGAGCGCCCGCGCCTAGGCCTTCACGCCCGCCGTCAGCGCTGGCCGGTGGTGCGCAGGAATCCGAAGACGCAGAGTGCGGCGACGATGAAGGCGATGACCGGCCAGGTCCCCGAGACGACACCGGCGATCGCCAGCACGAGCGTGATCACACCGATCCCGCCTGCGGCGGCGCCACCGACCACCATCCGGTAGGCACGCTGCTCACGGGCGCGTCGGGGGGTGTAGCCCCTGCGTCGGTCGAGATTGCTCACGTTCCGCCAAGCCTAGCGCCCCGACCCGTCATCCGGGGTGGTGGCGCGATAGGTTGTGCGCCACGATGCCCGGTGAGGACACCTATCTGCTCCTCTACACCTACGTGGAGGACATGGCCGACCGCCGCGGCCCGTACCGCGACGCCCACCTGGAGGCGATCCGCGCCGCGCGCGCGGCGGGCCACATCACGATGGCCGGCGCCCTGGGCACGCCCCCCTCGGGAGGCGCGATGGTGTGGACGGGCGTGACGCCGGAGGACATCGAGCGGTTCACCGCCGCCGACCCGTACGTGATCAACGGACTGGTCACCTCCCAGCGCATCGAGCGCTGGAACCTGGTCTGACCCTCGCCTCAGAGGTCGACCAGCACGCGCCGGACCACGCCCTGGGAGACGCGCTGGGCCCGCGAGTCCTCGCTCTCCCACGCCGGGACCGGCGGTGCACCGATCAGGGCGCGACGTTCATGCTCCAAGCGCTCGCGGTCCTTGAACGCGCGGCGCAGCTTTCCCTGTGCACTGCCGTAGCCCAGCTCGCCGAGGAGGTCGGGAGAGAAGCTTCCCGCCAACTCGGCGAGGGTGACCCAGTCGGTGAACCGCTGCACCTCGGTGAGATCGTCGGGATCAGGGAGCTTGGTGGGGAGGAGCTCGGCCCAGGTCACCGCCAAAAAGCCCGGCCACACCACCGGATCGAAATGCTTGGAGAGCCCCAGCCAGGCATCGACGCAGTCCAACGGCACCGGAGCGTTCGCAGCCCCCCACATCAAAGCGGTCCGTTCGAGAGCCATGCGGGCCAGGGCGCGGGCCTCGCCGGCGCGCGCCGGCAGCTCGCGGATGAGCTCGCGGAGCGCGAGCCCGATGGCGGCGAACACGGCGACGAGCTCCGCGTGCTCGAGCTCGGGCAACAGCGTGTAGATCCGATCGCCCACGGCATCCCAGTCCTCGTCGTCGCAGACGAGCGGCAGCTGCCGTTCGCCCTCGGCGCCGCCCGAGGTCGACAGCGCCAGCGCGATCCCGTGGGGACCGCAGTGGCCCAGGAAGTGGCGCCGCAGCTCGCCATCGCCAGCGAGGCGCTCGATCACCAGATCGCGCCAGGTCGGGTGCACCCATGCGACCCTCATGCCGAGACCCGCAGGAAGTGGTCGGCCAGGCGGTCGACGAGATCCAGCGGCGGCCGTGACAGCGACCCGTCGTGGTGGCGGCGCAGGGCCGACACCAGCTCGCGCTCGGGCACCGGCCCCGGCGGGGTGTCCAGCAGCGCCACCAGCAGGTCGCGGTGCTCGTCGCCCAGCGCGCCGAACGACGTCGCCATCGCCTCGGTGGGCGTCGTCAGCTCCAGGTCGGCGGCCCGCGACACGTTGCGATCCCCGCCGCTGAGCCTGAGGATGAGCCGGCGGATGCGCTCCGGGGTGAATGTCGGGGTGGCCACGATCTCGGGTCCGAACGTCCTCAGGGAGCGCCGCGTGGTGTCGGGTAGCTCGGCGGCCTTGGCGTGGCGGAACAGGATGAGCACCTTCTCCTCGTCGTCGAGGATGCTCGCGTCCACCAGCACCCGTCCCGGAGCGGGGAAGCGCTCGGCGCCGCGCTCCTGATGGCATCGGTGCAGCGCGGCGTGCAGCGGCGCCGGACGCGAGGTCCAGATCAGCCAGTGGCGATCGTCAAGCGCGGCGAGCAGCCGCTCCATCTCCCGTGCCCAGCGCTCGGCCGCGTCGGGTCGGTACTCGGTGGAGCCGAACGCGTCGTCGGCGACGAACACCTGGCGCGCCTCCGGGTCAAACGCCGCGTGCAGGTCATCGGGGGTCGTGCACTCGTGGGCCTCCCACCCGTCGGTCATCTTGGCCAGGGCGACCATGCGCGCGATCGCCGTCTTGCCCATCTCGGGCGGCCCGGTGAGCACGGCAAAGCGATGCTCGCGCAGCGTCCCCACGGTGCGGGCGTAGGCGCGGGTGGGGACGAAGACCGCGGCCAGGCGCTCCGCCTCGCGCCGGTCGAGGGTCGAACGCTCCGCCACCGTCGCCGAGATGAGGGGGTCAAGCTCGCGCACCCCCAGAAGGGAGGGCATCGCCAGGCGCAGCTCGGGCCGGGCGTCGATGCGCGCGCTCAAGGTCGGGGTGTCGATGACATCGACGGTCAGGCCGCCCACCTCTGCGCGCTCGTGGATCGCGTCGCCGTTGGCCATGAGCACGTACGAGTGCTGGTCGCGCAGCAGGTCGAGATGCTCGGCGGCGAGCGTCTCGAGCGCCATCACGACCGGCGCCACCGCATCCGGCCGCAGCCAGGCGCACTGCACGAGCACCCGGCCGCGCATCGGGGCCTGCAACAGCGACGGCCCGAGGCCCGCGTCGGCGACGGCGAACCGGCAGTGGTCGGCGTCTCCCTCCCAGCTTCCCGGCGCCACATCCGCGTCCAGCTCGAGCACGTGGGCGCAGAGCTGCTGGAACTGCAGCCATCCGAGCCGATCGAGGTCATAGGACACCCACGGCACAGTCTGCCGCGGACCGCCGCCGCGCGCCAGTATTCTCGAACAACAGCTATGTCGTTCCCGCAGACCCGCCTGCGCAGGCTCAGAGCCAACCGCGCGCTGCGCGGCCTGGTGCGCGAGACGCGCCTGGAGGCCGCGGACTTCGTCTACCCGATGTTCGTGGCCCACGGCATCGACCGCCGCGAGCCGATCAAGGAGATGCCCGGAGTGGACCATCTCTCGATCGCCCATGCCGTCGAGGAGGCGGGCGAGGCGGCCGCGCTGGGCATTCCGGCGGTGCTGCTGTTCGGCCTGCCCGCGTCCAAGGACGACGAGGGGTCGGGCGCATGGGACGAGGAGGGGATCATTCAGCTGGCCACGCGGGCCATCAAGGATGCTCACCCGGATCTGCTGGTCATCTGCGATCTGTGCCTGTGCGAGTACACGAGCCACGGGCACTGCGGCGTGCTGCGCGAGACGGGTGCCGGGCTGGTCGTTGACAACGATTCCACGCTGGAGCTGCTGTCGCGCACCGCGGTGTCCCAGGCGCGCGCCGGGGCCGACATCATCGCTCCGTCGGACATGATGGACGGCCGCGTCGGCACGATCCGCTCGGCGCTCGACGACGAGGGCTTCATCGACACGCCGATCATGTCCTACTCGGCCAAGTTCGCGTCGGCGTTCTACGGGCCATTCCGCATCGCCGCCGACTCCGCGCCCGCCTTCGGAGACCGCCGGGGCTACCAGATGGACCCCGCCAACGGCGACGAGGCGGTCCGTGAGGCGCGCCTGGACGTCGAGGAGGGGGCCGACATCCTCATCGTCAAGCCGGCTCTGCCCTACCTGGACCTGATCCGCCGCATCAAGGACGACACCTCGCTGCCGGTGGCCGCCTATAACGTGAGCGGCGAGTACTCGATGCTCAAGGCCGCGGCGGCGGCCGGATACCTTGATGAGCGGAGCGCGGTGCTCGAGGCCCTGACCTCGATCCGCCGCGCGGGGGCCGACATCATCATCACCTACCACGCCAAGGATGCCGCACGATGGCTGCAATGAGAAACTCCGGGACCACAGACGGAATCCAGGATGGCCCCGCGAGCGGCTCGCGGCACGGGCCCAAGCTGCGCAGCCGCAAGGAGGGCGCCGCGATCGCGCTCTCCGACCTGGATAAGCGCCTGCTCAACCTGATGCAGGGCCAGTTCCCGATCGCCCCGCGTCCCTACCAGCACGTCGCGACGGAGGCCGGGATCAGCGAGGAGGAGGTGATGGCCGCGGTCACCCGCCTGCTCGAGGAGCGGATCATCCGCCAGGTCACGCCCATCTTCGACACCCGGGCTCTGGGCTACTCCTCGATGCTCGTCGCCGCCAAGGTCGATCCGGACAACCCGTGGCGCGCGGCCACCGTGATCAACTCCCACCCCGGGGTCTCGCACAACTACCTGCGCAACCACGAGTTCAACATCTGGTTCACGATCGCCACCGAGCCCGAGTCCAAGCTCGGCCTGGAGGGCACGCTCGACGTCCTGGCGCGCGAAGCCGGGGCGGAGTCGGTCCGCCAGCTCCCGACGCTCAAGCTGTTCAAGATCCGCATGGACCTGGAGATGGAGGGCGGCACCGACGCCCTGTCCAAAGCGGCGGAGGCGGCCGAGCCGGCCGAGATCGACGCCCAGCCCTACGACGAGTTCGACCGGGCCGTGATCCGCGCGCTCCAGGGCGACATGCCGGTCATCCCCGAGCCATACGGGCCGGCGGCCTCAGAGCTCGGCATCCCACAGGACGAGCTCCTCGCTCACCTGCGCGGGATGCAGGAGCGCCGGCTCCTGCGGCGCGTCGCCGCGATCCTCTTTCACCGCCGCGCCGGCTTCAGCGCCAATGGCATGGGCGTGTGGAACGTCCCCGACGGGCGCATCTTGGAGCTGGGCAAGCGGATGGCGTCGTTCCGGGGCATCTCGCACTGCTACCAGCGGCCCACGTATGCAGACTGGCCCTACTCGGTCTTCACCATGGCCCACGGCCGCTCCAAGGAGGAGTGCGACGCGATCCTCGACTCGATCGCCTCCGACACCGGGATTGCCGACCGCGCCACGCTCTACTCCTCCACCGAGTTCAAGAAGATCCGCCTGCTCTACTTCACCGAGGATCACCGGGACTGGGAACGTCAGCACGCGGGCGTGTGAGCGACACCGCCCTCGACACCTCGCGCTCGGCGCACCTCTATCAGCGCGCCGCGCTGCTCATGCCCGGCGGGGTCAACTCGCCGGTGCGGGCGATGCGTTCGATCGGTCGCGACCCCCTCTTCATCGCGTCGGGCTCCGGCCCGATCATCCGTGACGTCGACGGCAACGAGTACATCGACTGGGTGAGCTCGTGGGGCCCGCTCATCCTGGGCCACGCCCACCCCGACGTCGTCGCCGCGGTGACCGAGGCGGCGGCGCGCGGCACGAGCTTCGGGGCGCCTACCCCCGGCGAGGTCGAGTTGGCCGAGCGCATCGTGGACCGCATCCCGTCGGTCCAGATGCTGCGCATGACCTCCTCGGGCACGGAGGCGACGATGAGTGCCCTGCGCCTGGCCCGCGCGGCCACCGGCCGGGACACGATCGTTAAGTTCTCCGGCGCCTACCACGGCCACGTCGACGGCCTGCTCGCGGAGGGCGGGTCGGGCCTGGCCACCCAGGGGATCCCGGCCAGCCCAGGGGTCCCGGCAGCGGCCGCGGCCGCCACGGTGATCGTGCCCTGGAACGACCCCCAGGCTGTGAGCGAAGCGGCGGCCCGCCACAGGCCGGCCGCGATCGTCGCCGAGCCGGTTCCGGCCAACATGGGCGTCGTGCCGCCCCAGCCCGGCTTTCTCGAGCATCTGCGGGCGACCGCCGACGCCTCCGGGGCGCTGCTCATCTTCGACGAGGTGATCACGGGCCTGCGCGTCGCCCGCGGGGGCGCCCAGGAGCGCTTCGGCGTCACGCCGGACCTGACGATCATGGGCAAGATCATCGGCGGCGGGCTCCCGGCGGCCGCCTATGGCGGCCCTCGCCACCTGATGGAGCGAATCGCGCCCGCCGGGGACGTCTACCAGGCGGGCACGCTGTCGGGCAATCCGCTCGCGGTGGCGGCTGCCCTGGCCACGCTCGAGCACCTCGATGCCGCGGCCTACGAGCATCTGGCCGAGACGACCGAGGCTCTCGCCGACGGCATGCGCGATGCGGCCCGCGGCAACGCGGTCGCGGTCCAGGTCCAGTCGCTGCCCGGCCTGCTGACGATCTTCTTCTCCGAGCGCCCCGTGACCAACTACGCGGGGGCGGCGGCGTGCGACACCGGCGCCTTTGCCCGCTGGTGCCGGGGGCTCCTCGCCCGCGGCGTCTACCCGCCGCCGTCCCAGTTCGAGGCCTGGTTCCCGTCCCTCGTCCACGGTCGCGAGCATGTGATCCGCACGGTCACCGCGGCCGCCGAGGCGTTTGCGGAGCTCAGCGCATGAGCCTGGGCGCGCTGCGCGAGGCGCTGCTCGACCACGGCGGGACCCTCGCCGCCGCTCTCGGATCCGAGCAGCCGGGCCCCTGCGAGCACACCACGCAGGCCGATGCCGGCGCCGGTGCGCCGCAGCTGGCCGCGCGCGGCCCCCGCGCGACCGGCAGCGAGGGCGACTACGAGCTGCTGCTGGAGATGATCCTGGAGGGCTCGCTGCTGCACTACGGCGCTCCCCGGCTCGTCCGCTGCGCCGATCCCGACCTGGCACTGCTGCTGGGCGACCAGCTCTACGCCCTGGGGCTGGCCCGGCTGGCCGAGCTCGGCGACGTCGACGCGGTGGCCGAGCTGGCCGATCTCATCTCGCTGCTCGCTCAAGCGCGGGCCGCGTCGGACACCGGACTGGCCGACGCCGTCTGGCAGGCCGGCGCCGTGGCGATCGGCTGGGGCTCGACCAGCCGGCACACGGCGGCCAAGGCTCTGGCCCGCGCCGGCGACGATTCTGCGGCGCATGCTCTCACCGATGCCGGGGACGCGGTCCTGTCAGCGGCGGGAGGCCGACCCTCGTGACGCTCGCCTCTTTGTTGACTGTACGCTTACCGGCGCGTTCAATTTGGTTTAACTGCGGTTGACTAAAGGCTCAAGTGGCAGATCGGCACAAAGAAGGATCCAAGTCCAAATACACCGAGGATCGGCTCATGCCGGGCGCCTTCGAGGGCGAGACCGTCACTCGGCGCCGGTTCATGAATGTCGTGACGCAGGGCAGCGGCATCGTGGCTGCCGCGGCGTTCACGCTGCCGGCGCTCGGCTTCGCGCTCGGCCCGCTGTTCAGCCGCGTGCCGTTCAAGTGGCAGCCGATCGGTCGGCCCGCCGACTTTGTCGAGACGACCTACAACACCAAGGTGCTCACGATCGTCCAGGGCATCGGCGAGGCCGGCTACTCGATCGCCTACGTGCGCAAGCGGGACCCCAGCATCGACACCGAACCCGTCGACGAGTACAACCACTGGATCGCGCTGTCCTCGCGCTGCATGCACCTCGGCTGCCCCGTCCGCTTCGTCGCCGCTGCCGAGCGTTTCATCTGCCCGTGCCACGGCGGGGTTTATGACTTCCGCGGCTTGGTGGCCGGCGGTCCTCCGGTGCGCCCGCTGGACCGGTTCTACACCCGCTTCAACCAGGCGACCGGCCTCGTCGAGATCGGTCCGCGCTTCTCGGTCAACTCGGAACTGGAGCGCTTCTCACCGCGTGACCCGGGCCAGCCGCTGGACGGCATCGGGCAATATCTCTATCCCGCGCGGTTTGACACCTCGTCGGGTCCCCCGGGCCATCCCTAACGATGCCGAAGCTCCCCGCACCCCCACTTCCCAAGCTCCTCAAGCCGCTCCCGCCGCGCCCCGGCGAGGAGACGCCCAAGCTGACGCCCGGACAGACCGCCGCCGAGGGCGGGATCCACGTCGTCGACTGGCTGGACGAGCGCACCTCGCTGTCGGGCGGCGTCCGCTGGCTCCTCTTCCGCAAGGTGCCCAAGGGGATCAACTGGTTCTACACGCTGGGGTCGGCGACGATGTTCGCCTTCCTCAACCAGGCCGTGACCGGCGTCTTCTTGGCGATGTTCTACCAACCGAACGTCAACGGCGGAGCCTACGAGTCGATCCGCTACATCACCGACGATGCCTTCCTGGGCCAGCTGGTCCGGGCGATGCACAAGTGGGGCGCGTCGGTGATGATCATCCTCATCTTCCTGCACATGGCGCGCGTGTTCTTCTTCGGCGCGTACAAGTACCCGCGGGAGCTGACGTGGATCATCGGGGTCGTGCTGCTCATCCTGACGCTGGCGATGGGCTTCACCGGCTACCTGCTTCCGTTTGACCAGCGGTCCTACTGGGCGACGATCGTCGGCGTGAACATCAACGGCACCGGCCCGTTCCTGGGGCCGTACCTGTCGGACTTCCTGCGCGCCGGGCCGGAGTTCGGCGCGACCACGCTGTCGCGGTTCTACGCCATCCACATGATGCTCATCCCAGGGCTGATCGCTGCGCTGATCGGCGCGCACCTCTACCTGATCACGAAGCTCGGGATCTCCGCGCCTCCGTGGATCAAGGCCGAAGAGGAGCCCGAGATGCGCGAGGCGGAGATCTAAGGGTGGCCTCGTGAACCAAGCCGAGAAAGAGGCCTACCTCCGCGAATACGCGCTCCTGAAGAACAAGGGCAAGCCGTTCTTCCCCTACGCGGTGGCCAAGGACTCGATGATGGCGGTGATCGTCATGATCGTGATCCTGTTCCTCGCGGCCATGTTCGGCGCGGAGATGGGTCCCAAGGCGGATCCGACCACCACCACCTACGTCCCGCGCCCGGAC
Organism: uncultured Actinomycetota bacterium; assembly: GCA_963850325.1. Classification (GTDB taxonomy): domain Bacteria; phylum Actinomycetota; class Thermoleophilia; order Solirubrobacterales; family Solirubrobacteraceae; genus Palsa-465. The sequence continues at coordinate 61,138 of CAWKLB010000015.1, forward strand.
TGGTACTTCTTCTTCCTGTTCGAGGTCCTCAGGGTGATGAAGAACATCCCCAAGTTCACGGACCTCGCCACGATCGGCGTACCGACGATCTGCATGATCCTGCTGTTCCTGCTGCCGTTCTATGACCGCAGCACCGAGCGCCGGATCGAGCGCCGGCCGATCGCCCTGGCCGCCGGCCTGACCACGATCTTCGCGATGGCCTTCCTCACCTACTCCGGCGCGACCACCGGCTCGCCGAACTCGGTGGACCTGGCGCCGCCGGCGTCACTCACCGCCGCCGAGAAGGCGCAGTTCCGGGCCGGCGAGGATGTCGTGGGCCAGTCGGGCTGCCTCGCCTGCCACGTGATCGGCGACAACGGCAACAACGGCCCCGGCCCGCCGCTGACCCACATCGGGGCGATCCGCCGTCCGCAGGCGATCGCATCGACGCTGCGCAACCCCACGGCGCCGATGCCCTCGTTCGCCGGGCTGGCCAAGAACAATCCGGTGAAGTTCCAAAACCTGATCACCTTCCTATCGATGCTCCAGTAGGGCGCGCGGGGGCCAGGGACCATGACGGCGAGCTCATCATCGCCGCCGGGGCACTCCGACACGGACGTCTCTGAGCCGATTGCGGAGTTGACACCCGGCACGTTGCCCGAGCCACAGGTCCGGGCGATGTTCGATCGGATCGCGGGCGTCTATGACCGGATGAACTCGGTCATGACGGCCGGGCTGCACCACCACTGGCGCCGGCGCGCCGCTGACCTGGCCGCCCTGGCCCCGGGGGGGCGGGCCCTGGACGTGGCCACCGGCACCGGTGACCTGGCGCTCGAGCTCGCTCGCCGGGTGGCGCCCGGCGGCACCGTCGTCGGCGCCGATTTCTCCGAGCGGATGCTGGAGCTGGCGCGGGACAAGGCGGTCGCCGAGCGCGCCAGCGGCCAGATCCCGGCGGAGGCGTCGGTTCGCTTCGAGGTCGCCAATGCGCTCTCGCTGCCCTACGGGGACGGTGAGTTCGACGCCGCGACGGTGGGGTTCGGCGCCCGCAATTTCTCTGATCTGCCGCGGGGCCTCAGCGAGATGGTCCGCGTGGTCCGGCCCGGGGGGCGGATCGTGATCCTGGAGATCACCACGCCGACGGGACCGCCGCTCTCCACCTTCCTCGACCTGTGGTTCGATCACATCGTCCCGGTGCTCGGCCGGGTCGCCGGCGATGCCGACGCCTACACCTATCTGCCCAACTCCGTCCGGCGCTTTCCGCCGCCGCAGGCGCTGGCCGCGATCATGTGGGAGTGTGGACTGCGCTCGGTGCGCTACGTGGTCACCGCCGGCGGCATCATCGCCCTGCACGTGGGCGAGGTGACGCGATGAACGCGGTCCAGGGAGCGGTCCAGGCGGTCGTGGCGGCCGGCGGCGCGCCCGCGGCGCGGCTGATGCAGCGCCTCGAGGACCGGTTGCTCGAGGCCGCGGACGGCCACGGCGCGCTGCTCGCGCGGCACGCCGGGGACACGATTGCCGCCGGGGGCAAGCGCCTGCGGCCACTGCTGCTGTTCCTGGCCGCCGGTGCGCCGCCGCCCGAGTCAGAGACGCTGCTGCGCTCCGCGGTGGCCGTGGAGCTCGTGCACTCGGCGACCTTGGTCCATGACGACGTGCTCGACGGGTCGCCGCTGCGGCGCGGCCGGCCGACGGTGATGGCCGCCGGCGGGCGCCTGGCGGCGACGGCGACCGGCGATCTGCTGTTCTCGCGCGCGTTCGCCGAACTGGCGCACACGCGGTCGGTGGCGGCCGTGCAGGTGCTCTCGCGGGCCAGCTCCGAGCTTGCCGCCGGCGAGCTCATGCAGCGCGCCGACGCCTGGCGCGCCGTGGCGACCGAGCGCTACCTCGAGCGCTGCCGGCTGAAGACCGGCGTGCTGTTCCGTGCCGCGTGCGAGCTGGGCGGGCTGGAGGGCGACGACGAGGAACGGCTGCCCGGGCTGGCCCTGTTCGGCGAGCGGATCGGGCTGGCCTTCCAGCTGCTCGACGACGTCCTCGACGTCACGGGCCCTCCGGAGCGGACGGGCAAGCCCCGCGGCGCCGATCTGCTCGATGGGACTGTCACGCTGCCCCTCATCCTGGCGCGCGAGCGCGACCCGGAGCTGGGCGGGCTTGACCTGCGCTCCGTCCGCACGCCGGAGCAGGCCGCTGAGGTGTGCGCCCGCATCGCGGAGACCGGCTCACTTGAGGACACGCGGGCGCGCGCCCTCGAACTCGTCGCCAGCGCGAAGGCCGAGCTGCCCGACCTGCCCGCGCGTCAGCGCGGTGCGATGGAGCTCATCGCCGACGGTGTGGTCGAGCGCTATTCGTAGGGCCGGCGGACCGGGAACACAGTCCCCTCCCGCACCGCCCGCCCCACGGTCACGACTTTAGAAATCCTCGGGGAGGATGAGGTCAGCGTTGAGCGCCGCGGCGAACCGCTCGATCTCCTCGGTCATGTTCGCCTGGGTGAGGCGACGCAGGTCCGAGAGCATGTCGGTCAGTCCGTCGTCGAGGTGCTCCTCGAGAGCGTCGACCTGATCCTGATCGAAGACGCCCTCGTCCATCCAGTAGCAGTTGGGGCACTGGAGGATGAGCTCCCAGAAGCCCTGCGGCGCCTCGGACCAGTCGATCGGCTGGACGAGGTGCGACCCGCAATCCGGGCACACATGCAGGCCAGGATGGGTCGTCTCCTCGGCGTAGAACCGGACGACTTCGATCGTTCGACCGCTGGGGAGGACGATGCGACGAATGGAGTGGCGTTCAGGGTGGTTGCTCATGGCTGCTCGCCCGGTTTATCGGCTCATCCAGCCCTCAGCTTGAGCGCGAGCTATCGATCTATCCGCGTTAACACATCCGCGGCGCTCTCCGACCGCTACGCTTGTCGTCCCCCCCAATTTGGAGAGGCCTAGAAGCAAATGTTCCGTAACCCAGGCATAGACGCCATCGTCATCCTCATAATCGTGCTACTGATCCTTGGCCCCAAGAGGCTTCCGGGGATCGGCAAGGGCCTGGGGACGGGGATGCGTGAGTTCAAGGAAGGGATCACCGGCGAGACCAAGGACGACGACAAGCCAGCGCTGTCGGAGTCAAGGGCCGTGCCGGAGGCGCCGCCGAGCTCGAGCGAGCCGGCCGCAACCCCCAGGTCCGGCAGCGCCGGGTCTGAGCGCTCCTAGCAGCGCACCGGGGCGCACACCATGGCGAAGGTTCTCCGGCCCATCGGGCATGAGGATCGTCTGAGCATCGTCGACCACCTCGACGAGCTCCGCAACCGCCTGTTCATCTGCCTCGCCGCTCTCGCGGTCGCGTTCGCGCTCTGCTACTGGCAGAACAACACCCTGCTCAACCTGCTCAACAGGGCGCTCCCGCCGCCGTCTCAGACCGGGTCCAACAAGATCGGCGGTCTGGCCCGAGATAGTGCCGACGCGTCCAAGGACCTCGCCCGCTCAGCCCAGGCGTTTTTGACGTTGTCCGCCTCGCCGACCCTCTCCGCCTCTGACCGGGCCCTGATCGCGCGCGCGGCCACCTCCATGCAGTCGGCGGCCAAGGCGCTGCCTCAGAAGAATCCCAAGAACCAGCCGGTCACACTCGGGGTGGGGGAGGCCTTCACCACCACGCTGACCGTCTGCTTCTACGCGGCCATCCTGCTCATGCTCCCGATCCTCCTCTATCAGGTCTACGCCTTCGTGGTCCCGGCGCTGAGCGACACGGAGCGCAGGGTGGCGAGGCCGGTGGTCGTCGCAGCCCCGGCGCTGTTCGTGGCTGGGGTGGTGTTCACGTACTTCATCGTCCTGCCCGCGGCGGTGAAGTTCCTCCAGGGCTACAACTCCAACCAATTCGACAACCTGGTCCAGGCCAAGCCGCTGTACTCGTTCCAGGTCCTGACGATGGGGTCGATCGGCCTCGCCTTCCAGCTGCCCCTGATGCTGCTCGGCCTGCGCATGCTGGGCATCATCAATGGCAGCACGCTGACCCGCCACTGGCGCTACGCTACGGTGATCATCGCCGTCATCGCGGCGGCAATGCCAGGTGCGGACCCGGTGACGACCGGGCTCGAAACAGCACCACTCGTCGTCCTCTTCCTTGCCAGCATCGTGTTGCTCAAGCTCGCAGATCGCCGTGACGCCAAGCGCGCCGCCGCCGAGTTGATCACCGTCGGTCCTCCGGACGCCGGCGAGTCTGACTGATGCTCTTCGATCTGCGCAGCCGCGGCCGCCGGCGCACCGTTCAGGCGGTGTATCTCGGGCTCGCGATCCTCCTCGGCGGAGGCCTCGTGCTCTTCGGCGTCGGCACCGGGAGCGGCAATGGCGGCCTGCTCAACGCCTTCAGCGGCGGTGGCTCCAACAACCAGAGCTCGATCATCAGCTCGGCAGAGAAGGCCGCGCTCAAGCAGACCCAGAAGAACCCCAACGATCCGGCCGCCTGGGCCGCGCTGGAGACGGCGCGCTACCAGAGCGCCTCCAGCAGCGGCTTCAGCACCGCCACCAGCACCTACACCACTGCGGGCAAGAAGGAGCTGGCCAACGCCACCGACGCCTGGCAGAAGTACCTCACCCTGACCAAGACCCCCACGAACGAGCTCGCGATTTTCGCCGGCAACGCCTACGGCGCCTTGGGCCAATACGCCAACGCGGCCACGGCCTGGGAGTACGCCACCCAGGCGGATCCGACCGCGGTCCGGAGCTTCGAGTGTCTCGCCATGACCGCCTACGCAGCCCAGCAGACCCGCAAGGGCGACCTGGCCGCCACCAAGGCGGCCAGCTTGGTGCCCAAGGCAAGCCGCAAGGCGCTCACGAGCCAGATCGACCTGGCCAAGACCCAGGCCTCCGCGGCCCAGGTCTGCTGACCTCTGGCCCCCGGGCCGGGGTAACATCGGCGACACCTGAGGGCCGTTAGCTCAGCTGGTAGAGCAGGGGACTCTTAATCCCAAGGTCGGAGGTTCGATCCCTCCACGGCCCACTCCGAAGGCCCCGGCTTGTCCGGGGCTTTCGCGTTTTCGGAGGTGTGCCGATCCAGTCATATGTCCCCAATATGTCCCGAGAGCGGCGTAGCATTTGCCACATGGAGAGCGCTTACCGGCCTCCGACGGGGCATGTGTTCCGTGTCGAGCGCGCCCGCGGGCCCGTCTGGTACGCCAAGTATCGGCTGCCGGATGGGCGGCAGGTCCAGAAGAAGCTGGGGCCGGCGTGGACCGAGCGGGGGAGGCCGCCCGCCGGCCACTTCACCAAACGCCTGGCCGAGGCCTGGGTACGAGACGTCCTGGACCACGCCCGCCGGGGCACGCTGCCCGGCCTGGTGCGGACTGGGGCGACCTTCGCAGACGCTCCGGCCGAGTACCTCCGCTATATCGAGCACGACCGTGGCGCAAGCCGTCGACGGTGCGAGGCTACCGATCGGCGATCGACGTGCACCTGTTGCCGGCGTTCGGGTCGCTGGCCCTCGAGGACGTCACGACCGAGGCGATCGAGCGGTGGCTGGCCGGCTATGCGGGATCCGCCCGGAGCCGCAACAAGCTCGTCATCGAGATGCACGGGATCCTGGGTCGCGCGCGCAAGGTCTACGGCCTACGTGAGAACGCGGCTGCCGACGTTGAGAAGTTCCAGGCCCGGCGGCGGTCCGGCGACACCCAGGTCTTTTCACCCGAGGAGGTCTGGGCGTTGGTTCGTGCCGCCGCGTCCGAGCAGGACGGCGCGCTGTTCCTCACGGCGGCATTCACCGGGCTGCGGATGGGGGAGCTCCTTGCGCTGCGGTGGCGTGACGTCGACTTCGCCGGGGCGACGGTCAGCTACTACCTCGGGCAGCTGACGACTCCGAAGTCCGGGAAGGTCCGCGCGGTGCCCCTGGCACCGGACGTCGCGGCCGCCATGGCGCAGCTCGGTCGGCGCGAGTTGTGGCTGGGGGAGGACGATCTGGTGTTCGTGGGGGAGACCGGTTCGTATCTCGACGGCTCCGCACTCCGCCGCCGCTACAAGGCGGCTATTGCTTGCGCCGGCCTTCGCCCGCTCCGCTTCCACGATCTCCGCCATACCTTCGGCACGCGGATGATCGCCAAGGCCGACATCCGCCGCGTGCAGGAGTGGATGGGCCACGCCGACATCCAGACCACGATGCGCTACCTCCATTACGCGCCCCACGCCGAGGACGCCGCCCTCGTCGCCGAGGCCTTCCGGGTCGACTCCGTGCCGGCGAGTTCGCCTGAGTTGTCCTGGGTTCCAAGACGTCCCAAGACGTCCTTGGCTTGTTCAAGACGTCCCATAGACGTCCCAAGATGTGGTTGAGGCGTCCCACGGATCGCGCAACGCTTGGAGCATGACCACCGCCGTCCGCATCCCTCGGATCCGCTTCGCCACCGTGTCGCTGCGGCGCGCGATGGCCTGCGCGGCGTCGGTACGGATGCCCATCGGGCCGGCGCAGCAGGGGACGTCTTGGGACGTCTTGTCGTCAGCACCCAGTGCGTACAGTGTGAATCTGTACTGGGGGAGCGGCGGTGGGAGCTCGGCCGATCGCGATCGGCTATCGACCGAGTTGTCGCTCGAGCCGCTGGATCTCGGGGTGTGCCATCGACTCGGTCATGCCGCTGCCGCTGTATCGCTCGCCGGCAGCCTTCTGCAGCTGAGCCAGCTCCTTCGCCTGAACGTTCGTGATGCCCTTGGGCTTTGACTTCCTGGGTGCGCTCCTGAGCTGAGAGCGCTCGTCGCCTTGGATGCGCGTCGTGGAACTCGCGCGTGTTGGGCGGCGCCTCTTGCGAGGGTGCTTCTTCTCCTCCAGATACGCCTTGGCATTTCGCCTCTCCTCGCGCAATATCGCTCCCTTCGCCGCTTCGGTGACCACCTGGGCACACGTCGGGCCGCAGCCTCGCTCTCGACTCTTCAGAGTCGTGAGCTCCGCGCCGCAGTTCACGCACTTGATCCACTCCCAGTTGCCGTCGTCCCACCAAAGGATGTAACTGCCGTAGTACTTGATCCGGCGGGGGTGTCCGGGATCCGCGGGCAACGCTCGGGGCGGCCTCTTGCTCACGCCATCATCTTCTCCGACCGCCAGAGTGCCGGGGCCGGCTTAGGGTCTAACGCTATCGGGGCGTCAGGTCCCTGATGATGCACCCCACCGACACGAGCACCTCGTTGCTGAAGACGTCGCAGGCGCGGTCTTGACCCGAAGGGCGACTGCACTCAGCCTCACGGTTGTCGGCGCCGGCGCGAGACTGACCCCCAGCTGACGCCTCGACGTTCATTGCGATAGCTCTGACCGCGAGGCCGTGCCGAACGACAGCCACGAAGAGCGGCGCGGCCTCCAGCGAGGCTGCGATCCGCACGACGGAGACCGCCGGCTACGCCGGCTCTCGCGATCGACCTCGCTGGCGCTCGGTTAGGTGACGCGTCCGCCAGGCTCACCAACGCGTCCCTCCTCCTCGCCGAAACCGGGGCGCACAGCAGGGCTGGCGGAATGGGCCAGCTGCATATTGTATGCAGAGTCGGTCCGAGTGCTTCGGGGGTCGCGGCCTCGATGACGGGCGCCGGGGCCTGACGCCACGGCGATCGCAACGTCGCGACATCCCACTCGCCGGAGGGACCGCTGGCGCCGCTCCCAGAGCAATGGCCGCACCGAGGAGCGCGAGCGGTGGCCCGGGCGTGCACGGAGCCGGCCGCCGTGATGAGCGACGCGGGGACAGCGACCTGTCAACCGGTTGAGTGCGTTAGCGGGCTCACTGGCGCGCGGGCCCGGGGAGGCTTCGGGGGAGCGCGGGCCAGTCCCGGGGCATGCGCTGGCCGGCGGGAATCGACGTGATGTAGCCCGACGGGGCGCCCAGCCGGGTAAGGAGGGCGTTGAAGTTGCGCCCCTCGATCGAGGACCAGCCGCCCGGGTCAGAACAGGCGCATTGATGTCCCCGGGCGCCGGCGAGGGTGTACGCGGCGCGTCCGGCTGCCCAGCCGATCTCGAGGTTCGGGGACGCGTCGTGGAGAATCGCGATCGGCTGGCCAGCGGCCAAGGTCTGGCCGGTGTGGACGGTGATGGTGATGTTCTCCACGATGTAGACGTACTTGCCAGCGAAGGGCCCGTCGAGGAGCCGGTACATGACCCAGTCGCCCGGGGGTGGCACGCAGGTTTTGCCCCAGCAGCTCTCGGGGCCGGCGAGGCGGTCGCTGGCGAGAAGGATCCGAGCCCGGCCGAGGGCCAGGATCGGACCGGAGCCGGAGTAGTCGACGCCCATGTCGATGCGGCTCGCCTGGAGGTTGGCTACCTCGCGGAGCGGATTCACGTACCACCAGACCGTGTAGTGGACGGTCTTAGCGATCGTGGTGCCGCTGGTGTCGGTGGCGGTGACGGTGAAGCTCTTCGCGCCTGGCGAGCGCGTCTGCAGGGCGCCGCCGGAGCGCTCGGTCCCTCGGCACGCGATGATGCGCTCGCTCACCGCACCGGGGCGGCACCGGTAGTGCACGTACAGCCGGGCTCCGCGCTCGTACTCGCCGCCGTCCCGAGGTGAGGTGATCGTGATCGTCGGAACCCCGCCTGCGACCGGCACCGCAGCACGCGCCGATCGATCGGATTGATCAGAGCGTGCTGCCAAGCTCACGTTCCCGTACGGGTTTGGCCCGTCGCTACCGGCGCTGAACCCTCCGCTGATCGCGCTCAGGCACAGCCAGGCTCCGATCACCGCCATCCCCACACACCAGCTTCGCCGCCCGGGTCGCCGGGGAGCGTGGCTCGTCTTGCCTCGACAGCGCCGCATGGAGTCGAAGTATCGACATACCCAGCCTCTCCGCGAGCAACTGCTGACTTCGACCCGGCACGAGCGCATTCCGACATTCCCGCAGCGCCGCCCCGGGGCACAGCCAGCGTGGCGCCAACCTGGCTAGGCGTACCTCGCCGCAGCGAGATCGTGGAGTACGGCGAGCGGCTCCTCCGGCTGCCACGATTCAAGACAGACGGACGCCCGTTCGTCGCGTTGACACTCAACTTTGATGGTGGCCCGACCCGTCAGCTCCGCAGAAATTGAGGATGAGATTCAAGATGAGACCGAAGACCGGACGGCTTTGCGGTCCCGGGGTCGGGGCTGCACTCACCGCCGCTGCGTGTGTGGCCGCTGCCTGTGGCGCCTCCGGCGCTGCACCTAACTCCGAGCCCGGTCCGGCCATCGCGACATCGACTCAGCGCGCCGATCCTGCACCGGCCTGCACGGCCAAGCGGCCGGTCGTGGTGCTCGATCCGGGACACTCCGTTGGCCCGAACTTCGACTCCACCGCCGAGGTCGACGGCCCCAAACCGGTCACCGCCCTCGGCATCACGTTCCACCCGGTCGACATCCACCACTCCGGCGTCCAGTCCATCGACAATGGCGGAGCCCCGGGCGAGCGCGTCACCATGTGGCGTGCGGCGCTTCGGATCCAGAAGATCCTCCGCTCCGCCGGCTACACCGCGGACCTCACGAAATCGGGCGCCAATGAGAACGTCGGGCTGCTCGAGCGCGTTCGGGAGGCCATCAACGACCACGCGACCATCGCGGTCAGCCTCCACTACACCGGCGGGATTCCCTTCGGAGAGGCCAACGCCCACTTCGGCGTCACCCCCCAACAGGTCGGCCGCTACCGCACCAACATCTCCAACGGCGACACCATCCGTTTCACCAACGCGCGCGTCGCCGCCGAGTCCCAGCGGGATGCCAGGATCATCCAACGGGCCCGCGCCGCCGCCGGCGACGGGGTGGATGTGGCTCCGCTCGACGCGAGCTTCCCCAGGTCCCGCGGTCTACCGGCCTACGGCAACATCTCAATCGTCCAGGTCATCGACCAGCGATTCCCGTGGATCTACAACGAGGACGGCGACATCGGGTTCAATTTCCACGCCTACACCACCGGCATCGCCAACGGAATCGAGCGGGCCGTGCCGATCGCACCATGCCTCCGGCCGCACGCGTGAAGCGCTACCACAGCGATCACCCGGATCCAACCAGACACACAGCCACATCGCGTGTCGCCAGCCAGCGGCGGGACTATCGCTTTCGCGGTCCCAGCGGCGGTCGCGGCGCTATCGCGTTGGCGACGACGCGGGAGGTGACTCTCGGCTCGCCCGAGAGCTGGCGCACTACGATCGGGAGTCGATGGCGGTCCTGAATGCAAGGATCCTGCTTCGGGGACACGAGCGGGTCATGTGGGCGGCGCGGCGGAGTGCGCTTGGCCCGAGCGGGTCGGTGAGGCCGATGAGAATGAGGTCCGCAGCGCGGTCGCGATCGAGGCAGGGGGCGTGGGGTGACGCGCGGGTGCGACGGCTGTTGGTCGGCGGGGTCGCACTGATGCTCGCCGGCGTTCTGGGGTCCTGTGGCTTGACGGCGGCGGCGCCCGGTCGGTTTTCGGCGAGCCAGACGCTGAGGTTTCGGTTAGTCGCGCACACGACGCAGAAGCTGGACAGCGTCGTCTGGACTGGTCAGCAATTCCTCTACGTCCAGAACACCGCGAACACGGTCTGGGCCGCGCCGCCGGCGGGTCGCCCGTTGCATCGGTTTGCGACGATGCCAAGGCTGGTGGAGGAGACGCGGTGCGTCCTCTCGGCTGGCAGGCACGGTTTCCCATCCGGTGCGATCTTCTGCCACTCGCCGGACAACAAGATCTACGAGATCAGCGCGGACGGCTCTCGCGAGACTGTGTTCGCGACCCTCCCCGCGCACTACCCGCCTGCGGCAGACGGAGCGCTGGCGTTTGACACCGTCGGCCGCTTCGGCTACCGGTTGCTTGCGGCGACCGGGCGTTCTGGCGGCACGAAACCCGCTGGAGGTCAGGTGGACGCGGTCGACGCTCACGGGCGGGTGCAGCGGGTCGGCCGCTACGCCGGGCCGGGGGGCGCAGACGAGCTTGTCATCGCGCCGCGCCGATTTGGGTCGGTCGGCGGGGACGCGCTCCTCACGGTCGATGCTGGCGGAGGCGGTGGCAGGGTTGTCGCGTTGGATTCCCGCGGGAGGACGCGGGCGATCGCGATCACGCCCACGGGGCTGAGCCCGATCGCGGCGATCCCGGCGGTTCCGGGTGGGCCGGCGAGGACGACACGGGCTCCGGTTCCAGGCCTGTACCTCACCGACGACAAGACGGGCGACACCTACGTGGCGCCGGCGGCCGCTCTCGCCAGATACGCCGGCGATGTGATCGTCGGCACCGAGTCTCCTCGCGCTCGGTTCTGGATTCTCGCGCCGCGCGGCCAGGGTTTCGCCGACACCCCGCTGCGCAACAACCTGGCTGCCGGCACAAGCCTCGAGCAGGCGATCTTCGTCAGCTGAACGCCGCGCCATGGCTGGCGACCTCAGCGGGCACACAGAGTGCCGAGCGCCGGCCGACGACACAGGGCGCGGCCGCGCCGGGCGAGTGAAGCGCTCTGCTCAAGCCCCGCGCAGAGCGTCGGCGACCACACCGAGGAACGGTCTCGACGGAACCGCACGATCGCATTGGTCCAGATCGCCGTCGCAACGGCCAGCTTGCGCTTCGGCGACATAGGAATGACGCCGCCGGCCGGCAGCCGAACGATCGCTCCGCCACAATCCCGATCGCGCGCGGGGTCGATGGCCTTGCCGGTCACAGCGCAATGCGGTCACGGCGTGGGCGTGACTCCTGCAGGCGTACTCCAACAGCGGGTTCCGAGCGGAGCCCACCTGGCTGCATTCGGGCGCGGGCGGTAGTCCCGGCTGACGATCGCTTCCGTCACGCGGCAAGGACGCAGCGCGCTGCTGCTTCGGCGACGATCCGCGCGTCAGGCAGCGTTGGCCGTCGGCGAGCGGTTTATTGGCGGGCCTGGCTGCACGCTGGCCGCCGGAGTGGCGGCCCCTGGATGCTCCGAAGCCTGTGGCATACCGGTCGCGGGTGTGGCGGCCGAGCACCGCGCCCTGGTCGGTGTGGCGCTGAGCGGCCAGAGGCGAGCTCGTGCTGCCAGCCTGATCGACGATGATCCCCGCGTGCGGTCGTTCATCACGCTCGTCGTGCTGGTGGCGGGGCTGACGTTGGCCGCGGGCGCGTCCGGGCGGCCCGTGCACCGGCTGAAACGTTCGCCGCGTTCAGTCACGCTGCAGTGGGTCGGAGACATGGCGATCAGCGCCGAGCGTGGCCTTCCGCCCGGCGGGCTGGACCGGGCGATGGCGCCGGTCGCGCGAGACCTGCACGCCGCCGACATCACACTCGGCAACCTGGAAGGGACGCTGTCGACGGGCGGGGTTGCGAAGTGCGCGTCGCTGCCCAGCAGGGTGTGTTTCGCCTTTCAAGCGCCGCCGAGCTACGCGTTGGCGCTGCGCCGCCTTGGCTTTGACCTCGTCAACCAGGCCAACAACCACTCGATGGACTTCGGCGCCTCAGGCCGCGCGCAGACGGTCGCCGCGCTCGATCGTGCCGGGATCGCGCACACCGGCTTCCCCGGGGAGATCACCTACCTGCGCGCGAACGGGATCCGGGTCGCGTTCCTCGGTTTCGCCCCCTACGCCTCTGACGCGAACCTGCTCGACATTGCCGGCGCGCGAGCGCTCGTGCGCCGCGCGCGCCGGCATGCGGCGATCGTCGTCGTGATCATCCACGCCGGCGCCGAGGGCGCCGATCAGCTGCACACGCCCTACGGCACGCAGTTCTACCTCGGCGAGAACCGCGGCGACGCTCGCGCGTTTGCCCACGCCGCCATTGACGCGGGCGCCTCGATCGTGCTCGGCTCGGGCCCGCATGTGATCCGCGGCGTCGAGCGCTACCGCGGCCGGCTGATCGCGTACTCGCTTGGCAACTTCGCCGGCTACCACACGCTCTCCGGCGGAGGCGTGCTTGACGACAGCGCGATCCTGCGGGCGACGCTCGACCCCCGCGGCCGCGCACGGGCGGCCCGGTGGATCCCGATCACCCTCGTCGCCGGGCTGCCGCGCCCCGATCGCACGGGCGCCAGCACCAAGCTGGTCAAGATCCTGTCCGCGCAGGACTTCCCGACCGACCACTGGCACATCCGCTCAGACGGCGTGTTCCAGGTCCCGGCCACGGCCCGGAGCAGCACTCTCATCAGGCCTCCTTAGGCAGGCTATGGAGGCGGGGCGCGCCGGTCTGGGACGTTGCAATCGCACAGGTCTGGGGTTATGTTGCGCGGCGATACGGCGCCTGGGGGCTGCCTGGGCAATCCTCCGGCACACCGGAGAAGGAGGAAGCGTGAAGGAGCGGATTTCTTCCGGCCAGGTCGCGGCCGCTCGCAGGATTGAGCTGAAGCGGGGGCGTTTCGTTTTGGGGGTGCTGGCTGCCGTAGCCCTGTGCACGGCTAGTGGGGCCGCGCAGGCGTCGACGTTCTCTTACACGGGCGGGGAGCAGAGGTTTGTCGTGCCGGCTGGAGACACGGCGGTCGAGGTTGTGGCTACCGGCGCACGGGGCGGCGGGCCGGTGAGTTGTTGCCTGCAGGCTGGTAGTGGCGCGGTCGTGTCGGGGGTTTTGAAGGTGAGTCCCGGCGAGGTCCTGTATGTCGAGGTCGGCGGGACCGGCGGTCTCCCGGCGGCCGGGTTCAACGGCGGCGGCATGGGTGGCACGGACGCAACCGGCCTCAGCGAATTCGGAGGCGGGGGCGCGTCCGACGTCCGACTGATCTCAAGGTCGGCCGGCGGCTCGCTCGCTTCGCGTCTGCTCGTGGCCGCGGGTGGTGGCGGCTCGGCGCGCCCGGCCGCCGCGGGCGGGGATGCGGGAGCGCCGGGCGGCAGTTCCCCTGGTAGTTCTGTTGGGGGCGGAGCCGGAACCCTAACCGCTGGAGGTGCCGATGGCTGTGACCCCGGCTTTCCCAATATAGGGTGTGGGCAGCGCGGCTCGCTCGGGATCGGAGGCGACGGTGGGCAATCCGGGGAGGGAGCGAGCGGACGCGAGGGCTCCGGCGGCGGCGGCGGTCTGTACGGCGGTGGGGGCGGCGCCGGAGTTATGGGCGGCGACGCTGTGTCGGGGGGTGAAGTCGGGGGTGGTGGTGGCGGCTCGTCCTTGATCCCCGCGGGCGGGGCGTTGACCCTCGCACCGCTCACGACGCCCCCGTCGGTCGTGATTACTACCGGGCCTCCACGCAAGACGGCGGCTGTGGCGATCACACGGATCCGCGCGACTCCGGTGTCGCCGGGCTGCGCGACCGAGACCGGCACGAAGGAGCGCGAAACGCGAGCGGGTACCGCGGACGCAACATGCCGGCATTTCCGGCTCACGGTGCGCGGCGCAATCCGTGTCGGCGGAAGGCTCGCGCCCACCGCGAGCGGCCGTGTCGCCGTCACCGCAACCGCGATGCTGCCGCGCGGGGAGACGATGCGCGCGGCCCAGGGGTCCGTAACGCGTGGGGGCTGGCGTGTCTCGTTCATCCTCCCCGGGATAAACCTCGATCCGCTGCCGCCGCGCTATCGGATCATCGTCCGATATTACGGCGACGACACCATCAGGCAAGCCAGTGCCGCGCGTCACATCCACATCGAAAGCGAGCGCGCCGCACTCTGATCCACGCCTCCCCGCGCCGACCCCAAGCGCCTCTCATCGGAACCGGCTGCCCCAAACCCCCAACCGTACCGTCCATCGGTATCCGGCAATTCGTCGTACTCCGATCCCTCCACGGCCCACTCCGAAGGCCTCGGCTTGACCGGGGCTTCGCGTTTCCGGCGTGGACAGGCGATCACCCGCTCCTTGCAACGAGCGGGTCGACGAGCACGGCATAGACGTTGATCGGCATCGTCTTTCCTTTCACCAGTACCTCGCCCTGTGACTCGACGGCGATACCGTCACCGAGGCCACGACGCGTGTGCTCGTCTATGAGGATCGGCCGTTTGGCGACCTTGGTGTGCGACTCCAGCCGCGCGGCGACGTTGACGGTGTCGCCGACGCAGGTGTAGGTGGCGCGCTGGCGCGTCCCGGCGTAGCCGGCGACCACCCGTCCCGAACCGATTCCGACCCCGATCTGGATCTGGACCTTGCCCCGTGCTGCCTGCTCCTCGTTGAACAGGCGAATCAGGTCGATCATCTGGCGCGCCGCGAGCACCGCCGCCTGACGATGGTCCTCGCGCGGCAACGGCGCGCCGAAGATCGCCATCAGGCCATCGCCGATCATCTGGCTCACGATGCCGCCCTCACCGTGAATTGCCTCCATCATCAGCGTGTAGTAATCGTTGAGCAGTTCGATCGTCTCCGCAGGTTCGCTGGCTTCTGCGATCGTCGTGAATGAGCGGATGTCGCAGAACATCGCCGACGCATCGACGTACCTGCCGCCGAGCGAGAATCCGGACGTGAGCAGTTCATCCGCCACTTCCTTGGCCGCGAACGTGCTGATGAACTCGCGTTGCTGGTCGCGTAGGCGCTTCTTCTCGAGGGTCGCGTTGATGCGCGCGTTCAGCAATACGGCGTTGACCGGCTTCGTCAGGTAGTCCTCCGCCCCCATCTCGAGGCACCGCACTACGCTGTCGAGCTCGTCGAGCGCCGACGTCACGATCACGGGGGTGTCGCGCAGATGCGGGTCGCGCTGCACTTCCTCGAGGACCAGGTAGCCGTCGAGCTCGGGCATGATCACGTCGAGCAGCAGCAGGTCGAAGTCGTGGCGTCGCAGCAGTTCGAGCGCTTCGCGCCCGTGTTCGGCGAAGGCGACCGTGTGGCCCTTGTGCTCGAGCCCGCGGCCGAGCAGCAGCCGGTTCACGCGGTTGTCGTCCGCGATCAGGATCTTGCCCGTGAGGGAAGCCGACCCGTTCACGAAGCCCGTTCCGACTCGAGGGAGGCGAGGGCCGCCTCGAGCGTCCGGTACTCCTCCTCGATCCGGTCAACGAGCTGCGGGACATCGTCCAGGCGACCGTCCTTGGCGTATTGCTCGACTGCGCGACAAGCCTCCGCGAACGCCGATGCGCCCAAGGTCGAGCCGTTCGATTTCAGCGTATGCGCCGCCCGGCGGAGTTCCTCAGTGTCGTGGCCTTCGAGCGAGCTCCGGAGGGTCGTGATCAGAGCCGGTGCATCCGCAAGAAACACGTCCACCACCTCGGCGAGGAACTCCGCGCCGCCGAGATCCCGCAGGCTCTGGAGCGCGGCGGCCTCGAGGCTCATCTCGCGTCCGCCCGAGCCGGCGCCACGGTCTCGGAGCGGACGAGCGCGCTTCAGCGCTGCCGCCAGCTCGTCCGCGCGTATCGGCTTGACCAGATAGTCGTTCATGCCGGCAGCAAAACAGGCCTGGCGATCCTCCGGAAGCGCGTTTGCGGTCATCGCGATGATCTGGGGGCGGCTCTCTTGGGGCCACCGGTCGCAGATCCGGCGCGAGGCGTCGAGACCGTCGAGCTCCGGCATCTGCACATCCATCAGGACGACGTCGTACAGCTGCCGCTCCAGCGCAGCCACGGCCTCCAGACCGTTCAACGCCACATCCGCCTGGTAGCCGAGCCGCTCGAGCAGGCGAAGGGCGACCTTCTGGTTCATCACGTTGTCCTCCGCGAGCAGGATCCGCAGGGACGACGTCGCCGGCTTCCCGTCCACCGCCCCCTCGGCTGCGTCCTGGATAGGCCCCTTCGTGGTCAGCAGCTGCAACAGCATGTTGTAGAGCTGCGAGGCCTTAAACGGCTTCGGAAGCTGGGCTGCGAAGACCCCGGTTGACTGTGCGTGCTGAAGGGGACCGAGTGAGCTCAGCAGCAAGAGGGGAAGGTCCTGCTCGCTGCGCCGGCTGCGGATCTGTTCCGCTAAGGAGAGCCCGTCCATCTCGGGCATCACCATGTCCAGCACCGCCACGTCGAAGCGCTCTCCGGCCTCGATCAGCGCGAGAGCCCGGGAGGGCAATTCGGCCATGATCGGCTCCATGCCCCACGACCGTGCGTGTCGGGTCATGATCTCCCGATTCATCGCATTGTCGTCCACAACGAGGATCCGCTTGCCGGCGAGGTGCGGGAGGCCCCCGCCCTGCGGGAACCGGCTCTCGGCCTCGGCCGCCTCGACGGGTAGTGCAATGCGGAACGTGGAACCGCTGCCCTGCTCGCTCTGCACCGAGATCGTCCCACCCATCAATTCGACGAGGCGCTTGGAGATGGCCAGCCCGAGCCCGGTACCGCCGAACCGGCGCGTCGTCGATGCGTCCACTTGGCTGAACGACGCGAACAGCCTGTCCATCCGCTCCGGGGCGATGCCGATCCCGGTGTCGCGTACGGAGAGCTCAAGCCGGTAGGAGCCCGCCCCCTTCGCCTCGGCGTCGACGACCGCGACGACTTCGCCCGCCTCGGTGAACTTGACGGCGTTGGAGAGCAGGTTCAGCAGTATCTGACGCAGGCGTGCCTCGTCGCCCAGGATCCCGGCGGGCGCAGCCTCCTCGATGAGACACGCGAGCTCGATCCCCTTCTCCCACGCGCGCGGCGCGACGATGTCCAGCGCGCCCTCCACGCATTCGCGCACGCTGAACGGCTCGCGTTCGAGGTCGAGCTTGCCCGCCTCGATCTTCGAGTAGTCGAGGATGTCATCGATCACGTGCAGCAGCGCGTCTCCGCTCGAGCGCACGACCTCGGCGAACTCGCGCTGCTCGCCGGTCAGCTGAGTGCCGAGCAAAAGATCGGTCATGCCGATCACGGCGTTCATCGGCGTCCGGATTTCGTGGCTCATCGTGGCGAGAAACGCGCTCTTGGCCTGTGTCGCGGCCTCCGCCTCCTGTCGTGCGCGCTGGAGCTCGGTGACGTCGTGGTAGATCCCCAGGGAGCCGACGTGGGAGCCATCCACCATGAGCGGGACGAGCATCAGCTCGACGTCAACCGGTGTCCCGTCCTTTCGCAGGCGCTGTGTGATCCGGTTCGCGCGGCCGACGGTCATGGCCTCCTCGGTGATCTCGCGTCCTTCGTCGCTGTCCGTCGTGCCGAAGACGAGCTCATCGATCGGCCGTCCGAATGCCTCTTCGGCCGAGTATCCGAACAGCTCGGCAGCGGCCGGGTTCCAGTCGGTCACCCGCTCGTCGGCGTCCATGACGACCACCGCCGCGGGGCTGACGGCGACGAGCGACTCCAGGTACTGGCGCTGTCGCTCAACCTCGGAGAACAAGCGTGCGTTCTGGATCGCCACGCCGACGTTGGCGGCGATCGTCGCCAGCAGCCGTGAGTCTGTTTCTGCGAAGCGGCCTTCCTCCTCGATGCTCTGGACGCTGATGACCCCGATCGCCGCGTCTCGGAGGACGATCGGAACGCCCAGGAAGGACCGTACCGGGGTGCCGACCCGCGCCGCCTCATGCTCCTCGAACTGCGGCGATCGATTGAGCAGCAGCGGTGCACGCGACTCGAGGATCCGGGTGGTCAGCCCCTCGCCGTAGGCAATCGACGGTTCGTCTCGGCGCTGTCCCCTCTCGTAGTAATAGGCGAAGTCGATCCGGCCGGACTGTCGGTCGTGGAGCGCGACGTACGCGATGTCGGCCTCGAAGGTCTCTCGCACCTTCTTGCCGACGAGGTCGATCAGCGCGTCGAGATCAAGCTGCGACGACAGGGCCTGGCCCACGCTGTTGACGGTGGCAAGCTCGGCCACGCGCTGTCGCGACTCGTCGAGCAGGCGAGCGTTGTCGAGGGCGACGCTCAGGCTGCCGGCCAGGGTGGTCAGAAGCCGTTGGTCGTCCTCGCCGAACGCGTCCGTGCGGTCGACGTTCTGGAGCGAGACGACTCCGGTCACGCGGCCACCGCCTACCAGCGGGACGAAGAGCGCCGACTTGATCGGCTCCCCGCTCAGCACGAGCGGGTTGCCGTAGCGCTCCGCCACCTCGGGCGTGACCTCCACGATCATCAGCGGCTCGCGCGTCTCCATCACGTGCCTACGGAAGCCGATCAGCTCGATCGGGTGTTGCTCGAGGCGCTGGCCGCGCTCGATGACGTACGGGAAGGTCAGAAGTCCCGTGGCCCCATCGTGGACCGAGATGCTCACAACCTGGGCGTCGAAGACCGCCTGGAGCTTGTCGCCGACGCGATCGTAGATCGCCTGCGGATCGAGCTCGCCGGCGATGGCCGCCTGCACGCTGTTGATGAGCGCGAGCTCGGTATTACGTTGCCGCGTCTCGTGGACGAGCCGCGCGTTCTCGAGCGCGACGCTGAGGCTGGCGGCGAGCGTCTCCAGGAGCTGCTGGTCGGACTCCGTGAACGCATGCTCGCGATCGAGGTTCTGGAGCGAGACGACTCCGGTCACGCGGCCACCGACGACGAGCGGGACGAAGAGCGCCGACTTGACCGGCTCCCCGGTGAGCACGAACGGGTTGCCGTAGCGCTCGGCCAGCTCCGGGGTGCTCTCCGCGATCATGAGCGGCTCGCGCGTGTCCATCACGTGCTTGCGATAGCCGATCAGCTGGATCGGCTCGTCCGGGAAGCGCTCGCCGCGTTCAATCGCGTACGGGAAGTGCAGCAGGCCCGATGCCTCATCGAGCATGGCGATGTCAACGACCTGCGCGTCGAAGACGTCCCGGATCCGGTCGCCGACGGCGTCATAGATCGCCTCCAGATCGATCTCGCCGGCGAGCGCTTCCTGGACGCTGTTGATCAGCGCGAGCTCAGCGTTGCGCTGGCGCGTCTCCTCGATAGCCCGCGCACGCGAGAGCGCAGCGCCGACATGCTGCCCGACGAACGTGAGCAGCTCCTGGTCCTCGTCCGTATACATCACGTCCGCCGTGTAGGACTGCACCGTGAGGACGCCGACCGTGCGGTCGTCTTCGGACTTGAGCGGTACCCCCAGCCAGTCTGCGGGCAGGTCGCCGATCAAGTCGATCTCACCGAGTTCGGTGAGCTTCTCGATCCTCGCCCGCGAGAGGTGTTGTGGCTGACCCGTCCGCAGGACGTAGGCGGTCCCACCCCGTGCGTCGCCGCTGCCGAACTGCTCCCACCGGTTCGGATCGGGGACGGTGTCGACCTCGTCAACGTAGTACGGCCAGTTGATCAGCCGGCGTTCCTCGTCATAGAGCGCGAGGTAGAAGTTGCTCGCATAGATCAACTCGCCGACGACAGCGTGGATCGCCCGATAGAACTCCTGCAGGTCGCGGGCGGCACTCGCCAGCTCGGCGATCCGGAACAGCGCATCCTGCACCTTCGCGGCGCGTGCGCGCTCGGCTTCGACGGCCTCGAGCTCCGTCGCCCGGCCGCGCGCTTGGGCCAGCTCGGACGACGGATCGCCCGAGGAGCTCATCCTGAGTCGATTCCGTGGCAGGGCATGGCCGGGAGTATCCCCTGGCGGCAACGAGCCGTCCAGCGCACCGGGACTCGTCATCCGGGAGGTTCCGCGACCTCCCGCTCTACGGCGAGCTCGGGGAGCCACCGTCCGAGGTCGCATCCGTTGGGGGCTTCGCAGCCAACCTCAGCGACTGGCCCCCAGCGCCGAGATCGCTCGGGTGCGGGCGGGCGTCATGGCATCCCTCCGCAACAGCTCATTGCTCGCGCGAGAGCGACTCCCCGATCAGCCAGATCGTTGGCGGCCACAGCCCCACGAACAACGCTCGCCGCTCGGCGTTGCCCCGTTCTTCTTGGTCCACGGTCTTGGCACGGATCCAGAGGCCGATGCACAGGCCGATCGCCGACATCGAGGCGATCTGCATGTGCCAGGCGCGCAGGCCCCACCGGTACAGCAACGAGGAGAGCATGTGAGCGCGGTACCCGTCCCTGCGCCAGGCACACACTATGGGTCAGCCGGACGTGGACGGGTAGATGTGCAGCATGCCGCGCCGACCGAAACCCACCGCCCGTTGGCTGCTCGCACTGTCCTGGCCGACCGGGATCGCGCTGACCTCCTGGGACTACATGTGGCGCACCACAGTCATGCACCGGCGCGAGAGCGCCGACGACGCGTCCGCGGAGCACCTCCCGCCGCCGTTTCCAGGGGGCGTGCACGAGGCGGAGGTGCAGCATCCGCAGGACGGGACCGGTCCGCTGTTTCATCGCCGTTACAGCACTCGCATCCGCGAATCGGGGCTGACGGCCCCCGCGCTCATGGCGAAGCTCAAGATCGACCTCAACCGGGCAGCGCCGACCAAGTTCGCTCGCTTCCAGCGTGTATTCGGCGGCGACGCGCGCCTGCGCTTAGGGGACGAGTACGTGGTGCGCATGCCCGGCCCGTGGGACGGCCCGGTCAGGGTGATCGCCGATGACGAGCAATCGTTTCGGCTGGCCACGCTCGAGGGGCACCTCGAGGCCGGTCAGATCGAGTTTCGCGCACGCCCGGAGGACGCGGCGATCGTGTTCGAGATCGAATCCTGGGCGCGCAGCGGAGATCGTCTCTCCAACCTCCTGTATCACAAGCTCCGCATGGCCAAGGAGGTCCAACTGCACATGTGGACCTCGTTTCTGGAGGGCGTGACCGCGCTCTCGGGCGGCACGATGTCCGGCGGCGTCACCATCGACACGCGGCGTGTCGAGACCCCGTTCGGAGCGTCGGCGTGACACGTCGCCAGATTGAGCGCCGGCTCGCGGCGCTTGCACAGACGCCGTTCAATTACGACCCGGCGACGCTCGACCTGACCGGGCCCCCGGAGGGGTGGCATGTGGACGATCGCTGTCAGCCGCTCCCCTCCGAGCCGCCCGGAGACCCGGTCCCGAGCGGCAGCTGGGAGATCGCCGGGCGGTTGCTCCAGGGCTACGAGTTCGCCGACCCGTCGCTCGTGCGCGCCCACTACGACCGTGACGCCCCGCTGCGAGGCCGCAACATGTTGCTCGAGCTGCGCGCCCTGAACCTGGTCAGCGTCCACGTCGGCGTGCGTGTGGTTCACGTCTACGACGAGGTTCGCACGCGCGACGGGCGAGACGCGCGGGTGTTCGGGTGGGCCTATCGCACGTTGAAAGGCCACGTCGAGATGGGCCAGATGGACTGGCAGGTGTGGAAGTGGTGCGACACCGGCGAGGTGCAATTCCGCGTCCACGCCGTCTCCCGGCCCGCGCCGGTGTCCAATCCCATCATCCGCGTGGGCTTCTGGCTTCTGCGCGAGCACGAGCGTGCGGTCTTCCTCAGCAGCACCGAGACGCGCATGCGCACGCTGACCGAGATCGCTCTCCGTGGTGACGACGCCGGGGCCGCCGTGCGCGCAGCCAGTCCGCACCTCACAGCTCGCCGGCTCTCATCCGACGATCCCTCCCACGAGAAGCTTGCCCGGCACGCCGACGCCAGGTGACGGCAATTGAGGCGACCCCGTTCACGTGCGCCGACCAGCGATCGTGATGCTCGCGCGTTCGTTCGTCGGACGATGGTTAGGGCGGGTCGGGAGACGGGCGCGCGCCCGAGCATTGCGCCGGGAGCATCTCCAACTCGACCACGATTCGCCTGCGCGCGAGGCATCGCGGACAATGCCGCGGAGGGAGAGTCGGCATGCGGGGCGCGATCACGAGCTTGCAGCGCGGACACCGCACGGCCGGGCCGCGGCATCCAGTCATCGACGCGGCGCGCTTCGACTGACGGGCCACCTCGCGGCCTCAGTAGTAATGACGGCGCCCGCCGACAGCACGACCCATCGAGCCGAGCACAACAAGTACGAGGCCAATGACCAGCAGGACGAGGCCGATCGTCCACAGGATCGCGATCTTCGCGATGAAGCCGACGATCAGCAGCAAAATGCCCAAAACGATCATGACCGCTCCTTATGTAATGTCACGCAGCCGCCGTGACGGTGGATGTTCGGGCAAAACTACGATCGCCCGGGGCCCGAAAGCCAGCAACTTGGTGCACGCGCGAACGTCCGCATGCGGACATAGAGGCCGCCACAATCCTCGGGCGTGCTGCCCACCATCGACGTCGGCGGCGTGCGCAACACGACGGATATGCTGGCCGTCGACGTGAGGCCCTCAGCGAACCAGGATCTCGACGTTGGTCGCCGCGAGATCGGATGGCCCAAGTGAATGCGGCCGCGGGTTTGATCAGCATCGTCGATGCCGATCCTGAGGTTCGGGATCTCTTGCCTGCGAGTGATTACGAGCGGGCCCGACGCGAGACTCAGACGCGAGTCCGGCGCCTGTCCACCGGCAATTGGGACGTCACAGCCGCCGAGGAGCCCGACGGTCATCATCGTGGCTTCTTGATTGTCGATGGACTGATCAGTCGCGAGGTCGACGTGTTGGGACGGCGATGCGTGGAACTGATCGGGGCGGCCGACGTGATCCGCCCGTGGAGCTGGGACGACGAGGGTTCCCACGTTCACGCGGAGGTTGGCTGGGTCGTTCTAGAGCCCGCCCGCCTGGCCGTGCTTGACCATCGCCTTGTGGTGCGGATGACCCCCTGGCCGCAGCTTGGACTGGAGCTCTTCAACCGGGGGACTCGGCGCGCCCACGCGCTCGCCGTCACCCTTGCGATCGCTCACCATCAACGGGTCGATGACCGGTTGCTGCTGACGCTCTGGCATCTGGCCGAACGCTGGGGTCGAGTGCTGCCTGACGGCATCGCCGTACCGCTCCCGCTTTCTCACCAGCGGCTCGCGGATCTCATCGGCGCGCACCGCCCCGCGGTGACCGGCGCATTGGGTGCACTGCAGCAGCGAGGCCAAATCAGCCGTCGGGGAGACCGAACGTGGATGCTGCACGGCTCACCACCCGAGGAGCTGCGCCACCATCGCCTCACGGCAACGATGACCTAAGGCGTGTCACGCAGCCGCAGCGCCCGGCTTTGGCCAAGACGAGCCGGGCCGAGCGCTGCGCGCGTGGTCAGCGGATGGCTCGGCCGCGCCGATCGCCGAAGAAGACGACGATTGCAACGATGGCGAGCAGAAACAGCAACGGGTGAATGACCACGCCGCCGGCGATGGCGATAATCAGCAGGATCGCCGCCAGGATGAGAAGCATGTTGTCTCCTTGGTGAGGGGTTGATTGCTCGCTTGTTAACCCCACAAGCGGAGCCCTGGGACGGTGGCCTGTCCTCCCGCGAACGTACGCGTTCGGACGACAGGCCAGCCTTCGCGCAGAGAACCTCACAAAATGCGACTCGCGCCGTCGCCTCACCGACCAGGATCAGGGCATAGCTCGGGACTAGCGGAGCCAGTGCAGGAACGAGACTGGCGCGACGGCGGCGTGGCCGGGTGCTCGGACGGCGCGGCGGCTTGTGGCCGTGGCGGCGGTGGTGGCGGTGTGCACGAGGCGGTTGTGGTCGGCGGCTCGGTGCAGGTCGGCGATGTGCTGTCGGGCGGCGATGAGGACGACTTGGGGATGCATGGCTGACCTCGTGTTGGGTTGTCGTGCGGCCACGGTGATCCGCAGGGGTTGCAGCCGGCTTGCAGTCCGGTGATCGCGCCGGCCCGGGCATTGCAACCGCGGGTGGGTGCCGTCGGCGGCGAGTGACCGTGATCGGTACGGTCGCGAGGGCGTATGCGTTTCGGCATCCTGGGACCGCTACAGGTGATCGGTGACGATGGGCATGAGCTCGCCCTGGGCGGGCGGATGCCGCGAGCCGTGCTTGCTTTGCTGCTGCTGCGGGCGAACGAGGCCGTGTCGAGCGATCAGCTGATTGAGGCGCTGTGGGCGGGTGCGCCGCCGGCGAGCGGCGCGAAGGGGCTGCACGTGCACGTATCGCGGCTACGCCGGGCCCTTGCCGCCGGCCACTCAGACCCGGACGAGGAGCGGCTGGTCACTACTGCCGGTGGCTACGTCTTGAGAGTCGGGCCCGAGGAGCTCGATGTGCAGCGATGCGAGCGGCTGATCGGCGAGGGCCGATCGCTGCTGGCGGCGGGACGACCAGATCAGGCAGTCGCCGCGCTGAGCGGCGCGCTCGAGCTGTGGCGCGGTGACGTCTTGGCCGACTTTCAATACGACGCGTTCGCGCAGGGGGAGATCGCGCAGCTCGGCGAGCTACGCGCCGGCGTGCTGGAGGAGCGGATCGCGGTCGAAATGCTGCTGGGCCGAGAGGCGCAGGTGCTGGGCGAGCTCAAGCGTCTCGTGCGCGACTACCCGTACCGCGAGCGTCTGCGGGGCCAGCTACTGGTGGCTCTGTACCGGGCCGGACGGCAGGCGGAAGCGCTGGCCGCCTACCGTGCCGCGCGGTCGGCGCTGGTCGAAGAACTGGGGATTGAGCCTTCGGTCGAGCTTCGGCAACTGCACGAAGCGATCCTTGCCAGGACCGGGCGCTGCTCCAAACCGACCCGGGCCATCCGGCCCCGCCGCCGGCGCCGCGACGGACGGGCGAGCGCCGGGCCATGTCCATCTGCCCGTGCAGGCGACACCCCTCATCGGCCGCGAGCGCGAACTTGCCGAGCTGATGACGCTCGCTGATTCGCGCCGGCTGATCACCCTGACCGGAACCGGTGGGACGGGAAAGACCCGACTCGCGATGACGTT
Source organism: uncultured Actinomycetota bacterium (assembly GCA_963850325.1). Taxonomy (GTDB): domain Bacteria; phylum Actinomycetota; class Thermoleophilia; order Solirubrobacterales; family Solirubrobacteraceae; genus Palsa-465. The sequence continues at coordinate 86,342 of CAWKLB010000015.1, forward strand.
CGCGGCGGCCCTGGCCGACCGCTATCCGGACGGCGTGTGGTGGGTTCCGCTCGCCATGGTCAGCGAGGCGCGGCTGGTACCAGCGGCGATCGCGGCGGCGCTCGGCGACATCGCGGACCTGCCGATGTATCTGCGCGGGCGAGCCTTGTTGCTCGTGCTTGACAACTTCGAGCATGTGATCGAGGCAGCTCGCGCGGTCGCCGAGCTGCTCTCCGGCGCGCCGGGTTGCGGGGTGATCGTGACGAGCCGGGAGCGGCTCGGGGTGGCCGCCGAGCAGGAGTACGCGGTGGCGCCGCTGTCGCCCCACGCCGCCGTCGAGCTGTTCACCGCGCGGGCGCGGCAGGTGGAGCCGGGCTACGAGCCGGGCGCTGAGATCGACGCGCCCTGCGAGCGACTCGATCGCCTCCCGCTCTGCGCTCGAGCTTGCGGCGACGCGGGTCAAGCTCCTCTCCGGGCAGCAGCTCCTCACCCGGCTGGAACAGCGGCTCCCGCTCCTGGCCGGCGGGCGCCGCGACCTCCCCAAGCGCCATAGCACGATGCGGGCGACGATCGCGTGGGAGTCCGACCTGCTCACCCGGCCCGAGCAGCGGCTGTTCACAAGGCTGGCGGTGTTCGTCGGCAGCTTCGAGCTTGAGGCAGCCGAACAGATCTGCGACGCCGATCTCGACGCCATGCGGGCACTGATCGACAAGAGCCTCGTGCGCCACGCCGACAACGGCCGGCTCTTCCTGTTGCACACTTCGCGCGAATACGCGCTCGAGCATTTCGACTCAAGCGTCGAGCGCGACGAGATTCGCGCCCGCCATGCTCGCCGGCACTTTGCGCACGGTGTCGTCTATGGTGACGGCCCCCGGGAGGGCACCGATGACCTGATTCGGCTGCGCCAAGACGCCGGCAATGTCGGACTCGCGCTCGCTTGGGCGCTCGACCACGATATCGCCGTGGCTCTCCCACTCGCCGATGCCGTCTTCACGCCTTGGTTAGGGGCCGGACGCATCCGTGAATTAGAGCGGTGGTACGAGCGGGCGCTGGCCGATCCGACCGCACTGTCGCCGGGAGACCGCGCCAAGGCCCTCGCCGGGCTCGGCTCCGCGCTGGTGTTTCTCGAGCGCCGGGAGCAGAGGCGCGCGGCACTGCTAGAGGCGCTCGCGCTCTACCGGGACGCCGGCGACGAACGCGGCGAGACCCTCGTGCTGCTTCGCCTCGGCGCCGCCGAGTTCATAGCCGGCGCGCCGGAGAGCAGCCTCGCATGGGCGGAGCAGGCGCTTCGGATCTACGAGCGCCTTGACGACACGCTGGGGATCGCCCGCACCTTGCACGGCATCGCTGAGGCTCTCCGGGACCTCGGCGATTTCGAGCGGTCCGCCGATCTGTTCGCCCGTTCCCTCGAGATTCTGCGCGCAAACGGACTCGGT
>CAWKLB010000016.1:0-298267 GCA_963850325.1 uncultured Actinomycetota bacterium
GTTCAAGTCCCGGTCTCGCCATGAAATCCCTGCAATCGTCTACTTTGAGTAGGCCTCTCTCTGCCAGAGACATCATGAGGCATTTCGCGACGATGCCGTGTTGGCGAGTAGCTGAACCTCTCTGCGTCTGGGTTGGCGACAGACGACGCCGTCGTCTGCGTACGGAGATGGCCCGCCGCCGCAGAGGATCGGAGCGTCGACGGTCATGTTCAACCCCCGGATGCGGCCGGAGATCGTGCGCGGGCGGTTGTGTCAGACAGCTCGTGAGGTCCGCGGCCTGGGCGGTCGCTCTGGGTTAGGCCGACGCCCTGGCGCGGGTCTGGCAAGCGGCGTAGGCGGAGGTCATGTGGCAGAGATCGTCGACGAATCGACGCCATGGGATCTCGGGGTTGGCTTGCTGGTCTGGCCAGGTGACGCGGTTGATGAGAGCGCCGAAAGCGATCCGGAAGATAGTGGTCGCGACGAGGTGGGCATCGGCGCAGCCGGCGGCAATGAGCCGGGGTTGGAGGTGGTCGCGAAACCGGTTCTCGGTGTCGCGGACGGCGCGCGTTCCCCGGGTCGACGCGGCAGGGTCGGTGGCTGCGCTCAGAGCGATGACACGCAGGGCGCCGGCGTGGCGTCGCACGATGTCTGATTCGATGCGCACTGCGCGGGAGACGAACTCTTCCACGCTGAGTTCGCGCCACGGGGCCGGGTCATCGTAGGCGTCATGCTCGCCGCGCAGGCGATCGATCAGTCGCTCGTGGACGGCGACGAACAGGGTTTCCAGGCTGTCCACGCGCCAGTAGATGGCTCCGTTGGACATCCCGGAGCGTTCGCTGAGCGCGGCGATCGAGAAACCCTCCGTGCCTCGGTCGGCGAGCACCGCCTCGGCGGCGTCGAGGAGGCGGTCCAGCGATGCCTGGCCGCGTTTCTGGCGAGGGGGTCGGACGCCGGGCACGTCCCGGAGGCTACGTGACGGCTTGACAGGCATTCCAGAACAAGAGTAGCTTCTCCGGAGTCAGCGCTCTTGTTATTCGGAGGACACGTATATGCAGACCAACGCCGCCGACAGCGACGTGAAATCGGGCCAGGTCATTTACAGGGCAGAAGTGGTGGGCTCGATGCTTCGCCCCGTCGCGCTCGTGCAGGCGCGCGAGAAGCTGCGCGCCGGCAACCTCGACCCGGCGGCCTACCGCGAGATCGAGGATCGGGCGGTCGATGAAGCGTTGCGCATCCAGGAGGACGCCGGGCTAGATGTCGCGACCGACGGTGAGATGCGCCGCGACATCTTCTTTGACTTCTTCGTCTCCGGAATGACCGGCCTCTCGATGGTCGGGGGATCCACGGTCACGTTTCACGGACACGATCCATCCGCCAAGATGGAGGTGCAGGTCCCCTTCAGCGTGACCGACCGTGTCAGTGCGAACACGTGCCCCGGGGTCGCGGAGCTCGAGTATGCGCAATCCCGCACCCGCCTGCCGATCAAGATCACGCTGCCCAGTCCAATGCTGCTCGTCCTCGGCTTCTGGAACGAGCACTCCCGCGATGTCTACCCTGACCCGCTCGAGCTCGCCCACGACGCCACCAACGCTGTCAAGGGATGGATGGCCGAGCTGGTCGCCGCCGGGTGTCGCTACATCCAGATCGACGCGCCCGACCTCGCGGAGGCTTACGCAGATCGCGCGGTTCGGGAGTCGTACGCACGCGATGCCGGCATGAAACCAGGGGAGTTCCTGTCCGTCGCCACCGAGCTGATCTGTGGCCTCGGCCAGATCGAGCGCCCCGACGACGTCACCCTTGGGCTGCACTTGTGCAAGGGCAACGGCACCCAGGCGTGGATTGCCGAAGGCGGCTACGAAGCTCTTGCCCGCGCGGTGTTCCCGCACCTCGATGGCTTCGACGTGGTGCACATGGAGTACGACGACGACCGCTCCGGTGACTTCCAGCCGCTGCGCGACCTGCCCGATCAGGTCACCGCAGCGCTCGGACTGGTCTCGACCAAATGGACCCGGCTTGAGGACCCTGACACCCTGCGTGCGCGGATCGACGAGGCCGCGCGTTTTCACCCCAAGCAACGTCTAGCGATTGGCCCCCAATGCGGTTTTGCCTCCGCCAGCGAGACCGCCGAACAGCGCAAGGTCACGCCGCAGACACAGGTCGACAAGCTCAGCCTCATCGGCGAGGTGGCCCGCTCGGTGTGGAACTGACGCCGCGACTCGCTCAGAGCAGATAATCGGCGACGGCGCGGGCGAGCTCGCGCACGAGTTTCTTGTCGCTGAGCGCACGGCGCGACTCGAACTTCGCGCCGTGGGTGATCCGCCGCGCGACCGTGCAGTAGATCATCCGGAACGCGACGTCGACGGCGAGCTCGGGCTCCGGGTGGCCCAGGTCGTCGCGATGCTCGAGGATCGCCGTCTCGAACGCCTTGGCGGTCGCCTGTGATTTTTCGGCGCCGCGGGCCCAGATCTCGGGATTTAACGGCGCCTGGCGCATGAACACGCGCAGGACATCGCTCTGGTGGAGCATCGTCTCCGCCATCTCGGTCACGATCGTTTCGACACGTTCCCGCGGGTCCAGGTCGACGCGCCCGGCGTTGCGCGCGAACTCGTTCTGCTCGAGCTCCGTCCAGGCCATGGCGCGCTCATAGATGGCCATGATGAGCACCTCGCGGCTCGGTACCCGGGCGTAGATCGAGCCGATGGACACCCCCGCGCGCCGGCTCACCTCCTGGAGGGTGAACCCCTCGAAGCCCTCCTCCTTGAGCACCTCGAATCCAGCGTGGAGGAGACGCTCCAGGGACTCCTGGCTACGGCGCTGCAGCGGGGGACGGATGAGCGGCTCGGGCGTGGCCATCGCTGCAAGAGTACGCAGTCGGACGGCGATCGCCTAGACAAGAACACAAATTCGTGTTTTACTCAGCGGGTGAGGAGAGGAGCCCCAAGCTCCACGTCGTCGTCGGTTCGATCTGGGCGGAGGTGGCTGTATGACCGCGGTGCAGAGGGTACTTGTCGTCGGCGGCGGTATCGGTGGACTGTCGACGACGATCGGGCTTCGTCAAGCCGGCTACGACGTCGACGTTGTCGAGCAGAACCCGGCGTGGGACGTCTACGGCGTGGGGATCATCCAGCCGGCCAACGCGCTGCGCGCGCTCCACGTGCTCGGGCTGGCCGAGGAGGCCGTCGGCCAAGGTTGCCCCATGTACGGCGACACGACGTGGCTGGGCGACGGTACGACGCTGCTGGCCGACAACGACTGGCCGCCGCTCGTCGAGGGGCTGCCGCCGGCGAACGGGATCACCCGCCCGCGGCTGCACCGGATCCTCCAGTCCCACACGCTGCAGTCGGGCGCCGACGTGCGCACCGGCGTGACGTTCGCTTCCCTCCACGACACCGGCGACGAGGTCGAGGTCGCGTTCACCGACGGTGAGACGCGGTCCTACGACCTCGTCGTCGGCGCCGATGGCCTCAACTCCGAGGTCCGCCGGGCGGTGTTCGGCGACGAGTACCGGCCGCAGTTCACCGGCCAGGTGTGCTGGCGCTACAACCTCCCGCGCATCGAGGGCCTCAACAAGATCTGGGTGTTCATCGGCGCGACCGGCACCGCGGGGTTCTGCCCCTTGTCTGAGGAGCTCATGTACATCCTCACGATCGAGAAGCCGCCCGAGGGCCAGCCGCTGAGGCCGCCGAAGGAGGGGATCGCCGCTCTCTACCGCGAGCGCCTTGCGGAGTTCGGCGGGATCGTCGCCGAGCATCGTGACCTCATCGTCGACGACGACGCGGTCGTCTACCGCCCGGTCGAGAACGTCCTGGTCGCGCCGCCGTGGCACCGCGGTCGGGTCGTGCTCATCGGGGACGCTGCCCATGCGACGACTCCCCATTGCGGCCAGGGCGCAGCGCAGGCGATCGAGGATGGCATCGTCCTGACCCAGGAGCTGATGCGCGACGTGTCGCTCGAGGCGGCGCTCGCCGCGTGGATGGAGCGCCGTTACGAGCGCTGCCGCATGATCGTCGAGGGGTCGGAGGCGATCGGGCGCTGGGAGCAGGATCACTCGCTGCCGATCGACCCCGTTGCGACGCGCACCGACGTCACCGTCGCGGCGATGTCGCCGTTCTAGAGAGGCGATGACGATGGCAGCCGACAGTCAGTTCGTCCTCGGTACGTTCGCCGCCAACGGCGGCGAGGCGTTCCCCGCGCTCGTGGTCGGCGAGACCGTGCTTGACCTGCGCCGGCGGCTCGGCAGCGCGACGACCACGCTCGGGCTGCTGCACGACTGGGAGCGGAGCTTGGACGTGCTCGCTCAGGCCGCCCACGACGGCGACAGCGCCGCCCACGCCCTCAGCGAGGTGTGGCCGCTGCCGCCGGTCATGCCTCGCCAGATCCTCTGCGCCGGTGCCAACTATCACAAGCACGTGCGGGAGATCGTCGTCGCGACGTTGCGGGTCGAGGGCGACGAGCGGTCACTCGAGGAGCTGCGTGCTGAGGCCGACAGTCAGCTCGAGCGGCGCAAGAGCACCGAGCCCTACATGTTCGCGGGGCTGCCGAGCGCGCTGTGCGGCGCCCGTGACGACGTCGTGCTGTGGGGGCCGGGGCGATGTCACGACTGGGAGCTCGAGCTCGCCGTCGTCGTCGGTCGCGGAGGGCGAGATATCGATGAAGCGCAGGCGATGGACCACGTCGCCGGCTACACGATCTCCAATGACATCAGCGTCCGCGACGTCCAACAGCGGCCGCGGTTTCCGATGACCGACTTCATCATGAGCAAGAACCGTCCAACGTTCTTCCCGACCGGGCCCTTCATCGTGCCGCGCCAGTTCGTCTCTGACCCGCGACAGCTGCGCATCACGCTGTCGGTCAACGGTGAGACCATGCAGGACGAGTCGGTCGACGACATCATCTACGGCGTCGAGACGCTCGTCGCCTATGCATCGCGGATCGTCGGCCTTGAGGCCGGCGACATCATCCTCACCGGCTCCCCGGCCGGAAACGCGGGGCACCACGGTGACCGGTGGCTGCGGCCGGGCGACGTGATGGATGCTGCGATCACCGGTCTGGGGACGCAGCGCAACCTCTGTGTCACGCCGCCCCCGCTGTAGCCGCAGCGGCGCGCTGCGCCTCGACAGCGTCGATCTCCCCGAGTTGCGAGAGGATCTGGCCGGGCGTCGCCTCGCCGATGACCTTCTGCAGCAACGGGGTGCGGTCGAATACGAGGTCGCGCACCGGAGCCAGCCATGACGGGGCGCGGTGGAACATGAGGCCGTTGATCCACGCCATCTGGCTGACCGTGGCCGTGTGCTTCTTGCGACGCTCCTCGAAGGCCTGAAGCGCGTCGCGCACCCGCGCGCCGTCGCGGATATCGACGCGCTCGAGCTCAGCGATGATGAAGTAGCCGTCCTCGATTGACATCCCGGCCCCGTACGCGGCGTACGGCGAGGTGGGGTGAGCGGCGTCGCCGAGCAGGGTGACACGGCCGCGGCTCCACTGCTTGAGCGGCTTACGGTCGCGGATCTCCCAGCGGAACAGGTGCTCAGCCGGCGTGTCGCGGATGAGCGACGGCAGCGGCTCCGCGAAGCCGTGGGCGCGGCGCAGCGCATACGAGCGCAGACCCTCCGTGAACGGGACGCTTGGGTCAAAGGCCTCGAGCACCCACCATTCGTAGCCGGAGCGTCCATCGTGGCGGATCGCTGAATAGCTGCCCTGGGTCCGACGGTTGTGGGCGACGATCGTGACCGGCTCGGGCGCGTCGCAGAACAGGTAGCCGGCGACGAGGTGCAGCTTTTGGTGGCGGATCGGCTGCTCGCCCCACAATCCGCGGCGAACGATCGAATTGATTCCGTCGGCGCCGACGAGCACGTCCGCGGCGATCGGGTCGCGGTCGCGCAGGTTCACCATCACCTCCCGTCCGGTGTCGGTGAACGATGTCACGTCATAGCCGTAGCGGATCGTGCCCTCCGGCAGGGCATCGAGCATCCGTCGGTAGAGCCCCGGTCGCAGCAGGCCGATGAAGCCGCCGCCGTACTCGGCCTTCACGCTCAGCGGCAGCCGGACGCGGGCCCGGACGCGCCCGTCGGCGCGACGAAACTCCGAGTCGCCCGGGGCGCCGAGGTCGTTGATGTCCACCCCGAGCAGGCCGAGGACCTTCTGGGGTGGCGGCCACAGGTTGAGGATGTTCCCGGCGGGCTTCACCTCCGCGTAGCGCTCGAGGATCGTCGCTGAGAACCCGGCGCGGATCGCTGCGAGCGCGGTCGCCATGCCGGCGGGGCCGGCGCCGACGATCGCGATCCGCCCCCGGCTGCTGAAGGTGCCCATGATCTCCTCCCGGGATTCGCCGTGGTGGTCAGGCGAGGCGGGGCGCCGCCAGCCGCGGGACGAGAACGGCGATGTTGCCGCCATCAACCGCTGTGCGCTCATCCGCGCTCAGGATGCCGAGGCCCGGCGCGGGATCCCCGCCGTCGGGCGGAAGCGCGGCGTACGGCCAGTCGGTGCCGAACACGACGTGGTCGAAACCGGTGACCTCGCGTGTCGCGGCGAGCGCCGGACCATTGTTCGCCAGCCCAGTGTCGTAGTACAGGCGGCGCAGGTACGTGAGCGCGCCCGCGGGCGCCGCGGTGGCCAGCGCGGGCTCGCGCTCGGCGAGCGAGGCGAGGCGGTGGGCGAGAAACGGCGCCGCTCCACCGAGGTGTGAGAGCTGCCAGCGGATCTGCCGGTGGCGCTCGAACGCGCCGCTGTAGATGAGGTTGGTCGTTGCCCGCACCGTCTCGAACGGGAACTCGTACAGCCAGACGGGATGCTCGAGGGGCAGGGCGTGGGGCGGAAACCCGGGGTGGACAAACACGTACGCCGCCCGCTCGTCAAGCGCAGCGAGCAGCGGCTCGAGCGCCGGGTCGCCGAGGTAGGTGCCGGCAACGTTCGAGAGCAGCATCACGCCATCAAGCGCGAGCTCGTCGTAGGCTCGCGTGAGCTCGGCGAGCGCGGCATCGACATCAGGCAGCGGCAGCGTCGCCAGGCCGGCGAAGCGCTCGGGCTCTGCGCGCACAACCTCGGCGATCCCGTCGTTGGCGACCCGCGCGAGCGCCGCCGGATCGGCGGCCTCGCCGATGAACGCTCCCGGCGGACCGACCGAGATGACCGCGGCGTCGATGCCGTGGCGCTGCATCGCCGTCCGGTAGCCCTCGAGCGTCGTCGGGGGCAGTGGCAGCGGGCCAAGCGCCTCGCGATACGCGGGCGGGTGGACGTGGGCGTGGGCGTCGATCCTCACGTGTCGGTCCTCAGGCCGCGGCCCGGGCCCGGAGCCGTCCCGGGCGCGCCGAGGGTAGCGCGACGGGATCGATGCCCGGCCCGACCGTGTTCGTGAGCGTGCCGATCCCCTGCACTGTGAGGGAGACGGAGTCGCCGGGCGCCAGCCAGGGGTGACCGTCGGCGCCGTTGCGCCCGCGCAGCTCGATCATGCAGCCCGAGCCGCAGGTGCCCGACCCCAGCACGTCGCCGGGTCTGATCCATGTGCCGCGTGAGGCGTAGGCGACGAGCTCCTCAAAGCTCCAGGCCATGTTGGCGAGGGTGTCGTCCCCGAGCGGGCGGTCGTTGACGGTCGCGCGCAGGTCGAGGTCGAGCCGGTCACCGGCTCGGAATGGCTCGAGCTCGTCGGGAGTGACGATCCACGGGCCGAGGGTGTTAGCAAAATCCTTGCCCTTGCAGATGCCGAGGCCGAGCTTCATCTCCTCGAACTGGAGGTCACGCGCCGACCAGTCGTTGAAGATCGTGTAGCCCGCGATGTAAGAGCCCGCCTCCTCCGGCCCGAGGTCGCGCCCGGCACGCCCGATGACGGCAGCCACCTCGAGCTCGAGGTCGAGATCTCGGCATCCGGGCGGCAGCGCAATCTCCTCGCCCGGGCCGGTGACCGCGCCGGGGTTGGAGAAGTAGCAGAACGGCGACACGTACCAGCTTTCCGGGATGGGCTTGCCGGCGCCCATCATGATCCCCTCGATGTGCTGCTCGAACACCGAGAAGTCTCGGATGGCGGGCGGGTCGATGGGCGCGAGCAGCCTCACCTCGTCGAGCGCCCGCTCGGACGTCCGGCCCTCGAGGCTCTGCGGATCGCCGGTGAGCACGTCGAGCACGTCGACCTGGGGTCCGAGCACGCTCACTGACGTGCCGTCGGCCGCGACAATCGCTGCCCGTGCGGCGCCGTCGATTTCGACTCGTGCGATGCGCATCGCGGCCTCCTCTACTGCTCGACGAACATCTGTGTCGACTGGAAGCCCTCGGTGGCCTCGTCAGCGGCGGCACCGCTCACCGCCGGCCAGCACTCCATCATCGACTCGGGCATCGACAGGTTCTTCCAGAACGTCGTGCCGCCCTGGGAGGGGTTCCATTCGGTCGCCTTCCAGTCGGGCATCGCGTTGACCCAGCCGCCCGCGTTGATCTCGATCCGGAACCCCCCCGGCTCCCGGACGTAGAGATACGTGATCTCGTCGAGGCCATGGATGCCGGGGCCGAACTCGATCGGCGTATCGCTGGCCATGAAGACCTCGGCGGCACGCTCGACGTCGAGACGCTGGTCGACCTTGTAGGCGATGTGGTTGCCGCGCGCGCTCGCGCCGCTGAAGTCGGGCACGAGCCCAAGGTCGTGGGTCGGGCGGATGGCGTTGCAGGTCATCGTCGAGAAGACGTTGAAGCCCGGCTCCGGGTTGATCTGCGCGGTGTGGCGCTGGCCGAGCGACTGATAGAAGGCGATGTCCTTATCGATGCTGGGCGTCGCGATCGTGACGTGGTCGAGGTAGCGGGCTCCGGCGCCACGCGCCGAGAACCTCTGCGGGCGGTTCTGGAAGTCAGCCTCGGCCTTCTCGGGGGGGGCGTGGTAGAGCTCCGTCTCCCAGAAGACCTCGTGAACGTGGCGGCCAACCGGCGCGCGGTAACGGTAGGCACGGCCGTGTCCGACCGACGACTCCACCCAGCCGATCGCGTTGTCCTGGCCCTCGAAGCGCCGGGCGACGATCTCCGGATCGTCAGGGCCGTAGGTGCGCCAGGCGATGTGTCCGAGTGCCGGCTCCGGACCCTCGGTGACGATCAGGCTGGAATGAAGCCACTCAGCCCAGCCGCGCAGGTAGACCGACTGGCCTTCGCGGGTCGTCTCCTCCAGGCCGAGGACGTCGGCCATCCAGCGGACAGTCTCCTCCGGCTTGGGCGAGATCAGCTCGACGTGCGCGAGCTGGGACAGCAGGATCTCCGACATGGCTCTCCTCAGGCGATGGACGGGCCTGGCAACCCGAACCGATAACTAAAACGCCAGTTCGTGTTCTGGCCACTCTACGAGCGCTCGACCGCAGCTGTCAAGGGGAGCCGCCAGAAAATAGAACGCGAACTATGGTCTTGACAATTCGCGGCAAATTTAGAATCCTCCTCCGCAGCGCCGGATTGCGAAGAAGCCGCCGGCGTGGTCAGTGGGGAGGAGGCGGGCTCGTTGGGGACCGATCCCGGCGATGTCTCCCGGAGATGTCAACGAGGCCGCCGGTGACGGCGGGAGGAGAGAACATGAACATCGTTCCGGCGCGGAGACACCACCGCCACCCGACTATCTGGCTGTGCGCGATCGCGGCGGTGCTTACGCTCGCGGCATGCGGTAAGACGAGCAGTACCGGCTCGTCGAGCTCCTCGTCGGCCGCCGTCGCGTCCTCATCCTCGTCGGGCGGCTCGTCCTCGACGACGGTGGCTGCGTCGCCGGGCGGATGCGGCACGGTACCCAAGCTTCCCTACCACGACCAGACCGGGCTCCTGTCGAGCCTCGGCTCGAAGTACACGTCACAGTTCAACGGCTACGCCACCCCGATCTTCAAGAGCGCGTATGCGAACTTCAAGCCGGCCGGCAAGCCGCCGTACACCGTGGGCATCTCGGTGACGGCCCCCGTGAGTCCGACGCAGGCAGCGCTCATCCCGATGCTCCAGAAGGAGCTCAAGGCGGTCAAGGGCGTGGGCAAGGTCGTCCTCCTCACCTCTCCACCGACCGGGCTGACAACGCAGCTACAGCAGGCTCACTCACTCATCCAGCAACACGTGAGCTTCATCGTCGCCGAGCCGCTTGTCCCGCAGCCGTTCATTCCGATCGCCGCCGCGGCGAAGGCGGCGGGCATCCCGTTCATCTCGATCTTCAATGCGACGCCGTCACCGGACGCCATCAACATCGCGCCCAACTCCGTCGGTGACGCGCTCACCTCCGGCGCGCAGCTGGCGAAGATGATCGGCGGGAAGGGCGTCGTGCTCGGTGTTCACGGGATCGAGGCGACCGGCGTCGACCAGGAGAGCTTTGCCGGCTGGAAGATTGCGTTCGGCAAGTGCCCGGGCATCCACTTCGACAGCTCGATCGTCGGTCAGTTCCAGCCCGCGGTCGCCAAGGCGCAGATGCTCAGCTACCTATCGAGCCACCCGCAACGGGTTGCCGGTGTCGTGGAGTCGGCCGGTATGACCTCGGGCATCCTTCAGGCCTTCCAGCAGACGGGTCGGCCGTTGCCGGTGTTCGTGGCCGCCGGCCCCTCGGTGGGCGAGGTCGCCTTCTTCAAGACCCACACCGGCCGCTTGGTTTCGGCGTACACGATCACCCCGCAGGGTGTCGTCGCCGCGACGGCGTACACGATCTCGCAGCTCATGGCCGGCCATGGGCCGAAGGTCAGCGAGCTGTCGTCACTGAGCGACGACATCAACAGCTCCAACCTGTCGCACTGGGCACCGGCGGGCGCGAGCGTCAGCAACCAGTCCGTCGTTGAAGGCCCATGGCTACCCCAGAGCTACCTCGCCTCGCTGTTCAACAAGTGAGGGCGGCAGCCGGACATGGCCATGGCGGTCATGGGAGCTGACCAGCTCAGCCGCGGCTCGGCCGCTGCCTCCGGGCAGCGGTCGGCTGAGCCGCTGCTGAGCGTCGCCGGTCTGGCGAAGTCGTTCGGGGCGACGCGCGCGCTGCGGTCATGCACGTTTGATCTCCGTGCCGGGGAGGTCCATGCGGTCATCGGCGAGAACGGGTCGGGCAAGAGCACGCTTGTCAAGATTCTCTCCGGCGTGCACCGGCCCGACGCCGGGCGCATCGCGCTCGGCGGCGAAGCGGTCCGCGCGCGGCGCACCCCGCGCGCGGCCCAGGAGGCGGGGATCGTCACCGTCTTCCAAGAGGTCCTCGTGGTTGGACCGCAGTCGGTGCTGGCCAACGTCTGGCTCGGCTCGGACGGCCTGTTTCGCGCGCACGTGTCCAACGCGGAGAAGCGAGAACGTGCCGAAAAGGCGCTCGGCGAGCTGCTCGATGCCGTACCGCCGCTCGATGCTCCGGTCGAGTCGCTGTCGCTCAGTGCTCGCCAGACCTGCTGTATCGCCCGCGCGCTCGTGCGCTCGCCGCGGGTGCTCATCCTCGATGAGTCGACGTCGGCGCTGGACGTCGCCACCCGCGACCGGCTGTTCGCCGTCGCGCGGCGGCTGTGCGCCGGGGGCACGGCGGTCATCTTCATCTCACACCGCATGGACGAGATCGAGGAGCTGGCCGATCGGGTGACGGTCCTGCGCTCCGGTGAGACGGTGGCGACGCTCGTTCGCGGGGAGGCGAGCAGCGATCAGCTCGTGCGCCTGATGACCGGCAGCGAGCATCTCACGTCGGCGGTCGAGGCGGTGCCATCAAGCCGGCGGGTGGGCGATGAGGTGCTGATGTCGACGCAGGGGCTGCGGCTACGCCCGGGGGCCGCGCCGATCGAGTTCACTCTGCGCGCGGGAGAGCTCGTCGGACTCGCCGGTCTCGAGGGTCATGGCCAGGACGCCTTTCTACAGGCGCTGCGCGGCGCGGGTGCCGCGGCCGGAGCGGTCGCCGCCGGCGCCCGCGCGCTGAGTTCGCCTCAGCAGGCGTTTCGCGCCGGCATCGTGTACGTGCCACGCGACCGTCGCGCCGAGTCGCTGTTCCCGTCGCTGACGATCGCCGAGAACTTCGCCCTGCCGACGCTGTCGCGCGACGGCGCCGGCGGATTCGTCGCCGGGCGCCGCAGCGCCCAGCGGCTCCAGGAATACGTCGGCCAGCTGGCGATCCGCCTCGCCAACCCCCGCCAGCCGATCACCGCGCTCAGCGGCGGCAACCAGCAGAAGGTGATCGTCGCCCGGTGGCTTGCCGCTCATCCGCGGGTGCTGCTGCTCAACGACCCGACGCGCGGGGTCGACCTCGGTGCCAAGCGCGACCTCTACCGGGTCCTGGAGCACCTCGCCGCCGACGGCGTCGCCGTCGTCATGTTGTCGACGGAGCTCGACGAGCACGTCGAGCTCATGGATCGCGTCCTCGTCTTCCGGGAGGGCGCCGTCGCCGCCGAGATCGCGCGCCGCGACCTGTCACGCACAGGGCTCGTCTCCGCCTTCTTTGGCCGAGGGATCGAAGCGCAACATGCGCGGTGATCTGCTTGCCCGCCTGCGAGCCCGTCCGTGGGGCTTCGCGCTGCTCGTCGCCGCCGCGCTGTTCGTCGCCAACATCATCGCCCGGTCGAGCTTCGCGGCGTGGAGCTCGTGGCCGGCGACGCTCGCCGACTTCGCGCCGTTCGCGCTTGCCGCGATGGCGACGACGCCGGCGGTGCTGAGCGGCGCCGGCGGGATTGACATCTCGATCGGCCCGCTGCTCAATCTCGTGAGCGTCGTGATCGTTGGCGTGCTCATCCCGCACGGTCTCGGCAGCATCTGGATCGCGGTGCCGATCGCGCTTGCTCTCGGCGCGCTCGTCGGCGCGATCACCGGCATCCTGGTGGGGGTATTCCGCTATCAGGCGGTGCTGGCGACGCTCTGCGGGCTGTTCGTCCTTACGGGCATCGGACTCGCGGTGCTCTCTGCGCCGGCGTCGGGCACGACCGGGTGGCTCACTGACCTCGGCAACAAGGTCGGTCCGGTCCCCGGTGGGCTCATCCTCATCCTGATCCCGGTCGTGGTGTGGGTGGGCCTCGGGCGCACCACGTTCCTGCGCGGCTTGTACGCCGTGGGCGGCGACGACGTCGCGGCCTTCTCCGCCGGCGTTGATGTGACGGCGGTGCGGGTGATCGCCTACACCCTCGGCGGACTGTTCGCCGGCCTCGCGGGGATCGCGCTCGCGGCGGCGACGCAGACGGGTGATCCGGGTCAGGCGACGCAATACACGCTCCCGGCCATCGCCGCGGTGGCGATCGGCGGCACCTCGCTGCTCGGTGGGCGGGGGAGCCTTGCCGGCTCAATCGCCGGAGCGGCGACCATGTTCCTCATCCAGACCCTGCTCGACTCCCTCAACGTGTCCTCGAACTGGCTGCAGCTCATCTACGGAGCGATCCTCATCGGGGCCGTCGTGCTCAGTTCGCAGCTCGGCCAAGGGCGCCGGACAGGGCGCGATGAGGCGGAGGCGGTGCCCGCGTGAGTGCGCTCCCCGAGGGCGCTGCGCTCAGCGCCGCCGATCCCGCTGTGTCCGAGCGGCCGACTGCGTGGTCGCGGCTCGGCGCCGCGCAACGTCGCTTCCAGCTGTTTCAGATCCTCGCGCTCGTCGTGCTGTTCGAGTGGGGGACGTGGACGGTCACCGATTTCGCGACGAGGTCGAGCATCATCTCGATGCTGGTCGCGGCGTCCTTCCTCGGTCTCGCCGGCGCCGGCCAGACGCTCGTCGTGCTCGTCGGCGGCATCGACTTCTCGGTCCCGGCGTTCATCGCCGGCGGGGCGATCCTTATCTCCCAGCTCACCGGGTCCGACGGCTGGAGTGTCGTGCCCGCGATCGTGCTCATCGTTGTGCTGTCGCTCCTGCTCGGCGCCGCCAACGGCTATGTCTCGCACCGCTTCCAGGTGCCGCCGCTGGTCGTCACGCTCGGTATGGCATCGCTCATCACCGGCGGGCTGCTCGTGTGGACCAAGGGCGCCGCGACGGGCAGCGCGCCCAGCTTCCTGTCGCGGCTCACGTCGGTCAGCGGGACGACGTTCGGCATCGCAATCCCCGGCGTCGTCGTCATCTGGGCGGGCGTGGCGGTCATTATCGGGGTCGGGCTGCGGCGCACGATCGCCGGCCGGCGCCTGTACGCGACCGGCGCCAACCCGACGGCAGCCGAGCTCGCGCTCGTACGCACGCGACGGGTGTGGACGGCCACGTTTGCGCTGTCGGGGTTGCTCGGCGGTCTGCTCGGGGTGCTTGTCGGCGGCTACACCGGCTCGGGGAACATCTCCCTCGGCGACCCGTATCTGTTCGAGGGTCTCGCCGCCGTCATCGTGGGAGGGACCGCATTCGGGGCTCGTGGGGACTATTGGAAGACGGTCCTCGGCGCGCTCGTGCTCACGGTGCTGTCGACGGTCCTCGTCGGCAAGGGGTACAGCAACGCCGACCAGCAGATCATCTTCGGCCTGCTCATCCTCCTCGTCGTCGCCGGCTACGGCCGCGGTCCCCGGCTGCGCGACCGCATCTGATGAGTCTCGCCGACGAGCTTGCCTCTGCGCGCGTGCGACGGATCGTCACCGGCCACGACGCGGAGGGTCGCGCCGTGATCGCGGAGGACGCGCAGCTGACCGGCGCCGGCCTCGCCGAGGACACCGAGCGTGCCGATGCGACGTTCTTTCAGGTGTGGGCGACCCACGAGGTGCCGGTCTCGCTCACCGACGAGGCGCTCGCACGCCAGCGCGCGGGAAGCGTGACGACGATCCTCGGCACGGGGAGTGGATCGGTGCTGCGCATCGGTGTGCTTGCGCCGGGCACGCGGTCGCCGATGCACCGCACGGAGAGCCTCGACTACGGAATCTGCCTGGAGGGCGAGGTCGATCTCGAGCTCGATGGCGGCGACGCCGTCACCGTCCGCGCCGGCGACGTCGTCGTCCAGCGCGGCACCAACCACGTCTGGCACAACCGCTCGGATGCGCCATGCCGCGTTGCCTGGGTCCTGCTCGACGCCCAGCCGGTGACGATCGGCGACCGACGACTGGGCAACAGCTGGCGCCACGACCCCGACCCGACCTAGAAGGAGCGCCGTTGCGCATCATCGACCTCTCGCACACGATCGAGACCCTTCCCGAGAACATCCCCTCGTTCATGCGAGTCGAGGTGACCTACACCGACCACATCGCCGGCGCCGGCGATATGGAGCAGGGGTTCGGCGTGGCGCCGCGGCTGTTGCGCAACGGCGAGGGACCCGCCGGCGAGCGGCTAGCGATCGGTACCCACGCTGGAACCCACGTTGACGCGCCGTATCACTACAACTCGACGATCCAGGGCGCCCCGGCGGAGACGATCGACCAGCTCCCGCTCGAGCGGTTCTTCGGCCCGGGTGTCGTTGTCGATGCTCGCCACAAGGAGGACGGCGACGCCGTGTCCGCCGAGGAGATGGAGTCGGGGATCGTCAGCGCGGGCCACGATCTGCGCCCGGCCGACATCGTCCTCGTCCACACCGGACGCGATGCCTTCTATCACGAGCCCGACTACATGTTGCGCGGCTGCGGCGTGAGCCCCGAGGCGACGCGCTGGCTCTACGACCAGGGCGTGCGCGTGATGGGGATCGACGCGTGGGGGTGGGATGCACCGCTTGACCGCCAGGCGAAGGTCGCGATCGAGCGCGACGAACCGGGCATCTTCTGGGCGGCGCATCAGGTTGATCTTCCGTACTCGCAGATCGAGCGGATGACGAACCTCGGCGCGCTGCCGCCGACGGGCTTCACCGTGGCCTGCTTCCCGCTCAAGATCAAGGGCGCAAGCGCAGGCCTGTCGCGTGTCGTTGCGATCATCGAGAAGTGATGACGATCGCCGCTTGAGGCCCCTACCTTTGAGGAGCGGATCCCGCGGCAGGGGCCCGACCCGCTGTTTGCGTGACGCCCCAGCGAAGCCCGCACACGTTCCGGTGACGCCGGAAATCACCGACTGGCTCGCGAGCATCGGGTCTGACGGCGTCGTGCGTGCTGACCCGTCCGGCCGCATCCCCGCGAGCTGCGTAAGCAGGGCCGGCCACCAGCCCATCCCTTCAGCAACCCACGCCGGCATCCAGGACCCGGAATCAGCCCGGGTGCCCGAACGCGTCCCGCACCGGATATACCATTCGACACGTGGTCAGTCACAGGGAGATCGGCATTTACGGTTTTGGGCCCGAGAGTGGATTTACGGGCCCGAGCGCCGTTGGTAATCGCAAACTCTGGACTGAGCGGCGCCCGGAACCGTAACCCGGCGCCGACGGTTTGACCTGCAAATGAATACTTTCTGACGCCAAAGCCCACATAGCTGAAAATCGTGGTGTCCCGGGTTCAAGTCCCGGTCTCGCCATCACTCGAAAGTGCGTTCGGGACGACGCCCGACGAGAAAGACGATGACCGACGAGTCGCAGCGAGGTCACTTTCATCTGCTGGCGGCGGTCGGTGACGTCGCCGACGGGACGCAACTGCTGGGCGAGACGGTTCAGCGTCTGCTTGACGTCATCGTCCCGGCGTTTGCCGACGTCGCGACACTGGACGCTGTATCGGTCACCGGCGAGATGCGCCGGTTGGGCGCGCGGGTCAGCGGTCCGAATCGAGAACGGATGGAGGCCGCGCTCCTGGCCCGCCACCAATCCGGGGATACCAGCGTCGGCGTCCTCAAGACGGTGATGACGGGTGAGAGCCAGCTGCTCGCGCCAGTTCCCGATACCGCGCTGCGCGCGATCAGCACCGACGACGCTGACTACGGGATGCTGCGATCCCTGAACCTGCAGGCCACGATGTATGTCGCACTCCCGGCCCGGGGCCGGACACTGGGGGTGCTTTCCTGCAGCGTTGCCGGCTCCGGCCGCAGCTTCACCCCGGAGGACCAGCGGTTTGCCGAGGCACTCGGGAGCCGCATCGGCCTGGCGCTGGACAACGCCGGCCTGTCGCAGACGGTGACCGGGCTGGAGAAACGGCTGGAGGCCACGCTCGCGAACCTCGCCGCGGCCGTCGTGGCCCAAGACCCGGACGGACGCATGGTGCTCGCGAACGCGGCGGCGGCCGATCTGCTCGGCGCAACCTCCGTCGAAGCGCTCTTCGCGCTACCGCGAGAGCGGCTGCTGGCGCGCTTTGACATCTACGACGAGGACGGTCAGCCCGTGACGCTGGCCGAGTTACCGACCGGTCGCGCTCTGGCCGGTCAGACACCAGCTCCCTCGGTCGTCCGCACCATCGATCGAGTCAGCGGCACCGTGCGCTGGCTCTCGCTCAAGGCGACCCCGGTCCCGGATGAGCTGGGATCGCTGGCGTTGGTGGTCAGCGTGGTCGAGGACATCACCCAGGAGAAGCGGCGCGAGCTCTCCCAGCGCCTGCTGGCGCAGGCCGGCCGTGAGCTGGCCTCCTCGCTTGACTTCGAGCAGACGCTTCAGCGAGTGGCGCGCCTGGCCGTGCCGTCGCTGGGGGACTGGTGCCGCGTCGCCATCCGCAGCGCCGGCAATACGCTGGACCAGGTCGCCATCGCACACGCCGATCCGGCGAAGGTCGCTCTCGCCCGGGACCTGGCGCAGCGCCATCCGATGCGCATCACCGCACCCAACGGCGCGGCCGAGGTCATCCGCTCCGGGGAGTCGCAACTCATCGCCGAGATCACCGATGAGGTCCTGGCTGACCTCAGCCCCCAGCAGATCCGTCTTGTGCGCGAGGTCGGCATGCGGTCAGTCGTCATCGTCCCCCTGGCGGTGCCCGGACGCGAGCCGTTCGGCACGCTGACGCTGGCGATGGCCGAGTCGGGACGGCGATTCGCAGATGAGGACCTGGTTGTGGCCGAGGAGCTGGGGCGCCTCGCCGCCGGCGCCGTCGAGAACGCCCGCCTCTACACCGAACGCTCCCGCATCGCGTCGATGCTCCAACGCAGCCTGCTGCCGCCGGCACTCCCGGAGATGCCCGGCTTTGACGTGGCCGCGCTCTACCAGCCCGCGGGAGAGGGCAATGAGGTGGGCGGCGATTTCTACGACGCGTTCCGCGTTCCCGGCGGATGGATGATCGTCGTCGGCGACGTCGCCGGCCACGGCGCCGAGGCAGCCGCCTTGACGTCGCTCTCGCGCTACACGCTGCGCACCGCCGCCCAGTTGGTCGACGACCCCGTCGCCGCGCTTCAGCACCTCAACTCGGCTCTGCGTGAGCGGCCGCAACTGTCCCTCGTCAGCGTCTGTTGCGCCGTGGTGGGTGACCGAGCCGGCGAGACGGTCGCTGACATCGTGCTCGCCGGTCACCCCCCGCCCTACCACGTCAGCCGCGGGGAGGCGCAACCGGTCGGCACACCGGGTCTGCTGCTCGGCATGGGGACAGGCGGGCGCTGGACCGCGACCAGCGTGACACTGGTCCCAGGCGACCTGCTGGTGCTCTACAGCGACGGCGTGATCGACACATTCGGCGATGGCGAGCGTTTCGGCGAGGCCCGCCTGGCGGACGCCGTGCGCCGCTCGGGCACCGCCGAGGACGCGGTGCACCGCATCCATGCGGCACTGACGGTCTTCGGGCGGGGCCCCCAACGCGACGACACCGCCGCGCTGGTGGTTCAGCGCGTCCAGCGCGACTGACACCCAAGCCCGCTCGTCGCGGACCGTGCGCCGCCGAGCCGCACGCGTCGACGGTCTCCTCGAAGGCGCCCTGCCACGCGATCCGCCGTTCGCACTCGTCCCCCTGATCGCGGCGCTCGTCATGTTCCGTCTCCTGGTCACCGTTGGGCCACTAGCCGGGTCTCCTTGCGAATCGGGTTCAGACTGCGGGGTCAGTGGCGGCGGGGCGGAGGCTCTTACCGCAGTTTGCGCAAGTTTTGGTGACCACCGTCGTTCTGGGTCTCATCACCGTGGTCACCACACGTTCGCGGAGGTAGGACGTGGTCGATTCAAAGCTTCTCGCAATGGACGGTCCTAGGGGGACCGGGCCATGCCATCCCTGGTTCGGCGTCCGTCAACGCCACGACGCTGACGGCGCTGTACTCATGACTCTGACCGGCGAGCTCGACCTCTCGGCCACCGATGGGCTCAGGGCCGAGTTCGACGAGGTGCAGCGGTCCCATCGGCGGGTCCGGCTGGACCTGTCAGAGCTCGAATTCATCGATTGCAGCGGCATCCGCATCATCCTCGAGGCGATGGCGGAGGCCCGCCGCGAGGGCTGTGCCTTCGAGGTGGAGCGGTCCGTCAGCCCGATGGTCGGGCGGATCGTCTCCCTGGGACGGATCGCCGCTGAGCTGTGGCCCGCGGAGGCCGCCGGTCAGTCCGGCAGCGCGGCGGCGGCGTAGGCCCGCATCGGCCGGCCTCAGGCGTCAGGGGTCAGGCGTCGGGCGTCAGGCGTCAGGCGTCAGGCGTCAGGCGTCGGGCTCAGGCGTCAGGCACCGGCGGGCTCGCCGAGCACGACGCGGTCGCGCCCCTCGCGCTTGGCCCGCATGAGGTGCTCGTCGGCCTCGCGGACGAGGCAATCCCGGTTCCCGCGTGAGTCGTGTGATGTCGCCACGCCCGCGGAGACGGTCAGGTTCCGCCGCGGCCCCAATCGGGCGGCGCGCACTGCGGTGACGACGCGGTCGGCCACCTGCTTGGCCTCCTCGCGGCTGGTCCGCGGCAGCACCAGGCAGAACTCCTCGCCGCCGGTGCGGCAGGCGATGTCATCACGGCGGCTCTCTGTTCGCAGCACCTCGGAGAACTCGCGCAGCACCTCGTCGCCGGCGGCGTGCCCGAAGGCGTCGTTGATGCCCTTGAAGGCGTCAACGTCGAAGTAGACGACCGAGGTCGGTCCGCCGCGGTCGCGCTCGTCGCCAAGCACCGTGGTCAGGCAATGCTCGAAGTGGCGCCGATTGAACAGGCCGGTGAGCTCGTCAGTGAGCGCCTGGACGCGGAGCTGCTCGCGCTGGGTGGAGTTGGCGTAGGCCATGGCGGCCAGAGAAGCGAAACGGCGCAGCAGCAGGCTCTCCTCGGGCTTGAACCAGGCGGGCTCGTCCTCGCGCCACACGTTGAGGGTCCCGACCACGTGCTCGCCGACGACCAGCGGCGCCACCAGGATCGCGTCGTCGTCGCTCTGCGGCGTGCCCGGCATGACGTGCGTGCGCAGCAGCGGATCGCCGGGCGCGAGGTAGACCACCTCGCCCCGCACGACGGCGGAGCCGGTGATGGAGTTGTCCAGCGTCGGGCGAGAGCGCAGCGTCTCGGGCACGTAGCGGCCGGTGGCCAGCAGTGGGACGAGCACCCGCTCCGCCCAGACCACCTCGAAGACCGCCAGGCTCGTGTAGGGCACGATCGGGGCCAGCGCGTCGGCCATTCCCTGGAGGGTCTCCTCGAGCGATTGGGCGGCCAGGATGCCGGTGGCGGCGTCGATGATCGCCTCGAGGCCGGCCACAAGCCGATCGCTCGTGTCCGAGTGGGTGTACGTGGTGGACGTCATGTGTGTGGCACGGCCCACGGCCGTCATCAGGATCTCATCGGACCTGAGCCACGCCGACTTGACTCAATCCGGTCTGACACCAACGGACGTCAGCGCGGCCCGAGCAGATCCCAGCGGTTGCCGGCGACGTCGAGGAACACGACGACGCGTCCGTAGGGCTCGTCGCGGGGCTCTGAGACGAACTCGACGTCGGCGGCGCGCATCCGGTCGTACTGCGCCTGGAAGTCATCCACCCGCAGGAACAGGCCGACGCGATCGGCGAACTGGTCGCCGACGGCCCCCGCCTGACGCTCCCCGTCGGCTCGGGCGAGCAGCAGCCCGGTGCGCGCCCCGGGCGGGCGCACCACGACCCAGCGCTTGGGGCGGCCGCCGACGGTGGTCAGGGCCGGCGAGTCCTCCACCAAGTCGAAGCCGAGGGCATCGACGAAGAATGCGATGGCTGCGTCGTAGTCGTCGACGATGAGTGAGAAGTGCTCCAGGTGCATATTGGGAGGAAACCACGCATCACTGGTGTCAACAGCGTTGACAACGAGGTGGGAGCGGCGTACGATGCCGCGCCGTGAGGTTGGAGGAAGGGACACACACGGTCCGACTGGATCGTGGCCGCATCCTCGAGGCGGCTGAGCGGATCGTGGGCTCGGAGGGGCTCCGCGCCCTGACCATGCGCCGGATCGGCATCGAGCTTGGTGCCGACCCGACGGCGATCTACCGGCACTTCCGCAACAAGGAGGCGCTCCTGACCTGCCTGGCCGAGCGGTTGTTCGCCACCGAGCCCGAGCTGGACCCCGCCGATCCGTGGCAGGAGCAGCTGCGGATCCACATCCGCCATGCCTTCGAGCGCTACCGCGCCCACCCGGACCTCGGCATCCTGCTCGCCCGCCAGCCCGATGACCTTCGGCCGCTGGTGCGCATCTGCGAGCAGACGCTCGACCTGCTCGTCGACGGCGCTGGCCTGAGCCTGGAGCAGGCGTCGCATTTCAGCCATCTGATCGAGAACCACGTCGTCGGCTGCGGCCTCTTCTTCGCCATCTCCGAGTACCGCGATCCGTTCATCACCGATCGCGACGCGATGCGCCGCGCCTATGCCGTGCTGCCGGCCGCCGAGTTCCCGCGGGCGTCGGCGGCGGCTCCGTTCCTGTTCCCCGACCCCGACGACATGTTCGAGCGCATGACCGACCTCCTCATCGAGGCGATCGAGCGCGCCGGGTCATCGCCGACCGAGGAGGCCTCGTGATGAGCCGGCCGTCCCTGCCCACCCTTGCCACAATGGTGGCGGCGGCCGCGGCGGTGTTCGCCCTCGCCGGCTGCGGCCGGGCCCTCCCGACCGCCGCCGAGCTCGTCGGCGCCTCGTCGGACGCCGGCTCGGTCAACACGCTGCCGCCGACCACCGACCCCCCCACCCGTGACCACGGCAGCCCGGTCGTGTGGGCGACCTACCGCGAGGTCCAGACGCTGGACCCGATCCAGGCGTTCGACTATCCGGAGGACACGGTCGACACGGCGCTGTGCGACTCGCTGCTGCGCCAGAACCCCGACGGCTCGATCGGTCCCGGCCTGGCGGTGGCGACATATCCGACCCCCACCAAGCTGGTCTTCGACCTCCGCGCCGGGGTGCACTTCTGGGACGGCAACCCGGTCACCGCCGCCGACGTGGTGTGGTCCCTGAAGCGCGCCGCCTCGACGACCAACGGCAGCTTCTACGCGCTGGTCTTCAACCGGGTCAAGTCGATCGTCGCCACCACGCCGACCGAGGTGACGCTCACCCTCTCCCAGCCCGACTACTGGCTCACCGGCGAGCTCTCGCAGATGGCGGGGATCGTGGTGGAGAAGGCCTACGCCGAGAAGGAGGGCAAGAAGCTCGGCACGCCCCAGGGGCTGACGATGTGCAGCGGCCCCTACGAGGTCAAGAAGTGGATCCCCGGCCAGGGCCTGACCGCCGTCGCCAACCCGCACTACTGGGACTCGACGCTCACCCCGCGCGTGCACGAGATCGTCTTCAAGGGCATCGGCGACGACGCCAGCCTCACCTCGGGACTGCTCACGGGTGCGATCGGCGGCACCTACCCGCAGGAGCTGTCCACGCTGGAGCAGCTCAAGCGCGCCAAGAACCTCAGCGTCACCGAGGGGCCGTCGTTCGCCGAGGACGCGATGGTGATCTCCAATCTCAAGGGCACGCTCAAGGACGTCCGGGTGCGCCAGGCCCTGTCGATGGCGATCGACCGCTCGGCCTACATCTCCACCATCTACCACGGGTTCGGGCAGCTCCCGCGCGCGCTGGAGAACCCCGGCGCCTGGGGCTACGGCAAGACGGTGTTCCAGGCCGATTGGAATCGCCTGCCGGTGCCGACGGTCAACCTGGCCAAGGCGCGGGCGCTGGTCAAGGCCGCCGGGGCGGAGGGCAAGTCGATCACGATCGGCACCACCGGCCAGATCCAATCGCTGGCCACCGCCGCCAACCTGGTCCGCCAGGCGGCGACCGAGATCGGGCTGAAGGTGACGATCGACTCCGTCTCGGCTGCCAACTTCATCAACTTCTTCACCAACGCCGGGGCGCGCAAAGGCGTCGACATGTTCCCGACGTCCAACTACCCGGACTACGCCGATCCCGCCGGCCTCTACAACACGTTCGCGGTCCCCGGCGGCACCCAGAACTACGACAACTTCTCGGACCCGGAGATCACCAAGTCCCTGGAGGACGCCCGGTCCACCGCCGACCCGGACCTCCGGGCGGCGCTGGTGGCCAAGGCGGGCGACCTCATCATGCAGCAGCTGCCCTGGATCCCGCTGGCGGCGCCTGACTCGCTGGTCATCACCCAGCGCGGGCTCACCGGGCAGCCGGCCTCCTTCGTCTACATGGGCGGGCCGTGGGCCAACATGATGGGAGGTCGATCGTGACCGCCATCGCGCTACGCCGCCGCGCCGATCGCAGCGGCAACGCCCACGGCGTGTTGCGCTTCGTCGGCCGGCGCCTGGTGATGCTCGTGGTGGCGCTCGTCGTCTCGAGCTTCGTCATCTTCATCTCGCTGGACCTGGCGCCGGGCGACCCGCTGTCCGTGCTGACGGGCGGACGCAGCCTCCCACCGGCGGCGCTGAACGCGCTGCGCCACCAGTACCACCTCAACGACCCGCTGCTCACCCGCTACTGGGACTACATCACCGGGGTCGTCCTGCACGGCAATCTGGGGACCTCGATCGCCTTCCGCGAGCCGGTCTCGGCCCTCATATCTCAGCGCATCGCCGTCACCGCGGAGCTCGTCCTGTACGCCTCCGTGCTCATCGTGGCCTTCGGGGTCGGCCTGGGCGTCCTGGCCGGGCTGCGGCGCGGCTTCGTGGACAGCACGATCATCGCCGTCTCGACCCTGCTGGCGGCGATTCCGTCCTTCGTGGCGGCGATCGTGCTGCTGGCGGTCTTCGCGGTCAAGCTCGGGTGGCTGCCCGCGCTGGGCAACGGGTCGGGTTTCGGCGGCACGATCGAGCACCTCACCCTGCCGGCGATCGCGCTGGCGGCGTCCGCCTTTGCCGTCGTCGTGCGGGTGACGCGCGTGACCGTGCGCTCCGAGCTTGAGCGCGAGCACGTCCAGACGGCGACCAGCCGCGGCATCCCCCGGCGCCTGGTCATCCGCCGCCATGTGCTGCGCAACGCCTCGATCCCGATCACCACCGTGGTCGGCATCACCATCACCTCGCTGTTCGCGCTCTCCGCCGTCGTCGAGCAGGCGTTCACGCTCAACGGCATCGGCGCGGCGCTCGTCCAGGCCGCCCAGTCCAAGGACTTCGCCGTGGTGCAGGGGATCTCGCTCCTGCTCGTCGCGGCGTTCGTCATCGCCAACGCGCTCGTCGATCTGCTCTACGCGGTACTCGATCCCCGCGTCGCCATCGGGAGCCGCGCGGCATGAGCACGGCCACCATCGGGCGCACCATCGTCTTCCCACGCACGCGCCGCCGGCTCGCCGCCAGCTCCGTGATCTACGGGCTGTGCTGGGCGATCGTCGGGATCGCTGTGTTCCTGGCCATCTTCGGTGGGCTGCTGGCGCCCCACGATCCGAACTCCTCGGCGCTCGAGTTCCAGTTCGTGGGGCCGTTCCAGGCCAAGGGCTACCCGCTGGGCTTCGACAGCCAGGGCCGCGACCTGCTGTCGCGGCTCATGGTGGGGGCGCGGACCTCGATGCTCGGCCCTGCCCTCGTCGTGCTCATGTCGATGACGCTGGGGACGGTCATCTCGGTGGTGGCCGCCTGGCGCGGCGGTTGGATGGATTCGGTGCTCGGCACGGGCATGGACATCCTCTTCGCGTTCCCGGGGATCCTGCTGGCGGTGCTCACCGCCGCCGTGTTCGGCGCCGGCCTGCTCGCGCCGACGATCGCGCTGGCGATCGCCTACACGCCCTACATCGCGCGCGTCCTGCGCTCGGCGGCGGTGCGCGAGCGCGCCCGGGACTACATCTCGGCCGCCGAGGTGCAGGGCCTGTCCTCGCTGACGATCTGCGGCCGGCACCTCATCCCCAACCTGGCCGAGCTGGTGGTGGCCCAGGCCACGCTCGTGTTCGCGTGGGCGATGGTCGACCTGGCGGCGATCTCGTTCCTCGGGCTCGGCGTGCAGGCGCCGACGGCCGACTGGGGTGTGATGGTCTCGACTGGTGAGACCGGCGTGCTCCAGGGGTATCCGATGGAGTCGCTCTCGGCGGGCCTCTGCATCGTGCTGGTGGTCGTGGCGGTCAACCTGCTCGGCGAGCGGATCGCCGCGCGCGACGAGGGACGAGGGTGACGATGACCGAGCCGCTGCACTACCTCTCCGCCACCGAGGCATTGGCCGCCTTCCGGGCTCGCGAGCTCTCCCCGGTCGAGCTGCTGGATGCGGTGATCGCCCGTGCCGAGGCGATGGAGCCCACGGTCAACGCGTTCTGTCACACCTACTACGAGGAGGCCCGCGAGCAGGCGCGCGCCGCCGAGGCTCGCTATGCCGGGCGCGGGGAGGCTCCGCGAGCGCTGGAGGGCCTGCCGGTGACCATCAAGGCCGAGGAGGCGATCGAGGGCCACCCGTGGTCGCAGGGCTCGGAGATCCACCGTGACGCCATCGCCCCCTACACCTCCGAGTTCGCCCGCCGCCATCTCGAGGCCGGGGCGATCGTGCACGCGCGCTCGACCAACCCGGAGTTCTCATGCGCCGGGTTCACCCACTCGCGCTTGTGGGGCGTGACCCGAAACCCGCACAACCCCGAGCTCGCCGTCGGCGGCTCGTCAGGCGGCTCCGCTGCGTCCCTGGCCTCGGGCAGCTCGACGCTGGCCAGCGGCTCGGACATCGGCGGGTCGATCCGCATCCCGGCGGCGGCCTGCGGTGTGGTCGGCTTCAAGCCTCCCTACGGGCGGGTGCCGGTGGATCCGCCGT
This sequence comes from uncultured Actinomycetota bacterium, assembly GCA_963850325.1. Lineage (GTDB taxonomy): Bacteria > Actinomycetota > Thermoleophilia > Solirubrobacterales > Solirubrobacteraceae > Palsa-465. The sequence goes on from CAWKLB010000016.1 coordinate 25,676, forward strand.
TCAACCTCGACACGTACTGTCACTCCGGGCCGCTCGCGCGCAGTGTCGCCGATTGCGCGCTATACGAGAACGTTCTGGCCGGGGTGGACCCGGGTGACATCACCACCCTGCGCGACCCAGTGGTGCTGCCGGCGCAGTTCACCGGCATCGACGCCCTGCGCATCGCGGTGTCGGTCGACCTCGGCGGCTGGCCCGTCGACGACGACGTGCGCGCCAACACCCTGGCGGTTGCGCAGGCGCTGCGCACCGCCGGCGCCGTGGTCGAGGAAGTGGACCTCGAGCTCCCTCGCGAGGAGGTCATGCGCGCGACGGCGATCCACTTCCATCACGGCTTCGCCGCCCAGATCAAGGCCGACATCAGCGCCCACCCAGATCTCGCCTGCGACTACGTGCACGGGATGATCGCCTTCTCTGAGCAGTACAGCGCCGGCCTCGGGGTCGCCGCCGGGCTGGAGATCGAGGCGCGGCTGTACCTGCCCGTCGGTGCGCTGCTCCAGACCTACGACGCGCTCGTCATCCCCGCCTCGTGCGCCGCCAGCCTCACCGCGGGGGAGAGCTACATGACGCCCAGCGCCGGCGACACAGCGGCGGTGGCCGACCACCTCGAGAACTTCCTCACCCCGGTGTTCAACATCATGAGCCGCTGCCCCGTGCTGGCCGTGCCGTCGGGCTTCGGCATCCGGGGCGGGCCCACCGGCGTGCAGATCGCCGCGCGCACGTACGACGACGAGACCGTGTTCCGGGTCGGTGCCGCGCTGGAGGCGGTGTCCCCTTGGGACCTTCGCCCCGAGCTGGGAGCGGTCGCGGCATGAGGGCGGCCGGAAGCCGCACGACTCATGCCGCCGACTTACAGGCGAGGCCGGATGCCGAGCGGAGGCGATCAGCATGAGCGCGCTGCTGGAGGTCGAGCATCTCGTCGTCGAGCTCCCGGTGGAGGGCCGGCCGCAGACGGTCCTGCGCGACGTGTCGCTGTCCATCGGCACCGGCGAAGCCGTCGGGCTGGTGGGGGAGTCGGGGTCGGGGAAGTCCATGACCGCTCGCGCCGTCGCGCGGCTGCTGCCCCGCGGCGCGAAGGTCACCGGTGGGCTGCGCTACGACGGCGCCGAGATCGCCGGGCTGCGCGGCAGCGCCTTGCGCGAGTACCGCGGCCGCGTGGCGATGGTCTTCCAGGATCCCCGCGCGCACATCAATCCCGTGCGCACCATCGGGGACTTCATCAGCGAGGCGCTGTGCACCAACCGCGGCGTTCCCCGCAGGAAGGCTCGGGAGCGGGCGATCGCCACGCTCGGCGACGTCGGCATCGATGACGGCGCTCGGCGTCTTGGCCAGTATCCCCACGAGCTCTCGGGCGGGCTGCTGCAACGGGTCATGATCGCGGCCGCGCTCCTCACCGAGCCTCAGCTGCTGCTCGCCGACGAGCCCACGACGGCGCTCGACGTCACCACCCAGGCCGAGGTGATGGCGATCCTCGACGAGCTGCGGCGCGAGCGCGGCCTCGCCCTGCTCTTCATCACCCACGACCTCGACCTGGCCGACGCGGTGTGTGACCGCACGTGCGTGATGTACGCGGGCCAGATCGTCGAGGACCAGGCGTCGGCCGCGCTGGCACGGGCGCCGCTTCACCCGTACACGATGTCTCTGGAGGGGGCCCGCCCCGCCATCACCGGCCCCGCCCAGCGCCTGGCGGCGATCCGCGGCCGGCCGGTGTCGGCGTTCGAGGCGCCGGCGGGGTGCGCGTTTGCGCCGCGCTGCGACTTCGCCCAGGAGCGCTGCACCCAGCAGGAGCCCGTGCCCGAGACGGTCGACGGGACCACGGTGAGGTGCCTGCGGGCCCGCGAGCTGCGCGAGGACATGACGCCGGCGGGTGCCCCGTGAGCGAGCCGATCCTCCAGGCCACCGGCCTGCGCAAGCTCTACGGCAACGTGGTGGCCGTCGACGGGGTCGACCTCGCCGTCGCGCCCGGCGGCTCGCTGGCCATCGTGGGCGAGTCGGGCTCGGGCAAGACGACGGTAGCCCGCATGCTCGTCGGGCTGACCAGGCCCACGGCGGGGACGATCGTCGCCTGCGGGCGTGACCGCTCGGTCCCGGCGCGATCGGCCGCCGAGCGGCGGCGCCGCGGGGCCGAGGTCCAGATCGTCTTCCAGGATCCGTACTCCAGCCTCAACCCGCGCCACAACGCCGAGCAGGCGCTGGACGAGGTCCTGCGTCTGCACGGTCATGGCGCCGACCGCGGTGCCCGCCGGGCGCGCGTGGCGGAGCTGGCCGACCTCGTCGGCCTCGACGAGCGCATGATGCGGGCCCTGCCCAGCGCGCTGTCGGGCGGCCAGCGCCAGCGGATCGCGATTGCGCGGGCCCTGGCGGCCGAGCCGCGGCTGGTCATCCTCGACGAGTCCGTGGCGGCGCTCGACGTGTCCATCCAGGCCCAGATTCTCAACCTGCTGGCCGACATCCGCCAGGCCACCGGCGTCTCGTACATCGTCATCAGCCATGACCTCGCCGTCGTCCGCCAGATCACCGATGAGGTGATCGTCATGCAACACGGGCACGTCGTGGAGCGGGGCGTGACGCTGGCCGTGCTCGACGATCCCCAGGATCCCTACACCCAGCTGCTGCGCGCATCGGTGCCCCACGCGGGATGGAAGCCGGTGCGCCGTCGACGCCACGGCCGGCCGGCGGCGGGCACGGTCACCACCACCACGTAAGGAGTCAGATGACCGAGATCGATCTCGCGCTCGTCAACGGGCGCCTTCGCACGCTGGACCCGCAGCGGCCGCAGGCCGCAGCGCTGGCGATCGCGGGCGGCACGATCGCCGCCGTCGGTTCAGACAGCGAGGTCAGGGAGCTGTGCGGGGCGCGGACCGAGGTGGTCGACCTCGAGGGCGCCGCCGCGGTCCCCGGGCTCATCGACAGCCACATGCACCCCTTCAAGGGCGCGGTCGGCGCGCGCGGCGCGGACCTGCTGGACGCCCACACGCTCGACGACGTCCTCGGTGCCCTTGCCGCCGAACGCGCGAAGTGCGCCCCGGGCCAGTGGGTGCAGGGCTGGGGCCTTGACTACAACGTCTTCGAGCACACTGGGATCAGCGCGGCGGTCATCGACGATGCCGTCGGAGGCGCTCCGGCGGCACTGACCTTCATGGACTTCCACACGTTGCTGGTCTCGTCCAGCGCGCTCAAGCTCGCCGGCGTCCGAGGCCCGCGCCAGTTCGCCGAGCACGCCGAGGTCGTCTGCGTCGACGGGCGCCCGACCGGGGAGCTGCGCGAGAACGCCGCCATGGATCTCGTCCGCGACGCGATGCCCGTCGCCACCGACGAGGAGGAACTCCAGCTGTGTGCTGACCATCTGCGGCGGCTCGCCGCCGCCGGGCTCACCGGGACCCACGCCATGGACGGGGAGTTCGAGACCCTGGACCTCCTGCGTGAGCTCGAGTCCCGCGGCGACCTCGTCACGCGGATCCTGACGCCGTTCACGATCGAGCCCGACACCCCCGAGGAGCTGTGGGAGGCCTACGCACGCGCCGGGCGCGAGCACGGTCGGCGCTGGCGGGCTGGAGTGGCCAAGTTCTTCATCGACGGGGTGATCGACTCGGGCACCGGCTGGCTCGTCGAGCCCGACACCGCCGGCGATGGCCAGGCGTCGTTCTGGCCCGACGTGGACCGCTACCGGCGCGCGGTGGCCTTCTTCGCGTCGCGGGGCTTTCAGTGCGTCACCCACGCGACCGGCGATCGGGGCGTGCGCGAGGCCCTGGACACCTACGCCAAGGCGGGCGCGGCCCCAGGGGTCAGGCACCGCATCGAACACATCGAGACGATCCAGCCCGACGATCTTCCGCGCTTCGCCGCCCAGGGCGTGGTCGCGTCGATGCAGGCCCAGCACATGATGTGGCTTGACCCCGGCCGCCGCGACAACTGGTCGCGACGCCTGGGCGACGACCGCTGCGACCGCGCGTTCCTCACCCGCGCGCTGCTCGAGTCCGGCGCCACGATCGCGCTCGGATCCGACTGGCCCGTGGCCCGCTATGACCCGCGCGAGGGGATGGCCGCGGCACGCCTGCGGCGGCCGCCGGGTCACCCCGACCGCGCGCCGTACGACGATCAGGCACTCGATGGCCTCCAGGCGCTCCGCGGCTATACCACCGGCGCCGCGCTCACCGGCGGCGACGGCGAGCGCCTGGGGCGGCTCGCGCCGGGCTACCTCGCCGACATCACCGTCATGGCCCAGGACCCGGTGGACACCGACCCCGACGAGCTCATCACGTCGCCCGTCACGTTGACCGTGGTGGACGGGGAGATCGCGTTCGGGCGCTCCTGAGCGTCACGCGCCGCCCCCGCCGCTAGAGCTCAGTGCGGTGGCTCACGCCGCGCTTCTGCATGGCGCGATAGACGTAGGTCTCGACGGTGCGCACCGAGAGCACGAGCTGATGGGCAATCTCCTGGTTGGAGAGGCCGCGGGCGGCCAGCGCGGCGATCTGGGCCTCGCGCTTGGTCAGCTCGGTGGCGACCGCGTCGAGACCGTCGATGGTCGGGAACGCGGCGCCCTGGTCGTCGGCGTAGAGCTCGCGGGCGCGAGTGGCGGCGCGGCGCGGCGCAGTCCTGCCGGCCCTCGGACACGAACTGCCGCGCGGCGTCGATCGCCGCCTCCATGGCATAGGCGTCGGCGGCCGCCGGCGCGGGTGCGGATGCGCTCGGTGCTGCGGCGGATGAGCTCCAACGGGTCGTCGGAGCGGACGTCGTCCGGGATGAGGGCGGCGAACGCGCCAAGGGGGATCGCCGCCGAGCTCGTCGTGCCCTGAGCCCAATACGTGAGCTCGCCGGCCTCGTCGGCGTCCGCGCATACCTCACGCGCCAGCCGTGAGCGCCCGACTCCGGGCGCGCCGCTGATGACGACGCCGGGACAGGCGGGGTCGGCGCGCGCCGCGGCGATCTGCTCCCACTCGGCGTCGCGACCGACCAGCGGCCAGTCACGAGTCGCCGGAGACACGGTCGGTGAAGCCCGGTCCGACACCGTGTCTCTGAGTCTACGGAGCGCCGTTCCCCCCGGGGCGCGTCGTAGTAGTCGGTCGCGAATGTCGTAGTGGGCTACGAACGACCCGCGGCGCCCGGGCTGAGACCTTGTTGATCACGCAGAGACCGGCACCGCTCAGGCGCCGGATGACATTGATCAAAAGGAGCATCTCCCATGGCCTCTCACACCCCCACTCGCACCGGATCCTGCTCCCGCGGCCGCCTGGCCCAGGCCGGCGTCGGCATCGGCGTCGCCGCGTCCGTCCTGGCACCGCGGCCGTCGCGACCGCGGCTCCGCAGGTCCCCGCCGCACACGCCCCGGCTCAGGCGAGCGTCGCTCACGTCGCCCGCCACACCGCGGCCAACCCCTACAGCTCGGTGACGGTGTCCTCGCGCACCGTGCGCCCTGGCCAGCGGATCACGATCTCGGGCAACGCGCCGCGTAACGCGCGTGCCGGCAAGTGGATCACGCTGCAGTCGGACGCGTTTGCCTCCAAGCAGGCCGTCAACGGGATCCCGGCGATCCGGGCCCAGGTGCTGGTCAATGGGAAGTACTCCGCCACGGCCACCATCCGCTGGGACCTGAAGCCGACCAACTACGCGGTGATGGGGACCTTCCAGGGCAAGGGCCTTGACACCGTCGCCTGGATGACCGTCCGCTGAACCCTGCACGCTGATCGCCACCACCCCCACGAGACGGCCGGCGTCGCTGCGGCGCCGGCCGTCCGCACCGACCACCACGATTTCGTGAAACGGAGCACTCATGAGAACGCATCGCATCCGGGCCCTGACCATCGGGGTCCTTGCCACCGCCGCCTTCGCCGCACTGGCCTCCACAGCGCTCGCCGGCCTGGTCAGCTCGCTCGGCGTGGCGCAGCGCACCGTCGCGGGCAAGCCCGCTCACATCGTCGTCGACCGTCGCGGTGACACCGTCTACGAGCTCACCGGCGAGAGCCTCGCTCACCTCCAGTGCGTCACCTTCACGTGTCTGAAGGCGTTCCCGCCGGTGGAGGTCCGCTCGGCCTCCACGAAGGTGCCGGCCGCCGCCGGCGTGCCCGGCAAGCTGACCGTCGTGCGCCGCGTCAAGGGCAACCTTTACCAGGTCATGCTCGACAACCACCCGCTGTACTACTACTCGGGGGACACGAGCATCGGAAACACCACGGGCCAGGGGCTCAAGGGCCCCGGCGGCACCTGGCACGTCGTCCGGGCGCGGTAAGGCTGCTGTCGCTGGAGCGGATGACCCCGAGCACCGCGACCGAGAAGACCACCGCCACGCTCACGCCGGCGGATGACGAGCGGCAAACGTCTGTGGTAGGTTCGGCCCGCGGGTCAGCCAGCCCGCGTCGGCGGTCGCTTTTCCTGGGCGGCACGTCGACCGTCACTGGGAGGGAGTCATGCACCGGCTGTCGCGGCGGGTTGTTCTGTCGATCCTGACGGCGGTTGCGCTGTCGCTGGGTGCCGCGGCGGTGGTGTCCGCACACCGGCTCGCCTTCCGTCACGTCCATGGCGCCGCGGCGCGCCAGCAGGCGTTCCGGGCGCTCTTGCGCGCGAGGGCGCATCAGCGCGGGTTCCGTCAGGCACATGTGTCCGTGGTCGGTCACGGGGACAGCGACCTCGCCGACGAGGAGGCCCAGTACGGCTTCGAGCGGACGGCTCCGGCGCTCACCGTATCCGGGCAGGCGCTCATCGCGGCGGGCCAGCAGGCGGCGGGCCTGCCGGCGACCGGCGGTCCCTGGCAGAACATCACGACCCAGTCCTACAACGCGGAGCCTGCGGGCTACACGGATCCTGTGTGGTCCAACGCCGGCGCTGGCTGGTCGCTGGTGGGCGGGCGCACGACCGCGCTGGTGCAGGCGCCCGACGGCTCCTGGTATGCCGGCGCCGCCGACGGCGGCGTGTGGCGCTCGACCAACCAGGGGGCGACCTGGAGTCCGATCTTCGACTTCATGCCCAGCCTGTCGATCGGCGCACTGGCCATCGACCCGGCCGACGGCTCGATCTGGGTGGGCACAGGGGAGGCCAACACCAACGCCGATTCCTACGCCGGCACCGGCGTGTACCGGGCGAGCCCCGGCAGGAGCACCTTCCGCCTCGTCGGCGGCGCCAACAACCCGATCACCTCGCGCACGATCTACGCGCTGGCGTTCGACCCCCAGGGCAACGCCTACGCCGCCACGAACAACGGCCTGTTCCGCTATGCGGCGAGCACCGGCCAGTGGACCGAGGTCCTCGATCCGGCTGGTGTCACCCCCAGCTCGCCGTATCTCAACCATGTGACGTCGGTGGCGATCGTTCCCGGCTCCGGCGGACAGCACGTGATCGCTGCGGTCGGGTGGCGCGGTGGAACGGCAGCGTCGGACCTGGCGAACAATGGGTTCTACGAGTCGACCAACGGCGGCCAGACCTTCCATGAGGTCACCATCACCGGTGCCATCGACACGTCGGACATCGGGCGCACGACGTTCGCCTATTCGGCCGACGGCACGAAGCTTTACGCGATCGTGGAGTCCCCGGCTGAGCTGGCCGCAGGCGACGAGACCTCGCTCCAGGGGATCTTCGTCTCAAGCGGCTCGCCCGCGAGTGTCGCCGGACCGTGGACGAAGATCGCCGACGAGGCCAAATTGGCAGGGTCGGGCTCGGCCCTGCCCGTCGGGTCGGGCTACGGCGTGGGCGTGCAGGCCTGGTACAACCAGGACCTCGTCGTCGATCCCAGCAATCCCAATCACGTCTACGCCGGGCTCGAAGAGGTCTTTGAGTCCACCAACGGGGGGACGAGCTGGGTCACGGCCAGCCCGTACTGGAACTACGGCCTGGCGTGCAACCCCAACTGCCCCAACGGGACGCACCCCGATCAGCACTCGATGATGGTTGCCAACGGCAAGATCGTCATCGGCAACGACGGCGGCGTGTTCAGCCGGCCTCTGTCCGACACGCAGCAGTACGGGGACTGGGCCGACCTCAACGCCACCTATGCCTCATGGCAGTACTACGACGCGCGTGCCGGCGCGCTGGGCCCCCACGGCCTCGGGGTGTGGGGCGGACTCCAGGACAACGGGACCTCACTGCTGGCCTCCGGCCAGCCGCAGATGGTCGAGCCGGCGGGCGGCGACGGCTTTGACGTGATCGTCGATCCCAGCAACGCCAACAGCATGCTTGGCGAGTACGCCGACGGGGCCATGTACCGGTCCACCGACGGCGGCCACTCGTTCTACAGCGACGTGTCGCCTGGTTGCGACGGGCAGGAGACCGTGGGCATGACGGCGCTCCCCGGCTGCGACCCGTCTATGCGCTTCCTCACGCCGCTTGTGCCCGACGGACAGAACCCCAACACCTGGATCACCGGCGGGGAGGACGTGTGGGTGAGCCACGATGGCTGGAACACGAGCTGCACCAGCAGCGGCTGCTCGTGGCAGAACGTCTACGACACCGGCGCCAACAACTCTGTCACGGCGTTGGCCTCCACTGGCAACGGCCGCGTCATCTATGCCGCGTGGGTGGGCGGCGGCGGCAATCCGGGGCCGGGCTTCGGGAGTGGTATCGCCACCAACTACGGCGGCACCTGGCACGAGGTCAACACCGCGGGGCTGCCCAACCGCTACATCGCCGGTATGGCCGTGGACCCGCAGAATCCCGCCCACGCCTACGCCGTCTTCAACGGCTACTCACGGCGCTGGATACCGGGCGGTGGCGTCGGCCACGTGTTCGAGACCTACAACGGCGGGCGGTCCTGGCAGGACATCTCGGGCAACCTGCCTGACATCGCCTCGGATGCGCTCGTCATCCAGCGCGGCCGGCTGGCCTTGGCCACGGACCTCGGCATGTACACCGCCAGCGCCAACCGCGGCAGCCACACGTCGTGGTCGCGGCTCGGGTCCGGCCTGCCCAACGCCTCGGTCAACGACGTGACGCCGGGCCCCGACGGCTACATCTACGCGGCCACTCACGGACGCGGCGTCTGGCGGCTCCCCTTCGGGTCCCATGGGCGATAATCCGGAGTGAGGTGATGCGCGGAGCGAGGATCCGCGGGGCGCTGGTGACAGTGCTCCTGGTTGTGGCGTTGACCGCGGCGACGGCCGGCGCCGCCGGGCTTGGCACGACGACCCGGGTGACGGTCAAGCCCGGGTCGGGAACGCCCCAGACGCACTTCGCCTTCAGCTTCCGCGTCCCGTTGGCCACCGGGACGTCCGGCTCGCTGGTCCGCACGGATCGCTTCTCGGTGAGTGGGCCCGGTGGCGCCCACTGTCAGTCGAGCGTGGCGCGGACCCTCAAGGCGGCCAGAAAGGGCACGCGGGTCAAGCTCACGCTGCGCCCGGCGAAGGGCCGCGGCGGCTGGTGCGCGGGTCAGTGGCGCGGCACGATCGTGCAGAGCGAGTCCGTCCGCTGCAACCCCGCTCCGGCCCGCGCGTGCCCTGACCTCGTGGTGGCCCCGCGCACGATCGCGAGCTTCCGGTTCCGCGTCAAGCCGGCGAGCACGCACAGCCCGCCAACGCCGCCCGCCGGCGACGTGCCGACGTTCGCCGGGCTTATCAGCGCCACCACGTGCCCATCGCCAGGGCCGGTCAGGCCCCAGGTTCTGCCCCGGCCCAGCAGCTACACACTGACGTGGACCGCGGCCACTGACCCGGTGACCCCGAGCTCGCAGATTGTCTATGAGATCTTCGTCGCCACCTCCCCCGGTGGGGAGGACTACGCCACGCCGACATACGCGAGCTCGGCGGGCGCGACCTCGTTCGTCACGCCCCTCGTGCCGCACAACGGGCCCCTCTACTTCGTCGTGCGGGCGCGCAATGCGGCGGGCCACGAGGACGCCAACACGGTCGAGCGGCAGGCCATCATCTCGTGCCCGCCCATCAATCAGCCGACCCGCCTTTAGGCCGCGCTCGACGAGCCAGCAGCTACCAGCCGGCACACCACTCCCCCCGGCTGCGCCTTGACGCGTGCCGAGCGGGAGTGGTATGACTGGCCGCCTGGATCGCGATCTCCGGGGGGTCGGTGGATGGGTGGGGTTCTGGACCTGGGACGCAGGGCGGCGGCAGAGGTAGGGCCATGCTCATAGACATGCACGGCCACTTTCCGATGCACCTTCTCGAGGACGAGAAGCAGCGCTCGCACGCGCACCTCGAGGCATGGTGGCGTCACCGCTGGCAGGGCCTGGTGGTCGAGCTGATCAATCACTTCGCCAACTATCAGGGCCCGAGTGACACGCCGAGTGTCACCGAAGAGCTGATGCGTGACGGTGACGTTGGGGTGACCCTGTCAGTGCTCTACCAGCCGTTTGACGAGATGGACCTGACACAGGACTACGCGGCGCCGCCGCTGCCGAGGTACTTCGCGGACGTCATCAACCAGCACGGCACGGTGGAGGACTACGTCAAGGCGCACAGCGCCAACGTGGTCGTCGCCCACTCGGCGCAGGAGCTCGACGAGCACCTGTCCGACCGCACCGGCACCCCGATCCTCGTCCACGCGATCGAGGGCGGCTTTCATATCGGGAACGACCCCGAGGACGTGCAGGGCAACGTCGCCGAGCTGGCCAAGCTCGGCGTGGCCTACATCACCGTGGCTCACCTCTTCTTCCGCCAGGTGGCGACCAATGCGCCGGCGCTCCCTTTCCTGTCCGACGGGGTCTACAACCGGGTGTTTCACCAGGACGACGACGAGGGGCTGACCCCGTTGGGCCGCGAGCTGGTGGAGGCGATGGTGGACGAGGGCATCCTCGTGGACCTCACGCACATGCGCGCGCAGTCGATCCGTGACGTGTTCGCCGTGCTGGATGCCCGCGACCCGGCCCACGAGGTCCCGGTGATCGCCACGCACATGGCCTACCGGTTTGGCGGCCTGGAGTACTCGTTCGACGATGACACGGTCAAGCGCGTCGCCGCGCGCGGCGGTCTGCTCGGACTCATCCTCTGCCAGCACTACATCACCAGCGGGCTGCCCGACATCGCCGAGACGTTCGAGGGATCGGTCAAGGCCTTGTGTCTCCACATCGACAAGATCCACGAGCTCACCGGCAGCTATGACCACATCGGGATCGGCTCGGACCTCGACGGCTACATCAAGCCGGCGCTGCCCGGGCTCGAGCACCAGGGGCGGATGGCGGACCTCCAGCAGGCGCTGCGCGACCGCTACGGAGACGACGTGGCCGAGCAGATCGCCGGCGGCAACGCGCTGCGCGTGCTGCGCGCGGAGTGGGGACGCAAGCGCCCGCGCGCGCCGGCGTCAGCGTGACGGCGCCGACTGGGCCTCGGCGGCGGCTGGCGCCGGCTGGGCCGCGCCGCCGGCCGCGACGGGCACGTCCTCTGCGGCCTGGTTGGTGATGATGCGGGCGCTGCGCCCGTGAGTGAAGAAGCTGATCGACCACTTGATCAGCACCAGCAACCGGTTCTGGAAACCGATCAGGTACCAGAGGTGAACCATGAGCCACACCAGCCAGGCCGGCAGCGCGCTCAGCTTGAGGAACCTGATCTGCGCGACGGCGCGGCCGCGCCCGATCGTGGCCAGGTTGCCCTTGTCGAAGTAGTGGAACGGGGAGGGGGTGCGGCCCTTGAGCCGGTCGGCCACGAGCTTGCCGGCATAGTGGCCCTGCTGGATGGCCACGGGCGCCACGCCCGGGTAGGTCACGGGCGACCCGTCGGCGCCGCGGACGCGCACCATGTCGCCGAGGGCGATCACCTCGGGGTGGCCGGGGAGCGTGAGGTCCGGCTCCACGGTGAGGCGGCCGGCCCGGTCGATCTCGACGCCGGCGAGCTCGCCGAGCTGCCCCGCCAGCGGCGAGGCGGTGACCCCGGCGGCCCAGATGACCGTCTTGGTGGGGATGCGTTCGGTCGCGCCGTCGGGGCCGGAGACGGTGACGGACTCGGCGTCGATGCCGACCACGGTGCGCTTGAGCATGACCGTCACGCCGAGTCCCTCGAGCGATCGCTGCGCCTTGCGTGACAGCGAGTGCGGGAAGCTCGTGAGCACCCGGTCCAGCGCGTCGACCATGATCACCCGGGCGCTGCCGGGGTCGATGGCGCGGAAGTTGCGTCGCAGGCTGTCACGGGCCATCTCAGCGATCTGGCCCGACATCTCCACGCCGGTCGGCCCTGCACCCACCACGACGAACGTGAGGTGCGCCTGTCGTACCTCGGAGTCGTCCGTCACCTCCGCGGCCTCGAACGCTCGGAGGATCTCCGCGCGCACGGCGATCGCGCTCTCCAAAGTCTTGACCTCGGCGGCGAACTCACGCCAGTCCTCGTGCCCGAAGTACGAGTAGCTGGATCCCGCCGCGACGATCAGGGTGTCGTAGGCCACCGGCTCAGGCGCGGTGTCCATGCCGGGCGCGTCCGTGACGTGCACCTCCCGGGCGTCGAGATCGAACCCGGCCACCTCCGCGAGCAGGACCCTCACGTTCTGGTCTGATTTGAAGATCGCGCGCAGCGGATAGGCCACCTCGCCGGGGGAGAGGGCGCCGGTGGCGACCTGATAGCTCAGCGGCTGGAACAGGTGAAAGTTGCGCTGGTCGATCAGCGTGATCTCCACGTCGGCCCGGCGCAGGGCCTGGATGGCGTTGAGCCCGCCGAACCCGCCGCCGATGACCGCGACGCGGTGGCTCACGGCTGGGCCGCGGGCTCCGGCTCGGGCTCGGGCTCGGGCTCGGGCTCGAGCTGGGCGCCGACGGGACGCATCGGCACCCCGGCGGCGGCGTAGGCGTCCTCGGCGTCGAGCGTCTCGGCCGCGAGCAGCGCGTGCGCGAGGTCGTCGAGCTGCGCGCGGTGGTCGGTGAGGAGCTGGGTGACCTGAACGTGGCAGCTCTCGATGAGCGCCTGGACCTCCTGGTCGACCAGCCACTGGGTCTGGGACGAGGTCTCTGAGGCGCCGGGCAGAAACGGGCTCTGCCCCTCGGAGGGGAGCAGCGTCACCGGGCCGAGCTTCTCGCTCATGCCCCAGCGCCCGACCATCTGGCGCGCGATGTTGGTGAGCTGCTGGATGTCTGACTCGGCGCCGGTGGTGATCTTGCCGTAGATGATCTCTTCGGCGACTCGGCCGCCGAGCGCCACCCTGATCTTGGCGTCCAGTTCCTCGCGCGAGTAGGAGACGCGGTCGGCGTCGGGGGTGGAGAGCGTGACGCCGAGCGCCTGGCCGCGCGGGACGATCGACACCTTGCGCACGGGGTCGGCGTCGGGGCTGAGCATCCCCACCAGCGCGTGGCCGGACTCGTGGTAGGCGGTGCGCTCGCGGTCGGCGGCGGAGAGGACGATCCCGCGCGGCGCGCCGAGCATGATCTTCTCCAGCGAGTCGGTGAAGTCCGCGAGCGTGACCTTCTCGTGGCCGCGGCGCGCGGCCAGCAGCGCCGCCTCGTTGGCGAGGTTGGCCAGGTCGGCGCCGACCATGCCGGGAGTGGTGGAGGCCAGCACGCCGAGGTCGACGTCGTCGGCCAGCGGTATCGAGCGGGTGTGGACCTCCAGGATCTTCTTGCGCCCGTCGCGGTCGGGGGGCGAGACCCCGACGCGGCGGTCAAACCGGCCGGGGCGCAGCAGCGCCTGGTCGAGGATCTCGGGCCGGTTGGTGGCGCCCAGGACCACGACGGCGTCGTTGCCCTCAAACCCGTCCATCTCGGTGAGGATCTGATCCAGCGTCTGCTCGCGCTCGTCGTTGGCGCCGGTGATCCCGGCCGACCCCTGGCGCGAACGGCCGATGGCGTCGAGCTCGTCGATGAAGATGATCGAGGGCGCGGCTTCCTTGGCCTTGGCGAACAGGTCGCGCACGCGGGCGGCGCCGACCCCGACGATGGCCTCGATGAACTCTGAGGCGGCGATCGAGAAGAACGCCGCGTGCGCCTCGCCGGCGACCGCGCGCGCCAACAACGTCTTGCCCGTCCCGGGAGGCCCGAACAAGAGCACGCCGTGCGGCATGCGCCCACCCAGCTTCTGGTAGCGCTCCGGGGTCTTGAGAAAGTCAACGATCTCGGTCAGCTCCGCCTTGGCCTCATCGATCCCGGCGACGTCATCGAAGGTGACCCGGATCTTCTCCGGGTCAACCCGCCGGGCCTGTGAGCGCCCGAAGTTCCCCAGGCCGCCCAGCCCACCGCCTCCGCCGGCCTGCGCGCGGCGGGCGAGCAGCACGAACAGCCCGACCAGCAGCAGCGTCGGGCCGAAGCCGAGCAGAATCTCGGCCAGGACCGATGTGTGCTGCGCGGTGGACTTCGCGTTGACCTGAACGTTGTTGTCCTGCAGCAGGGTGGTGAGCGCGTCGTGGTTCCAGAACGTCGGGACCTCGGTCTCAAACAGCGTCGTCGCGACCGCGTTCTTGTCGTTGGCCGGGTAGGTGACCTTGGCGGTGAAGGTGCCGTCCACCGTGTTGCCCGTGGTGGTGATCGACTTGACCTTCTTGGCCTGAACCTGCTGCAGGAAGTACGGGTTGAACGGGATCTTCACCCGCGGCTCAGAGCCGGGCTGGAAGAGCAGCACCGACAGCCAGTTGACCGCCAACAGGACGATCACGAAGATCCAGAACCCCCGCAGCCGGTGCGGCGGCGTCGGCTTGTGCTGGTCAGGCAGGCCGCGCCCATCAGGCGCGGGCGCCACCCGCCAGCCATGCCGATCGCGCGGCATCGGCCCCGGCGGCACCGACTTCTGCGCGCCGCCGGAGAGGTCGGGGGTTGGGGCGGATTGGTCCTCGGCCATGCCCGCATTGTGACGCAGGACCGAGTTCGGCCCGCGCGCGCCCGCGCGCGAGTGCGCAGAAACCCGCTGGGAAGGTTTCTCGGGCACCGGCGTCAGGACCTTGGGAAACGTCCACGACCCCAAAGGGGGCTATATGGCTCGACTACTTCACCACCGCCGCCTGCGTCGCGTCCACGTCGCAGTCGTCGTCGCCGCGCTCGCGGGATTGGCCAGCGCTGCGATGGTGGGCCTGGCGGTGGCCAAGACGCTGACGCTCCAGGTCGCCCAGGGAGCCTCGGTCACCAATCAGTCCGGCTCCACCAAGACCGAGAACATCGTCATCAACATCAAGGGTCGCGCCGTGTACACGCTCAGCGGCGACACCGCCAAGCACCCGAAGTGCACGAAGGCCAACGGCTGCTTTGCGTTCTGGCCTCCGGTCACGGTGTCCTCGGCCAAGAACCTGAGCAAGGCGGCAGGCGTGAATGGCAAGCTCGGCACCTTCAAGCGCAACGGCCTCATCCAGGTCACGCTCGCCGGCCACCCGCTCTACACGTTCGCCAATGACAAGAAGAAGGACAACGCCACGGGCGAGGGCATCAACGGCTTCGGCGGCATCTGGCACGTCGTCAAGGACTCGGGCGGCAGCAGCAGCTCGAGCTCGCCGCCGACGATGAGCATGCCGACGACCAGCACGCCCACGACCACGTCCCCCTACCCCGGCTACTGAAAGCCCGCACCGATACCCGAGAAGAGACAGCCTCGACGCCACCCGGATGAAACGGGGGCGCCCGCACGAGACGGGCGCCCCCCACTGACACGCCTTCCCTGGTGGCGCGGGGGTGAACGCCAGGCGCGTCAAGAGTCACATGGCTCAAATGACGCGTGTGGACGGCGATCCTTCCCCCGGCTTCCGAATTCCCGGGCTCGGTCATGAACCCTGGACGCAGGCTCGATCCCGAGCGGTTGGGTGACCACCTCGACCGCCTCTATCGCGCCGCCTGGGCGCTGTGCGGCTCGCGCGAGGACGCCGAGGATCTGGTGCAGGAGACGTACGCGGCCGTGCTGCGAAAGCCCCGGCGGCTGCGCTCCGATGACGACCTGGGCTACCTGCTGCGGGTGCTGCGCAACACCTTCTTCTCGGACCGCCGCGCGGCCGCCCGCCGCGCCCAGACGACGGCCCTTCCCGACGATCTTGACCTCATGGAGGACCGCCGCGCCGTGCGGGCGGAGTCCCGGCTGGAGGCGTCGGAGCTGTTCGGCGCGATCTCCGCCCTCCCACTCGACTTCCGCGACGCGGTCGTGGCCATCGACGTGCTCGGCTTGTCCTACCGGGAGGCGGCCCGGGCGCTGGACGTGCGCGAGGCGACGATCACCACCCGGCTGCACCGCGGCCGCCAGCGCCTGGTGCGCGAGCTGGCTCCGGCCGACACGCTCACCCAGCGCCGGGCAGCGAGTCCGTGAGGTGACTCAGTCATCGTCGGGTGGTGGGTTCGTGAGCGCGAGGCGGCGCAGCTGAGCGCCCGAGACGTTGGTCCCGGTCAGGATGCATGTGCTGCCGTTCCGCCGCCAGGTGACCAGTAGCCGGCCGTGCAGCCGGAGCGTGCGCACCGTCATCCCGTTTTCGACGGTGACCGGCGCGGCCGGCTGGGCGAGCGCGGGCGCGCTGAGGATCGTGTAGGCCAGGCGCCGCGCGCCATGCGCGTAATAGACGGTGACGGCACGATGGAGGGCGAGCAGGTCGCGCCGCAGGCCCGTGGGGCGCCATCCGAGCGTCGAGGACCAGTTGGGGAAGTAGACGTCGTTGACGTTCTCGGACAGCTTGACGCCGGGAGCGTCGGGGTCGGGCGTCGGTGGAGCACCGGCCGAGCCCCGGCTCGCCAGGGCGGCGGCCCGCGACAGCGACGGGGCCGCCGGGCCGCCCGGGATGAGCAGGACGGCGAGCAATGCGACGGCCAGCGCGCCGGCCATGGCGCCGGGCAGGCCGGCGAGCGTGCTGCGCGCGCCCACCGCGGGGCGGCGGCGAACGCGGGCCGACGCCTCGATCTGCAACCGCAGCCGGCGAGGCGCATGCACCTCGCGCTCGATCTCGTCCATCAGGGAGCGCAGCCAGCGCTCCTGGGCACGCTGTTTTGGGGTGCGCTGAGGATCGTGGTGACTGGTCATGGCTCCAAGCGCCTACGAACTGAGGACGCTCGCCGTGGGTCTTCCCTTCCCGCGCGGCCAGGGCGTGCCCGTGGCCGGCGCCGTCTCGGCTGAGGCTTTTCTCATATCCTGGGGACGTGAATTCGAGCTGCTTGTGGGGTCGCGAGCAGGATGATCTGCGCTAACTGCCGCCTGGAGAACCCCGAAGGGATGCGGTTCTGCGGCGGTTGCGGCACCCCCCTGCAGGACCTGACCGCAACTCCTGGGAATGGCCCGAGTGCGGCTCACCGCCGCCACATGACGGTGATGTTCTGCGACATCGTCGGCTCCACGCCGCTGGCCGAGACGCTCGATCCGGAGGACTTCAGGGAGATCCTCGCCGGCTACCAGCAGGCCTGCGCGCGCGCCACAGACCGCTTCCACGGCTACACCGCTCGCTATGCCGGCGATGGCATCGTCGTCTACTTCGGCTACCCGCGGGCGCGCGAGGACAGCGCCGAGTGCGCCGTGCACGCCGGTCTGGCGATGCTGGACGAGCTGGAGGAGCTGAACCTCGGGCTGCGTAGGGAGCACGGCATCTCGCTGAGGGTGCGGATCGGTATCCACACCGGGATGGTCGTCGCCGGCGAGATGGGCGTGGGTGAGACCCGTGAGCGGATGGCGATCGTTGGCGAGACGCCGCACATCGCGGCGCGCTTGGAGTCGATTGCCGCGCCCCAGACGGTGGTGATCAGCGAGGCGACCAGGGATCTGGTGGACGGCTACTTCGTGACCGAGTCTCTGGGCGCACAGCAGCTCAAGGGCGTGTCTCGCGTCATCGGCGTGCATCGCGTCCTGCGCGCAACGGGGGCCATCGGCCGCCTCGAGGTCGCCGGGGAGCGCCGCCTGACTCCGCTGGTCGGCCGCGATCATGAGCTGGCGCGCCTGGCCCAGGCATGGCAGCAGGTCAAGCGGGGCCACGGCGCCATCGTGCACCTCACCGGTGAGGCCGGGATCGGCAAGAGCCGCATCGTCCGCGAGCTGCTGGACCGGCTCAACCCCCAGGTGGGGGAGGCACAGATCTGGCGCTGTTCGCCCCATCACCAGGGCACCTCGCTGCACCCGGTCATCCGCTACCTGGAGCGACTGCTGGCGCTCGACGCGGGCCGACCCGCGGCCGAGCAGATGGCGATCCTCTCCGAGGCGGTGCAGGCCGCGGGGCTCGAGCCCACCGAGTCGGTTCCGCTGCTGGCCGGGTTGCTGGGCATCCGGGGCGAGCTCGGCGAGCCGATGCCGGGGCTCACCCCGCGCGACGTCCGCACCGCGACGCTGCACATCCTCGAGGCGCTGCTGATCGCCAACCCCGCGCGCCATCCGCTCCTGCTGGTGGTGGAGGACCTGCACTGGGCCGACCCGTCGACGGTGGAGCTGCTGCAGCGTGTCGTCGCCGATCTGACGCACCTCCCGGTGCTGTGCCTGCTCACGTTCCGTCCCGAGTTCCAGCCGCCGTGGACTCAGTCCGGTCCGGTCCTGGAGCTCGATCTCGGCCCGCTGACCTCCGAGAACGTCCGCGCGCTGGCCGCGTGGGCGAGCGTCGAGCCGCTTGACCCGGCCGTGCTGGACTGGGTGGACTCGACCGCCGACGGCGTCCCCCTCTTCGTGGAGGAGACGCTGAAGATGCTCGAGCACGCGGATCAGCTCAGCCCGGGCAACGGCCGCGAAAGCCTGAGCCATGTGCCCTCGACGCTCCAGGGCCTGCTCACCGAGCGGCTCGATCGCCTCCCCGCCCTGGGCGGCGTCGTCGATGTGGCCGCCGTGCTGGGCCGGGAGTTCGACCGCGACCTGCTCGTGGCCCTCTGGCCCAATGAAGGCCCCGAGCTCGAGCCCGCGATGGCCCAGCTTGCCGTGCAGGACGTGCTGCGGCCCGTCCCGGGCGAGCGGGCCCGCTGCGAGTTCTCGCACGCGCTGCTGCAGGAGGCCGCCTATGACCGGATCCTGCGCCGGCGCCGGCAGGCGTTGCACGGCCGCGTGGCCGGTGTCCTCACCGAGCGCTTCTCCATCTTGGTCGAGCGTGAGCCCGAGATCGTCGCCCGCCACTGGGACTCCGCCTCCGAGCCTGAGAAGGCGGTCGGCTACTGGCACACCGCGGGGATCCGAGCGCTGGAGCGCGCGGCCTTCCGGGAGTCCGCCGAGCACTTCCGCCGCGGGCTGGAGGCGTTGGACGCCGCCGGCGTCGACGAGGCCGGCGACCTGGAGCGCGTGGACCTGCTCACCTACCGGGCGGCATCGCTTCAGGCGGCACACGGCTACGCGGCGGCGGGGGTGCAGGACGCCTACGCGGCGGCGCGCGAGGTGTGCGAGCGCACGGGGGCCGAGGACCGCCTGGTCTCGGTCAACCGCGGCGAGTGGAGCTATTACCTGCTGCGCGCCGACTACAGCCAGGCGCTGGCTCTGGGGGACGAGATGCTGGCGCTCGGCGAACAGGCGGGCGACGAGATCCGCTTGGCCGAGGGCCACCTGTACCGCGGCCTCGTCCACATGTACCTGGCCAACTTCGACGTCGCCCGCAGCCATTTGGAGGAGGCGTTCACCCGCTATCACCGGTCCGAGAAGTTCGTCCAGATCTACGAGGCGCAGGGGGACACGGGCGTGGGCGCGCTGGCCTATCTCGCGCTCGTCCTGTGGAACCTGGGCTGCGCCGACGAGTCACGGGATCGCTCGGACCTCAGCCTCGAGCTGGCCGAGGAGGTGGGCGGCCCCGTGACCAGGGCTCAGGCATGGGGCATGCGCAGCATCCTGCACCTCGCCCGCGGCGAGCCGGTGGAGCTGCACCACTGGACCGAGAAGACGCGCGCTCACTCGGCCGATCTCAACATCGGCTACTGGCACACCGTGGCGCTGCTGCACGCCGGGTGGCAGCAGGGCCGCGGAGGAGATCTGCGCTCGAGCGTTGCCGTCCTGGAGGAGCAGCTCGACGCCTACCTGGCCTCCGGCTCGCGGCTCAGCCTGCCGCACTTCTACATCCTGCTCGCGGATCTGCGGCTGGCCGCCGGTGACCAGCCGAAGGCCCTGGAGGCGCTGCGCGCCGGCCGGGCGCACATCATCGACACCGGTGAGCGATTCTCCGAATCCGAGCTGTTCCGCTTCATGGGCCGCGCGCTGATGACCGGTGACTCCCCCGACCCGGAGGCTGCCACCGCCGCCTACGAGCAGGCGATCTCGGCCGCTGCCGAGCAGAACGCCAAGCTGCTCGAGTTGCGCGCGGTCACCGGGCTGGCCGTCCATCAGGGGCGCACGGGCGGAGAGGCCACCGCGCTGGAGCGCGCGGCCGAGCTGTGTGACTGGTTTGAGCGGGCGGGGTCCGGTGCACAACTGCCTGACATCGTTCGCGCGAGGCGGCTGCTGAGCGTCCAGTCCACGTCGTCATGAACGGCACGGGACCGGCCGTCACGATCGCCGGCGGGGGCCTGTCCGGTCTGACCGCTGCGATGAGGCTTGCCCAGCGCGGCTACCGGATCACGCTCTATGAGCAGAAGTCGTGGCTCGGCGGCAACCTGGGCTCCCGGCCGATGGACGACGGCGAGTACCTCGACGTCTACCCCCACATGTACCTCGAGTGGTACGCGAACTTCTGGGCGCTGCTGGAGGATGCCACCAACCAGCCCAAGGAGGCACGCTTTTCGCCGTTCTCCTCGGTGAAGCAGCTCTCCAAGAAGGCATTCCCCGAGTTCGCGTCGCTGACTGACATGTACTCACCGTGGCACATGATCCAGAACATGTTCTCCGGAGTGGGACCGCCGGCTGACATGTTCGTCTTCGGCTACGCCAGCATCGATCTCCTCGCCGAGAAGTACAACCCGACGATCACCCTCAACAACGTCGACGTCAATGCGTTCCTCAACACGCGGCCGTACATGACCAAGACGGCGTCGGATGCGTTTGACAGCTTCATCACCCGCGTCTGGGCGATCCCCAGCTACCTGGCCTCCGCCCCGGACTTCCGCCGGTACCTCGAGTACAGCATCCTCAGACCGGAGCCGGCCTTCTGGCTGCCCACCGGCTCGGGGTTCAAGCAGGTCATCGATCCGCTCGCGAAAGCGCTGGAGTCGCTCGGGGTGAACGTGATCACCAACACCGAGATCACCGGTGTCTCCTGCGCGGGCAAGCGGGTGACCGAGATCGGGCTGAGGACCACCACTCTCGACGAGACCACGGGGATGTGGGTGCCCGTGCCCGACAGCGGGCGGATCGAGAAGGTCGACAACCTCCTGCTGGCCGTCCCCGCGGCCACCCTCTCGAAGCTGGTCCGCACCCCGGTGAAGGCGGGTGAGCACTGCGCGGTCGAGGAGGCGCCCGACATCGCCGGGATCGTGCGGTTGCGGGCGACGCAGGTGCCCGTCATCTACCTGTACTTCACCCACAAGGTGGCCGACATCCCCAAGGAGCCGGTCGGGCTGTACGGATCGGACCTCAGCCTCGCCTTCACCGACATCTCCCAGACTTGGAAGGACGTGCCCACCTTCAAGGACAGGACGGTTCTGGCCGTGTCCTCGTCGGATACCTCGGCGCTCCCCGGCACCACCTCCTACGCCGACGCCCAGGCCATCCTGCTCGAGTTGGCCGAGTACCTCCCATTCCGCCCGGGCACGCGGTGGGGAGAGTCACCCGACATCGACTGGGAGCACACGAAATACGAGTCCAACGCCGACTCCCAGCTGTTCATCAACCAGACGGGTACCGACGCGTGGCGCCCGGAGGCGTCCAGCAGTCACATCGCCAACGTCTACCTCGCGGGTGACTTCTGCAACAACAACATCGGCATGACGACCATCGAGTCGGCTGTCACCACCGGGCTCGAGGCGGCCAAGGTGATCGTCCGCCGCAACGGGCACGGCCATCCGGTGAGGATCATTCCGCCGGGGCGCAATGTCCTCGCCGACCTGGGGTACGTGTGGCTGCGCTACGCGTGGGCTCCCTCCGTGGCGGCCGCCAGCCTGTGGTCCCACGCCTGCTCGTTGATCAAGGATGGGTGTGGCCGGCGGCGCAGGCAGGGGCTGCCGTGGCTGGCAGATCCGCGCGGCGCCGTCCCGGGGCTGAAGTGGATCAAGCGGCCCGGCGGCGGGTCGGGCTGACAGCCGGGCGGGTGGTTCAGCGCTGCGAGAGCGTGCGGACGTGGTCCACCAGGGCCAGCAGCGGCTCGGGCCGCCGCGCGAACTCGATGGCCTCGGCCCGCGCGGAGTCGGCGATCCGGTCAAGCATTGCCTCGGCCTCGTCGAGCTGAGCGCGGCACGCGTCGGCGAGCATGGCCAGACGCTTAGGGTCGTCATCGTCGATCTCGAACAGGTCGCGCATCCGCGGGTCGCGGATCGCCAGCGCCGCCGGCAGGGTGAGGATGCCGTCGCGGATGTCCTCCTCGCCGCCGCCGCCCAGCGCCTCGAGGCCACGCTGGTCGCCGACGTCATCGCAGCCGTGGTACAGCACGCCGAGGAAGTGCCCGTACTGGCGCAGCTGCTCGGAGCGCGCGCCCAGCACCGCGCAGATCTCGAACATCGAACCGGTGTCCTCGCCGGCGATCCGCCGCCAGTCCTCGACGCCGAGCGGCTGGCGCCGCAGCCGCCACTGCAGGCACTCTGCGGCGCCCAGGCGCCGCAGCAGCTCGGCGAGGTGCGTGATCGCGAACGCATCGCCGGCGAACGCGGCGAACGCGTCGGCCACGAGGTAGCCGGAGGCCATGAGCGCGGGCAGCCGGCCGAAGCGCGCCTGCACCGTGGCGATGCCGCGGCGCTCCGGCGAGCCGTCGAGCACATCGTCGACGACCAGCGACATGTTGTGCATCAACTCCATGGAGAAGGCCAACTCCACGGCATCGGCCGAGGGCCCGCGATGGACCGCGCGGTCGCACGCGAACAGCGTGAGCGGCCGGAAGTGCTTGGGTCTGCCCGAGAAGGCCCAGGTGAGGGAGTCGCGCAGCTCGGGGTCGACCTGCTCGAGCCACGCGGCGATCCGCTGCCGGAGCCTGGTGATGTCCTCCGTCGCGTCGAGCTGGGCGATGACGTCGTCGCTGGAGATCTCGCTCGTCGTCACGGCTTCACCCGATAGGGCCTGCGGGGGGTCTCGGAGCGCGGCTGGTCGATGGGGCGGGTCGAGCTGTCCAGGACGTCGACGCCGCGCCGCAGCTCACGCCATGACAACTCCGCTGACTCGCGGGCGAGGGCGACGAGCTCGTCGCGCAGAGTCGCCTCGGCAGCCTGGGGATCGGATCCGAACGACGCCTGGACGGCCAGGCTGACGAGCGGCCCGGACCGGCGCCGCAGCAGCTGCGCGCACCCGGTGCCCAGCCGGAAAGCGGTCGTCGCCCCGACCACCGAGCTGGTCGTGATCAGACGAGGTATCAGCGTTCGGCTCAGGGGGCTAAAGCCTAGCCATTCCGGGTCATCCTCAAGGGCGCAGCCGCCGCCAACTCGGGCCGCGGCCGACGGGGACATCCCCGGGCCGCGGCTGCTGACGACACCTCCCGGGCGTCCGAGGCCACCCCCGGGGCGTCCGACTGCAGTCCCCGGGGCGTTTGGCATGCGGAAGTTCTTGTAGCAGATAATTCCGCGTCGGTCACATCGCGTGTTATCGTGATGTGCATGGCTACCCAGCTCCAGGCACCCCAGGCGACCGGCGAGGCCTCAGAGCCTGCCGGCAACTGCCTCATGGGCAACCTGGGATGGATGCTGGACCAGGCCAACCATGCGCTGGGCTCCGAGGTCGCGGCGGCACTTGGGCCGCTCGGGCTCGGCCAGCGCGGGTTCTGTGTCCTGTCGACGGCGATCGACGCCGAGCTCACGCAGACGGAGCTGGCCGGCATGATCGGCCTGGACAAGACCACGATGGTGGTCACCGTCGACGAGCTCGAGCGCAAGGGCTTGGCCGAGCGGATCCCGTCCCGGACCGACCGGCGCGCCCGGGTGATCAAGGTCACCGATGCGGGGCGCGCGAAGGTCGCCGAGGGTCAGGAGACCATCACGCGGGTCCAGAACGAGGTTCTCGCGGCCCTGCCGGAGTCCGAGCGCGCGGGGTTCATGGATGCGCTGACGGCGCTCGTGGGCGGCCGGCTCTCCAGCGCCCCGCAGTGTGTGCCGCCGCTGCGGCGGCGCGAGCAGCGCGCGTAGCGCGCGTAGCGCGCGCAGCCGGACTCCGCCCACGCCGGCGTTTGCGGCCGGCTGTTGGCGTTTGGCACGGGATCGGCGAACGTCAACAGCGGGCTTTCGAGGGGGCGGCCGGGGAGTGGGCTGCGCGATCTTTATGGATATGTTGGAAAGATCGCGCACCTCTGACGGGTGTCCGCGGTTGATCGGGAACGACGGTCCCACCTCCGCGCTCCCTTCCTAAGCCGCAGTTTTTCGGGTCGCTGCCGGCCCCGCCGCCACCCCGCCGCGGCCGCCACCCCCGCCGCGCCACCCCCGCCGCGCCACCCCGCCGCGGCCGCCACCCCCGCGGCGCCGCGAACTCGTGTCCATTTCGCGCACCGTGCTTCGTCGTACTGACGAACGCACCGAATCAGACCGCTCCCGGACGAAAGATCACACAGAGATGATCTTGTACGGAACTATCTGATACGGTGTGATCCCACAACAAACGAATTTCGGTAGCGAGAGGAGTCTGGGATGTCAGCGACGGAGCTCAAGGAAGCACAGGCGCCACCGAGCGATCGGTCGCGCTGGATCGCGCTCGTGGTGCTGTGCGTCGGGATGCTGATGATCGTGCTGGATCAGACGATCGTGAACGTGGCGCTGCCCTCGATCCAGCGCGACCTGAAGTTCTCCACGTCGAGCCTGGCGTGGGTCGTCAACGCGTACCTGATCGCGTTCGGCGGACTGCTGCTGCTGGCCGGCCGGCTGGGCGACCTGGTGGGGCGCAAGCGCGTATTCCTCACCGGCCTGACCGTCTTCACTGTGGCCTCGGCGCTGTGCGGACTGGCGGACAGCCAGGCCCTGCTCGTCGTCGCCCGGTTCGTGCAGGGCGCGGGCGGGGCACTCACCTCCTCGGTGATCCTCGGGATGATCGTGACGATGTTCCCGGAGCCGCGTGAGCAGGCCAAGGCGATGGGCGTGTTCAGCTTTGTGGCGGCCGGTGGGGCCTCGATCGGCCTGCTGGCCGGCGGCGTGCTGACCCAGGCGCTGAACTGGCACTGGATCTTCTTCGTCAACCTTCCCATCGGCGCGCTAGCCGCGCTGGCCGCCGTCCGGGTCGTCACCGCCGACCAGGGCATCGGCATCCGTGCCGGCGCCGACCTGCCCGGGGCCACCCTGGTGACCGCGGCTCTGATGCTGGCCGTCTACACGATCGTCAAGACCAGTGATTACGGCTGGGGCTCGGCGCACACGCTCATCCTGGGCGCGGTGGCGGTGGCGGTCCTGGCCGCCTTCCTGGCCCGCGAGGCGACCGCGCGCACGCCGCTCATCCCCCTCCGGATCTTCCGCAGTCGCAACGTGTCGGGCGCCAACCTGGTCCAGATGCTGATGATCGCCGGCATCTTCGGGATGTTCTTCCTGGGCGCCGTGTACATGCAGCGGGTGCTCGGCTATGACCCGCTCCAGGTGGGCCTGGCCTACCTGCCGGTGGCCCTGTCGATTGGAACCATGTCCCTGTTCGTCGCGCCGGCACTCAACATGAAGATCGGGCCGCGGGCCACACTGCTCCCGGGGCTGGTCCTGATGGCCATCGGGCTGCTGTTCTTCGCCGCCGCTCCGGTGCACGCGGACTACGTCACGCGCCTGCTCCCGGTGATGCTGCTGCTGGGCGTCGGTGCGGGACTGAGCTTCCCGTCGCTGATGACGGTCGCCATGTCCGGCGCCGAGCCCCACGAGGCGGGTCTGGCCTCCGGGCTGGTCAACACCTCGATGCAGGTGGGCGGCGCGCTGGGCCTGGCCGTGCTGGCGACGCTGTCGGCCAGCCGCGCCAAGGATGTCCTGGCCTCCGGCGCGGGCTCGGCCGAGGCGATCTCCAGCGGGCTGCACCTGGCGCTGGTGATCGGCGCCGGTCTGGTCATCGCCGCGATTGCGATCGCCGTGGTCGTCCTGGCCCCGTCGCGGGCGCTGGGACAGGTGCCGGCCGAGGTCACCGAGCAGGAGCGCGCGCCGCGGCTCGGCGAGGAGCTCTACTCCGAGGCCGCCTGAGCCGCCCGGTGTGGCCGGGGGCGGCTACCCGCCCTCGGCCACCGGCGGTCCCCCGGTCTGCCGGTACAGGTAGGACAGCTTGTCCGGGTTGAGCACGGTGAAGATCGACACGATCTTCCCGTCGCGGATCTCGAGCGTCGCGAGGGCATCCTGGCCGCCCAGCGAGAACTGGGCGGCCGGCTGGCCGTTGACCTGGAGGATCCGGAGATAGGACGTGGTCCCGAAGCGCCGGCGCAGCCCGCCCAGGAAGGCCATGATCTTCGTGCGCCCGACGACCGGGACCAGCGCGGCCCGGGCCCTCCCGCCGCCGTCGTTGTAGGAGACGACGTCGGCGGCCAGCATCTCCTCGAGCTCGTCCAGCCTGCCCTCGCCGGCGGCCCACAGCAGCCGCTCCAGCAGCTCGGCGTGTTGGCTCTCGTCGGCCTCGGTGCGCCGGCGGCGCTCGCCCAGGCGGGCCTGCGCGCGGTGCAGGAGCTGGCGGGCGTTGCTCTCGGACACGTCGAGGATCTCGGCGATCTGGGCGTAGGGGACGTCGAAGGCCTCGCGCAGGACGAAGACCGCGCGCTCGGGTGGGGTGAGCTGCTCCATCAGCCGCAGCGTCGCCAGCGACAGGGTGTCGCGCTTGACCAGGCTGTCCAGCGGATCGAGCGTGTCGTCGGCGATGACCGGCTCGGGGAGCCACGGGCCGGTGTAGGTCTCACGGGAGGCACGCGCCGAGCGCAGCTGGTCCAGCGCCAGCCGGCTCACCACCGTGGTGAGGAAGGCGGCCGGCTCCCGGACCTGGCTGCGATCGGTGCGCAACCAGCGGACCATCGCATCGGCGACCACGTCCTCCGCGTCCCACATGCTGCCGAGCAAGCGGTAGGCGATCCCGAGCAGGCGGGGGCGCAGCGCGATGAACGCTGCGCTCCCGTCGTCCTCGGCGCGGGCCTCCACCGCGCGCGCAATCGGGTCGTCGCGAGTCACACCGCTACCGATGGTTGCACTACGGCGCCGAGATCCGCCGTCCACGCCTCCTGGACCCGGGCATACCGGGGCCGCCAGTCGAGCTGCGTCTTGGCTCGGGCGTTGGTGGCGCCCACCATCCCGTTCAGGAAGGCAGCGCCCCAGCTTCCCGCCACCAGCCGGGCCAGCCACTCGGGGATCCGCCTGGGCGTCGGCGCTCCGATCAGCCGGGCGAGCG
Organism: uncultured Actinomycetota bacterium; assembly: GCA_963850325.1. GTDB lineage: Bacteria > Actinomycetota > Thermoleophilia > Solirubrobacterales > Solirubrobacteraceae > Palsa-465. Next base: position 52,801 of record CAWKLB010000016.1, read on the forward strand.
CGGGCAGCCAGTCGCGCACGGCGAGGGGCTCGTCGTCGACGATGTTCAACGCACCGCCCACCTCGGGTCGCTCCAGCGCGGCGACGATCGCCGTCGCCGCGTCGTGGGTGTGCACGAACGAGAAGGTGCCCGACCCGTCCCCGACGATCGGCAGCTTGCCGCCGCGGATCGCCGTGATGACCATGCCGTCGGGCCCGAAGCCGGTGCCCGGGCCCACGAGGCTTCCGAAGCGCAGGGTCACACCGCCGGTCTCGCCGGTGATCCGCTCAAGCTCCTGGAGCGCAGAGACGGCGGGGCGAAACGGCTTGGGCCCGTGCTCCCAGAGCGGCTTGGCCTCGTCGGCGATCAGGCCGCGCTGCGGCGCGTAGGCGAAGGCCACCGACTCGGAGATCATCCGCACGCCTCGGGTGGCCACCACGAGGTTGGCGGTTCCCTCGCGCCGCAGGCGGTTGGTCTTGGCGAACTCCCGCTCGAACTTCCTGGGGTTGGGGCTGTGGGGGATGGCGGTGAGCAGATTGACCACCACCTCGGGCTCGAACTCGGACACCGCCGTGGTGAGCGCGTCGCGATCGAGCGCGTCGGCGCTGACGACATGGCCGTTCCCGACCTCGACGGGCGTGCGGTGCACGAGCGCGATGGTCTCGTGACCGACCGCGTCGAGCAGTGGAAGCAGTTGGCGCCCGATGGCGCCGCTGGCACCGGCAACAAGGACTCTCATCGTGTCTCCTTTCGCAGAGTTGTGTGGGCTTGACGGGGCACGTTCCGCGTTTGTGACAACGGAACGGTCAAGCGCCCGACACGTTCTGCGATAAAGAGGTGGTCCTGGCTCAGCGCGGCTCAGCGCGACCCGGCTACAGCTTCACGTTGCGCTCGTCGAGCCAGTCGGTGACGGGCGACGGCGGCTCGCCCTTCCACTCGGCTCGCACGGCGAGGCGGATGAGCTCTCGCGGATCCTGGTGGAGCTCGTCGCGGCGGAAGCTCAGGTAGACCGTCAGCGCGCCGGCCACGGCCAGCGAGCCGTTGTTGACGGCGGGATCGAGCTGCGCGAGCACGTCGGCGACACGCTCCTCGACGTCGAGGCCGGCGACCGGCTCGTCGTCGTCCTCGAAGGCTCGCTCGAAGTCGCCGATGACGGCGTCTTCGTCGTCGGGGTCGACGATGTCAGCGGCACGCTTGACGACGTCGAACAGGGAAATCGGGCGCGGATCCATGGCCCAACTATCGCAGTTTCAGCGCTCCGGGACCCGGGCGCGCAGCTCCTGCAGCCACGCCGTGGCCTGGCTGTCAGACGGTGCGCGCCAGTCCGAGCGCGGTGACAGCGAGCCGCCGGACCCGACCTTGGGCGCGTTGGGCAGGGCAGAGCGCTTGAACTGGCTGGTCTGGAAGAAGCGATGCACGAACACCTCGAGCCAATGGCGGATCTGCTCGAGCGAGTACTCGTTGTGGCGCTCGGCGGGGATGAGGTCGGGCCAGTCGCCGCGGCCGCAGTCGCCCCAGGCATGCTGGGCGAGATAGGCGACCTTGCTGGGGCGGTAGCCGAAGCGCAGGACGTAGTAGAGGAAGAAGTCCTGGAGCTCGTAGGGGCCGACGGTGTCCTCGGAGTGCTGCTCGGGCCCGTCGTGGTCGGCGTCCGCGCTGACCGGGATGAGCTCGGGGGAGATGGCGGTCTCGACGACGTCGGCCAGGACGGCGTTGGCCTCGGCGGAGAACTGGTCGGTGTCGATCGCCCACCGGATGAGGAAGCGGATGAGCGTCTTGGGCACCGAGGCGTTGACGTTGTAGTGCGACATCTGGTCTCCGACGCCGTACGTGGACCAGCCCAGGGCCAGCTCGGAGAGGTCGCCGGTGCCGAGCACGAGGGCGCTGTGGTAGTTGGCCAGGCGGAACAGGTGCGATGTGCGCTCGCCGGCCTGGACGTTCTCGTAGGTGACGTCGTACTGGGGCTCGCCGCCGTCGGCGGCGGGGTGGCCGATGTCGCGCAGCATCTGGTTGGCCGACGGCTTGATGTCCATCTCGGCTGCGCTCACGCCGAGCGCCTGCATGAGCGCGTGGGCGTTGCGCAGGGTGCGGGCGCTGGTGGCAAATCCGGGCAGCGTGAAGCCCAGCACGTTGGCGCGCGGCAGCCCCAGCCGGTCCATCGCCCGCGCCGCCACGATCAGCGCGTGGGTGCTGTCCAGTCCGCCCGACACGCCGATCACGATCTTCTCGATGCCCGTCGCCATCAACCGGGTCTGCAGCCCGCGGACCTGGATGTTGTAGACCTCCTCGCAGCGCTCGTTGCGGCTGACCGGGTCGGCCGGGACGTAGGGGAAGCGCTCGACGCGCCGCTCCAGCGCGAAGGCGTCGGTGGGGACGCCCAGGTCGAACTCGATCCGCCGGATCTGCCGGGCGCGGTCGCGCAGGTCGTGGATCGAGTCCCCGTAGCTCGAGGTCATCATCCGGTCAGAGAGGATCCGGTCGAGGTCCAAGTCGCCGACGATCAGCTCCGGCTCGTCGGAGAACCGCTGTGACTCGTGCAGCAGCTGGCCGTTCTCGTAGATGAGCGCCTGCCCGTCCCAGGCCATGTCGGTCGTGGACTCGCCCAGCCCGGCGGCGGTGTAGACGTAGCCCGCGATGGCGCGCCCGGACTGGGCCTCACAGAGCATGCGCCGGTAGCCGTCCTTGCCGATCGTGATGTTGGACGCCGACAGGTTGGCCAGCACGGTGGCGCCCGCCAGCGCGTGGTAGGTGCTGGGCGGGACCGGCGTCCACAGGTCCTCGCAGATCTCGACGCCGAGGACGAACCCCGGCATGTCGCGGCAGGCGAAGATCATCTCCGGGGTGAACGGGACGCTCTCGCCGAGCAGCCGCAGCTCGTCGCCGACGAGGTCGCGCGCGGCGCGGAACTGGCGCTTCTCGTAGTACTCGTGGTACTCGGGGATGTAGCTCTTGGGTATCGCGCCCAGGATCTCGCCGCGATGGATGACGACCGCCGCGTTGAACAGGCCGCCCTCGGCCTGGACCGGCGCGCCCACCACGATCACCGGGCGCAGTGACTCGCTGGCACGGACGATCTCGTGGATCGCGCCGGTGACGGCGTCCAGCAGCGCACCCTGGTGAAAGAGGTCCTCGCTGGAGTAGGCCGCCAGCCCCAGCTCGGGGAAGATCACGAGCGCGGCGTGATCCTCGTGGGCGCGCTGCGCCAGCTCCACGGTGCGGGCGCCGTTGAACCGCGGATCGCCGACGCGGACGCGCGGGACCGCCGCTGCGACCCGGACAAAGCCGTGGGCGTAGGGCGACTCGAATGGCATCCCGCCGGTCTGGTCGACTGCGCGCATGCGCTCAGTATTGCCGCACCGCCGCGCAATCGGCGGTCGGCGGATTTCACTCAGCGGTCGGGGCGCTCCCCGCTGCCCCTCACGCCCGAGGCCCGGTCGGCGTCATCGTCGGGCGTCTCGGCGCGGTACGGGTCGGAGTCGGCATCAGGGTCCGGCGTGCCGACCGGGGTGTTGAGCGCGTGATGGGGATCATGCTCGGACTGCGGGCGGGGTTCGTCGCGGGCCGCGAGCTCCTCGCCCGATGACTTGGGCTCGAGCGGACGATCGGCGGCCTCCGCGGGGTCGGATGCCCGCTCGTACAGCCGGTCGGGCTCATGGCGGGGGCCGGGGTTGGGGTGCGATTCCATGGGCGCTCCTTAGGGTCGGTTGCCCGCGGGCAACTCAAGCATACGCGGGCTCTCCAGGACTGCTTGCGCTAACAAGCAATGCGCTAGAATGCGGAGAGGATGGCAACGACACCGACAGCCCCGTACCGCGTGTCCACCAACGGCGTCGCCGAATGGTCAGAACGCCACGCCGAGGCCTGGATCGGCATGCTGGAGACCCACAAGCAGCTCACCCGGGCGCTTGATGCCGAGCTCGAGTCGCGTTACGGCCTCAGCCTCTCCGGCCTCGAGCTGCTGGCGCGGCTGGCGGCCGCCCCCGATCGCTGCCTGCGGCTCTCGGCGCTGGCGGCACAGGCGGGCCTCAGCCTCAGCCGGGTGTCGCGCATCGCGGTCATGCTCGAGACACGCGGCCTGATCGAGCGCACGCCGTGCAGCGATGACGCTCGCGCGGTCGAGGCCCATCTCACGCCGACGGGCCTGACGCTCATGCGCGAGGCCCAGGCGACGCACTTCGCCTCGGTGCAGCAGCGCTTCTTCGAGGCGCTCCGCCCCGGGGAGCTCGAGACGCTCGCGACCGTGTTCGGCCGCTTCTCGCCGCGCGCCGCCGACGCCTGCACGGTTGACGGCGACAGCCGCGCCTAGCGCTGCCCGCGCCTGGCGCTGCCGTCGCCGTCTGACGCTGCGAATGCACAGTGCGTTCAGCTGGTGGGTGAGGCGTCCAGCTGAGCCGCCCACTGCCCCAGTGCGAGCAGATCGCCTCGGCCGAGGTTGTGTCCCGCGCCCGGTTCCACGTGTACGGTCACCGCGGCCCCGGCGGCGTCCAGCACCTCGGCCAGCCGCCGCGTCTGCTCGGGTGAGGAGTACGGGTCGCCCTCGCCGGCGGCGATGAGGACGTCGGTGCCGTGGAGCTTCAGCGAGCCCTCGGGCTCGTAGGGCATCATCGCCCGCAGCAGAGCGGCCGCTCCCAGCAGCGTGGGGTGGCGCAGCAGCAGGCTGACCGCGATGTTGGCCCCGTTGGAGAAGCCCAGCGCGGCGATCTTGCCCGGGTCGCGCCCGTAGGTCTCCGCGGCTGCGGTCACGAACCCCGCCAGCTCGTCGGTGCGCACGAGCAGGTCGGGGATGTCCAGCTGCCCGACGGCCAGGCGGCGGAAGAACCGCGGCATCCCGGCCTCGAGCACCTTGCCCCGGGGCGACAGCAGCGCCGCCGACGGCGCGAGCTGCCGGCCGAGCCCGACGAGGTCGTGCTCGTCGCCGCCCGTGCCGTGCAGAAGGAGCAGGGTCCAGTCGCTGGGGGTGGGTGGGGGCGGGTAATAGACGTGCTGGAAGTCGAGCTGAGTGGTCGCGTTCATCGTCAGCTCCCGGCGCGGGCCGGCGACGGACGCCAGGCGCGCGTGTCAGGCAGTGGGGTCAGCCGCGGCTCGATCCGGGCGCGATGCTGCTCGAGGAACGGCGGCAGCGACAGGCCTTGGCCCATGTCCTCGGGCGCCTCGTCAGACGCGAAGCCGGCGCCGTCGAGCGTGGCCAGCTCATAGAGGATGCCGCCCGGCTCGCGGAAGTAGACCGACTGGAAGTAGAAGCGGTCGATCACCGGGGTGGCGTGCGCGCCGGCCGCGGTGACGTGACGCTGCCACTCGGCGATCTCGGAGCTGAGGACCGCCCACGCCACGTGGTGCACGGTGCCGGCGCCGGGAATGGCGCGCTCGTTGGACTGCTCGAACGTGATCCGGCCGCCGCGGTGCTCCCCGCGGGCCTCCCAGTCGTCGGGCTTCAGCTCGGAGAAGCCGAGGACGTCAGCCAGGAGCGCCTCGCTGCGGGCGGGGTCTGAGACCTTGGCCCGCACAGCCTCGAAGCCCTGCAGGGCGAACTCGGCCGGGACCTCGAGGCTGGCCGCGGTGAGCGGAGCGTCGGTGGTGGCGACGACGGCGAGCTCGTGGCCCATGCCCTCGGGATCTGCGAAGAGGAGCCGTCCGGGCCCACGCTCGGTGGCGATGCCCTCGCCGGCGAGTCGCTCCTGCCAGAAGTCCAGGGCCTCCTCGGAGGCGACGCGATGGACGATGCGGGAGATCATCCCCGCGCCCGCGCGACCGGGCGCGGCGCCCGGGTACTCGAAGAACGTGATGTCGGCGCCGGGAGAGCCGTTCTCGTCGGCGTAGAAGAGGTGGTAGACGCCGGGGTCGTCCTGGTTGACGGTCTTCTTGACCAGCCGCAGGCCCAGCACGCGCGCGTAGAAGTCGACGTTGCCGGGCGCATCGCCGGTGATGAGGGTGATGTGGTGGATGCCTTCGATCGGATTCATGGGTTCGGTGCTCCTCCCTGGCGCCCCCCGTTGGTGCGGGGATGGCCGGTGAAAGGGGGTGGGATTAGCTTGCTAGCGCAAGTATACCAGTGAATGCTTGCGGCCGCAAGTATCCGTCGGATCCGCGATGATGGTCGGCGAGCGGCCACCGCCACGAGCATGAGACCGGCGATGGTCGATGATGTGAGCCTGCCCGCCGCCGCCCCCCTCAGCCGCGTCTCGCTGTTCATCACGTGCTTCAACGACACGATGTTCCCGCAGACCGGGCGGGCCGTCGTCACCGTGCTCGAGCGCCTGGGCGTCGCCGTCGATTTCCCGCTCGAGCAGACGTGTTGCGGGCAGATGCACTTCAACACCGGCTACGCGGAGGAGACGATCCCGCTGGTGCGGCGCTTCGTCGACGTGTTCGGCGATGCCGAGGTGGTGGTGTCCCCCTCCGCGTCGTGCGTGGGAATGGTCCGCGACTACTACGGGCGCGTGGCCGAGCTCTCCGGTGACACAGGGCTGGTGCGCGAGGTCGCGTCCATCTCCCCCCGGGTGCTCGAGCTGTCCGAGCTGCTCGTCGACCGGCTCGGCGTCGAGGACGTGGGGGCGTACTTCCCGCGGCGGGTCACCTATCACCCCACGTGCCACAGCCTCCGGATGCTGCACGTCGGCGACCGGCCGATGCGGCTGCTGCGTGCAGTGGGGGGGATCGATGTGGTCGAACTGCCCGAGGCCGACCAGTGCTGCGGCTTCGGCGGCACGTTCGCGGTCAAGAACGCCGACACGTCGATCGCGATGCTGTCCGACAAGGTGCGCAGCATCCTCGACACCGGCGCCGAGGTGTGCGTGAGCGCGGACAACTCGTGCCTCATGCAGATCGGCGGCGCCCTGTCGCGCCAGCGGACCGGGGTGCGCACGATGCACCTGGCCGAGATCCTGGCCCAGACCAAGACCGGGGCGTCGCTATGACCGACGTGGCGGGCGAGGCGGTGCCGTTCCCCCAGGCCGCGCGCGCGGCGCTGGCCGATACCCAGCTGCGCCACAACCTCGGGCACGCCACCCACACCATCCGCGCCAAGCGCGCCGCGGTGCTGGCCGAGGTCCCCGACTGGGAGGGCCTGCGCGAGGCCGGCCGCGCGCTCAAAGAGCGCGTGCTGCGCCACCTCGACGGTCATCTCGTCGCCCTCGAGGCGGCCGTCCAGCGGGCGGGCGGCGTCGTCCACTGGGCGCGCGACGCCGAGGAGTGCAACCGGATCGTCGGGGACATCGTCGCCTCCCATGGCGTGGACGAGGTGGTCAAGGCCAAGTCGCTGACGACCGAGGAGACGGGGCTCAACGAGGCCCTCGAGCAGCGCGGCATCCGGGCGTGGGAGACCGACCTGGCCGAGCTCATCATCCAGCTCGGCCACGACGCGCCGTCGCACATCCTGGTGCCGGCGATCCACAAGAACCGCGAGCAGATCCGCGCCCTGTTCGCCCGCACGCTGCCCGACGCTCCACCCGACCTCTCCGACGACCCGCGTGAGCTGGCCGAGACAGCGCGCGTGCACCTGCGCAAGCTGTTTCTCGGCGCGCGGGTGGGCATCAGCGGGGTCAACTTCGCCGTCGCCGACACCGGCACGGTCTCCGTGGTCGAATCCGAGGGCAACGGGCGGATGTGCACGACGCTGCCTGAGGTGCTCATCAGCGTCATGGGGATCGAGAAGGTGGTACCGACCTGGGAGGACCTCGAGGTCTACCTCCAGCTGCTGCCCAGGTCCTCCACCGCAGAGCGGATGAACCCGTACACGTCCCTGTGGACCGGGGTGTCCGAGGGCGACGGGCCGCGCGAGTTTCACCTCGTGCTCCTCGACAACGGCCGCACCAACGTGCTCGCCGACGAGATCGGGCGCCAGGCGCTCAACTGCATCCGCTGCTCGGCCTGCCTCAACGTCTGCCCGGTGTACGAGCGCACGGGCGGACACGCCTATGGCTCGACCTACCCAGGGCCGATCGGCGCGATCCTCACGCCAATGCTGAGCGGGATGACCGCGGCGGGCTCGCTGCCGTATGCGTCGAGCCTGTGCGGCGCCTGCTACGAGGTGTGCCCGGTCAAGATCAACATCCCCGAGGTGCTCGTCCACCTGCGCCACGAGGAGGTGGCCCAGGCGTCCCGGGCGCCCACCGTGCGCGAGCGCCTGGAGCCCGAGCACGTCGCCATGCGCGCCCTGGCCCGCGTCTTTGCCAACCGGCGGCTGTATGAGGCGGCCCAGCGCGCGGGCCGGCTGACGCCGTGGCCGCTCGTCCGCGACGGGAAGATCCGCCGGCTGCCGGGACCGCTGGCGGGCTGGACGTCGGCCCGCGACCTGCCCGCGGTCCCGTCGCAGAGCTTCCGCGACTGGTGGCGGGAGCGCTCCCCGTGACCGGCGCTCGCGAGGAGATCCTGGGACGCATCCGCGGGTCGCTGACCGACGTCCCCGACGGCGAGCGCCCCGAGGACGTCGCGGTGGCCCGTGACTACCGCCGCTCCGGCGAACGCACCCGCCCGCAGCTCATCGATCACCTGGCCGAGCGCGTGGCCGACTACGCGGCCCAGGTGCGCGTCGTGGCTGCCGGCGAGCTGGCCGACGCCGTCACGGGGGCGTGCGGTGAGATGGGGCTGCGCCGCGTCGTGGTGCCGGCCGGCCTGCCGGGTGGCTGGCGCCCGCGCGACGTTGAGCTGACCGAGGACGCCGGTCTGTCGGCCACCGAGCTCGACGCCGTCGACGGCGCCGTCACCGGGTGTGCGGTGGCGATCGCCGAGACCGGGACGATCGTGCTCGACGGCTCGCCCATCTGCGGGCGCCGCCTGCTCACCCTCGTCCCCGACCACCACATCTGCGTCGTCCTCGCCGGCCAGATCGTCGAGCTCGTGCCGGAGGCGATCGCCGCCGTGGCGCCTGCCGTTCGCGAGGGCCGCCGCCCGATCACGCTCGTCTCGGGCCCATCGGCGACCTCCGACATCGAGCTTGTACGCGTCGAGGGCGTGCACGGGCCCCGCCACCTGCTGGTGCTGATCGCGACCTAGTCGGGCTGACCCATGCCACCAGGGGTCGTGGTGTGAGATCAGTGGGCGGCGCGCCAGGCGGCCATCCGGACAAACAGCTCCGGAGGCGTCGCCCTCGGGAGCGACGGATCGAGCTCTGAGTAGGCGGCCACCACGTTGGCGGCGATCCGCTCGGGATCGCCCCAATCGGCGAAGTCGGAGATGTCGATGTCGTTGGCCGCCTGCGCGGCGTCCATCCCGGCATGGAAGCGCTGCTGGGCCTGGTCGGCGATGTAGCTCAGGTAGCGGCGCACGTCGCGCACGCCCGCGGCGTCGGTGACCGGCCCGTGCCCGGGCACCAGCGTCGCCGCGCCCAGTTCGAGGATCCGGTCACACGCGGTGATCCAGTTGCTGAGGCTCGCCCACACGATCGGGGTGCCGTCGATGAACAACAGGTCGCCGGTGAACACGGTGCTCGCGTCGGGGACATGGACGATCGTGTCGCCGCCGGTGTGCGCCGGTCCAAGCTCCAGGAAGGCGACGGCACGGTCGCCCACGCTCAGCTCCATGCGGCCCTCGAATGTCTGCGTCGGCGCGCGGAAGGTGATGTTGGAGAAGTCGAACGGACCGAAAGCGTGCTGCACGAAGGCGGCGAGGTCGGGCGGCATACCGGGTGCGGACTTCAGCCCGTGCAGCACCTCGGGCGAGAGCTGTCCCATCTCCTGCGCGCTGGCGGCCGAGGCGTAGATCTCGGTGGCCGTCGGCAGCAGCTCGTTGCCGAAGCAGTGGTCGGGGTTGGCGTGGGTGTTGAGCGCCGCGTCGATGGGCGCGCGCTCCACCACCGGCGCCATTGCCTCGAGCATCGCCCGGGTCAGCCTCAGGTCATACAGCGTGTCGACCAGCAGCGAGGTCCCCTCCGCGGTGATCAGGCCGGCGTTGCTCCAGCCCCACCCGCCGTCGGGCTGCAGATAGGCGTAGAGCCCATCGCCGAGCTCGTGGAGCCCGCGGGTGTAGGCGATCGTCGGCAGCGCGGGAGGGAGCTTATTCCAGCACGAGCGGCGACTCGCGGACCCGGGCGGCGAGGGGGTTGCGGAAGCCGGAGATGGCCATCCCCACCGCGGGGATGAGGGCGACGAGGATGAGCACGAGCGCCCACACGAACGTCGAGGAGAACGCGCTGGCCAGCGGCGCCTGGATCAAGGCGTGCGCGCGGGCGGGAAGGTGCTGCAGGGTGGCGAGCCCGCCCGAGGCCGAACCGGTGGTGCGTGCGCCCACGACCGCGCTCAGGTTGCTGGTGATCGCCGAGGCGAGGATGACGCTCAGGATCGCGGTGCCGATCGAGGCGCCGGCCTGGCGGATGATGTTCATGGCCGTGCTCGTCCGGGCGATCGCCGCCGGCGGCACCGACTGCATGGCGGCGGTCATGTTGGGCATCATCGCGAGGCCCATCCCCAGGCCCTGGACGAACTGGCCGGAGCAGAGCAGGACGTAAGACGTGTGGGGGCCCACGAAGACGAACGGGATGAGCCCGATGGCGACGAGTGGGAGCCCGGTGGCGGGGAGCCACGTCGGGCCGTAGCGGTCGGTCAGCTTGCCGGCGACGGGCATCAGCAGCATCGCGCCGAGGCCGCCCGGCGCCAGGAGCAGGCCGGCCTGGAGGGCCGACGCACCGCGCACCGCCTGGTAGTAGAGCGGCACGAGCAGCATGGTGCCGAACACCGAGATGGCGAACAGGAAGAACGTCCCCGCGGCGGCTCCCGCGCGGGTGTGAGCGAACGTCCGCAGGTCGATGAGGGGGTTGGGCGATCGCCAGGTGTGCAGGAACCACGCGACGATCAGCACGAGGCCGACGAGCGTCGGGACCCACGAGCGCGCCGAGCCGAACCCGAAGCTCGAGGACTCGGCGAGCCCGTAGATGAAGATCGCCAGCCCCGGCGAGAGCAGCAGGGCGCCGAGCCAGTCGAGCTTGTGCGAAGGCTGAGACTGGTCGGGCTCGAGCACGATCATCCCCAGGATGAACGCGACGATCCCGATCGGCACGTTGATGAAGAAGATCCAGCGCCAGGAAGCGCTGTCGACGAGCCAGCCGCCGAGGATCGGCCCCATGATCGGCGCGATCAGCATCGGGACTCCGAGGATGCCCATCACCCGGCCCATGCGATGCGGGCCGGCCTTCTTGGTCAGGATCGTCATGACCGCGGGCATGATCATGCCGCCGCCGATGCCCTGGAGCACGCGGAAGAAGATGAGCGTGCCGGCGCTCCAGGCCAGGCCCGACAGGATCGAGCCCGCCGTGAACAGCACCAGCGACGTGAGGTAGATGCGCTTGGTGCCGAAGCGATCCGCGGCCCAGCCGGTGACGGGGATGACCGCGCACAGCGCCAGCGTGTAGCCGGTGATGACCCACTGGATCTCGGTCAGCGACGAGTGGAACGCCACCGCCAGCTGATCGATCGCGACGTTGACGACCGTCGTGTCGAGGATCGACATGATCGCGCCGAGCATGACCACGCCGGCGACGATCCACGTCTGGCGGTCCAGTGCTTCGGGCTCGTAGGGGGTAGCGGTTCCGTCGGGCATGGCGTCAAATCGTAGCGGACCGACGGGTCCGCTTATCCTCAGGGCGCGTTAGGCGTCGAGCGTGGCGACGATCAGCCCGGCCCCGATGGGCACCAGCGCGCTCGTGAGCTCCGGGTCGTCGCGGAGCAGGCGGTTGAAGCTCTGCAGCTCGGACTCGTGGGAGATGGCGTTGTCGATCGCCAGCGTCGCCCCGGGGGCGAGCGCGCGCCGCAGATTGGGCCAGTAACCCGTGTACTCGGGCCGCTCGGCGTCGAGGAACACGAAGTCCCAGGCCGCGTCGCGGTACTCGGCCAACGCCTGGGCGGCGCCGATCGTGCGGCAGTTCACGAGCGCGTCCAGCCCGGCGCGCTCGAGGTTGGCGCGGGCCAGCTCGGTGCGGCGCGGGTCGATGTCCAGCGTCTCGACCCGGCCGCCGACGGCCTCGGCGGCGTCGGCGAGCCACAGGGTCGAATGGCCGTTGGACGTCCCGACCTCCAGGATGCGCTGCGAGCGGGTGGCGCGCACGAGCACCCCGAGCAGCTCGGCGGTCTCGGGCTCGACGTTGCGCAGCCGGTTCAGCCGGTCAGGCTGCGCCGAGTCGTAGTCGCGCCCGGCCGCGAACACCTCCGCCGCGATGGCCCGCCGTGTGGGCCCCATGCCGCTAACTCCAGGTGACGCTGAGCTGTCGCATGTACGGCGCCGGCTTCTCGGTGGCGACAGTCGCCTGTGAAGAGAGAGACGTGGTCATGGACCCAACGCTAGTACGCGCAGGACCTGCCGCCACGTGCCCTAGCCGGTCGCGCCCAGCAGCCACTCGGCACCGCGGCGGTAGAGATCCTGCACCTCGGGGCCGATCAGGCCCGGCATGTCGCGCTTGACGTCGTAACCGATCTTGGCCTGGACGTACGCGAGATGGCGGTAGCCGGACGGAAACTGTGCGAGCAGCCCCTGATCGAGCTCGGGCCCGGGCGTGGGCGGGGGCGTTGTCGGTGTGAGGCGGTCGATCTCATAGATCGGCTGGCGCAGCACGAGGCGGTGGGTGGGGCCGACCTCCTCGCGGCGCTCGAGGAAGTCGTAGAAGCGCCCGGTGCAGACGACGTCGCACTCGACGCCCTCGACCATCGCGCGCTGGGTGATGGTCATCTTGGTCTGGGCGATCGCGCGGTCGCCGCTGAGGTCCACCGACGTGCCGCCCAGGAAGTGCAGGATGCGCACCCCGCGCTCGAACCCTTCGCGGCTGACGCGGATGAAATCGCGCGCCGGCCCTTGGAACCAGGTGGCCATCATCACGCCGTCGTCGTGCCAGACGGTGGCGAAGCGCTCCCAGTCCCCGGCGTCGCGCCACACCACCCAGTTCTCGACCAGATCGCGGATGGCCTGGGCGTCGCTCATGTGACGGTGGCCCCGGAGGTCGGCAGCGCGCTCGTGGGCGGGATCGGCGGTCCCACGGTCCCGTCCAGCGGCGGGGTGCCGTAGGTGTGGAACGTCGGGATCGTCTTCACGCCCCACGCCTGGCCGCGGGCGCGCTCGGCCTCGGTCCATCGGATCGGCTCGTACGCCGGGTCGTAGATGAAGTGAGTGCCCGTCGTCACCTCGACGCGATTGCCGCCCGGCTCATAGACGTAGAGGAACATCCCCTGCGCCACCGCGTGCTTGGACGGGGCGGCCTCGATCGGGACGTCGGCGTCCACGAACAGGTCAGCGGCGCGCAGGCACTCCTCTCGGGTGTCGACGAACCAGGCGAGGTGGTGCAGCCGGCCACTGCCACCGGCGTGATCGGCGGTGTAGATGAGTTCATGAGCGGCGATGGACAGGCTCATCCAGGCGCCGGACTCCTCGCCGCTGTCGAGGATGACCTGCTCGTAGGTGCGGTAGCCCAGTTGCTCCTCGGCGAAGCGCCGGTTGGCGGCGATGTCGGCGGCCAGGATGTTGACGTGGTCGATCCGCTTGACCGAGGCCCCGCGATCGACGTGACGCTGGGGCACGTTCTTCAGCCGTGGGCGCAGCTCCTCGGGCGGCACGTAGCGATCCTGCTCGTAGAACAGCTCGAAGCGATGCCCGTCGGGATCGCGGAACTGGTACGCGGCGCCGTGGCCGTGGTCGCCCTCGATCCATCCATCACCCAGGCCGGTGGCCTCGATGCCCTCGACCCGGCGCTCCAGCGCCTCGGGGTTCCAGGCGCGGATGGCAACGTGGCCGAGGCCGGGGAGCTTTGACTCGGTGAGCTTGAGACCGTAGGGCTGGTACTCGCCCCACCCGCGTAGGAACACCGACTGTCCTTCCCGGTGCTCTATCTGCATCCCGAACAGCTCGACGAAGAAGCGCAGGCTCTCCTCGGGGAAGGGTGTGAGCAGCTCCGCGTGAGCGATGTGGGCGAGGTCAGGTGGCTCGTGCATGTCCTCACGCCCCTTCCACGCGCCGGCGCAGGCCGTCGAGGTCGTAGGACAGCTCACCGGCCTGGAGCTTGATGCGCTTGACCCGCTCGTTGTCCTCGCGCTTGCGCGACGCCTCGAGCACCTCGCCGACGCGCTCTGCCTCGACGATGGCCGCCCCGTCGGCATCCATCACCACGATGTCGCCCTGGCGGATGGTGGCTCCGCCGACCTGCACGGGCTCGCCGATCGTCCCGGGGATGTCCTTGGTCGCGCCCTTGACCCGGACCCAGCGGGCCCAGATCGGCAGGCCGAGCTCGGCCAGGGTCTCGATGTCGCGCGCCGCCGCGTCGATCAGGATCCCGGCGGCGCCGTGGGCCTTGGCCTGGGTCGCCAGCAGGTCACCGACGATGCCCACCGGCCGCGGCTCGGGCATCGTGAGCACGAGGATCTCGCCGGGCTGCACCTCGGCCATGGCGGCATGGACCATCAGGTTGTCGTCCTGGCCGCACTTGACGGTGCGCGCCGGCCCGGCCACCCGAGTGCCGGCCAGGATCTGGATGAGGTCGAGGTCGACGTAGCCGCGCCGGCCGCCGGCCTCGTAGACGGTGGCGGAGCCGAGTGCTGCCAGCTCTGCGATCGCGTCGGTCATAGGCTGCTCACCACCTGGGGAGTGACCCGCTGAAAGGCCTCGGCCTGGCGGATGTCCTGGTTGCCCGAGGAGCGCCGCGCGTGGTTGCCGCGGTGGTCAGCGCGCTCGGCGTAATAGGTATGGAGGTACTTCTGAGCCTTCATCTCGGCCATCGCCGCGCGCTTAGCGTCCATCGCCGCGGTGATGTCGACGAACGTGGTCGGCATGAAGTTGCACAGCTCCGGCTGATGGGGCTCGAAGAGGAAGAACTCGGGCGGTGCGACGGTCTTGAACGAGCTCTGCACGCCGGCGCCGGCGGCGAGGCTGCGCGCCCGTCCGACAGCCTCGTGGGCGACGGGGTGATCGGGGTTGAAGGGATCGGTGTCGGTGTGGGTGATGAGGACGTCGGGGGCGAACTCGCGGATCTCGTCGGAGATGCGCTCAAGGGCCTCGGCGCCGATCTGCAGCGGGTAGTCGCCGAGGTCCAGGCAGCGGAAGTCCGCCCCGAGATGGCCGGCGGCGCGCTCGGCCTCGCCGTGACGGATCTTCTTGACGTTGTCGATCGTCTGGTCTTCCTCCTTCCACAGCTCGCCCGACTCGCCCTTCTCCCCGTAGGAGAGGGCGATGACCCGCCCGACCCCGCCGTGTGACGTGGTCACGGCGAGCGCACCGCCCGCGCGCCACACGAAGTCGGCCGAGTGGGCGCCGATGACCAGCATCCGCCGTGTCGGGCCGGCGCTCACCACGGGTCGGCTCCCGCCACCCGGCGCGTGTTGGCCACTGCCATCACCTGGACCTCCTCGTCGTTGAACCCGGCCGCCAGCAGGCGGTCCACCATGATCCCCATCCCGTCCTCCACCGGCGGGTTGAACACCTGTCCGAGATCGGTGGACAGCACCGAATGCTCGGGGCCCGCGTCACGGATGTGCGCGATCCACTCCTCCCACGCGATCTTGCCGGTGTGAGGGGTCGTCATGCACCGTTCGAGCAGGGCGCCCTGTGCGGCCAGCCGTTTCTGATCGTCCACGCTCAGGCTCTGCGCCGGAAATTCCGGGTGCGTGATGACGATCTCCTTCACGCCGGTCTCGAGCGCCGCGTCGACGACCGCGAAGATCTCGTCGCGGGCGAGGTGGCCCGTGGCGAGGAGGAGCCCGTGATGCGCGATCCGTTCGAACACGGCCCGCGTCTCAGGCAGGACGGCGCCGCTGTCATCGACCACCGGCACCGGCGGGATCTCGATCCCCTGCTCGCGCAGTTCGAGCTGGAGTTTGACCCACACCGGGACCTTGGCGGGCCGGTGGGCCGGGTCAACGTCGCGCTCGTGGGACTCGTTGACGGCGTCGACCGTTGGCAACCACACCGTGCGAACGCCCTCGCGCGCGGCCACCTCCACCGCCAGCGCGTTCATCCCGCCGACGGCGCGGTTGAGCACGAGCGCGCCCAGCGCCTGGATCCCCGGGACCGCGGCGCGCACGACGCTGGCCCGCTCGGCGGTCGAGGTGTAGTGGGACTTGAGGATGAAGCCGTCCATCCCCAGCGCGGCGAAGCGCTTGGCCAGCGTGACGTCGTCGACGATCCGCGGTACGACGTCCGGGGCGACGTGGATGTGGGTGTCATATGCGCCGCGCAGCAGCTCGCGGGCGCGATCGGAGACGGCGATCGGGTCCTCGCTTGCGCTCACTCGGGCTCCTGGCTGTTGCGCAGCGCGTCGGCGACGTGGGACAGGTGCCGGCGCATCGCCCGCTCTGCGGCCGAGCCGTCGTGCGCGGCGATGGCGTCGACGATCGCCGTGTGCTCGGCGAAGGAGCGCTCGCTGCGCCCGGGGACGAGGATGGTCCGGTAGGTGAAGCGCACGAGCTGGGAGCGCAGCCCGTCGATGAGCCGGTTGGCGGTGGCATGGCCGCCGATCTTGAGCAGCCGCCGGTGCAGGACGGCGTTGGTGTCCGAGGCCTTGAGCAGATCATCGCCGTCCAGCAGCCGGCGCATCTCGGCCAGGATCGCCCGCAGATCGGCGACGTCGGTGTCGGTGGCGTTGCGCGCGGCCCGGTTGGCCGCCAGGCCCTCGAGGGCGGCGCGGGCCTGGAGGATCTCGATCGCCTCGGGGACGCTGACCAGGCGCACTCGGGCGCCGCGGTGGGGCTCGAGCTCCACGAGCCCTTCGTGCTCGAGCCGGGCCAGCGCCGTGCGCACGGCGGAGCGCCCGACCCCGAGCCGGCGGGTCAGGTCGGCTTCGACGAGGCGCTCGTTGGGGAGCAGCTGACCGGCCACGATCGCCGCCCGCAGGGTGTCCTCGGGCCGCTCCGGATCACCGCTTTGCGCCGCCTGAGCATTGTCGACAATTTTGTCCACGAAAGCAGCATAAACGTAACGTGCTCTGTGGGGTAGTTTGCGCATGCTGACCCCTGAGGAGATCGTGAGCGAAGACCGTCCCCGCAGTGCCGACTTCGTGCAGTCGCTGGAACGTGGGCTGCTGGTCATCCGTGCCTTCGATGCCGAGCATCGCGAGCTCGGCCTGAGCGAGGTCGCGCGGATCTCGGGCCTCACGCGCGCTGCCGCGCGGCGCTTCCTGCTCACTCTGGCCAAGCTCGGCTACGTGACCTTCAACGACGGCCGCTTCGCGCTGACCCCGCGGGTGCTGGAGCTGGGGTATGCCTACCTGTCCTCGCTCAGCCTGCCCGAGGTTGCCCAGCCCCACATGGAGGCGCTGGTGGCCCAGGTCAACGAGTCCTCGTCGATCTCCGTCCTCGATGACACCGAGGTCGTCTACGTCGCCCGCGTGCCCACCCGCCGGATCATGAGCATCACCCTGTCGGTCGGCACCCGCCTGCCGGCCTACGCGACCTCGATGGGCCGCGTCCTGCTGGCCGCCCTGCCCGAGGCCGAGCTCTCGGCACGGCTGGCGCGAACCGACATGCGGCCGTTGTCGACGCACACCATCACCGACCCCGAGGCGCTGCGCGCGGTGCTGGACCGCGTCCGCCGCCAGGGCTGGGCCGCCGTGGACCAGGAGCTCGAGGAGGGGCTGCGGTCGCTGGCCGTCCCCATCAGGGACGCGAGTGGGACGGTGGTCGCCGCCCTGAACGTCTCGGTCCATGCCAGCCGCGGGACGATGACCAGCCTGCGCCGCGACATCCTGCCGCTGGCGTTGGACTCGGCGACGGCGATCGAGGCCGATCTGCGCCGTGCGACCGGCACGGACTCGCGGTCGCTGCGGCGCTGAAGCGCTGCTTGATGCGACGGTCGTCTCGGCGGTCGCACGGCGGGGCGCCGGCGAACGTCAACGACCGGCTGAGGAGGAGGGGGTGCGGCCGCGGCCGTCCGCGCCACGTCCTCCCCAGCCCGCGGTTGACGTTCGCCACGTACCCAGGGCAGACGCTGGCGGAGCCCACCTACACCACGGCTGGTGCCTGCGCGTCGGCCTGATCGGGCGAGAGCTCCCGCGCCAGGTGCGTCAGCAGCCCGGTCAGCTCCTCGTTGTCCTCGGGCTCCCACCCGGAGCACCTTCGCGCCAGGCTGGCCCGCCGCTCCTCCACCAGCCGGTCGGCGATCGCGGCGCCCTCGGGCGTCACCCCCACGACGCGCCCGCGATCCTCGCCGGCCGCGGGATCGCGGCGCAGCAGCCCGCGCTCGTCGAGCTGGCGCAGCGCGCGCTGGCCGACCTCCAGCGGGATGTCGAACTGCTCGCAGAGCAGGGGGATGCTGGCCGGGTGGGCATCGTCGACCTCTTCGAGGCGGACGAGGAGCCAAGCGGCGGCGGGGGAGAGATCCACGCCGGCGCGCTCGACGAGCCGCGCCACGAGCTCGCGGCGGCCCTCGCGGCCGATCAGCACACTCATGGCGCGCGATGCCTCGGCCAGCGAATCGGTCGTCTTGGGCATGGCGAAGGACTCGCCGATCCCGGTGCTCGCGGTAACCGTCTCGCGCAGCGGGCGCTCCTCGAGCAGCCAGCTGAGCAGGAAGGCGACCGCGGCCACGCAGGCGGCGACCACGAACACCGTCGACAGGGCGTTGGTGAAGGCCGTGAGGTAGGCCTCGTGGATGGGGACGGGCAGCTTCTTGAGCGCCGCGGTGTTGAGGCCGGAGCCGGTGCCGAGCGAGCCGCCGGCGGCGTTGCGCGGGAGCGCCGACGCCAGCTCCGCGGTCAGCCGGTTGGCGAAGATCGAGCCCAGGACGGCGGTCCCCACCGAGCCGCCGATGGAGCGAAACAGAGTCGCTCCGGAGGTCGCCACGCCGAGGTCCTTGTAGTCGACGGCGTTCTGGACCACCAGCACGAGCACCTGCATCACCGAGCCCAGTCCGAGGCCCAGCACGAACATGAACGCCGATGCCGTCGCGCGACTGGTATCCGGCCCCATCGTGGAGAGCAGGAACAGCCCGCACACCATGACCGCGGTGCCGGCGATCGGGAACGGCCGATAGTGGCCGGTGCGGCTGATGAGCTGCCCGGAGGCGATCGAGGTGATGAGCAGGCCGCCCATCAGCGGGAGGATCTGCAGGCCCGAGCCGGTGGGGCTGGCGCCGAGTACGACCTGGAGGAACAGCGGCAGGTAGGTGACCGAGCCGAACAGGGCAAAGCCCACCACGAAGCCGATGGCGCTGGTGATGGAGAACACGGAGTTGCGAAACAGCCACGGCGGGAGCACCGGTTCGGCGGCGCGTCGCTCGACCAGGACGAAGGCCACGATCAGGACCACCGTGAGGACGCCGAGGCCGATGATCTGCGGCGACCCCCAGCCGTAGTCGTTCCCGCCCAGGGTGCACGTCAGGACGAGCGCGGTGAGTGCGCCCGCCAACAGGCCCGCGCCCACGTAATCGATCGAATGGTGGGTCTCGTCCTGGCGAGAGGGCAGCGTCGCGGCCAGGACGGCGAATGCGGCGATGCCGATCGGCAGGTTGACGTAGAAGATCCACCGCCAGGTCAAGGTGGTGGTGAAGAAGCCGCCGAGCAGCGGTCCGATCACGCTGGCCAGTCCGAAGACGGCACCGAACAGTCCCTGGTAGCGGCCGCGGTCGCGCGGAGGCACGACGTCGCCGATCGCCGCCATGGTGCCCACCAGCAGCCCCCCGCCGCCGAGTCCCTGGAGCGCACGGAACGCGATCAGCTGGGTCAGGGACTGAGCGGCGCCGCACAGCGCCGACCCGATCAAGAACACCACCAGCGCCACCTGGAGGACGATCTTGCGCCCGTAGAGATCGCCGAGCTTGCCGTAGACCGGGGTGACCGCGGTCTGGGCCAGCAGATAGGCGGTCACCACCCATGAGATGTGGCTCAGGCCGCCGAAATCACCGACGATCGTCGGCAGCGCGGTGGACACGATCGTCTGGTCCAGCGCCGCCATCAGCAGCACCAGCATCAGCCCGACGAAGACGACGTTGATGCTCCGCTGGCCGTCGACAGCCGTAGCGTTGGCGCCGTTGGCGCTCACGCCTGCCCGCTTGCGATCGTGTCCTCCCAGATCACGCGAGCTGTGGACTATACGGCCGCGTGTGCCGGGTCCGGGCGCCGGCGCGCCGCCGCCTCGGTGACGGCCCACACCACGAGGGCGAGCAGCGCGGTGGCCCCGCCCAGCATGCAGACGCCGCCCCAGCCGTCTGAGCCATACAGCGACGAGGTGATCGCCGACAGGGCTGCGCCGCCGAGGAAGTAGGCCACCATGTAGGCGGTCGTCAGCCGGCTGCGGGCCTCGGGGGCCAGCGCGTAGATCGCGCTCTGGTTGGAGATGTGGATGCCCTGGACGCCGAGGTCGAGGACCGCGATCCCCGCGATGAGTGCGAGCACCGAGCTCTTGCCCAGCGCCATCACGCCCCAGCTGGCGAGCATGATGATGATCGAGACCGAGGTGGCACGGCCGTTGTGGCCGCGATCGGCCAGGCGGCCTGCGCCCGAGGCCGCCAGCGCGCCCACGACGCCCACCAGCCCGAACAGCCCGATCACCCCGTTGCCGTAGCGATACGGCGCGCCCGAGAGCAGGAAGGCCAGCGACGTCCACAGGATGCTGAAGCACCCGAACGTGAGCGCGCCCACCATCATGCGCTGGCGCAGGATGGGCTCCTCGCGCACGAGTGACGCGACCGACCGCAGCAGCCCGCCGTAGGAGAGGTCGGTGGTCGGGGGGATGCGGGGCAGCACGCGGCGCAGGGTGACGGCGAGGACCACCATCGCCGCCGCGGCGAACCAGAAGACGACCCTCCAGCCCGCCGCCGCGGCGATCAGGCCGCTGATCGTGCGCGCGAGCAGGATCCCGATGAGCAGGCCGCTCATCACGGTGCCCACCACGGACCCGCGCTCGTGCTCGGCCGACAGCGACGAGCTCATCGGGACGACGATCTGGGCCACCACCGAGGTCAGGCCGACCACGGCCATGGCTCCGCCCAGCACCGCGAAGGCGGGCGCGGCGGCGGAGAGGGCCAGGGCGGCGGCGGTGACGACCATGGTCCCGCTGATCAGCCCGCGGCGCTCGTGCAGGTCGCCGAGCGGGACCAGCAGCGCCAGTCCCACCACGTAGCCGAGCTGGCTGATCGTGATGAGCAGGCCGGCGGTCCCGTTGGAGACGCCGAAGGCGCCGGCCAGGGTGTGCAGCAGTGGCTGGGCGTAGTAGAGGTTGGCGGCAGCGGTCCCGCAGGCGGTCGCCAGCAGCAGCACGAGACCGCGACTGATCCCACCCCCGAGCTCCGCGTCCCCGGCGCCGACGCGGCGCCGCTCGTGAAGTTCAGGCATCTCTCTGAACATAGTCCGCGGCGCTCAAATATCGGGGCGGCCCTGCCGATGACCCATCAATGCACCCGAAGGTGGAGATGCCCGTTGGGCTGCGCCGCGCGCGACGCTCGGCGGCCGTCGCGCGGGCCACCCTCGCCGTCTCCGGCGCGCTCATCGCCGTCGCCGATACGCCCGTCACGCATCGCCACCCCAACCACCCGGTGCTGGTGCTCATCGGCTTCGCGATCATCTTCGCCACCGCGCTCGTGCAGCTCGTCGCTCCACGCGCCGAATGGGTCAAGATCGAGGAGTCGCTGGCCCCCGTGTCGGCCATCCTGATCGTGGGGCTGGGCCCGGAGCGCATCACCACCCTGTGGCTGCTGTGGCTGGTGGCGGTGGCGTGCGGCGTGCTGGCCCGCGGTGGCCGCGTGTTCTGGATCGGCCGCGCGATGCTGCTGGCCTCGCTGGCGCTCCCGATCGTGCGCCATGGGCAGATCACCCTGACCTACGGGGCCGTCTGTCTGGCCGCGATCACGCTGCTGCTTGTGTGCGGGCGCGTCACCCAGGAGCTCCGGGCGATGCTCGACAAGGCGCGCCACGACGCCGATCACGACGGCCTCACCGGGGCGCTCAACCGAGCCGCGTTTCGCCGCGCGCTCGACGCCTTCCTGGCCGGTGGCTGCGTCGGCGCGGTCTTCCTGCTCGACCTCGACAACTTCGGCGCCATCAACAAGTCCGCCGGCCACGCCGCCGGGGACGGCGCCCTGCGGCGGGTGGGCGAGCACCTGGCGCGGGTGGCCGGGGACAGCGGCGTCGTCGGACGCCTCGGCGGCGACGAGTTCGCCGTCATCCTCACCGGCCCCGAGCCCGAGCAGGTCGCCCGCCGGATGCTGGCCGACATCGTCGCCAGGCCCGACAGCGGTCCGTCGCTGAACGCCTCGATCGGCATGGCGCTGTTCCCGCGCGACGGAGAGGACGCGGAGTCGCTGCTGCGCGCCGTGGACGTGGCGTTGCGGGTGGCCAAGCGGACCGGGATCAGCCAGCTCTCCGTCTATGCCGGCGACCCGATCGCCGGGCGCGGCCCCGGCGGGGCGCACGACGCGCTGGAGCGGCTCATCGGCGGTGAGGGGCTGGAGATGGCGGTGCAGCCGATCGTGTCGGTGCCCGAGTGCACCGTGCACGCCTACGAGGCGCTCGCTCGCTTCCGCCTGGGCTCGAGCTCCAACCCGCTGCACTGGTTCGCCCTCGCCGACGAGTTCGCCGTGCGCGACCGGCTCGAGCTCGCCTGCCTGCGGGCCGGCCTGAAGCTGCTGGGCGACCTTCCGCAGGGGACGCGCCTGAGCGTGAACCTGTCCGGGCCGTTGCTGCTGGACCCGCGCACGAGCGAGCTGCTGCGCGAGACGCCGCACCTCGATCGCCTCATCCTCGAGGTCACCGAGAACAGCCTGCTGGAGGACACCCCCGGCGTGGTCGCCGAGATCGAGCGCCTCATCGGCGAGGGGCTCAACTTCGCCGTCGACGACATGGGCGCCGGGTACTCGGGGCTGCGCCAGATCACCACGGTGCGCCCCACCTACCTCAAGCTGGACCGCTCGCTGATCAGCGGCATCGACTCAGACCCCGACCGCGGCGCGCTCGTCTCCGCGATGCTCAGCTACGTATGCCAGACGGGCGGGCACCTCATCGCCGAGGGTGTGGAGACCGAGGCCGAGCTCGACACGCTCCGCCGCCTCGGCGTGACCCTCATCCAGGGCTACCTGCTGGGACGTCCGGCTCCTCCGTGGCCGTCGGTGGACATGCCCCCGGCCGCGCCAGCGATTAGTCTGCACCCCGCTCAAGCGTGAACTGTGGGGCCGGACGGCCCCGCGGAGGCAGACGAGAGAGGACGTTGACGATGGCTGACCGTTTAGCTGCGCGCTGCGCGCGCCCGGGTTTCGGACCGTGGGCCCGGACCGCCCTTCTATCGGCCGTGACCGCGGCTGCCGCGGCCGTCCTCGCGGCCGGCGCCGCGCCCGCTCTGGCCAAGGCCCCGGGGGCGTCGTGCCAGCCGTACTCGACACAGCCATGCCTGTTCCCGTACCCGGACAACCGCCTGACGCGGCTCGACCGCACGAGCGCCACGAAGCTTCGCGTCAACCTCCCGGCGTCGGCGATGCCGGTCAACACCAAGGGCGTACGGATCCGGACCGCGGCCTGGGATCGCAACGACGGGTTCAGCCCCGGCAGCACGATCGTGCTCCACGTTCCCGGTCTTGACAACGCCGCCGCGCTCAAGCGGACGGGTGTGGCCCCCATCACCAACATCGCCCAGTCGCTGGCCAAGCGCCAGCCGGTCGTCCTCATCGACCAGGCCACCGGCAAGCGCCAGCTCATCTGGGCCGAGCTCGACGTTCTCGCCAAGAGCGCCGGTAGTACCGATCTGATGATCCATCCGGCCAAGCTCCTCGCCGAGGGCCACACCTTCGTGGTCGCGCTGCGCAACCTGCGCATGAAGTCGGGCAAGGTCATTCCGGCTCCGAAGTGGTTCGCGCTCCTGCGCGACGGCGGCAAGCTGCCCAAGGCCGAGCGCCCCCAGGCGGCGCGCTACGCGCTGATCTTCAAGGCGCTCAAGCGCGCCGGGATCGCCCTGAACAAGAGCCTCTACGAGGCGTGGAACTTCACCGTCGACTCGCGCCAGAGCCTGACCGGGCCGATGCTCGCTATCCGCAACGACGCCTTCGCGCAGCTCGGCGACACCAACCTCGCCGACTCCGTCGACTCCGGCCACGCGCCGGCGTTCGCGGTGACCGACACCAAGCCGCTCGTCTCCTCGACGGGCGCGGCCCTCACCCAGGTCGACGGGACCCTCCAGGTTCCCTGCTACCTGGTCGTCTGCGGTGCGTCGGCACAGCCGGGCTTCCACTACAGCTCGTCCAAGCCCGACGCCACGCCGACACAGATCGCGGGCAACGTCGCGAGCACGACGTTCGAGTGCGTGGTGCCCAGCACCGCCACCGCTCTGACTCCGGCGCGGATCTCGCTCTACGGACACGGGCTGCTGGGGTCCGCGGACGAGGTCACGGCGGGGCCGATCGAGGCGCTGGCCACCGGTCACAACATCGTGATCTGCTCGACGCCATTCTGGGGCCTGGCCAACGACGACACGCTCAACGACGCCGCTGCCCTGGGCAACCTCAACCTGTTCGGAGCGGTCATCGACCGCCTGCAGCAGGGGGCGCTCAACATGCTGTACCTGGGGCGCGCGATGCTCAACGCCGGCGGCCTGGCCTCCAACGCCGCCTTCCAGCAGCTTGGGCGCCCCGTGATCGAGACCTCCAACCTGTACTACGACGGCAACAGCCAGGGCGGGATCGAGGGCGGCATGCTCACCGCGCTGTCACCCGACTTCCGTCACGCGGTGCTGGGCGTGACCGGGATCGATTACGCCAACGTGCTCGTGCAGCGCAGCACGGACTTCGCACCGTTCGGCACCCTGCTCTACGCGGCCTACCCCGACCCGTCGTTGCATCCGCTGCTGCTGGATCTTATGCAGCAGCTGTGGGACCGCGGCGAGCCCGACGGCTACGCCGAGCAGATGACGACGCATCCACTGCCCGACACCCCGTCGCATCAGGTGCTCATGCAGCTCGCCTACGGAGACCATCAGGTGTCGATGTACGCGGGCGCCATCGAGGCCCGGACGGTGGGTGCCTCGGCGTATGAGCCGGCGCTGGACCTGAGCACCAACCGCGCGCAGGACCGCAACCTGTTCTACGGGATCCCCATGATCAAGGGCTTCCCGTTCAACGGATCGGCAGTCGAGGTCTGGGACAGCGGCCCCGGCCACACCTCGCCGCCGCCGCTCACCAACACCCCGCCGGCGGAGACGACCACGGGCGATGAGCAGGACCCGCACGAGGATCCGCGCAACACGCCCGCGGCCCAGCAGCAGATCTCGGACTTCCTGACCCCCACGGGGGCCGTGACCAACGTGTGCGGCGGGACGCCGTGCCGGAGCTCTGACTACACGCCCTAGCCGTTCTGACGAAGACGCTCGGCGAGGCGGTCCTCGATCGAGTCGTCGTGCTCGGCAATGAGCCTGACCTCGTCGGTGAGGTCATGCGCGATGATCGTGTCGAGGATCGCCTCCTGAGCCTCCTCGCCGAGGCCCAGCGCGGCGTGGACCATCTCATGGCGCTGGCGCTTGTCGAGGTGGTTGAGAAGGTCAAGCGCTTCGATCCATAGCCCCTCGTCCGCGGCCGCCGCGACGATGCCGGCCGACCGGCCCTTGGGCAGCTTGGCGAACAGGCGGCTGAGGTGGGACTTGTCCTCGAGCACGAACGCGACCTGGAGCACGGCCTCGTCGTCCATCGTGGCCACCGCCGCGGCGATCGCCTCATCGCCGAGGTGGCCCACGAAGCGGCCCATCGTCACGTACTCACGTCGCGCCACGAGCTCCGCGGTGACCTGCCCGATGAGGGCGGGTGCGATCGAGGCGATGAGGTCCGATGCGCGCCGCGGGTCCAGTTCGGTGGCCACGTCGGCCAGGAACGGCGGCGGGAGCTTCGTGGCCACGTCGACGGCCTTGTCGGTGTCGAGCAGACCCGCCAGGCGGGCCGACAGGAGCGGTCCGAACGCGCGCTGGCCGATGGTGGCCGTCAGGCCCGACGGGAGGACCCGGCTGGCCCCGGCCAGGCGCCCGAGCGCGCTCCCGTGAGCGTCGTAGAGGGTCTCGGTGACGCTGTCGCGCAGGGCGCGCAGCTCAGCCGGCGGCAGGCGCTCGAGGTAGGCGAGCTGGCCGGGCTCGCGGTCCAGCAGCCGGGCCAGCTTCATCACCTCGGCGTTTGACTGGAGCAGATCAGCGGCCCGGCTCATCCGACGATGCGCCTGACGGGGCCGCGCAACAACCGCGGGATGTGACTCAGGGCGCGCTCGCCGGCCTCGGCCAGCGCGGCCGCCTGGCGGTGGCGGGCGTCGGCGACGGCGGCGGCCAGATCGGCGAGCTCCTCGTCCGAGAGCTCGCGCAGGCCGTCGGGCACGGTTCCGCGCAGCTGTGCCGACAGGGCGGTGAAGGCGTCCACGGCCGCGTAGTATCGGCGACCGACCCGATGCTCGCGCTCGTCTCCCGCCAGGACCCCCCGTACGCCGAGCTGGCGGAGGTCACCGATCCCGAGCCCGGCCCGGACCACGCGGTCGTCTCGGTCGAGGCGGTCAGCCTCAACCGCGGCGAGGTCCGCCGGCTGGAGCGCATGGAGGCGGGGACGATCGCCGGGTGGGACCTGGCCGGCACGGTCAGCTGGTCGGCCACCGACGGCAGCGGCCCCAAGGCGGGAGCGCGCGTGGTGGGCCTCATGCAGGTCGGCGCCTGGGCCGAGCGGGTCGCGGTGCCCACCGAGTTCCTGTCCGAGCTGCCCGACGGGATCTCCTTCGAGCAGGCCGCGACCCTGCCGGTGGCGGGCCTCACGGCGCTCCGGGGGCTCGAGATCGGCGGCTACGTCGTGGGCAAGCGGGTGCTGATCACCGGCGCCAGCGGTGGGGTGGGGCGCTTTGCCATCCAACTCGCCAAGCTCGCCGGGGCGCACGTCACAGCGGTCGCCCGCCGCAGCGAGGGCCTCACCGAGCTCGGCGCCGACGAGGTCCTGCCCGAGCTCAGCGCGAGCGGGGACACGTTTGACGTCATCCTGGACGCGATCGGGGGACCGGTGCTGGGGGCGGCGCTGCAGCGCGTCGCGCCGCGGGGCCGCGTGATCAGCTTTGGTGCCACCGTCACCGAGCCGGTCAGCTTCCCCACGCGCGAGCTGTTCTCGCGGGCGCCGGGGGCTCAGCTGCACGGCCTCTACATCTTCGATGAGGTCGAGCACACGCGGTCGGCGCCGGCTGACCTGCGGCGCCTGGCCGACCTGGTGGTCGCCGGGCGGCTTGACCCGCAGATCGACGTCACGACGTCGTGGACCGAGGCGGCCGGGGCCATCCAGGCGCTGCTGGACCGCCGCGTGGCCGGCAAGGCCGTGCTGACGATCGACTGACCCCGTTGCCGGTCACCGCAGCGACGAGCGCGCGCTCAACGCCGCGCCCCACCCGCGTACGGCATCGGGCGCGGTGTCGATTGCATGACCTGCTTGCGAATCCCATTCGTCGCTTCCTCCGTGTCCAGCGCCCCGGTAAGTGGCGCATTGGACTACCGGCGAGTAAGTACCCGGATTGCACGGGAATCCCTCGTCAGGAGACGGTCAGGTTCTGGTCAGGAGGTCCGGGCATCGTTGTTGAGCATTGATTAGGCGTCGGTACCGGCTGCGACCACCCACTCGCATCAGAGCTCCGATGGGATTACGCTGTGCGCTCTGGGAACACGACCTCTGGAGGAGGATCAGTGAGTAGATACGTCAGGCCGTGGGCAGCGGGGCTGCTCGCGGTATTTGCCGCAGGCGCAATCGCCGCCTGCGGTGGCAGTAACTCGTCCTCGAGCAGCTCGGCGGCTCCGGCCGCCACCGGCAGCAGCTCCGGCACGAGCACGGGCGCCAGCACCGGCACGTCCGGTGGCAAGGAAGGCGGCACCATCACCATCGACTCGGGCACGCCGCCGCTGTCGGCTGACCCGGGCCTTGACTTCACCACCCAGGGCAACGAGCTCGAATCGGTGATCGACACCCCGCTGCTGACCTTCAAGCGCGGCGTCGAGGGCGCCGGCGGCAGCACGATCATCCCCGCCCTGGCGACCGGCCTGCCCGAGGCCTCGGACGGCGGCAAGACCTACACCTTCACGCTGCGTCCGAACCTGCATTACTCCGACGGCACGGCGATCAAGGCCTCGGATGTGATCACCGCGCTTGAGCGCGACCTGAAGATCCCATGGCAGGCGGCCTCGTTCATCAGCGGCTACATCAAGGGCGCCGACGCCTACGCCAAGGGCAAGGCCAAGACCATCTCGGGCGTCACGGCCGACGACACCAAGGGCACGCTCACCGTCCACCTGGTGGCGCCGTTCTCGCCGATCGTCGACATCTTCGCCCTGCCGGGTACCGCTCCGGTTCCGCCCAACACCCCGGCCAAGAACCTGGCCTCCAAGGGCACCATCGGTGACGGCCCGTACATGTGGAGCAGCATCAACCCCGAACATCAGTACGTGCTCGCGCAGAACCCGAAGTTCGACGTTCCCGGCCTGCCCAAGGGTCATGCCGCCAAGATCGTCTACAACGTCAACTCCAACGTCCTGGCCAACGCCGAGCAGGTGCTCAACAACCAGGCCGACGTGTTTGATCCCGGCGACACGCTCCCCCCGTCGATCCTTGAGAAGATCAAGACCTCGGCGGCCGACCGCTACCAGGCGATCCCGCTGAACTCCAGCTGGTACTTCTGGTTCAACGTCGATAAGAAGCCGTTCAACAACCTCGACGCCCGTCAGGCCGTGCTGGCCGCGACGGACATGCGGGCGCTGTCACGGCTTGACAGCGGGTTCATGACGCCGGACTGCCACCTGATCCCGTTCGGGATCCCCGGCCACTCCAGCCCGTCGAGCTGCCCGTTCCACAACCCCAACGGGCCGCCGAACATGACGCTGGCCAAGCAACTCATGCAGAAGTCCGGGATGATCGGCCAGCCGGTCACGGTCTACGGCGAGGAGCGCAGCCCCCGCCGCCAGTACCTGGACTACTTCGCCGGCGTCCTGAACTCGCTCGGGTTCAAGGCGACCGAGAAGGTGGTCAACTCCGGCGTGTACTTCACCACGATCGGGGCTCCCACCCTGAAGGCGCAGATGGGCTTCGGCGACTGGAACCAGGACTTCCCGGAGCCGTGGGACTTCATGCAGCTGTTCGCCGGCAACGCCGGGTCGTCACTGAACTACGGCTACGTCAATGACCCGCATTACAACCAGCAGATCGCGTCGCTGAGTCAGAAGGCGACGCCGAGCGTGGCGAGCCAGTGGGCCGCGCTCGATGCCTACGCAGTCAACCACGCGTACTACGACGCCTACGGCCACGAGGCCAAGGCGAAGTTCTACTCGAACAGGTTGAACTTCAACGCGGGCGTCATGTCCGTCGAGTATCTGACTGACCTGACCAGTCTGCAGCTCAAGTAACAACGGGCGATCGGTCGGGAGGCGCCACCGTGTGTGGCGTCTCCCGGCCCCGCTCGCCGGTATCCGGCGGTAAGCTCCCCACGACCCGACCCCATGGCTCTCGATCCGTTTACCCGATCTGGTGATCCGGACGCCAACCCGGAGGGACCGGGTCTGACGCACCTTGACTCGGGCGCAGGCCTGCTCGTCGCTGAGGCGCCCCCCGGGGACGCCTGGTCAGAGGGACGCCACGCCCCGGCGATCGGGCCGTGGCGACTGGCGGGCCGACGGCTGCGCCGCAACAAGGTGGCGCTCGCCTTCCTGGGGCTGTTCATCGTGCTGGTGGCGATGTGCCTGCTGGCGCCGGTCTACGCGCACGACGTCGCCCAGATCGGGCCCAACACCAACAACGTGACGGGCACGATCAACGTCCGTGGGCACTCGGAGAACGTCGTGTCGCTCGACGGCGTGCCGGTCGGGCCCACGTTCACCCGCCATTACTTCTTCGGAGCGGACACCAACGGCCGCGACCTGGCCGTCCGCCTGCTGTACGGCGGTCGCACGTCGCTGCTCATCGGCGGGGTCGCCACGCTCATCATCATCTTCTTCGGGACGCTGGTCGGGCTTGTGTCCGGCTATCTGCGGGGTCCGGTCGACGGCGTGCTCAGATGGCTGATGGAGCTGGTGTGGTCCTTCCCGCCGGTGATCCTCGGCGTGGTCGTGGGCACCGCCCTCGCCTTCGGCGGGATCGGCCCCATCAAGGGGAACTCGCTCCTCATCCCGACCCTGATCATCGGGGGGATCTATGTCCCCTACCTGGGGAAGCCGATCCGGGGTGAGGTCCTGCGCCTGCGTGAGATGGACTTCGTCGACGCCGCGCGCGTGGTGGGGATCAGCCCGTCGCGGATCATGTTCTCCGAGATCCTGCCCAACGCCGCGTCCACGATCACGGTGTTCGTGCCGATCATGCTCGCCAACGCGATCCTGCTCGAGTCCTATCTCTCCTTCCTGGGGGCGGGCGTGCAGGCCCCCAACGCGTCCTGGGGAACGCTGATCTCCGACGGTCTGCCGTACATCTCGACCACTCCGACCTTCTCGCTGATCCCGGGGGCGATGCTGGTGCTCACCGTCCTCAGCATCAACATCGTCGGCGACGGCGTGCGCGACGCGCTTGACCCGCGCGCGCAGGTCCGGATCAAAACCTGATGGGCCGCTTCATCGTCCGGCGCTCGCTGTCTGCGATCGCGCTTCTTCTCGCCACCTCGTTCCTGGTGTTCAGCTTCTTCGAACTGATCCCCAACTACAACCCGGCGCGGGCCATCGCGGGACGCAGTGCCAACCAGACGACGGTCGACCAGGTCGCCAAGAAGTTTGACCTCGACAAGCCGTTCTACGTCCAGTACGCCAACACGATGAAGCTGATCTTCACCGGCCAGGTGATCGACTACCAGAACGATCTCAACGTCGTGGACCAGTTCAAATCGAGGTTTCCGGTGACCCTGTCGCTGGTTGTACCGGCCGCGATCATCTGGTTGGTGATGTCCGTCCTGCTCGGTTCCATCAGCGCGCTCAGGGTCGGCCGATTGACCGACCGCGCGGTGATGGTGGCCGCGATCGTCGGTGTCTCGGTCCCGATCTTCCTCTTAGCCGCGCTCCTGCTCTATCTGTTCGCCTACAAGTGGGCCGTGTTCCCGAACACCGGGTATACGAACTTCACCACCAGCCCGACCCAATGGGCCTACCATCTCATCCTCCCCTGGATCTCGATCGCGGTCCTGAGCATCGGGTTCTACTCACGTGTCCTGCGCTCAAATCTGCTCGACACCGTCAACCAGGACTACGTGCGGACGGCACGGGCGAAGGGCCTGTCGCAGCGCCAGGTGTTCAGACGCTACGTCCTGCGCAACTCGCTGATGCCGATCGTGACCCTGTTCGGCCTCGACTTCGCGCTGTTGCTGGGCGGCGCCGCCCTGGTCACCGAGACCGTGTTCAACCTTCCCGGCATCGGGCAGTACGAAGCGAGCGCGATCGGCAACCTCGACGTTCCCCCGATCCTGGTCGGCGCGATCTTCACCGCGTTCTTCGTCGTCGCCTTCGGCGCGATCGTCGACGTTCTCTACGCCATGCTCGACCCCCGGGTCCGGCTCACCGGCTGACCGTGACTGCTCGCGGAGATCACCACTGATGGCCGAGCACCTGCTCGAGGTGGATGGCCTGCAGGTGTCGTTCGTGACTGAGGACGGCGTCGTGCGGGCCGTCGACGGCGTCTCGTTCACGCTCGATCGCGGCGAGGTCGTGGCCATCGTGGGCGAATCGGGATCGGGAAAGTCCGTGACCGCGATGACGCTGATGGGACTGACCCGCGGGCCCAACTCGCGGTTCGGCGGGTCGGCACGTCTGGGCGGTCGCGAACTCGTCACCGCGTCCGAGGACGAGCTTCAGCACATTCGCGGCGAGGAGATCGCGATGATCTTCCAGGACCCGATCTCGTCGCTGAGTCCCGTGCACCGGATCGGCGACCAGATCGTGGAGCAGATCCGCGCCCACGAGAAGGTCTCCAAGGCCGCAGCCCTGGATCGCACCGTGCAGCTGATGGAGCGCGTCGGGATCCCCCGGGCCGCCGAGCGCGCGCGGGCCTACCCGCACGAGTTCTCCGGCGGCATGCGCCAGCGCGCGATGATCGCGATGGCGCTGTCCCTGTCGCCCAGCGTGCTCATCGCCGATGAGCCGACCACCGCTCTCGACGTGACCATCCAGGCCCAGATCCTGGAGGAGATCCGCGTGCTTAGCCGCGAGAGTGACAGCGGTGTCATCTTCGTCACGCACGACCTCGGGGTCGTGGCTGACATCGCCGATCGCGTCGTGGTCATGTACTCCGGCCGCGTCGTCGAGCAGGGCACCCTCAACGAGATCTTCTACGACCCCCAGCACCCCTACACCTGGGGCCTGCTCGGCTCGGTGACGCGCATGGACCGCGAGCCACCCCATCGGCTCCCGGCCATCCCCGGCCAGCCTCCGTCGCTGGTCAACGCGCCCACCGGCTGCCACTTTCGGCCCCGCTGCCCGCACGCGTTCGACAAGTGCGGGGAGGTGCCGCCGCTCGAGTCGCACGTGAGCGACGATCCCGATCATCTCGACCGATGCTGGCTCGACGTCGCCGCGAAGCGCACACGCCGCGAGGTCGAGGACGGCCGCATCGGGCTCAGCCAGGGACCAGTGACGGCGTGAGCGAGGACAGCACCACCGCCGCGCCCGAGCCCGGGCGCGCGACCAAGGCCAAGGCCGGAGTGCCGATGCTGGAGGCCGACCACGTCCAGCTCTACTTCCCGATCAAGCAAGGGGTGCTCATCGACCGCACCGTCGGCCACGTGCATGCCGTCGACGACGTGTCGCTGCGCCTCGAAGAGGGCGAGACCTTGGGCGTGGTGGGCGAGTCGGGCTGCGGCAAGAGCACTCTGGCGCGCTGCTTCGTGCGCCTGCTCGAGCCCACCGACGGCGCGATCCGCTATCGCGGGCAGGACATCACGCATCTCAACCGCAAGCAGCTTGATCCGATGCGCCGGGAGGTGCAACTCGTCTTCCAGGACCCGGTCTCGTCACTGAACCCGCGCAAGCGGGTCGGGCAGATCATCGGGACTCCGTTGCGCCTGCACGGGATGGAGGGCGGCAAGGTGGAGGCCCGCGTGCGTGATCTGCTCGAGCGCGTGGGGCTGAACCCCGAGCACATCAACCGGTTCCCCCACGAGTTCTCCGGCGGCCAGCGCCAGCGTATCGGCATCGCCCGGGCCCTGGCCGTGGATCCGCAGCTGATCGTGCTCGACGAGCCGGTCTCGGCGCTCGACGTCTCGATCCAGGCGCAGGTGGTCAATCTCCTGGACGACCTCCAGGATGACATGGGCCTCTCCTACGTGTTCATCGCCCACGACCTGTCAGTGGTCCGCCACGTCTCGGACAAGATCGCGGTCATGTACCTGGGCAAGCTGATGGAGGTCTCGCCGGCCAGGGAGCTCTACACCAAGCCGATGCACCCCTACACCGAGGCGCTGCTCGAGGCCATTCCCATCCCGGACCCCGAGGAGAACAGCCGGCGGGAGCGCAACGTCCTCGGCGGCGAGCCGCCGAACCCGATCAACCCACCATCCGGCTGCCGCTTCCACACTCGCTGCCCCCACGCCACCGAGATCTGCGGCGCCGTCGAGCCCCCGCTGGCCGAGTACGCGGGCGGTCATGTCACGGCGTGCCACCATCCGCGCAACGTCACCGCGGCGGAGGCTTCGGCCGCCACGCGCTCGCCGCTGAGCCCGCTGAGCGCGGGCGAGGACATGCCGTCGGCCAACGGAGCCTCGAGCGCTCCGAGTGCCGGAGGGCCGGGGACGGAGGCCGCCACGGCGGCACGTGAGGCGGACGACGGCGGGCAGAGCTCTTAGATCTGGCGGTGCCGTGCAGGTCCGGGCGGCCGTGGTGACGTTCGTGTGCTGCGGCGTCGCCGCCGGGTGCGGTGGCGGTTCGAGCTCGTCGAGCACCTCGACGGCGGCCCCCAAGAACGCGGCGCAGGTGGTCTGCGCCGGCGCGCGGGCGGCCGCGGCCTCCTCGCTCGGACGTGCGGTGTCGTTGAGGATCGCCGACCACGACCCCGGCAACGTGGAGTGCCTGCTGCGCGGGGCGGGGACGCGCCTGGACCTCGTCGCCCAGCAATCCGCCCAGGCATGGGCGCAGTGGGACACCACCCAGGTCCACCAGGACCAGGCCTACGGTCCGAGCGCCCACCATCAGGCGGCGCAGATCCCCCAGGCGCTCGATACCAGCGCCGGCATCAACGCCGCGTGGATCCCGGCGCAGCGAATGATCTTCGCCACCAACGGCACTCAGAGCAAGGGTGGCAGCTACGTGACCGTCACAGTGTCAGGCAGGCGCCACGGTAAGGCTGAGGTGGCGCTGGCCAACGCGGTGATGCTGGCGGCCCTGAAGGTGGCGCCCAAGGGGCCGAACCTGGCCCCGCCGTCCTGATGGCGCTCGTCGAGGACGAGTCGATGGCGCTCCTGCTGCTCCCCGGCCCCCTCGAGGGCTTCGAGCGCGAGGACCATGCGCGCAGCCTGCTCTCGATCCCGCGGGTGGTGGCGCTGGAGGCGTCCCGGCGGCGCGCGCCGTCATGGCTGCGCAACGCCGCCCCGATGCGCCAGGCCCGGAGGCTGCGGCTGCCGGGCCGGCTGCGCGTGGTCGTCCTCTACCACCCCGCGCAGTACCCGCTGGCCCGGGCCCTGTGCGGCCAGCACGACGAGGCGGAGCTCTGGTACCTGCCGCCGGACCGATGGGGAGTGAGCGGCGGCGACGCCGAGGAGACACAGGAGCTCCTGGTGGCCGACTCGCTGGCCCGCGATCGCTCGACGCGCACGCTCACCGAGACCCCGAGCGGCGCCTCCCATGACGATCCGCTTCGCCTCCGGCTGCGCGAGCTCGACGTGATCAACGCGCGCGCGTTCATGCCCGAGGCCCGGTTCTCGCGCGGCCGCCGGCGCTCATAAGGGGGCCCGCCTCAGGCCGTAAGGGGTGGCGGCCCTGAATCCGCTCCGATCTGCCGATGTGCGCGCGAGCGCCTCAGTCCATTCTGAGATGCACGGTGTCAACGATCAGAAGGCCAGGGCCATGCACCCCCAACTCACTGCCATCATCGCGGAGAGCCACACTAGGGATCTCCAGCGCGCCGTCGAGCGCGCGCGCGGCGACCACCGCCGCATCTCGCAACTCGTATCCACGCTCAGGCGATACTTCGTACATGCCATCCCGGTTGACCAGCAACCACTTCGTCGGACGAGTCGGCGAGCTGGCGGAGCTGGAGCTCGCCGTCCGGGAGGCCAGCGACGGCCGACCCACGCTCGTCCTGCTCGGCGGTGACTCGGGCGTCGGCAAGACCCGCCTGGTCGGCGAGCTCGAGCACCGGCTGTCGGCGGGCCGCGACGGCGGGGCGGGAGGGATCCTTCTGCTGCGGGGCGATGGGGTGGAGCAGGCCGACGGCGAGCTGCCCTATGCGCCGCTGCTGAGCGCGCTGCGCCCCCTGGTCCGCGAGCGTCATCCGGCGCTGCAGGACCTCAGCGCCGGGAGCCGCCAGCAGCTGGCCACGATCCTCCCCGGGCTGGAGGAGTACTCCGCGTCCTCCCCCGCCGACGAGCCCCGCACCCCCAACGACCAGCTCCGCCTGTTCGAGGCGGTGCTGGAGCTCATTGACTGCCTCACCAGCACCGCTCCGCTCATCCTCATCCTGGAGGACATGCACTGGGCCGACCGCTCGACGCGGGCCTTCACCACGTTCCTGTCTCGCACCCTGCGCCAGGAGCGCGTGTGCCTGATCCTCACCTACCGCGCGGACGAGCTGCATCGCCGTCACCCCCTGCGGCCGCTGCTGTCCGAGCTGGAACGGCTCGAGCGCGCGCGGCGCATCCAGCTCGAGCCGTTTGACCGCGCCGAGATGGGCGAGGCGCTGACTGACATCCTCGGAGCCGCGCCCGACGGGGCGTTGCTGGACCGGCTGTTCACGCGCAGCGAGGGCAACCCGCTGTTCACCGAGGAACTGCTGGCCGCCGGGCTCGACGGGCGCGGCGCCGCTCCGCAGAGCCTGCGCGACGCGTTCCTGGTGCGGATCGAGCGGCTCTCGCCCGATGCCCAGCGCGTGGCGCGCGCGGTCGCGGTGGCCCGCACCGCCGACGAGTCGATGCTGGCCGCCGTCACCGGTGTGGACCGCGATGCGCTCCAGGCTGCCCTGCGCGAGTCCGTGGCCGAACAGGTGCTGGTCGCGGGCGTCGACGGGCGCTTCGGCTTCCGCCACGCGCTGCTGCGCGAGGCGCTGTATGACGATCTCCTGCCCGGCGAGCGGGGCGAGCTGCACATCGCGCTGGCGCGGGAGCTCGAGCAGCGCTGCGGTGCCGACGACGACCGCGAGCTCGAGCGCGCCTCGGCGATCGCCGGCCATTACGCCGCCGCCGGGGACCAGCCTCACGCGCTGCGCGGGTTCATCGCCGCGGCGCGGGCCGCCCATAAGGTCTACGCCTACGGCGAGGCCGCGGACTTCACCGAGCGCGCGCTGGAGCTGTGGCCGCGCGTCGACGACCCCGAACAGGTTGGCGGCATCGACCACGTGCGCCTGCTGACGATGGCTGCGCGGGCCCATCAGATCTTCGCCGACCAGCCGCGCAGCGCGGTGCTCATCAACGAGGCCCTGCGCGAGCTCGACCCGGAGACGGATCCCGCCCGGTATGCGGGGCTGCTGGCGCTCCAGGCTCGCCTCGCGTGGACGCTCAACCGCGGCGAGGAGGCGCTGGAGATCGCCGAGCGGGCCCTCGACATGCTCCCCGAGGACGATCCCGGCGGGGAGCGCCCGCTCCTGTTGGCGTGGCTGGCGCGCACCCGGTACCTCCGCGGGCGCTTCCGCCATGCCGCCAGCGAGGGCGAGGCAGCGCTGGAGGTGGCGGTGGCTGCGGGCGACCACGAGGCCGAGACGGAGCTGCTCAACACCCTGGGGATGGCCTACGTGTCGCTGGGCGAGGTCGAGAAGGGGATCGCCTCGCTCAAGCGCGCGATCGACCTGGCTCGCGCCAATGACGACTTCGACAGCCTGGCCACGGGGTACTCCAACCTCGCCGACAAGCTGGCCGAGACCGGCCAGACCGAGGAGGCGCTGCGCACGGCGCGCAAGGGGCTCGACGTCACGCCGACCCATCACGTCCGCAGCTACGCATGGATGACGCTCACGGTGGCGGAGCTGGCGTTCCACGCGGGTGACTGGCGCACCGCCCAGGAGGCGCTCTCACCGTCACCGACGCGCGCGGCGGGCCTGCTCTTCATCTATCGCAAGCTGATCGGCGCCGAGGTGGCGCTCGGCCTCGGCGACGAGGACGCGGCCGCCGACTGCCTGGACGCCGCCCAGGATCTGGTGGCCGTGACCAACCAGCCGCAGTGGATCAGCCTCTACGGCGCGCTTCGAGCCGACCTGCTGGTGCGCCGTCGGGACCTGGCCGGGGCCCAGGCCGCGGTGCAGCAGACGCTGGACCGGCTCGAGGTCTGCACCGACGACGTGACCGGGATTGCCTGGGTGAGCTGCATCGGCCTCTGTGTCGAGGCCGACCGCGCGCAGCGCGCGCGTGACCTGCGCGAGGCCGGCGACCGCCGTGACGCGCTGGCCCGGGCGCGGCTGCACGCCGACCGCCTCGCCGCCACCGCTCAGGACGGCGGGCCGGTGGAGCGTGCACGCCTGGCCCAGGGTAAGGCCGAGCTGGCACGAGCGCGTGGCCGCAGCGCCGCCAAGGAGTGGCAGCGGGCCGCGGCCGCCTGGGATGAGCTCAAGCGCCCCTACCCGGCAGCGATCGCGCGCTGGCGCGAGGCCGAGGCGCTCATCGGGGCTGACGACCGTGCCGGCGCGGGAACAGCGGCAGCCGCTGCGCTGGTGGCCGCGGAGGAGCTCGGCTCGGAGTGGCTGGCGCGCGAGGTTCGGACGCTGGGCGAGCGCGCCCGGCTGGACCTGGGGACTCGGAGCTCGGGGGCGGCAGCGCCGGCCAACGGCAACGGTGCCGGGCGCGCCGACGAGGCCGAGGCGGACCCCTTCGGCCTCACCCCGCGCGAGCGGCAGGTCCTGGCCCTGCTGGCCGAGGGCGCGACCAACCGCCAGATCGGGGCGGCCCTGTACATGGCCGAGAAGACCGCCAGCGTGCATGTCTCCCGGATCCTGGCCAAGCTCGGGGTCCAGGGGCGCACGCAGGCGGCTGCGGTGGCGCACCGGTTGCATTTGGCTTGAGCGCCGCGTGAGTGGCCAGCGTGCCTGGCGATCGCCTCGGCGTCTGAGCGGGGTACCGGCGCACGTCAACGGCGGGCTTGGGAAAGGGTGGGCTGGGGCGCAAACGCGGGTCTTTGCAGGGGATTTGGTAGATATTCCCCGTCAGATAGGGAATATCTCCCAGGGTCCGCTGGCTGCCCGCCGCGAGCGTCCCGGGCCGCCCGCACCCCCTTCGTTGCTGCCGTTGACGTTCTCTTCGTCCCGCCGGGAACGCTCAAACTCAGACGCCAGGCGCGTAGATTGTCGCGCCAGTGCGCACGCCGGCCGAATGGGAGCTCCACGAGCGGACCCTGATGGGGTGGCCGTGCCGCGCTGACCTGTGGGGCGAGACGATGGCCCAGGCGCGCGCGGATTATGCGGCCGTGGCCAACGCCATCGCCGCCTTCGAGCCGGTGACGATGATCGCCAACGCCGGGGCCGATGCGGCCGACGCGCGGGCCGCCTGCACGTCCGGGGTGGAGATCGTGGAGCTGCCGCTGGACGACTCGTGGCTGCGCGACTGCGGCCCGATCTACGTCGTCGACGACGACGGTGCCGGGCGGACCGCGGTGCACTTCGGCTTCAACGCCTGGGGTGAGAAGTTCCCCCCGTGGGACCGCGACGCCGCGGTCGGGCGGCTGATCGCCGAGCACCTCGGCGATCCCGTGGTCGAGGGGGGGATGGTGCTGGAGGGCGGCTCGATCCTCACCGATGGCGCGGGCACGCTGCTCACCACCGAGCAGTGCCTGCTGAACCCCAACCGGAACCCGTCGCTGTCACGCGAGCAGATCGAGGCTACGCTCTGCGACCGGCTCGGCGTGGACACGATCGTTTGGCTGGGGATGGGGTTGCTCGAGGACCGCGACACCGATGGCCACGTTGACCTCATCGCCGCCTTCACGCGGCCCGGCGAAGTGCTGCTGCAGACGGTGCCCGAGGACAACCCGAACTTCGAGCACTGCCAGAAAAACCACTCAGTACTGGTGTCCTCGGGAGTACAGGTGGTGGTGCTGCCATATCTGCCCTACGCCATGGTGGCCGGCGAGACGGTGGCGGGCAGCTATCTCAATTTCTACATCTGCAACGGCGGGGTGATCGTGCCGGTGGCGGGCGCCGACACCGACGCGGCGGCGCTGGAGATCATCGCCGGCTGCTACCCCGGGCGCGAGGTGGTGCCGGTCCCGGGGCTGGTGCTCGCCTACGGCGGCGGGGGTCCCCACTGCATCACCCAGCAGGTACCGTTGGCCGATGCCCGATCCTAAGGCCGCGCCCGAGCTGATTACCGCCTTCCCGCCGCCGCCCTCGCCGGCGCGCACCCGCCCGCCCGAGCGCACGCCGCTGCGCCTCGGCCTCGTCCAGGAGCGCTGGCACGGCGATCCCGAGGAGCACGAGGGCGCCCTGCGCGCCGGCATCCGCATGGCGGCCGGCGAGGGGGCGACGATCGTCTGCCTCCAGGAGCTCACGCTGTCGCCGTACTTCGCCGTCACCGACGGCGGGCCGCAGGTGGCGGGGGCCGAGCCCGAGGACCTGGAGTCCGGGGCGACGGTGTCCTTCGCCCGCCGGGCGGCCGCCGAGTCCGGCGTCCACGTGCACGCCTCCTTGTATGAGCGCGCGGATGCGGAGGACGGCCTGGGCTTCAACACGGCGATTGTGGTGGCGCCCGACGGCACGCTCGTGTCGCGCACCCGCAAGCTGCACATCCCCGTCACCGCGGGCTACTACGAGGACCACTACTTCCGTCCCGGCCCGCCCGGGAGCGACGCCTTCCCCCTCATCGCGCTGCCTGCCGGCGACGCCGAGGCCCGGCTGGGGGCGCCCACCTGCTGGGATCAATGGTTCCCGGAGCTGGCGCGCGCGTACTCGCTGGAGGGCGCCGAGGTCCTCATCTACCCGACGGCGATCGGCTCAGAGCCCGACCACCCGGACTTCGACACCCAGCCGCTGTGGCAGCAGGTGATCGTGGGCAACGGGATTGCCAACGGCACCTTCATGGTCGCGATCAACCGCACCGGGGTGGAGGACCCGCTGACCTTCTACGGCTCGAGCTTCATCTCAGACCCCTACGGGCGCGTGCTCGTGCAGGCGCCGCGCGACCGGCCGGCGGTGCTGGTCGCGGACCTGGACCTCGACCAGCGCCGTGACTGGCTGGAGCTCTTCCCGTTCCTGACGACGCGCCGGCCCGACGCGTACGAGCCGCTCACGCGCGTGACCGCGCCTGCTTCTTCCCCGGGTTGAGCAGGCCCTTGGGGTCGAACAGGCGCTTGATCGACTCGTGCAGATCGAGCGCCGCGTCGGGCCACTGGAGCGCCAGCGCGCCGCGCTTGGCCACTCCGAGCCCGTGCTCGCCGGACACCGAGCCACCCAGTGAGGCGGCGAGCGCGTAGAGCTCCTGGACGGCCGCCTCCGCGCGCTCGGCCTCGGCCTCGTCCTCGGGATCGACCATGAACGTCGAGTGCAGGTTGCCGTCGCCCGCGTGACCCCAGCTGCACGCCGGCAGGTCGTGGCGCCGGCCGATCTCGCGCGTGGCCAGGATTCCCTCGGCGAGGTGGTCCATCGGGACGACGATGTCCTCGGAGATCTTGCCGCCGCGGGCCGTGGTCACGGCCGGGCCCACCCCGCCGCGCCAGCGCCACAGCTCGCGGATCGCGCCGCGCTCCTCGGGTGCATAGGTGGTCAGCGCGCCCGGGCCCATCGCCTCCAGCAGTTCCTGCTGCAGTCGCGCGGCTTCCTGCGCCGATCCATCGGCCTCGGCGAGGAGCATGAAGGCGGGCCCGGCGGGCGCGTCGGCGGGGAACGCGCCGAGCGCCGCCCCGACGCACGGCTCGTCCAGATACTCGAGCGCCGCGGGCTGGAGGCCGGAACCCATCACGGTGGCCAGCGCGGCGCAGCCGGTCTCGACGTCGGGATAGAAGGCGACGACCGGCAGGACCACGTCGGGCGCGGGCACGAGCCTGAGCCATGCCGCCGTGACGATGGCCAGCGTCCCCTCGGACCCGACGATCAGTGACTTCAGGTCATAGCCGGCCACGTCCTTGCGCACCGGACCGCCGATGCGGATCTGCTCACCCGAGGCGAGCACGAGCTCAAGGCCCCTCACCCACGTGCCGGTGACGCCGTACTTGAAGGCATGCGGGCCGCCGGCGTTGGTGTTGATGTTGCCGCCGATCTGGGACTGCTCGAGCGCGCCGGGGTCCGGCGCATACAGCAGCCCGGACTCCCGGGCGCGGCGTTGCAGGTCGCCGGTGCGCACGCCGGCGGGGACGTGGGCGCGCCAGAGCTCCGCGTCGAGCTGTACGGGCCCGGTGAGGCGCTCGAGGCTGATGACGACGCCCCCGTCGAGCGGCACCGCGCCGCCGGCCAGGCCGGTGCCCCCGCCGCGCGGGATCATCGGGACGTCGTGCGCGTCGCACCACCGGACGGTGGCGGCCACCGCGTCGGCATCCTTGGGGAGGGCCACGGCGTCGGCGCGGCCG
This sequence comes from uncultured Actinomycetota bacterium, assembly GCA_963850325.1. Taxonomy (GTDB): domain Bacteria; phylum Actinomycetota; class Thermoleophilia; order Solirubrobacterales; family Solirubrobacteraceae; genus Palsa-465. The sequence goes on from CAWKLB010000016.1 coordinate 94,296, forward strand.
CGCAGGTTGTGCGTCTCTGAGTAGTCGCTCAGGTACTCGCGCGTATCGCCCGGCAGCACGCTGTCGGCGCCGAGCACGGTGCGGAGCTCGCTGAAGGCGGATGTCGATGCCGAGACGGCCACGAGGGCCGGATGCTACTGGTGTCGTCTTTCGCTGCCGCTCGCGAGGGGCAGCGCGTAGAACACCGCGAGGGCGCCGCAGATGGCCAGGGTCGCATATGCGGAGACCGCCGCCAGGATGGTGGCGACCAGGTACGGCACCAGCCCGGAGACCGAGCGGGAGAGGATCCGCTGGCGCTCCTGAAGCGGGATCTCCTCGGACAACATGTCGGCGCGCGCGAGCAGGATGTGGCGGTTGAGCGTGGCGAAGGCGATCGACATCAGCAGGAACGAGCCCGCGTAGACGCCCGCGGCCAGCTTCTGGCCGTGGTCGGCAGGCAGGTAGGTCGCCATCAGGTCGGTGGCGAACGGCAGGATCCCGATCGTCATCAGCAGCAACAGGTTGAGGATGAGGATCGAATGATCGGCGCGCTCAAGCCGCCGGATCATCGCGTGATGGTTGATCCAGATGATCCCGATCGCCAGGAACGAGATGACATAGGCCACGTAGTGGGGCCAATCCTTGCCGAGCTCGTAGATGAGGCTGTGATGAGCCGTCGTTGAGACCGGCGGCGGGACGATCGCCAGCACCAGCAGCGTGATCGCCACCGCGATCACACCGTCGGAGAACGCCTCCAGTCGATTGGTCCCCATGCGAGCTGACTTTCGGCGGCGCGCGCGCCGATCCTGTCCTGTGGACAACGGCGTGCGGGAGCGCGAGACTGAGCGGATGCTGCTCCCGGGTGATGCGCGACGCCGGATGGAACGGACGCTCAACGCGGCCTACGGCGACGGGCTGCTCAGCCAGCAGACGCTCATCCAGCGCCTGGACCTGCTCTTCGGGTCAGAGGTGGTGGACCCTGCCGGCCTCGTCGGCGACCTGACGTTGCGCCGTCCGCGCCGGGCGTTGTCGGCCACGTTGGAGCGCGCGATCGTGGCGCTGGAGCGTGCCGTGGCGCTTGGTCGCCCGCGCCCCGCCGACCCGGCGCCGCTGCTGGCGTTGGACTGGAGCGGGGGGCGCGACGAGTTGCTCGTCGGCCGCCATGACGCGTGCGATGTGGTGGTGGGCCACCCGTCGGTCTCACGCCGGCACGCCCGGCTGAGCTTCCGCGACGGGCACTGGGTCCTGCGCGATCTGGACTCCACCAACGGGACGCGGGTCAACGGCAAGCGGGTCGTGCGCTGTCGCCTGGAGCCCGGGGACCGGCTGTCGCTGGGCTCAGCCGACCTGCTCGTGGACTGACGGCGTCGCGGCGACGCGCGCGCGGACCGCCTTGCGGTCGATCTTGCCGACCGGCGTGAGCGGGATCGCGTCGACCACGTGCACCTCGCGCGGGTACTTGTAGCCGCCGATGTGCTCCCGGGCCCAGTCGACGAGGTCCTCGGCGGTGATCTCGGCATCAACGCCAACGCTGACGAACGCCACCACCTCCTCGCCGTGGCGCTCGCTGGGGCGCCCGACGACGGCCGCCATCTGCACGGCCGGGTGCTGGACCAGCGCGTCCTCCACGTCCCGCGGGTACACGTTGAACCCGCCGCGGATGATCAGGTCCTTTTTGCGGTCGACGATGTAGAGGTAGCCCTCAGCATCGAGGTAGCCGATGTCGCCGGTGTGCAGCCAGCCGTCCTCGAGCGCCTCGCTCGTCGCCTCGGGCGCGCGCCAGTACCCCTGCATGATCCCGGGCGAGCGCGCGCACACCTCGCCGGCCTCGCCGGGGGGAGCGGGCGGCCGTCAACATCGCGGATCTCGACCTCGGTGCCCGGCACCGGGCAGCCCACGGAGCCGCGCTTCACCGCACCGGTGGGGTTGGTGGAGATGAGCGCCGCGCTCTCGGTGAGGCCGTAGCCCTGGCGGATCGAGACCGACGGGACGCGGCGGCAGAACTCCTGCTCGACCTCGGGGGCCAGCGGCGCCCCGCCGGAGCTGAGCCACTCGAGGGTCGAGAGGTCATAGTCCTCCAGGGGCATACCGAGCAGGATCTGGAGCATCGTGGGCACCACCGCGCTGAGCTGGAGCCGGTGCTCGGCGATCAGCGCCAGGTACGTCGCCGGGTCAAACCAGCGCAGGAGCACGTTGACGCCCTGCTCGGAATTGTGCATCGCGGCGATCGTCACCAGCAGGCCGTAGGCATGTGAGAGCGGGAGCGTGGTGAGCTGGCGGTTGACGCCGGGCACGTGGGCGGCGTCGTGGGCCTGGCCGCCGGAGAAGTACAGGTTGGCGTGGGAGAGCATCACGCCCTTGGCGCGACCGGTGGTCCCCCCGGTGTAGAGCAGCGCAGCGAGGTCGTCGTCTGAGCGCGCGACGATGGGGCGAGGGTCGGCGCGCTCCAGGTCGGCGAGTGCGAGCACCCCGTCGCCCGCTGTCTCGGTGCAGATGACGAAGCGCACGTGCTCGAGCCCCTCGGTGGCCTCGGCGACCTTCTCGATGAACTCCGGCGTCGTAATGACCGCGCGGGCCTCGGCATTGGCGATGACGTGGCGCAGGTCCGGGGCCGGCAGGAGGAACGTCGCCGGGGTCACCACCGCTCCGGCCAGCCACAGCGCCTGGTAGGCGATCGACACCTCGGGGCAGTTGGCCATGCACACCACCACGCGGTCACCGGGCGCCACCCCCAGCTCGGCGAGCCCGGCGGCGAGGCGCTCAGACCGCGCCCACACCTCCCCGGAGCGGTGCCAGCGCCCCTCGAACAGCAGGGCGGGGTAGTCGCCGCGGCGCTCGAACGACCGCCGCGCCAGCAGGCCGAGGTTGCGTTCGCCGACGGCACTCATGGGGCGGGAGGCTATCGACACGGGGCGGCTGAGCGGGTCCGGCTGGCGGGGCTGCCACTATCGAGGGGTGGCCCCCGTTGACACCGACACCCTGACCGCCGCGGCGCTCGACCGCCTGCGGACGCTGACCGCCGATCCGGAGGCGGCGTTTCGCCCCGGGCAGCTCGAGGCGATCCGCGACGTGGTCGACGACCGCGCACGGGTGCTGTGCGTGCAGCGCACCGGCTGGGGCAAGTCGGCCGTGTACTTCGTCGCCACGGCGCTGCTGCGGGAGGCCGACCCCGCCCACCCCGCCGGGCCCACGCTCATCGTCAGCCCGCTGCTCGCGCTCATGCGCAACCAGATCGCGGCGGCGCAGCGGCTCGGATTGCGCGCCCACACGATCAACAGCACGAACCGCGAGGAGTGGAGCTCCATCCGGGAACTGCTGGCGCAGGGCAGCATCGATCTCCTGCTGATCAGCCCCGAACGGCTCAACAATCCCCGGTTCCGCGACGAGATGCTCCCCTTGTTCGCCGCCTCGGTGGGCCTGCTGGTCATCGATGAGGCCCACTGCATCTCTGATTGGGGCCACGACTTCCGTCCCGACTACCGCCGGGTGCGCGACATGCTGGCGCTGCTGCCGGCGGGGGTCGCCGTGCTCGGGACCACCGCCACGGCCAACGATCGCGTTGTCGCCGACGTCACCGAGCAGCTGGCGGCCGGGGACGCCGCGTCGCTGCGCGCCTACCGCGGGCCGCTGGCGCGGACCAGCCTGCGGCTGGAGGTCGTCGACCTGCCGCGGCCCGCCCAGCGGCTGGCGTGGCTGGCCGAGCACCTGCCGGAGCTCGACGGCTCCGGGATCGTCTACACGCTCACCAAGCGCGACGCCGATCAGGTGGCCGCCTTCCTCAACGCCCGCGGCATCAGCGCGCTGGCCTACAGCGGCGACCAGGACACCACCGACCGCGTCGCGGCCGAGGATCGCCTGCTGGCCAACGAGGTCAAGGCGATCTGCGCCACGAGCGCGCTGGGCATGGGCTATGACAAGTCCGATCTCACCTTCGTCGTGCACTACCAGGCGCCGGGATCGGTGGTGGCGTACTACCAGCAGGTCGGCCGTGCCGGGCGCGGCGTCGATCACGCCGACGTGATCCTGCTGCGCGGCGTCGAGGACCGGCGGATCCAGGACTTCTTCATCGAGCAGTCGTTCCCGTCGCGCGAGCGCGTGACGGCGGTGCTCGACGACCTGCGCGCCGCCGGGCACGCAGGCCGCAGCACCCAGGAACTGCTCGGCGTGGTCAACATCGGTCGGGGTCGGCTGGAGGCGATGCTCAAGATCCTCGACGTCGAGGGGGCGTTGCGCCGCGACGGCTCGCGCTGGGTCCTGGCGGAGGACTCGGACTGGAGCTATGACGCCGAGCGCTACGCGCGCGTCACGGCGCTGCGCCGGGAGGAGCAGCGGGCGATGGAGGGCTTCGGCTCTGACGGGCGCTGCCTCATGCGCGTGCTGCAGTCAGAGCTCGACGATCCTGAGCCGCAGGACTGCGGCCGCTGCGCGGTCTGCACCGCCCCCCGCTTCGGCGCGCCACCGGACCCGGCGCTGGTGGAGCTGGCCGGCCGCCACCTGCGCTCGGCGCCGATCGAGCTCGAGGTCAAGAAGATGGCGCCCGACGCGTCGGGCTCGATGCGCAAGATCCCCGAGGACGTCCGCGTCGAGCCCGGGTGGGCGCTGGCGCGCTTCGGCGACGGCGGCTGGTGGCCGGCAGTGCAGCGGGGCCTGCGTGGCGAGGGCTTCGAGGACGAGGTCGTGGCCGCGCTGGCCGACGCGGTTCGCGCGGGGTCGGGCGCGGAGCCGGGCTCGGGCCACGTGGCCTGGGTCACCTCGGTCCCGTCGGTCCGCCTCGGGAGCCTGCTCGATCGCCTGGCCACGCAGGTGGCGGCGGAGCTCGGCGTGCCGGCGCTGTCGCTGCTGGAGCGAGACCGAGGCACGCCCGCCCCAGGCGGAGATGGCCAACGCCGTGCAGCAGGCCGCCAACGTCCGCGGCGCCTTTCGCGTCATCGGCAGACCCCCGCCCGGGGCCGGCGTCCTGCTCGACGATCGCCGCGGCTCGGGCTGGACACTGGCCATGGTCGGCGGCCAGCTGCGTAAGGCCGGGGCGGAGCGGGTCATCCCGCTGGCGCTCGCGACCGCGTTCTAGGCGGCCTGCGCGCGTCCCGGCGCTGCGGTGCGCAGCAGCGCGGACCGGTACCCGGACGCGAGCTGGCGCAGCGATGCGCCCCAGGTGCGCTCCTGCACGGTGGCCAGCGCGGTCTCGCGCAGCCGCTCGCGCAGCGCGGGCGTGCGCACCACCGAGAGCAGCGCGCTCGCCAGGGCCTCGGGCGTCGGCGCGGCCAGCAGCCCCGTCTCGCCATCGGCGATCAACGACGTCGGGCCGCCCTCGGCCACCGCGACCACCGGCAGTCCCGACGCCTGGGCCTCGAGGATGACCTGGCCGAAGGTGTCGGTCCGGCTGGCGAAGAGGAAGGCGTCGGCGGACGCGTAGGCCGTGGCCAGGTCACTTCCCGACAGCCAGCCCATGAAGGTGCCGTGGTCGCCGAGGCGTTCGCGCAACACCGCCTCCTCGGGGCCGCCGCCGGCCAGCACCAGGTGCAGCCGCGGATCCTCCTCACGCGCGCGCAGGAAGGCGTCGGCGAGAAGGTCGACGCCCTTCTCCTTGGTGAGGCGCCCGCAGTACATGACGTTGACCTTGCCGCCGAACATCTCCGCGTCGCGCAGGCGTGGGTCGAAGCGATCCAGGTCGACGCCGCGATCCCAGCGGGCGACGCGGTGTGAAGCGATTCCGAGCTCGGCCAGGCGCTCATCGCTGGCCGGGCTCGGGGACAGGACCACGTCGCAGGCGCCGTAGAAGGCGCCGAGCGCCGCTCCCGCGATTGCCTCCAGCTGGGCCGCGCCGGAGCGCAGGCCCGCGTAGGCGGCCAATTCGGTGTGGTAGCTGCCGATGACCGGCAGGTCCAGGACCCGCGCCAGTAGCCACGCCCCGATGCCCGATGGCCCGGGGGAGGTGAGGTGCACGAGGTCGTAGCGGCCCTCGGCCAGCGTCTCGACGATCGCCGGGAGGGTGGGTACCCCGACCTTCAGGCCCCGGTAGAAGGGGATCTCGATCTCGGCCACCGCGCTCAGGCGCCGGTCCACATCGCAGTCGGTACCGATGACCTCGACCTCGTAGCCGGGGACGCCGCGCTCGCGGATCTGCTGGATCGTGTGGGTCACCCCGTGCATGCCGCCCAGGCCGTCGGCGACGAGCGCGACCCGCGGCCGATCGCCGTCTGAGCGTGTGAGCTTGAACTTCTCGCGCCCCAGGAACGCGCCCGCGGCGGCGTAGGGGATGGCGGGAATGCACGCGTCGAACAGCGCGGTGGCATGGCGGCCCAGTTCCCGAGCGGTGGCCTCGGGGTCGGCCACGATCTCGTGGACGGCCTGGGCCAGCTTGCGCTCGTGGATCCGCCGCGCCCGGCGGCAGAGGTCGGGGTGGCTGAGCTCGCCCTCCTGAAGCAGCTCGAGCAGGGTTGCCTCGTCGATGCCGAGGTCCATCGACACCAGCCAGGAGCGCAGCAGCGCGCGGGCGTCGTCGGGACCGAGGTCGGTGCCGGCGCATCCCCGGCGCACGTCGCCCTCGCGCATGACCCGCTCGACGATCTGGAGCACCGCCGCGGGGTTCGGCCGGGGTGGGCGGGACCCGTTCTCCTGCGAGGGCGCGAGGCTGCGGATGGCCAGCGACATGGCCGCGTGCGTCCACTTGGCCGCCGAGCCCTGGGAGCCGTGGGCCTCGGCGTGGCCGGCGCGCACGTGGGCAAGGAACTCCCGCGGGGTCGCGGCCCGCGGAGTCTCCGTGAAGGTGCGGCCGATGTCGATTCCAGCGTGGTCATCGGAGCCGCCGATGGCGGTGCCGCCATGGGTCTCGATGTAGACGAACGCCGGCAGGTTGAGCTCCTTGGCGCGCGACCCGTTGCGCGTCTCCCAGATCGGGAAGAGCTGGGCCAGGCGGCGGCGGTGGCGCGCGGTCAACGGCGCCTCGACCGCGTAGAAGGGGTGGGCCAGGGCGGTGGTGATCTCGTGCTCCTGGAGATAGGCCGCGCAGTTCTCGACGCTGTCGTTGTGGGCCTGGAGCCACTCGTGGTCATCGGGAGTGATCCCGTAGCAGAGGACGTGGACCGCCTGGAGCTCCCCGGCGAACCACACGGTCAGCTCCTCGGAGATGAATGTGCCGGGGAGGTGGGCGATCGCCAGCGCGCCCTCGATGGTGTCGTGGTCGGTGATCGTCACGAAGTCCATGCCGCGGCGCTTGGCCAGCTCATAGACCTCTTCGGGGGGCGTGGCACACTCCGGGAGGCTCAGCGACCGCTGGATCCCGAGCTTCGACAGCTCCGACGCCGTCGAGTGGACATGCATGTCGGCGCGACTGTTCTCGTTCATGACCCACAGCATTGGGGCGCGGCCACCCGTGTCCGTGAAGAAGGCGCACACATACTGTGACGATCCTGTGAACCGGTGCATGCCTGGGCCGCTCAGGCGAGAACCATGGGGCACATGGTGCCGCCGGAGCTGTCCATTGCCACGGAAAGTGACTCCGCGCTGCTCGAAGTGGGCCGTCTGCGCGTCGAGGTGACGCTGCGGCCGTTCGCGTTCACGATCCGCCGCGACGGGCGCCGTCTCCTGCGTGCCGGCGGGGCCTGGCTGGCCGATGGGGAGATCCGCGATCAGTTCGTGCAGTTCACCGAAGGCGTGATCGCCCACGAGGAGCGCACGCCCGCCCAGCGCGCCCGCCACGCGATCCTCATGCGTCAGATCGAGCGCGGCGTCAGCCTGAGCTTCCGCCTCGACGGCGGCCGGGGCGCGCAGGTGCGGATCGAGGTCGTGGCGGCCGATCGCATCCGGCTGTCACTCCACGCCGACGGCCACCCGCTGCGCCTGGGCCTGGACTGGGACCGCCGGGCCGAGGAGCATCTGGTGGGATTGGGCCTGCGCCACCACGCCCGCTTCGACCAGGCCGGGCGCGACATCCAGCTCGGCGCCGACCGCCGCTACACCGGGCCCGACTGCCCCGCCGAGATGCTCGCCGAGGGCGGCGTGCCTCAGGGTGACTGCGCTCCCGTTCCGTGGATGCTGTCGAGCCGGGGCTACGGGATCTGGTGCCGCACCGACGCCAACGGGACCCGCTTTGACCTCGCCGGCGAGCGGACCTCGGTGTCGACCCGGGGGCACGCGGGCCCGCTCGTGCTCGACGTCATCTGCGCTGGGACGCCGGCGGCCAACCTCCGCGCGCTCTGCCGCCTCACCGGCTTCCCGATGCAGCTGCCCGAGTGGGGCTACGGCTTCTGGAAGAGCCGGGACGTCCACGAGCACCAGGACGACGTGATCGACGACTACGAGGGCTTTCGCCGCAACGCGATCCCACTGGACGCGATCGTGATCGATTCGCCGTGGGCGACGCAGTACAACACCTGGACGTTCAACCCGCACCAGTTCCCCGACGCCCGCGGGATGATCTCGCGGATGCGGGCCGACGGGGTCCGTACCGTCGTATGGGTGACGCCGTGGGTCAACCTCGACTCGCGCGACGGCCAGATCCCGCCCCAGCCGGCGTCCGAGCGCCTACACGCCCAGCCGGCGCCCAACTACGCCCCGGCGGCCGCCGCCGGCCACTTCGTCACCGAGCCCTCGGGAGAGCCGCTCGTCACCAAATGGTGGATGGGCACAGGCTCGGTGGTGGACTTCACCAACCCGGCCGCGGAGGCGTGGTGGCGCGAGTCGGCCAAGCGGGTGCTCGACCTGGGCGTGGCCGGAATCAAGGCCGACGACGGCGACGGCTACTACATCCCCGATCGGGTGACGCTCGCCGACGGGCGCACCGGTGCCGAGGCGGCGTGGGCGCTGGGCGGGATGCACCGCGAGTGTCTCCAGCGGGCCCTCGATGAGGTCCACCCCGGCGAGGGCGTGCTGTTCGGGCGCAGCGGCTGGACCGGCCAGCACGCCACCGGGCTCACCTGGGGCGGCGACCAGGTGTCCGACTTCTGGTCGTTGCGCGCGCTCGTCGTCTCGGCCCTCACCGGCGCCTGCACCGCGATCTCCAACTTCTCCCACGACGTCGGGGGCTACCTGGGGCACAAGCTCGTCGAGCGATGCCCTCCCGAACTGCTCGTCCGCTGGCTGCAGTTCGGCTGCTTCACCCCGCTCATGCATGCTCACGCCCGGATGCCCCAGGAGCCGTGGAACTACGGCGACCGGGTGCTCGACCTCTACCGCGCCTACGTGCTGTTGCACGAGCAGCTCGTGCCCTACATCCGGGCCGCCGCGCTCACCGCGGCGCGCACGGGGGTTCCGATCATGCGCCCGCTGTGCCTCACCGATCCGGGCGACCCGCGCGGCTGGAGCGTCACCGACGCCTACGGCTTCGGCCCCGCGCTGTGGGTCGCCCCCGTGCTCGAGGAGGGGATGCGCGAGCGCGAGGTTCCGCTCCCACGCGGCGAGTGGGTGGAGACGTGGTCAGGTGAGACGGTCCGTGGCGGCACCGACGTGACCGTCCCCGCGCCGATCGAGCGCATCCCGCTGTGGGTGCGGGCCGGCTCGATCGTCGTCACCTACCCGGCGCAGCACGTGGCGGCGGGGTTGGGCGACGTGGGTGGGCGGGGTGAATTCGAGCGGCCGTTGCACGCCACGCTGTGGGGGACCCCGCCGCTCGGCCACACCTCGGCGCGCCTGGCCGACGGGAGCACGATCGGCTGGCGAGCGGGCAGGTGGGAGCTGCCGGAGGGCCGCGATGTGACCGTCTTCACCCGCTGAGCGGAAGCGGCGACAGGGCTGTTCTATGCTCGCGCCGTGCACTTCGGCGAGCTGACAGACGTCGAGCAGCGCGTCCTCGGCTGCCTCATCGAGAAGCGCTGGACCACGCCCGACCAGTACCCGCTGTCGCTCAACGCACTGCGGCTGGCGTGCAACCAGTCGACCAACCGCGACCCGGTGACGGCCTTTGACGAGGGACAGGTCCGCGACGCTGCTCAGCGCCTGTCGAAGTACGGGCTGGCGCGCCTGGCCAGTGGGGCCGGGTCGCGCGCCACCAAGTACCGCCACCTCGCCGAGGAGGGGCTGGGCCTGGACCGCGAACAGCTGGCGCTCCTGTGCGTGCTGCTCCTGCGCGGCCCCCAGACGCCGGGCGAGCTGAAGATGCGCAGCGACCGGATGGCCCACTTCGAGTCGCTGGCCGACGTGGAGCGCGTGCTGGGCGAGCTCGGCGACAAGGGCTTTGCTCGGCGCCTGGGCCGGCGCCCCGGTCAGAAGGAGGACCGCTTCCGCCAGCTGCTGGGCGGCGACGGCAGCGAGGCGAGCGCCGCCAGGCCGGTCGCGGTGGGCGGCTTCGATGAGCCCGTCGTGCCGGCGGGCGGTCGCGAGGTGGGCGAGGTGGGCGAGGTCAGCGAGGGCGAGGTGACCGAGCGCAGCTACGACGAACCGGCGGGCGGGCGTGAGGCCAGCCACCGTGGCAACGGCGCGCTGGAGGCCCGCGTCGCGGCGCTCGAGGCCGAGGTGGCCGATCTCAAGGCCCAGCTGGCCGACCTGCTCGAGTAGGCCGCCGGCGTGTCGGCATCACGTGCGCAGATCACCTTCGGGCCGGCGAGCGTCGACGACGGCGACGGCGGCCGTCTGGCCCGGGCCATGCGCGACGAGATCGCGGTCTTGTACGAGGGCCTCGATCTCGACGGCGACACGATGCCCAAGGCCGGCGCGGCCGAGCTCAGCCCGCCTGGGGGCGCCTTCGTCGTGGGCTACCACGAGGGCGTCCCGGTCTGCTGCGGAGGCGTCAAGCGACTTGACGACGAGCGCTGCGAGATCAAGAAGATGTACGTCGTCCCGGAGCTGCGGGGCCGGGGCGTGGCCCGGGCGCTTCTGCAGGAGCTGGAGGCGACGGCGCGGCGGCTGGGCTACCCGATCGCGCGATTGGACACCGGACCCAGGCAGGGCAACGCCGAGGGCCTGTATCGCGACGAGGGCTACGTCGAGGTGCCGGACTTCAACGGCAACCCGGTGGCCGTCTTCTGGGGCGAGAAGGCGCTCTGACCGCCTGTGCAAGTAAACTTATAAGTTTACTTGACCAAGCCTAGAGAATGCCGATCTCCGAGTTGTCGCCCACCATGAACCGATAGGCCCGGGGCTGGCGGTCGCCCCGGCCGATCTTGACGTTGTGGCCCAACAGGGAGGACTCCATCCGCCCGTTGAGGTCGCGGACCTCGCAGCCTGAGAGCAGGATCGAGTGCTCCACCTCGGCGCGCGAGATCACGCAGCGATCGCCGATCGCGGTGTAGGGACCGATGTAGGCATCCGTGAGCTGCGCACCGGCTCCGATGATGGCCGGCCCGCGCACCGACGTGCGCTCCAGCCGTGCTCCGGCCTCCACGACGACGCGGCCGTCCACCTGTGAGTCGACGAGCTCTCCGTCGACCCGCGTGCTGATCGTGTCCAGGACGAGCCGGTTGGCGGCCAGCATGTCCTCCAACCGGCCGGTGTCCTTCCACCAGCCCTGGACGATGTGCGGGTCCACGCGCAGGCCGCTGTCAACCAGGTGCTGGATCGCGTCGGTGATCTCCAGCTCGCCCCGGGCCGAGGGCTCGATCGCCCGCGCGGCGTCGTGGATCGACGCGGTGAACATGTAGACGCCGACGAGGGCGAGGTTGGTGAGGGGCACGGGCGGCTTCTCGACCAGGCGCACCACGACGCCGTCCTTCAGCTCGGCCACTCCGTAGTTCTCGGGGTCGGCAACCTCGGTGAGGAGGATGAGGGCGTCGGGGGCATGATCGTTGAAGGCGCGCACCAGATCCCCGATCCCGCCCTGGAGCAGGTTGTCGCCCAGGTACATGACGAACGGGGAGTCACCCAGGAAGGGCTCGGCGGTGAGCACCGCGTGGGCCAGCCCCGCGGGCTCGTCCTGGACGATGTAGGTGATCCGCACGCCGAACCGCGTGCCATCGCCGGCGGACTGGCGGATCTCGTCGCCGGTCTCGGGGGCGATGATGATCCCGACGTCCTGGATGCCGGCGTCGGCCATCGCCTGGATGGCGTAGAACAGCACCGGCCGGTTGGCGACCGGGACGAGCTGTTTGGCGCTCGTGTGGGTGATCGGCCGCAGGCGGGTGCCCTTGCCGCCTGAGAGGATCAGGCCCTTCAGCGCGGTCATGGCGCGCAAATCTAGATGATCTGGCCGGCCGCGGCTGGGCGGGTTATTGGCCACTAGTACGTGCCGCCGAGCTTGCGATGATCCCAGGTCGACGTGCGCCCGAGCACGAATCGCAGGCCGACGCGCTTGCGGGCCTGGGCGACGATCGCATCGTCGACCTCGACCCCGGCCCCCGTGCCGGCGTAGCGGGCCAGGAGCTCGGCGCCGAGCGCGGCCACCTCGCCGGTGTCGCGGTGCAGCTCCGTGGTGGCCTCGAACATGACCCCGCGCAGCTGGTCGTAGGTCTCGCCGGTCTCGACCTGGAGCGTCGCCCGGGGGTCGCGCTCCAGGTTGCGGACCTTCTGGGACTTGGCGTAGGTCCAGGCCCAGATGTCCCCACCGCGCACCACGAACCACAGCGGCATCAGGTGCGGCCAGCCGCGCACGCCGTTAGTGGCACAGATGAGCGTGCGCTGCTCGTCCAGGAACGCGCGCAGCTCCGCGTCGGTCATCTGGATCTGGTCGCGGCGGCTCATGGTGCGGCTCGGAGCATTAGCCAAGTAAACTCATGAGTTTAGTGGACGGGGTGGGGAGGGGCCGGGCTCGAGCTCTAGGAGACGAGCTGGGCGCCGGCGCCGATCGCCTCCGCGGCGTGGCGGACCGCCTCGCGCGCGTCGGCGGGCTCGAGGATGACGGCGTCGCCGGCCTCCTTGAGCGTCTCGCGGACCAGCCAGTCGACGCCGGCGAAGCCGAGCTCCACAATCAGGGCGCCGTCCTGGAGCTCGGAGACGACGTGGCGCTCCTCACGCGCCCAACGGGCCCGCTCGGGGGAGATCCACACACGCGCGCGGCTGGAGGCCGGGACCTCGCCGGTCCTGGGCCACCCGTCGACATCAGCGGCGGGGTCGACATCGGGACGCGCCTCGAACGACTCGTCGGTGACCGAGGCGGACTTGATGCGGTCCAGGCGGAAGTGGCGGACGCTGTCGCGAGTGGGATCGAAGCTGGCGAGGTACCAGCCCTCACGGCCGTTGATCAGGGCATAGGGCTCGACCCGGCGGGTGGTGAACTCGTCCTCGTTCTCCTTGTAGTACTCGAAGGTGAGCATCCGGCGGCTCGCGATCGCGCTGGAGACCACGCCGGCGATCTCCGTGTTGTCGCCGCCCGGAGCGGCGAACTGGAGGCCCTCGTGGACGGGGTCCTCGCCCAGCGCGCCGACGACCTTGAGGCGCACCGAGGTCAGCGATCCCTCGGGGATGTGCTCGCCGATCAGGTCGATTGCGGCGATCAGCGCCTTGGCCTCCACGGGGAGCAGGCGCGCGGGACGCGCGAACGAGTCGCCGTAGGGCTCGGGGTCCACCTCGATCGAGCCGTCGGCGAGGATCTCGGCGTAGAGCACATAGGTGCCGGCGCCGAAGTTGACGACGTTGAGCACGGAGATGTCCTCGCGCAGCTCCTGGTCTGAGATCTTCAGCGCGGCGCACAGCTCCGGGGCGTTGAGCGTGCGGCCCGCGCGGCCGGCGTCGATGAGGATGCTGGCCAGGGTCACCAGGCGGGCGAAGCGCTCGGGGCGGATGGCGGCGTCGGCCCTGTGGCCGTTGGAGTCATCGCCGTCGGCGGCGGCGGCGGCGCGGCCGCGGGGCGCGGCGGCGGGGCCGATGTCCCCGGGGCCGGCGACGGCCGCGTCATCGTCCTCCTGCGCGGGCGAGGGCGCCGGCTCGGCGATCTGCGGCTCGCCGGAATGGCTCTCCACGAGCAGCCTGACCCGCTCGCGCAGCTCCTCGACGAGCTCGGGGGGCCCGACGATGCGCGCGTTCTCGCCCAGGCCGAGGACCCACGCGATGAGCTGGCGGGAGTTGGCGTAGGGGGTGACGAAGAGGACGTCGTCGTCCTCGGCGGGGCGGATCTCGCCGTAACGGCCGAAATGACGCTCGATCTGCCAGGCGATCCGGCCGCCGATCCAGACCTCGGCGGTCCCCACCGCGTCGCCGAACTGCCAGTCGATCCGGTTGGCGTAGGCGCGCGGATCGAAGTCGCCGGGGCGCTGGAAGTCGTGCTCGGCCTTCGTGGCGTAGCCGACCTTGCCGCGGATGCGCGAGAGGCGGAACACCCGGATGGCGTTGCGCTCATGCGAGCGGCCGACGACGTAGAACTGGCCGCCCTGGTAGAGCAGCTGGTAGGGGTCGACGCGGCGCGCGCCGACGTCGTCGCGCTCCATCGTGTGGTACTCGAAGACGATCGTCTTGCGGCGGAAGATGGCGGTCTCGATCTTGGCCAGCCGCTGGGACACGTCGTGGCCGCCGGCCGAGCCGGTGATCCCGAGCGCGACCGTGCTCTGCTCCGGGGTGGAGAGCGGGCTGGGCCGGCCCCACGAGATCTGCTGGAGGGCCAGCCGCAGGGGTTCGGCATAGGCGAACTCGCCGTCGAGCAGGTGGAGTGCGGTGCGCAGCGCCGCCAGCTCCTGGTCGGTGAAGGCGATCGGGGGGAGATGGAAGTTCTCCGGGGGCAGCGAGTAGTTCTCCTGCTCCACCAGGCCGTCGACCGGCTTCTCCACCGCCAGCACGATCCCCAGGGCCTCCAGCTCGGAGCGATCGGCATAGAAGCGCCGCGCGAACGCGTCCTCGTTCATGACGCTGTAACCCTCGACGTCGCGCCTGATCTCCGGCGCTGTGACCGGCCGGCGCTCAGCCATCAGGTACGAGATCAACGAGAGCTGACGGATCAGTTTCTCGGTGTCCTTGGCCATCCCCGCAGCAACTCTAGCCGGGGGCCGGGGGCGGCGAACCTGCCTCGGCCCCATCACACGGAATTTGCGCACTTTTGGCGCAGGGCGTCACACGTGTGCCCAAACGGTTGTCGAGCACCCGGTCCGGACGCCCGGTCAGGCGGCCCGGCGCTCGTCGGCCTCGACCGCGGCCGCGGCCGGGGCCGAGACTGCGGGCGGGGCGAAATACGCGCCGCCCCCGATCCCCTTGTCCCACGGGGACCACTGCGCGCCGGCGGGCAGGGCCTTCTCGATGCGGTCAAAGCTGCCCAGCCGGCCACCGAGGTTGTCGGCCATGTGGACGAGCGTCGCCTCCCGCGTGCACGGGATCACGGGGCTGCCGTGCTCGAGCGAGCCATGGTGACTGAGGATGATGTGGAGCACCGCCTGGGCCGTCTGCTGGGGAAAGCCGTCGAGGCTCTCGATGGCGCTCCGCACTCGGTAGTAACCCAGCGGGATCTCGCCGTAGAGCCGGCCCTGGTCAGACATCTCGATGGCGTCGTCGCGCAGCTCGTAGGCGTCGAGCTTGCCGATGTCGTGCAGGAGGGCGCCGGTGACCGCGACATCGCGGTCGATGCCCGGGAACGTGGCCGAGATGGCGCCCACCGCCTGGGCGACGGTCAGCGAATGCTCGAGGAGGCCGTGGCGATAGGCCTGGTGGTAGTGCTTCGCGGCCGGAGCGTCGCGGAACAGCGGCCACGTCGGTGCGTCGTCGCCCAGGATCGTCTCCAGCAGGTGGCGCAGGTGGGGATCCTGGACGGTCGCGATGAGCTCCCGCAGGTCGGCCTCCAGCTGGGCGACCGGCCGGATCGGCCCGTCGAGCACCAGATCGGGGTCGTACTCGTGAGGCTCGGCGCAGCGGATGGCCTCCACGACCAGTCGCCCGCCGTGAGTCGGGTGGACCGAGAACGCGCCCACGACGTGGACCACCTCGCCGCTGCGACACACCGCGCGCGCGGCGGGGACGCCGTCGAGCACGACGGCGGGAAGGATCCCGGTGCGGTTCCCGAGCGTGAGCTTGAGGTACTCCTCACCCTCGCGCCGGCGGCGGACGTCGACAGCGCGCAGCAGGAGGACCCCTGCCACCCGGCTTCCTTCCCGAAGCTCTCGAACCTGCATGATCGCGGACGAAGATAGAGCCGCCCTCGGACGGCCTCCTGGGCCAAATAGGCTGCTCACGTCGTCAGAGCAGGGCGGCCAGGCGCCCTTGCACAAGGGGCGGACGGGACCGCTACAGCCCTGGCGGATGCCGAACCGAGAAGGTCTTGAGATCGGGCTCGTCGGCCGAGCGATCCGACCACCGCGAGCCGGTCTCGGCCAGGGCGACGGTGTCGAACCGCAGCCCGGCGACGTACATGAACGTGTGCCCGGCGTTGGCGAACACGGTGATCCATTTGCCGGGACCGGGGTCGCCCCAGTTCTCGAGTGCGCCCGAGACGACAGTGTGGTCGAGCAGGTGCGCGGCGGCGAACACGTAGCTGATCGAGCCCGAGCAGTCATATGCGCTGTCCTCGTAGGTCATGTGGCCGCCGCCGTAGCGATAGGGCAGGTGGGCGATCTCGTTGCCGGCATTGATCACCGCCTGGACGGCGGCGGGGGCGTTGATCGGGGCCACCGCCAGACCGTCGGGCGTGAGGGTCGCCTGGGTGGTGGAGGCAGTCATCCCGCTCTGGGCCAACTGCTTGCGGATGTCGGTGACCGACAGCGGCGTGGGGAGTGACGGCGAGGCCGGCCCGACGCTCACACCGGCGGTGGCCGGCGCCGAGCCGGCGTCGATCTTGGCCGACGCGCCCGCCACCGGCTGCACCACCTGGGGATGGCCCTGCGGGAGCGGCGCCTCGGAGGTGGCCGACGAGGCGGGCGCACCGTTGGGGCCCTGGCCCGACTGGCCCGCGCAGCCTGCGGCGGCGAGGGTCAGCGCGATCAGCGCGGCGATCGTCATCCTGCGTCTCACCACCCGGCCGAGTATGCCGAACGGTTCCGGCGGGGTGCGGCGCTTCAGAGCCTGCGTCAGTCGTCGAGACGGCCCGAGTACAGCGCGAACACTGCGCCCTGCGGGTCCTGGACCACCCCGATCCTGGCGATCCCGATATCGGTATTGCCCATCAGGACGTTGCCGCCCAGCTCGGAGACTTTGCCCAACGCGGCGTCGAGGTCCTCGGTGGCGAAATAGACCAGCCAGAAGGGCGGTGTGCCGGGCGGCATCGGCGGTCGGATGCCGCCGTTGGAGCGATCGCCGTTGCTGATGACCAGGTAGGGCATGTCCCCACCCTCCATCGGGCTCGTCGTCCAGCCGAACAACCCGCCGTAGAACGCGGCCGAGCCGTCGAGGTCGGGCGAGCCGAGCTCGTTCCAGCACAGCGCGCCGGGGGCGTTGACGAGCCCGGCGCCCTGATGCTGCTTGGGCTGCCAGATGAGGAACCAGGCGCCCTGGGGATCCTGGATGACCGCCATCCGGCCGGCCTCCATGACGTCAAACGGCGGCGCGTGGACGGAGGCGCCGAGTTCGGCGGCCTTGGCCGCGGTTTCGTCCGCGTCGGCCACGGTGACGTACGAGTTCCACGAGGGCGGGACCCCGGCCTCGCGCTGCTGCTGGGGCTGAGGCGAGATCGCCCCCACCCACTTACCGTCGATGGCCGCCATCGAGTAGACGACTCCCTCGCCGGCGGGCATGTCGGTGATCTCCCAGCCGAACAGACCCGAGTAGAAGGCCTTGGCCGCCTCCTGGTCGGTGGTGTTCAGGTCGGTCCAGCTGAACGTCCCGGGTGTGTGCTGCGTGCGTTCTCCCATGCGGCGACGCTACCACCGCGCTGGTGGGGTGGGAAGGCCGTCCGGTGAAGACGGGGAGGTAGTGGCTCTGGGGCCGTTGACGTTCGTCACGAGCCCAGGGGCAAATGTCGCAACCCCTCCGGCGGCCGGACGCCGCACCGCGTCCGGCCGCCGGGGTCGGGCTCAGGTGCTTACCAGCCGTACCCGTCTGACAGGTGGGCCGGTTGGCCTGTCAACGGGTTGATGATCACTTTCGGATTCCGCGGTCCGTTGAAGTTGAACATCCCGGCGAGATCGAACGGAATGCGCTCCTTCTTGTCGACGCCCGCCAGCACCTGGTCGGCGGACCCGGGGATGCCGGGCAAGTGCCAGTTGTACTCGATGAAATTGAGGATCGAGGACTGGTCGGAGAGGTCGCTGTCGACGTGATTGTGCTGTGCGTAGGGGGAGATCACCAGCAGCGGGATCCGGGGACCGAAGCCGCACCGTCCCTGCTCACCGGCGAGCGGCGCCGTCGTCTGCGGGCTCGGCCCGCATTTGCCTGACGTCGTCCCGGTCGTGCTCGTCGGCGTGAGGTTGTCGGCGGGCGACAGCGACGGGTTCGTGACGCCGCTGTAGACGTGGTCATACCAGCCGTCGGAGTCATCCCAGTTGACGACCACCGCGGTGCTCGACCAGTCCGGCGAGTGCATCAGGGCGTCGATCTCTGTTGCGACGAACTTCTGCTCGTCGGCCGGGTCCGAATAGCCGGGATGACCGTCCTCGTAGCCCGGGGCCTTGATGAAGCTGACCGCGGGCAGCGCGGATGCGGGCAGCTCGCCGTCGGAGATCGCCGCCACCAGCTGATCGAAGTCGCCGGTGTCGTACTGGTGGTTGGGGGTGTTGAACTGCGGCACGCCTCCGGCGTAGCTCTGCGTGTCCCTGCCGATCTCCTGGAGCCCCGCGAACGTGTCCTCGCCGGCCCCGTCCGTCGGGAGCGTGAGGTGGTGCGGGTTGGCGGTGGACGCGTAGTAGTTGAACGGCTCGTGGTGGGGGATGTAGTCGTCCTTGTAGCCGTACTGGCCGGTGCCGCCGACGGCGACGCCGACCGGGTGCACGGCGCTGCACAGGTTCTGGTTGCTGGAGTGGGCCGGCCGGTTGGCGGCGTTGGCGAAGTAGCTCGAGAACTCATCCGGGGTGAACGTGCTCGTCGGCTGGCCGGAGTTCCCGGTCGCCGCCAGGGCCGCCGCGAAGCTGGTGCTGGGCGTAAAGCCGCCCTGGAACCAACCCCAGGAGAGTCCCTCGTTGTTGAGGACGTCGCCGATGTTCTGGCCTGACAGCGCGACCGCGTCACGGGTCGAGCAGTCGTCGTAGTACGGCTGGGCGTCGCTGGTCAGCGAGTAGCCGCCCTTCCCATCGGCGGTGAGGTCGCCGTTCGGGGAGGTGGACGTCGAGATCGGTGGGCTGTTGGCCTCGTGGGCCGTGTCCACGTTTCCGGTGTCTCCGGACACGAGGTTGATCGCGCCCGGCGACGAAGGCCCGAACGTCGTGCCGAAGCTGTTGTCGGACAGGGAATAGTGCTGCGCGTAGTTCCACATCCCGGTCACCGCGTTGCCGTCGTAGTAGTCCATCACCTGCGAGGCCTGGCACGGGGCGCCGCCCGGCGCAGTTCCGCTCGCGGTGCCGGTCGCCTGGACGAAGCGGTCCATCTCACCGTTGTCGAAAGCGGCCTGCTCGTCGGAGTAATCGTGGTCCTGGTCACAGGTGAGCTGCCCGCCTGCGTCGGTGCCGATCCCATTTGCGCTGCTGTCCAGCCGCAGCGGCGGCGCCTCGTTGGGGTTTGACGTGAGCAGGTTGGTGCTGTGCCGGAGGCTCGCCGGCAGCGAGTGGCTCGTCGCCGGCAGCAGGCCGTCGACGGCAGGGGTGCCGGGCGCGGCGTGGAACGGCTGGCCGTCGGCGTTGGTCGCGTATGGATAGGTCCCGAAGTAGTGGTCGAACGAGACGTTCTCCTGGAAGATCACGACGACGTGCTTGATCGGCGTACGGGTGGGGAGCGAGTCGGTGAACTTGTGTCCAGAATGGCCCCGCCAGTCGTGGTGTTGCACCGATCCCGCCGTCGCCGACCCAACGGCGAAGACACTCCCGCTCGCTGCGGCGACGCCGGCGAGCAGGAGAGGGACAATTCGCTTGCGCGACATCAGGTCAGCTCCTCTACGAGTAGTTGGGTACGGCCCCGCGCGGTCGTCAGGCCGCGGCGCACGGACACTCTTTCGCTCCGAGGCGACTCAGGAGTTGCCGAGTTGTGACTTCTGGTTGACGGATCGCGACCCCGACCGGGGGGTGCCGTGGCGTATCTCGGGCTTAGCTGGGCCGAGAACTCACCGACCACACGGCAGCAGGCGCGGTCTGGTGGTTAGGAGCGGGCGATCGACGCCGGGTCGGTCCGCTCGAGCCGGGTCATGGTGACGCTGGCGTTGAGCTTGGCGCTGGCGGACCCTCGGTAGACGCCCTTGATCGGCGGAACGTCGGCGTAGTGGCGGCCGTGGCCGATCTTGACGTGGGTCTCGCCGGCGAGCACGCGGTTGGTGGGGTCCGCGCCGACCCAGACGGGGTCGGGGTGGGCGGGGTCAGATACCGGGAGGAGCGCCTCGAGCCAGGCGTGGGTGTCGACCTCGACGGACTCCTGGCCGTCGCCTGATCCGGCCGCGAACAGGTAGCCGGACACGTAGCGCGCGGCGACGCCGTGGTGGCGCAGCAGCGCCAGCCCGAGGTGCACGAAGTCCTGGCAGACGCCGGCGCCGGCCTCCAGCAGGTCGATGACGCGCGAATCGACGTAGGTGGCTCCTTGGCGATATTCGAACCGGTCGGGGATGAGCTCTGAGATGAGCGTCACCGCGGCGAGCGGCGACGAGGCCGCCCGGGTCGCGGAGAGGAGCTCCTTGAGTGCCGGGTGCTCGGGCGCGTCGTCGGTCTGGAGCAGGAACTCTCCGCCGGCCTCCCGGTAGTTGGGATCGGTGAGCGCTCCCCAGGTCGCGTGGGGCGGGTCGGGCGAGGGCTTGGTGCTCACGCGCGCGCGTACGTCGATGACGAGGGCGCGGTGGGGCCGCGAAACCTCGAACTCCACCACCTCGGTGCCGAAGTAGTCGGTGTGGCGGTGCAGACGAACCTCCGGGGTCAGCCGCACCCCGAACTCATCGCAGCGCTGGCGCCCGTTGCCCAGCGGCTTGACCCGCAGCGCGTTGAGGTTGTCGACGACGTCGGAGTCGTACTCGTACTCGGTGAGATAGCGGATGGCGAAGTTCATGTCGGCAGGCGACCGGCGAAGCGCCGTCAGACGTGAACGGCGGCCAGCGCGGCGATCGCAAAATAGCGGGAGTCGATGTCGCGATCGACGAGCTCCAGCTCATCCTGTACCCGCTCGAGGATCTGCTCCAACGCGCCGCCCGCGTCGGGGGCGCGCCGCTGGAGCTCGAGATCGGCGATCAAGCGGTCCAGGCGCAGCACCGGCGGCGAGGATCGCGGCTGGGCGTCGGCGGCGGTGAGCGCGGCCGCCAGTGCCTCCACCGAGGACGCGACCGAGCCCGGATAGGCGGAGTTGAAGAGCAGGAAGCGGATGACCGGCCCGACGGTGGGCGCGACACGAACGGCGCGCCGGTAGGCCTGAAAGCCGCCGACGGCATGGAGCAGGGCCAGCGCCTCGGTCTCAAGGGCGGGCGGGTCCTCATCCCACGGGCCCGGGGGGATGGCGACGCGGAGGAGCCGCAGGATCATGTCGGCCTCCTCGATGCGGCCGCCGGCCTCCAGGAAGGCACGGCCCTCGTCGCGCAGGAGCGTCCGATCCAGCAGGCCCCAGAACAGCGCGCAGTGCTCCTTGACCTCCTGGTAGAACGAGTACGGGCCGGTCTGGAGCGCCGCCTGGAGGTCGTAGCGCCCGAGGAGCAGGTAGAAGGAATTGAGCGCTTCCCACATCTCGGTCGAGACGACATCCCGCATCGTGCGTCCGCGCTCGCGCGCGCGTGCAACGCAGGAGACGACCGACGCCGGGTTGTCAGTGTCCAACGTCAGCAGGCGGGCCACCTGGGCCCGGCCCAACGACGCGGACGCCGCCGTGGCGTCCTCGGGCAGGGCCGGCTCCTCCTCACCGAGCGCGGGGGGCTTGGCGCCGATGGTGGCCAGCACCCCCTCCCAGCTCAGCGCAACGCCCCGCTCGCCGGGCGCGCCCGCGACGTCGGCGTGGAAGGCGCCGTCGAGGATGCGGGCGGTGTGCTCGGCGCGGGTGAGGTCGCGCCCCAGCCAGAACAGCTCCTGCGCGATCCGCGCCAGCATTCAGTGGTCCCGGCCCGCTTGGCCCGCCTGACGCTGTTGTTGCTGTTGTTGCTGAGCCTGGCTCTGCCACCCGCCGTAGCGCACGTCGGGCAGGCGGGGCCGGCGCTGCAGCGGCATGAGCCCGTCCCGTCCACCGGTATCGCTCTGGCTCTCGTCGTCGAGCACCCACGTGTCCTTCGAGCCGCCGCCCTGCGACGAATTGACGATCATCGACCCCTCGCGCAGCGCCACCCGCGTGAGGCCGCCGGGCACGATCCGGATCTCCTCGCCGAACACGGCGAACGGGCGCAGGTCGACGTGGCGCGGCGCGAGGCGCCCCCCGCCGACCTCGGTGGGCGCCGTCGAGAGATGGACCAGTTCCTGGGCGATGAACCGGTGGGGCTCGTCCAGGATCATCCGCGCCTGAGTCTCGCGCTCGGCCTCGGAGGCGTGCGGACCGATGAACACGCCCTTGCCCCCTGACTCCGAGGTCGGCTTGATCACCAGCTCCGACAGTCGGCTCAGGACGTGCTGGCGCTGCGTCTCGTCCGAGAGCAGGTAGGTGGGGACGTTGTCGAGGATTGGCTCCTCACCCAGGTAGAAGCGGATCATCTCCGGGACGTAGTAGTAGATCGCCTTGTCGTCCGCCACCCCCGTCCCGATCGCATTGGCGATCGCCACCGTGCCCGCGCGGTAGGCGCGCACGAGCCCGGGCACGCCGAGCATCGAGTCGGGCCGGAACTCCAGCGGGTCGATGAAGTCGTCGTCGAGCCGGCGGTAGATCGTGTGGACGCGCTGGAGTCCGGAGGTCGTGCGCATGTAACAGACAGCGTCGCGCACGACCAGGTCGCCGGGCTCGACCAGCTCAACGCCCATCTGCCGCGCCAGGAACGCGTGCTCGAAGTACGCGGAATTCATCGCGCCCGGGGTCCACAGCACGACCGTGGGATGGCTCTCGGCCGCCGGCGCCACCGCGCGCAGCGCGTCCAGCAGCAGCGATGGGTAGTTGTCGACCGCGCGGATCCGGTGCCCGGCGAACAGCTCGGGCATCAAGCGGGTCATCGCCACCCGGTTCTCGAGCACGTAGGAGATGCCCGACGGGGTTCTGACGTTGTCCTCGAGCACGCGCCAGCGGCCGCCACCGTCGCGCACCAGGTCGCATCCGCACACGTGGCAGTACACGCCCCCGGGCGCCCGGACGCCGTGCACCGGGCGCGCGAAGCTCGGGCGACTCACGATCAGCGACCACGGGACGATCCCGGCTCGGACGATCTCGTGCGCGTGATAGACGTCGTCGACGAACGCGTTGAGGGCACGGATGCGCTGGGCCAGGCCGCGCTTGATCGTGGTCCACTCGGCCGCGGTCAGCACCCGGGGGACGAGGTCCAGGGGCCAGGCGCGGTCGCGCCGCTCGCCATCGGAGCCGGCGACCTCAAAGGTGATCCCCTGCTGCATGAAGATCGTGTCGCGGCGCCTGCCGGCGGCCTGCAGCGCCTCGGGTCCCAGCCGCTCCAGCGCGGCCATCAACGATGCCGCGTGGGGCAGTGGCCGCCCGTCCTCGCCCAGCAACTCGTCGCAGCACCCGTCCGGGATGCGGTAATCGAGCGGGGCGGTCTCGGTGTCGGTCACCGCCCTTATGTGTACCCGTTCATAGTCATAAGCGCCATCGGCACTGGGACAAGCGAATGTCGGGGGCTTTATCCCGATGGAGCACCTATCGCTAAACGGTGATTCAGCGCCGTGGCGGCCGCGAACAGCTATGCCGTCTGCACGTTTGCATTCTCCGCCAACCACACGGCCGGTGTCGCGTTCTTAGGAAAGGGCCCACAAGGGAACACTCAGAAGGCCGCTGTTCGCGAAATGACAATCAATGCCCCCAAACCCCTCGATACCGTGACCCCGGTGCGCTGCGAGACGGTGATGAGACCGTGAGCGGGGAGCGGCTGCCCCACGGCGCGCTCGCCGAGATGCTTGACGCCGCTCCCGACGGGATCGTGATGGCAGGGGTCGACGGGCAGATCCGATACGTCAACAAGGCCGCGGAGGAGTTGTTCGGCTACGAACGCGACGAGCTGATCGGCGCCGCGGTGGAGCAGCTCATCCCGGGCCGCCTGCGTGGGTCGCACATCGCCGACCGCACCGCCTACGCCGAGCACCCCCAGCCGCGCCCGATGGGCTTGGGTCTGCGCCTGCAAGGCCGTCGCCACGACGGCTCGGAGGTCCCGGTCGAGATCAGCCTGGCGCCGATGTCGTTTGACGGCGAGCGGGCGATCGTCGCCGTGATCCGCGAGGCCACCGAGCAGCGCCGTCTGGAGGAGGAGCGGATCCGCTACGTCCAGGCGCACGCGGTGGAGGAGATCGTGGGCGCGCTGGACGCCATCGTGTGGGAGTCCACGACCCCCGACCGCGAGTCGCTCACCTTCCTCGGCGGCCGCGAGGAGGTGCTGCTGGGGTACCCGCGCGAGCAGTGGATGCAGCCCGGATTCTGGATGTCGCTCGTTCACCCCGAGGATCGCCTGGCGGCCCTCACCTTCGTGGAGGCGGCGCGCCAGAGCGAGAACTTCGAGCTGCTGTACCGGATGATCTCGGCCGAGGGCGACGTCCGCCAGGTGCGCGACATCGTCACCGTCACGCGCGACCCCGACGGCAGCATCCAGCGCCTGCGCGGGGTGATCACCGACATCACCGAACGCCAGGAGATCGCCGCACGGCTCACCCAGGCGCAGAAGATGGAGGCCGTCGGCCAGCTCGCCGGGGGCATCGCCCACGACTTCAACAACCTGCTGACGATCGTCTCCGGCTATGCCTGGCGGCTCTCGGCGCGCACCGATCTGGTGACCGCGCGCCCCGACCTGGAGCAGATCCTGCTCGCCGCCGACCGGGCGGCAGAGCTCACGCGCCAGCTGCTGGCCTTCGCCCGCCGCGGCCACACCTCGGCATCGCTGATCGACGTCTCGGCGCTGGCCCGCGAGCTCGAGCCGATGGTGCGCCGGCTGCTGGCCGCCGACATCGTGTTCGAGTTCCAGCTCGCGCCCGGGCTGCCCCAGGTGATGATGGACCGGACCGGCCTCGAGCAGATCATGATGAACCTGATGATCAACGCCTCCGACGCGATGCCGGCCGGCGGCACGCTTCGGGTGACGACGCGCGAGCGGACCGTGTCCGTGGAGGAGGCGGCGGTGCACGGGCTGGAGCCCGGCCGCTACGTGCAGCTCGCCATCGCCGACACCGGCATGGGCATGGCCCCCGAGACGGTGGAGCGGATCTTCGAGCCGTTCTTCAGCACCAAGGGCGAGCGGGGCACCGGCATGGGGCTGGCCACGGTGTACGGCACCGTGGACCAGGCCGACGGCTGGATCGACGTGACCTCCTCCCTGGGGGAGGGCACGACGTTCACGGTGGTGCTCCCCGCGGCCGGCGAGCCCGCCGAGGAGCAGCCGCATCAGGACCCCACGCGCCCGACGCTGCTGTTGGTGGAGGACGAGCCGGCGCTCCGCATGCTCGTGGTGACGATGCTCGAGGAGGAGGGGTATCTGATCCTGCAGGCCGGCAACGGCCTGGATGCGATCGCGGTGGCCGAGCACCACCGCGGCGACATCGACCTGCTCCTCACCGACGTCGTGATGCCGCGCATGTCAGGGCCCGAACTGGCGCAGAAGCTGCGCGGGCTGCGCCCCGGCCTGGAGGTGCTGTTCATGTCCGGCTACAACGACAGCCGCCTGGTTCACCGCGGCGTCGAGGAGGCCAATGTCAACCTGCTCGTCAAGCCGTTCAGCCCCGACGAGCTGGTGGTGAAGGTTGGGGAACTGACCGGCCGCGAGTCGCCGCCGGCGGGCGCGCAGAGCTAGCTGGGCTTGACGAGCTCTCGGTGAGCGACGCGATGGTAGGCGTCGAGCATCACGAGCTCCACCGGCTGCCCTTGGGCGGCGTGGCGGTAGGCGAGGCGGCGGGCCTCGTCGAGGGTCCGGCACCGGACGGGGGAGACTTCATCGGGAAGCTCCACCTCCCAGTCACCAAGACGCTCATGGTCGATGCGGATGGTGGGGTACGCGGCAGGGGTCATAGAGACAGGGTGCCATCCCGCCCGCCGCTTGTCATCAATGATGGACGAAGTTTCACCCGGCTGGGTGGAAACCACCACGAAATCACGGGCGGGGGACGACCAGCAGCGGGCAGGCGGCGCGCCGGGCGAGCTGGGTGGAGGTGCTGCCGCTGAGCAGCCGGCCCGACGGCCCGTAGGCACGTGAGCCGAGGACGAGCAGGTCGAGGTGCTCGGCCAGCGTCGCCAGCTCCTCGGCGGGGTCGCCGTCGGCCACCGCGCGGACCTCGAGCGCCGCGCCATGGCGCTCGGCCAGCTCCTGCGCGGTGCGTATCGCCAGCTCGCTCTCGGCGGTGCCGGCGTCACCGGCGCCCACCCTGCGGACCTCCGGCTCGGCCATGCCGTAGCCGCGCGGCGCGATCGCCACCGCGCACGACGATCCGTTGAGCGCCGCCAGCGTCTGGCCGCCCAGCATCGTCCGCCCGGTCGGCCCGCGGTGGCTGGAGCCGACGACGAGCAGCTCGGCGGACTCCTTGCGGGCCAGCCGGTGCAGCGCCCGGCCCGCGAGGACGCCGGGGCGAGCGGGGTGAGCGGGATCCGCATCCACCTCGGCGCCGACGCCGTAGACGTTGGTGAGCACCATCCGCGCTGACGGCGGTGCCAGGACCCGGGCCAGCGCGATCGCGTCGCGCCCGCCGGATGCGCCGTCCACCGCCACGAGCACCTTGCCCGTCACCGGCGTCACGTCAGGCGCTCCATGCCGTGGCAGCAGGTGCTTCTCCGGTCACAATTGTCCCCATACCCCCGGCCACTGCCTGCTACAACGTCGGGCGTGACACCGGACGAGTCGGCAGTCGGATGTACCGGCATGGTGATCGTCGCGACTCGGGGCGAGCAGGGACCGGGTGAAGTCCTCGTCAACATGCGCGGCGGCACGGAGGCATACCTCGCCTGGTCCGAGCAGCCGCTGGCCAAGGGCACCGAGGTCCTTGTGTACAACGCCCGCGGGAGCAGGGCGTTGGATGTGATGGAATTCAGCGCCGGGGCTGACAGTGCGTGATTGCACATTGGTGGCGAGACGACCTGCAATTCCTGAGAGGAGTCGGTGATGTTCGGTTTTCGCGTGCCCGCGCCCGATGAGGCGATGCTCATCTCAGGTGGACGCTCGGGCGAGAACGGTACGCCGTTCAAGGTGGTGACCGGTCACGGCGCCTTCGTCGTCCCGTTCATCCGGCAGGCCAGCTTCCTCACCCTGGCGATGCGGGAGGCCGAGGTCGCCGAGCAGTGCGTGACCAAGCAGGGCATTGCGCTGCAGGCCAAGGCGGTGATCGCGTTCAAGGTCGGCAACGACTCTGAGAGCATCGTCAACGCCGCCCAGCGGTTTTTGTCCGATCAGGATCAGATGTCCGTGCTGACGGGGCGGATCTTCGCCGGTCACCTGCGCTCGATCATCGGCTCGATGACCGTCGAGGAGATCGTCACCGAGCGCCAGAAGCTGGCCACCGAGGTCCTGGACGGGTCCAAGGCGGAGATGGCCAAGATGGGCCTGATCGTCGACTCGCTGCAGATCCAGTCGATCGACGACATGGGCGCGGGGTACATCGAAGCGATGGCCGCGCCCCACACCGCCGCGATCCAGCGTCAGGCCAAGATCGCCCAGGCCCAGGCCAACCAGGCGGCGGCCGAGGCCGAGCAGCAGTCTCAGCGCAAGCAGGCCGAGTACCAGCGCGAGACGGCCGTCGTCCAGGCCAAGTACAAGGCGGAGGTCGACAAGGCCCAGGCCGAGGCGGGCCAGGCCGGCCCTCTGGCCGAGGCCGGCGCCCAGCGCGAGGTGATCGCCGCTCAGACCGAGCTGGCGCAGCGCCGGGCCGAGCTGCGCCAGCAGCAGCTCATGTCCGAGGTGGTCAAGCCCGCCGAGGCCGAGGCCGAGAAGACCCGCGTGATCGCCCAGGCCGACGCCCAGCGGATGAAGATCCAGGCCGAGGCGGCGGCGTCGCATAACCGGGTGGCCCTGGACCGCATGCTCATCGACCAGCTGCCCCAGATCGTCCGCGAGGCGGCGGGCGGCCTGGCCAACGCCAACATCAACGTGCTCAACGGCGCCGACGGGCTGGGACAGCTCGCCGCCGGTCTCGTCGGCCAGGGGCTCAGCATCTTCGAGTCGATCAAGAGCAATCTCAACGACTACGACGGCGAAGAGGACGAGCTCGGGGAGGGCTCGCCGCCGGCTCCGCCGCAGCTGTCGGGCAGTCCGGCCGTCAACCCCGATGGGTCCGGGGGCGCTCCGGTCGACCCGGATACCGGCCCCACCGGCCCCACCCGACCCACAGGTCCCCGACAGGGAACGTAGGCCGCGCTCGCGAGCGCCACCCCCATCGCTCCGTATTCAAGGAGCGCAAACACTCCCCCTACGAAACGCACCACCGGGAACCGTAGTCTCGACAAGGTGACGTCATTCTCATCGGGGACGCTCAAGCGCGTTGGGGGGAGGGCGGCGCTGGCGGTGATCGTCGTCGCCGGCCTTCTGGCGGGCACCGGTTGGCTCTACGTCCTGCGCGGCCTGCATTGGCTGCGCATCGGGCCGCGGATCCCGGACTCGCTCCCCCTGCTCCAGCTCGCGGCCTCCGATGCTCAGCCGCTGGTGCGGGTCCTGGTGGCCTGGATCCTGGCCGGCGCGCTCACGGGGGTGGCGATGACGGACGTCACCCCGAACCGGCGAGCGGCGCTCGCGCTCGTTCTCGCCTTGGTGGTGCTCCTGGTCGCCTCCCAGGCGTCGTACGCGCTGGCGCGCAACGTCGCCTTCTCCTCCACGGTCTTCTCACGGCCGCCCGGTCTGGGCCCGGTGCTGGAGGCCTGCGCCTTTGCGCTGGGGTGCTGGCTACCGCGGCCGGCCGATCGCGGGCAGCGGCCGGGGACGCGGCGACGGTCGCTCGTCTCGGTGATCAGCGGATTCGACGATCGCGGTGTGGGCGGCGGCGAGCGCCGGCACGCCGGCGAGCACAGCAACGATCGCGATCCCGTGCATCACGCTCGCGCCAACGCCCGCGCCTAGCGACTCCCCGAACGCGCCGAGGCCGCAGGCAAGCGCGACGAGCGCCGTCCCCGCGGTCATCAGCGAGATGCCGGGCACCGCCGCGCCGGTCTCGAGCGCGGCTTGGAAGCAGAGGAAGCCCGCGAACGTCCCGGCGACGGCCACCAGCGCCCACCCGCTCGCCAGGCTCGCCGCCCCGTGCTGGTGCCAGTCGAGCGAGATCGCCTTGATCGCCGCGTCGGCGAGCCCGTAGAACATCCCGGCGGCGGCGGCCCGAGCGGCCGGCGCCCCGAGGCGCCCGAGCGCCACGGCAGCCACGGCACCGACGGCGAGGGCGGCGGTCAGCCGGCCGGACTGGAGGTGATCGGCCACGGTGGAGAAGCCGATCGGGAGCGCCGCCAGACCCGCGGCGATGACGAGCACCGCCAGCATTTGCCCGCGGGTCACGCGATGACGGAAGACGCCCGCGGCCAGCGGCACCGACAGCGCCAGTCCTCCGGCGGCGAACGCCTGCACCAGCGCCAGCGGCGCGATCACGACCGCGACGATCTGAAGACCGAAGCCCAGCCAGCCGAGTGCCTGCCCCCACATCCACACCGGATTGCGCAGCGACCGCCGCAGGCGCCGCAGCGCGCCGCCGGCGCCCGTGCCGTCGGCCAGTCCCCGATGCTGCAGCAGGAACCCGAGGTTGATGAGTGCCGCGGAGACCAGCGCCAAGAGCAGGCCGCCGATCACCGGGGGGGAGGTACCCGGGATCGGCGGCCCGCCTCACGGTGGCCGCGGCGAGCTTTACGTCGGTCGGCTCGCCCGGCTGCGTGGCGGTGGTGCCGACCCGCGCCGTTGGGGATGGGGAGTACGCCGGGGGTCAGGGACCGCGCCACGCCGTGAGCACGCGGGGGTGGCACGCTCGTGTCTCGCGACGCGAGCATCAGCATCTGATCGAGGTGCGCGTGCCATAGCTGCCAGTCATGGCCGCCGTGGTACAGCGCCCAGGTGACCCCGGCGCCGGCGGCGGCCAGAGCCGAGGCCATCGGCCCGGTCTGGGGGCTGTCATCGTCGTCGCGGCCGACGAACAGGAATGCGCGGACCGGGTCTTTGGCGATGAGCGCCTTGAGCCGGTGCACATAGTCCAAGGGGCTGTTGGCGTCGAGCGTCGCGGTGTCGGCGCGGGCGAACACACCGCTGCGCGTCTCGATGTAGTAGCCGCTCCAGGACTGGAGGTTGGCGAAGATCCTCACGTTGTGGAGCGCGATGTTGGTGGCGCCGTACGCGCCGGCGGAGAAGCCGGCGATGACCCGGTCATCGCGGCGGGCGAGCGTACGGAAGCGATGGTCGACGTCGTGCACCACGTTGACCACGTAGCTCGCGAAGTGACCCGACGGCGTATTGGCCCACTCGGAGTCCGAGTAGGTGCTGCCGGCGATCCGCCCGTCGGGGAAGACGAGGATCATCGGGCGCATCCGGTGCTGGCTGATGAGGTTGTCCATCCGCACCGGGAGCTGCGCGATGTCCGTGAAGACCACCGGGCGTCCCGGGCTTCCGTGCAGCAGGTAGTACACCGGATAGCGCGCCGGGTGGGCGGGGTCCTGGCCATAGCCGGGCGGCGTGTAGACGATGTAGTCGGCCACGCGGTGCAGCGCCGGCGAGTAGAAGTGGACGGTCTGGAGCTGCCCCGGACGGGCGTGGGGGAGGAAGGCGACGGTGGCAAAGCCGCGGTGCTGGTAGTAGGACTCCCAGTAGCTGTAGGCGCCGATCAGCCCGACGCCGACGAGCGCCGCGGTCACGAGGGCCACCACCGCGCGCGGGCGCGGCAGCCTCATCGCGCGTGCCCGATCGGTCCGGGGGGTCGCAACCGCGCGGCCACGACCTCGGGCAGCCCGTCGCGCACGGCCTCGGCCCAGCGGCCGCGGTCGCGATGGGGGAGGTAGCCCTCGGCCTGGAGGACGCGGGCGATCGTGAGTGGGAGGGCCGCGCGCGACTCGTAGACCAGATAGCGCGGCCGCCACTGCGGGGAGAACTTCTCGTTGAAGCGCACCAGCCGATCCATCTGGAAGCGGCGGTGCAACGGCGCCAGCACGAACTGGGTGAGCACCCGCGCCACGCGGTTGCGGCTGGGCTCCCGGCGGATGAGATGGGCGAGGCCCGCGTAGTTGAGGCTCACCTCGGCGATCCCGCGCTGGCGCGCTTCGGCCAGCGCGCGGGCGACAAGAGCCTCGTTGAGACCGTTGGGCGTGTCGCCCACGCGGTGCATGGTGTCCAGCGACAGAGAGTCGCCGCAGGTCACGAAGCGCATGACCCCGCCGAGCTCGCCGGCCGGGGAGCGGGCCAGCACGTACAGGTCGTCGGGCCTCAGCTCGGAGGTGAAGTCGCCCATCCCCATGGCGAAGCCGTGCACGTGCGGGTGATCGTCGCGCCAGCGCGCCGCCACGAGCTCGATCTCCGACTCCATCCAGGCGTCGATCTCGCGCCCGTCGTGGGCCGAGATCATCCACCCGCGGCGCTCCACGCGGTGCACCGACTGGCGTAGCTTGCGCACCGCGCGCCCCTCCAGCGTGAACGTGCGGGGGTCGACGAACGCCTCCTCGCCCACGCACATCGCGTGGAGCCCGAGTGCCTGGTAGGCCTCCAGATGCGTCTCGGCCGCGCCCCACAGCACGATCTGCCAGCCGCGCCGCCGCGCCTGGTCCTGGAAGGTGGAGAGCACGTCGCCGGCGGCGCCGTCGGGCGCGACCGGGTCGGCCGAGATCACCGCGGTGCCGCCGATCACCCGGTAGGCGAGCACGCCGCCGGCGGCGAAGGCGAGCGCCTTGTCGGGTCGCAGCAGGAACGGCGACAGCGAGTCGGTGCCGTGGGCATCGATGACCGCTCGCGCGGCGCGGTACTCATGCTCGAGATGGCGGTTGCTGGCGGCGGCCGGGCGGACGAGCGAGCGCAGCGCCAGGACCGAGATCGCCGCGGCTCCCGCGATGAGGACGTCGATGACGGCATCCCAGCCTCCCGATAGCCGCGACGCCGACGCGACGCCGAGGGAGTGGGCAACGGGGTGGTGCAGGACCCGGGCGAGGACGCCGCCCGCCGTGTGCCGGACGGCCGGTGCGCTGAGGATGGCGCCGGCTGCGAGGCCCCACGCGGCGAGGGCCGCGAGCGCGATGGCCGGACGAGGTCGATTGGAGCACCCCAGCCGGAAGGCGCTGCGTCCGGCGGCGAGCATGATCGCCAGGCAGGCTTCGACGATCGCCTCGTCGAGGTGCCCGTGATTGGCGTTGAGCGCCGCGAGCGCCACCAGCCCCACGATCGTGAGCGAGACGGCCGTGCGCGTGCCTCGCCAGAGCCCGGGGGTGAGCGCGAGAAGCGCGGCACCGAGGATCACCGCGAGCGCGTGGCCGCCGACCGGGAAGCCCGGATACGCGGTCGCCGTGAGCCTCCGATGCGCGTGCCCCGGCAGGTCGTGCAGCCCGAAGAGCACCGACTGTGTGGCAAGCACCGTGACCGATGCTGCGGCTGTCTGCCGAATCGACAGAAACCGGATCTGCGCGCCCATGCGGCTCATTCTGATGCGCGCGAGAGCCGCAGAACCAGTTCTCACGGGCATCAACACCGGCCCGTAAGCCGTCCCTCACCTTACAGAAACATTATGCGCACGGACCCAATCGTTCACGCTCCCGTGCCAATGTCGCGACCCGGCGTCTACGCTTCGCGCCCATGCGAATTCTCATCACTGGGGCAGCCGGCATGCTCGGTCTCGACGTCCGGCGTGCCGTGGAGGACGCCGGCCACGAGGCCGTGTCGATGACGCGCGCGCAGCTGGACGTCACCGATCGGGCCGCCGTTGCCGATGCCGTCGTGGGCGCCGGCGTAGACACGGTGATCAATTGCGCGGCGTGGACCAACGTCGATGGCGCCGAGTCCGAGCCGGAGCAGGCGGCGGCCGTCAACGCCTCCGGAGCGGGGCACGTGGCCGCGGCCGCGGCCGCGGCGGGCGCCTGGGTGATTCACGTCTCCACGGACTACGTATTCAACGGGAGGAAGGCCGGGCCCTATGTCGAGTCCGATGCCGTCGACCCGGTCTCCGCCTATGGCTTCTCCAAGCTCGAAGGAGAGCAGGCCGTCGCGGCCGCCGCCCCCGGCGGTCACACGATCGTGCGCACCGCATGGCTGTTCGGCGCCGGCGGGCGCTGCTTTCCCAAGACGATCCTGCGCGCGGCATCCGAACGCCCCGAGCTAGCCGTCGTCTCTGACCAAATCGGCTGCCCGACGTTCACCGGCCACCTCGCCGAGGCGCTGGTGTCGCTGGCCGCGAAACCCACACTGGGCGTCCTGCACGTCGCCGGTAGCGGCCGGTGCTCCTGGCACGAGTTCGCGACCGCGATCGTGGCCGCGGGCGGACTGGAGTGCCCCGTGCGGCCGATTTCCAGCGACGAGTACCCGACGCCGGCCCGGCGTCCGCCCAACAGCGTTCTGGTCTCAGAACGCGGTGCCCCGGCGCTGCCCGATTGGCATGCCGGGCTGACACGGTTCGTATCCGAGCTCGCGGAGGTGCGTGCATGAAGCTTTTTGTCTGCGGTGCGGCAGGGTTCATCGGGTCGACCTTCGTGGAGTTGCGCGTCCGCGAACACGGCGACGAGGTCACGGTGTTCGACGCCCTCACCTACGCGGGGCGCGAGGAGAACCTCCGTGACGTCGAGTCCGAGATCCGATTCGTCCGGGGCGCCATCGAGAACCCGGAGGCGGTGGCAGCGGCCATTGGTGACGCCGAGGCGATCGTCAACTTCGCCGCCGAGACCCACGTCGACCGCTCGATCGCCGACCCGTTCGGGTTCTCCGTCACAAATGGGCAGGGCACTCACGTCCTGCTGGAGGCCGCGCGCGAGCGAGGGCTGCGCTACGTGCAGGTGTCCACCGATGAGGTGTACGGCTCGATCGAGACCGGCTCGTTCACGGAGACCTCGCCGCTGGAGCCGTCCAGTCCCTACTCCGCCACCAAGACCGGCGCCGACCTGCTCGTCCTCAGCTACTTCCACACCTACGGCCTGGAGACGCTCGTCGCCCGCGGCTCCAACAACTACGGGCCGCGACAGTACCCCGAGAAGCTGATCCCGCTGATGATCCTCAACGCCCTCTCGGGCGATCATCTCCCGGTGTACGGGGATGGCCGCAACGTGCGCAACTGGCTCTACGTGGAGGACTTCGGCCGGGGAATCGGCCATGTCCTGGCCCACGGTCAGCCCGGTGAGGTCTACAACTGCGGCGGTCCGGACGAGTGCGAGAACATCGAAGTCGTGCACCGGATACTGGAGTTGACCGGAGCCGACGACTCGCTCATCGAGTACGTCACCGACCGGCCGGGTCACGACCGGCGCTACTCGCTGTCCTCGGACAAGCTGGCCGAGCTGGGCTGGCGCGCGCAGACCCGGTTCGTCGACGGCCTGGAGCGCACGGTGACGTGGTACCGGGACAACGCGTGGTGGTGGGAGCCCATCCGCACGGGGGCCTATCGCGAGTACTACGAGCGCCACTACGGCCGCTCGCTGAAGTAGTGGCCCGTCGTGTGAGGACGCACCACTAGTGTCGACCGCGCGAGGCCGGCACGCGCCGCCGCCGGAGGTGCGGCTTCCGCTGCAACGCGAACGCCTGCTGCGTGCCGCTGCCCGCGAGTTCGCCGATCGCGGCTATGCCGGCGCCTCCTCGGAGTCGATCAGCCGCCGGGCCGGCATGTCGAAGGCGACGTTCTACGAGCACTTCTCCAACAAGGAGGAGTGCATGCTGGCGCTGTTCGACATGGGCGCGGAGGTCGTCCAGGCGGCGATGGCCGAGGCGGCCCGCAACGCGCCGGTCGGCGACGCGCGCGAGCGGCTGCGCGCCGGGACGCGGGCCTTCCTCGGCGCGCTGGCCGCGCACCCCGAGTTCGCCCAGACGCTGCTGGTGGAGATCATCGGGGCAGGACCGCTCGCCGCCCAGCGCCGCGACCAGATCCTCCACGCGTTTGCGGGCGTGGTCGACGCCGAGAACGCGGCTGCCGCCCGCCGCGGGCTGATGGGGCGCTTCAACTCCGCGCATGACGCCTTCGCCGTCGTCGGCGCCGTCACCGAGCTCGTCTCACGGCAGGTGCGCCTCGGCGTTCCTGCGCACATGATGGACCTGGCGCCGGTGATCGACCGGCTCATCTTCGGCCTGCTCGACGACACCCCGTCGTGAGCCCGCGCGACAGCCTGCCGGCGCTGGAGCGGGAGATCGTCTCCTGTCGCAAGTGCCCGCGGCTCGTCGCCTGGCGCGAGGAGGTGGCGCGGGTCAAGCGGGCGTCATTCGCCGGCGAGACCTACTGGGGCCGGCCGGTGCCCGGCTTCGGCGACGCGGCGGCGTCGGTCGTCGTCCTGGGGCTCGCCCCGGCGGCCCACGGGGGCAACCGCACCGGCCGCGTGTTCACCGGCGACCGCTCCGGCGACTGGCTGTTCGCGGCGCTGCACCGCGCGGGCTACGCCAACCAGCCGACGTCGGTATCGCGCGATGACGGGCTGGCGCTGACCGACTGCTGGATCGCCGCCGCGGTGCGGTGCGCCCCGCCGGCCAACAAGCCGACCCCGGCTGAGCGCGACACGTGCGTGCCCTACGCGATCCGGGAGCTCGAGCTGCTCGGCTCCGCGCGGGTCATCGTGTGCCTGGGCGCCTTCGCCTGGGACGCCGCCCTGCGCATCCTCGCGGCGCTCGGACACGAGCGGCTGCGGCCTCGGCCACGCTTCGGCCACGGCGCCGAGGCGGTGAGCGGCCGCTTCACGCTCCTGGGTTGCTTTCATCCCAGCCAGCAGAACACGTTCACCGGCCGGTTGACCGAGGACATGCTCGACACGATCCTGATCCGGGCGCGGGAGCTGAGCGCGCCGCGATGAACCTCGGCCCCACCGGCCGGGGTGGTTCTGCGCGGTGGCGGGCGGGCGGGATCGCATGCCTGATCGCGGGCGCGTTCCTCATCGCGGGCCTCGTGCTGGGGGCGCGGCGCGACGACGGGGCGGCGGCGGCGACCACACCATCGACGGGGATGTCCCAGCCGGCCGCGGTGGCCCCCGCGGCTCCGGGCACGCCGCTCACCCCGGCGCCGGGCGCCACCGGCCGGCCGCTGGTGGCGCCCGCCGTCTACACCAGCCGCCACGGTGAGCTGGTCACCCGGTAGGGGCCGGTACGCTGCGCCGCGGCAACAGATCGAAGGAGAGAGGCATGGACGACAGCTCGGGACTCACACGGCGTCAGACGCTTCAGCGCATGGGAGCAGCGGGACTTGGGCTCACCGGGCTCGGGGGCGGACTCGACGCGCTGCTGGCCGGGGCGGCTGCGGCGGCGCCGATCCAGGGCTCGCTCAAGGACATCGAGCACGTCATCTTCCTCATCCAGGAGAACCGCTCGTTCGACCACTACTTCGGGACGCTGAGCGGGGTGCGCGGGTTCGGCGACAAGCACGGCGCCGCCGCCTTCCGCCAGAAGGACCCCGGCGGCCAGACGGTCATCCCGTTCAAGCTCCCCTCGGGCGGGGTGCAGTACTGCCTGCCCGACATCACCCATGACTGGGGTCCCCAGCATCGCTCGTGGAACAACGGCCACATGAACGATTGGGTCAAGGTCCACGAGGCCACCACCGACGGCGGCGACGGCCCGGCGGCAGGGGTCGAGACGATGGGCTATTACAACCGCTCGCAGCTGAGCTTCTACTACTCGCTGGCCGACGCGTTCACGATCTGCGACGGCTACCACTGCTCGGTGATCGGGCCGACCGACCCCAACCGGCTGATGTCGATGA
This sequence comes from uncultured Actinomycetota bacterium, assembly GCA_963850325.1. Taxonomy (GTDB): domain Bacteria; phylum Actinomycetota; class Thermoleophilia; order Solirubrobacterales; family Solirubrobacteraceae; genus Palsa-465. The sequence goes on from CAWKLB010000016.1 coordinate 131,021, forward strand.
GCGCGTCTCTGGATCCTGCGGGGGCCAACGGGGGTCCTCTGGTGGAGACGCTCGTGGCCACGCGCGGCCAGCTGAAGGGCAAGTTCACGTGGACGACGATGCCCGAGCGGCTCCAGTCCCAGGGCGTGAGCTGGAAGGTCTACCAGGACCCTGCGGGCGGGGTGTTCGACAACGTTCTCCCGTACTTCGCCGCCTACAACAAGCCCGGAGAACTGGCCGACCGCGGGCTGAACACGACGTACCCCAAGGACTTCATGTCCGACCTCAAGCACAACAAGCTGCCGTCGGTGTCATGGGTCCTCACCGACCTCGCGGCCACCGAGCACCCCGGGTTCTCGGCGGCCGTCTCCGGCGAGATCGCGGTGGCCCAGATCGTCAAGGCGGTGATGTCCAATCCCAAGGTGTGGCGGAAGACCGCGCTGTTCATCACCTGGGACGAGAACGGCGGCTTCTTCGACCACGTCGCACCACCGGTGGCACCCAACGGCACCAAGGGCGAGTACCTCACGGTGGCCAACCTGCCGGCGGCGGCCGGCGGGATCCGCGGGCCGATCGGGCTGGGCTTCCGGGTCCCGATGCTGGTGGTCTCCCCGTTCACGCGGGGCGGCCTGGTGTGCTCGGACACGTTTGACCACACCTCGATGCTGCGCTTCGTCGAGACGCGCTTCGGCGTCGAGGTGCCCAACCTGTCGGCATGGCGGCGCCGCGTGACCGGCGATTTGACGAGCGCGTTCAACTTCGCCGCCACGCCCAACGACGGCAAGCCCAAGCTGGCCCAGCCGGGGACCGCCAGCGGGCTGAACTGCGACGCCTCGACCGACAAGCCGGTGCCGGTGCTCTCGGCAGCGTTCCCCAAGCAGGAGCGCAAGCCGACGCGCAAGCGCCCGAGCGGGATCGTCCGTACGAAGAAAAAGAAGAAGTGACCCCGGCCGCGCTGGTCGTCGCCGCCGCGCTGGCGGCGTCCGCGCATCCCGGGCCCGGCTGCACCTCGTTTCCCCGGCCCGGGACGGCCAGTGCCGGAGGCGTGCCCGCCGTCCTGCGCGCCGAGTACGGCGTCCTCGGGCGGGCGCGGCGCGCGCGCGATCGGGTTGCGCTGCGCCGGCTGGGCGCGTTGCCGCTGAGCGGGATTCTGCCCGCTGGGATCCGCTATCTGGGCGCCGCGGCCTACAGCGGGCGCGTCTACCTGGTGCCGGGGCGCCATCTGCTGGCCTCCCCGCTGGAGCCGGTTCGCTGCGAGCCGCGGCCCCAGCGGGCCCTGGAGCGCGCGCTGCTGCCGAGCCTGCGCAGCGAGTACGCGCACGCCGGGCTGTGCCTGGTGGTCCGCTACCCCGCGCAGCCCAGTCCGACGTGCCAGCCCGCGCCCGGGACCGTGGCGCCGTTCCTGTTCGGCCCGGGAGCACCGGGATTCGGCCTCGCCCCCGACGGCGTGGCCGGGGTCATCCTGCGCTTCCGCACCGGAAGCCCGCTGCGCGCACGGGTGCGCCACAACTTCTGGATCGTCAACAACCCGTCGCTGCTGGCGACGCCATGCGGGCTGGGCTGGACCGCGGGGAACGGAGTGGTGCTGCGCACCGTTGCGACCTGTACCAAGGACACCACGTGAGCCGTGGTGGCGGTAGGCCGATGCGAGCGCGCAGCTAGCCTCTCGGGGTCACACCGTCCGTAGCCGCCACGACCGGAGCGAGAGCGATGCAAGGGATTCAGTTCACCCAGTTCGGAGGCCCCGAGGTGCTGGAGCTGGTCGAGCTCCCCGATCCCGAGCCCGGCCCCGGTCAGATCCGGGTCGCGGTACGCGCCGCCGGCGTCAACCCGATCGACTGGAAGGTCCGCAGCGGGGCGATGGGCGGCGAGCTTCCCAAGCGCACGGGCCAGGAGGTGGCGGGCGTCGTCGACAAGCTCGGTGACGGCGTCGGGGGCGTCGAGGTGGGCGAGGCCGTGTTCGGCGGCGCCGCCGGCGGAGGCGGGGCGGCGGAGCTTGCGCTGGTGGAGAACTACGCGCGGGTGCCGGAGGCGCTGGACTTCGCGGGCGCTGCGGCGCTGCCGGTGGCGGTGGAGACCGCGGTGCGGACGCTCGACGCGCTGGGGGTGAGCGGCGGCCAGACCGTCGTCATCAACGGAGCCTCGGGCAGCGTCGGTATCGCGGCGGTGCAGTTCGCGCGTGCGCGGGGCGCCCGTGTCATCGGGACCGCCAGCGAAGCCAACCAGGACTACCTGCGCGAGTTCGGGGCCGAACCCACGACCTACGGCGACGGGATGGTGGAGCGTGTGCGCGAGCTGGCGGGTGGGTGGGACGGGGTCGTGGATCGGGCGCTCGATGCCGCGGGCGGCGGAGCGCTGCCCGCGCTGGTTGAGCTCACCGGCTCGCCCGAGCGCGTCGTCACGATCGCCGACTTTCTCGGGGCCGAGCAGACCGGCGTCCGGTTCAGCGGCGGCATGGGCCCCGAGCGGGCATGGCACGCGCTGGCCGACGCGGCGGAACTGATCGAGGCGGGGCGCTTCCGGCTCCCGGTGGCCCAGACCTTCCCGCTCTCGGACATCGCCGAGGCGCACCGCGTCTCACAGGGCGGCCATCCGCGCGGCAAGCTCGTCCTCATCGTGTCGGTCCGATGAGCGGGACGAACGCCCCACGGGCGGAGCTCGCGGCCCTCCAGATCGCCGATCCCCCGGAGGCGTGGAGCGCACTGGGGTTCACCGTCTCCCCCGACGGGGTGCTCGTGCTGGGCGGTGTGGAGCTATGGCTGGACGCCGCCGGACGCGGCATCACCGGTTGGACGCTGCGGCGCCTCTCGCTGCACCACGACATCGACGGGCTGTCCACCGGGGTCACCACGGAGCCGCGCCCGCCCGAGCCACCTCACTCCAACGGGGCGATGGGCCTCGATCACGTGGTCGTCACCACGCCGGACTTCGACCGCACTGCGACGGCGCTCGATGACGCCGGGATCCCGCTGCGGCGGGTGCGCGACGCCGGTGGTTTTCGCCAGGGGTTTCGCCGCCTCGGGCCGGCCATCCTGGAGGTCGTGGAGGCGCCGAAGATGCCCGCGAGTCCCGCGCGGTTCTGGGGGCTGGTGGTGATCGTGGCCGACCTCGTGGGCATCCGGGCGCGCCTCGCGCCGCACGTCGGCGAGATCCGCGACGCGGTCCAGCCGGGCCGGCAGATCGCGACGCTGTCAGAGGGCGCAGGCCTGTCACCCCGGATCGCCTTCATGGACCCGGAATAGGCCTCCGCCCGCCCTGGCGGGGGCGGCTTCCGCGGACAGATCCGGTCCTCGATCGTGAGTAGCCTCAACGTCATGTCGCTCGATGTCTTCAGCGCGCGCACGCGCGAGTGGTTCAGCGGGGCCTTCGAGGCGCCCACCGCGGCTCAGGAGCAGGCATGGCCGGCGATCGCCTCCGGCGAGCATGTCCTCATCTCGGCGCCCACGGGGTCGGGCAAGACGCTGGCGGCGTTCCTGTACGCGATCGATCGCCTGGCCGCGCTGACGCCGCCGTCGGACCCCCGCGACCGCCGCATCGGCCTGGTCTACGTCTCGCCGCTCAAGGCGCTCTCCTACGACGTGGACCGCAACCTGCGCACGCCGCTGCGCGGGATCGGCGCCGACCTCCAGGTTGCGGTGCGCACAGGGGATACGCCTCAGCGCGAGCGCCAGCAGATGCTGCGCGAGGCGCCCGACATCCTCATCACCACGCCCGAGTCGCTGTACCTGATGCTCACCGGACAGGCCCAGAAGCTGTTCGAGGGCACCCGCTGGTGCATCGTGGACGAGATCCACGCCGTCGCCTCGACCAAGCGCGGGTCGCACCTGGCGCTCACGTTGGAGCGGCTCACCGGCGCCGCCGGCGCCGACGTGCAGCGCATCGGCCTGTCAGCGACCCAGAACCCGCTGGAGGAGGTCGGGCGGTTCATGGTCGGGCCCCGGCGGCAGTGCCGCGTCGTCGACACGGGCGTCCGCAAGGAGCTTGACCTGGAGATCCGCGTGCCGGTCGAGTCGATGGTCGAGCCCGAGGCGACGGCGGCTCCGGATTTGGATCCGCTGGCTGGCGGAGAGGCCACCCGGCGCTCGATCTGGCCGGCGATCTATCCCGAGCTGCTCGAGCTCATCCGGCAGCACAAGTCGACGATCATGTTCGTCAACAACCGCCGCAGCGCCGAGCGGATCGCCCTGCGACTCAACGAGATGGCCGGCGAGGAGCTCGCCCGCTCGCACCACGGTTCGCTCGCGCGCGAGGAGCGCACGCTGGTGGAGGAGATGCTCAAGGCCGGTGAGCTGCCCTGCCTGGTGGCCACCTCGAGCCTCGAGCTGGGCATCGACATGGGGGCCGTCGACCTCGTCATCCAGGTGGAGTCACCCAAATCCGTGGCGCGCGGGCTCCAGCGGATCGGCCGCGCCGGCCACTCGGTGGGTGATGTCAGCCGCGGGCGCATCTTCCCCAAGTTCCGTTCGGACCTGCTCGAGTGCGCGGTGGTGGCACGACGGATGCGCGAGGCCCAGATCGAGACCACGGTGGTCCCGCGCAACGCACTCGACGTGCTCGCCCAGCAGGTCGTGGCCATCGCCGCGGCTGCGGGGGATGAGGGTTCCGTGGCGGTCGACGACCTCTACGCGCTCGTCACCCGCACGCACTCCTACGCCGAGCTCAGCCGAGGGTCGTTCGAGAACGTGCTCGACATGCTCGACGGCGTGTACCCCTCCAGCGAATTCGCCGAGCTGCGGGCGCGCATCGTGTGGGATCGCGTGGCCGGCACCATCCGCCCGCGCCGCGGCGCCCGCCAGCTCGCCGTCACCAACGCCGGGACCATCCCCGACCGTGGCCTGTTCGCGGTCACGCTGCCCGACGGCCGCCGCGTCGGCGAGCTCGATGAGGAGATGATCTACGAGGCCCGGCCCGGCCAGACGTTCCTGCTGGGCGCCACCACCTGGCGCATCGAGGAGATCGGCCGCGACCGGGTCATCGTCACGCCGGCGCCCGGGGTCCCCGGCGCCATCCCGTTCTGGAAGGGCGACAGCATCGGCCGGCCGCGCGAGCTGGGCGAGGCGATCGGCGCCTTCGCTCGCTGGGCCGTTGACCAGTCGCCCGAGACGCTCGAGCGCGACTATGACCTGGACCGCCGCGCCGCCAGCAACCTGGTGGAGTTCCTCACAGAGCAACAGCAGGCCACGCGAGTGGTGCCGTCTGACCGGGCGATCGTGGTCGAGCGCTTCCGCGACGAGATCGGCGACTGGCGGTTGTGCGTGCTCAGCCCGTTCGGTGGCCGCGTCCATGCCGCGTGGTCGCTCGCGCTCAGCGCCCGTATCCGCGACCAGGTGGGGCTGGAGTCCGACGCGATCTACTCCGACGATGGGATCATCATCCACCTGCCCGACGCGGAGGACCCGCCGGGCGCTGAACTGGTCATGCTCGAGCCCGACGAGATCGAGGACCTCGTCGTCGCCGAGCTGGGGTCGTCCGCGCTGTTCGGGGCGCGCTTCCGCGAGAACGCCGGCCGGGCGCTGCTCATCCCGCGCGCGCGCCCGGGCAAGCGCACGCCGCTGTGGCAGCAGCGGCTGAAGTCCCAATCGTTGCTCGAGGTGGCCAAGAAGTACGGCGAGTTCCCGGTGATCCTGGAGACCTACCGTGAGTGCCTGCGCGACGTGCTCGACGTTCCCGGGCTCGTCGAGCTGCTCACCCGCCTGCACCGCCGCGAGATCACGATGGTGGAGGTCGAGACCGCCACCGCATCGCCGTTCGCGTCCTCGCTGCTGTTCGACTACGTCGCCACCTATATGTACGAGGGCGACACGCCCAACGCCGAGCGGCGAGCGGCCGCGTTGTCGCTGGACCGCGACCTCCTGCGCGAGCTGCTGGGCCAGGAGGAGCTGCGCGATCTCATCGACCCGGGCGCGCTGGAGCGCGTCGAGGCCGATCTGCAGTGCCTGTCAGAGCCCGCGCGGGCTGCGAATCGGGACGGCCTGCTCGACGTGCTGCGCCGCGTCGGGGACCTATCGCTGGACGAGGTGTCCGCGCGGGTGCTCGAAGGGCTCGATCCCACGGCGATGCTGTCAGACCTCCGCGGGGAGCGGCGAGCCGCCCGGGTGCGCATCAACGGACAGGAGCGCTGGATCGACGCCGCCGACGCGGGGCTGTACCGCGACGCGCTGGGCGCCGCCCCGGCGGGCGGCCTGCCGGCCGCGTTCCTGGAGGACGTGCCCGATGCTTTGAGCCGCCTGCTGCGCCGCTACGGCGCCACCCACGGCCCGTTTACCACCGCCGACGCGCGCGCCCGCTACGGGATCGATGTCTCCGCTGTCCTGCGTGAGCTCGAGCGCTCGGGCGATCTCGTCCGGGGCGAGCTGCGCCCCGGCGGCTCGGAGCGCGAGTGGTGTGACCCCGAGGTCCTGCGACGGCTGCGCCGTGCCTCGCTGGCGGTGCTGCGCAAGGAGATCGAGCCGGCCGAGGCGCGGGAGCTGGCGCGCTTTCTGCCCTCCTGGCAGGGGATCGACCGCCACCCGCCGTCGGGCGCGGGGATCGACCGGCTGCGCGAGACGCTGGTCCCGCTCCAGGGGCTGGCGCTCCCCGCGGAGGTATGGGAGTCAGACATCCTGCCGCGGCGCGTCGGCGCCTACTCGCCCACGTGGATGGATCAGCTGTGCGCCGCCGGCGAGGTGGTGTGGATCGGCGCGGGCGCGCTGGGGCGCAACTCGGGCCGAGTGGCTTTGTATTTCCGCGAGGACCTGGCGCTGCTCGGCCCTCCGCCGTATCGCGGGGAGGTCCCTGAGGGCGAAGCCCACGCGGCGATCCGGGCGCGTCTGGCCGCGGGCGCGTGCTTCTTCACCGACCTTCTGGTCGACGTGGACCTCAGCCCCGAGGAGATCCAGGAGGCGCTGTGGGACCTGGCCTGGGCGGGTGTCGTCACCAACGACGCGTATGCCCCGCTGCGGGCCCCGCGCCTGACCCTGGCGCGCGCCCAGCGCGAGATGGGAGCTCGATTCCGCCCACCCGGCGCCGCGCGCGGTGGGCGGTTCGGCGCGGCGCGGCGCCGCGGCACCAGTGCAGCGGCTCAGGTCCAGGGCCGGTGGTCGCTCACCGAGCCGCTGCTGCGCAGCGCCGATGATGCGGCGGGTGGGGATCCGAGTCTCCGGCGGCGCGCGCTGGGCGAGCTGCTGCTCGAGCGCTACGGGATCGTCACCCGCGAGCAGGTCCTGGCCGAGGGTATCCCCGGCGGCTTCTCGGCGATCTACGCCGAGCTCTCCCAGCTCGAGACGCTGGGCGTGGCCCGCCGCGGTTACTTCCTGGAGGGGCTCGGCGGCGCCCAGTTCGCGCTGCCGGGAGCGGTCGAGCGCCTGAGGGCCCGTCGGGCGGGTGCCGGCGGCTCCGGTGGTGCGGGGGGTGAGGCTGCTGCGCCGCTGGTGCTCGCCGCGGTCGACCCGGCGCAGCCCTACGGGGCGGCCCTGCCGTGGCCCAAGCGGCCCGGAGACGACGAGCCCACCCACGCCGGCCGATCGGCCCGGCGGCCGGCGCGCGTGGCCGGTGCCTACGTGGTGCTCGTGGCCGGCGATCCAATCGTGTATCTGGAGCGGGGCGGGCGCGCCCTGCAGACGCTCGTTGCCGCCGGGGACCGGCGGATCGAGCCGGCGTTGTCGGCGCTGGTCGATCACGTGCGCAGCGGGGCCGTCAAGCGCGTCGCCCTGGAGAAGGTCGACGGCGAGCCGGCGATGGCCTCGCCGTTGGGCCCGGCGCTGCTCGCGCTCGGATTCCAGGAGGGTCCGCGCCGCCTCACGCTCTCGGCGTGACACCCTGATCGTCATGCCTGAGGGCGACACGATCGCCTACGCGGCGCACCGGATGCGCCCGGTGCTGGAGGGCCACGTGCCCGACGAGCTCCGCACTCCGCACCCGCGTCACGCCCTGGACCGCTGGCCCGAGCGGCTGGCCGGGCGTGCGGTCACGGAGATCCGCACCCACGGCAAGCACCTGTTCCTCGTCTTCGACGGGGATCTGGTCGTCCACTCGCACCTGCGCATGACCGGCACCTGGGGCGTCTACGCCCCCGGTCGCCGGTGGGGGAGGTCTCCTCGGCTGGCGTGGCTGGTGCTCGAGCGCAGCGGCCACCAGGTCGTCCAGTTCAACGGGCCGGTGCTCGAGCTGATGACCGAGAGCCGGACCCGCTTTGACCAGCGGCTGGCTGCTTTGGGGCCCGACATCCTGGCCGACGACTTCGACTCCGAGCGCTTCCTGGCCCGCCTACGCGCCGACGACCCGACGCGCGGGATCGGCGAGGCGCTGCTGGATCAGCGCAACGTGGCCGGCATCGGGAACATCTGGAAGTCCGAGGGCTGCTGGGAGGCCGCCGTGGACCCCTGGCGACCGGTCTCGTCGGTGAGCGACGAGGAGGCGATGGCGGTCATCGCCGCCGTGCGGCCGCGGATGCGGCACTCGGCGCGCCACGGGCGCATGCAGGGCGAGCCGCACGTCTTTCGGCGCGCCGGACGGCCGTGCCCCCGCTGCGGCGGAAAGGTGATGGCGCGAGGCCAGGGCGACGACAACCGCACCGCGTTCTGGTGCCCCGGCTGCCAGCACTGACCGGTCGGGGCGCCCGGCGGCCTACTTGATCCGGCACTGCGCCGCGCTGTAGTGCGGCGGGCTGCCGTGGTCGGCGTCCCTGTGGCCGGCGGTCGTGCGGCGCACGGTCTGGCCGATGACCTTGCCGCCGCGAGTCCAGATGAAGGTGAAGGTGGCGTTGAGCAGCCCGGTGTGGGCGCTGAACGGGAACACCGCGCCGTCCTGCTCCAAGCCGTTGGTGCTGCTGCCCAGGGACAGCCGGGTGGTGGCGAGATTGCTCTGGATGGGGAGGAAGCGATGCAGTCCCTTGCCCCAGTAGTTGACCTGGATGACCATGAACAGGGTGGAGGAGAAGCCGAGCGTCGGCATCTGCCCGCGCACGCCGATGGCGTTGTGGTACCGGCGGGAGTCGCAGATGTTCACCGTGGCCCACAGCGAGCGCGACTGTTCGGCGCTGCGTACGGCCCGGGTGATCTGACCCGGCCCCACTGCGCCCGCGGACTCGGCCACGCCCGCCGCGGCCGGAACGACGGCTGCGGCCGCCAGTACCGTTGTCAGCAGCGCGGCGCGCATCGGACGAAGATATCGAGCTGTTGTGGTGACGGAACCCATACGACGGCGTAGTGAGGGTGGTGATCGAGACTCAGGCGCATCCGAAGTCCGGCGGCGGTCGCTCCACCCAGAACTCCTGGGAGCGGTTCGAGTTGCTGTATCGCTCGAGCCGGGACGACATCTTCGCCTACGTGGCGACGCTGCTGAACGACCGCGCCGCCGCTGAGGACATCACCGCACTGGCGTTCGAGCGGGCCTACCGGCGCCGCAAGACGTTCGATCGCCGCCGCGGCGAGGAGCGGGCGTGGCTGTTCGGCATCGCGCGCAACGCGGCCCTGGATGAGCTGCGCCGCCGCAAGCGCCTGGCGTCGCTCACGGTCGATCCCGAAGACGTGTCCGAGACCGAGGACGACGACGGCGCCGAGGTGGCGCTGCGCCGCACCGCGGTCCGGGCGGCACTGGAAGACCTGGCGCCGCGTGACCGCGAGGTCATCGCGCTCAAGTTCCACGCCGGATTGCGCAACACCGAGCTGGCCCGCGTCCTGGGGGTCAGCGAAACCGCCGCCGGAACCCTGCTGTATCGAGCCATGGAGAGACTGAGGAAGGCCTGCGATGCGAGGACCTGACAGCGACCCCCTGGGCCCGGAGATCGCAGGCGCGCTGATGGCGGTCGACGCCACGCTTGCCGGAGACCCCGTGGACCCGGAATACGCCGAGCTCGCCGAGCTGGCGCTCATCCTGCGCCGAGAGCGACCCAGGACCAGTGACGCGTTCACTGCGCGCCTCGACGAACGGGTTGAGCGGCGGTTCGCCCGTCCCGCGCCGGCGGTGCGCGGGACGGGCCGTCGGCGTCTGTTCGGCGGCTCGCTGGCCGGGCTGGCCGCGGCGGCGGCGGGCGTGGCTCTGGTGGTTCTCCTCACCGGCGGCCATGCCAACAACCCGACCTTTGGCGCCAGCGACGTGAGCAGCAGCAGCGCGGCGGCATCGGCGGCTCCGGCGGTGCAGGCGGCCACGTCGTCGAGCGCGGCTTCGGCAGCGGCAAGCGGGAGTGCATCTGGAAAGGCGGCGCCTGACCTCCGCGCGCTGTCCTCACCCCAGAAGCGTCCCGCAACCCACAGCGCTGCCTCCTCGGCGGCGAACGGCGCGGTGTCGTCGTCGGCGTCATCGGGTTCGGCGGGCTCGGTGATCCCCAGCCCGGTGGTCCCCGGCAACCGCCAGGTGGTCCAGTCCGCCCAGCTCATCCTGGGCGTCTCATCCAGCCGCATGGATGACGTGTCCCAGCAGGTCTTCAACGTCGTCGGCCAGGAGAAGGGGTACGTCAACGGCTCCAACGTCACCTCCGGTGGCAACGACGGCAGCGCCTTCTTCCAGCTGAGCGTGCCCAGCTCCAACCTGGCGGCGACGCTGGCCGCCCTGTCCCAGCTCAAGGGCGCTCACGTCGTGTCGCGCACCGACAACACCAACGACATCACCGGTCAGGTCGGCGGCGCCGGGGAGCGGCTGGCCGAGGCCCGGGCACTGCGCCGGTCCCTGCTCAAGCAGCTCGCGAATGCCACCACCACCGAGCAGGTCGCGAGCATCCAGGCCCGGCTGCACGACGCCAACGCCTCGATCGCCTCGGACCTGTCGACGCTGCGCGGCCTGCAGCGCCAGGTGGCCTACAGCAACATCACCGTCCGGATCCAGTCCACGACCCCGACGCCGGTGCCGGGCGGGGCGGGACCGGGTCACTCGAGCGGATTCACGATCGGGAAGGCGGCGCACGATGCCGGTCGCGTGCTCGTGGTCGTGGCGGGCGTCGCGCTGATCGTGCTGGCCGTGATGGTGCCCGTCGGGCTGGTGGCGGCGCTGCTGGCCTGGGTGGGCTTCGCCGTCCGTCGGCGCCGGCGCGATCAGGCCCTCGATCTCGTCTGAGCGGGGCGTCTGGGGCCGCGTCGCCGGCGTTGTGTGCTATCCCTCACACAATGGCGGCGACGAGCGAGGAGACGATCGCCCTGCTGCACAGCGTCCCGCTGTTCTCAACGCTAGCGGACGAGCATCTCGCTGAGGTCGCGGCGGTGACCGTGCCCCGGCATTTCGACGCCGGCGACGTGGTCTTCCGTGAGGGCGATCGCAGCGATACGTGTTACGTGGTGCGCTCCGGGCGCGTGCGCGCGGTCCGCGAGCACAGCGGGCGCCGGACGCTGACGCTGGCGACGTTCGGCGCCGGTGACATCTTCGGCGAGCTCGCGATGTTCGAGGATGAGAGCCGGTCGGCGACGATCGAGGCCCTGGAGGACACCGACGTCTGCGCGATCCTCGGCAACGACATGCGGCGGCTCCTGCGCGCGCATCCGGACATTTCCGTCAAGCTGCTCGGCGCGCTGGGCCGGCGCCTGCGCGAGACCAACGAGCGCCTCGCGCGCCAGTCCTTCCAGACGGTGCAGAGCCGCGTCGCCGCGGCCCTCGCGGAGCTGGTGGCCACGGCGCGCGCCGAGGGCGCCGGGGAGAACGACGTGCTCATCAACGCCACGCAGACCGACCTGGCGCAGCTGGCGGGCTCCTCGCGGGAGTCGGCCAGCCGTTTCCTGGCCACCCTGGAGCGGGCGGGCGTGATCACCCAGGGGCGGGGCAAGCTCACCGTTCACGACCCGGGCCGGCTGGAGGGGTACGTCTATTAGCGCGCCAGACGAAGCCGACGAGTTCTCGGCGGGGGGCGTCGTGGTGCGCGGGGGCGAGGTCGTGGTGATCGTTCCCGTCAAGCGGGCCGCGGACGGCGGCCGGGTGCTCGGCCTGCCCAAGGGCCACCTCGACGGCCACGAGACTCCCGAGCAGGCGGCACGGCGCGAGGTGGCCGAGGAGGCCGGCGTGACCGCGGAGCTGGTGGACGAGCTCGGGGACGTCTCCTACCGCTATGAGCGACGCGGCCGGCGCCGCGCCAAGACCGTCCGTTTCTTCCTGTTCAAGTATGTCTCCGGGAGCGTCGAGGACCACGACCACGAGATCGAGGAGGCGCGCTGGATGCCCCTCGAGCAGGCGGCCCGCGAGCTCACGTACGCAGGCGAACGGGAGATGGTGCAGCGCGCGCTGTCGCGATCGGCCGAGGATCGGTAGGCTGCTCAGCCGTGCGGGTGCTCAACTTCTATTCGTCCGTGTTCGCCGACCAGCTGCGGCGCGGCCGCAAGACGGCCACGATCCGGCTCGGTGACAAGTCCCACAAGTACCACAAGAACGAGTGCGTCCTGGTCACGATCGGTTACCAGCACTCGCCGCGCGAGAAGATCTTCTACGCGGTCATCGACCAGGTCGAGGTCAAGCGCGTCCGGGATCTCTCCCCGCGCGAGATCGAGCACGACAACCCGGAGTTCCGCCGGGTCGACGAGATGGTGCACTTCCTGGAGCAGATCTACGGACGCAAGGTGTCGATGGACGACACCGTCACGGTGGTGCGCTTCTCCCAGATCATCGAGCAGCCGCCCGAGCAGCTTCGCGACCGCATCCACGGTCTCGGCGGCGCCCGCAACTGACCTCCTAGGCCGCGGCCGCCTTCCGCGCCCGCTGGGTCATCGCCCGCTTGGCCGGCGCCGGGCCCGTCGACTCGCGGACGGTGAGATCGCCGCCGATGAGCAGCTGCCGCGGCGGGGCAGCGCCGTCTCCCAGGCGCTCGATGAGCATCTCGGCGGCGAGGCGGCCCGCCTCGAAGGCGGGCCATTCGACGCTCGTCAGCGCCGGCGTCAACATCTCGGCGTACTGGGAGGCGACCACCGAGAGCACGGAGAAGTCATCGGGGACCCTCACATCGGCTTCGCGCAGAGCGGCCAGGAGACCGCTGAACTGCCCGCCCGTGGTGATGGCCGCGGTGCAGGTGGGCTCGGACGTGAGGAGGTCTGCGGCCAGCGCGTGGGCCTCGCGAGGCGGGTGCGGGCAGCTGAGATGAATGCCGCGGATGCCCGCCTCGGCGCACGCCGTCTCGAACGCGTCCTGAGCGATGAGCGCCGACGTGTAGCCGGCCGCGAGCTGCTCCTGGGGGAAGTTGAAGAGCGTGATGCAGCGGTGCCCGAGCTCGGCCAGGTACTTCAAGCCGACGCGCACCGCGGTGCCGAAGTCCAGATCCACATAGCTGAGGTCCGAGGTGTCGGCGGTCCGGCCGATGAGCGAGAAGGGCAGGCCCGCGGACCGCAACTCGGCCACGCGCGCATCGTCGGCGAGGGTCTCCATCAGGATCGCCCCGTCCGCTCGGTGCTCTGAGATCAGCTCGACGATCGTCTCGGGATCGGTGGCGGCGGTGGACAGCAGCAGACCGTACCCCCGGGCGCTCGTCGCCTGCGTGGCCCCGGCGACGAACGTCTGCTGAACCGGCACGAGGTCCCAATGCGCGGACGGGAGGAAGAGCGCGATCGTGTGCGAGGCGCCGCTTGCCAATGCGCGCGCGGGCCCGAGCGGTCGGTAGTTCAGTTCCTCGATCGCCGCCAGCACTCGCCTGCGCGTCTGCTCCGACACAGGCCGCTTGCCGCTGAGGACGTAGGACACGGTGCTGAGCGCAGCCCCGGCGCGCTCGGCGATCTGGGCCATCGTCGGAGGCCGTGTGTCGGTCACGCGTGCACCTTACTTACGGAGTTCTGCCCCCGGCCGACCGCCACGTGCGCGCGATGCGTGTCTCGGTCCCGCTCTCCGGGGCAGTGCCGGACTGCCTGAGCGAGGCTTCCGGCTAGTGGCCGCGGCGGTCGCCGTGCCCGCCCTGGTGGCCTTGGCTCCATGGCGGCGGGCCGGAGCCGCCCCCGTGGCCGTCCTGTCCGGGGCCCGGGCCCTGCCCGTCGTGTCCGGGGCCCGGGCTGGGGCCTTGTCCGTCGTGTCCCGGGGTCGGGCCGGGGCCTTGCCCGTCCTGTCCGGAGGTCGAGCTGGGGCCTTGCCCGTCGTGTCCGGGGGTGGGGCCACCGACGGGGCCGCCGATGGGGCCGCCGTGATGATGCCCGCCGTGGTTGCCAGGGTCTCCGCCGCCATTGTGCGCGCCCTGCCCGGCAGGGCCGTCGGCCTGGAGAGCCGAGACGTGGTTGTGATTCCCCTCGGACCCCGCGTCGTGCCGGCCGGCCATGGTGCGGTGCCGGGTCCCCGCGGACCCGTGTCCGTCCACCGGGCTCGGAGGGCTCGGAGTCGGAGCGCTGGCCACAAGCGTCGGGGCGGTGGGAGCCGTGGGAGCGGTGGGAGCGGTGGGCGTACTGACCGGTGTGGCGGCCACCGGCGCCGGCGTCACCGGATGTGTGGCGGGCGCCGGCGCCGGTGTCACCGGGCGCGAGGGCGCGCGGTGACGTACGCCGGTCGAGCGTTTGCGGGTAGCGGCCCGATGCCGGGCGCTCGTCCGCCGGTGAGCCGGCGCCGTCCCGGCCACTCCCCGGCCCGCCGCGGCTGCAGCGTGTCCACCGAGGCCGGCCACCAGCGTCCTGCCGTGGCCCGCCGTCCGGCCTCTGCGATGCGCGGCTGCGCGCTGGGCGGGCCGGCGCCGTGCGTGACGCTGCTGGCTCGGTGCGTTCAGTGCTGTCGATGCCGGTCCGCCGGCAGCCGAGGGTGGCGATCCCAGAGGCCCGCCGCTGATCGAGAGCAGCGCGACGAGCCCGAGGACCACCACTGCGGCAGCCCCGGCGAGGCTGAGACGGAAGGTGGAGGAGCGCAGCAGTCCGGCGAGCGGCCCTGCGGCCGCCGTGGCGGGTATCGGACTCGCTGCCGCGGAGGCCAGCGCCGCATCCGTGGCGGGGGACTGAGGATCGGGGGCGAGAGCCGCGGGCTCGTCGGCACGCGGCGGAGCCGCCTCGGGCCCTGAGTGTGCGCTCGCGGCGCCGGATCCGCTGGACAATCCCTCCCTCACGATCCGGCTCATCATAGGACCGGCCCCGGGGACCGCGCGCGTCCGTAGGACGCCTGACCCCCCGAGTGGTGGGTAGGCTTGAGGACGATGATCAGCACCAACCAGCTCAAGAACGGCAATCACATCGAGGTCGACGGCGTCGTCTACAAGGTCCTCGAGTTCCAGCACGTCAACCCCGGCAAGGGCGCCGCATTCGTGCGCACCAAGCTCAAGCGCGCCACCGACGGCAACGTCATCGACAAGACATTCCGCGCCGGCGAGAAGTTCCGCTCGATCCGCACCGAGGTGCGCCGGATGCAGTTCCTCTACGGCGACGGCACCGACGCCCACTTCATGGACTCCGAGAGCTACGAGCAGATCACCGTGCCGCAGGCCTCGCTGGAGGAGGAGCTGCGCTGGACCAAGCCCAACGACGAGGTCGAGCTGCTGGTCATCGATGGCCAGCCCGGCGGCCTCCAGCTCCCCAGCGCCGTCGACCTCGAGGTCACCGAGACCGAGCCCGGCCTGCGCGGGGACACCGCCTCCGGTGGCGGCAACAAACCCGCCACGTTGGAGACCGGCGCCACCATCAACGTGCCGCTGTTCGTCAACATCGGCGACCGGGTGCGGGTGGACACGCGCTCGGGCAAGTACGTCTCTCGCGCCTAGCCTCCCCCGCGGCCGCACCGCCGAGGATCCGCTGGAGGCGGCCGGGCGATATGCCGATGCCGGCGCTTCGCCAAGGTGAGGATCTCGCGGTCGAGATCGGGGTCTTGCGGACTTTTGCAGCTATTTCCTGCAGTTTCCCGCATATCTATTGAGAGCGCGATCCGGGTCAGCTGGGATCGCGGCCGCGAAACACCTCGGCAAGCGCGACGGCCGTGGCCACCCCGGCGTTGAGGCTCTCCAAGCCGTCCTGACCGCCGGGGATCCGGACGAGAGCGTCGCACAGCTGCTTGGTGCGATGGCGCAGGCCCTCGCCCTCGGCGCCGATGACGAGCACGGTCTTCTCGTCGAACTCGGTCTGGGCCAGCGTGGTTGCGCCCCGCTCGTCCAGACCGTAGATCCAGAAGCCGAGGCCCTTGAGGATCTCCATGCTGCGGGCGAGGTTGGTGACCCGGAAGATCCGGACGAGCTCGGCGCCGCCGACGGCGACGCGGGCCACCAGGGGCGATACCTCGGCGGCCCGGTTCTTCATGACCAGGAGCGCGTCGACGCCGAAGAAGGCGGCGCTGCGCAGGATCGTGCCGAGGTTCTGGGGATCGGAGATCTGGTCCAGGGCGAGGACCACGCGGGCGTCCGCCAGCTCGTTGAGGTCGGCCTCGGTGCGGATCGGGCGGGGCGTGGTAAGGACGACGATCCCCTGGTGCTTGTCGTCGTCTGAGACGCCGCCGGCGCGGCGGAACTCGGGCCACGGCAGGAGCTCGGGCTCGATCCCGGCGGCACGCGCCAGCTCGATGAGATCACGGTGGTAGGACTCCTTGCCGGCCATGACCAGGCGCGTCACCGATTCCGGGCGCGTCAGGAGGACCGCTCGCACCGAGTGCTTGCCGAATACCTTGTCCACGGAGGGCACGCTATCGCGGCTCTCTCGGCAGCCGCCGCGCCCGCATGAATTGGCACTCTTAACATGAGAGTGCCAAATTGGCCTTGAATCGCGCTGAACGCAAGCTATAGTCACTCATGCGCTGGCACTCTGACCACGCGAGTGCCAGGCGCCGTAGTTAGCACACTTCTACCGGAGGTCCATCACATGAAGCTCAAGCCCCTCGGCGATCGCCTGATCGTACGGGCCATCGAGGAGGAGGAGACCACTGCGAGTGGGATCGTCCTGCCCGATACCGCCAAGGAGAAGCCCCAGAAGGGCAAGGTCCTAGCCGTGGGTGACGGCAAGGTCAACGAGGACACCGGCAAGCGCACGCCGCTTGACGTCGCCGAAGGCGACGAAGTCCTCTACAGCAAGTACGGCGGCACCGAGATCAAGGTGGACGGCGAGGAGCTGCTCGTCCTCCGCGAGTCCGACGTGCTGGCCAAGGTTCAGTAGTCAAAGCTTTCGCCAACCAGGAGAACCAGAGAACACATGGCACATAAGGAACTGAAGTACGAGGCGGAGGCCCGCAAGGCGCTCGAGCAGGGCGTCGACGCGGTAGCCAACGCGGTCAAGGTGACGCTCGGCCCCAAGGGGCGCTACGTCGTCCTTGACAAGAAGTTCGGCGCCCCCACCATCACGAACGACGGCGTCACCATCGCCCGTGAGATCGAGGTGGAGGACGTCTTCCAGAACCAGGGCGCCCAGCTCGTCCGCGAGGTCGCCACGGCGACCAACGACGTGGCCGGGGATGGCACCACCACGGCGACCGTGCTCGCCCAGGCGATCGTCCGCCAGGGTCTGAAGAACGTGGCTGCCGGCGCCAACCCGCTGGCGCTCAAGCGCGGCATCGAGCGTGCTGTCGACCAGGTTGTCAAGAACATCCAGTCGCAGTCCAAGGAGATCTCGGGCAAGGACCAGATCGCCCGCGTGGCCACCATCTCGGCCGGCGACGAGGAGATCGGCGACGTGATCGCCGACGCGATCGACAAGGTCGGCAAGGACGGCGTGGTCAACGTCGAGGAGGGCCAGACGTTCGGCATGGACCTCGAGTTCACCGAGGGCATGCAGTTCGACAAGGGCTACATCTCGCCCTACATGGTCACCGACCAGGAGCGCATGGAGGCGACCCTGGAGGATCCCTACATCCTCATCGCCAACCAGAAGATCGGCTCCGTCCGCGACGTGCTGCCCGTGCTGGAGCAGACGATCCAGTCCGGCAAGCCGCTGCTGATCATCGCCGAGGACGTCGAGGGCGAGTCGCTGGCGACGCTGGTCGTCAACAAGCTCCGCGGCACGTTCACCGGCGTGGCCGTCAAGGCCCCCGGCTTCGGCGATCGCCGTAAGCGCATGCTGGAGGACATCGCCATCCTCACCGGCGGCGAGGTCATCACCGAGGAGATGGGCCTCAAGCTGGAGAACACCCAGCTGTCCCAGCTCGGCCGCGCCCGCCGCGTGGTCGTCGCCAAGGACACGACCACCATCGTGGACGGCAACGGCGACTCAGACGCGATCAAGGGCCGGATCAACCAGATCAAGTCCGAGATCGAGACCACCGATTCCGACTTCGACCGCGAGAAGCTCCAGGAGCGCCTCGCCAAGCTGTCGGGCGGAGTGGCCGTCGTCAAGGTCGGCGCTGCCACCGAGACGGAGATGAAGGAGAAGAAGCACCGCGTCGAGGACGCGCTGCAGGCCACCCGTGCCGCCCTCGAGGAGGGCATCGTGCCGGGCGGCGGCGTCGCGCTGTTGGTCGCCCAGAAGGCGCTCAACATCGACGCGATCGAGCTGCCCGACGAGCAGACCGGCGCGAAGATCGTGTACCGCGCGCTCGAGGAGCCGCTCCGTCAGATCTCCGAGAACGCCGGCCTCGAAGGCTCGGTCGTCGTCAACGACGTCCGCAAGGCCAAGAAGGGCTACGGCCTCAACGCGGCCACCGGCGAGATCGTCGACCTGATCGCCGAGGGCATCATCGACCCGGCCATGGTCACGCGTTCTGCGCTGCAGAACGCCGCGTCGATCGCCAAGAACATCCTCACGACCGAGGCGATCGTCGCCGAGGTGCCCGAGAAGGATGGCGGCGGCGGCGGCGGCGGTGGCATGCCCGACATGTCGGGGATGATGTAGTCCGCCAACAGGCGAGTGTTGTGTGGGGGGCCCGGCGCGTGCCGGGCCCTTCGCCGTTAAGGGCCCCTTCGCCGTTTAGGCCCGAACACGCTCAGGATCCGCTGACCGCCACGGCGCGGGCGGCCGCGGCCCGCCGCTCGCGGCGGTAGACCCCGAGCGTCTGGCGGGCCACCTCGGCCCAGTCAAAGCGCAGGACGTGCTCGCGCGCCTCGGCCACGAGCTGGGCACGCTCGGCGTCGTCGGTGAGCACGCGCTCCACGATCTCCTGCAGCGCGGCGGAGTCCCGCGACGGGAAGCGCAGGCCGACCGTGCCGTCGTCGGGGACCACCTCGCGCAGGCCGCCGGTGTCGGCGACGACGCAGAGGCAGCCGGAGGCCATCGCCTCCAGCGCGACGATCCCGAACGGCTCATAGATCGACGGGACGATGCTCATGTCAGCGATGCGGTACAGCGAGTGCAGCATGTCGTCGCCGACCCAGCCGAGGAACACCCCCTTGCGATGCAGTCCCAGGCGCCAGGCCTGACGGCGCAGCTCGGCTTCGGCCGTGCCAGTGCCGGCGACGACGAAGCGGACGTTGCCCAGCCGCTTGATCACCGGGGCGAGCGCATCGAGCGCGAGGTGAAAGCCCTTCTCGTAGACGAGCCGCCCGACGAGCAGCACAAGCCGCTCGTCGGGCTCGGCGTACTGCGCCCGCAGGGCATTGAGGTCATCGGCGACCGGCTCGAGGTCGCGCGGGTCGATGCCGTTCTGCATCGCGGTGACCTTGGCCGGCCGGATCCCGAACACATCGGACACGTGGCTGCGCATGTAACGGCTGCAGGTGATGACATGGTCCGCCCGGCGCACCATGTGACGCTCCGCGGCATGGATGTGGGACTGCGGGTACTTGTCCACCCAGCCCTGGTGGCGCCCGTACTCGGTGGCGTGCACCGTCGCGATCCACGGTCGCGGCGCGCGCCGGGCGACGCGCTCAGCGGCCTCGGCCACGAGCCAGTCGTGGGAGTGGACGAGGTCGAAGCGCAGCTCGTCGTCGAGCTCGGCGCCGACCTGCGCCATGTGCTCGTTCATCGACCCCACCCAGCGGATGAACGCTTTGATGTCACGGGGGAAGGGAGGCTGTCTCACGCGATGCACGATCACGCCGTGTCGCTCCTCGCGCGCCGGGAGGTGCTCGGATCCGCGCGTGAGCACGTGGACCTCGACGCCCTCGCCGACGAGGTTCTCAGAGAGCTTGCGCACGTGGCGCGCCAGACCACCCTCGATCACGGGCGGGTATTCCCAGGAGAACGTCAGAGTTCGCATCGGGGCCGGCGCCGGACTCTACCTGGGATGGGGGTGACGCAATCTAAGCGCGGCGGCTTCAGGCGATCAACGCAACACCTGTCGTTGTGAGTGTCTCATCGACGGAGCCTGTAATGAAGCGATCGTCGTTGCGTAGCCGAGCCCGTAGGGCGAGGCGGAGCGGCGATGGTCGCTTCATGCGCCCGGTGCGGGGTGGGGGGCATGGGCCAGCAGTTCGGTCATCTTCTCGGCGGGGGTCATCCATCCCAGCGTCTGGCGCGGGCGGCCGTTGAGCTCGGCCGCGACCCGGTCGAGAGCCGCCTGGTCATGGACGGCGAGGTCGGTGGCTTTGGGGAAGTACTGGCGCAGCAGGCCGTTGGTGTTCTCGTTGCTGCCGCGCTGCCAGGGCGAGTGCGGGTCGCAGAAGTAGACCTGGACGCCAGTGGTCACGGTGAAGTCCAGATGGCGGGCCATCTCACGGCCTTGGTCCCAGGTCAGCGACAGCCGCAGATGCGAGGGCAAACGGACGATCTGCTCAGCGATCTGGGCGGTGACCGTCTCGGTGGTCGCGTCGCGGCCCAGATGGGTCAGCATCACATACCGGGTCTGGCGCTCGACCAGGGTGCCGATGAACGACCGGTTGGCCGTGCCGACGATCAGATCGCCCTCCCAGTGGCCCGGCACCGCGCGATCCTCGATCTCGGCCGGGCGCTCAGAGATCGAGATCATCTGCGGGATCTGCCCCTGCCCGGTCGGGCCCCGCCGCGGCTTTCGGTGGGTGCGACCGCTCCGCAAACAGCTGGCCAGGTCTTTGCGCAGCCGGCCGCGGCCCTGCACATATAACGACTGATAGATCGTCTCGGGACTGATACGCATCTCCAGATCGTCGGGATAGGTGCGCTTGAGTGTGGCCGAGATCTGCTGGGGCGAGAACCGCCGCTTGAGCAGTCGCTGCACCACCCGCCGCAGCCGGCGACTGCCCGCCAGCCTGGACCGCTTCGGACGCCGGGCCAACTGGCACGCGCGATCATCCGCTCGGGTCGCGCGATACCGCCTGCGGCCGGCGACGCCCCCGACCTCCCGACTGACCGTCGACGGCGCCCGGCCGATCCGCCGCGCGATCACGCGAAACGACTCCCCCGCCGCGATCCCCGCCCGGATCTCTTCGCGCTCGATCAACGACAACCGCAACGCCGACCGCGGCCGTGCCCGCCAGCGCCGCGATGGTCTGCCACCCGCCGCCACCAACACCCGCTGGATCATCGCCCGACTGATCCCCATCTCGCCCGCAATCACGACCTGCCGCTCACCCGCCGCGACCCGCGCC
Source organism: uncultured Actinomycetota bacterium (assembly GCA_963850325.1). Classification (GTDB taxonomy): domain Bacteria; phylum Actinomycetota; class Thermoleophilia; order Solirubrobacterales; family Solirubrobacteraceae; genus Palsa-465. Next base: position 152,253 of record CAWKLB010000016.1, read on the forward strand.
AGGATCTCCAGCCGCCGCGCCTGACCCAACTTGACCCCTCGAGCCACCACAAACCTCCGCTCTGATCACCCAAACACACCATCGTGTTGCGATGACCGGCGGAAACCACCCGCCTATGCACGCTTAGATTGCACATCAACGGGCGCTCAACCCGCGGGGAGTCCCACGACGCTCGGGCGCCAGGTGCGCCCGCCGTCGGTGGTCCGGTAGGTGACGAAGTCGGTCTGGGCGGCGTGGCCGTCGACGCGGCCGCGGGTCACCTGCGACGATCACGGTTGCGGTGGCCGGGCTCTGGACGGCGAGGACCTCGTGCCAGCTTCTGTTGACGGGCGGGGCGTTGCTCGGAACGGTCGCTTCGGGATGTCCCCCGTACCACACCCTGCTCCACGTGCGGCCACCGTCGCTGGTCCGGAGCACCTCGCCGGCCGGGGTCGTCGCCCACGCGACCTGCGCCGACGCGGGCTGCAGTTGGGTGCCGCTTGCGAGCCTCGAGGCCAGCGTCGTCCACTGGACGCCCGCGTCCGTCGAGCGCCTCAGCTCGCTGGGACCATTCATCGGTGAGCAGACGGCCCACAGCGCGTCCACGCCGCCGGAGTACAACCGGCCGAAGGTGCGACCCGGGCATGCCGGAGGCATTCGCCGCCACGTGCGCCCTCCGTCGTGTGTGGCGAACAGACGCGTCCGGACGATCTCGGCGACCTTCTGATTGTTGCCGTAGTCGTCGGTCAGGACATCGGCGGCGTCCCGTCCCGTGGCGACGACGCTCACATTCGTGGTGTCCCCCAACGGCGGCTGGCCCGTCGTCTTCGACAGATGATCGGCCGAGGTCCTCGCGCGCAGCATGGTGTCGATGCACGTGCTGGTGCCCGTGCAGCCCAGCGACCAGACCTCACCGCCGGCGATCGACACATCGCCGACCCCGCCCGGGGCGAACGCGTCGCTGGACGCCACGTGCCAGCTACGGCCACCGTCGTGGCTGGCGAAGAAGCGCGCGACGCGATCGCGTCCGACGCCCTCGGCCCATCCATCGGTACCCGAGAGGTCGAACGTGGCGAGATCGGCCGACGCCCGCGCCACGTGCCACGAGGCCGCGCCGTCGGTCGTGATCGCCTGCCAGAGGCGGCTGGGCGAGCCCGCGCCCCGGCACGGTTGACATTGACTGAAGGAGATCACAACGTGACCGGTAGGCGCCGACGCCGCTCCTTCGATGGAGAGCGTTCCGCGCATCCCGCCTCGCGGCATGAGGGAACTGGGCGACGGCACCGACCGCACCGCTGGGGCGGTCCGGGTGGCCGGCGGCAGGTGCGCAGGCGTTCGGCCGAGGTGGGCCACCGCGAGGACGACGACCGCGGCCACGACGGCCAGCGTCGCGGCGACGGCCAGGGCCGGGACAAGAGGGAGGCGGATACGCCGGCGGCCGGGCGGCGAGCCGGCGCTCTCGATCCGGGCCAGCATCCAGTCGACCGGGGGAGCGCTGCTGCCGTGCGGCACCGGATCCTCGGTGCGCAGATACTCGAGTGCGTCGACGGTCACCGTTGCACCTCGGTGCGCAGATACTCGAGTGCGTCGACGGTCACCGTTGCACCTCCATCTTCAGCTGGACATCCTGCTCGGCCAGGGCGCGGGCGAGCCGTTGGCGGGCCCGGTGCAGCCGGACCGCCAGCGTCCCGCTGCGCACGCCGAGCGCCTCCGCTGCCTCGTTGACGTGCAAGCCCTCCCAGGCGATGAGAAGCACGAGCTCCCGGTCACGGTCGCTCAGGCAGGCGAGGGCGCGTTGCACACGGTCATCGACCCCGGCGTTGACCACCTCCGGCTCGGTGCGGGGCCGGCCGTCAGCGAGGCGTTCGTGCAACGCGGCGGCGCGGCTGTCAGAACGGCGCCGATTGGCGAGCACTTTCCGGGCGATCCCGAGCAGCCAGGGGAGCGGCTCATCGGGTACCTCGGGCAGCCGGCGCCAGACGACGAGGAAGACCTCGGCGACGACGTCGTCGGCTGCACTGGGCGTCGTGCGCCGCAGCGCATAGGCATGAACGCGATCTGCATACGCGCGGTACAACCGCTCGAACTGTGCCTGGGGTTCCACCACTCAGGGACTGTCCACCACGGACCGAACCATTACACCGCCCCCCGTGATGCAATCTAAGCACCGTATCCGGGGGTGGTTTCCGCCGGTCATCGCAACACGATGGTGTGTTTGGGTGATCAGAGCGGAGGTTTGTGGTGGCTCGAGGGGTCAAGTTGGGTCAGGCGCGGCGGCTGGAGATCCTGGCGCGGGTCGCGGCGGGTGAGCGGCAGGTCGTGATTGCGGGCGAGATGGGGATCAGTCGGGCGATGATCCAGCGGGTGTTGGTGGCGGCGGGTGGCAGACCATCGCGGCGCTGGCGGGCACGGCCGCGGTCGGCGTTGCGGTTGTCGTTGATCGAGCGCGAAGAGATCCGGGCGGGGATCGCGGCGGGGGAGTCGTTTCGCGTGATCGCGCGGCGGATCGGCCGGGCGCCGTCGACGGTCAGTCGGGAGGTCGGGGGCGTCGCCGGCCGCAGGCGGTATCGCGCGACCCGAGCGGATGATCGCGAGTGCCAGTTGGCCCGGCGTCCGAAGTGGTCCAGGCTGGCGGGCAGTCGCCGGCTGCGGCGGGTGGTGCAGCGACTGCTCAAGCGGCGGTTCTCGCCCCAGCAGATCTCGGCCACACTCAAGCGCACCTATCCCGACGATCTGGAGATGCGTATCAGTCCCGAGACGATCTATCAGTCGTTATATGTGCAGGGCCGCGGCCGGCTGCGCAAAGACCTGGCCAGCTGTTTGCGGAGCGGTCGCACCCACCGAAAGCCGCGGCGGGGCCCGACCGGGCAGGGGCAGATCCCGCAGATGATCTCGATCTCTGAGCGCCCGGCCGAGATCGAGGATCGCGCGGTGCCGGGCCACTGGGAGGGCGATCTGATCGTCGGCACGGCCAACCGGTCGTTCATCGGCACCCTGGTCGAGCGCCAGACCCGGTATGTGATGCTGACCCATCTGGGCCGCGACGCGACCACCGAGACGGTCACCGCCCAGATCGCTGAGCAGATCGTCCGTTTGCCCTCGCATCTGCGGCTGTCGCTGACCTGGGACCAAGGCCGTGAGATGGCCCGCCATCTGGACTTCACCGTGACCACTGGCGTCCAGGTCTACTTCTGCGACCCGCACTCGCCCTGGCAGCGCGGCAGCAACGAGAACACCAACGGCCTGCTGCGCCAGTACTTCCCCAAAGCCACCGACCTCGCCGTCCATGACCAGGCGGCTCTCGACCGGGTCGCGGCCGACTCAACGGCCGCCCGCGCCAGACGCTGGGATGGATGACCCCCGCCGAGAAGATGACCGAACTGCTGGCCCATGCCCCCCACCCCGCACCGGGCGCATGAAGCGACCATCGCCGCTCCGCCTCGCCCTACGGGCTCGGCTACGCAACGACGATCGCTTCATTACAGGCTCCGTCGATGAGACACTCACAACGACAGGTGTTGCGTTGATCGCCTGAACCGGGCTTATTTTGCCGTCACGTCCCCCGCTCAGGCGCGCTCGAGCACGGCGATCCCGTACTCGTCCAGCAACTCGGCCAGTGCCACCGATGAGCCGAGCACGCGCTCGTCGCCGTTGAGCACGTCGCGCCAGCGCCCGTCGGCGCCCTCGAGCGAGCCCTCGGGCGGACCGGGGCGCGTCGCCACGACCACCAGCACCTCGCCGCCACGCAGAAACGCCACGGCCGTGTCCGGCGCGCGCACGGGCTCATAGCCGCCGGCAAATGCGTCGGGGCGTCGGATGCGCAGGCCGAGCAGTCGCGTGGTCAGCCACAGCTTGCGGATGGCCGGCTCAGGCTGCGCGCCGCCGGACAGCCGCCCGAGCATCGTCTCGTTCCAGTGCCAGTCGACGGGGCGGCGATTGTCGGGGTCCACGAGAGCGAACACGGGCAGCTCGTCGCCCTGGTAGATGTCGGGCACGCCCGGCACGGTGAGCTTGAGCGCGATCGTACGCAGCGACACGCAGTCGCCGCTGAACTCGAGCTCGCGGACGAACCCGTCCAGCGCGCGGCGCAGCGCGGGGTCGGCGTAGACCCCGTCCACGAAGTCCATGACGCTGCGCTCCCACGCCTCGTTCTGCTCCATCCAGTTGGTATTGCGCTTGGCCTCGCGCAGCGCCTTCTCCATGTAGCCCCGCATGCGCTCGGCCTCGATCGGCCAGGCGCCCACCAGCGTCTGAAAGAGGAAGTAGCGCTCGAGGTCATCCGGGGCCCCGTCGCGCCGCAGCGGCTCTGACAGCTCCAGCCAGTGGCGGACATGCCCGTCCCAGCGCTCCGGGATCCAGGTGAGCGCGGCCAGCCTCGCCCGCACGTCGGCCGAGCGCTTGGTGTCGTGGGTCATCGTCGTGAGCATCGCCTCAGGGAACCGCCGGGCCCGCTCGGCGTTGGCGTCGTGGAAGCGCTCGGCGCCGATCCCGAACCGGCCCGGGTCGCCCCCGACGTCGCACAGGGCCAGCAGCCGGCCATAGCGGTAGAACGCCGTGTCCTCCACGCCCTTGGCCACCACCGGCGGGGTCGTCTGCTGAAAGCGCGTGACGAACTCGGCCGGAGCGGGACGCTCCAGCAGCAACATCTGCGCGACATCGGCGCCGATGCCGTCGGCGTGGGCCACCGCTTGACGGTCGGCCTCGTCGACGACGCCCGCCTCCGCGTCCACGTACGTGCGGTAGATCGGGAAGGACGCCACCGCGCGGGCGAGCGCCTCGGCGCCGCCGGGCACGTCGGTCACCCCGGCGAGCCGCTCGACCTCGGGCGCGAACGGTTCAGTGGCCTGCTGGAGCTTCGCCTCGGCGGCGACCTCGGCGAAGGACCGCCGGTCACCTGAGAGCTCCTGCCACAGCGCCGTGAAGGCCGGCTCTGCCGCCGGGTCCACGAACAGCGCGCACACGTCGTTGAGGAACTCGTACCCGACGGTGCCGCTCACCGGCCAGTCGCGCAGAGGCTCGGACGGCTCCAGGATCTTCTCGATCCACACCGTCCCGGCACCGCCCGCGCGCAGGCGCTCGAAGTACTGCGCCGGGTCGGCCAGTCCGTCGGGATGGTCGATGCGCAGGGCGTCGACGACCCCCTCGCGCACCAGGCTCAGAGCGAGCGCGTGGGTGGCCTCGAACACCTCGGGATCCTCCTGGCGCACCCCGGCGAGATGGTCGATGTCGAAGAAGCGCCGGTGGCGTCCGGTGGCTGGGTCGATGTCGAAGAACTGCTCGCGCAGCCGTGGATCGGCCCAGAACCGGTTGGCGTCGTCGGTGGCCATGTGGTTGGGCACGAGGTCGAGCACGATCCCGAGCCCCGCCGCGTGGGCGGCGTCGGCCAATTCGCGGAAGGCCGCCTCGCCGCCGAGGTCCTCCGAGATCCGCGTGGGGTCCACCACGTCGTAGCCGTGGGTGGAGCCGGCTCTGGCCTGGAGCGACGGCGACAGGTACAGGTGCGAGATGCCCAGATCGCGCAGATAGGGGATCCGCGCCCGTGCGGCGGCGAACCCGAACTCAGGCGTGAGCTGCAGGCGGTATGTCGCCCGCAGCGGGATCCGGTCTGCGGTCACGCTCTTGGCCCTACCCGGAGCAGGGGGCGATCACCATCACGTCACCCGCCGCAGGATCGTGATCGAGTGGGCGATGACGTTGATGAGCTCCTGGGGGCCATACGAGACGCTGCCCGGCTCGGCGGTCGGGTCCGCCGTGCACAGCTCGAGCTCCCAGCGCACGCCCATGCGGCGGCGCGGCAGCTTGAACTCCCGGTCCTCGGCGTGGGCGTTGAACAGCAGCACGAACGAGTCGTCCTCGACCTCCTCGCCGTGGGGCCCGGGGCTGGCGATCGCCTGGCCGTTGAGGAACATGCCCAGCACCGCCTCGCCGTGCTCCCAGTCGCGGCTGGTCATCCGCCGGCCGTCCACGCGGAACCACCACACATCGGGCAGCGGCGAGTCGTTGACCGGCTGGCCGCGCAGGAACGTCTCGCGCCTGAACGTGCAGTGCTCACGCCGCAGCCGGATGAGCCGCTGGGTGAACTCCCGCATCTGACGGGCATCCTCGTCGGGGTCCCAGTCATACCAGCTGATCTCGTTGTCCTGGCACCAGGCGTTGTTGTTGCCGCCCTGGGTCCGGCTCAGCTCGTCGCCACCCAGCAGCATCGGCGTCCCCTGGGAGACGAACAACGTGGTGAGGAAGTTGCGCTGCTGGCGGCGGCGCAGCTCGGTGACGGCGGGGTCGTCGGTGTCGCCCTCGGCGCCGCAGTTCCACGAGCGGTTGTCATCGGTGCCGTCGCGGTTGTCCTCCTGGTTGTCCTCGTTGTGCTTGCCGTTGTAGGAGACGAGGTCGCGGAGGGTGAAGCCGTCGTGGGCGGTGATGAAGTTGATCGAGGCGAACGGGTCGCGGCCGTCTGACTCGTACAGGTCGGCCGAGCCCGAGAGGCGCTCGGCGAACTGGCCCACGCTGGCCGAGGCGCGCCAGAAGTCGCGCATCGTGTCGCGGTAGACGCCGTTCCACTCCGACCACAGGATGGGGAAGTTGCCCACCTGGTAGCCGCCGGGGCCGACGTCCCATGGCTCGGCGATGAGCTTGACCTGGGACAGGACGGGGTCCTGGTGGATCGTGTCGAAGAACGCCGAGAGGCGGTCGACGTCGTAGAACTCGCGGGCCAGGGCCGAGGCCAGGTCAAAGCGGAAGCCGTCGACGTGGCAGTCGATGACGAAGTAGCGCAGCGAGTCCATGATCATGCGCAGCACCGCGGGATTGACCGGGTTCAGCGAGTTGCCGGTGCCGGTGAAGTCCATGTAGTGGCGCGGGTCGTCGGGCATCAGCCGGTAGTAGCTCGAGTTGTCCGCGCCCTTGAATGACAGCATCGGCCCCAGGTGGTTGCCCTCGGCGGTGTGGTTGTAGACGACGTCGAGGATCACCTCGATGCCGGCCTGATGCAGCGCCTTGACCATGCCCTTGAACTCGCGCACCTGCTCCCCGCGCCGGCCGGTGGCCGCGTACTCCGAGTGCGGCGCGAGATAGCCGATCGTGCTGTAGCCCCAGTAGTTGTGCAGCCCGCGCTCGTGCAGGAACGACTCGTCACAGATGTGGTGGATGGGCAGCAGCTCGACCGCGGTCACCCCGAGGTCCTTGAGGTAGGCCAGCGCCGGCTCGGAGGCGAGCCCCGCGTAGGTGCCGCGCAGGTCGTCGCGCACGTCGGGGTGGGTCATCGTGAACCCCTTGACGTGGGTCTCGTAGATGATCGTGTCCGCGAACGGGGTCTGGGGCAGGCGGTCGCCCTGCCAGTCGAAGCTGTCGTCGATGACGACTGACTTGGGGACGGCGCCGGCATCGTCCTCGTCGTCGAGCTCGAGATCGGCCTCCTCGGCGTTCTCGAGGCTGTCGGGTGGCACGTAGGGCAGGACGTTGGCGTCATGAGACCAGTCCACGACGCCGTCGATGGCCTTGGCGTAGGGGTCGAGCAGGAGCTTGTTGGGGTTGAAGCGGAGGCCGTCCTGAGGCGCGTAGGGCCCGTGTACGCGGAACCCGTAGCGCTGGCCCGGCCCGACCCCCGGCAGGTAGCAATGCCAGTTGTGCGCGCGGCGCCCGGTGACGTCGAGCTGGGTCTCGTTGCCCTCGTCGTCGAACAGGCACAGGCAGACACGCTCGGCGTGCTCGGAGAACAGGCTGAAGTTCGTTCCCTGCCCGTCCCAGACAGCGCCGAGCGGGAAGGGCCGGCCCGGCCACACCTCGGTCACTGAACCAGCGCTCCCGCCATGGGGGGAAGTTTGAGCGAACCGCCGCTGAGATGCGCGTCCCCTCCCGCGCTCAGCTCGATCGTCTCCCCCTGGCAGGGGATGCTGACCGGTCCCGAGCCGAAGTTGCAGGCCAGCTCGAAGGGGCCGCGGCGCACGACCAGCCAGAGGAAGCGCTCGTCGTACTCGATCTCCCGCGGCGTGCCGCGGGGCAGCTTCTTGCGGGCGGCGATCAACTCGCGGTAGAGGCGGGCCAGGCCCTGATCGGCCTGGCGGGTGAGCTTGGAGCGCTCGAACGTCCGCGGGTCCTCGGGGTCGGGGACCTCGGCGGCGAACTGGGCGAAGGCGGAGAACTCGCTGCGCCGCCCCTCCCGCGTCGCCTCCGCGATGTCGGGGTCGATGTGGCTGGTGAAGTACTGAAACGGCGCCAGCTCGCCGTACTCCTCGCCCATGAACAACATCGGGATGAACGGGGAGAGCAGCGTGCAGAACGCTGCCAGCGGCCGGGCGGTGGCGGGCATGCGGTCCCCGTAGGCGCGGTTGCCGACCTGGTCGTGGTTCTGGGAGAAGACGACGAAGCGCTCGGGTGGCAGGTCCTCGGCCGGCGCGCCGAAGCGCCGGCGCCGGAACGGGGAGTAGTCGCCGTCGTCCACGTGGGGGCGGTGAAAGGCCTTGGCCAGCTGGGCCACCGAGCCGAAGTCGGCGTAGTAGCCGTCGCGGTCCTCGGTGATGAGCGTGCGCAGCGCGTGGTGGAAGTCATCGGCCCAGGCGGCATCGCAGTTCCACCCGCCGCGCTCGGGAGGGCGCATAACGATCGGGTCGTTGAGCCCGGACTCGGCGATCACGTAGTGGCGCGGGTTGACGGCGTGGACGCGCCGGGCCACGGCGGCGACGATGTGCTCGGGGCTCTGGTCGAAGATCGCGTGGATGGCGTCGAGCCGCAGCCCGTCGATCCCGAAGTCACGCACCCAGCCCTCCGCGCTCTGGCACACCCACTCGCGCACCGGGTCGCAGTCCGCGTCGTCGAAGTTCATCGCCTTGCCCCACGGCGTCTCGTACTTGCCGGTGAAGTAGGGCCCGAAGGCCTCCATCGCCGCCGCGCCCGACGCGCCGAGGTGGTTGTAGACCACGTCGAGGATCACCGCCAGGCCGTGGCGATGGGCCTCGGCGACGAACGCGGCCAGCTCCAGCGGGCCGCCGTAGGAGGACTGGGCGGCCGAGATGTAGACGCCGTCATAGCCCCAGCCCCGCGCGCCGGGGAACTCGGCCACGGGCATGATCTCCACCGCGGTGACGCCGAGATCGGCGAGGTCGGACATGCGCTCGGCCGCGGCCGCGAACGTCCCCTCGGGCGTGAAGGTGCCGATGTGCAGCTCGTAGATGAGCAGGTCCTCGAGCGCAGGCGCCTCAAAGCCGCCGCGCCGCCCCGTGGCCAGGCGGCGGGTGTCCAGCACGCGCGAGGGCCCGCGCAGGCCCTCGGGCTGCCAGCGCGAGGCGGGGTCGGGAAGGTCCTCGCCGTCGACCACGTAGACGTAGTCGCTGCCCGGTGCGGCGGGGACGATCGCCTCCCACACTCCGAGGCCGGCGTCGATCATGGCGTGGCGCGCGCCGTCGACCTTGACGACCGGGGCCGAGGCGCGCGGCGCCCAGACACGGAACTCGGCGCGCTCGTCGTCGAGTTGACGCGCGCCGAGCGGGCGTTCCCAGGGGTACGGTTCGTCGGGCTCCGCCGCGCTACTCATCGACATGGGTGCATGAGGCTAGTCCGCCGTGAGACGGCGGAGCCGGCAGTGGTCCGGGTCACTCCTCGGGGACGAGCCAGAGTGCGGCCAGCGGGGGCAGGGTGACCTCAGCCGAGAACGGCTGGTCGTGCCACGGGATCGGCTCGGGCTGCACGCCGCCCAGGTTGCCGACGTCGCTGCCGCCGTAGTACGACGAGTCCGTGTTGAGCGCCTCGCGCCACCGGCCCGAGCGGGGCAGGCCCAGGCGGTAGTTCTCACGGGGGACCGGCGACAGGTTGGCGATGAACACGACGACGCGCTCGCCCTCACGTGACTGGCGGGCGAACGCGAGCACGTTGTTGTCGGCGTCGTTGGGCTCAAGCCACCAGAACCCGGCCGGGTCGGAGTCCAGCTCGTAGAGGGCCGGCTCTGAGCGGTACAGGCGATTGAGGTCGCGCACCAGCGACTGCATGCCCGCGTGCTCGGGCTGCTCGAGCAGATGCCAGTCCAGCGAGCGCTCGTGGCTCCACTCCGCCTGCTGGGCCAGTTCGCAGCCCATGAAGAGCAGCTTCTTGCCGGGGTGCGCCCACATGTAGGCGTACAGCGCGCGGAGGTTGGCCAGCTTCTGCCAGTGGTCGCCGCCGCCCATCTTGGAGTACAGCGAGCCCTTGCCGTGCACCACCTCGTCGTGGGAGAGCGGGAGCACGAAGTTCTCTGAGAACGCGTACATGAGGCTGAAGGTCAGCTCGTGGTGGTGGTAGCGCCGGTAGATCGCGTCCTGCTGGAAGTAGCCGAGCGTGTCGTGCATCCAGCCCATGTTCCACTTGAAGCCGAAGCCCAGGCCCCCCAGGTACGTTGGCCGTGAGACGCCCGGCCAGGCGGTCGACTCCTCGGCGGCCGAGATGATCCCGGGCTCGCGGCCGTACATGACCTCGTTGAGCTCCTTGAGGAAAGCGACCGCGTCCAGGTCCTCGCGCCCGCCGAACTGGTTGGGGACCCACTCGCCCTCGCGCCGCGAGTAGTCGAGGTAGAGCATCGAGGCCACGGCGTCGACCCGGATGCCGTCGACGTGGTACTCGCGCAGCCAGAACAGCGCGTTGGAGATGAGGAAGTTGCGGACCTCGTAGCGCCCGAAGTTGAAGACCAGCGTGCCCCAGTCCGGATGCGAGCCGCGGCGCGGGTCGGCGTGCTCGTAGAGCGCGGTGCCGTCGAAGCGGGCCAGGGCGAACTCGTCGCGGGGGAAGTGCGCGGGGACCCAGTCGAGCAGGACGCCGATGCCCTTTGAGTGCATCTTGTCGATGAACGCGCGCAGGTCGTCGGGCGAGCCGTAGCGGGGGGTGGGGGCGTAATAACCGGTGACCTGGTAGCCCCACGAGCCGGTGAACGGGTGGGCCATCACCGGGAGCAGCTCGACGTGAGTGAACCCCATGTCCTCGCAGTAGGCCGACAGCTCGTCGGCGAGCTCTGCATAGGTGAGCGGGCGGTTGTCCTCCAGGGAGTTCAGCCGCCACGAGCCGAGATGGACCTCGTAGATCGACACCGGCTCTGCCAGCGGCTGGTCCGTGGCCCGGTCTGAGAGGAACTTGGCGTCCTTCTTGCTCCAGACGTGCCCCGGCGTGTGGATGACCGAGGCGGTCTTGGGCGGGACCTCGGTCTCCTGGGCGTAGGGGTCGGCCTTGAGCAGGACCTCGCCGTCCTGGGTGAGGATCTCGTACTTGTAGCGCTGGCCGGCGCCGACGTCGGGAAGGAACAGTTCCCAGATCCCGCTCGTGCCCATCGAGCGCATCGGATGCAGGCGGCCGTCCCAGGAGTTGAACTCGCCGACGACGCTCACCGCGCGGGCCGCCGGGGCCCACACCGCGAACGCGGTTCCCTGAGCGCCGCCGTGCTCGATGACGTGGGCGCCGAGACGCTCGTAGAGCTCCTCGTGGCGGCCCTCGCCCATGAGATGGAGGTCCAGCTCGCCGATCGTCGGCAGGAACGAGTAGGGGTCCTGGATGGTGAACTTCCCGGCCGAGCCGTAGTCGACCTTGAGCTTGTACTTCAGCGGCAGCTCGGCGTCCTCGATCACGGCCTCGAAGATGCCGCCCGGGTGGATCTCGGTCATCGGCACGCTCTTGCCGCGGCTGGGCTTGACCGCGACCGACTCCGCCGACGGGCGCAGGGCCCGGACGACGACGCCGCCCTCGGAGGCGTGGGCGCCCAGGATGGAGTGGGGCTCCGGGTGCTCTCGGCGCACGAGGGCGTCGAGATCGTTTTTGGCGATGGTGGTCATGCGGCCTCCAGGAGGCGGGCGATACCCGCGACGGGGATCGGCAACCAATCCGGCCGGTTGTCCAGCTCGTACTGGAGCTCGTAGATTGCCTTCTCGAGCTCGAAGATAGCCAGCAGGTTTCCGATGGCGGCGTCGCCGCCGGGCAGCAGGGCCTGGTCGATATGGGCGAAGTAGTTGTCGAGGAAGATGGCGCGGGCCTGTTCTTCGAACTGGCTTGGCGCCGGGACGCCGCGCATGATCTCGGCGGCCGAGGTGGCGTAGGCGAGCGAGCGGAGCATCCCGGCCACGTCGCGCAGCGGGCTGCGCTTCTGACGGCGCTCGAACAGGGGGCGAGCCGGCTCGCCCTCGAAATCGATGATGAGCCAGCCCCCCGGCATGTGCAGGGTCTGACCCAGGTGGTAGTCGCCGTGGGTGCGGATGGCGCGCCCGCCGGCCCCGGTCTGCGCCCGCATGGCGATCTGCTCGCGCACGTCCTGGCCGCGGCCGGCGATGGCCGCGACCCGCTCGTCGTCGGGCAGGCGCACGAATACGCGCTCGATGTCCTCGTCGATCGTCGCGGTGAGCAGCGAGATCGACTCGGCGCTGGGCTCCTCGGGGCTGAAGGCCGGGTCGCTGGAGTCCGAAGCCAGCGCGTTGTGCAGCTGCGCCGTGACGGCGCCGAGGCTGCCGAGCTCGGGCAGGAAGGCCGCCGGATCGGTGGCGATCTGGTCCAGGGCCAGCTCCCAGCCGCCGACGGCATCGGGGAAGAACCGCTGGGCCACGCCCAGCGTGGCCCCGAAGGACCTGCCGTCGTACTCGTACCAGCCCTGCAGCGGGGCGATGTTGGCGAACTCCCGGCGGGTGAGGAACTGCAGCACCTCGAGCTCGGGATTGATGCCCGGCTCCAGGCGCCGGAAGACCTTGAGCACCGTCTCGTCGCCGAACACGATCGACGAGTTGGACTGCTCGACGCCCATCGGGCGCACCGGTGCGTCGAGCGGCAGCGGGCCGCTCAGCTCCACGCGCTGGAAGCGGAAGGTGCCGCCCTCGCCCTCGAGCGTCTGCTCGGCGTCGATCTGGCGCAGCAACTCGCGCACGAGCTCCGGGTCGGCGACGGCGTCGACCGCCGTCCAGTCCTCGGTGGTGCAGACCACGGGGCGCTTGCCGACCTGGTCGGCGGCGAGCAGTGCGAACGGCAGCTGGTAGAGCTCGTGGCTGCCGGAGGCAAACCGCGCCTGGACGAGGTTGATGATCAGAGGCGGCGCGTCGGCGATGGCGACGCTCTCCTCGATCTGGAGGCCGGTGACGTGGCGGGACTTGGACGCGTACCAGCGTTGGCTCTCCAGCCACGCCGACACCTCGTCCGGATCCAGGCGCTCGATCTCGGCCCGTGCGGGGTTGCTCACGTCTGTCATCCGATCGCGTCCTCCCCCTCGTGGACGAGCTGGAACCAGTAGAAGCCGCGCGGAGCGAGCGTCAACAGATAGTTCAGCTCACCGATCCGGGGGAAGCGACTGCGACCGAACAGCTCGACGGGGAAGCGGCCCACGTGGGCCGAGAGGTCGAGCTCCACCGCCTGCGCCGAGCGCGCCAGGTTGTGCACGCACAACACCAGATCGTCCTCGAAGCGCCGCAGCACCGCGAAGATCCGGGGGTTGGACGTCTCGATCGGCTCATACGTCCCCAGCCCGAACACCGGATGCTCCTTGCGCAGAGCGATGAAGCGGTGCATCCAGCGCAGCAGCGAGGTGGGCGTGCGCAACTGCGCCTCGACGTTGACCGCCTGGAAGCCGTACACCGGGTCCATCAGCGGCGGGGCGTAGAGCTGCGCGAAGTCAGCGCGGCTGAACCCTCCGTTGCGGTCCACAGTCCACTGCATGGGCGTCCGCACGCCGTCGCGGTCGCCGAGGAAGATGTTGTCTCCCATCGCGATCTCATCACCGTAGTAGAGAACCGGTGACCCGGGCAGGCTGAACAGGATCGCGGTCATGAGCTGGATCTCGTCGCGGCCGTTGTCCAGCAGCGGCGCGAGGCGACGGCGGATGCCCAGGTTGAGCTTCATCCGCGGGTCCTTGGCGTACTCGGAGTACATGTAGTCGCGCTCCTCGTCGGTGACCATCTCCAGGGTCAGCTCGTCGTGGTTGCGCAGGAAGAGGCCCCACTGACAGTTTTGGGGGATGGCCGGGGTGCGCTCGAGGATCTCGTAGATCGGCGTGGCCTCCTCGCGGCGGACCGCCATGAACATGCGCGGCATCACCGGGAAGTGGAAGCACATCTGACACTCGTCCCCGTCGCCGAAGTACTCGACGACATCGGCCGGCCACTGGTTGGCCTCCGCGAGCAGGACCCGGTCGGGGTAGTCCTCCTCGATCTCCCTGCGGACCTTCTTGAGGTACGCGTGGGTCTCGGACAGGTTCTCGCAGATCGTGCCCTCCCGCTCGTACAGGTAGGGCACGGCGTCCAGCCGGAAACCGTCGAGGCCGATGTCCAGCCAGAAGCGCAGCACGCCGGACATCGCATCGTGGACCTCGGGATTGTCGTAGTTGAGGTCGGGCTGGTGGGAGAAGAAGCGGTGCCAGTAATACGCGCCGGCCACCGGGTCATAGGTCCAGTTGGAGACCTCGGTGTCAGTGAAGATGATGCGCGCGTCCTGGTAGCGCTCGTCCGTGTCAGACCACACGTACCAGTCGCGCTTGGGCCCGTCGGGACCGCCGCTGCGGCTCTCCTGGAACCACGGGTGGTCTGAGGAGGTGTGGTTCATGACCAGGTCGGCGATGACGCGGATGCGCCGTGCGTGCGCGGCGTCGATCAGATCCTGGACGTCATCGACCGTCCCGTAGTCGGGGTGCACCCGCGTGAAGTCCGAGATGTCATATCCGCCGTCGCGCAGCGGGGACTCGTAGAAGGGCAGCAGCCAGATGCAGTCGATGCCGAGCCACTGGAGGTACTCGAGCTTCTCGGTGAGCCCGCGGAAGTCGCCGGAGCCGTCGCCGTTGCCGTCGAAGAAGCCGCGGATGTGGATCTCGTAGAAGATCGCGCGCTTGAACCACAGCGGCTCGGCCTCGAACCACTGGTGGGCCTGGTTGGGCACCGTGGTCTGTGCCGCGGACGTTCGGGTGGCGGCCGCAGACCGGGGCTCCCGCGCGAGCAGGTGCGTCAGTGTCGACGGTCCGACGCTCATCGCTCCACGCGGAGCACGTGCGCTTGGCGGACGCCGGGGGTCAGCGCCACGTAGTTGTGCCCGATCCGCCACTGGTAGCGCTCGCCCGACAGCTCGTCGTGGACGGTGAACGTGGGCGGCAGCCCGAGGCTCGCCGGGATCACGGCCACGCCCTGCTGGCCCTGGTAGGGGTCGAGGTTGACCACGCAGACGATGGTCTCGCCGCGCGTCTGCTTGGCGTAGGCGATGAGCGCCTCATTATGGGTGTCGAGGAAGGTGATGTTCGACAGCTCCTGGAGCGGCGCGTTCTCGCGGCGGACCTGGTTGAGCCGGGCGATCATCGGCAGCAGCGGCCCGTCGAGGGCTCGCTGCTTGATCTCGTACTTCTCGGAGTGCATGTACTCCTCGGAGCCCGGACGCACCGGCTCGTTCTCGAAGTGCTCGTATCCGGAGTAGAGCCCGTAGGTGGGGCTGAGCGTCGCCGCCAGCACGAGCCGGGATTCGAACGCCGCCGGTCCGCCGTGCTGGAGGTACTCGTGCAGGATGTCGGGCGTGTTGGCGAAGAAGTTGGGGCGGAAGTACTCCTCCTCACCGGACGTGGCCAGCTCGGTGATGTATTCCGTCAGCTCCCAGCGGGCGTTCTTCCAGGTGAAGTACGTGTAGGACTGGCTGAAGCCGAGCTTGCCCAGATGGCGCATGACGGCGCGCTTGGTGAACGCCTCGGCAAGGAACAGGATGTCGCGGTCGCGGGCGTGGACCTCGTCGATCAGCCAGGCCCAGAAGGCGAACGGCTTCGTGTGGGGGTTATCGACGCGGAACACCTTGACGCCGAGGTCCACCCACTTGAGCATCGCGTCGAGCAGCGCCTGCCACAGGTTGCGCCAGTCCGGTGTCTCCCAGTTGACGTTGTAGATGTCCTGGTAGCGCTTGGGCGGGTTCTCGGCGTACTTCAGGGTGCCGTCGGGCCGGCGGTGGAACCACTCGGGGTGCTCGGTCAGCCACGGGTGGTCGGCGCTGCACTGCACCGCGAAGTCGAGCGCGATGTCGATGCCGAAGCCCGCCGCCGCGCCGGTGAGCGAGCGCAGGTCGTCCTCGGTGCCGAGCTCGGCGTGGATGGCGTCGTGGCCGCCGGTGGCATCGCCGATCGCCCAGGGCGAGCCCGGATCGCCGGGGGCCGCGGTGAGCGCGTTGTCGCGCCCCTTGCGGTTGGTGAGCCCGATCGGGTGGATCGGGGGCAGGTAGATGATGTCGAAGCCGAGCTCGGCCAGCTCGGGCAGTCGCGCCTCGACGCCCCGCAGGCCGCCCCACGAGCGGGGGAACATCTCATACCAGGCGCCGAAGCGAGCCCGCAGGCGGTCGACCTCGATGCTCAGCGGCTGATCGAGGGTGACGTTGCCATGGCGCTCCTGCTCGTGCTCGATGGCGAGCGCGAGCTCCTCGCCCAGGGCGACGTCGTGCTGGGCGCTCTCGGGCACCGCGGGATCGGAGAGCTGCTGGACCGCGTGCTCGATCAGCTTGCGCCCGGCGGGGTCCTGGGCGCGCTCGGCGGCGGCCTCGAGCAGCACGCGACCCTCGGACAGCTCGCCGGACAGGTCGTGCTGATGGGCGTTGACCTTGCGCTGGAGCTCATCACGCCAGGTGCCGAAGACGTCGGTCCAGGCCTCGATCGTGTACTGCCAGGCGCCGGCGCGGTCCACCGTGAACTGGCCCGCCCAGCGCACGCCGCCCAGATGGGCGTCGATCCGACGCAGTCCAACCTCGTGCCACTGCTCCTCGCCGGGGCCGCGGTAGCGGATGACGGCGCGGATGAGCTCATGGCCATCGCGGAAGACGTCGGCCTCGACGTCGACGACGTCCCCGACGCACCGTTTGGCGGGGTAGCGGCCCCCATCAACAGCCGGCTGGGGAAACTGGATGACGATCCGGCGCGGAGCCTGCTGCGCGGCGTCCGCCGCGGGCGGCGGCGGAGTCGATGCCGGACGTGCCTCGGTGTCTGAAGTCCGGATGCTCACTCGTCTGGAAGGTATCCATCCAACGCCATCGGGTAAACCTTCGCTCGTGAAACGCCCGTGAACGAACGGCCGAGATCGAGCGGGGTCCAGCTCCACATCACGTCGCTTCCCGGGGGGCGGCTCGGCACCGAGGCCTACCGGTTCGTGGACTGGCTCGCCGCCGCCGGCCAGTCGTGGTGGCAGGTGCTGCCACTGGGTCCGCCCGACCGCTACCGGTCCCCGTATAAGTCCAGCAGCGCGTTCGCGGCGTGGCGGGGCCTGCTGGCCGACCCGCGCGCGGCGGTGTCGGCGTCTGAGCTCAGTGCGTTCCGGGAGCGCCAGGCATACTGGATCGGGGACTGGGAGCGGTTCGCCGGCCGCGGCGCCGTCGCCGACCAGGTCCGCTTCGATCGCGAGTGGGGTGCGCTGCGCGCCTATGCCGCCGAGCGCGGGGTGCGGATCCTCGGCGACGTCGCCATCTATGTCTCGCCCGGGGGCTGTGACCACCGGTTCCACCCCGAGCTGTTCCAGACCGGCCTGGTCGCCGGGGCCCCGCCCGACGCCTACAACCGCAACGGCCAGCACTGGGGCAACCCCCTGTATGACTGGCCGGCGCTGCAGCGCCGCGGCTACCGCTGGTGGGTGGAGCGGGTGCGGCGCACGCTGGACCTCTTCGACCTCGCGCGGATCGACCACTTCCGCGGGCTGGTGGCCTACTGGGCGGTTCCGGCCCGGGCGCGCACCGCGCGTGGAGGGTCGTGGAAGCGCGGGCCGGGGATCGCCCTGTTCCGGGCCCTGGAGCGCGAGCTCGGTGCGCTGCCGCTCGTGGCCGAGGACCTCGGCGTCATCACCGAGCCGGTCGAGCGGCTGCGCCGGCAGGTGGGGCTGCCCGGGATGCTCGTCATCCAGTTCGGCATGGACCCCGACGAGCCGCGCAGCATTCATCGCCTGGCCAACCACACCGTTGACCGGGTCGTCTACACCTCCACCCACGATCAGGACACCGCGCGGGGCTGGCTGGAGTCCCTGGGCGAACGCCAGCGCGCGTTCGTCGACTCCGAGGTGGCGCGGCTGGGCTTCACCGATCGCCGCCGCCCGTGGTGGGGCCTGATCCGCTACGTCTTCTCCTCCCCGGCCCAGATCGCGATGATCCAGGCCCAGGACGCGCTGGGGCTGGGTTCTGAGGCGCGCATGAACGCGCCGGGCAGCGCCGGGGGGAGCTGGCGCTGGGAGATGCGGCGTGGGGCGCTGACAGCCGCTTTGGCCCGGCGGCTTCGCGAGGCGACCGAGGAGTCGGGGCGGCTGGGTTCGGGGCCGGTTGGGTCCCTGGGGCGTCTGCCCTAGGTATGTGGCGAACGTCAACGGCGGGCTGATAGGTCAAGCTTGGCTGGCCTCGACCGCCGCCGGGGGAGGGCCTCGGCGGGGTCGTGGCGGATAGTGAAGGAAATAGCGCAACTATCCGCCACAACCCCCTGCAAAGCCCACTACTTGCGCTGCAGCTCGCCCCTCCCAAGCCCGCCTTGACGTGGGCCGATACTAAGCCAAGACGCCCCAGATCCAGCCACCCGAACAACCACCGAACTACAGCTGCGCGTGATTGGGCGGCAGCACCCCATTGACCTCGTACTGGGCCACATGGTGGTACTTCCAGTCAGCTGGGTCGTGGATGCTGTGGGTGCGGGCGTTGCGCCAGTGGCGGTCGAGGTCGTACTTGGCGTCGGCGGCGCTCGCCCCCGACAGCGCGAACAGCTCGGAGGCCACGGTCACCGCCACCTCGGAGCCGAAGGCCTTCGCCTGGGCGACCGCCAGCGAGCCCCGGGCCGCCGCCTCCGCGTCGCAGGGGTGCAGACCGATCGCGTCGAGCTCTCGCGCCGCCCACTGCAGGGTCGCCTCGGCGGCGCGGACATGGGTGGCCAGCCGCCCGTAGCGCAGCAGCGAGTGGGGGTCATCGGACGCCTTCTGGGCCCAGCCGCCCCGGACCGCTTCGAAGAACGGCCGCGCCTTCGCGCAGGAAGGCCCGGGCGTCGCGCAGCGCGCCGCCGGCGATCCCCACCTCGATGGCGGCGTGCACGAGCTGCGCCCGTGACCCGAGCGTCTGGGGCCCGGCGAACGCTGTCCAGTAGGGCAGCACGAGCGCTGGATCAACGATCACGTTGTCGAGATCCGTGGTGCCGCAGCGTGGAGGGCCCGAGCCCCGGCCCGCCGTCCGCGTGCGGCACGGTGATCCCCAGCAGCCCGCTCGCATCGAAGCGGCCCATCTCCGCGTAGGGCGCCGCGCCGGAGCGGTCGCGCTCGACCACGCCCTCGGCGATCGAGTCCGCGAAGGCGTGGGCGGTGGCAATCGCGTCCGCGTGGCTTGCCAGCCGGGGCGGCACCTCAGCCGGGCTCAGGTCGGTGGACATGCGCGTCAAGCCTCCCACATGGGGTCGCTCAGGGTGTGCCGGCGCAGGTCGGCTCAGACCAGTCCGCCGGCGTCGATGAGCTCGCCGATGGGCACGCCGGCCCGCGCGGCTCTCCGGCCGTCGGCAGGCGCGCAGATGAGGCGCACAGCGCGCAGGTCCAGCGCCCTCACGGCCTGCCCGAGCGCCTGGACGGCGCCGTCGGTCAGTGCCGTCGACGCGGCGGCGGCCCCGAGGGCGCAGCCGCAGGCCTCGAGGCCCGCTCCGGCTTCGCGGTGGTAGACCGCGGCCCCGTGGCCCTCGCGCCGCATGAGCGCCATCGCGGCGTCCAGCCGGGCTCGGCCCGCGCACGCGGTGCTGCCCAGGGCGTCGCCGAGCAGGCAGGGGACGTGGGCGTAGACGAGCACGCCCTGCCGTCCCCGCGGGTCCCCGGTGATCACCGCGACGCTCGTCGTCTCCTCATCCTCGGAGAGGGTGAGCATCCGCAACGGCCCGTCGCGGGAAGGGAGCGCCACTTCGGTGGGCTCGGGCACGACGGGCTCGGGCGCGGCGGGCGCGGGCGCGACGGGCTCGGGCGCGGGCGCTGGGGGCGGTCCGCCGAGGCGCCGGTAGGCCCCGGCGTAGAAGAGGAGGGGCTCGGCGTCGGTCTCGGGACCGTGCTCGAGCGCGACGACGTGCCCCACGACCACCGCGCGATCACCGCCGTCCGCCACGTCGTGCAGATCACACTCGAGCGTCGCGATCGCGCCCTCCAGCACCGGGATGCCATTGGGGGTGCGGTGGGCCACGGCGTCCCAGGTGTCGGCGGCGGCGCGGCGAGCAAAGCGGTCAGACAGCTCGGATTGGGAGCTGTGCAGGACGTTGATGGCGAAGCGGCGGCGCTCGAGCAGGGCCGCGAGCGTCTCGGACTCGCGGCGCAGGCAGGCGAGGACGAGCGGCGGGCGCAGCGACACCGAGCTGACCGCGTTGGCGGTGGTGCCGAAGGGCCGGCCGTCCTGGTCACGGGTGGTGATGACCGTGACGCCCGTTGCAAACTGGCCCATTGCCGTACGCAGACCGTCGGGGTCCACGCCGCCGGCCGGCGCCCGTCCGTTACCGCCCCCGGGATCTGAGCCGGCGCTCGCCGCCGCCGCGGGCCACCTCACATACGTCAACGGGTTCATCTCCTCGAAATGTTTTAGCACACAAAGTCCACCGACTTTGTGTAGTTTACGAAGCCGAGCATGCCCGAACCGCTCCGGATCACCGTCGTGCTGGGCAGCGTGACGCCGCCCGGGCGGCTGCACCGCGCGCTGTCGGACGCGGTGGAGCGCGCGCGGAACCCGTCCCGGCCGCCCGGGGCGCCGATCGAGCTCATTGACCTCGCCGAGCAGCGGATCGCCCTGGCCGACGGCCGCCCGCCCGAGGCGCTGGACGACGACACGGCGCGGGTGGTGGCGGCGATCGCCGGCGCCGACGCTGTGGTGCTCGCCACGCCGGTCTACCGCGGGTCGCTCACCGGCGCGCTCAAGAACCTGCTCGACCACGTCCCCGTGCCGGCGCTGCGCGGAACGCCGGTGGGGATCGTGGCCATGGGCGGCAGCGATCACCACTACCTGGGCGTCCGCCGACGGCGTGCCGGGAGAGCGAGCGGCGGGCGAGCTCGACGAGCTGTTCGCCGCGGCCAACGCGCTGGCGCAGGCGCTGCGCGGCGCGCCGTCGCTCGGTCCCGCGCCGCTCGCCTCGCGCTTCTAGCGCTCGCGTCTCCCACTGCCCCGCGGGCGCCGCAGCAGCCGGCGCCTCGCCGCCGCGCGGGCACGCAGCTTGAGATCGCGGTAGATGTAGGTCATGTCGCCCCGCAGCCGCCCCACCCGGGTCGTCTCGTAGGCGACCAACGATGACGGTGCCGCTGCGGCGGGCAGGCCGTCGGCCTCCAGCACGGCGAGCGCCCGCTCGGCGATGGCGATCTGCCCGAAGGCCGTGGGATGCACGCGGTCGGCCATCACGTGGTTGCGCGCCCCGAACGCGCTGAGGTCGACCACCAGGGCGCCGACCCGGCCGGCGGTCTCGCGCACGATCGCGTTGAGCTCGGTCACCTTCGGCCCGGCGGGCGGGAGGCCGAGCCCGAGCGGGGCCGTGAGCGTGAGGACCCGGTCGCTGCGCTCGCTGATGAAGCGCAGGGCGGACTCGAAGTCGGCGGCGAAGGCCTGGGTGTCCCAGTCGGGGCTGCGCACGTCGTTGACGCCGATGTACAGGCAGCCGAGGTCATAGTGGGCGTCGGGATGGGCCGCGCGCGCCGCAAAGGCCGGGATCTGCCGGCGCAGCACGTCGCCGACGCGCGCCCCGTCGGTGGCGTAGGAGGTGTAGGCCAGGCCGAGCGCTCGCGCCGTCCATTGCGCCCACGATTGCAGGGCCACGCCCCACTGGAGCTCGCCCCCGCCGTTCGTGATCGAGTCGCCGAAGGCCAGCACGCCGAGCCGCACCGGGCCCATCCTATTGCCGGTCTGGTCGGGAGAGAGGTTTCGCGTTGTCGTGCATCGGTGAGCCTGTGCACTGGCCCGTGTTCGCCTGCCGCCAGGGCAGGCAGACGGCCCTGATCACCGCCGATGACAGATAATCGCCTCTTGGCTCACGTAACCACGCAGTACGACGGCCAGATCGACATCCTCGCCGCCGCCGAAGATCTGGCCGAGCGAATCCCGGATGCGCTCGCGCCCCTCGCCCGCGTCGCCTACAACTACCGGTGGGCGTGGACCCCGGGCGGCCCGGAGCTCTTCCGCAGCGTCGACTCGGAGCGCTTTGAACTCTGCATGCGCAATCCGGTCCGGTTGCTGCAGGAATCGCCCGCGCGGGTGCTCAAGCGCGCCGCCCACGACCGCGATCTCGTGGCGCGGGCCCAGGCACTCGAGGCCGAGATCGCCGCCGACCTCGAGCGGCCCTACAGCGGGGCGCCGCTGGACCCCGCCCATCCCGTCGGGTTCCTCTGCGCCGAATACGGCGTGCACGTGTCGCTCCCGGTCTATTCGGGTGGGCTGGGCGCGCTGGCCGGCGACCTGCTCAAGGAGGCCTCCGACCAGGCGGTCCCGCTGGTCGCGGTCGGGCTCATGTACCGCAAGGGCTACTTCCGCCAGCGGATCGACGCCTCGGGCTGGCAGCACGAGTACTGGATCGACACCGACCCGGACCGTCTGCCCGCCGCCCTGGTCACCGGCCGCGACTCCTCGCCTGTCACGGTCACCGTCCCGATCGGCGACAACGACGTGGTGGCGCGCATCTGGCGCGTCGACGTCGGCCGGATCCCCCTGTTCCTGCTCGACACCGACTGCGCCGACAACGGCCCGATGGATCGCTGGATCACCGGCCGCCTCTACGACGGCGATCCGCAGACCCGGCTGGCCCAGTACTCGCTGCTCGGCGTCGGCGGCGTTCGGGCGCTGCGCGCGCTGGGCTATGAGCCGGGCGTCGTCCATCTCAACGAGGGCCACGCCGCGCTGGCACCACTGGAGCTCGCCCGCGGCTACCGCGAGGCCGACGGCCTGTCTCAGTCAGACGCGCTGGATCGTGCCCGCAGCCGGACCGTGTTCACCACCCACACGCCGGTGCCGGCGGGCAACGACTCCTATCCGGCGGGGGAGATCGAGGACGCCGTCAGCCGCCTGGCGGGCGAGCTGGGGTTCTCCACCGATGAGCTGCTCGCCCTCGGCCACGACGTCGGGGCCGACGCCCGGGCGCCGTTCGGCGTCACCCAGGCCGCGTTGCGGATGAGCCGCGGGGCCAACGCGGTGAGCCGCCGCCACGGCGAGGTGGCGCGCGAGATGTGGCAGTCGCTGTGGCCCGACCGCTCGCTCGAGGAGATCCCGATCGGCCACGTCACCAACGGCGTCCACGTCCCGACGTGGATCGGCCGGCCGATGCGGGAGCTGCTGGACCGCCATCTCCCCAGCGATTGGTGTGAGCGTGCCGCCGAGCCCGAGGTGTGGGCCGCCGTGGACCAGATCCCCGCCGAGGAGCTGTGGCAGACGCGCCGGCGTCAGCGGGCCGACCTCATCGCCTTCGTGCGTGCGCGCAGCGTCTCCGACCGCCTCATCCGCGGGGATCTGCGCGGCTACGTCGACGCCGCCTCCCGCGCCTTTGACCCCGACGTGCTCACGATCGGCTTTGCCCGGCGCGTGGCCACCTACAAGCGCCTGGAGATCCTCACCCGCGACCCGGACTGGACCCTGCGCCTGCTCGACGGCGACCGGCCCGTCCAGGTCGTGCTCGCCGGCAAGGCCCACCCCCGCGACGAGGAGGCCAAGCGCACCCTGCAGGCCGTCTTCGGACTCAAGGCGGCCCGGGTGGTCGGCGAGCGCGTCGTCTTCCTGGACGACTACGACCTCGCCTCAGGCCAGGCGCTGGTGCGCGGCTGCGACGTCTGGCTCAACCTGCCGCGCCCGCCTCTGGAGGCCAGCGGGACGAGCGGGATGAAGAGCGTGTTCAACGGAGGCCTCCAGCTCAGTGTGCTCGACGGGTGGTGGGCCGAGGCCTACGACGGCGCCAACGGCTGGGCCATCTCGGGCGACGTGGACGAGGACCACCACGCCCAGGACGAGCGCGACGCCGCCGCCTTCCACCACCTGGCCGACGACCAGGTCCTGCCCGCGTTCTATGACCGCGACGAGTCGGGGCTCCCGAGCCGCTGGATCGAGCTGATGCGGGGGTCGCTGCGCACGTTGGGCCCGATGTTCTGCGCCAGCCGGATGCTGGCCCAGTACGTCGAGGGCCCGTACCGCGGCTGACGACCGCTCGGGCCGGCGCGCGCCGGCCGAGCCTCAGCGGATCGTAACCGTCATCCCTACGTCAGGTCCGACAGGGGGCGCGGGCCGTGGCCGATGTACTTCGCGGTCGGGCGGATGAGTCGGCCCTCGCGCTTCTGCTCCATGATGTGGGCCGACCATCCGGCGGTCCGGGCGCAGGTGAACATCGGCGTGAACAGCTCGGGCGGAACGTCGGCGAAGTCCAGCACGACCGCCGACCAGAACTCCACGTTGGTGGCGAGCACGCGGTCGGGCCGGCGGGCCTTGAGCTCGGCCAGGGCCGCCGTCTCCAGGGCCTCGGCGACCTCGACGCGCGGGGCGTTGATCTCGTGCGCGGTGCGGCGCAGGACGCGGGCGCGGGGGTCCTCGGCGCGGTAGACGCGGTGGCCGAAGCCCATGAGGCGCTCGCCACGGTCAAGCATGTCCTTGACGTAGCGGTCGGCGTCGCCCATCTCGGCCACGTCGTCGAGCATCTTCAGCACGCGGGAGGGCGCGCCGCCGTGCAGCGGCCCTGAGAGAGCGCCGACCGCCGCGCTCAGCGCGGCCGCGACGTCGGCTCCGGTGGAGGCAACGACGCGCGCGGTGAACGTCGAGGCGTTCATGCCGTGCTCGGCCGCCGAGTTCCAGTAGGCGTCGATCGCCTTGACGTGCCTGGGGTCGGCTTCCCCGCGCCAGCGGATGAGGAAGCGCTCGGGGATCGAGGTGGCCTTATCGATCTCGCGCTGGGAGACCGGCGGGCGTCCGATGCCGCGCGCCGACTGGGCCACGAAGGACAGCGCCATCACCGAGGCGCGGGCGAGGTTGTCGCGGGCCTCCTCGTCGGAGATGTCGATGAGCTGCTGAAAGCCCCACTGCGGCCCAAGCATGGCGAGCGCCGACTGGACGTCGACGCGCGGGTCCCCGGAGTGGACGTTGAGCGCGTTGGGCTCGGCGGGCGGCAGGCCCGGCAGCAGCGAGTCGTCGACGAGCAGCCCCCACACCTGCTCGAACGGCACGGTGCCGACCAGTTCCTCGATGTCGACGCCTCGGTAGCGCAACGCGCCACCCTCCCGGTCCGGTTCGGCGATCTCGGTGGCGAACGCGACGACGCCCTCGAGGCCGGATTGAACTTCCGCTGTTGCACTCATAAAAGGTGTAGCTCCTGGGGAGGGGGGCTCAGGTCGGCTACAGGCTAGTCGCTTGCCGCGGTGGGCCCGCCGGTGCGAGGGGCGCGGTAGGGTGCCGCCCGTGTCGCAGCTGCTCACGCGTCCCGCCATCCAGCTCGCCGCGCTCATCCGCTCCGGCGAGCTGACCGCCGTCGAGCTCGTCCAGGAGTCCCTTGACCGGATCGACGCGCTCCAGCCCACCATCAACGCCTTCACCCACGTCGCGCACGAATCGGCGCTTGCGACGGCGCGGACCATCTCCGCCGCGGACACCCGGCCGTTCGCCGGCGTGCCCATCGCCATCAAGGACAACCGGGCCGTGGACGGGATGCCGCTCACCATGTGCAGCGACCTCTTCGGCGATTACGTGGCCAGCGGCGACGCGTTCCTGGTGCGGCGGCTGCGCGACGCCGGGTTCGTGATCGTGGGCAAGACGACGCTGCCCGAGAACGGGATCCTCCCCACCACCGAGTCGCGCCGGTTCGGGCCGACGGCCAACCCGTGGGCGCTTGACCGCACGCCTGGGGGCTCGAGCGGCGGATCGGCGGCGGCGGTGGCCGCGGGGATGGTCCCGATCGCCCACGGCAACGACGGGGGCGGCTCGATCCGGATCCCGGCGGCGTGTTGCGGGCTGGTCGGGCTCAAGCCGGCCCGCGGCCGGGTCTCGGTGGGGCCGGACGCCGGTCACGGCTTTCTCGTCACCGACGGCGTGCTCACCCGGACGGTGGCCGACACCGCGGCCGCGCTGGACGTGCTGGCGGGTTACGAGCCCGGCGATGCCACCTGGGCGACGCCACCCCCCGCGTCCTACACACAGCTGATGACGCACGAGCCGGCAAGCCTCCGCATCGGTCTCGTGCTCAACCCACCGCTCGACGACGCCGAGCTCGACCCCGTCAACGAGGCCGCCGCGCGTGACGCCGCGGCCCGGCTCGAGTCATTGGGCCACCACGTGGAGGAGTACGAAGCGCCGTGGTCGGGACGCGACCTGCTGACCGACTTCACCCGCGCCTTCGGACCGGCGACGGCGATGGCCACATTCGTGGGCGGGCGGATCGCCGGCCGCGAGCCCACCGAGGACGACGTCGAGCCGCTCACCTGGGAGATCTGGGAGCACGCTCGCGACCAGGACACGATCACGCTGCTGGCCGCGCAGGGCAAGCTCGAGAGGATCGCCCGCGGCCTGGTGGCCGAGCTTGCGCGCTTCGACGTCGTGCTCACGCCGGGGTTGGGACGGCGGCCGGTGCCCACCGGCGACATCCACGGCCGCGGGCCCGACCCATGGGGCCACTACCGGCGCTCGGGGGCCTTCACTCCCTACACGGCGATCGTCAACGTGATGGGCCTGCCCGCGATCATGCTGCCGCTCTACCAGGGGGACGACGGCCTGCCCACCGGCGTCCAGCTCATCGGGCCCCCCGAACGCGAGGAGCTGCTGCTTTCTCTGGGAGCGCAGCTCGAGCAGGCTATGCCGTGGGCGGATCGGTTCCCAGCACCGCCGCCATCGGGCGGGGGTTGACGCCGAGCGCCTGGGCGTCGGCGGTACCGCGCGTTGAGACGAGCGGGATCTCGAGCAGCTCGGCCTCGTCCCAGGTGGCGAAGGCCGTCGGACCGCCCAACAGCTCCACCGTCTCGAGAAATCGGCGGGTCAGCCACATCGGGACGCCCACGATGGGGCGGGGGCGCCCGAACGCGCGCAAGGCCATGGCCACGATCTCCCGGTGGGTGAGCGTCTGCGGGCCGGCCAGCTCGTAGCGCGCGCCGGTAGGGCCGTCGCCGCGCAGGGCCGCCATCACGCACGCCGCGACGTCGTCGGCGCAGATGGGCTGAAAGGCCGCCCTCCCAGCGCCCGGGATGAGCATCAGCGGGAGGTGCGACATGCGCTGAAGCAGGCGGAGGTAGGGGTCGTGGGGGGCGTAGATGATCGACGGCGCGAACACCGTGTGCTCGAGCGAGGAGGCCCGCACAGCGCTCTCGGCCACCGCCTTGGCGCGCATGAGCCGCCCGCGGCTGCGCGTCGAAGCCCCCAGCGTCGAGAAGAAGACGAACCGCTTGACGCCGGCGCGCTCGGCTGCCTGCACCAGCCGCCACGTGGCTACGCCCGAGAGCTCCTCGATGGAGCCGTGGGGCTGGTCGCGGATGACCGAGGCCAGGTGGACGACCGTGTCCACGCCCCGCAGCGCGTGGCGGAAGGAGAGATGGTCCCCGAGGTCGCCGAGTGCGATCTGCACGCGCACGCGATCGGGCCCCAGGCGGCGTGGATCGCGCACGAGGCAGCGCACCGGGGTGCCCGCGTCGATCAGCGGCCGCAGCAGCGCGCGCCCGACGGTTCCGGTGGCACCGGTGAGCAGCAGCACCGCCGGGAGGCTACCCGCCGCTCGCCAGGCGTGTCCCTAAAATGCTCACTCCCCGCCGCGATGATGGCGGCTGCGCACCTGCAACCGAGTAGAGGAATCCGACACACATGGCCTACGTAATCGCCGAGCCCTGCATTGGCACCAAGGACAACTCGTGCGTCGAGGTCTGCCCGGTCGACTGCATCCATCCCACGCCCGATGAGCCCGACTACGACAACGTCGAGATGCTCTACATCGATCCCGAGGAGTGCATCGACTGCGACGCGTGCGTCGAAGCCTGCCCCGTTGACGCGTGCTTCGCCGAGGACCAGCTCCCCGACGAGTGGCAGAAGTACATCAAGATCAACTCCGACTACTACAAGAACGGCGCCTGATCGCGCGGCCGCGAGGCCGTGGGCGGCGCCGGGCGGGCGCTTAGGCCATCGGAAGCGACATGCCGGCGGGCTTGGGGGCCGCGGCCGGCGCCGGTGCCTGCATGACAGGGAGCTCGATGGGTGATAGAGCGATGAGCCCGCGGGCGCAGTGGCGCAGTGCCTGCGCGGCCGGGTCGTCGGGGTTGGCCATGACCAGGGGCAGACCGGAATCGGACTGCTCGCGCAGCGGCATCGTCAGCGGGATCTTGGCCAGCAGCGGCACGTCGAGCTGCTCGGCGAGGAGCTGACCGCCGCCCTCGCCGAAGATCTGGAAACGCTCGCCGCTGGGGGTGACGAAGCCGGACATGTTCTCGATCACCCCGGCGATCTCGAGCTTGAGCTTGGCCGCCATCTCAGCCGACCGGGCGGCGACCTTCTGGGCCACCGGCTGGGGCGTGGTCACGATCAGGAACTTGGCCTGCGGCAGCAGCTGCGCCAGCGTCATGGAGACGTCGCCGGTGCCGGGCGGGAGGTCGATGAGCAGGTAGTCCAGCTCGCCCCACGCCACGTCCTCCAGGAACTGCTGAAGGGCCTTGTGGAGCATCGGACCGCGCCACACGACGGCGGCGTCCTGCTCGACGAAGAAGCCGATCGACATCACGGAGATGCCCTCGTGAGCGGCGATGGGGATGAGCTTGCGCTCCTCGTTGACCTTGGGACGCTCCGCGCCGACGCCGAGCATGCGCGGCTGCGAGTAGCCCCAGACGTCGGCGTCGAGTACGCCCACCTTCTTGCCGTCGCCGGCCAGGGCCGCGGCCAGGTTGGCGGTGACGCTGGACTTGCCGACCCCGCCCTTCCCCGAGCCGATGCAGATGACGTTCTTGACCTGGGCCAGCGCCCCCTCGGGCAGTCCGCCGCGGCCGAGCTTGCGGCCCAGGGCCGCCTTCTCGTCGCCGGACAGCACGTCGAAGGTGACGTTGACTCCGGTGACGCCGCCGAGCTCGCGGATCGCCGTGCTGACGCCGGTCTCGAAGTGGCTGCGGATGGGGCAGCCGGGGGTGGTCAGGGACACCATCACGTCCACCACTCCGTTGTCGTGGACGTCGATCGACCGCACCATCTCAAGCTCGACGATGTCGCGCCGCAGCTCGGGGTCGATGACGGTTCGGAGGGCTTCTGTGACTTGTTCCTTGGTGGGCATGGATTTCATTCAAGCAGGTCCGATCGGGCCGCCGTTTAGGCCTGTTCGTCAGCCGACCCCGGGGGCCAGCTCCGCGATGAGAGCGAGCACGTCGAGGTCGTCGTGAAGCAGGTTCTGACACATCACGCGGTGCACGCCGGCGTCGCGCAGCGCCGCGAGCTGCTCGGCGGCGCGCTCGGTCGTCCCGACGATCCAGGCCTCGGGCGGATCGTTGATCAGAGCGTCGGCGGTCGAGCCGATCCGCTCGCCCAGGCGGGCCGCCCGATCGTGCAGGTCGGCCTCGTCGGCGCCGACGACAAAGCCGGTCATGATGCTGAACGGCAGCGGGCCGCGCCCGGCGGCCTCGCAGGCTTTCGTGACGGCGGCCTTACGGGTGCGGATGTCCTCCAGCGTGGCGAACGGCGTGTTGTACTCGTCGGCGTAGCGCGCGGCCAGCGCGGCGCTGCGCGGGCCGGCCGAGCCGCCCATGATCAGCGGCGGGTGCGGGCTCTGGACCGGCTTGGGCTGGGCGTCGAGGTCCTTGAGGGTGTAATGCGCGCCGCTGAAGGAGAACGGGGCCTCGGTCCAGGTGCCGAGCACGATCTGGAGCTGCTCCTCGAGCACGTCGACGCGGGTCCTCGTGTCGGCGAAGGGGAAGCCGTAGGCCTCGTGCTCGCGCTCGTGCCAGCCGGCGCCGAGGCCGAGCTCGACGCGGCCGCCGGAGACGTGATCGGCGGTCGTCACGACCTTGGCCAGCTCCGAGGGGTGGCGGAAGGTGGCGGGGGAGACCATCGTGCCCAGGCGCACCGTCGTCGTCACAGCGGCCAGGGCGTTCAGCGTGGCCCACGCGTCCAGTGACCCGCGCTCGGGGTGCTGGCCGTCGAGGTTCATGTAGTGGTCGGAGCGAAACAGCGTGGGGATCCCGTGCTGCTCACAGCCCTTGGCCAGAGCCACCCACTGGTCCCAGCTGACGCCCTCCTGGCCCTCGATCATCAGACACAGATCCACGGCTCAGACCCCTTTCGGTTGGTTGGCCACGAGCCTAGTGGCGGGGTCACGTCACGTGACGTGGAAGCTCTTCTGCACCGCGAACGCCCGCTTGTCGACGGTAGCGAACAGCATCAACGTGTAGCGGCCGCGAGGCAACGCACTCAGGGTCAGCGAGCGCGCGCCGTGGCGCACGGCGGTGGTGCGCATGAGCACGCGGCGCCGCCCGCGTAAGACCTGGACGGTCACGGTGGCGTTCTCGTTGAGCGTGAAGTGCAGCGTGGGCCGCTTGCCGGCGTGGGCGCCCACGAGCCGGACGCGGGTGAGCTTGGGCGGCAGTTGGGCTCCGGGGACCAGCGCCCGGTCGGCGGCCGGCCACGCCGTCGTCACGGTGTATGCGCCGTAGTCGGGATCGAAGCGCACGCCCTCGCCGGCCGGGAAGTCGAACTCGGGCTTGCCCTTGACCTTGATGAATCCGGTGCCCTGGATCACGTGGTACACGATGTCGCCATTGCCCTGCATGGACGCCGTGAAGGCGCTACCCCTGACGCCCACGGCGACGGTGCGCTCCTGGGACTCGAACTGATGATCGCCCCCGAGCGCGTGAGAGATGCCGGCCCACATGTTGCCGAGCAGCAGCTTGAAGTCGTCAGAGACGCTGGGGTGGCCTCCGGGAGGGGTCGTCTGACCGTCGCACTGCATCGCGCTGCTCGGGCCCACCCGGTAGATCCCGCCGTCGGTCAGCGTGATCTCGACCCGCGACTTGGCGCCGGTCGACACCGTGTCGCCCCGTTTGATGACCGTGCCGACGGCCGGCGCGTCGCCCTCGCTGAAGGTGACGACCCCGCAGGGCACCGTGATCTTGATCGTGCCCGACCACGACAGGCTCATCGGGCATTGGCCCTCCGGCAGCCCGAACTGATCCGCGCACGAGCCGGGCAGCTGCTGCACGGCGTCGGCATTGCTGACCGCCTGGGTGAACGAGTTGCTCTTGAGCGCCTCGGGCGGCAGTGAGATGCGCGCGCTCAGCACGTCGGGCAGCGACGGCCCAAAGGCGCCCGACAGGTTGGCCGCATCCGCGCTCAGATCGGTGGAGTCCCCGGTGGGACCGGTCCCCGAGCAGGTGATCTGCCCGGTCTGGTTGTTCTGGTCGACGGACGTGATCGACTGCACGGTGAGCGTGCCGTCGGCGGCGGCCGCCACCGGGGCCGGCGCCCCCGGGGCCGTCGGCAACGTGCCGGTGCAGTCGGCGGTGTCGAGCCCGTTGGTGGTGAAGTGGAAGGTGCCCGGGGCGGGTGCCGTCGTCTGGAGGACCTCACCCGGCGGCCCGGCTCCCGTCGCCTGGAACGTGATGGAGCCATCGGACTGCACCTGGCCGACATACGTCGTGGCCCACTTGAGCGCAACTGTGGCGTTCTCCGGATTATCGGTGCCGGCCCCGTTGGTCGCGGTGAAGGTCCCGGTGCCGTCGAACTCCAGGAGCACCGTGAGGGGCGGCGGCGCCTCGGCCGATGCCGATGCCGTGAGGGCGCCGCCCATCAGCAACGCCGCCGTCATCGCGGCCGCCGCCGGCCATCCACACCGTCTCCCCGCAGCCCTCATGGCTTCCTCCTCCTGCCTACCACCCGGTCGAGCGCGGAAACGTAACACAGCCAAGCCGTGCGGTCGAACTCGACGACCCGACTTAAGACCGACGGGGCGCCACTTGCGTGACGCCCCGGCGGTTGAGGGAGGAGAGGGTGCTTCGTTCGCCGGCGAGGATATGAGGCCGGCGAACCTCTCCCGCCTGCGGCGCTCTCCTCGGCGCCCGGCGGGGGAAGGGTGTGTCAGGCGATCGAAGTGATCCGGTCCTGCGCCTCCGCGACGATCTTCTCGACGCGGGAGCCCACGACGCTCGACTGCTTCTCGAGGTCGCGGCGGACCGAGCGCACCTCGCGCTCGACGCGGCGGCGGTTCTGCTTGACCGTCCGCTCGACGCGGTTGCGGCGCTGGCGCAGCTCGCGCTCGAACTTGGTCCGGGTGCGGCGCACCTGGCGCTCGAACCGGTTGCGGGCGCTGGCGCCGCGGCGCTCGTAGCGCTTGAGCTCGCGCTCGACCGAAGCGCGGGTCCCGAACTTGGTGCTCAGGCCCTTGACGGTCGAGGCGAGGTTCTCGCGGGCCAGCAGGCTCGCGCCGACCGGCACGAGGACGACGCGCTCGGCGAGGACCTGCGCCTGCTCGACGACGGTCTTGGGCTGGGTCGACGATGTCGTCGACGCGCTGCTGCGCGACGTGGTCCGTCGGGCCGTCGAACGGGTGCCCGCGGCGCTGCGGCGCGCGGTGGTCCGAGTGCTGCGTGCTGCGGTCTTGCTGGCGCCCGCGGCCTTACGGGCCGTGGTCTTGGCGGTC
The DNA here is from genome assembly GCA_963850325.1 of uncultured Actinomycetota bacterium. Classification (GTDB taxonomy): domain Bacteria; phylum Actinomycetota; class Thermoleophilia; order Solirubrobacterales; family Solirubrobacteraceae; genus Palsa-465. The sequence continues at coordinate 184,726 of CAWKLB010000016.1, forward strand.
GTCGACGCCGCCTTTGCGGTGCTGGAGGGCGTGGTGCCGCCCGGGTTACTGGTGGTAGCCATTGCTTGCCTCACTCCGCTTCAAGGTGGTAGTCGGATGGTAGCTCATGATCGAACACATGTTTGTAAACCACCATAGCCGCTCGGTTACATTTCCAATCGAAGACATGTGACCTCGCCAGCCACCCACTACGCGCACAGCGGCGACGCCAGCATCGCCTACCAGGTGGTCGGGGAAGGCCCGTGCGACCTGGTGGTGATCAATGGCCCGGCGTCTCATCTGGAGCTGATCTGGGAGGAGCCCCGGACGGCGCGGACGTTGCGCACGATGACGCAGTTCGCGCGGCTGATCATGTTCGACCGGCGCGGCACCGGCCTCTCTGACCCCGTCACCGAGCCGCCCACGCTCGAGCAGCAGGTGGACGACCTCAGAGCCGTGCTGCGGGCGGTCGGCAGCGAGCGGGTCTCGATCATCGGCGGCTCGGACCTCGGCCTCTCGGCGCTGTTTGCCGCCACCTATCCCGACCAGGTCACGGCGCTCGTTCTCAGCGGTGTGGCCGCCGACGGCGCCCACACGCTGGTCGGGCGCAGCCACGAGCAGATGCTCGACGCGATCGAGAACAGCTGGGGCGACGGGACGCTCGTGTCGGTGTTCGCGCCCAGCCAGGCCGGCAACCCGGACTTCGTGGAGTGGTGGGGGCGCATGCAGCGCTCGGCGGTCAGCCCCGGCATGGCCCGCAAGCTGATGGAGATGACGGCCCAGACCAACCTGCGCGCAATTCTGCCGACGATCAGCGTCCCGACCCTCGTCGTTCACTGCACCGGAGACCGCGTCGTGCCGGTCGAGTGCGGGCGCGAGGTGGCCGCTCTCATCCCCGGCGCGCGCTTCGTCGAGTACGAGGGCGCGGACGCCTACATGTGGTGTGACGCGCCGGGGCTGCTCGACATCGAGGAGTTCCTCACCGGGCGCCGGTCAGCGGCCCCGCCCGATCGGGTCCTGGCCACGGTCATGTTCACCGACATCGTCGGCTCGACCGAGCACCTGTCCCGGCTGGGCGACCGGCGCTGGCGCGCCCAGCTCGAGGACCACGACCGGATCATCCGCGACCAGCTGCGCCGTTGGCGCGGCCGTGAGATCAAGACCTTCGGCGATGGCTTCCTGGCGACGTTCGACGGCCCGGCGCGGGCCGTGAGCTGCGGCGGCGACATCGTCGAGCAGCTGGGCGAGCTGGGCCTGAGCGTCCGCATCGGCCTGCACACCGGCGAGTGCGAGCTGCGCCCCGACGACGTCACCGGGATCGCGGTGCACATCGCCTCGCGCGTCATGCACGCGGCCGCGGCCGGCGAGGTGCTGGCCTCGAGCACGGTCAAGGAGCTCGTGGTGGGCTCGGGGCTGCGGTTCGAGGACCGCGGCGCCCATGCGCTGCGCGGCGTCGACGACGAGTGGCACCTCTACGCGCTGGACCGCGAGCCGGTCCCGGCCGCCGCAGTAAACTCATAAGTTTACTTGCCGGGGGTTAGGCGCTCGAACGCTCAGCGAGCTGTTCGGGGAGGCCCACGCGCCGCAGCCAGACGGCGGGCTCGGTGAGCTCCTCGAGCGTCGGCAGCGCCTCGGGCCCGGAGAAGACCCGGGTCAGCGCCTCGGTGCCGGCGGCGCGGACGATCGCGTCGCAGAAGAACTTGCCCTGCTCGTATTGGCGCAGCTTGAGCTCCAGTCCCAGCAGCTTGGCCACCAGGCGCGAGAGGCCAGTCTGGGACTGGCGCCGCCGGTCAATGCCGGCACGGAGCTTGGGCAGCGAGGGCAGCAGGTCAGGCGCGACGGCGTCCATGACGTGCTCGGCGTGGCCCTCGATCACCGCCATCACGGCCTGGACCCGGTTGAGCGTGTCGCGCTCCGCATCGCTGGTGAGGATCGAGACGAGGTCGCCCTGGCGCAGCGACTCGAAGCCGCGCCTGACCTGCGCCCGGGTCGGCATGTGCAGCTTGCGCTCGGCCTCCATGCGCAGCTCCGCGCTGCGCAGCAGCTCGCGGACGAGGCCGGCCACGTGGGCGTGCAGCCACGGGACGCCCGCGAACTGAACGGCGTGGGTGACCTCGTGCAGCGCCACCCAGGTCATGAACTCGTCCTCCTGGGCCTCGAAGGACCGCACCGCCTGACCGAGGTTGGGCATCACGAACAGCAGCCGCGGCGGCGCCGTCGCCTCGGGCTCGTCGAGGAGCACGAGCTCGTACTGGCCGAGCACGCGCTGGGCCAGGTAGCCCAGCACCACTCCGACCTCGGTGGTGACCACGACGCCGAGCGCCAGCTTGGCCGCCGGCTTGAGCGGGCCCAGGCCGTCGCCGGCGCGGTCCAGGACCGGGTCCAGCAGCGAGCGCATCGCCTTGATGTTGGTCTGCACCCACTCGCGCCGGCCGATTCCCTCGGGGGGTGGCAGCGGGCGGGCCGGCTCCAGCCCCGTGTACGCGGTGACCCGCTTCTCGGATTCCACGGCCAGCGCCGGGAGATCCGCGCGAGGCGTGGCCGCGTCGCCGCTGCCGGCCAGGTAACCGGCGATCTTCTCGGCCAGGATCCAGTCGATCACGGTCACGGGCGGATCGCCTCGAGCTCGCGCAGCGTCTGCTCGGAGCGGGCGGCGACGAGCCGTGAGCTGGGGGTGGCGTCCAGCGGCGCGTCGAGCGGATCGTCGAGGTCCATGAAGTTGATGAAGCCGCCGGCCTCGCGCACGATGAGCTGACCGGCGGCGGCGTCGACGCCGCGGCAGCGCTGCAGCGTGACCATCGCGTCAAAGCGGGCCGCGGCGACCTGGCACAACGTCGAGGCGATCGTCCCCAGCGCGCGCAAGCGCCGAGTGGCCGCCGTGAGCGGGTCGATCACGGCCCCGACCCATTGCGGGTCAGAGGACTCGATCCCCAGCAGCTCCAGGCGGCCGTCGCGCGAGCGGCGCTCGGGCAGGGTCGGGTCGAGCAGGACCCCGTCGCGCCACGCGCCCTCGCCGCGCCGGGCCCACCACTGCTCGCGGGCCCCGAAGTCGTGCACGAACGCGAAGGCCACGTCGGCCATCGTCTCGCCGTCGGCGACCGCCACCGACAGCGCGTAGTGGCAGGCGTCGCGCTTGGCGTTGAGCGAGCCGTCGATGGGATCGATGATCACCCGCACGCCGCCGCCGCCGAAGTCGGCCTCGCCGCGCTCCTCGCTGATCGCCGAGAACCGGTGCCCCTGGTCATGGAGCGCCTGCAGCTGGGCGAAGACGACCGACTCGGCCGAGCTGTCGATCTCGAGCGTGCGGTCGCCGCCGAAGCCGCGCGTGCCCGTCTCGCGAGCGCGCTCGACGGTCGTCGGGGTGTCGGCCAGAAGGCCGGCCAGGCCCTCGACCGAGCGCCGGCACAGCCCCAGCCAATCCGCGTCCAATGCCGTATCGGTGGTGCCCATCCTGCGACCTATGCTGTCAGACGGTGAGCCAGGAGAACGCACGCGGCAGCTCCCCCGAGGGCTTGGACCTGCTCACCGACGGCGCCGGATCCGACCGCCCGCTTGACGGATTGGCCGCCATCCAGCGCGACGCCGCGACCCATTCCGACGCCCGTGTTGTCGTCCTCGGCGCGGCCGGGACGGGCAAGACGCGCGTGGTGGAGGCCCGCTTTCGCTGGCTGGTGGCGGAGGGGTGCGACCCGGAGCGCATCGGGCTGCTCGTCCCCACCGAGGCGCGCGGCGCGGCGCTGCGTGCGCGGATCGAGACCCGGCTGCGCCGGGGCTATGACGAGCTCCACGTGCTCACCCCGTCTCGGCTCGCGGGAATCGTGTTGCGCGCCGCCGGCGCGGGCGCCGATCCGTTCGAGTCGGTGCTCACCCCCGGTGACCGGCTGGCCATGCTCGTCGAGCGCATCGACGAGCTGTCCCTGCGCCACCACGACTTCGGCGGACGCCCCAACACCCTGCTCGGCGGGTTCGTGCGCCGGATCGACCGGCTCAAGGCCGAGCTCGTCGGAGCCGACGCCTACCTCGCGTGGGCGCAGGGGCTCGACGATGACGCCCCGGACGCGGAGCTCGAGCGGGAGTTCGGGCAGATCTACTGCACCCACGAGCGGATGCTGGCCGAGGCGGGCGTGCGCGACGACGGCGACCTGATCGTGTCCGCGCTGGAGCTGGCGCGCGCCCAGCCCAATCTCGCGCGGCGCTTCGACTACCTGCTGCTCGACGACGCCCAGGAGCTCGACCTGGCGCCCGCGACACTGGCCATGGAGGTGTCGGCGCGGCGGGCGGTGACGATCGCGGGCGATCCCGACGCGGGCCTGCGGCGCTATCGGGGCGCCGGCGCGGCCCGCATGCGCAGCTTCGAGGGGGCGGACACGCGCGTGGTGGTCCTCGAGCGCAGCCAGCGCTGCCCCGGGCCCATCTGGGAGGCCGCCACCGCGGTGCTTCACCGGGACCCGCCCACCCCGCCCACCCGGCCCACCGCCGAGCTCTCAGCGCAGGATCTCGCGGGCGCCGCCGGCGGGGAATGCGAGCTGTGGCGCTGCGCCAACGAGCGCTCACAGGCCCAGTCGGTGGCCGTCGACATCGAGCACCTGCTAGCGCGTGACGAGGTCGCTCCAGGCCGGGTGGCGGTGCTCGTCCCCGAGATCACCCACGAGGGCCAGGCGGTGAGCGTGGCGCTGGAGGAGCGCGCGATCCCGCACCGACTCGTCGGCGAGGCGGCGTTCTTCCAGCGGGCCGAGATCCGCGACGTGCTGGCGTGGCTGCGTCTCCTGGCCGACCCCACCGACGCCGGCGCGGTCGTGCGCGCGCTCGCCCGGCCACCCATCGAGCTGCGCTCGGTCGATATCGCGCGGTGCACGCAGATCGCCCGCCGGCGCAAGCTGGACATGGTCTCGGCGCTGGCGGCGGCGATCGAGGCGCCGCAGGTCCCCCCGGAGGCCCGCGAGCGGATCCGCGTGTTCCTCAAGCTCTACAAGGCCGGCATGAGCGCGATCGACACCAGCCGGCCCGACCTGTACGTCCACCGGCTGATCGAACGGCTCGGCCTGCGCCGCCAACAGCTGTTCGCCGCACAGTCAGATGTGGTGGAGCGCCTGCGCGCCCTGGCCAGCTTCGGCGAGCTGGCCGCCGCCTACGTGACGCGCACGCCGCAGGCCACGCCCCGCGAGTTCGCGCGGTCGATCGCCGCGGTCGCCGACTTCGGCCTGCGTGAACAGGAGGAGCCCGAGCTGGGGGATGGCGCGGCGGTCCAGGTGCTCACGCTGGGCGCTGCGGGCGGCCTGGAGGCCGACCAGGTCTACGTGATCGGTCTGCACGCCGGCGTGGCCATGGCCGCCCCCGAGCGCATCCCGGACTCGCTGGTGTCCGAGGAGCTTCCACCCGACACCGAGGAGACCCGCCATGTCGCGCTGGCCCAGGAGCTGTACGTGGCCCTGAGCCGAGCGCGCTCGCGCCTGGTCCTGTCGTTCCCCCGCGCCGACGATCGCGGGGCGCCGCTGGCCCCGCTGGCGGCGCTCGAGACGGTGCGCGCCGCTCTCGGCGCCGTGTGGCAGGAGCGCGAGGAGGAGCTGTTTGGCCCCGCCGAGACGCTGCACTCCACCTACCGCCTGCTGCGCGACGAGCTCCTGGAGGGGACCGCGCGCGCCGGCGGGCGGCTGGGCGAGCTTCGCTTCGACACCGACCTTGACGTCTCGCACGCGGTCGTGCGCTATCTGGAGCTGCTCAAGCTGGCGGCGCTCATCGCCCGCGGTGGGCTGGACGAGTCCCCCAGCGTCGCCGAGTCGCTGCGTGACATCAACTCACGGATCCTCCAGGCGGTGACGGCCGAGCAGCGCGAGATCTTCGAGTCCTCGGCCCTGGACGACTACCTGCTGGACGCCGAGCGCGACGCGCGCCGACGCGCCCAGGCGATCGTCGCCCGCGACGAGCCGTCACTGGAGCCGTTCCTGCCCCGCCGCGGCGAGGGCGTGATGCTGTCGGCGACCGACATCGACACCTACCGCACCTGTCCGCTCAAGTACAAGTTCGCCCGCGTGTTCCGGATCCCCCAGGAGCCGACGCTGCACCAGCGCTTCGGGATCCTCGTGCACCAGGTGCTCGAGCGCTATCACTCCGGCGGGCGCGACGCAAATACCGGCCCCGGCCTGCCCGAGCTGCTCGGGCTGCTGGAGGCCGGGTGGCGGCGGGGCGGCTTCGGTGACTCCGAGGAGGAGCGCCAGCTGCGCGGCAAGGCGGCCTCGGCGCTCACCCGCTACCACGAGCGCTTCCGCTCCGAGGAAGCTGAGCCGGTGTGGTTCGAGCGCCAGTTCACCTTCAAGCTCGGGCCCCATCTGCTGCGGGGCCGCGTGGACCGCGTCGACCGGCTGCCCGACGGCGAGTACGAGCTCATCGACTACAAGACCGGCCGTCCCAAGACCGCGGCCCAGCTCTCCGAGGACGTCCAGCTCTCGCTCTACGCCGTGGGAGCGCGCGAGGCGTGGCGGCTGGAAGCGTCCCGGCAGGCCTACTACTACCTGCTCGACGACCAGAAGGTGGAGGTGCCCGCCGACAACGGCGACCGGGCCGAGTGGGTCCAGGAGGTGGCGATGGAGGTCGCCGAGGGCATCCTCTCTCAGGGATTTGAGCCGACGCCGTCCTTCGCGGCCTGCTCGATGTGCGATTACCGGCTGGTGTGTCCGGCGGCCGAGCGCTGAGCCCGACCCGCACAGGCGTTCCCTGTAGCCTGGCGCCGATGACCGAGGACAGGCTCGAGCGCGAGCGCGAGTTTCATGACTCCCGGTTCTCGGACGAGCAGGGCCGTCCGGCGGACCGCTTCTACGCGATCAACAGGGCCTCAGACAGCTTCTACAAGGCGGAGCTGGCCAAGCTGGCGCCCGGCAGCGAGGTTCTCGACTACGGCTGCGGCGAGGGCGCCTACGCCGCCATCGAGGCCGCGCGTCGCGGTCACAAGGTGACGGCGATCGACCTCTCGCCGGTGGCGATCGAGCACGCGCGGCGCGACGCCGAGGAGGCAGGGGTGGCTCACCACATTGACTTTCGGGTGATGAATGCGGAGGCGCTGGACATCGAGCCGGGCAGCTTCGACTTCGTCTGCGGGCTCGGGGTCATCCACCACCTCGATCTCGACGCGTCGCTGCGCGAGGTGGCCCGGGTGATGAAGCCGAGCGCGGGCGCGCTGTTCATCGAGCCGCTCGGCCACAACCCGGTGATCAACCTCTACCGCCGGCGCACGCCCGAACAGCGGACCGTGGACGAGCATCCGCTGGTCATGGACGACCTTTCGATCGTCCGATCGCACTTCGCGCAGGTGGACGAGACGTACTTCCACCTGCTCGGGCTGCTGGCGCTGCCGATGGTGGGGCGGCGCCGCTTCGATCAATGGCTCGACGGCCTGGACGCGATGGACCGCGTCGTCTTCCGGACGGGGCTGCGGCGCTACGCGTGGATGATCGCGCTGCGGCTGGCCGGGCCGCGGCCCTGAGCCAGCTCGGGCCTCAGGACGAGGGCGGGGTCTCGCCGCCGCGCTGGCGCAGGAACCGCTGGAGATCCCGGGCGATCGTCTCGCCGGACGGCAGGGCGCCGGGGGTCTCGTCGGGCTCCTCGCCGGCGGCCTGCTCCAGGCGCTCGACGAACGCCTGGACGTCGGGGTCTGACTGGACGGCGACGTTGACCTGGCGCTCGTAGTCGGCCGAGGCGGACTCGAGATCCGAGCCGTCGACGGCGACGCCGACCAGGCCCTCGAGCTTGCGCACGAGCGCCAGCGCCGCCTTGGGGTTGGGCGTGGCGGCGATGTAATGGGGCACGGCGGCCCAGAGGCTGGCGGAGGGCAGGCCCGCCTGCTGGCAGGCGGCGTGGAGGATCCCGACGATCCCGGTCGGGCCCTCGTAGGAGGACGGCGCCAGGCCCAGCCGGGAGACGAGCGCCGGGTCTGAGCTCAGGCCGGTGACCGACACCGGGCGCGTGTGGGGGACGTCGGCAAGCAGCGCGCCCAGCGTCACCACGAGCTGGGTGCCGAGCGCCTCGGCGAGCTCCACGACGATCTGGCAGAACGTGCGCCAGCGGAAGGAGGGCTCTGAGCCCGTGAGCAGGATGAGGTCGCGGGGGGCGCGGGGCACGCGGGCCTCGAACAGCTCCACCGCCGGCCATACGATCTCGCGCGTCTGGCCCTCCACCATCTTGACCCGCGGTCGCGTCGCCTGGAAGTCGTAGAACTCCTCGGGGTCGATCGTCGCAAAGCGCTGGGCGCCCAGGGCTGTCCCGACGTAGCTGATCGCGCTCGACGCGGCGTCGGCGGCATCGTTCCAGCCCTTGAACCCGCAGATCAGCGCCGGGGCGCGAAGCCCGTCGGGACGGTGCTCCCATTGCAGTGGCTGCATCCGAACCACCGTACATCATGCGCTGATGGCGCCTGACAGCAGCACCGCCCCCACGATCAGCGTTCTGCGCCCCGGCCAGGACGTCGACGGGGTGTTCGCTTGTACCCGCAAGGACCGCCTGACGACCCGCACCGGGTCGCCGTATCTGGCCCTCGAGCTGCGCGACCGGACCGGCGCGCTTTCGGCCCGCGCCTTCCAGGGCGCCGACGCGCTGGCGGGGCGTTTCGAGCGCGGCGATGTGGTGCGCGTGCGCGGCCGCGTGGAGCGCTTTCGCGACGAGCTCAGCCTCGAGGTCTCCGACATCGCCCGGATCGCCGCCGACGACGGCGTCGACCCGGCGCTCTTTTTGCCCACCGCCTACCGCGACGTCGACGAGCTCGACGGCTTCCTCGAGCACCTGGCGGGCGAGGTCTATGACCGGGCCTACGCGGAGCTCCTGCGCCGGCTGCTGGAGGACGACACGCTGCGGGCGCAGTGGCGCCGGGCGCCGTGCAGCCGCGCCGGCCACCACGCCTACCTGGGCGGGCTGCTCGAGCACACGGTGGCGGTGGCCACGCTGGCCCATGAGGCCTGCCAACTGCATCCGGGCCTGAATTCCGACCTGCTCCTCTGCGCCGCCCTGGTCCACGATCTCGGCCGCACGCGGGAGTTCACCTACGGCGCCGAGATCGGCTTGACGGACGAAGGGCGGCTCCTGGGCCACCTCGTCATCGGGGAGCGGATGCTCTCCGAGCGCAGCGCGGACGTGCTCGACGATCAACGGCGGCTGGCGCTGCTGCACTGTGTGCTGTGCCACCACGGCCCCGCCTCGGCGCCGGGTGGGCGCTTTGCCTCGACCGAGGCGCTGGCTCTCTACCGGCTCAACGCGGTCGACGCGGGGATCAAGGGCGCGCTGGAGCACGGGCTCGGCGCCGATTGAGCGGGGCCGCCCCTGGAGACAGCATCCCGCTACGGGGGCGGGGGCGGGGGCGCGGGCGGGGGCGGGGCGCGGGGGCGGGCATCCCGACACCACAGAGCGCACGACCGCCTCGTTGTCGGCGTGTGCGTCAGATCGTGAGTGATACCGACGCCGTAGAGCGCACGGTCCACAAGATCCGCCCGTGCGCTCTCTGACGTCGGGGACGCCGCAAGTGACCCTTTCGTCAGGCGCCGGAGACGCAGCAGATCGGCGCGCCCAACCACGGAGCGCGGCCATGCCCGCGCTAGAATCGGTTGCGTAGTCAAGCAACCGAGAGGAGCCGCGCCATGGAGGTCGAGATCTGGTCAGACGTCGCCTGCCCGTGGTGCTACGTGGGCAAGCGCCGGTTCGAGTCCGCGCTGGAGCAGTTCGAGCATCGCGATGACGTCACGATCACGTGGCGCAGCTTCGAGCTCGATCCCGAGGCGCCGGTCGAGCGCGAGGGCGACCGGGCCGAGCATCTGGCGAGCAAGTACGGGATGAGCGTCGAGCAGGCCCAGCAGGCCGAGGCGCAGATGACCCAGACCGCCGCCGGCGAGGGGCTGGACTTCCGCTTCGACATCGCCCGGGCCGGCAACACCTTCGACGGCCACCGGCTGGTGCACCTGGCCAAGGCCCACGGCCTCCAGGACGCGATGAAGGAGCGGCTGCTGCACGCGTTCTTCGGCGAGGGCGAGCTCATCTCAGACCATGAGACCCTGGTCCGGCTGGCCCAGGAGGTCGGGCTGCCCGAGGACGAGGTGCGCGAGACGCTCGGCTCTGACCGCTACGCCGCCGAGGTCCGCGAGGATGAGCGCACCGCCCAGAGCTTCGGCATCAGCGCGGTACCGACGTTCGTCGTCGACCGCCAGCTGGGCGCGTCGGGCGCCCACCCGCCCGAGCAGCTGCTCGGCCTGCTGCGCCAGGGCTGGGCCCAGCGCAAGCCGCCGGTCGGCGTGGTGCTCGGTGCCGATGGCGAGGCCTGCGGCGTCGACGGCTGCTGAGCGCCCGCGGCCAGCAGCGAGCGCCGGCGGCGAGCCGGCGGGCTCAGCCGGACCGCAGCCCGCGCCCGCGGGTCCGGTTGATCCGGCCGCGCTTGCCGGCGATCTGCCACGGACCCGGTGTGAAGTCGAGCGCCATGTTCACGACCCAGACGATCACGGTGGCCCACACCAGCGTCCAGAAACCGTGGATGAAGAACCCGGACACGAGGGCGCGGGTGAGCGCCAGCATGAGCATGGAGACGAAGAACCAGGCCAGGCCGAACGTGATGACGGCGAGCGGCAACGTCACCAGGCGCAGCAGCGGCTTGAACAGCGTGTTGAGCACCCCGAACACCGCGGCGGCCAGCAGCAGCGCGCCCGCGCTGTCGACGTGAACGTCGGAGAGAACCGCCGCCACCACGCCCAGCACCAGCGCGTTTGTCAGCCACGAGATGAGAAGCCGTATCGACAGGGGCGGTGCATCGGTCATGAGGTCTGGCGCCGATCGTGAGTGGGTTCACCGCGAAGGCTACAGGTAGCGTTTCGCGGCTCATGGACGCTGCCTTCACCGCTGAGCACCGCGGCGGGGCGGGCGAGCCGCTCGTCCTCGTCCACGGCTTCACCGACACGTGGCGCACGTGGGAGCTCGTCCTGCCCGCGCTCGAGGCCCGACACGATGTCCTGGCCGTGACGCTGCCCGGCCACGCCGGCGGCCCCGAGCTCGACGGCGCCCTCTCAGACGACACGATGGCGGTGGCGGTGGAACGCGCCATGGACGGCGCGGGCTTTGACACGGCGCACGTTGTGGGCAACTCGCTGGGCGGCTACACCGCGCTGCGGCTGGCGGCGAGGGGCCGCGCCCGTACCGTGGTGGCGCTGGCGCCCGCGGGCGGCTGGGCGACTGGCGACGAGAGCTACAAGGACACGCTCCAGCACTTCGTGACCACCCAGGACCTCGTCAAGACGGCCGTGCCGCACGCGGAGGCGATCGCCGCCTCGCCCGAGGGACGGCGGCGCGCCACCGAGTTCATCACCACCCACCACGAGCACATCCCGCCCGCGCTCATCGCCCATCAGATCCGCGGGGTGGCCGGCTGTGGGGGCGCCCGGGAGCTGATCGCGTACGCCCTCGCGCACGGGTGGACCGTGGACGCCGAGCGGGTCTCGTGCCCGGTCCGCTTCATCTGGGGCACGGCCGACCGGCTCCTGCCGTGGCCGGGGGCGGCGGTGGGCTACCGCGAGGCGCTGCCCACCGCCGACTGGGTCGTTCTCGACGACATCGGCCACTGCCCGCAGCTCGACGTGCCGCTCGAGACGGCCCAGCTCATCCTCGGTTTCACCGGCGGCTGAGCCCTACCGGGTCACGGGCCGGATCCGCAGGAACGCCGGGCCGCCCGTGCGCCCGCACGCCGGGAACGGGAACGGGACGACCTTCGAGGCCGACTGGTTGGGCGGGAAGACCCGCAGCCCCGCGGCCGTCGTGGGCGGGCACGTCGAGGGCGACAGCGCGCCGATGTCCACGATCCCCAGCACGGCGTGGGCGGTGTGGCCGTTGGTCAGCGTGACGGTCCTGACGGTCTGGCCGGAGTCGCGGCTCGCGGCCCGGCCCAAAGCCCCACCGTGGAGGTTGACGGCCGAGACGCCCGGGAAGCCGCGCAGCAGGCAGGGATGGCCTGACAGGTTGGTGAAGTTGAGGGTGTAGAAGATCGTTCCGGCGGTCCCGTTGCCCTGCGTGTTGATCCACACGACGAGGCCCTGCGTCTGGCAGGTGGGGGTGCCGGCGGCGGAGGTGGCGGCGCCGGCTGGGGCACCCGTCAGCGAGAGCGCAGCGAGCGCTGCGGCGACGGCGCAGAGAGCGACGATGCCGCGGGCCAACCGCGGAGAGAGACCGGATAGGCGGCGTACGGTCATGGGAGCTCCTCGTAGTCAGGCCGGCGGCTGCCGGCTGTGCGCCGCGATTATCCCCCGTCGGGATGTCACGTCGGCGGGGGCCGTAGCGTTCAATGGCACAGGATGGCAGTCGCTCCCCCGACCCCCGAGGTGCCGGGCAACGTCCGCCGGCTGGCCCTGGCGGCCGCGCTGCTCACGGTGTGCCTGTGGGCGTCTGCGTTCGTCGGCATCCGCTACGCCGGCCGTGAGCTCGGCCCCGGGCCCCTGGCGCTGGCCCGCCTGCTCGTCGCCGGCGCCGCGCTGGGGGCGATGATGCTGATCCGGCGCCCTCCGATGGTGGGCCGGGCGGGGCTGCCGGGCGTGATCACGTGCGGCGTGCTCTGGTTCGGCGCGTACAACGTGGCCCTCAACGCCGCCGAGCGCCGCGTGGATGCGGGCACGGCGTCGCTGCTGGTCAACGTCGCGCCGCTGTTTATCGCCATCCTCGCCGGGCTCGCCCTGAAGGAGGGGATCGGCCGGCTCCTGCTCGCGGGCTGCGCGGTCTCGTTCACCGGGGTCGCCCTCATCGCGCTGGGGACCTCGCGTCACGGGCTCGGCGCCGGCTGGGGGGCGGCGCTGTGCATCATCGCCGCCGCCGTCTACGCCGTGGGCGTCGTCGCGCAGAAGCCGGCCCTGCGGTACGGCTCGCCGCTGGCGGTGACATGGCTGGCGTGTGCGATCGGCGCCGTCTGCTGCCTGCCTTATGCGCCGTCGCTCGTGCGCCAGCTGGGCCACGTGCACGCCTCCGCCGTGGCCTGGACGGTGTACCTCGGGCTTGTGCCGACGGCGATCGGATTCTCCACGTGGGCGTACGCGCTGGCGCGGACCGATGCGGGCAAGCTGGGCTCGACGACGTACCTCGTGCCGCCGATCGCGGTGCTGCTGGGCTGGATCATGCTCGGCGAGGTCCCGCCGCTGGTGGCTCTCCCCGGCGGGATCCTGTGCCTGGCCGGCGTCGGGCTGGCTCGCTGGAACCCGCGGCGCCCCGCCGCCGCTGCCTCGCCGGCGGCCCCCGCGGCCGAGAGCATCGCCGTGGCGCCCGCCGCGGAGTGACCGCCGCACGGCCTGCCGCGCGGGCGATTTACTAGCCTCGCGGGTTGATGGCACACCTCATCGAGCTCGACGGGATCCGTCCCACCATCGGCGAGGACGTCTTCCTGGCGCCGACCGCGGTCCTCATCGGCAACGTCCACGTCGGCGACCGCTCGAGCGTCTGGTTCGGAGCGGTGCTGCGCGGCGATCTCAGCCGGATCGAGATCGGGGAGCGGTGCTCGATCCAGGACACCGCGGTGATCCACTGCGCGATCGATCTGCCCACGATCATCGGCGACGCCGTGACCGTCGGCCACGGCGCGCTGCTGGAGGGCTGCACGATCGAGGACGGCGCCGTGATCGGGATGGGCGCGGCCGTGCTCCAGCACGCCCACGTGGGTGAGCGGACGATGATCGCCGCCGGCGGGGTCGTGCCCGAGCGGATGACCGTGGCGGCCGGCGTGCTCGCCGCGGGCGTCCCGGTGACCGAGCGCAAGGCTCTCTCGGGCTCCGCGGCGCGCTGGTCGGAGATGGCCGTCGAGGACTACCAGGATCTGCGCCGCCGCTACCTGGCCCACGGAACCGAGACCGTCGCCCCGCGATGAACCACGCGGCGATCGTGGGGGCCGGGCCGTCCGGGTTCTACGCGGCCGACCAGTTGCTGAAGGCGGGATTCGCCGTCGATGTCTATGACGCGCTGCCGACGCCATACGGGCTGGTGCGCGCGGGCGTCGCTCCCGACCATCCGAAGATCAAGTCGGTCATCCGGGTGTATGCCAAGACGGCCGCGCACGAGTCGTTTCGCTTCTTCGGCGGCGTCTCGCTGGGCATCGATGTCACGCCCCAGGACCTGCTGGCTCGCTATCACGCGGTGATCTACGCGGTCGGGACCTCCACCGACAACCGCCTGGGGATCCCGGGCGAGGACCGGCCCGGGTCGCACGCGGCCACCGACTTCGTGGCCTGGTACAACGGCCACCCGCACTACGCCGATCACATGTTCGACCTCAACGGCGGGCGCGCGGTGGTGGTGGGCAACGGCAACGTCGCCATCGACGTGGCGCGCATGCTGGTGCTCGACCCCAAGGAGCTTCAGCCGACCGACACGGCCAACCATGCGCTGGAGGCGTTCGGCATGGCCGGGGTCACCGAGGTGGTCCTGCTGGGGCGCCGCGGACCGGCCGAGGCGGCGTTCACCAACCCCGAGCTGCGCGAGCTGGGCGAGCTCGAGCGCGCCGACGTGATCGTCGATCCCGCGCAGCTGGAGGGTGTCGAGGTCCCCGAGGATGGGGACACGACCAAGCGGCGCAACGTCGAGATCCTGCGCGACTACTCCCAGCGCGCGCTCTCGGGCAAGTCCCACCGGCTGGAGCTGCGGTTCCTGCGCTCGCCGCTGGAGATCCTGGGCGAGGGCGACGACGGCCCGGTCACCGGCGTGCGCGTCGGCATCAACCGGCTGGTCGCCGGCGACGACGGCCGGGTGCGCGCGGAGCCGACCGGCGAGACCGAGGACATCGCGTGCGGGCTGGTGCTGCGCTCGATCGGCTATCGCGGCACACCGCTGGCGGGGATCCCGTTCGATGAGCGTCGCGGGCTCATCCGCAACGCGAAGGGCCGGGTGGTCAACGACGACGGCGTGTGCCGCGGGGAGTACGTCGTCGGGTGGATCAAGCGCGGTCCCACCGGCGTGATCGGGACCAACAAGAAGGACGCGGCCGACACCGTGGCCCGGATCCTCGAGGATGCCGACGCGGGAGCGCTCAGCGCGCCCGACCCCGAGCTCTCAGAAACCTCCGCCATCGCCGCCTGGCTCACCGAGCGCGTCCCCGGCCATGTCACCTGGGCGGGCTGGGAGATGATCGACGCCTACGAGTCCTCACTGGGCGAGTCGATGGGCCGCCCCCGGGTCAAGCTGGTGCGCCTGGCGGAGCTGCTGGAGGCGAGCCGGGGCCCCGCGGGCTAAGAGCCCGCGAGCTCCTCGCGCCAGCGATCGGCGCCGAGGCGCAGCACCGCGATCGGCTCGCCCGCGCGGCCGATGCTCCGGCACTCGTGGACGAGGCCGATCGCCCCGGCCACCGCCAGCGAGCCGGCGTTGCCGGGGGAGATCCGCGCGAGGATGCTCGGCGCGCCGACGCGCTCGAAGGCCTCGTCGCGCACGGCGGTGGCGCCCTCCCGGGCCAGGCCGCGGCCCCACGCGCTCGGGGCCAGCCACCAGCCGATCTCGTACTCGTTCGGATCCACTCCGCCGCCCTCACCCGCGAAGTTGAGCGCGATGAAGCCGACGGGCGCATCGTCCTCGCGCGCCACCCGCCACCCGAATCCGTGGCGGCGCCAGTGGTCTGAGATGTGGGCCCCGACGGCGGCGATGCGCGCGTCGGTCCAGGTGGCGCCGTCTCCGATGTAGCGCATCACCGCCGGGGTGCGCGCGAGGTCGCCCAGCAGCTTGAGGTCGGGCTCGGTCCAGGGGTCAAGCGTCAGGCGTTCGGTGCGCAGCGGCAGCGGGGGCTGGGGGGGCAGCGGGGGCAGCGGGGCGGTCACGTCGGCCACCTTAGAGGCCATGTACCGGTTACTAGGCTCGGGACCCGTGAGACGCCTCGGTCCAGCCCTCGAGTTTCGCGATTTCCGGCTCTGGTGGGTGGCGATCCTGCTCATGTGGCTCAGCCTGCAGGCGCTCGAGGTGGCGATCGGCTGGGAGGTCTACGCCCAGCACGGGTCGGCGCTTGACCTGGGCTGGATCGGGCTGGCGGAGTTCGTGCCGATGTTCGTGCTCGCGCTCCCGGCGGGCCAGCTGGCCGACCGCGCGCCGCGCCGCCTCGTCTTCGCCGGCTCGCTGCTGGTCGGGGCAGGGGTGGGAGTCGGGCTGGCGCTGGTGAGCGGATCAGGGAACACCGCGGTGGCGCCGTACCTGGCCCTCGCCGCGGGCGCCGGCACCTCGATGGCGCTGGGAACGCCGGCCGCCCGCGCGCTGCCGCCCACGCTCGTGCCACCTGAGCAGCTCCAGAGCGCGATGACGCTGCGATCGATCGCCACCCAGATCGGCCAGGTGTCCGGGCCGGCGCTGGGCGGCCTGCTCTACGGGGTGTCCCCGTCGCTCGTTTACCTGCTGACGGCCGGCTCGTGCCTGGCGGCCGCGGGACTCGTGATGGCGATGCACCCGGCGCAGGCGGCCGACGTCGCGGGCCCGGATGCCGACGGCGACGCGGGCGGCCAGACCGCCGATCTGCACAGCGTGCTCGAGGGCCTGCACTTTGTGCGCCGCACCCCGATCCTGCTCGGCGCGATCCTGCTCGACCTGCTGGCGGTTCTGTTCGGCGGCGCCGTGGCGCTGCTGCCGATCTTCGCCAAGTCGATCCTCCATGTCGGCGCCACCGGCCTGGGCCTGCTGCGCGCCGCGCCGGCGGTGGGGGCGCTGGTCGGCGCCGCGGTGATCACGCGACGGCCGATCGCCGGGCACGCCGGCCGGCTCCTGCTCACCGTGGTGTTCGCCTACGGTGCCTGCATCGTCGTGTTCGGCCTGTCGCGCTCGTACCTGCTGTCGCTCGCCGCGCTGGGGGTCAGCGGCTTCGTCGACCTCTACAGCATGAACATCCGCTCCACCACGGTGGCCCTGGCCAGCCCCGACCGGCTGCGCGGCCGCGTCAACGCGGTGGAGATGGTGTTCATCAGCGCCTCCAACCAGCTCGGTTACTTCGAGTCCGGTCTCGCGGCGGCCCTCGTGGGGGTGATTCCCGCGGTGGTCGGCGGCGGGGTGATGACGATGCTGATCGCCGTCAGCTGGCGGCATCTGTTCCCGGCGCTGGCCGAGGTGGACCGGCTGGAGGCGGTCAGGCCTCAGCCGGTCGAGGCCGCCGCCTGAGCGCCCGGCTCGCTGAACACGTACTCCGCGTCGGCGAAGGTCTCGGTGCGCTCGAGGTACTCGCGCATGTAGCCCGGCCAGTTGGTGACGATCCGCCCGTGGCGATCGCGGTACCAGGAGTCACAGCCCGTCCATGCCGTTCCCTGAAACCGGGCCTGCAGCTCCCGGTCCGACGCCGCCTCGACCTCGGGCCGCACGTCGAGGCTGCCGTAGCCGCCGGCGCGCAGGTGCTCGAGCGCCTGGCGGATGTAGGCGGCCTGGGCCTCGTGGTAGAAGATGATCGACCCGCCCGACGTGTTCGTGTTGGGTCCGTACATCAGGAACATCGACGGGAAGCCGGGCACCGTCAACCCCAGATGGGCGTGGGCGCCCTCGCTCCACACGTCGTCGAGCGTGCGCCCGTCGGCGCCCGCCACGCGCGTCGGAGCGACGAACTCCGTCGCCTTGAAGCCCGTCCCCCAGATGATGCAGTCGACCTCGTGGACGCGCCCGTCCTGGGTGCGCAGCCCCGTCTCGGTGACCTCCGTGATCGGTTCGGTGACGAGGTCGACGTTGGGTCGGCTGAGGGTCGGGAGGTAGTGGGAGCTGAAGAGGACACGCTTGCAGCCGAAGGTGTAGTCGGGCCAGGCGCGGGCGCGCAGCTGAGGGTCCGGCAACTGGCGGCGCATGAACGCCGCCGAGCGCATCCCGGCCAGCCGCCCGATGGTGCGCGGGTGGCGGATGGCGAGCGTGAGGCTCTCGCAGTAGTTGAAGAGGAAGCCGCGGCGCAGTCGCTGGAGACCGGGAACCCGTCGGATCGCGCCTCGCGCCAGGGGTCCGTAGACGTGATTGCGCCGGGGCAGGAACCAGTTGCCCGTCCGCTGGAACACGCTGAGATGAGCGGCCTGCCGGGCCACGTCGGGCACGAACTGCACGGCGCTCGCGCCGGTGCCGACCACGGCGACGCGCTGACCGCGCAGGTCGTAGTCGTGATCCCACCGCGCCGAATGGAAGCTGTGGCCGGCGAAGCGATCCAGACCGGGCAGCCCCGGGATCGACGGCCGGTTGAGCTGGCCGGTGGCGAGGATGAGCACGTCCGCGTCATGGCTGTCGCCGGACTCGGTCTCAACCGTCCAGCGCTGGCTGCCGGGGTCGAAGGTGCAGTCCGCGACCCGCTGCGAGAAGCGGATCAGCGGCGTGATGCCGTACTCGTCGGCCACCCCGCGCAGGTAGTCGAGGATCTCCTGCTGCGGTGAGCACAGGCGCGACCAGTTCGTCCGCTGCTCGTAGGAGAACGAGTACAGGTGGCTGGGCACGTCGCAGGCCGCCCCCGGATAGCTGTTGTAGAACCACGTGCCGCCCAGGTCGGGCGCGCCCTCCAGGATCGTGATGTCCTGGAAGCCGTGGCGGCGCAGCTCGACGGCGGCGGCGATGCCGCCGAACCCGGCGCCGACGATGATGATGGTGGGGGAGGACACGGAGTTATCGGTGGTGGGTTCGACGGGGCCATCTTCGCAGGAGCAGGCGCACGAGCGCCGCCGCGTGCGATGCTCTGCCGATGGCCGAGGTGGACGGGTTTGCAACCGTGGGGATCGTGTCGGAGGGTGGCGCGCTCGAGGCGCGCTTCGTGCCCGACGCCAACATGCTCTGCCATTCGCTCACGCACCGCGGGGTGCAGCTGCTGTACGGCGGGCACGGCATCGAGGCTTACGCGTCGCGCGGCAAGACGATGGGCATCCCGCTGCTGCACCCGTGGGCCAACCGGCTCTCACGGCCCGGCTACGCCGCCGGCGGCAAGGAGGTGACGCTCCCGCCCCCCGACGGCCGCTATGCGCTGGATCCGAACGGCCTGCCCATCCACGGAGCGCTGCCCGGGCTGATGCGCTGGGAGGTCATCGAGACCGGCGCACAGGACCGGATCAGCGCCCGTCTGGACTGGAGCGCCCCCGAGCTCATGGAGCTGTTCCCGTTCGCGCACGAGCTGCGCCTCGACGCGCTCGCGGGCGATGCCGGGCTCGAGCTGGTCACCACGCTGCGAGCCACCGGGGCCGACGCGGTCCCCGTGTCGTTCGGCTACCACCCATACCTGTGCCCGCCTGGCGACGCGCCGCGCGCCGACTGGCAGGTGTCACTGGGGGCGTCCGAGCGCCTCGTCCTCGACGACAGCATGATCCCGACGGGCGCCACCGTGGCGCTCGAGCCCCGCCGCTTTGCCCTGGACGGCTTGAGCTGGGACGACGGCCTCGCCGGGCTGAGCTCGCCGCCCGAGTTCAGCGTGTCGGCGGGTGCCCAGACCGTGACCGTCACCTTCGACGACGGCTTTGCCTACGCCCAGGTGTTCGCTCCCGAGGGCCAGGACTTCATCTGCTTCGAGCCGATGACGGCGCTCACCAACGCGCTCGAGGACGGGAGCACCGTGCCCCTGGTGGCGCCCGGCGAGGAGTACCGCACCGCGTTCAGCATCGCGGTGGCGGACAATTGAGACACAGACTGCTTCATGTTTCATCGTGGCCGTCCCCGGCGGATGTCCACTGACTCACGAGATGGAGAGCCCATGGACCTGACCTTCAATGAGCCCGAGCTGGCCTTTCGCGACGAGCTGCGCGCCTGGCTGGCCGACCACGACCCGGGCCGCGAGCCCGACGCCGAGGACGCCAACTACCGCTGGCGGGTCCAGTTCCAGCAGGCGCTGGCGCACGACGGGTGGGCCGCCGTGCACTGGCCGCCCGAGTACGGCGGGCGCGGCGCAACCCTGACCCAGTCGGCGATCTTCTTCGAGGAGCTGGGCCGCGCCGGGGCGCCGCTGCCGGCCAACGTGCTCGGGCTGTTGCTGGCCGGGCCGACGATCATGACCTGGGGCACCCCCGAGCAGAAGGAGCGCTACCTCACGCCGATCCTGAGCGCCGAGGAGATCTGGTGCCAGGGGTTCTCCGAGCCCGACGCCGGCTCTGACCTGGCCAGCCTCAAGACGCGCGCGGTCAAGGACGGCGATCACTGGGTGGTCACCGGGCAGAAGGTGTGGACCAGCGCCGCCCAGTACGCCAAGTGGTGCATGCTGGTCGCGCGCACCGACCCCGAGGCGCCCAAGCACAAGGGCCTCACCTACTTCCTCATGGACATGGAGCAGGAGGCGGTGACCGTGCGGCCGCTGCGCCAGATCACCGGCGAGAGTGAGTTCAACGAGCTGTTCATCGACGGGGCCCGGATCCCCGACGAGAACGTGCTCGGCGGCGAGGGCAACGGCTGGAAGGTGGCGCTGACCACGCTCATGAACGAGCGCGCCGGCCTGGCCTTCTTTCTCCAGGTCCGCCTGCGCCAGATGCTCGACCGGCTCATCGCCGAGGCGGCGCAGCTCGGCCAGCTCGACGACCCCGTGGTCGCCGATCGGCTGGGCGAGCTTCACCTCAAGGCCGAGATCCTGCGCCTGACGGCCTATCGCGGCCTCACCGGGATCGAGAAGTACGGGCAGCCGGGCCCGGAGGGCTCGCTGACCAAGTGGATGTGGTCAGAGACCAACCAGCAGCTCACGCAGCTCGCGGCCGACCTGCTGGGACCGGCCGCGCTGACCTCCGGCGGGCGCTGGTCCTACGAGCTCCTGCGCGCCCGCGGCAACTCGATCGAGGGCGGCACGACCGAGGTCCTCAAGAACATCGTCGCCGAGCGCGTGCTCGGTCTTCCCAAGGCCCGTTAGGAGGACGACATGGATTTCGACCTGACCGAGGACCAGCGGGAGATCAAGAACGTCGCGCGGGAGCTGCTCACCGCCCGCTCCCCGTTTGCCAAGGTCCGCGAGGCGGCCGAGGCCGCCGAGTACGACGACGCGCTGTGGCGCGAGATCGTGGAGCTGGGATGGCCCGGGATCGCCGTCGCCGAGGAGCATGGCGGCCAGGGCCTGGGCGCCGTCGAGCTGGCGGTGCTGCTCGAGGAGCTGGGCTACGCCTGCGCCGCGACCCCGTTTCTGGCCACCGCGGTGGCCGCCGCGGTCATCCAGGCCGGCGGCACCGACGAGCAGCGCCGGCGCTGGCTGCCCGGGCTGATCAGCGGCGAGCTGCGCGCAGGCCTGGGCGCCCCCGAGCTCGTCGTCGACGGCCACGGTGCCGACGTGGTCGTGTTGCTCGAGGATGACGGAGCCCGTCTGCTGGCGGGTGAACAGGCTGAGTCCGAGCTGCTGGTGGCGATCGACCCCACCCGCCGGTTTGCCACGGTGCGCGGCGAGGGCGAGCCGCTGGCCGGCGACGTCGCCGACCGCTCCCGCGCGGCGATCGCCGCGGAGGTCGTGGGCGTGTGCCAGCGCGCGCTGGAGATGACGCTCGAGTACGTCAAGGAGCGCAAGCAGTTCGGGGTGCCGGTGGGGTCCTTCCAGGCGGTCTCCCACCGCTGCGCGCAGATGCTCCTGCACACCGAGAGCGCCCGCTCCACGGCGTATTACGCCGCGTGGGCCGCCGACGCCGAGCCCTCGCGGCTGGGCGAGGCGGCGGCGCTGGCCGCGGCCGCCGCGGCGACCGGCGCGCGGGAGGTGCCCGCCTCGGCAATCCAGGCCCACGGCGGCATCGGCTTCACCTGGGAGGCCGACGTCCACTGGCTCTACAAACGCGGCGAGGTGGACCGGGCGCTGTTGGGGGGCGCCAAGCGCCACCACGCCGCGCTGGCCCGGGCCGCGGCCCAGCGGCTGGCCGTTCCCGCCCCCTCATAGGTATGAGCAAGTAAACTCATAAGTTTACTTGGGCAGGGTGGGGTGGCGTGGCTGGGTCGCCCCGCAAGATCCGTGGCGGCGGTGGCCGTGCGACAGGGAAGTGCGCGGCGGCGCCGAACAGCCTCGTGATCGCCAGCCAAGGAGTCAGCTCATGAACAACTTCCATCGCCCGCACGGCGGGCTGCAGGAGGCGGACGCGCCGGAGGAGGCAGTCCGGTCCCCGTTCTCCGAACTCGCGGGTCGGTTCGCCAACTGGATGACGGGCGCCGACCGGATGACGCTGGACATGACGGCCCCGGCCGAGGAGCCCGAGATGGGCAGAGGCGCAGAGCCGCCGGCCCCGCCGGCCCCGCCGGACGGGGAGGACTCCGCGCGCTTCCCGCTGGCTCCGTTCGGCTACAACCGGACCGCCGTGGACGAGCAGATCGCGAGGCTGGAGCGCGAGCTCGACGAATTGCGCGCCAAGCACGAGCCGATGGGGTCGATCACCGACGAGCTCGAGCGGATCGGCGAGCAGACCGCCTCGATCCTGGTCGTCGCCCACGACAAGGCCCAGGAGACCACGCGCCTGGCGGAGCAGCAGGCCGAGCGCTGCGTCGCCGACGCGGCCGCCAACGCCGTCCAGATCACCGCCGAGGCCAAGGCGAAGCTGCGCGATCTCGACGCGGAGACCGACGCCGTCTGGCGCGAGCGCGAGCGACTGCTCGAGGACGTCCGCGTCGTCTCGACGGCGCTGGCCAACCTCGCCGATCAGGCTTCCGAGCGCTTCCCGGCCGCCGAGGCGACACCGTCGACGGGCGCGTTCGCAGCGGTCGCCGCGCCCGCGCACGGGATCTGGGAGGAGCCCGAGTACGCGCCTGACGCCGAGCAGGCGGAGGCCGAGTCGTCACACGCCACGCAGCCGCACGCGAGGGGGCCACAGGCCGCGGAGCCACCGGCCACGGAGCCGTTCAACGTGCTCGAGGCCGACGGCGAAGAGGAGGGCGTGGAGACCATGCCGGGCGACACCGGCAGCTGGCTTGCGGGCCTCGAGCCGCCCGACCTCCACTCTGGCGGCTGACCGGGAGAGAGTCGCGGCGGACTACGAGAGCGCGGCGCCCCGCCGTGCGATCTCGTCCGCTGACAGCACCTCGGTCACGCGGCTGAGCATCCACTGATGGCCGTATGGGTCGCCGAGCCGACCTCCGCGTTCGCCGTAGAAGTGGTCTGCCAGCGGGTAGATCACCTCGGCCCCGGCGGCGAGCGCCCGGTCCCAGGCGCCGTCGACATCCTCCCAGTAGGTGGCCATGATCACGTTGGCCGGACGGTCGGCCGCGGGAGACCGCCCCGCCGGCCCCGGTGATCCGTCGCTGGTGTCCTGCGTGAGCATCACGATCGCGTTGCCGATCCGGAGCTCGGCGTGGATGAGGGAGCCATCGGGCATCGTGTGGCGCTCGCCTACGGGCTCGGCGCCGAACGCCGCCACATAGAAGTCGATCGCGGCGGCGCCGTCGCTCACCACCAGGCGCGGGGTGACGGTGGTCAGGTGGGGCGGGATCCAGGAGACCGGAGCCATGTCCAGGCCATCATCGCATCCGGCCCTTGTGGGTCAAATAGCGCAGACATTTCCTTGCAAAATCCATATAAAACTCCCTTAAGGTCGCGATGGATTGCGCCGACAACTATTGGGCATGGATTGCACGGATGCAACGAGGGGCCCCCGGCCGCAGTGGCGCGAGCGCCAGTTCGCTGACGCCCAGGCGCTGGCGCACGTGGGCTCCTGGGAGCGCTGGCTCTCGGACGACCGCGCGGTGTGGAGCGACGAGCTGTGCCGGATGTTCGGACAGCCGGAGGGCTTCTCGCCGAGCTTTGAGGAGTTTGCGGCGCTGCTGCATCCCGAGGACCGCGATCGCGTGGTGCGCGACCTCGGCCGCGCCGTGTCGGGCGAGATGTGCGAGTCGAGTTTCCGGATCGTCCGGCCGGGCGGTGAGATCCGTCACGTCCACTGTCGGGCGGGAGGGCGCGCGGACGCCGGCGGTGCGGTGACCTGCGTGCTCGGAACCATGCAGGACGTGACCGAGCGTCGCGAGGCCGAGATCGCCCGCCGTGAGGCCCATGACCTGTTCGAGACCGCCTTCTCCCAGGCGCCGATCGGGATGGCCCTGATCGCACCGGGGGGCCATTGGCTCAAGGTCAATCGCGCCCTGTGCCTCATCACCGGCTGGCCCGAGGGCGAACTGATCCAGCGTCCGTTTCAGGAGATCACCCACCCCGACGACGTCGGGTCCGACCAGGAGCTGATCACGCTGCTGCTGGAGGGCGATATCCCCGGCTACCAGTTCGAGAAGCGCTACCTCCGGCGCGACGGGACGGAGATCTGGGCCGAGCTGTCGGTGTCGCTGGTGCGCGATCTGACCGGCGCCCCCCGCCACTTCATCGTGCAGGTGGAGGACATCAGTGCGCGCAAGGAGGCCCAGCGCCGCCTCCAGGAGGCCGAGGCCGAGGCCCGCGCCGAGCGCGACCACGCCACGGCGATCATCAGCGCCATGGGTGAGGGCTACGCACTCACGATGGACGGCGAGATCAAGGCGATCAACGAGGCCCTCTGCGTGCTCACCGGGTTCTCCGCCTCCGATCTGATCGGCGTCCACCCCCCATATCCGTTCTGGCCGCCGGAGGAGCGCGACACGATCGTCGCGATCCTGGCCGACGTCGTGAGCAACAACGGCGGCACCCATGAGCTCACCCTGATGCGCGCCGACGGCGAGCGGTTCGAGGCCGAGATCACCGCGAGGCCCGCGCGCGAGGAGGACGGCCGCGCCATCGGCTTCGTCAGCACGCTTCGCGACGTCAGCGTCCAAAAGCGCCAGCAACGCGAGCTCGAGCGCCTGGCCCGCACCGACAGCCTCACCCAGCTGGCCAACCGCCACGTCCTCCAGGAGGCGCTCACGCGTGAGGCCGCGCGCCGCTCCGCCGATGGTCAGCAGCTCGCGCTCGTCCTGCTCGACCTCGACCTGTTCAAGCAGGTCAACGACCACTTCGGGCACCCGGCCGGAGATGCGGTGCTCGTCGAGGTGGCGCGCCGCCTCGAGGACACGGTCCGCGCCGGAGAGGTGCTCGCTCGCGTCGGCGGCGAGGAGTTCGCGTGGCTGCTGCCGGCCTGCGATGCCGAGGAGGCCGTCGCCGCAGCCGACCGCGCGCGAGCGGCGATCACGTCGGCGCCGTTCGGGCGCGCCGGAAAGCTCACGATGTCCGCGGGCGTCGGCCTCGTCTCGACCCCGTCAGACGGCGACACGCTGTACCGCATGGCCGATCGCGCCCTCTACGAAGCCAAGCAGTCCGGGCGAAACCGGACCTGCTGTCACGGCGCCGGGGTTCTGCGCGCCGCCCAGCAGGCGTCCTGAGTCAGACGGGCGCCGCGACCGCGGCCGCCTGTACCTGGTCGTGGACGAAGCGCAGCTTGTCCATGACCGGCTGGGGCAACGTGAAG
The DNA here is from genome assembly GCA_963850325.1 of uncultured Actinomycetota bacterium. Taxonomy (GTDB): domain Bacteria; phylum Actinomycetota; class Thermoleophilia; order Solirubrobacterales; family Solirubrobacteraceae; genus Palsa-465. The sequence goes on from CAWKLB010000016.1 coordinate 209,955, forward strand.
GGGTAGAGATCGTCGTGGCCCATGCTGCGGTTGACGGCGTTGAGCGCGTAGGTGAGGGGCAGCCAGTTGTCGAGAACCTCGTCAAAGCCGCGATCGCCGGCCTCGGGCTGGGGTGTGGCCTTGAGCGAGCGGTCCAGAGGGGCCGCGCGGGGCCCCGTGACGGTGACGCCGTACTCGGCCGCCGTCTGGAGGGTGTCACGGATGTGCAGATAGTGGGCGAACGTCTCGGCCCAGTCCTCCCACGGGTGCATGGTCGCGTAGGCGCTCACGTGGGCCTGCGCCCAATCCGCGTCGGGACCCTGCGCGTAGTGGCGTTCGACGGCCGCGCCGTAGTCCGAGCGCTCGTCGCCGAAAAGGGCCCGGCACGCGTCCCATGCCTCGTCGCCGACGACCACCAGCGGCTGGAAGTAGTGCCCGAGCTCGTGGCGCAGGTGCCCGAGCATCGTGCGGTACGGCTCGCTCAGTTCGCTGCGCCGCTGCTCGCGGCGCACATCATCCGATTCCGCCAGATCGAGCGTGATCACGCCGTCGGCGTGTCCGGTCACGACCGCCTCGTACCGGGAGGACAGCAGGTCGAACCGCAGACGGCTCGGCGTCACGCCCGGTAGACCGAGATCCAGGAGCTGCAGGACCACCCGCCGCTTGGCGGCCTCGGCGCCGGCGAAGGCGAGGAGGCCGTCCGGATCGTCGTCGCTGGGCCGGGTGCGCGTCAGCTCGCATGAACGACACAACCGCTCCGGCTCCTCCACCATCCAGTTACAGGCCGCCAGCTCCGCGTTGACGCAGCGGTGCAGCTCGCTGCCCGGCGAGCGGTCCAGCGCCACCAGGTCCATGCGCTCGGGCACGAATCCGAGTTCCGTGGAGCAGTGCAGGCAGACGGTGTTCTCGAAGAACACCAGCCGACCGCAGTGACCGCAGGCGAATGACAGCACCGGCCGCACGATAGAGGCATGCCTCCGCGACGCTTCGTCGCCGGGGTCACCAGCGACCGGAACCACTACGCTCGGGCCCCATGAGCACATCCACCCGGTCGCGGGCGATCGACGCCGTGCTGGCCGACGCGGTCGCCTCCGGCGCCGTCCCCAACGTCGTGGCCGTCGCCGCGGACCGTGACGGCGTCATCTACGAGGGCGGGGCGGGGCCCCGGTCACCGGGCGAGGACACGGTCATCGGCGCCGACACGCCCCTGCGGATCATGTCCATGACCAAGCCGGTGGTCACCGTCGCCGCGCTGCAGCTCGCCGAGCAGCGCAAGCTCGACATCGACGCCCCGGTGGAGGAGTACTGCCCCGAGTTCGACGCGATCGGCCTTCTGGAGCGCATCGAGGACGGCCGCCCCATCCTGCGCCCGCCGGCCCGCAAGGTCACGGTCAAGCAGCTGATCACGCACACCGCGGGCCTGGGCTACTGGTTCTGGAATGCCGACGTGCTGGCCTGGGAGCAGGCGGTGGGCGCGCCGAAGCCCATGTCGGGGCTGCGCGCCGTGCTTGACGCCCCGCTGGTGGCCGAGCCCGGGACGGTGTTCATGTACTCCAACGCCACCGATTGGCTGGGGCTGGTGGTGGAGGCGGTGTGCGGGCGCCCGCTCGACGAGGCGATGACCGCGATCGTCACCGAGCCGCTGGGCATGACCCGGACTGGCTTCGCGCTCGATGAGCGCGCGCGCGCCGAGCTCGTGCCGGTCCACCTGAGGGCCTCCGACGGTCGATGGGCGGCGAGCGAGATCGAGCTTCCCTCGCGGCCGGAGTACATCTCGGGCAGCCGCGGCCTCTACTCGACCCCGCGCGACTACCTCAGCTTCCAGCGGATGCTGCTGGGCGAGGGAACGGGTCCCGACGGGACCACCGTGCTCATGCCGGCGACCGTGGAGGCGATGTTCTCCAACCAGATCGGCGCGCTCGACGTCCCGGCCGAGATTCGCACCGCCGATCCGGAGTCGGCGTTCGGTCTCGCGCTGGGCCCCGGCTACAAATGGGGCCACGGGCTGCTGCTCAACACCTTCGATGAGCCGGGTCGCCGGCGGGCGGGCAGCGGCGGCTGGATGGGCCTGTTCAACACCTTCTTCTGGGTCGACCCGGCGTCCGGGGTGGCCGGCGCGCTCTACACCCAGGCGCTCCCGTTCCTCGTCCCCGCGGCGGCGCGGTTGGCTGCGGACTTCGAGACCGCGCTCTACGCGTCGCTGTGAGCTGAGCCTTGGCGCACATGACCGACTCCGCGCCCTCCCCGCGCTCCGTCTGGTCCTACACGGCGCTAGGACTCGCGGGCGCCGTGCTCGTGGCCTACGCGTCCCCGCGCGCGGTGGCCGACCACGTCGTCGGGTGGTGGTACATGCCGGGTGCGCCCTCCGGACGGGAACACAGCCTCGTGCTCGTCTACATCGGCATGGCGGTGCTGTGCGGCGCGTGGCTTGGCCTCGGGCGCGCGCTGCCGTCGCGGCGGGCCCTGCTGGCGATCGCCGCCGTGTGGATCGCCCCCCTGGCGCTGGCGCCCCCGCTGTTCAGCCGTGACGTCTACAGCTACCTGGCCCAGGGCCTGATCCTCCACCTCGGCCACAGCCCGTACCACACCGCTCCGGCCGCGCTGGCGGGCCTGGGGCATCAGCACGTGCTCGACGCCGTCTCCCCGTTCTGGCGCCACACCACCGCGCCCTACGGGCCCCTGTTCCTGGGGCTGGTCAGCGTGATCGCGGCCGTGGTGGGCAACCATCTCGTGGCGGGGGTCCTGCTCACGCGGCTGCTCGAGGTGATCGGCGCCGTCCTGCTGGCGATCTATGTCCCACGGCTCGCTCGGTCGATGGGCAGCGACGGGCGCCGGGCGCTGTGGCTGACGCTGCTCAGCCCACTCGTCACGCTCGAGCTGATCGCCGCCGGGCACAACGACCTGCTGATGGTGGGCATGCTCGCCGCCGGGATCGCCTATGCCCTCGACGGGCGGCCGATGCTGGGCGTGGCCATCTGTGCCCTGGCGGCGACGATCAAGGTGCCGGCGCTCGCCGGGGCCGCGTTCATCGCGGTGGCATGGGGGCGGGAGGAGCTCGGCCGCGCCGCGCAGGTCCGCTTCATGGGCGCCGCGGCGTTGCTGGCGCTCGCCGTGATGGGCGTGGTGACGCTGGTGGTCGGCGTCGGCGTGGACTGGCTCTCGACCTCCCTGTTCTCGACCCCGGCGAAGGTCCGCCTGGCCATCACCCCCGCGACCGGTCTGGGCTACACCGTCGCCTCGCTGCTGTCCGACATCGGGATCGGGGTCTCGCATCGCGGCCTGGAGGGCGCCTTCGGCGTCGTCGCCTTCGGGATCACCGTGGTGACCGGCGCGGTCCTGCTCTATCGCGTGCGCGTGGGGCGGCTGGTGCCGTGGCTGGGCGCGTTTCTCGTGATCGCCGCGGCGGGCGGCCCGGCAGCGTGGCCGTGGTACTTCATCTGGGGCCTGGCGCTGCTGTGCGCGCTGCGGGCGCCGCAACACTCCACGGCCCTGGCGATCGCGATCGCGGCCACGGTGTTCGTGGTCAAGCCCAACGGGATCCTGGCGCTGCCCCTGCAGTCCGCCCCGGCGGTCGTGATCGTCTATGCGCTCATCGGCGTCGCGGTGTGGCAGCGGGGCCGCCGGCGGCGCCGTCAGCGGACCAGCCCGGCGCCGGTCCGCGAGAGCACCCCCTCGGCGCTGGCCGGAACCTGAGACGCGCCCCCATGTCCGTTCGGGTGCAGGAGCGACCAGGTCTCGTGGCGCCGACGCGGGCGGGCATCGGTGACGTGCGCCGGTGGGGCGTGATCGCCGGGCCGGCGATCCTGGCGGCGGTCCTCTCGCTCGTCGGCCTCAGCGGGCGCAGCCTCGGCTTCGACGAGGGCGCGACGGCCTCGATCGCCGTCCAGCACGGCGCGGCGCTGTGGCGCGCGATTGCCCATGACGGCGGCAACATGTCGGCCTACTACCTGCTGATGCACGTCGTCATCGGCGTCTTCGGCAACGGGCTGGTGGTGCTGCGGCTGCCATCGGTCATCGCCACGGTCGCGACGGTGGCGCTCATCGGGGCGATCGCCGAGCGGTTGTTCGGCGACCGCCGGGTGACGGCGGCCTCCGGGGTTCTCGCCGCCGTGAGCCTGCCGCTCATCTACTGGGGTCAGACGGCGCGCGGCTACGCGCTGATGGTGGCGTTCGTGTGTGCCGCGATGTTGGCGTTCATCGAGCTCGTCGACCCGGGCCCCGGCGCGGCCGGCGCCGTTCGCGAGGCCTCGGCCCGCCGCGGTCCATGGCTGGCCTTCGTGGTCGCGATGACGCTGGCCATGTACTGCAGCTTCGTCGCGGTGCTGGTGATCCCGGTGCAGGTGCTGGCCGTGCTCGGCCGCCGTGGCGCGCTGCGCCGGTACGGCTTCGCCCTGGTGGCGACGGCGGTGCTGTGCCTGCCGCTGGCCGTCCTCGCGGTTCGCCGTGGCTCGGGCCAGCTCTTCTGGGTCCAGCCGCCCAGCCGGATGGTCGACACCCAGGTCCTGCAGTCCCTGACCTCCGCGGGCCTCCAGCCGGTCTTCCACCATTCCCTCACCACCAAGGCGCTGATGTGGGTCACGCTCGCGGCCCTGGTGGCCCTCATGGCCGACACGGTGCGGCGGTGGCGGCGCGGCGAGCCGGTGTGGGGGATGGGGTTGGTGCTGTCGTGGTGCGTGCTGCCCGGAGCGCTCACGTTCCTGTACTCGGTGATCTCGCACCCAGTCTTCGTTCCGCGCAACGTCCTGATGTCGACGCCGGCGGTCGGGCTCGCCCTCGCCCCCGCGCTCGTCCGCCGGCGCTGGCCGCGCTACCTCGCCCCGGCGCTCCTCGTGATGGTCCTGGCAGCGCGAGCCATCCCCGTCGTCCGCGCCTACGGCGTCTCGCCCGAGCCCTGGCAGGCGGTGACGGCGCGCGTGCTGGCCCAGTCGCGGCCCGGTGACTGCGTGACCTTCTACCCGGCGGACGCCCGGATGGCGTTCCAGTACTACGTTGGCACGGGCGCGAGGACCCACACCGCGCCACGGTCGGTGCTTCCCGTGGTCCCGTGGGGCGTGGTGAGGCCGTTCGTCGAGGATTACGCGATCCCGTCGCCGGCGGCGCTGGCTCGGCGCACCGTCGGCTGCACGCGCATGTGGCTCGTGTCAAGCCACGAAGGTCAGCCCAACGGCCCTGCGCTGGCGCGCGCCCACCGCGTCCAGTGGTTCCGCCTGGCGGGCGAGCTGCAGCGGCGGTTCGGCTCCGGCCCGGTGCGCAAGTACGGCTACGCCTCGGTCATTCACGTCGAGTTGATGCCGGGCGCTCAGGGCCGCAGCGTGAAGCCGTAGAACGTCAGCATGCTGAGCCCCGCCAGCAGCACGCCGTTGCCCCACACAATCACCCTGAACCAGCGCCCCCGCGCGTAGCGCCCGACCGCCATGAGCGCCGGGAACGCGGTGATGAGCATCCTCGGCAGCGGGGGCACGTTGGACGAGGTGTAGGCGAGGAACGTGATGCCCAGTGTCCACAGGATGGCCTCGCGGGATATCTCGCGCCGGGAGAAGTAGACGAGCACGAGCCACAGCAGCAGCACCGCCCCCCCGATCAGCCCGATGATGAGGTTGAGATTGATCGTGGGCTGGTTGAAGTGGCTGAGGTCGATCTCGCCCGCCAGCTTCTCCCCCATCCGCCAGAGCGAGAGCGGAGTCGTCGTCTCACTCCAGCCGTGGTGCTGGGCGATGTAGGTCGCCAGCGGGTTCCCCGTCCACGCCCACAGGAACGCCATGAACGCGCCCACGCCGGTGACCGAGAGCAGCGGCGCCAGGAAGGCCCGGCGGGCCGGACGTACCGACCATCCCCAGCGACGCCACTCGAACAGCGCCGAGGCCAGGCAGACCGGCACCAGCACCAGCCCCACCGGCTGCACCGCCGTGCCGAACCCGGCCAGGACCCCGGCCAGCACCCAGCGGCGCCGCTCGAGCGCATAGATGCAGGCGGCCGCCAGGGGCAGCAGGAGACCCTCGGAGTACACCATCGAGAACACCACCGAGCCCGGGAAGACGATGAACAGGATGGTCGCCCGGCGGGCGGTCTCGCGGTCCCACCAGCCCTCGGCGAGGCGGTGCACGAAGATCGTCGCCACCAGCCCTCCGACGCCGGAGATGAGCACCCCGGCGACCGTGGAGCACCAGATGGCGTTGTGGTTGGTGATCAGCAGGAGCGGCTGCTCGACCAGGAAGATGGCCAGCGGGTACAGCGGGAAGAAGCCGAGGTTCGTCTGGGCAAAGGTGACATGGTCCGGATAGCCGTTGTTGGCCACCGACCGGTACCACAGGCCGTCCCAGTTGGCCAGCTCGTGTAGGAAGTTGTGGTGCCCGAACGTGCCGTTGAGATACGCGACGAGCAGCAGCAGGCCCCGGGAGGCCACGTAGAGCACCGTGATCCACAGCAGCTCTTGGCGTGCGGTCTCTGACAGGCGGGGCCGGGCGCGCCGGCGCGGCGCCACGCGCAGGCTCACCGGCTCCTCGACGACCGTCGCCGCGGCGGGGCTCAGTTCCAGCTCGGAGATCCCGGGGATGCCGACCGAGTCATCCCGGAAGGGCTCGGCTGATTCGGGAAGTGTTTCCACGGCGGGCCAGTCTATGTACCCGGAGGTAAGAACGGCGTATGGCGCGCGCCGCACCGGAGGCCGCGGACGAGCCCGATCACGTGCCCGGGACCGGTTGCAGCGACACGGTTCCCTGCCACTGAAATGCGTCGGTGCACGCCGCTGCGTCGCCTTGGCACGGGCTGGCGGCAAAGCCCTGCGCCGCCGGGGCCGAGCTCGCGGGCCACGACACCTTGACCGGCGCGTAGGGCCGGACCGGGAGCGTGCCGCCCACCGGCGCGAGCGGACCGGCGATCGCGGTGGCACCACCGCTATCCCACAGCGACGGCCCGAGCGTGAAATCGTCCGGGTTGCAGGCCCCGCGCTGGCGAGCCGCCAGCGGGACCCCCGCCTCGAGGCCGGACCCGGCCGGGAAGGAGAGCAGGCCGCCGGGGTCCGGGCCGCCGGCCGCGAACGTCGTCGTGCAGTTGAACGTCGTCGCCCTCCCGTTGCATCCGAAGTCCTGAGCCGAGCGGCTGACGGTCTCGGTGGCGGTCACGTGGGAGCCGACGGCGTCGAAGCTGACCGCGGGGACGAGCGTCGTCCCCTGAGCCCCGCGCACCGCCGAGAGCAGATCGTCGAGATTGACCACATAGCGCACGGTCCACGTCATTGGGCTCACCGTGTCCGTCTCCGCGTCAATGAAGCCGCCGGATCCCGCGCAGACGCTGTCATACGTCTGCTTGTAGTTGATCGACTCGCCGCCCGAGCCCGCGTAGACGACCTCCACGCTGAACTGCCGCGCGAGGTCGGTCTTCACCGCGCGCGGCGGCGGCGCCGGGTGGACCCGGCCGCCGACCAGGTGGTAGTAGGTGCTGCGCAGAGCGGGCGTCGCGCCCGAGCGGGTCTGGCCCGAGGACTGGGGGGTCACCGACCGCACGACCGCCCACGAGGAGTTCACGCTCGAGGTGCGGATCGAGACGATCGTCTGGCCGCGGTGCGATCGCTGGGCGGAGAACGCGCGGGCGATGGCCTGCTGCGTGCGGCCGCCGACCAGCCGTGCGGCCAGTCCGGCCGACGGGAGGGCGAGGGCCACCGTGCACAACCCCACGACGAGTGCGACCCCCCTCGTGGCTGCCGGAGAACGCATTGGCATCCGATCCGAGATTAGTGCGTGGGTCAGCGGTTCAGCGCCGTCAGGATCGCCGCCGCCACCACGGCGGGGTCGCGCTGGGGGATGAGATGGCCCGCCAACGCGCTGTGCTCCAGACGCGCGCCGGGGATCTGCCCGCTCAGCCGCAGGGTGGCTCGCGCCGGGACGACCCGGTCGTGCGCGCCCGCGATGATCGTCGTGGGGGCGCTGATCGCCCCCAGGCGGGATTCGAGCTCGGGCAGGTCGTGGACGAGTGCCCGCTGCTCCGCGGCGTAGGCACGCCACGCCCAGGGACGGCGAACGGCGGTACCGGCCGTGCGCAGGTACCCCTCCTCGAGGCGCGTCGCCCCGGCGATGCGGCGGCGCACCGGCGCGACGGCCAGGGCGAGCCCCAGCCCACCCAGCAGCGCCGCGGCGGCGAGGTCACCGGCCACGGGCGCGGCCATCCAGCGGTCCAGCGCATACAGCGCGGCCAGGTTGGCCGCCGGGGCGGCGAGCACGAGGGCAGCGACCCGGTCAGGCCGCGTCGCCGCCAGCCACGCCGCGACGGCCGCGCCAAGGCTGTGCCCGACGATCACGGCGCGCTCGACGCCGCGCTGGTCGAGTGCGGCGAGCGCCGCGCCCGCGTTGCCGGCCAGGTCACACGCGCGCGTGACGCCGTCCCAGCCCGGCCGGTCGACGGCGAGCACGTCCGCGCGGCCGTCGACGCCCGTGATCACCCCGGCCCAGTCCGCGGCGCCCCCGGGCTGGCCGTGCAGGAGCAGCACGGTGGGGCGCACAGCCGGACTCACTGCTCGGAGATGACCCGCCCGTCGGCGCAACTAGGCGCCGGGCGGCCCACCACGGGGGTTGTCGCCCACGGCCTGCCCGTCTCGTCCCACGTAGCCGTCCTTGCCGCCGACCACCACCACGATCGCGGCATCCTGGCCGACGTTGCGCATGCCGCGGTGGGTGGACGCATCGACCCGCGCCATCCCGCCGGCGGCGACGACGTGGGTGGAGCCGTCCCCGAAGCGGAACTCCACTCGGCCCTGGTGCACGAAGTAGGTCTCCTCCTGCTCTTCATGGAAGTGCAGCCCGGTCGCGTAGCCCGGCGGCAGCACGACCGCGTTGATGCCGAAGGCGGTCACCCCGAGCTCCCGGCGGACCTTGCGAAACCCGAAGCCCTCGCCCATCGCGTCCAGGTGGGACACCGCGTAGCCGTCACCCTGTGTTGCATCACTCATCGGGCGCTGCATGCTATCTGCCAACGCCCAATTCGGCACGACGGGACCGGCGCGAGGGGGCATACTAGGACAGTGACTTCAGCGCTCCTATCAGAGGCGCTCGCTCCTCTGCGCCAGAATCCACGACGCGCTGCGGTCATGTTCGACATCGACGGGACGCTGGCGCCGATCGTGGACCACGCCTATGACGCCCACGTCCCCGAGTCCACCCGCCAGCTGCTGATCGTCGTGGCGCGCAGCTACGGCCTCGTCGCCTGCGTGACAGGGCGGCGGGCCTCCGAGGCGCGCGCGATGGTCTCGATCGGCTCCATCAACTACGTCGGGTCCCACGGCGTGGAGCTGCTGCGGGCGGGGTGGACCGAGGCGGTGCTCGACGCCGGAGTCGCCGACTGGGTCCGGCGCATCCACGACTTCGGGCGCGAGAGCGACACCGCGGATACCCGCAAGCGCCGGGTCCGCCTGGAGGACAAGGGGCCGATCGTCGCCTTCCACTGGCGCGGCGCCCCCGACGAGGACGCCGCCAAGACGACGGTCGACGCCATCGCGCAGCGCGCCCAGGCCGCCGGCCTACGCACGCACTGGGGGCGCAAGGTGCTCGAGGTCCGGCCCCCGGTCAAGATCGACAAGGGGTCCGGGATCATCCGCCTGCTCAACGAGGTCGGCCCCGACATCGAGACTGCGCTGTACGTCGGCGATGACACGACTGATATCGACGCCTTCCGCGCCCTCGGCTCACTGGTCGAGGAGGGGCGCCTGGAACGCGCGGTACGCGTCGGAGTCCGGTCTGACGAGGGCCCTTCGGAGATCCATGACGAGGCTGACTTCCTCGTGGACGGGCCTGAGGGCGTGCGCGAGCTGCTGGCCATGCTCAGCGGTGAGTGAGCGCCGGTGCGGTTCGCTGAGTTCCTTCGTACCACCGTCTTGATCAGTGCCGCGGCGGCGAGCGCCCTGGCCGCGGTGACGCTGGCCGGCGCCGTCGGGGGTGAGCATCCGCTCGTGGTCCCGATCGCCGCGGGCTGGTGGGTCCTGGCGGGCCTGACCGGTCTGTGGCTGGGGCGTCGGGCCGAGACCTCCTCGCCGATCGCCACGCTGCTGGCCAGCGCGCGCAGCCAGCCGTCCCTGCCCGAGCTCAACCCGCCGCGGGTCGTCCTCAACCGCCTGTGGCCGCTCCTGCTCTCGACGCTCGGCGCCGGAGTGCTCGGGGTCATCCTTCCGCAGGTCCCGGCGATCGCGGCCGGCTTCGCCGTCATCTGGGCGCTGGCCTGGCGGCGCCAGTCACGCGCGGTGACGGCGATCGAGGAGCGCGACGGCGCGCGCTTCTACGTCGAGCGCACATCGCCGCTGCAGCCCATCCAACTGGTGCGCACCCCGGGCTTTCGCAGCAACCTGATGGAGCTCAACGGCTCGTCCCCGTCGCCGTCGGCCCGCCAGGTCTGACATCGCCATGGCGGTCCCGGGCCCGGACGGGGCCACCGACGTCCTCATCGTCTCCGTCGGCGCCACGACCGGCTGGCGGGCGGCGGCGCGCGAGCTGGGGGCCGCGTTCGAGCGCGCCGGCGCGCGCACGGTGACGGTTGACACAGGCCCGGTCCGCGAGGTGCGCACGTTCATGCTCACCGACCTCGTCCAGGCGCTGGCGGCACGCCGGGCGGCCGCTCGGGGGATCGCCCGGTACCGCCCGCGACTGGTCGTGTACTGCTCGATCACCGCCGCGCTGTTGTGGCCGGAACCCGGAGCCATCTGGCTGGACGCGCTAGCGGCCGAGAACCGCCCGGGGCGCCACGGGGTGTGGCAGCGGATGGTCGAGCAACGGCGGCTGGCCCAGGCGCCGCTGGTGCTGACGATGGCGCCGGACTCGCTGGCCCCGCTGGGGGCCGGCGCGCGCCCCGACAGCGTCGTGGTCCCCGTGGCGGTGCAGAGCTCGGGGCGGGCGGGGGCGGTTTCAGTGCGCGACATCGACGTCGTCGCCTACGCTGCCGATCCGGTGAAGCGACGGCTCGACTTCGTGCTGGAGACCTGGCGGCGTGCCCGCCGGGGCGAGGAGACGCTGGTGGTCACCGGCATCGAGCGCTCCACCGACGTCCCCGGCGTGCGCTTCACCGGACGCGTGCCCCCCGACGAGTTCCGCGCGCTGCTGCGCCGCGCCCGGGTCTTCGTCGCCGCCTCGCGGCGCGAGGACTTCGGGATCGCCCAGCTCGAGGCGCTGGCCGACGGGGCCATGCTCGCCACCACGCCGGCGCCGGGCCCGTACCCCGCGCTGCGGCTGGCCCGGGAGCTCGATCCCCGGCTGGTGGCCGAGGACCTGGCCCCCGCGCTCCGGGCCGCGCTGGACGATCCCGCGCCGGGGTACGCCGCCCGGGCGGCGGAGCTGGTGGCGCCGTTCAGCCGTGAAGCGGTGACGACAACGCTCACCCAACACGTCCTGCCGCGTTTGTTGCCAGGATTGGGCGCGTGATCGCTCCCGGCGCCATTCCCAGCCCCTCGTCGAACGGCTTCGGCATCGGGCCCTTCTTCTTTCACGCCTACGGGATCGCCTACGTCTTCGCTGTCGCCGCGGCGATCTACATCTCGCGCCGGCGCTGGGGGCGCGTCGGAGGCGACCCGGAGCTCTGCTACGAGATCGCCATGTGGGCGTTCCCGGCGGGGCTGATCGGCGGGCGGATCTACTTCGACATCACCACGCCCAGCCAGATCCCCGACCACTGGTGGGGGATCTTTGCCATCTGGGACGGCGGGCTGGGCATCTGGGGCGGGATCGCGGCCGGGGTCGCGGTGGGGCTGTGGGTCGCTCACCGGCGGCTGGGCCACGCTGACCTTCTGCGCTTCATGGACGCCGCAGCGCCCGGGCTGCTCGTGGCGCAGGCGATCGGCCGGATCGGCAATTACTTCAACCAGGAGCTCTTCGGGGCGCCCTCCTCACTGCCCTGGGCGCTGAAGATCTCGCCCGAGCACCGTCCGCCGGGCTATCTCCACGTCCTGACGTTCGAGCCGACCTTTCTCTACGAGCTGACCTGGAACCTGTTGTTGGCGTCGTTCCTGGTGTGGCTGGGCGCGCGACGCAAGATTCGGGCGCCGGGCCTGTTCGCCCTCTACGTGGCCGGCTACTCGGGCTTTCGCGTCTTCGAGGAGACCCAGCGGATCGACTACTCCAACCACATCTTCGGCCTGCGGTTGAACTTCTTCGTGGCCTCGGTCCTGTGCCTCATCGGGCTGCTGTGGTTCGTGGCGCTGCAGAAGGGCTGGCGGGGGTGGGGGGTGGAACCCGCGGAGGTCGTCTCCGAGAGCGCGCGGGCTGCGGGTCCGACGCGCGGGCTGGGGTTCCCGCGCACTGCTGCCGCTGCTGCTGCGGTGCCGGGCTCGGGTGGTGCGGTGCGTCAGGGGTCCTCTGGCGCGCGCCGGCCGCCACCGCCTCCGCCGGCTAAAGCCAGGCGCTCGCGGCGACACTGACGCACGTCAACTGCGGCTATCGAGAGGAAGGTGGGGAGGCTCAGGCGCTCCGGGCGACCTCTCGACCGCTTGCTCAGGGTTGTGCGGGGTTTTGCAGCTATGTCCTGCAAAATCCCGCAAAGGTCCCGCCACGGCCGTCCGGGTCCGCCTTCCCCAGCCCGCACTTGACGTTCGCTTCGTGCCCCGGGCAGACGTCTCAGACGGTCAGACGGTCAGACGGTCAGACGGTCAGGCCGCACGCCGCACCCGCGGCCGCAGCGCCGCCACCTCATCCCACGGCCGCGTATTGACGACCGCCTCGGGCCCCAGCCACGCTCGCCGCGCCGTCGCCACCCCGTAGCGGGCCACCTCGAACCCACCGACCCGGTGGGCGTCGCAGTTGATGACGATCGGGATCCCCGCTTCCGCGGCTGCGCGGGCGTTGACCTCGTTCATGTCGCGGCGGTCCGGGCTGGAGTTGATCTCCAGCATGGTCCCCGTCTCGCGCGCCGCCTCGACGATCGGCCCGAGGTCGAAGTGATACGGCGGCCGGCGCTCGATCTTGCGCCCCGACAGGTGCCCGATGACGTCCACCAGGGGGTTGGAGATGGCCCGGATGATCCGGGCGGTCATCGCCGCGGAGTCCATCTGGAAGGAGGAGTGGACCGAGGCCACCACCCAGTCGAGCTCGGCGAGGGTCTCGTCGTCGTAGTCCAGCGAGCCGTCGGGGAGGACGTTGACCTCGGAGCCGGCCAGCAGGGTGATGCCGCCGACGGCGTCGGTGCCCGACAGCTCCCGGATCCGGGCGACGTGCTCTGACAGCTGCGCGGCGTCGATCCGCACCGCCACCGAGGTGGAGTGGTCGGTGATGGCCAGGTACTCGTAGCCGGCGTCGCGCGCGGCCAGGGCCATCTCCTCGATCGAGGCGGTCCCGTCGGAGGCGGTGGTGTGGCTGTGCAGGTCGCCGCGCAGGTCCCCGACGGTGATCAGAGCCGGCAGCTTGCCCTTGGCCGCGGCGTCGAGCTCGCCGCGGTTCTCGCGCAGCTCGGGCTCGATGTACTCCAGGCCCAGCAGCTCGTAGACATCCTCCTCGCGCGCGCAGCGATGGGTCTCGCCGGTGCTGTCGTCGAGCACTCCGTACTCGGAGACGTGCAGCCCCTTGCGCACGGCCGCCTCCCGCAACGCCATGTTGTGCTGCTTGGAGCCGGTGAAGTGCTGCAGCAGGTTGCCGAACTGTTCGGGCGCGACGATCCGCACGTCGACCTTCAGCCCGGTGTGGGTGCGCAGGCGCACGCCTGACTCGGTGGGGTTCTGCGCCGTCTCCACGAGCTCCAGCGCGGCGGCCGCCTGCGCCAGCGCCAGGGGATCGGAGGCGGTGGCGATGACGTCGAGATCCTTGACGCTGTCGGTCATGCGCCGGGCCGAGCCGGCCAACTCGACCCGCTCCGCCGCCGGGTTGGCCCGCAGGGCGTCGAGCAGCTGCTCGCCGACGGCCAGCGCCCGGTTGAGCACGACGCGCCGGCCACCGCCGTTGCCCGCGGCCTCCTCGGCGCGGCGCGCGGTGATGGCGGCCAGGATGGTCTCCTCGGCCTTGGGTCCGAAGCCCTTGAGCGCTCGGATCTGCTGCGCCGACGCGGCTGCCTCCAGCGCCTCCAGCGAGTCGATGGAGAGCTCCTCGTAGAGCCGGCGGGCCCGCTTGGGGCCCAGGCCCGGAAGGCGGGTGATCTCGAGCAGGCCGACCGGGAACTTGGCGCGGAGCTTGACCGCCGCGGGGATGTCGCCGTCGTCGGCGAGGGCCAGGACCTTCTCCTGGATGATCGCGCCGATGCCCGGCAGATCGGTGGCGCGGCCCTCGCGGGCCAGCGCGGTGACAGACACCGAGGCGTCGCGCACCGCCTTGGCGGCGTTGCGATACGCCACGATGCGGTGGATGACCGCTCCGTCGAGCTCGTACAGGTCGCCCAGCTCGTCGAGAGCCGCCGCGATCTCGGAGTTCGTGGGGTCCGCCATACCCGTTAGCGTAGCTACGAGCCCCCGCTATACTTTTTGAAGTAAACCGACAAGGAGACCGTGATGGCAGGCGCTGTGACAGATGTGACCGACAACAACTTCCAGGCCGAGGTCGTCGAGTCGGACCTCCCCGTCCTCGTCGACTTCTGGGCGCCGTGGTGCGGTCCGTGCCGCCGGGTCTCCCCGGTCGTGGAGGAGATCGCCTCCGAGCGCGCCGACTCCCTGAAGGTGGTCAAGCTCAACATCGACGAGAACCAGCAGACCGCGGTCAAGTTCAACGTCATGTCGATCCCCACGCTGATGCTGTTCAAGCACGGCGAGGTGGCCAAGACCGTGATCGGCGCCTACCCCAAGCGCAAGATCGAAGAGGAGCTCGAGCCGGCTCTCGCTTAGCGGCTCTGGCGTCGCGGCTCTCGCCTATCCGGCGAGCGCGACGCCGATGCGCAGGGGCCGGTCGTCGATGATGACCGGCTCCACCTCGAGAGCCTCGTAGCTCACCTGCGTGGCCAGCGTCTCGCCGGCGATGTAGGCCTCGTGCTCTTGGGCGGCGGCGACCAGCTCTCCGTCGCCATCCAGGGTGAGCAGGATCCGGTCTGACACCTGAAGGCCGGCGGCCTGGCGCGCGTTCTGCACCGCCCGGACGATGTCGCGAGCCCAGCCCTCCACGCGCAGCGGCTGGTCGATCTCGATCTCCAGGGCCACGGCGTGGGAGCCCTCGCGCTCCACCTGATAGCCCTCCAGCGGCTTCATGCTGATGAGCAGGTCGTCGGCGGTGAGCTCGTGCTCGTTGCCTCCGATGGTGATCGCCACGGTGCGCCCCTCGCGCAGCGCCGCCGCCACGTGACCCGGGTCCAGGCCGCCGACGGCCGCGGCCACCATCGGCATCTGCTTGCCGAAGCGGGGGCCCAGCGTCCGGTAGTTGGGCTTGACCTCGATCTGGCCCAGCTCGTCGGCCTCGGAGACGAAGCGCAGCTCGTGGACGTTGAGCTCATCGCGAACGATGTCCTCTAGCCGCTCGATCGCCTCGCGCTCGCGGCCGGTGGCGACGATCACCGCGGCTCGCAGCGGCTGGCGGACCTTGATCTTGGCCTGCGCGCGCGCGGCCAGGCCCAGCCTGACCGTCTGGCGGGCGACGTCCATCGCCTGCTCGAGCCCGGCGTCACGCGCCGTCGCGACCGGGAAGTCGCACAGGTGCACGCTCGGCTCGGCGCCATCCAGGTTGTCGTAGAGCTCGTCGGCGATGAACGGGCAGAAGGGGGCGAGCAGCTGGGCCACCGTCACCAGGCAGTGGCGCAGGGTCGCGAAGGCCGCCGGGTCGCCGTCCCAGAAGCGTCGCCGCGAGCGCCGCACATACCAGTTGGACAGCTCGTCGACGAACGTCTGGATGGCCCGCCCCGCGGTGGTGGCGTCGAAGTCGTCGAGCCGGTCACGGACGACCTCCACCGTCCCCTGCAGCCGCGACAGGGCCCAGCGGTCCAGGTCCCCGGCGGCGACCGACAGATCGGCGCTGGGCGCGACGTCGTTGACGTTGGCGTAGAGCACGTAGAAGCCGTAGGTGTTCCAGAGCTGGAGCATGAACTGGCGCACGGCCTCACCGATCGTCTCCAGCGAGAAGCGGTAGCCGTCCCACGGCTGCTTGGAGGTGAAGAAGTACCAGCGCAGGGCGTCGGCCCCGTAGCGCTCGATGACCTCCCACGGCTCCACCGTGTTGCCCAGGGATTTGGACATCTTGCGGCCGTCCTCGTCGAGGATGAGGCCGAGGCACACGACGTTCTTGAACGAGGACTGATCGAACAGCAGCGTGGCGATGGCCAGCAGCGAGTAGAACCACCCGCGCGTCTGGTCCAGGGCCTCGCAGATGAAGTCCGCGGGGAAGCGCTGCTCGAAGTGGTCGAGGTTGTGATGGGGGGCCTGGAACTGTGCGAACGGCATCGAGCCCGAGTCAAACCAGACGTCGATCACCTCGGGCACGCGATGCATGTCCCCGCCGCAGTTGTCGCAGGTCAGCACCACGTCGTCGACGAACGGCCGGTGGGGATCGTCGAGCGCGACGCCCGACTCGCGCTCGAGCTCGGCCAGCGAGCCCATCACCTTCATGCAGCCGTGAGCGCAGCGCCACACCGGCAGCGGCGTGCCCCAGTAGCGCTCGCGCGAGAGGGCCCAGTCGACGTTGCCCTCCAGCCAGTTGCCAAAGCGCCCGTGCTTGACGTGCTCCGGGTACCAGTTGACGGCCTCGTTGGAGGCCAGCAGGCGGTCCTTGATCTGACTGGTGGCGATGTACCAGGAAGGCTTGGCGTAGTAGAGCAGCGGCGTGTTGCAACGCCAGCAGTGCGGATAGGAGTGCTCGTAGTTCTCAGAGCGCAGCAGCCGGCCGCGGCCGCGCAGGTCCTCGATCAGGTCAGGGTCGGCGTCCTTGACCCAACGCCCGGCGTAGGGGCCGATCCGCTCGTCGTAGGTCCCGTCGAGCCGGACCGGGTTGACGACGTTGAGGCCCTGCTGCTCGCCCAGGCGGAAGTCATCCTCGCCGAAGGCGATCGCGGTATGGACCAGCCCGGTGCCGTCGGCGGCGGTGACGAAGTCGGCGGGCAGGACGGTGTGCCCCTTGGGCCCATAGGCGTCGGCGCTGATGAAATCGAACGGCGGCTCATAGGCGGTGCCGACGATCTCGGCGCCGGGGAAGCTCTCGAGCACCTCCGCGCCCTCGCCCAGCACCTTCTCGACGAGCTCGGAGGCCAGGATCGCCGTGCGGTCGCCGTCATAGCGAGCGCGCACGTAGGTCAGCTCGGGGTGGACGGCGACGGCCGCGTTGGAGACCAGCGTCCACGGGGTCGTCGTCCACACCAGGAGCTCGTCGCCGGGCTGCGCGGCGGCCTGGGTGGGGTTCGGCACATGGGTGACTGGGAGGCGCACGTAGACCGAGGGGTCGACGACGTCCTGGTAGGCGCCCGGCTGGCCGAGCTCGTGACTGGACAGCGTGACCTGATCGCGCGGGCAGTAGGGGACGACCTTGAGCTTCTCGTAGAGCAGCCCCTTTTCGTGGATCGTCTTCAGCGCCCACCACACGGACTCGACGTAGCTGGGGTCAAGGGTGCGGTAGGCGTCATCGAGGTCGACCCAGAAGCCGATCCGCTCGGTCAGCCGGTTCCACTCGGCGACATGGCTGAGCACCTTCTCGCGGCACTTGGCGTTGAACTCGGCGATCCCATACCGCTCGATGTCGTCCTTGGAGGTGAAGCCGAGCTCGGCCTCGAGGGCCAGCTCGACGGGCAGACCGTGGCAGTCCCATCCGGCCTTGCGCTCGACGTAATGCCCGGTCATCGTCCGATACCGCGGGAAGATGTCCTTGAACACCCGGCTCAGCACGTGGTGGGTGGCGGGCGGGCCGTTGGCCGTTGGCGGGCCCTCGTAGAAGCCCCACTGGGGTGCGCCCGCGCGCCGGCGCACCGACTCGGCGAACACGTCGCGCTCGCGCCAGCGTCCCAGCACCGCTTCCTCCAGTTCCGGGAAGGAGGCGTGCGGATCGACCGGGCGATGGGGGCTGCTCATGGGCGGAGGATTCTATGAAGCCCCGGCCCGGGGACCGGCCCGCACCCACCCCCGTCCGCCCTCCGCCGCATCTCGGCCAGCGAAGGGTCGTGAGTCCGCTACGCGCTCGCGGGCGCGGAGGAGCGTCGCACCACCGCCGGCGCGGGGCCCGGCAGGCTCTGCGCCGTCCCCTGCTCCATGCGGGAGAGGAGGGCGTCGCGGGCCGCCACCGGGTTGTTGCCGAGGCGGAAGACCGTGCTGGCCCCGGTGTCCGGTACCGCGCTGCGGTAGTCGAACACGACGACCTCGCGCACGATCGAGCGCACGGCGTAGACCAGGCGGCCGATCGAGTCCAGCGAGACGCGCCGCCCCGTCAGGACCACCGCCGCCGGGTTGAGCGCCCGCAGGGCGCGGCCCAGCCGGGTGAGCTCGATCGACGGGGTGAGCGTCAGGGTGCGCAGTCCGGCGCGGCGCAGGACCACCTCGAGCGCCTGGGCGTGAAGGGCGTCCAGGTCACACGGGGAGGAGGCGTCGAAGATCATCACGCCGTCGCGGCGTGTCGCCGGCGGGGCGAGACGGCGCTGCGCCGACAGCCACCCGACGGCGTGGCGCCACGCGAACTCGTACTCGGCGCTGCTGCCCCCGGGCTCGAACAGCGCGGTGACGGCGTCGAGCAGGACCTCCTCGATGGTCCGCTCCACCGAGCGCAACCCGAGGCTCTCCTCCAGCAGACGGTTGGCGCCATCCTCGTCAAAGCGGTTGAAGGTGCCCGTGAGTCGTGACGGGGTTGACGGGCCCTCACCGCGCTCTCGGGCCAGCGAGATCGCCGACGAGACGTTATGAGTCTCCGCCAAGGTGAGGCGCAGGGCCTCGACCTCGGTGAGGGAGTACTGGCGGTGGCCCCCGGCCGAGCGCTGGGGCTTGGGGAAGCCGTAGCGGCGTTCCCAGCTGCGCAGCGTGTTCGGGCTGATCCCGAGCATGACCGCAGCCGCATTCGTCCGGATTCCGTTCATAAGTGAGTTATTTCGTCGTTGGGAGAGATAAGCAAGGTTCGCAACGTTGGCTGCACTTTGGTGGCTTTCGTGCGCCCCGGAGGAGTCCGGACGCCGCCGTCGTACGCGCGCCGGAGAGACCGTCGGGATCAGACCACCGGCCTGGACCGGAAGCCGAGCCGGACGCACGGTGGAGAGGTCAGCGCGTGAAGGTGTCACGCTGCTGACACCTGCGCCGTGCCCTGATCAGCCCTCTGAGGGGCGCGAGGTGGTCTCCGGACCGGCCGGCAGGCGCTCAGGCGCTGGCGCTGCGGGGGGGCGCGACGTGACTGCTTTTGCTGGGCGGCGCCACCACGGCGAGAAGCTCGCCCTCGATCAGCTCCAGAATCCGCCTCTGGGCCGCCCCGGCCCCGGGAGGCAGGTTGCGCGTCGCCGTGCTCCGCACGCGACCGCGATCCGAGCCACGCCGGTAGACGGCCACGGGGACGGCGCCGCCGGCGAGGCGGATCGCGTACGCCCAGCGGGCCACCGCGTCGTCATCGAGGTGGGACCCGGCGACGACCACGAGGTTGGGACGGTGCACGGCGACGGCGTCGCCGATGCCGGCCACGCCACGCGCGGAGAGGCTGAGGACGTCGATCCCGGCGCGGACGCAGAAGAGCTCCAGCGCGCGCAGGTAGGGCGCGTCGGGGTCGAGCTCATCCCGCGTGGCGTCGCCGAACACGATGGATACCGGCCGGACGGGAGGGGGGGACAGCCGCGTGGCGCGCCGAAGCCAGTCAGCGGCCCAGTGCGACGCGAACGCCCACGCCGCGGACTCGCTTCCGTATCGGCGTAGGATCTCGTCCAAGGTGGGGAGCAGGACCTCTTCGACCGAGCGCTCAACCGTCCGGAGCGCCAAGGCTGCCTCGATGGCGGCGTCTGCCCGCTCGCCCTCATACGAGACCAGCGCGCCTACGAGGGAGTTCGCGTCCGCCGCCAAGCCTTCACGCGCGCGGGATACAGCGGAGGAGATAGACAGGCCCTCCTGCAGGGCATCGCGCAGCGCGGCGATCTCGCCGTGTGTGAACAGGCGGTGCTTTCCGGGCGAGCGCTGTGGCTTGGGGAAGCCAAATCGGCGTTCCCAGGCCCGCAACGTGTTCGGGCTCACGTTTAGCAACGCGGCCGCTTCGCTGGTCTTCAGGTAGCGCACTTGATCAGAAAGGTGGCCCGGAACGTTGCGGAATACCCCCAGTACATTTAAAATTGCACGAGTTACCAACCAAAAATCTGTGCAAAGCGTATGGGAAGTTGCGTCCATTTTAGACGCGATTTGGGAGCTGCGCCAAGTACGGAACGCGACCGGAAGGACCGTCCAGAGCCTTGCACGTGTCGTCGCATCAGTTCGCTGCCCCCGCAATCGGTGCGTGGCTGCCTTCGGTCTCGACCTTCTCGGAGGGAGGAAACATGTACTTCCGCGGTAGCTGATCGAATATTCAACGGTGGTAGCGGTCCATAATTCGCGCTACCTTGCAGAAATGTTCCGCCGACGTGCGGGTGACGCGAAGCGTGCGTGGAGCGATGTGCTCCCGGCCGCGGCAGCGATCGTAAGCGTCGTCGTCTGCATCGCCATCATCCTCCTTGGGCGGCCAGATCGTGTCTACTCGATCAGCGTCATCCTGGGCGTCGCGGCGATTGGAGCTGGCGTGCTCTCCGTGGGAGAGCGCGGGAACAAGCTGAGCGTGTCCGCCTCGTTCATCGTGGCGACGCTCGCGGCGGCATTCCTCGGTCCAGCATCGGCGGCGATTGCCGCGGTTCTGGCGGAGTTGACCGCGACGATCGTGATGCGGACCAGATGGCGGGTCGTGCTGTACACGAACCTCCCTCCGGCCGTCACCTGTGCGGTTGTCTCGGCCGTGATCATCCGTTCCCTCGCATCGGAGCCCGCGGACACGGCCGGGTTCTACCTCGCCGTCGCGCTTGCCGGAGTCGTGTCTCTGCTGCTGAGCTTCGGGATGTTCTCCGGGCTGCGTCGCCTGGCGTTCCCGTCCGCCGAGCAGTACGGCTGGCGCACGCTGCTCGAGTTCCTACCGAGCGGCGGCCTCAGCCTGCTCGTGGCGCTGGCCGGCGTCAGCATCATTTTCAAGGTCGGCAACGCCGGGATCGCATTTGCGCTCGCCGCCGTCTTTGCCTTCTCCTACATGACCCACCTCCTGGAAGGCTCCCGCCAGCGAGCCCAGCAGTACGTCTCGCTCTCCTGGGGGGTGCTGGCCGGCCTCATGCGCTCGCTCGACATCCGCGACCAGCGCGCGGCGCGCCATTCGGCAGCGGTGGCCCGCTTCGCCCGGGACATCGCCAAGGCGGTGGGCATGAGCGAGGCCGAGTGCGAGCTGGCTCACACGGCGGGCCTGCTGCACGACATCGGGCGCTTCGCGCTGTCCGACCGCGTCGCCGAGCGCGGGCGCACGCTCACCGACGAGGACTGGATGGCCATTCAGCGCCACCCGGAGCTCGGCGCCGACATGCTGCGCGACCTCGGGATGTACGGACCGGTGGCCGAGATCGTCCTCGCCCACCACGAGCGCGTCGACGGCCGGGGCTATCCCACCGGGCTGGATGAGGAGCAGATTCCCGAGATCGCCAAGATCATCTCCGTGGCCGAGGTGTACGACACGCTCACGGCGTCAGACACCTATCGGACCCAGATGAGCTCGTTCGAGGCGCTCACCGAACTGCGCCGCGTGGCGGGCACCCAGGTGGACTCACACTATGTGGAGGTTCTGGCCGGGCTGCTCAGCGGTGAGGGCGTCGAATATCGCCACGCCGACATGGCCGACTTCGATGCGGAGCTCGACATGGAGCGCCGCATCAACCAGGCCGGCGCGGGCGGCTGACCCGACGCGAGCGGTGCGGCGGCCGGGCTGACCGACGCCCGTCCTGGTCTCCCGATTCCGGGACAGGGCAGGCGCCGGTAAGCCCGGTGCTTGGTGTCATTGCCGCACCGTGAGACACGGCCGCCGGCAAACGGCCGCGCCATCGCGGCTGGTGTGGCTATAGGGGACGGGCCGCCAGGGCCGGTCGGTCCGCCCGCATTGTTCAGGGGGGCCGGGGTCCTCAGCCGACCTGACGGTCAAGCAGGGGATCGGAGCTCTGCTGCTCCAGGGAGCCGACGAACTTGTCGATCTGCTCCTGACTGAAGCGCCGCTGTCCTCCCGGAGTGCGGTAGGACTGCAGATAGCCCATGTCCGACCAACGTCGGATCGTTCCCAGCGAGACGCCAAGCGCCTGAGCTGCCTGTGATGTGGACAGGCCCAGCGGGCTTCCGTGGATTTGCCTCATAGCTCCATTTCAGCGCTATTTGCGCAGCGATAATCAGACAAGCACAGCAATTGCACAACCTTTTAACGGCAAATCATGTCCTTGCCGCCTCGATAATCCAAAACCCGGTCATAAGGCAACGGGGACACGTCCAAAAAGGTACCCACCAATCCTCATTACGGATCATCGGGTGGACGTCTGATCGAGCCCGGGGGTGGCACGATCTATCAGGTGCGTCTCCGCCTCTACCACCATCAGGACGGCGCGCGGGTGGCGTATCGCGAGACGGGCGCGGGACCCGCGCTGGTTCTGCTGCACTCTCTCGGCCTGTCTCACCGCGAGTGGGAGCCGGTGGTGGCGCCCCTGGCGAGGCGCTTTCGCCTCCTGCTGCCCGACCTGCCGCTGCACGGCGATTCCGAGGACCGGCCGCGCCACCCCTACTCCCCTGACTGGCTCGCCGATGTCATCGCGGGCTTCTGCCGCGAGACGGGCGGTCCCCGGTGCATCGTGGCCGGCCACGATCTCGGGGCCGAGCTCGCCCTGCTGGCGGTGAGCACCGGCCGCCTGGAGCCCGGCCGCCTCGTGCTGATGCCCAATCGGCTGCACCGTCGCGACGAGTTCGGGGCCAAGCGAGCGGCGTGGCGAATGTCCTGCCGCGTGGCCGCGCTGCCCGGTGTGGACCGCGTGATGGCGCACGGCGCCAAGCTCGTGTTCCGCCCCGCGATGGGAGAGCGATTGTCGGTCCAGGGCAACTCCGCGGCGCGCGACCTCATCCGGCACGCGTTCTCGGATGTCGGCGGGAACGGCAATCGCGCTCGGTCGTGGGCGAAGTTCGCCCGGCGCTGGCCGGTGGAGGCCCAGACCCAGCTCCTGGACGCCTATCCCGAGATGCACATGCCCGTGCTGCTGCTGTGGGCCGAGGAGGATCTGGCCCATCCCATGGAGGCGGCCGCCGAGGCGCTGGATCTGCTGCCGGAGGCCCAGCTGCGCACCCTGCCCCAAACCGGCTTTCTCATCGCCTACGACGATCCCGTCGCGGTGGCGCGCGAGCTCATCTCCTTCTGCGGGTGACGGGCGCTGCGCCTGGCGTCGAGCGCAGGCATGAGAGCGCTAGCGTTCATCGCATCGCGCGCGAACGAAACTGTGAAAGGACGTCATGAGCCTGCAGGAGAAAGAACAGCTGTGGGGCGGCGAGACGACCAAGGCTGTCGCCAACTTCCCGGTCTCCGGCGAGACCGTCCCCGTGTCGGTCGTCCGCTGGCTGGCCCAGATCAAGGCCGCTGCCGCCCGGGTCAACGCTGAGCTCGACCTCCTCGAGCCCGACCTCGCCGAGCGGATCGCCGTCGCGGCCGACCGCGTCGCCGCTGGAGAGTTCGACGATCAGTTCCCCATCGACGTCTTCCAGACCGGGTCGGGGACGTCGACGAACATGAACGCCAACGAGGTGATCGCCACCCTCGCCGGTGACGGCGCGCACCCCAACGATCACGTCAACATGGGCCAGTCCTCCAACGATGTGTTCCCGTCGGCGGTCCACCTCGCCGCGCTGGATCGCGCCGAGCACGAGCTGCTGCCGGCGCTCGAGCAGCTCGAGGCCGCCTTCCAGGCCAAGGCCGAGGCCTTCCACGACATCGTCAAGGCCGGCCGCACCCACCTGATGGACGCGGTGCCGGTCACGCTCGGCCAGGAGTTCGGCGGCTACGCCGCCCAGATGCGCCTCGCCCAGCGGCGCGTGCGCAACGCCCTGCCCCAGGTCGCGCAGATCCCGCTCGGCGGGACCGCCACCGGCACGGGGCTCAACACCCACGCGGAGTTCGCCATGCGGGTGCGCGCGCGTCTCACCGACAAGACCGGCCTGGAGATCCGGGCGCCCGAGGATCCGTTCGAGGCGCAGGGCAACCGCGACGCGCTGGTGGAGCTGTCGGGGGCGCTGAAGGTGATCGCCGTCTCGCTGACCAAGATCGCCAACGACCTGGCACTGATGGGCTCTGGGCCGCGCGCCGGGATCGGCGAGCTCCTGCTCCCCGAGCTCCAGAAGGGCTCCTCGATCATGCCCGGCAAGGTCAACCCGGTCATCCCGGAGGTCGTCCTGCAGGTGTCCGCGCAGGTCATCGGCAACGACGCCGCCATCACCATCGGGGGCCTGGAGGGCAACTTCGAGCTCAACGTCCGCGTGCCGCTGATCGCGCGCAACCTGCTGCAGTCGATCGGCCTGCTGGCGGCGACGGCGAAGATCTTCGCCGAGAAATGCGTCGACGGCATCCAGGCCAACGAGGAGGGCGCTGAGCGCTCCGCGGAGTCGACCCTGGCCGCCGCGACCGCGCTGAACCCTCACATCGGCTACGACAAGGCGGCCGAGATCGTCAAGGAGGCCGCGGCGTCGGGCCGGATGCTCCGCGAGGTCGCCTACGAGAAGGGCGTCGACGAGGAGACCTACAACAAGGCGATGGATCTGCGGGCGATGGCCCGCGGCAACACGTAGTTGTCATCGCAGGTTGACGAATTGCCGGAAATCGCCGTGTAGCGGCGATCCGTTGCGAATCCGGGCGGTTCCGGCACGCGGACGGTGCGCATGAGATTGAATCCGCGCGCTTCGTCCACCGGTCAATCTGGGAGGTAAGGCTTTGCGCAGGAAAAGTCTGCTGGCGCTGGCAGGAGCGTCAGCGGTTCTGGCGTGCTCGGCGGGGGCGGCAAGTGCCACCCCGATGCACGAGCTGATCCCCACCAAGTTCACGCAGCCCCCGACCACGGCGCAGTGTGAGTCGGACTTCGGCATCGACTGTTACAGCCCCAACCAGCTGGAGCAGGCCTACAACATGAACCCGCTCTACAAGGTCGGGCTCAACGGCCGTGGCAAGACCATCGTCATCGTCGACTCGTTCGGGTCGCCGACGATCACCCAGGATCTCGCCACCTTCGATCAGTCCTTCGGCCTTCCGGCGCCCCCGTCGTTCAAGATCATCCAGCCGGCCGGCCCCGTCCCGCCGTTCGATCCCACCAACTCGACGATGGCGAACTGGGGCATCGAGACCTCGCTCGACGTCGAGTACTCCCACGCCATGGCGCCGGGCGCCAACATCCTCCTCGTCGAGACCCCTGTGGCCGAGACGGAGGGCGTCACGGGCCTACCCGAGATGATGGCCGCCGAGAACTACGTGATCGACCACCACATGGGCGACGTGATCACGCAGAGCTTCGGCGCGACCGAGGAGACGTTCCCGAATGCCCGCGCGATCCTCGGCCTGCGCAGCGCGTTCGAGAACGCGGCGGCGCACAACGTGAGCGTGCTGGCGTCCTCGGGTGACGCCGGTCCGACGGACGCCACCAGCGCCCCGGACGAGTCGGACTTCTACCCGTTCCGGGTCAACTCGTGGCCCTCGGCGGACCCGCTCGTCACCTCGGTCGGCGGACTCCAGCTGCATCTGGACGCCAACGGCAATCGCATCGCTCCGGACCAGGTCTGGAACGACACCGCCACGCTCGAGGGCGATCAGTCCCCCGCCGCTGGCGGCGGCGGCGTCTCGTCGGTGTTCAGCCGGCCGTTCTACCAGGACTCGGTGGCCCGGGTCGTCGGCGACCGCCGTGGCACCCCGGACGTCAGCCTCAACGCCGCCATCGACGGCGGCGCGATCGTGTTCTTCAGCTACGACGCGTCGTCGCTGGGCTTCCCGCCCCCGCCGGCCGGCGGCGGTGGGCTGTTCGCGATCGTCGGTGGCACCAGCGAGGCCAGCCCGCTGTTCTCCGGGATCGTCGCGGTGGCCGACCAGGCCGCCCATCGCGATCTCGGGCTGCTCAACCCGACGCTGTACCAGCGCGGGTCCGGGCCGTTCTCCGGCCTGGACGACGTCTCCGCCGGCAACACCACGGTGACGTTCGTCAATCCCGATGGGGATCCGTTCCCCGGCCAGCACACCGTGCCCGGATTCAGCTCCGTCCGCGGCTACGACCTCGCCACCGGGCTTGGGACCCCGGATGGGCCGAAGCTGGTCGCCGAGCTCGCGCTCTCACGAAGCGGGTTCAGCAAGCGGCGCTGAGCGCCTGAGGTACGTCGCAACCCCTCAGGGCGGCTCGCCCGGCCACACCGGCCGGGCGAGCCGTCGCCGTTAAGGAGCGGCCTCGCCGGGGCGGTCTCGCCGGGGCGGTCTCGCCGCGAGGACGGGGCCAGGGGAGCCGGTCAGGTGGCGACGGTCTCGTCGCCGAGCTCACTGGAGATCGCCACGTCCACGGAGTAGTCGATGGGGACGACGATCACCGAGGGCACGTCGAGCGTGAGGGCGTGGCTCAGGCGGTGCGAGAACTCGTCGGCGCTCGCGCAGCGCCAGGCGGGCGCGCCGAAGGCCTCGGCGAGCTTGACGAAGTCCGGGTTGCCGAAGTCCACGCCGAAGTGGCGGCCGAACTTCTTGTCCTGCTTCCACACGATCGACCCGTACTGGCCGTTCTCCCAGATGATGTTGACCACCGGCGTCTTGAGGCGCACGGCGGTCTCGAGCTCCTGGCAGTTCATGAGGAAGCCCCCGTCGCCGGAGACCGTGACGACATGGCGATGGGGGTCGACGAGCTTGGCCGCGATGCCCGTCGGCAGCGCGAACCCCATCCCGGCCAGACCGTTGGCGATGAGCACGGTCCCCGGTTCGTGGGCGGGGAACATCCGGCCGATCCACAGCTTGTGCAGCCCGACGTCAGAGACCAGCAGGTCGCTGCGGCGCAGCGCCTGGCGGATGTCCGAGAGCACGCGAGGCGGGCGCATGGGGAACTGCTCGTCCTCGCTGGCATCGCGCAGCGCCCCGAACACGAGGCCGCGCAGACGGTCTGACCCGTTCCCGCCCGCCTCGGCGTTCTTGCGGCTGCAGCCCGCGGCCAGTCGCGCCAGGACGTGGGCGATGTCGCCGATCAGCTCGACCTCGGGGATGAAGAACTCGTCGATCTCGGCGGCGACGGTGTCGATCACCACGATCTGCTTGTTGGCGTGAGGGTTCCAGTGCTCGGGCTTGTGCTCGACGAGGTCGTAGCCGACGGCGATGACCACGTCGGCGTCCTCGAATCCGGCCAGCTCGTAGTCGCGGGCCTGGAGCCCGACGGTCCCGAGGGCATGTGGATCCTCGTAGTCGAGCAGCCCCTTGGCCATGAACGTCTCGGCCACCGGGATCCCCGTCGTGTGCACGAACGCGCGCAGCGCGCGGCTCGCGTGGGTGCGGATGGCGCCGTTGCCGGCGAGGATGATCGGCCTCTCGGCGGCCATGATCACCTCGGTGGCGCGCTGGAGCTCCTTCATGCCCGGCTCGGGCTGGACGGGCGCGTGGCGGGGGAGCGGCGAGGCATCCAGCGGGCGCATCATGACGTCCTCGGGCAGCTCCAGGTGGGTGGAGCCGGGCTTCTCGGATTCGGCCACCTTGAAGGCCTTGCGCACCACTTCGGGCACGATCTCGGGGCTCGAAACCCGTGCATTCCACTTCACGACGGGGCGCATGATCGCGAGCAGGTCGATGTACTGGTGTGACTCCTTGTGCATCCGCTCCAGATCGGACTGGCCGGTCAGCGCGACGAGCGGCGCCCGATCCAGGAACGCGTCGGCGACGGCGGTCACCAGGTTGGTCGCACCAGGGCCCAGCGTCCCCAGGCACACTCCTGCGCGCCCGGTCAAGCGCCCGTAGGCGTCGGCCATGTACGCGCCGCCCTGCTCATGCCTGACGGGAATGAAGTCGATAGAGGAGTCAGCGAGGGATTCGTTGAGGTCCAGCGTCTCCTCACCTGGGATCCCGAACACGTATTTGACGCCCTCTGCCTCCAGGCATTCCACGAAGACCTCTGACGCCTTGCGCTCGCTCACGATCTCACCCTATCTATCCGCTCTGTTCGACCGCCTAAACCCCGGGTGGCGCCGTCCGTGGGCTGTGGGCACGGCGCGCGCCCTGCTCGCCGCGATCCTCCTGCTGGCCGGATCCACCGCCGCGGCGCAGGCCGCGAGCACGTTCTACGTCCGCGGCGGCGGGGACGGCCACGGCATCGGGATGAGCCAGTACGGCGCCTATGGCTACGCCCTGCACGGCGCCGACTACCAGACCATCCTGGCCCACTACTACCAGGGCACGGCGCTGGCCACCACCAACCCGGGGCAGACCGTCCGGGTACTGCTGGCCACCGGCCGGGCGTCGTTCAGCGGGGCCTCGGCCGTGTCGGGATCCTCAACGCGCCTCACGCCCGCCGCCACCTACACCGTCAAGGCTGCCGGAGCCAAGCTGACGATCACGACGTCCGCGGGCAAGCCGGTGGGGACCTTCGCCGCGCCGCTGACCGTCACCGTGACCGGACCGGGGCCGCTGACCGTCCCCGGACTGGGCAGCTACCGCGGGTCGCTGCAGTTCTCGCCCGCCGCCGGCGGCGTCCAGACCGTCAACGCGGTCGGCCTCGACGACTACGTGCGCGGGGTCGTGGCCGCCGAGATGCCGTCGAGCTGGGCCACCGCGGCGCTCGAGGCCCAGGCCGTCGCCGCGCGGACCTACGCCATCACCACCACAGTGGGCGGCAACGGCTATGACCTGTACTCCGACACGCGCTCCCAGATGTACGGGGGCGTGAAGGCCGAGACGCCGTCCACCGATGCGGCCGTCGCGGCCACGAGCGGCCAGATCGTCACCTACGACGGCAAGCCCGCGGTCACCTACTTCTTCGCCTCCTCGGGCGGCTACACCGAGAGCATCCAGAACGTGTGGACCGGCGCGACGCCCGAGCCATGGCTGCGCGGGGTTCCCGACCCCTACGACAACGCCGGCCAGGACCCGTACCACAGCTGGGGCTCGCAGATGAGTCTGGCCGCCGCCGCGCGCAAGCTCGGCCGCCTGGTCAAGGGCAGCCTCATCGGCATCGCGGTCACGCGCCGCGGCGTGTCGCCGCGGATCGTGCAGGCGCAGGTGGTCGGCACCCGCGGGGCCACCACCGTGAGCGGCGCCCAGCTCCAGGCCAGCTTCGGCCTGGACAACACCTGGGCCACCTTCACCTCCATCACCACCACCGACCCGTCGGGCAAGCTGAGCGGGACCGTGTTCCCGGCGCCCGGCGGCGGCTCGGTGACGATCCAGTCCCAGACCGCCGGGGCGTGGCGCACCGTGGGCCAGGCACCGGTCTCGGCCGGCGGCGCCTACGCCATCCAGGTGGCGTCGGGCCGCTACCGGGTGGTCGACGGCGGCCTCGACGGACCGGTCGTCACCGTCCCCTGAGCGTCCTCGGCGCCGCGAATCGGGGCGGCGGATCGGCGCGGCGGTGAGGGGTCCGAACCTTCTAGCCTCGGGGGCGTGCCCGGTCCCCTGCTGACCATCGACGGTCCCTTCGTCCTCTACCGCTCGTTCTTCGCGCTCCCGGACTCGATCACCGACGGGGACGGCCACGCCGTCAACGCGCTGCTGGGCGCCGTCAACCTCATTCTGCGGATCGCCGCCGACTGCCGCCCGCGGGCGATCGTCGTCTGCTTCGGCGCCGAGGCCGCCGCCTACCGGACCGAGCTGTATCCCGCCTACCACGCCGACCGCCCGCCGGTGCCCGACGCGCTGGATTGGCAGTTCCAGCACGCGCCCGAGCTGTTCGCCGCCTTCGGCTGGCTCACGACGACCACCGATGACCTCGAGGCCGACGACCTGCTGGGCGCCTTCGCCGAGGCCGAGGTCGACGCGGGCGGCCGGGCGCTGATCATGACCGGGGACCGCGACATGTACCAGTGCGCCGCCGAGAAGGTCAGCGTCGTCTACCTCAAGCAGCGCTCGGCGGGCTTCGACGAGGTCGACCCCGAGGAGGTCCACCGCCGCTACGGCGTCGTGCCGAGCCTCGTCCCCGACTTCATCGCGCTGCGCGGCGACCCGTCGGACGGGCTGCCCGGTGCGCCCGGGATCGGCCCCAAGACCGCCGCCGAGCTGCTGGACCGCTACGGGTCGCTGGAGGCGGTGATCGCCGCCGCCGAGGACCAGCGCCCGCGCATCGCCGCCTCGCTGCGCGACAACGCCGATGAGCTGCTCGCGTTCCGTGACATCGCGACTCTGCGCGCGGCCG
Source organism: uncultured Actinomycetota bacterium (assembly GCA_963850325.1). Classification (GTDB taxonomy): domain Bacteria; phylum Actinomycetota; class Thermoleophilia; order Solirubrobacterales; family Solirubrobacteraceae; genus Palsa-465. The sequence continues at coordinate 240,162 of CAWKLB010000016.1, forward strand.
ACGTGATGCTGCCCGAGGACACCGAGACCAACCTGGCCGGCGGCGCGCAGGCGGCTCGGGGGCTGGGGATGAACCGGCTCGCCGAGCGGCTCGAGAACGCCTCGTCGCTGGCCGACCTGTAGCGGGCCGCGCGATTTTTCCAACATAGCTGTAAAGATCGCGCACGCCGTCGTGACGGCGCGCGGAGCGCTCAGGGCGTGAACTTGACCGTGATCACGTCCCCGTCGGCGACCACGTAGTCCCGGCCCTCGAGGCGCAGCGTGCCCCGGTCACGCGCGCCCGCATACCCCCCGGCGTCGCGCAGCGCGTCCCAGGAGACCACCTCGGCGCGGACGAAGCCCTTCTGGATGTCTGAGTGGATGAGGCCGGCGGCGTGCCACACCGAGAGCCCGCGGCGCAGATGCCAGGACTGGGCGGGCTTGTCCTCGCCGGCGGTGAAGAAGGCGACGAGGTGCAGTAGCGAGAAGGCTCCCCGCACGACGGTCTGCAGGCCGGACTCGGCCAGCCCCAGGTCCTCGCGCATCGCGGCGGCGTCCTCGTCAGACAGCTCGCCCAGCTCGGCCTCCAGCCGCGCCGACACCGCCACCGCCTCGGCGCCCTGGGCCGCGGCGTGCGCTGCGATCTCCGGCGGGACCTCGCCGGTGCCCTCCTCGACGTTGGCCACGAACAGGACCGGCTTGGCGGTGAGCGGCGAGAGCAGCGCCATCGCGTCGGCCGCATCGGCCGGCGGCGGCACGGTGCGCGCCGGCCTCCCGGCCTGCAGGGCCTCGATGACCTTCTCCAGCCACTCGGCCTCGGCGATGGCATGGCGGTCGCCGCCGCGCGCGGTGCGCACGACGCGATCGCGCCGTCGCTCGGCCTGTTCGAGGTCGGCATAGATCAGCTCGGTCTCGATCGTCTCGATGTCGGCCAGTGGGTCGACCCTGCCCTCGGGATGCACCACGCTGTCGTCGGTGTGGGCGCGCACGACGTGCACGAGCGCGTCGGTCTCGCGGATGTTGGCCAGGAACTGGTTGCCCAGCCCCTCGCCGCGATGGGCGCCCGCCACCAGGCCGGCGATGTCGTGGAAGGCGATCGTGTCGGGCACGATCTTGGAGGCGCGCACGATGTCGGCGACGGTGTTCAGCCGCTCGTCCTCCACTGGCACGATGGCCACGTTGGGCTCGATCGTCGTGAACGGGTAGTTGGCGGCCTCCGCCGCGACCCCGGTCAGAGCGGTGAACAGGGAGGACTTACCGGCGTTGGGCATGCCCACGATGCCGACCTTCATCGGCACTGAGCACCACTCCCACCGGCCAGCGCGCCGAGGACGGTGCCGAGCAGCGCTCCCGCCACCACGTCGCTGGGGTAGTGGACACCGAGGTAGGGCCGGCTGAGCCCGAAGGCCACGGCGGCGCCGTAGAGCGCGCCGGGCGCGACGAGCTCCCGGTAGGCCCGGGCCGCCGCAAACGAGGTGGTGGCATGCGCGCTGGGGAACGAGAGCGCGGAGACGACCGGCGACAGCGCCGGCAACCCATCCAGCTCCGGGCGGGGGCGGCGCACGGCCAGCTTGACCGCGTAGTTGAGCGCGTAGGCACCGGCCACCACCCCGGCGCCACGCAGCCACGGCGCCCTTCGTTCCGGGTCCAGGGCGGCTCCGGCCACCCCGAGCGCCAGCCAGCATGCCGCATGCTCGCCCAACCGCGAATACGCGAGGATCGCCCGCTCACGCCGCGGCCCATGACCGCGGGTGCGGGCGGCCACCAGGAGCCGGCGATCGAGCGCATTAAGCATCGACATGCGCCCTGACTCTACGAAGCAGTGGCGTTCGGCTGGCCGACGACCGCAACAGTCCGTAAATTCGCGTTATGCGGACAATCGCCCGGCTGCCCGCCAGGATCGCGCTTGTGGTCGGGGCGGGGGCTCTGCTGGTGGCGCTCGGCGTGACCCTGCTGCTCGTCAACACGGTCAAGCTGCACCGGTCCGCGGATGCGACCCGGCGCTCCGATGCCTACCTCGTGGCGGTGATCAACTTCGAGCGGCCCGTCGTCGACGCCGAGACCGGCCTGCGCGGCTACGTCATCACCGGGCGGCCCGTGTTCCTCGAGCCGACGCGCGACGCCCAGCGCGAGTACCCGGGGGCGAAGGCCGCCCTGAGCCGCGCGGCCGCCGCCGATGGCGCCTTCCCCGCGGAGGTGAAGGCGCTCGAGACGGCCGCCGACGCCTACATGACCGGCTACCTCCCCAGCACCCTGAGCCTCGCGGTCCATCACCGCGCGGCTTCGGGGGCGTACACGGTCACGTTCCGGGGCAAACAGATGGTTGACGACGTCCGCGCCCGCACGGCCACGCTCATCCGGCTGGTCTCAGCGCGCGAGCGCGCGCGGCAGGACGCGGCCAAGACCGAGGCCGGCCACTCCACCGTGGAGGCCATCGTCGTCCTCATCCTCCTCACGGCGGGCACCCTTCTGCTCGGGGTGGTCCTGGGCTATCTGGTCCTCTCGCGCGAGCGGGCGCGCCGGCGCAGTGAAAGCACCGTCGACGTGCTGCGACAAAGCCTCTTGCCGACCTCGCTGCCGGCGATCCCCGGCTGTGACCTGGCCGTGCGCTTCCACCCGGCCCAGGCGGCCGAGCTCGTCGGCGGGGACTTCTACGACGCGTTCGCCGTGAGCGACGGGCGGTGGGCCATCATCGTCGGCGACGTCTGCGGCAAGGGGGCCGAGGCGGCGGCGGTCACGGCAATGGCACGGTGGACGCTGCGCAGCCTGGCCTCGTGGTCAGTGGGTCCCGAGGAGGCGCTGCGCTTCCTCAACCGGGCGATGCTGGGGGAGGATCTGGCCGGGCGCTTCATCACGGTCGCCTACCTACTGCTGACGATCGAGAACGGGTCGGCACGCGTCTCGCTGGCCTGCGCCGGACATCCACCTCCGATCCTCGTGCCGGCGGTGGGCGACCCCCGCCTGCTCCCGTCGCGGGGCACGCTGCTGGGGATCTGGCCCGACATCAGGCTCCAGACCACGGAGCTGGCCCTCGAGCACGGCGACACGATCGTCCTCTATACCGACGGCGTCTCGGACCCCGGTCCCGGACCCGAGCGCCAGCCCGCCGAGGCGTTCCGCGACCACGCGCGCGACGCCGGCGCCGATCAGCTCGCCGGCACGCTCGAGCGCTACGCCACGTCGCCGCGCGGGGCCCACCGCGACGACATCGCGATCGTCGCGGTCCAGTTCACCGACCGCAGGTCGGTCCAGGTCCGGCCGGGTCGGATGGAGGACGGCCGCGCCGGGGAACCGTCATCGCCCTCGGCGAACAACCCGCCCACCACGTGGCAGCGGTGATCGGCGCGTCGCACTCCCGGCGGGCGTGGGCGGCCGGAACCCACTCCTCATGCATCAGCGCCGTGAGCGACCCCAGATCGCCCACCCGGCACGGCGGCTGTGAGTGGTGGAGCATCGAGTCGTTGCCGGAGAGCCCTCGAACCCCATCACCCACAGGTGCCCACCACAATCCTGCTGACGTTCCAGTTCGCCGTACAGGGCCGCGCAGTGCCGGTGACTGAACTCGCGCCTCCCGTTGCGCGTGATCAGCGGGAGGGAACCGCAGCGTCTTGGTGGTCACCTATGCAATGATCCGGAGGTTGCAGCGGCATCTCAAGGCCGGTACGTTGTGTTGCCGCCCTTTTTTGACCCGAAATGGACGCCACGGATCGAAGAATCGTTGCGCTGTTGCGCGAGAACGCCCGCCGGTCGTTCTCGGACATCGGAAAGCATGTACACCTGTCGGCGCCGGCCGTCAAGCGCCGCCTTGACCGGCTCGAGCGCGATGGCGTCGTGCTGGGCTACACCGCCGTCGTCGACCCCGAGGCGTTCGGCTGGCACGCCGAGGCGTTCGTCGACCTCTACTGCGAGGGCGATATGCCGGGCTCGGCCATCAAGCGGGCCGTACAGAAGGAGTCCGGCGTGGTGTCGGCCCACACGGTGGCCGGCGAGGCCAGCGCCCTGCTGCACGTGATGGCCGAGGACACCAAGAGCCTGGAGCTGGCGCTCGAGCGCATCCGGGCCACCCATGGCGTGACCCGCACGGTCACCGAGGTGGTCCTCTCGACCCTGTTCACGCGCTGAGGCTGTTCACGCGCTGAGGCGGGGTCAGCCGCCGAAGCCGACCCGGTGGGCCTCGGTGTCCACCAGCACGTACACGATCTTCCCCAGGTCGAGCGACACCTCACCATCCTCGGCCTTGAGGCTGTGCCAGCCGGTCGTCCCGAGCGCATCGCGCAGCTTCTCGAGCTGCTTGGGCGCGACCCGCGCTGAGAGCACGGGGCCACCCAGGAAGCCGATGTTGATCTTCTGAGGCTTGTCGTCGTCTGACACTAGTTGTGCTCCTCTGCTGGCTGCACGATCTCGGTGAGGACCCCGCCCGTGGAGGCGGGGTGAAGGAAGGCCACCCGCGAGCCGCGGATCCCGGTGCGCGGCGCCTCGTCGATGAGGCGCATGCCGGCGGCGGCGCACGCGTCAAGCGCGGCCTGCACCGACTGCACGCGGTACGCGACGTGGTGGAGCCCCGGCCCCCGGCGGCTCAGGAACTTGCCGACCGCGGTGTCGGGCCCGAGCGGCTGGAGCAGCTCGATGTGGCTGTCGCCGACGTCGAGCAGCGCCGCGTCCACGCCCTGCTCGGACACCGTCTCGCGGTGGACGAGTGGCATGCCAAGCTGGTCGCGGTAGAGCGCGAGCGCGTCGTCGATGCTCTCGACGGCGACGCCGACGTGGTCGATCGCGGACAGCATGGCGCCGCCGAGCATATCGGGCCTCCCCGGCGGGCCGGCCGGCCGGTCCGCGCCGAACGGGGGTGCTACTGCTCGGCGGGCGGGGCGGGTGGTGCGAGGTCCACGGGCGTCTCGGTGGACGCCGCGGCGAGGCCGAGGTGGATGCCGGCGCGGCGGTCGGGCGCCGTGACCGTCGTTCCGGCCATGATCCGGTCGATCTCGTCGCGCTCAAGCACCTCGTCGGTGAGGAGCGCGGCGGCGAGCTTGTCGAGCTGGGCCCGGTGGGCCCGCAGGAGCTCCTGAGCGGCCCGGAAGGCCTCGTCGGCGAGATCGCGGACCTCCTTGTCACGGACGCGGCGGGTCGACTCGGACAGCAGCTCGGAGTTGACGCGCAGCGAGGTGAAGCCGGTGCCCATCGCGTAGTCGTGGATCATCGAGTAGGCGATGTCGGCCACGCGGCGCAGGTCGTCGGTGGCGCCGTTGGTGACCGATCCGAACACCAGCGACTCGGCCGCGCGCCCGCCCAGGAGCATGGTCATCATGTCCACCAGCTCGGCCCGGGTGCGCAGGTAGCGGTCCTCCGCGGGCAGGTTGAGCGTGTAGCCCAGCGCCCGGCCGCGGGGGATGATCGAGATGCGGTGGACCGCGTCCACGGACGGCAGCAGCTCGGCGACGAGGGCGTGGCCGGCCTCGTGGTAGGCGACGACGCGCCGCTCGCGGTCGTTGAGGCGCCGGCGCGACTGCATGCCGGCGACCACGCGCTCGAGCGCCTGGTCGAAGTCGGCGGCATCGATCGTGTCGTCGCCGCGCCGCGCGGCGTTGATGGCCGCCTCGTTGCAGATGTTGGCCAGGTCGGCGCCGGTGAGGCCGGCGGTCTGGCGAGCCAGGATCGCGAAGTCGACGCTGTCGCCAACGGGCTTCTGGCGCGAATGGACCTCGAGGATGCGCTCGCGCCCGACGACGTCAGGCGGCGAGACGAAGATGTGGCGATCGAAGCGGCCGGGGCGTAGCAGCGCCGGGTCGAGCTTCTCCAACAGGTTGGAGGCGGCGATGACGACGACTTCCGACTTGGCGTCGAAGCCGTCCATCTCCACCAGGAGCTGGTTGAGCGTCTGGTCGTACTCGCGGTTGGCGGCGCCGCCCGAGCGGGCCGTGCCGACGGCGTCGAGCTCGTCGATGAAGATGATCGCGGGAGCGTGCTTGCGCGCCTCCTTGAACAGCCGCCGGATCCGGGCCGAGCCCAGGCCGGCGAACATCTCGACGAACGACGAGGCCGACTGGGAGAAGAACGTCGCGCCCGACTCATGGGCGACGGCCTTGGCCAGCAGCGTCTTGCCGGTGCCGGGCGGTCCGTGCAGGAGGATCCCTGCGGGCAGGTGCGCGCCCAGGGCGCGGAAGCGCTTGGCGTCGCGCATGTACTCGACGATCTCGCGCAGCTCGGCCTTGGCCTCGTCGGCGCCGGCGATGTCGTCCCAGGCGATCGGTGGCGTCGTCTCGGGGCGGATCTCAGCGGGCTTGGTCCGCGGGATCAGCCGCATCGTCATCCCGACGAGCACGACGAGCAGCCCCATGAAGATCAGCGGCAACCAGTCGTGGACCCACGTGATGAAGTCAGGGTCGCCGAGGAACGCGGGGTAGAGCATGCGTCCGGGGATTATCGGCAAGCGGGGGCGCGGGGTGAAGGGGTGTGGACGAGTTGGCTAGGGGTTGGGCAGCGTGCTCTGGACGCCTTGGTGGGGCCTGGACGTGTGCGCGGCGACGCTTTGGCTCCTGAACCGGGGGCTACTGGACCCGCTCGAGGCGCGGGTTGGGCGCGTAGGCCCGTCCGACCTTGGCGCACGGCTGGCCGTCGAGGAGCACCACGTCGGCGGTGAAGTCGTTCTGGCCGCGGATGAGCGAGGAGCCGACGCCGTAGGCGTCGACCGCCACGTCGGCGGCCTCGAACTCGCGGATCCGCTGGGAGGTGAAGCCTCCGCTGACGACGATCTTGACGTCCGCGAAGCCGGCGCCGTCGAGCGCGCCGCGGACCTTCTCGACCAGGCGCGGGTTGACTCCGGTGGGCTTGAAGCCGCCCATCTCGCCCCACAGGGACCGGTCGACGAGCAGCTCAGAGGTGTCCAGGCGCACGCCCCACAGCCTGCCCTGGAGTGCTTCGGCGACCTCGAGGGCGGTGGCGACCGAGTCGTTGACGAAGTCGACGAGCACGGTGATGTTGGTGTCCGGGTGGAAGTGCTCGGCGAACTTGACCGCAGCCTTGACGGTGTCACCGCCGTAGGCGGCGATCAGCCCGTGGGGAACGGTGCCGATCCCGCGGCCGCCCCACCAGGACGCCTGGGCATCGGTGGAGACGCCGATGGCGCCGGCCACGTGCGCGCTCCAGCCGTCACCGGTCTGGACCAGCCAGTGGTCGTGGCGGGCGGGGAAGAAGAAGATCTGCTTGCCGCGAGCGGCCTCCACCACCTCGGCGACGTTGCGCATGATCAGCGAGCGCCGCGCCAGCGACCCGAGGTACACGGTCTCCAGGTGGGCGAAGACGGAGTAGTCGCCCTCGATCGTCATCACCGTCTCGCGCGGGGCGATGAGGTCGCCCTCCTTGAGCGCGTGGACCTGGAGGCGGTCCCAGCCGGGGATCCACTCGCCGCCGTCGTAGTGACCGGCGCTGGTCTTGAGCACCGCGATCGCCTCGTCGATGCCGCCGAGGATCGAGTCCTCCTTCTGGAAGACCTGCATGGTGACGTGGGGGTGCTCGCCCTCGGCCTCGAGCAGCGACTTGGTGAGGACGAAGTACGCGTCGGAGTAATAGCCGTCGCGGATCCGGTCAACAGGCAGCCGGAAGATCGCGGGGTCGAGGCGGTTGGAGACCTGCGTGGAGATGCGAAGAGTCTATTGAGGGTGGTAATCTGAGCCGGCGATGCTCAGCATCACACCACCACGCTGACGCAGTTTCCCCCCGTGCGCGCCGCGGCCGACTGAAGGCCACCCTCGCGCGCACAGTCCTTTTCGCCGTCCCGTCAGTGAGTGTGTGTGATGAGTCAGTACCTGCGCGTTCTGCGCCACAGAGATTTCCGGTTCCTCTTCCTCGGCCAGTCGGCGAGCGCCGTCGGCGATCAGGTCGTGATCGTCGCGCTGGCCCTGTACATCACGCAGGGCACGGGATCACCGACCGATCTGGGCCTGGTGCTGGCCGCGCAGGCGCTGCCGCTCATCGCGCTCGTGCTCTTCGGAGGGGTGTGGGCCGACCGCCTGCCCCGCCATCGCATCATGACCGCCGCCGACTACGCGCGGGCGTTGCTGCACGGGGTGCTGGCGGCGTCGATCGTGCTCGGCGGGGCGAGCGTGGCGGAGATGATCGTCATCGAGGCGCTGTTCGGCGCGGCCCGTGCCTTCTTCCAGCCGGCCTACTCCGGCCTGCTCCCCCAGACGATCCCCGACGCGGAGGTCCAGGACGCCCGCGCCCTGTCCTCGACGACCGAGAACCTGGCCATCCTCATCGGCCCGGCGCTCGGGGCCGGCCTGGTCCTCACCGTGGGCGCCGGGCCGGCGTTCGCGCTGGACGCCGCCACCTTCCTGCTCAGCGCCGAGCTGCTGCGCCACATTCGCCCCCGGGCCCGCGGCGACGTGCCTCAGGAGCGCGCGACCGTCATCGCCGATCTGCGCGACGGCTGGCGCGAAGTCCGCTCGCGCACCTGGGTCTGGGCGACGATCGCCGCCTTCACCGTCGCCGTGCTCTGCGCCTACGCGCAGTGGTACGCGCTGGCGCCCCTGGTCGCCAAGCAGCTCTACGGCTCGTCGGGCGTGTTCGGCCTGCTCGAGAGCGTCGCCGGCGCCGGCGCCGTCGTCGGCGCGCTCCTGGGCATCCGCTGGCGGCCGCGCCGGCCGATGGTCGTCGGCCTGCTGCTCACCCTCATCTGGCCCATCCAGTCACTGGCCTTTGCCGGTGGCGCGCCGCTCGCCGTGGTGGTGGCGCTGGCCTTTGGCGCCGGCCTGGGCTTCACGCTGTTCGAGGTGTGGTGGGCGACCGCGCTGGTGCGCCACATCCCGCCTCAGGCGCTCTCGCGGGTGAGCGCCTATGACTGGATGGGGTCGCTGGCCCTGCTGCCGTTGGGCTTTGCCATCGCCGGCCCGCTCGCGGACGCGCTGGGTGCGCGGACGGTGCTCGCCGTCGGCGCCGCCGTCGCGCTGGTGATGCTCGTCCTCGCGCTGGTCCCGCGCGGCACGCGCGGGCTGGTCGACGACGGAGCCGGCGCGGCCTCAGCCGAGCAGCGTGCCGATGATGTCGCGGTAGAAGCGGGTCGCGAAGCCGAGATCGCGCACGTCGATCCGCTCGTCGGCGTTATGCATCAGCGCAGCGGCCTCTAGCATCGACTGGTGGCGCTGGGGGAAGAAGCCGTAGGCCACGCACTCGGGGAACGCCTCGCGAAACCAGCGTGAGTCCGAGAAGCCGGGGAGGATGACCGGAACCGTCGCGGCGCCCGGATCGTTGGCCGTGATCCATTCGTCGATCGCGGTCATCAGGGTGCTCTCGGGCGACGAGCCGTTGCCCACCACCTGCTCGGTGAAGTCGATGCGCAGCTCGTCGGACGGCTCGCCGAGGACCTGGCGGATGCGCCGCCACACCGCATCCTCGCCCAGGCCCGGGGGCACCCGGCAGTCGATCCGCACCTGCGCGCGTGAGGGGATGACGTTCATCTTGCTCGAGGCGCTGGTCATCGTCGGGGTGAGCGTGACCCCGAGCATCGGCTCGACCACCGTGCGCAGGCGCGGCTCCTGGGCCTCGATCCGCGCCAGCGCGGCCGACGGGTCGGCCGGGTCCTCGCCCAGTCCGCCCAGCATCGCGGCGGGCGCTTCGGTGAGCTCGAAGCTCTCGGGCTGGTGGGCAAGCGCGGTGAGGACGGGGGCGAGCTTGAGCAGCGCGTTGTCGCCGGTACGCGGCATCGAGGCGTGGCCGGCGGCGCCGAGCGCAGTGACGTTGAAGCGGAAGATGCCCTTCTCGGCGCAGCAGACGCCGTAGCGGCGCTTGCCGGCGTACTCGAACGCCGCTCCTGCGCCCTCGTTGAGCAGGAAGTCGCAGCGGACCGTGTCCGGGTGGGTCTCGGTCAGCCAGTGGGCGCCGACCTCGCCGCCGGTCTCCTCGTCGGCGACGAACACGAGCTTGAGCGCCCCCTGGGCGGGGCGCCATCCCTGCCGGGCCAAGCCGGCGGCGGCGACGGCCTCGGTCGCCACCTGGTTCTTCATGTCCAGAGCCCCCCGGCCCCAGATGAAGCCGTCGGACTCATCCCCCGACCAGGGGTCGTGGCGCCAGTCCGAGGCGTCGGCCAGCACCGTGTCGACATGGCCGAGCAGGACGAGCACGGGCCCGTCGCCCTGGCCGTCGAGGGTTGCCACCAGGTTGGGGCGCTCCGGGTCGGCGGCGAGGATCTCGGTGTCAAAGCCCGCCTGGCTGAGGTAGCGCTCGAGGTGCTCGATGGCCACTCGCTCGTTGCCCGGCGGGTTGACGGTGTCGAAGCGGATGAGCTCCTGGAGCAGCTCGACGCTCTGGCGCTCGAGGTCGTCGGACGTCATCGTGGGGGACCAGACTATCGGCGTAGCATGCGCGCGGTGCCCGGCGCCCCCGATGACCTCGCTCTCGCGCTGGAGCTGGCCGATGTCGCCGACGCGATCACGATGGCCCGGTTCCGCGCCGAGGACCTCGTGGTCGAGACCAAGCCCGACCTGACGCCCGTCTCCGAGGCCGATCGCGCCGTCGAGCAGGCGCTGCGCGAGCATCTGGCCCGGAGGCGCCCACAGGACACGGTGTTCGGCGAGGAGTACGGCGGGGCCGACGCGGCGGACGGAACCGGTCCCCACCCATCCCGGCGGTGGATCGTGGACCCGATCGACGGGACCAAGGGCTATGTCCGCGGCATGCAGGTGTGGGCCACGCTGCTCGCCCTCGAGGAGGACGGTGAGATGGTGGTCGGCGTCGCCTCGGCGCCGTCGATGGGCCGGCGCTGGTGGGCGGCGCGCGGCGCCGGCGCGTTCACCTCCGACGTGAGCGGTGACGAGCGCCGGCTCCGGGTCTCCGGGATCCGGGCGCTCGAGGACGCCCAGATGAGCTTCGGCGGCTTTGAGGAGTGGCGCCAGACCGAGCGCCTGGACATGCTCCTGGCGCTCGCTGAGACGTGCTGGCGCACCCGCGGCTACGGCGACTTCTGGCAGTACATGCTCGTCGCCGAGGGCGCCGCCGAGATCGCCCTGGACCCCGCGGCGGCCCTGTGGGACCTGGCGGCGCCGATGGTCATCGTCCAGGAGGCCGGCGGCCGCTTCACCGATCTGGACGGCAGCGCCACCGCGGCCGGTGGCCACGGGATCGGCTCCAACGGCCTCGTGCACGAGGCGGCGCGCCAGATCCTCGCGGGCTGAACGCCGCCCGCGGGGGCGGGTGGGACCCCGGTCATACTCAGGCCATGGAGCGATTGTTCGGCGAGGACGTGGCGCCGGACCCGGCGCAGCCCGAGGCCGCGCGCGACGCGGAGCGCACGGGGGCCGACGTCCCCCTGGCCACCCGGATGCGTCCGACGACGCTCGACGAGCTCGTGGGACAGGAGCGGCTGCTCGCGCAGGGCTCGGCGCTGCGGCGCGCGATCGAGGAGGGCCACCCGCACTCGATGATCCTGCACGGCCCGCCGGGGTCGGGCAAGACCACACTGGCGCGCCTGGTCGCCCACGCCTCGGATGCGGCGCTCGAGGAGGAGAGCGCCGTGGCGGCGGGGCGCGCGGAGGTGCGCGCCGTCATCGAGCGCGCCCGTGAGCGGCTGCGCAGCGGTCGCCGGACGGTGTTCTTCCTGGACGAGATCCATCGCTTCAACAAGGCCCAGCAGGACGCGCTGCTGCCGGCCGTCGAGGACGGGCTGATCACGCTGATCGGGGCCACCACGGAGAACCCGTACTTCGAGGTCAACTCCGCGCTCATCTCGCGGACCCACCTCTACCGGCTCGAGGCCCTCGGGCCCGCGCAGATCCGCACGGTGCTCGAGCGCGCGGTGGCGGCCGGCCACTGCGGCCCGCCCGAGGACGTCGACGAGGAGGCGCTGGATTTCCTGGCCGAGCGATCGGGCGGCGACGCGCGCACGGCGCTCAACGCGCTCGAGCTCGCGTGTGAGGCCGCGGGCGCGGATCACCGCGTCACGCTGGCCCACGCCGAGGACGCGCTGCAGCGCCGGGCGCTGCTCTATGACCGCCAGGCCGACAACCACTACGACACGATCTCGGCCTGGATCAAGGCCACCCGCGGCTCTGACCCGGACGCCTCCCTCTACTACCTGGCGGTCATGCTGGAGGGCGGGGAGGACCCGCGCTTCATCGTGCGCCGGATGGTGATCCTGGCCTCCGAGGACATCGGCAACGCCGACCCCCAGGCGCTGTCGGTGGCCACCGCCGCCGCGGCGGCCGTCGAGCACGTGGGGCTCCCCGAGGCCCAGTTCGCGCTGGCCCAAGCCGCCATCTACCTGTCGCTGGCCCCCAAGTCCGATGCGGCCAAGCGCTCGGTGTTCGCCGCGCGCGACTACATCGCGCAGCACGGGGCCGCCGCGCCGCCCGCCCACCTGCGCTCCTCCACCCGCAGCGACGGCGGCTACGACAACCCCCATCGCCGGCCGGGCCACTTCAGCCCGCAGGAGCTGTTGCCCGACCCGGCCATCGGCGCCCGCTTCTACGAGCCCGACGACGCCGAAGCCGCCCTGCGCGAGCGTCTGGCCGAGATCCGACGTGGGCGCGGACGTGCAGACGGGGCGCAATAGCTCTTAAATCCCCGCTCTTTGCCGTAATTCCCAGGGCCGGCCGGGTCGGCGGATCCGGCGAAGCTACTAACCTGTAGGAATGCCCGAGCGCCATGACCCAGGGGCATTGCTAGCCCAATATCACCCTCTGCCACGCGGCCCCCGCGTGTGCCTGCGCCTCGTGCGCCGGCGCGACCTGGCGGCGATCGCAGACCTGTATGACCGCCAGGGGATCGCGGGGCACGAGCTGTCCCTGGCCCGGCTGGTGAGCTTTGACCTGCTGAGCATGCTCGTCCTCTGCGCCACCGCGTTGATCCACTCCCGGGAGACCGTCCTGGGCGTGGGGGCCGTCGAGCTGGACCGCCCGACGGAGCCGACGCTGGTGGTCGTCGACGAGCACGAGACCGACGGCCTCGACGAGCTGCTCGCCGGCGCGCTGGTGGCCCACGCCACGGCGCTGGCGAACGCCCGCGCCGCCTGACACGCCACGGCGCCGGCGAGCGCCCGCGCCGCCTGAGACCGGCGCCGGTACGCTCAGCCACATGACCGCCACCGCCTCCGCCATAGATCAGCTCGAGTCCTTTAACCCCGCCACCGGCGCCCGGCTGGGCGCGGTGCCCGTGACCGCCCCCGGCGATGTGCCCTCGGTGGTCGCCGGGGTTGCCCAGGTGCAGCCGTTCTGGGCGCAGCTCACGCTCCGCGACCGCGCCCGGTACCTGGAGCGCGCCGGCCAGGTCCTCCTCGACGAGTGCGACGAGATCCGCGACCTCATCGTCGCCGAGCAGGGCAAGCCGCGCAACGAGGCGTTCTCGATGGAGCTCCTCCCGACGATCGACGCCCTGCACTGGATCGCGGGCGAGGGCCGGCGGATCCTCGCCGACGAATCGGTCCCCATGCCTCAGCTGTTCCTGAAGACCAAGCAGACCGCCTTCACCTATGAGCCGCTCGGCGTCATCGGCGTCATCTCGCCGTGGAACTACCCGTGGAGCATCCCGTTCGGAGAGGTCGCGCTCGCACTGATGGCCGGCAATGGCGTGGTGCTCAAGCCGGCGTCGCTCACTCCGCTCATCGGCGAGCGGATCGCGCGGGTGTTCGAGCGCGCCGGCGTGCCCGAGGGGCTGATCCGCGTCGTCCACGGCCCCGGTACCGGAGCGGCGGTCGTGTCCTCGGACGTGGGCAAGGTGTTCTTCACCGGATCGGTCGACACCGGCCGCGGCGTGGGCGAGGAGTGCGCCCGGCGCCTGAAGGGCTCGGTGCTCGAGCTCGGCGGCAAGGACCCGATGATCGTGCTCGGCGACGCCAAACTGGAGCACGCCGTCGCCGGCGCGCTGTGGGGCGGGTTTGCCAACGCCGGCCAGACCTGCTCGGGCATCGAGCGCGTCTATGTGATGCGGGAGGTGGCCGACCGCTTCACCGCCGCGGTCGTTCAGGGCGCGCGTGCGCTGCGTGTGGGCGATCCGATGGGCTGGGACACGGAGATCGGGCCGATGGTGTCCCGCGAGCAGTTCGAGATCGTGCGCGAGCTCGTCGACGACGCGGTCGCCGCCGGGGCCACGTTGCACTGCGGCGGCCCCCTCCAGGCGCCGCCCGCTCCTGGACTGACGGGCGACTTCTACGCGCCGGCGGTGCTCACCGGCGTCACCCACGACATGCGGATCATGCGCGAGGAGATCTTCGGCCCGGTGCTGCCGATCGTCGCCGTCGACTCCGAGGACGAGGCGCTGGCTCTCTCCAACGATTCCGAGTTCGGCCTGGGCGCCTCGGTGTGGACGTCCGATCGCGGCAAAGGCGAGCGGATCGCCCGCGAGCTGGAGTCCGGCATGGTCTGGATCAACGACCACATGTTCAGCCATGGTGCCTGCCAGTGCTCGTGGGGCGGGGTCAAGGAGTCGGGCCTGGGCCGGACCCACTCCAAGTTCGGCCTGTATGAGTGCGTCAACATCAAGCTGCGGGTCTGGGAGCCCTCGGCGATCCGCAACCCGTGGTGGCATCCCTACGACGAGACCCTGGGCAACGCGTTGCGCCAGACCGCCAAGGTGCTCTACGGACGGCCGTCGATCCGCGCCGCGGCCCTGCGCGACGGAGCCGTCCCCCTGCTCAGGCTGGGCGGGCGACTGGCCAAGGACGCCGTCCGCCGCAAGTAGGCGGATGGCGGGTGGGTGGTTGCCGCGAGACCGGGGGTGCACGCGGGGCATCGGAGCTGTAAGAGGGATCGCCTATCACAGGTCCGAGCTGGCGGGCGGTTCGTGGGAGATCTCCATCGCTCCAGAGCAAACATCTCCCACGGCCCAGGGTCCAAGCAGGCACAGACTGCCCTTTTCCGTAGATTTTGAGAGGTAAACGCTCTCACAGACGGAAATCGCCCGCACAGCGGGCCCCGACCCCGATCCCCCTGGACGTGCGCGATCCGCCGCACACGCCCAACCGCCCCATTCCCCAGCCGCAGTTGACGTTCGCCGGGATGGCCGGAGCACGACCGGGGACAAAGCAGACGCCGCACGGGCCTATCCCGGCGCTGCGCCCGCGCCCGCCGCGCCCCGACCCGCACCGGCCGCGATCCCCCGCGGCTACGCTTACGCCATGCCCGCCCAGGCCTACAGCGGCAAGGAGTGCGTCTGCCAGTTCCGCAAGGGGATCTGCGACCAGAGCTGCGTGCGCGACATGCTCGACACGCCGTTCTACATCGCCTGCCTGCGCCTCAAGGGCCGCCGGTGCCTGGTCGTGGGCGGCGGTGACATCGGCCTGGAGAAGGTGGAGGGGCTGCTCGCCTGCGACGCCGACGTGACGCTCGTCGCCCCCGACGCGCACCCGGCGCTGCGCGAACTGGCCGACGAGGGCTCGATCCGCTGGGAGCGCCGCGAATATCAGTCAGGCGACCTCGATGGCTGCCTGATCGCGATCGCCGCCACCGACGACACCGACGCCAACATCCGGGTGTTCGACGACGCGGAGGGCCGCGCGATGCTCGTCAACGTCGTCGACGTGCCACCGCTGTGCAACTTCATCCTTCCCGCGATCGTGCGCACCGGCCCGCTGGCCGTGGCGATCTCGACCGCGGGCGCCTCGCCGGCGCTGGCCAAGCGGATGAAGCGCGAGATCTCGGAGCTGTTCGGAGAGCCCTACGCCGACCTGGCGGTCCTGCTCAACGACGCCCGCGGCTGGGCGAAGGGCACGCTGCCCACCTACCAGGACCGCAAGGAGTTCTTCGAGTCGATCGTCAACGGCGATCCGGACCCCATCGAGCTCCTGCGCACCGGGCACGCCGACCAGGTCCGAGACCTGATCGAGGCCGCGCAGCGCGCTCACGCTCCCGTCGCCGGGTGACTGGCGATGAGCCGGCGCGCATGAGCGAGCTCACCCATCTCGACGCCGCTGGGCAGGCCAGCATGGTCGACGTCTCGGACAAGCCGGATACGGAGCGACGCGCTCGGGCACGAGCGGTCGTCCGCGTCTCGCCGGAGACCGCGGCCAAGGTGCGTGACGGCAACGCGCCCAAGGGCGACGTCATCGGGGTGGCGCGGATCGCCGGGATCCAGGCGGCCAAGCGCACCTCCGACCTCATCCCGCTCTGTCACCCGCTGTCGCTCTCCTACGTCGGCGTCGAGGGCGCCATCGACGTCGAGGCGGGGGAGATCGAGCTGATCGCGGAGGCCCGCACCACCGGCCCCACCGGGGTGGAGATGGAGGCACTGACGGCGGCCTCGGTGGCGGCGCTGACCGTCTACGACATGGTCAAGGGCGTCGAGCGCGGGGCCGAGATCGCCGGCGTCGTGCTGCTCGAGAAGGCCGGCGGGCGCTCGGGGCACTGGCAGCGATGAAGACCGCCATTCTCACCGTGTCCACGTCGGTCGCCGCCGGCGAGACCGAGGACCTTTCGGGAGCGGCCCTGGCCGAGCACGCCGAGGCCGCGGGCGCGGAGGTGGTGGCGCGCGACGTCCTCCCCGACGACCAGGCCGCGATCGAGGGCTGGCTGCGCCGGCAGGCCGCCGACGGCGCGTCGCTCATCTTCACCACCGGCGGCACTGGGCTCACCGACGACGATGTCACCCCCGAGGCCACCGAGGCGGTGGTCGAGCGCGCGGCCCCGGGCTTTGCCGAGGCGATGCGCGCCGAGGCGGTCCGCCACACGCCGATGGGCATCCTGACGCGGGGCATCTCCGGGATCGCAGGCCGCTCGCTGATCATCAACTTCCCGGGCAATCCCAAGGCGATCGGCGAGCTGTTCCCGGTGATCGCACCGACGCTCCCGCACGTCGTCGCGACGCTGCAACGTGAGCGTGGTCAGCGGACCCCCGGCCATTGAGCTGCGCGGGCTCGCACGCCACTTCGGCGAGCGGACTGCGCTGCGCGACGTGACCGTGACGGTCGCGCCCGGCGCCACGCTGGCCGTGTTGGGTCGTAACGGTGCGGGCAAGACGACGCTGCTGCGGATCCTCGCCTCCCTGCTGCGCCCGCACGAGGGCGAGGTCCAGCTGTTCGGGGAGCCCCTTCCGGCCCGGGCCCATGTGGTGCGCGGGCAGCTCGGGCTGCTCGGCCACGAGCCGCTGCTCTATCGCGACCTCAGCGGCCGGGAGAACCTCCAGTACCACGCCCGCCTGCACCGGATCGAGCCCGAGCGCGTGGACGAGGTCCTGGAGGCGGTCCAGATGGATCGCCGGGCGTCCGATCCGGTGCGCCTGCTGTCGCGGGGGATGATCCAGCGCCTGGCCGTGGCCCGCGCCGTGCTGCACCGGCCTCGGCTGCTGCTGCTCGACGAGCCGCGGGCCAACCTCGATCCCGCCGCCTCGGACCTGATCGAGCCGCTCATCGGCCGTGGCAGCGGCCGCACGCGTGTGCTCACCAGCCACGACCCGCGGTCGGCGCTGGCCGAGGCCGACATCGTGCTGGCGCTCAAGGACGGCCGGCCGGCGTACGTGGGCGAGCCTGCGCAGTTCGGCGAAGAGCGGCTGAAGGCGCTGTACGCATGAGGACGGCCGTGGTCGTGCTCCGCAAGGACCTGCGCCTGGAGCTGCGCACCTGGGAGACGGTCCCGGCGATGGTCCTGTTCGCGCTCGTGACGTTCGTCATCTTCCACTTCGGGCTCAACCGCGCGACGATCGACGGCCAGCTGGCCGCCGGCGTGCTGGTGGTGACGCTCCTGTTCGCGGCGATGCTGGGGGTCAACCGGCTGTTCGTGGCCGAGCGCGAGCAGGGCGGCTTCGACGCCTTCCTGCTGGCCCCGGTCGACCGGACCGCCCTGCTGGTGGCCAAGTCGACCGCGCTGTTCTTGTTCCTGGTGGTGCTCGAGGTCGTCGCCGTGCCGGCCTTCGGTCTGTTCCTGCTGGGCCCGCCGCTGGGTCACGCGCTCCCGGGGCTTATCTTGCTGCTGGTGCTGGCCAACGTGGGCCTGTCGGTGATCGGGACGTTCGTGTCCGCGATCGCCGTCCACACCAGGGCGCGGGACCTGATCGGACCCATGCTCGGTCTGCCCCTGCTCATCCCGGCCCTCATCGCCACCGCCCGGGCGGCCGGCCCGCTGTTTGCCGCCACCAATCCGTCGTCGACGCCACCAGGGAAGTGGCTGCTGATCCTGGCTCTTTATGATGTGGTGTTCGGACTGATCGCGTACGCGGTGTTCGACTTCCTCCTGGAGGACTAGTGCTCCCTTCCACCACCTACGGCAAGGGCCTGCGCGCTCTGTCGCTGGCCACCATCCTCACGCTCGGCGGCGCACTGGCGCTGGTGTTCTTCTATGCGCCGCTGGACGCCAGCCAGGGCTTCGTGCAGAAGATCTTCTACATCCACGTGCCGCTGGCCATCGTCTCGCTCGGCGGGTTCGTCTTCGGCGGGCTGCTGGCCATCGGCTACCTGCGTACCGGCGACCGCGCCTGGGACATGCGCTCCTACGTGGCCATCCACATGGCGCTCATCTTCGGGATCGGCGGCCTGCTCACAGGCTCGATCTGGGCCAAGGCGTCATGGGGCCACTGGTGGGTGTGGAACGAGCCGACGCTCGTCTCCTACCTCATCGTGCTGCTCCTGTTCGCCACCTACCAGCCGCTGCGCTTCTCCATCGAGGACCCGGAGCGCCAGGCGCGCTACGCCAGCGTCTTCGCCATCGTCGCCGCCGCCTTCGTGCCGCTCAACTACCTGGCCGTCTCGCTCGCCACGGCCTACGTGCATCCCCGCGTCCTGACGCTGACCAGCGCCAACCTGCCGCCCGCGATGGGCCTGGTGTTCGTGGTGTCGATCGCCGGCGTCGCGCTGCTCTACGTGACGCTGTGGAAGTTCGAGATGGCGGCCAAGAACGCCCGCTCGCAGGTCCGCCGGCTGCGCCGCACCCTGCTCGGGGACGACGCCGTCCGGCCCATGGGACGGAGCGCGGCACCGTCATGAGCCTGCTCATCGCCTCCGCTCCCGCGCTGCCGCTGGGCACGTCGGGCAAGTACGTCGCCGCCGCCTACGTCGTCTTCGTCGTCCTCATCCTCGTCTACGTGGCCATCATGGCCACGCGCGCTCAGCGTCTGGAGCAGGAGCTCGATGAGCTGCGCCGCGACGTCGAGGCGGCCAGGGCCGCGGCCCAGGCCGCCGCGGACCGTGAAGCCGAGGCGGTGCTGTGAGCGAGCTGCTGGCCATCGGCGTCTCGCACAAGACCGCGCCGGTTGAGGTGCGCGAGCGCCTGGCCCTGCCCGAGGCACGGGCCATGGAGTTCCTGCGCGAGCTGCGCGGCGGCGCCGAGGTCCACGAAGCGGTGGCGGTGTCGACCTGCAACCGCACCGAGCTCTACCTGGTCGTCGGCGATCCTGTCGAGGCCGAGTCGACCGTGTTGACGATGCTCGCCCGCCAGGCGGGGATCCGTCCCACGGAGCTGGCCGGCGCCATCTACTCGCACCGCAACTGCGACGCGGCGCGCCATCTCTACCGCGTCGTGTCGGGTCTCGAGTCGATGCTCGTCGGCGAGGCCGAGATCCAGGGCCAGGTCAAGCGCGCCTACGAGACGGCGCTGACCAGGGAGACCACCGGCCCCCTCACCAACCGCCTGTTCGGGGCGGCGCTGGCCACCGGCAAGCGCGTGCGCACCGAGACGGCCGTCGGCGAGGGCCAGCTCAGCCTCGCCGGGGCGGCGGTGGCGTTGACGCGCGAGCACCTGGGTGACCTCAACGGCCGGCGCGTGGTCATCATCGGCACCGGCGAGACGAGCGAGCTGACCGGACGGGCGCTGGCCGACAGCGGCGTGACCACCGTGTTCGTCGCCAACCGGCGGCGCGATCGCGCGATCAGCCTGGCCCGGCGCTACCACGGGACCAGCATCCCCCTCGACGAGCTGCCCGAGGCGCTCGTGTCCGCCGACATCGTCGTCGCCGCCACCGCGTCGCCCCACCTGCTGCTGGAGGTCCGCGAGATCGCCGACGTGATGCGCGCGCGGGAGGGCCGCCCGTTGCTGCTCGCCGACCTCGCCGTCCCCCGTGACATCGACGATGCCTGCGCGCGGCTGGAGGGCGTGACCCTGTTCGACATCGATGACCTCCAGGCGATCGCCATGCGCAACCGCAAGGTCCGCCAGGTGGAGGCGCGGCGCGCCGAGGGGATCATCGAGGAGGAGATCGGCAAGTTCGCCACCTGGCTCGGCTCGCTGGAGGTGCTGCCCACGCTCGCGGCCCTGCGCACCCATGCCACGCAGATCGCCGGCCAGGTGGTCGACGAGAACCGAGGCAAGTGGGAGTCCGCCTCGCCGCGCGACCTCGAGCGAATCGACGCGGTCGCCCGCGCCGTCGTCAACCGCCTGCTCCACGAGCCGACGCTGCAGATGAAGGCGATGCACGATGACCGCGTGCACGCCCGCATGGCCGTCATCCGCGACCTCTTCGGGCTGACCGTGGAGGAGGGCGTGCCCGCCGGCGACGAGCTCGACGCCGCCGTGGCCCAGGCCGATTCCGAGCTCGGGGCGGCGCAGGCCGATTCTGAGCTCGGGGCAGCGGTGGGTGGGGATCGGGTCATCGAGCTGCCCGCCCGCGCACAGGCTCGCGGTCAGCGGCGCGGCTGATGCGCGTCGGCACGCGGGGCAGTGCACTCGCCCTGGTGCAGGCTCGATGGGTCGCTGAGCGGCTGGGGCCCGGCGTCGAAATCGTGGAGATCACCACGCTGGGCGACCGCGGCGCGGCCTCAAACGACAAGTCGCGCTGGGTCTCAGAGCTCGAGCGGGCGCTGCTCGACGGCCGCATCGACGTGGCCGTGCACTCGGCCAAGGACGTCCCCACGGAGCTGGCCGAGGGCCTGGAGCTGGTGGCCATCCCCGAGCGCGCCGAGGCCCGCGACGTCATCTGCGGCGTGGGCGCGCTCGCCGAGCTGGCCCCCGGGAGCCGGGTGGGCACGAGCAGCCTGCGCCGCGCCGCCCAGGTGCGCGCCGTCCGCGACGACGTCGAGGTCCGCGAGCTGCGCGGCAACGTCGACACGCGGCTGCGCAAGCTCGCCGCCGGCGAGGTCGACGCGCTCATCCTGGCCGCGGCGGGCCTGGAGCGCCTGGGCCGGAGCGATGAGGCCGGGGGCGTGATCGAGGAGTTCGTGCCCGCGGCGGGGCAGGGCGCGCTCGCCCTGCAGGCCCGCTCGGGGGCGATCGCCGCCGAGCGGCTCGCCGGCGTGAGCGATCCCGAGGCCACGGCCTGCGTCACCGCCGAGCGCACGCTCGTCCACGCCCTCGGCGCCTCCTGCAACACGCCGGTGGGCGCCCACGCCCGGGCTCGCGACGACGGCCGTCTCACGCTCGCGGCGTGGGTGGGCCTGCCCGACGGCTCGGCCTGGCTGCGCGATGAGGTCACCGCGCGCGCCGAGGAGGTCGGCCTGGCCTGCGCGGAGCGGATGCTGGCGGCGGGCGCCGCCGAGCTCCTGCGCCGGGCCGAGGCCCAGGCTGAGGTGACGGCGTGACCGTCTACCTGGTGGGCGCGGGCCCGGGCGATCCCGGACTCCTGACGGCGCGGGCGCTCGAGCTGATCGCCGGTGCCGACGTCATCGTCTATGACCGGCTCATCCCGGCCACCGCGCTCGACGGCGCGCGCTCCGACGCCCGGCTGCTCTACGCCGGCAAGGAGGGCGGCGGTCCGTCGGCCTCCCAGGAGGAGATCGAAGCGCTGCTGCTCGAGCACGGGGCGGCCGGGCTCGAGGTCGTCCGCCTCAAGGGAGGGGATCCGTTCGTGTTCGGCCGCGGGGGCGAGGAGGCCGAACGGCTGGGCGCGGCCGGCATCCCCTTCGAGGTCGTCCCCGGCATCACCGCCGGCGTGGCGGCCTCCGCCTACGCGGGCATCCCGGTCACTCATCGCGACGCCGCCAGCGCCGTGGCGTTCGTCACCGGCCATGAGGACCCGGCCAAGCTCGAGGAGGACGGGGAGGGCGGGGGCGGGTTCTCGCTGGACTGGGCGGCCCTGGCGCGCTTCCCCGGCACGCTCGTCGTCTACATGGGCGTGCGGCGCCTGGAGGCGATTGCGCGCGAGCTGATGGCGGGCGGACGCGCCGGTACCGAGCCCGCGGCGGTCATCCAGCGGGGCACGCTCCCCGACCAGCGCGTGGTCACCGGCACGCTGGAGACGATCGCCGGTGCGGCCAGCGCCGCCGGAGTGAAGGCCCCGGCGATCTCGGTGTTCGGGCCGGTGGCGGCGCTGCGCTCGGAGCTCGCCTGGTTTGAGTCGCGGCCGCTGAGCGGCCGGACCGTGGCGGTCACCCGGGCGCGGGCCCAGGCCAGCGGGCTGGCGGCGCGGCTGCGCAACCTCGGCGCCGCCGTCATCGAGGCGCCCGCGATCCGGATCCAGGAGATCGAGGGTCCCGCCCCGGAGCTCAGCCGCTATGACCTTGTGTGCCTCACCAGCCCCAACGGGGCTCGGCTGCTGTGTGAGCGCCTGTACCGAGCCGGGCGCGATGCCCGGGCCTTCGGCGGGGTGGGTGGGGCGGGTGGGGTCCGGATCGCCGCGATCGGTCCCGGGACCGCGGCGGCGCTGCGGGAGCACGGGCTCATCGCCGACGTCGTGCCCGAGCGGTTTGTCGCCGAGGGGCTGGTCGAGGCGCTCGCCGAGGTGCCGGTGTCCCGGGTGCTGATCGCGCGCGCCGCCCAGGCCCGCGACGTGCTCCCCGACGCGCTGCGCGACCGCGGCGCCGAGGTCGATGTGCTCGAG
Organism: uncultured Actinomycetota bacterium; assembly: GCA_963850325.1. Taxonomy (GTDB): domain Bacteria; phylum Actinomycetota; class Thermoleophilia; order Solirubrobacterales; family Solirubrobacteraceae; genus Palsa-465. The sequence goes on from CAWKLB010000016.1 coordinate 262,799, forward strand.
CTGTATGAGACCGTGGCCGAGCCGATGTCTGACCGCCAGCGCGAGGTCGTGACCGATGCGGACTACGTGACGTTCACCTCGTCCTCCACGGTGCGCTTCTTCTTCGAGTCACTGGAGGGCCCGCTGCCCGAGCGTGTGCGCCTGGTGAGCATCGGGCCCGTGACGAGCCAGACGCTGCGCGAGCACGGCCGCGAGCCCGATGTCGAGGCGACGCGCAACGACATCGACGGGCTCGTGGCCGCACTCGTGCAAGATGTGACGCATACGATCTCCGGGTAGCGGCCACATGCCCAGCACGCAACACGAGTCACCGGTCATCACCTTCCTGTCCGACTACGGCCTGGCCGACGATTTCGTCGGCATCTGCCATGGGGTCATCGCCACCGCGTGCCCACAGGCGCGGATCATCGACCTCACCCACGGGATCGCGCGCCACGACGTGCGCGCGGGGGCGATCGTGCTCGCCGAGGCGATCCCGTACCTGCCGGTGGGGGTCCATCTGGCCGTCGTGGATCCCGATGTGGGGGCGCAGCGACGCGCGGTGGCCTTCCGCACCGGGGACGGCCGCCGCTTCGTCGGCCCCGACAATGGCCTGCTCACGGTGGCCGCCGAGGCGGCCGGGGAGATCGTGGAGGTGGTCGACATCGCCCAGAGCACGTTCCGGCTCAAGCCCGTATCGGCGACGTTCCATGGGCGCGACATCTTCGCGCCGGTCGCCGCGGCTCTTGCCGGCGGAGCGACTCTGTCTCGAGCCGGGACGCCGATCGACGCAGCCGACCTCGTCGTGCTCAGCCTCCCGACGGCGCAGATCCGCGACGGGGCGGTGGTGGCCCATGTGCGCTACGTCGACCGCTTCGGCAACCTCCAGCTCAACGTGGGCCACGAGGATGTGGCGCAGTCCGGCCTCAGGCTCGGCCGGGCGGCGACGATCGAGCCCGGCGACGGCAGTGCCCATCCCGTCCACTACGTGCGGACGTTCGCCGACGCCGTCCCCGACGAGCTGCTGCTCTACGAGGACGCGCAGCGCCGCCTGGCCGTCGCCGTCAACCACGGCGATGCCGCCAAGCGCCTGGGCCTGGGGGTGGACGACGAGCTCCGCGTCCGCCCGGGATGAGCGCCACCGCACCGTTCGGCACGCCTCGGCTTCACCTTCGCCTCACCGACTCGACCAACACGCGCGCCCGCGAGCTGGCCGTGGCGGGCGCATCGCACGGCACGCTCGTCACCGCCGCCGAGCAGACCGCGGGTCGCGGGCGCCAGGGCCGGACCTGGAGTGCGCCGGCCGCCCGGTCGCTGCTGTGTTCTGTGGTGGTGCGTGATCCGCCGCCGTTGGTGTCGCTGGTCGCCGGCGTGGCGACAGCGGAGGCGGTCGGCCCCGAGGCCCAGCTCAAGTGGCCCAACGACGTCTACGTGGACGGGCGCAAGGTCGCCGGCATCCTCGTCGAGGGACGGCCTCAGGAGCGGTGGGGGATCATCGGCGTGGGGGTGAACGTCGCCGTCGCGCCGGAGTCGTTCCCGGCCGAACTGGCCGACCGGGCGGGGACGCTCGGCCTCGGACCCGAGGCGATCGAGCCCGCGCTGGCCCGCCTGCTGGCGGCGCTCGAGCGCTGGCTGGCGGCGCCGGTGGAGGAGGTGCTCGAGGCCGTGCGGGCCCGCGACGCATTGCTGGGGCAGACGGTCACCTGGGCCGGCGGGACCGCCCGGGGAGCCGGGATCGACGACCACGGCCGGCTGCTCGTGGACACGCCCGACGGGCGCCAGGCCCTCAACGCGGGCGAGGTTCATCTCGGCGGGATCTGAGCGCGCGTTGCGCGAGCACGGGTCGGGCCCACGCTCCGCCTGTCTGTTGGCGGAGCGCGGGCCCGGGTCCGGCGTGTCTGTGCTCCGGGCGATCAGTTGTGCATGTGCGGATCGACGAACACGTCGTCGATCTGCGAACTGCCAGTGAGCGCTGTGAAGCGAATGGCCATCGGAACCGTCCCCCCGTGCAGCAGACCCGTCAGCACCGACGCGGTGAGCATCGGGAGCGATGGGCTCCAACTGGGGGAGAGGGCCGCCGTCCCCACAGGCACCGCAGCCTCGATCCCGAGGAGCGGCAGCTTGTAGACGACCGACACGAGGACGGTCGACAGGAGGCCGTTGTTGCGCGCGAAGAAGCGAAAAGTCGGGTACGCGGCGTCCACACATGTGAACGGCGACGTCACCGATGCCCCCGCGGACAGGTAGACCGACGACGCTCCGACAGAGCCGGTTGCGCCGAAGGGCTCACTCCCGCTCACGATGCTGGCACCGTGACCGAGAGTCCACCCCGACGCCCCGTTCTCGAAGGAACCACCCGGGACGAGCTTGTACTCGTTCGTGTCGTTCCATCGCGCGAACGGCTGAGACAACACAGCGTTGTCACAGGCGTCGGTGGTGATCAGTGCCGCCCGGGCCGGAGCACCGGACAGGACGGCGATCCCGAGGGCCGAGATGACGGCTCCCACGAGACGGGTATGGCGGCTGAAAAGGCCCTGCAACATGTGTACGCACCTTCCGTGGTGTGCACTGGCAGCCGAGCTATCTCAAACGAGAGACCTCTAGCTTTGCGTCCCTGGCTCGCACCAGGTTTGCCCTTTTCAGTTGTGGTTTGACGGGACAGGGCATCGGGCGCTTCGACCCCATTGCTCAGTTCTTTAGTTGTTTTGTGGACGCATGTCCGACAGGCCGGTCCGTCCTTCTTCTCGCGCATGTCTAAGGACGGCCGGTGTCGCAGCCGATATGTGCGCGCAGGATGACCCACGAACTGTCCGCTCAATGACCAAGGAACTCACGCTCGAAGAGCAGGAGATGCTCGCCGAGACGCGTCGCCGCGCGGACGCCAAGAAGGCCCGCCGCGAGCTGCGCGTCGAGCGCGTGCTCAACCTCGCGTTCATCGCCGCGGTCGCGGCGCTGTTCATGCTGCCGTCCCCCCAGCGCTGGAACCCGGTTGGCGCGGTCCTGACGATGATCGTGATGTCCGTCGCGGTCCGTGTTCGCTTCGACACCCCGTTCGGCTTCACCGTCGCCAGCCAGCTCGCTTTCGTACCGATGCTCTTCGCCATCCCGATGGCCTTCCTTCCGATCGCCGTCTCGGCGGTCCTGGCCACGCAGGTCCTCCCGGGCGTCCTGGCGGGCAAGGTGGGGCCGGTGCGCCTCCTGCGCAGCCTCGCCAACGCCTGGTTCGCCGTCGGACCGGCGCTCGTGTTCGCGATCGCCGACGTCGGGCCGGACAGGGCTGGGCCGCTGCTCCTGCTCGCCGCTCTCGCGGCCCAGTTCGCGGGCGACTTCGGCGCCGCTGCGGTCTACTTCCGCGCCTCCAGCGGAGTGAGCGTGCGCTCACAGCTGCGCGGGAGCCTGTGGGTCTATGCGATCGACGCAGGGCTGTCGGGGGTCGCGCTCATCGTCGCCGAGGAGCTGCACACGGCGCCCTATGCCGTCCTCGCGCTGTTGCCGCTGCTTGGCCTTCTCAGGATGTTCGCCGACGAGCGCCAGGAGCGGCTGGGCAAGCTGCTCGAGCTCAACGAGACCTACCGCGGGACCGCGCTGGTTCTGGGCGACGTCATCGCGGCCGACGACAACTACACCGGCGAGCACTCCGAGGGCGTCGTCGGGCTGGCGCTGTCCGTGGCCGACGCTCTCGGCCTCGATCCCGAGCGCCGGCGCAACCTCGAGTTCGGCTCCATGCTCCACGACGTGGGCAAGATCACCATCCCCAAGGAGATCATCAACAAGCCGGGCAAACTGGACCCGCACGAGTGGGAGATCATCAAGACCCACCCCGCCCAGGGCCAGCGGATGCTCGGCCGGGTCGGCGGGTTCATGACCGAGGTCGGCGAGATCGTCCGTGCTCACCACGAGCGCTGGGACGGCGGCGGCTACCCCGACGGGCTGGCCGGCGAGGCGATCCCGCTCGAGGCGCGGATCATCACCTGCTGCGACTCCTGGAGCGCCATGCGCACCGACCGGCCCTATCGCAACGCCTTGTCCTACGAGGCGGCGGCCGAGCAGATGATCGTCAACACGGGCTCGCAGTTCGACCCCGTGGTCGTCGAGGCGATGCTTCGGGTCGTCGCCGAAGCCGAGGGGCCCTCGTCCTCCGGTGATGCGATCGAGATCGACACGGTGATCGCGTCGGTGAGCGAGCTCTCGTCGGCGGCCGCGCAGCTCGCGGTCCCCGCCGCGAGCTGAACGAGAAGGCTAGGCGGCCTCTTCGGCGTCCTGGGTCGGTCGCGTCCGCGTCCGCGTGCGGCGCTTGGGCTTGATCTGATCGATGGTGCCCTCGGCGGCGGCCTCCACCGCCTCGGCGGCAGCGGCGGTCTTGTTCTCCGCGGAGGTGGCCTTCTTGCGCGGGGCGCGGGTGCGGCGCTTGGGCGCCGGCTTGACGGGCTCCTCTGCGGCGACGGGCTCCTCGGCGGCGACGGGCTCTGGCTCTGGTTCGGGCTCGGCGGGCCGGCGATCGTCGTCGCTGTCGTCGCTGTCGTCGCTGTCGTCGCTGTCGTCGCTGTCGTCGTCATCATCGTCATCATCGTCATCGACGAGGTCGGTGTCGTCATCGCCATCGTCGGCCGCGGTGTCGAGGTCGCGGTCGCGGTCGTCGTCATCGTCATCGGAGCCGTTGGCCGCGGCCGCCACCTCCAGCTCGTCGGTGTCGGCCGTCGTGAGCGTGGTCTCCCGCGTCTTGGCGGCGCCGTTGGCCTCGGGACTCGCGGTCGCGCCCGCCTTGCGGCGCCGGCGCTTGGCGCCGCGGCGGCCCTTGGGGAAGTTGCGCAGCAGCTCGCGGGCCAGGGCGGCCGGCTTGCGCGCCATCCGCGTACGGGCGCCGCGTAGCGCCTCCTCGGCCTCGGGGGTGTGAGCGAGCGCGGCCGCGAGCAGGGCCGCCGACAGCCGGCGGTCCTCCTTGCGGCTGGCGTGCACGAGCCGCCGGGCGTTGCGCGCGTGGGCCGACCCCGACGAGTTGACGAGCAGGCCGAGCAGCCGCTTGGTCTCCGGCCAACGCTGGACCGCGTATTCCTCGTGCACCTCGCGGGTGTATTCGGCCATGCGCCAGATCCACGCGTTCGCCTGATCGCGACGGCCGATCCGGCGCTCGGCGAGGGCCTGAAGCATGATCTTCACGCCCTCGCGGCGCTCGTCGCGCGGCCAGGTGCCCATGATGTCGATGGCGCTGTCAAACGCCTCGGCGTCGCGGCTGGCGGCGATCTCCTGGAGCGCACGCAGCCGAAGCTGGGCGTTGCGGTTGCGCTGGACGGCGGTGAGCAGGAAGCGGCGCTTGAGCTCCCCGCCCCGGTCGAAGTGCAGCATCGCCTTGGCGCGGCGCCAGCCGTTGGGAGCCACGCGCGCCCCCGCGAGCGCCGCCCATACGTGCTGCTCACCGTAGTCGAGGTGCTCGACGGCGATCCGCCAGAGCTCACGCTCGAAGACCTCGGCCCGCCGGTCCGGATCCGGTGTCACCGGCAGCACACGCCGCTCGACGCGAACGCGCCGGCCACGGCCGCGGCGCACCGGTCCGACGACGATGGCGCCCCCGCGGTAGACATCGCGATCGAGCAGCGAGTGCAGGGTCACGACGGGGTCGTCGTGCTTGGTCGCGGGGTGCACGAAGTCGATGACGATCCCGGCCTCCTTGCCCGGATGGCGGCGCGTGACGCGGCCCACCCGCTGCTGATAGATGCGCTTGGACGCGGTGGGCGCCAGGTGCATGCAGATCGTGGCCCGGGGGCTGTTCCAGCCCTCGGCCAGCAGCTGAGCGTTGATGAGGACGTCGATCTTGCCCGACTCGTAGTCGGCCAGGATCCGGGCCAGCTCGCGCTTGGGGGTCTCACCCGAGACGCCCTTGGCCTTGATGCCGAGGTCCCGGAAGGCCTGGGCGACGTTGTAGGCGTGCTTGACGCCGGCGGCGTAGACGACCCCGGGGACCCCGTTGAAGCGCGTCTTGTAAAGGTCGGCGATGGCCAGGTTGAACGGCGTCTGGTCCAGCAACTGGGCCAGCATCTCCTGGTCGAACTCGGTGTCGACCTCGCCGCGGCGCAGCGGGACCTTGGCGATGGTGCGCACGCCCGGGCCCGGCGGGATCCGGATGCAGCGCAGCGGCGAGATCACGCCCCGGCGTGCCGCCTGGGCCAGGTCGAAGCGGCTGGTCTGCGTGGGGAAGAGGTCGGTGACATGGCGCGCGATGAGTGCGCCGGTGGCCGTCATGCCGATGAAGATGGGGCCTGCCCAGGCGCGGATCGCCGCGGAGGTCTTCTCGCCCAGCGCGGTGTGCGCCTCGTCGCAGATGACGATCGTGTAGGCGTCGGAGACGCGGCCGGCGTTGCGGACGAACCACTGGTAGGTCTCGACGGTGACCGGCCCGTTGGCGGCGTCGTGGCCGTCGAGCAGCGCGGCGCTGATCCGGTCGCGGTAGCCGCGGTCGCGCAGCTCGCCGTGGAACTGGTCGACCAGGTTGCGGCGATGGGTGAGGATCAGGACGCCGCCGGTGCGCGACGCCTCGACAAAGCCCAGCGCGGCGACGGTCTTGCCCGCGCCGGTGGCGTGCTCGAACCAGAAGCGCTTGGCGGCGTTGGGATCCTCGGGCTGCTCCTCGAGCTGGCCCTCCTCCTCGTCGCCCTCGTCCTGCCAGTCCTGAGGCTCTTCGTCCTCGGGCTCCTCGTCCTCGGGCTCTTCGTCCTCGTCATCCTCCTCGTCGTCGAGGTCGCCGAGGTCCGCATCCTCATCCTCGTCATCGATCGGGTCAGGCTCGGCGGAGGCGGCACGAGCCACGACGTCCTCGGGGACGACGCCGTTGGCACCGGAGCCGTTGGCACCGGAGCCGTTGGCGGGCTGCGTCTCGGCCAGGAGCGCGGTGAGCGTCCCGGAGAGCGCGTCGACCTGATGGGCGGAGAGCACGGTGCCGTCGACGAGGCGGGGTTCCTCCTCGGAGAGCAGCCGCTCCAGGCCGAGCAGCAGCGAGAATTGCCGCCGCCAGGTGATCGAGGGCGTCTTGTTACCCGCCTCGACCTCGGCGACCGCCGCGTCCAGCGCGCGCCTACGGGCTGACCCGGGGGCCAGGGCCTCCTCGAGCGACTCGCCTTCGTAAACGAAGCGCTCGTGCGTCAGCAACTCGGCGCGCGCGATCGCGTCAGGACTAGGAAAGGGGGTGGGCATCACCCATCAGTGGTTGAAGCGGATTGCGTCAGGATGAGCGAGCCGCGGCATGAAGTCGTGGCGGCTCAGCCAGTCTCAGCACGAGGCCGAGCACGGCGAAGTTCCTCAGAAGCGTCCCCCCGGCCTCGTGTCCGAAGGATAACGGGTATTTAAGCAGATCTAACGGACTGTCCCTAATGGCAGGCTCCGAGCGGGTTTGCAGCGACCGCGCGCGGGGCGGTATGTCAACCTTCTCCGCTGTGAGCCCGCGCAAACGATTGGCAGCGCTCGTGGTGCTGCTGGTGGCGCTCGTCGTCGTTGCCGTAGTGGTGGCGCAGCCGAAGACGAGCAACCCGAAGAGCGCCAATCTGTCGGGGTCGGCGGTGTCCTCGGCTCTGGCCGGCTCGCCGGCGGTGCTGGCCTCGCTGCACGCGCAGGGCAACCAACTGCTCTCGGGAGGCACCACGGCGTTCGAGGCGCGGCTCAAACAGCTGCGCGGCTACCCCGTGGTCATCAACAAGTGGGCGTCGTGGTGCGGACCCTGCCAGACCGAGTTCCCCGCCTATCAGCGGGCCTCCGTGGCCTTCGGGCGCAAGGTGGCGTTCATCGGGGTCGACGGTAAGGACAAGAACCCCGCTGCGGCGGCCTTCCTCAGCCGCTTCCCGGTCAGCTACCCCAGCTACACCGACCCCGACGAGAAGATCGCCCGCGTGATCCAGGCCGTCACCTACTACCCCCAGACGGTGTACATCGACCGGCAGGGCAAGGAAGTCTTCGACCACGCCGGGCCCTACGAGACCGCCGCGTCCCTGGAGAGGGACATCAGGCGCTACGCGCTGCAATGACCGACGTGCTCACCTACGAGGTGCGCCGCGCGCGTGGCGACGCCGAGATGGCCGCCGCCCTGGCGCTGCGCCACGACGTCTTCTGTGTCGAGCAGGGCGTGCCCGTCTACGAGGAGCTCGACGGTCGCGACGGCGAGGGCGTGCACCTCGTCGCCGTGTCCAACGGCACCCTGCTGGCCACGTGCCGGCTGCTCTTCGTCGGGCCCACGGTCCAGTTCAGCCGCCTCGCCGTGCGCAAGTCGGCGCGCCGCCAGGGCATCGCCTCGGCGCTGCTCGCCCTCGCTGACGACGAGACGCGCGCCGGCGGGGCCCGCCGTCTCGTGCTCCATGCCCAGACCTATGCCCGCTCGCTGTACGAGGCCGCCGGGTACGAGCCGCGCGGGCGGATCTTCATGGAGGCGGGGATCGAGCACATCGCCATGGAGAAGCACCTGTCGTAGCCTGTATCACAAAAGATATCTCTCTATCTAATCTTATAGAGAGCGATACTATGTGGTAGATGGATCTGTCCGACCCCACTCGCGCGGTGACGCCGACATTGGACGGCCCAGTGCTCGCGGTTCTCGCGCGAACCGGGCGCCCGCTGACCGTTGGGGAGGTGGCGGCGCAGGCGGCTCGGGGATCCGAGATCGGGATCCGCCGAACCCTGGCGCGCCTCGTCGAGCAGGGCATTGTCGTCGCGACTCAGATGGGTCGCAACAAGGTCCATGAGCTCAACCGAGATCATCTGGCCGCGCCTGTTGCCGAGATCTTCGCCGGACTGCGTCTGGGGCTGTGGGAGAGACTTCGCGCATCTCTCGGGGCATGGAAGCCCCTGCCCCTCTACGCAGGCGTCTTCGGATCCGCAGCGCGCGGCGACGGTGGGCCGGACAGCGACGTCGACATCCTGCTCATTCACGCACCGTTCCCCGGCGAACAGCGATTGGCAAAGAACGTCTTGGAGAGCCTCTCCGATCTCTTTACGCCTCACATGTCGGCCCACCACGAGCAGATGTGGCTGGCCCAGATCGATCAGCTGCACGGGGACGTCCTGCGTTGGACGGGGAATCCCGCGCAGGTCGTGGATGTCTCGTTCCAAGATTGGCGAGACGGTTCGGAGCCCGGACTCTGGGAGGCGGTGCAACAGGACTCATTGATGTTGGCTGGCGTGGATCTCTTCTCCCTGTCACCGGAGAGGTAGTCGCATGGCTCGCGGTGATCGCGCGGCGCCTTGCACGCGAGCAGATGCCCGCGTGCGGCTACGGACGGCCCGCGCGTACATGGAGACGGCGGATCTTGTCATCGACGAATCGGCGCGGACCGAGTTCGCCAATGTGACGACCGGCCTTGCCGTTCTTGCTGGTATTGCCGCCGCGGATGCGATCTGTTGCGTCCGGCTCGGGAAGCGCCACCGAGGCGAGGACCATCGTGGGGCCACCGCTCTTCTGCGCGGCGCGACGCCAGACGGCCCAAAGCTGGCGACGACGCTGACGCGACTCCTGGACGTCAAGGACACTGCGCACTACGGGGTGAGACTGATCGATCGTCGTACTGCCGCGAACGCGATGAGGTGGGCGAGCCTCATCGTGTCGCGTGCCCGCGAAGAGCTGGAACGCTGATTCCGCCAACGTCTCGCTAGCGTCCCCGCGGTGTCCGAGGTCCGCATCGATCCTGTCACCGGCCAGCGCGCGCTCCTGGCCGAGGTGCGGGCGGGGCGGCCCGGGAGCGGCCTGGACGGCGGCGACGCCCAGCAAGCGGGCGATCAGCGCGAGGATCCCTTCGCCGAGGGCAACGAGGCCAGCACGCCCCCCGAGCTCTATGCGGTCCGTCCCGACGGCAGCGCCCCGGACACCCCCGGCTGGCGGGTGCGCGTCGTGCCCAACCGCTACCCGGCGCTGGAGCCGGACGCCGCGGACCCGCCGCCGTCGGAGAACCCGGACCTGTTCTGGAGCGGGCCCGCCCGCGGCGCCCATGAGGTGATCATCAATGCGCCCGAGCCGGTCGGCTCGCTCGCCGAGCTTGACCCGGCGCAGGTGGTGCTGGCGGCCGACGTCTGGCGCGAGCGGATGCGCGCGCACGCCGACGCGGCCTGCCTGCACCTCATGGTCAACGAGGGGCCCGGCGCCGGGGCGTCGGTGGCCCACACGCACGCGCAGCTGTTCGCGCTGGAGTTCGTGCCGGCGGCGATCGCGCGGGAGCGGGAGCGCTTCGGGGCCTATGCCACCCGGACGATGGGCGGCAACTTGCTCGGCGACCTGCTCCAGCAGGAGGTGCGCCGGCGCGAGCGGATCGTCGCGATCGACTCCGAGGCGGTGCTGCTGGCCGCCTGGGCCGCGCGGGTGCCCTACCAACTGATGATCATCCCGCGCCGCCCGCGCATGCGCTTCGAAGAGGACGGCCCCACGGCCGCCGCCCTGCTGCACGACGCGCTCACGCGGCTGCGGCGACGGCTCGGCCGCGACGCCGCCGTCAACCTGTGGGTGCGCACCGCGCCCCGCGGCGCCGACCATTTCTGCTGGCGGATCGACATCGTCCCGCGGCTCACGCACCTGGCGGGCTTCGAGCTCGGCACCGGAGTGGGGCTGAACATCGTCGCCCCTGAGCAGGCCGCGGCCGAGCTGCGGGACTAGTGGCCGTCCTGGCGCATACGCGGGCATTCGAGGCATCCCGTACCTATCGGAACGACCACCGATGAGGGCGCTGGTCCAGCGCGTCAGCCGCGCCTCGGTCGACGTCGACGGCGCGCGGGTGGCCGAGATCGGCCCGGGCCTCCTCGTGCTCCTGGGCGTGACCCATGATGACACCGAGGCCGAGGCCCGATGGCTGGCCGACAAGGTTCGCGCCCTGCGCGTCTTCCCCGACCCTGACGGGCGCATGAACGAGCCGCTGGGCGAGCGGGAGATCCTCTGCGTCAGCCAGTTCACGCTCTACGGCGACGCGCGCAAGGGCAACCGCCCCAGCTACGTCGCCGCCGCGCCCCCGGAGCTCGCCGAGCCCCTGTATGAGCGTTTCTGCGAGCTGACCGGCGCGCGCCGAGGGGTGTTCGGCGCGCACATGGCGGTGGCCCTCGTCAACGACGGTCCCGTGACGCTGCTGCTGGAAACTCGATAATTGCGGCGTGTCTGCCGAATCCTCCCAGCCGTGAAGGACCCGCGCGAGGCGCTCGACGCAGCGCGCCGGGCCGCCGGGGACGCCACCGAGCACGATGGCGCGCCCTGGAGCGAGGACTCGCCGGTGGATTCGGCGCGGCGCCTGGCGCGCTGGGCGATCATCGAGCCCGATGCCGGACAGGTGTACTCGACGCGGCGCTACGGCAGGCCGATCACCGCGGTCAAGCGAGGCCTGGTCCTTCTGCTGCGCCAGTACATCGGCCAGGTCTCGGCTCAGCAGAGCCGCTTCAACGCCCAGGTCGCCGCTCACGTCCTGCGCCTCGAGGAGCGCGTGGCCGAGCTTGAGCACGCTGCCGAGCTCGAGCGCGTGGCCGCGGTCGAGCGCGCGGCCGACGAGCGGCGCCGCGACGGCTCGGCGCAGTGAGGGTGGACCAGATCCTGTGCGCCGCCGGGCCGGTTGACGGCGTGACCAACCAGGCGCTCGCCTACCGCCGGCTGTTTGACCGCTGGGGCTGGTCCGGGCAGGACCACGCCCCCGTCACCGCCGCCGGCGTGGCACCCGGGACCATCGCGCCGCTGCATCAGCTGCGCCCCGGCCAGGCCGACCGCGTCGTGGTCCACTACTCCGGCTACGCGCCGGGGCTGGAGGAGATCGTCGCCCGCTGCCCGCAGACCCTGCTCGTCTCACACAACGTCACCCCGCCGCGCTACTTCTGGAGCCACGATCCCGCCGAGGCCGTGCGCTGCCAGCTCGCCGTCGACCAGCTCGCCCGGCTGGCCGCCGTCGCCGGCGGGCTCGCCGGGGTGTCTCACTACAACGCTCGCCAGCTGCGCGAGCTCTCCGGCCGCGAGCCGCGCGTCATCCCGATCCTGTTCGATCGCGCCGAGCTGCCGCCGGCGGCCGAACGCGACGGCGATGTGCCGTCTCCGGTGGTCCTGTTCGTCGGCCGGCTGGTCCCGCACAAGCGCCAGGACCTGGTGATCCGCGCCTTTGCTCGGTGGCGGGACGCGGCGCCCGGCGCCCGCCTGGTCCTGGTGGGCACGCCACTGTCGGCCGAGTTTGCGGCGTCGCTGCAGCGCCTGGCCCACGAGCTGGCTCCGGGCGCGGTGTCGCTTGAGAGCGCGCTGAGCGCGGCCGACCTGTGGCGCCGCTACGCGAACGCCGGCGCGTTTGTCTGCCTGTCCGAGCACGAGGGCTTCTGCATCCCGCTGCTGGAGGCGTTTCACTTCGGCCTGCCCGTGATCGCGCGTGACGCGGGGGCGGTGGGGGAGGTCGTCGCCGACGCCGGGGTGCTGCTGTCAGGCGGCGACGGGGTGGCCGTCGTGGCCGAGCTGCTTGCGATCGTGATGTCCGACGCCGAGCTGCGGGCCGAGCTGGCCCGGCGCGGCGAGGAACGGCTCGCCGCGTATGACCTCTCGCGCACCGCGCAGCTGGTGCGCGCCGGCGTGGAGGAGGTGATGGTGGCGTGATGCACGTCCGGGAGTGGCTGGGCCGCGCCGGGCTGAACCGTTCGATGCTGATCCGCCGCCTGGTCCGGCTCGGCCACCCGCGGCTGCGCGAGCTGCGCGCACACGCGGTCGGCGGGCACGGGCCGCGGGCGCTGGCCCTGCGCGCACTCGTGCGCTGGCTGGAGAGCGGGGTCCTGCGCGTGCCCCAGGGGTACGCCGGCGGGCTGGCCTTCGACCTGAGGTGGCTGCCGATCTCACACGCGCACCTGGGCTCGATCGCGGGCGGCAACCTGGAGAGTGCGGTGCAGGAGGCCATGGTCCGCCATCTTGGGCACGGCGACGTGTTCTACGACATCGGCGCCAACCTGGGCTTCTTCTCCCTGCTGGCCGGGCACCTCTCCGGCCTTGAGGCCGGCCGCGTGGTGGCGTTCGAGGCCGCGCCCGACAACGCCGAGGCGATCCGGGTCAACGCGGCGCTCAACCAGGTGTCCAACATCGACGTGATCTGCGCCGCCGTGGCGGATCGGCCGGGATGGGGCCGCCTTCAGATCGTCGATGATCAGAGCTGGTCAAAGCTCGTGCAGTACGGCGAGCACCCCTTCACCGAGCGCGTCATCGAGGTGCCCTGCGTGGCCATCGACGAGCTGGTGGGCACCGGTCGCGTGCCGCCGCCCAGAGTCGTCAAGATCGACGTCGAGGGCGCCGAGCTGGAGGTGCTGGCCGGCATGCGCGAGACGATCGCCGCCCACCGGCCGGCGATCATCTGCGAGCTGCACGACACCCACGCCGCCTTCGTCGAGGCGATGGAGGCGTGCGGGTACCGGGTGATCAACCTCGAGGGCACGGCGCCGATGCGCGAGGCGGGCGCCAGCGCACATGCACTGGCACTTCCGCGGTTGGACCCGGGTGACTGAGGGGATGGCGACCGAGGGGATCAGGTCGGCTGCAGGCCGGCCCGCGCAAACAGCTCGCGGTCGTTGGTGATCACGGCGCTCACCCCGAGGGCGTTGAGCGACAGGAGCCGCTGGGCGTCGTCCACCGTCCACACGTAGAGCTCGCCGCCGGCGCCGCGCACCGCCCTCACCAGCGCGGGCGTCACCACTCCCCAGTGGGCCATGATCGCGTCGGCCAGGCCCCCACGCACCGCCTGCGCGGCCTGACGGGGGAGCACGCGGCGCAGGTAGGCCAGCATCGCGTAGGCGGCGGGGCGGGTGAGGGGGTTGGAGAGATAGTCGCGCCGGGCCTTGGGCACCGACAGGCCGAGCCGCAGCTCGGGAGCCTCGGCGCGCAGCGTGCGCAGACTCGTCGCCTCCATGCTGGAGACGAGCGTGCGGCCGACGAGGTCCAGCGAGCGCAGCGTGTCGAGGACCGGCCGCTCGTAGCCGGTGCTCTTGACATCGACGTTGAGCTCGACGCTCTCGGGCAGCAGGTCACGCAGGGCGGCCAGGGCGTCGGCAAAGCGCAGGGGCCGCGGATGGTCGAGCTCGTGCGGGGAGTGGGCGACGATGAGCTCGTCGCCGCGTGCCAGGACGTCGAGCTCCACCATGTCCCAGCCGGCGCCCTCCAGGCGCGCCGGCAGCTGGTCCAGGTCGCCGCCCGCCTTGATGATGCTGTGGCCGACCCGGCGGCACTGTCGATCGGTGGCGGTCATCGCGGATTGAAGCCCACGCCGGTGTAGATGCGGTCAAAGCGGCGCTGCGTGCAGGTGTCGGGTCCGGGCACGGCCGGGTTCTCGCGATACAGGCGATAGCCGCTGTTGCGCCGCAGGACCGGGCCGACGGCGTCGGCGGGGCGGCCGGTGGGGATCGTGGCCACGATGTAGTCGGCCTTGCGGCCCAGCATCACATGGGGGTAGTCGGTGTCCAGCAGCGGGAGCTGCGAGCACAGGCGGCGCGAGGAGAGAAAGTAGGCCCCCCACAGCTCGTCGGGCGGCCACATGTCCAGCCGGATCGACGCCCCACGGGGCAGCGAGCGGGCCCAGTTTGCGAGCTGGATCGTCGCCTGCGGGAGCTGCGAGCCCGTGGCATCGAGCTCGGCGACGGCGCTGCCCGCGGTCGCCAGCACGAGCAGCCCCAGGAGTGCCGGCCCCCAGCGGCGCACGCGGGCGGCGCCGGCGGCGGCCATGACCATGACGAGTGGGCCGATGAAGGCCAGCAGCTTGAAGTGGAAGTAGTAGCCGTAGGCGCGGTGGCGCAGATAGACCGCGAGCAGGATCCCGATCGCCATCAGGCCCCCGAGCCCGAGGGCGAGCGACCGGTCCGAGCGGCGCAGGCCGTAGGCCGCCAGGCCGAATACGACGACCGTCGCGGGCAGGAAGAGGAGCGGGCGCGGCAGCGACACGAAGTAGTTGAACGGGATGAAGCCCGGCAGGTCCCCGGCCCACGCCTGGAGCGAGTGGCCGGGAGCCAGGACCTTGACCGCGCCCGCCACCTTCTGTCCCACGCCGATGGCCGGAACGACGAGCAGCGCGCACAGCGGGATCAGCCACAGCAGGCTGCGCCGGCGGTGGGCGGGGTCATAGAGGTCGCGCGGGTGAAAGACGGGCTCGCCGGCGCGCAGCTTGCGCCGCCATTCGAGCCACACGAAGACCGCGATCGGCACCGCCGGGATCGGCGCCGCCAGGGGGTAGGCGAAGACGAGCACGAGCGCGAACAGCGCCAGTAGCACCGCCGTCGCCTGGCGCTGGCGCCGCCCCAAGCCCGGCTGGACCACCCACCACCCCAGCACGAGCGTGAACGGCATCGCGAAGAAGCCCCAGGTCTGATTGAAGTAGGGGTTGAGGATGGTGTGCAGGGCCTCGCGATCCAGCGCGGCCAACGCCATCCCGACGAGCGCTGCGGCCACCGGGGCCCGGAGCACGTCGCGCGCGACCAGGAACATCCCCGCGGCCGCCAGCCCCAGCATGGCCGCCGCCAGCGTCGCCAGGACCTGCCACGTGGCCAGCCCCGACAGCGACGAGACCGTGGCCAACGCGTAGTAGATGGGGTACTTGGACTGCCACGTCGGCGGCATCTGGTTGATCGGCTCAGAGACGTTGACGCCGGTGGGATAGGCATGCTTGAGGAACTGGGCGGTGCCGGCGGCGACGTGCGCGTCCGAGCCGGTTCCGATCGGTGCGGCGTAGTGCTGGACCAGCAGCATCGGCACCAGGGCCACGAGCGTCACGACGGCCATCAGCAGCACGGGCCAGCCGAGGCGGTCGAGGGCCAGCTCCGGCCATCCGCGCCGGCGGACCGCGTAGACGCCGAGACCGAGGCCGCCCGCGAGGACGAGCGCCAGCGCCAGGGCGTAGGGCACGTGGGCGAAGCCCAGCACCGTGAGCGCGAGGCCGACGGCGCAGCCGCCCGTAGGCAGGACCCACAGCGGCTCGTAGGCGCGCAGGGCGTCGGGGAGAAGCAGCCGGACGAGGCCGAACCCTCCCGCGCCGAACAGGACGATCGTCGCCGCCAGGGCGCGCAGCGCATCGGGCACCGCCGAGAAGGCCTCGTGGCGCGGCTTGGCGTTGGCGTGCCAGGCGAGCGCGAGCAGCGCGATGGCCAGGGCGAGCAGGAGCAGCCGCCGGCGGCGGGTGGGCGGGATCGGTCCCGTCAGCCGCCTCAGCGGGTGCGCGGCGGCTGCTGCTTTGACTCGGCCAGGACCCGGGACAGGAACACCGGATTGCCGATCAGATACCGGCGCCACATCCTGCGAGGCTCGATCGCGAGTCTGAATATCCATTCGAGTCCGTTGTCGGCCAGCCACCGGGGAGCGCGCGGCGTGTGACCGGAGACGTAGTCAAACAATGCGCCCACCGTCCACACGACGGCCCCGCCGAGCTGGTCAGCGTATCGGTCGGCCCACAGCTCCTGCTTCGGCGTGCTCATCCCCACCAGCACGATCTGGGGCCGGCACGCGACGATGTCCTCGATGACGCGCTCGGCGTGGGGCGTGCCGATCTCGAAGTACCCGTGGTGGGCGCCGACGACGTTGAGCCGCGGGTAGAAGCGGCGCAACCGGGCCGCGGCCTCCTGCGCGGTCGGCGGCTCTGAGCCGAGCAGGTAGATCGACAGTCCCGAGAGCTCGCACAGCGCCGCCAGGTCCCAGATCCAGTCGGCGCCGGTCATGCGGTGGGGCACGTCGCGGTGCAGCGCGCGGGCGGCGAGCCGGACGCCGTAGCCGTCGCAGTAGACGAGGTCGGCGCGGCGCAGCGCGTCGCCCAGGCGGGGGCTGACGCGGGACCGGTTGACGACGTGGGCGTTGACGTACATCACACGCCGCGTACGCCCCTCGCCGGCCCAGCCGGTGACCGTGGTGAGCAGCTCCACGGGGTGGCCCAGGTCGATCGGGATGTCGAAGATCGACGACGCGGGGCGGGGCAGGAACGCGAGCGCGGGCGCGCTGGCGAGCGGCTCACGGAATGCGGGCACGGACACCGTGGGCGCATCGTACGCCTTCGCCTGGCGACAATGCACCGGTCATGGGGGCAATCGTCATCGACGCGCGCGACGCCGCCGGGCCATTGCTGCGTGGGTGGGGTCGCTACGCCCGCGAGCTCGTGTCAGCACTCGGTGCGCAGGCGTCTCCGGAGCTGCCGATCGTCGCGGTGACCCGGCGCCGCGCGGCCGGGGTTCTGGGTCCGCTCGGGCCCGAGGTCGCCTTCGAGCAGGCATGGCTGCCGGCGGCCCTGCGGCGCCACCACGCGGCGCTCGTGCACGCGCCCAACTGCTTTCTGCCGCTCGTGCGCCCCTGCCCGGGCGTGGTCACGATCCATGACCTGGCCTTTGAGGCGTGGCCCGCGGACTTTGCGCGCGCGACGCGGGCCAAGTACCGCGTGCTGGCGCGGGCGGCGGCCCGCTCGGCGCAGCGGATCATCTGCCCGTCGCAGTTCACCGCCGACGACGTGTGCCGGCGCTACGGGGTCGACGCCGGGAAGGTCCGGGTGATCCCGGAGGCCCCGGCACTGGCGCCGGTTGTGGGCGCTGCCGCTGCAGGGGTACCCGGCGCGGTCGGGGCGGTCGGGGCGGTCGGGGCGGTCGGGGCGGTCGGGGCGGTCGGGGCGGCCGAGGCGGCCAGGGCGGCCAGGCCCTACGTGCTGGCGGTGGGCGACCTGCGCGCCAAGAAGAACCTGGCGGCGCTGGTGAGCGCGTTCGCGGCCGCGCGCCGGCGCGAGGGGCTGCCCCATCGCCTGGTGCTGGTGGGGGTTGATGCGGGCGAAGGGCCGCGGCTGGCCGCGCTGGCCGGCGATGCCCCGCTGACCCTCACCGGCTACGTCCCGGACGCCCGGCTCGACGCGCTGCTGTCGGGCGCCGAGCTGTTGGTCCATCCCAGCCTCTACGAGGGCTTCGGCCTCGTGGTGCTCGAGGCGATGGCGCGCGGCACGCCCGTGCTGGCTGCGCGGGCCACCGCGCTACCCGAGACCGGGGCCGACGCCGCGGCCTACTTCGACCCCAGCGATCCGGGCGACCTGGAGCGGCAGCTCTCGGCGCTGCTGGCTGACCGGACGCGCCGCGCCGACCTGGCACGCCGCGGGCTCGCCCACGCGGCGACGTTCAGCTGGGAGCGGACGGCGGCCCAGACCGCGGCGGTCTACCGCGAGCTGCTCTGAGGCACGGACGCGCACGGCGGCTGCGGCGGGAGGGCGGCGGGCGCTCCGCGAGGGGGTGCATACAAAATAAGCGTGTATACGACGCTTCAGACGACACACGTCCTCCGGGGAAACGGCGCCCGCCGAGACGCGCGTGCATTTTGGCGCGCCAGGCCGGCGGCACACGCCCCACGCGCGCAGACAGGCATGCGTGCGTGGACTTTCGCTGGCGCGGCAGCGGGCTTCTGGGACCGGTGTGACCATGACGCGACAGAGCGCACGCTCGGCTTTTGCAAGGGGCGTGCTCTGAGGTGTCGGCATCACTCGGCTTTCGCGGCACACAGTCGCCAAAAGCGCGGTGCGTGCTCTGGAGTGTCGGGATCTGCCGCCTTCCCGGCGCAGCCGGCCCCCAGGGGCCGAGCTCACCCGGCGCCCACGTCCGGGGCCCGCAGCGCGTCAGACCCGCGACACCCGCGGCAACCGCCCATCCCGGATCACAATCCGCGCGCGCTCGGGCGTCCACCCGCGGGCGGTGAAGGTGATCGTCACGACGTCGCCGGCCCGGTAGCGGTGACCGGCCAGCCGTTTGAGCAGTCGGTGCACGCCCTTGGGCCCGGCGGCGCTCCGCCTCGCCGGCCTCCCGCAGCCCCGGCCCTTGCAGGTCACCGTCAGCCGGGTGCTGTGGGGGAAGCGCCCGATCCGGGTCAGCCGCAGCGTCGTCACGGCGAAGCGCCAGCTCCACTTCATCAGCAGCTTGACCTTCAGCGCGTGCCGCGCCCGCGGCGTGGGGATCGGGGTCGGCTGGGGGGTGGGCTGGACCGGCGGCGGAGGGGGCGGCGCCACCGTCTGCGTGACCTGGCCGTTGGCGAAGACGCTGTAGTTGGAGCGCGTGCCGGGGTAGATGGCCCACGGCGCGCCGCCGTCCTCGAAGCCGCCGTTGGCAGCCAGCGACTCGTTGACGTTCACGTCGTCCATCTCCACGGTGGGCGCGCCGGGCTTGGGATAGACCTGGACGCGCAGGTTGGTGTGGCTCCCGGTGGCCTCGACGCACGCCCCGACCGGGGACCAGCTGGCCCCGTTGCCCAAGCCGCTGTAAGAGCTGGAGCCGCTCTCGTGAGCCGCGCCGCCGGTCAGCCAGAGCGCGAACGTGCCCGCCGCGCCGGTGCCCGGGTACTCGGTGCGCAGCTCGGCCGACCCGCAGATCGTCTGGCCCGCGGACGTGTTGAGCGGGATGTCCTGGATGATCCCGCCGCCGCCTGAAGCGGTGTTGGTGGCGGCGAAGTGCGTGCCTGCGTAGGCCGGCGGCGCTCCGGGGGCGTTGGCGTAGACGGTGTAGTTGGACTTGGTGCCGGGGAAGATCCTCCATGGACCGCCGCCGTCCTCGAAGCCGCCGTTGACCGCCAGCGACTCCTCGACGTTGACGTCGTCGATCTCCACTGTCGGGGAGCCGACCGTCGGATAGAACTGGACGCGCAGCGTGGTGTGGCTTCCGGTGGCCTCGGTGCACGTCTGCACCAATGACCAGTTGCTGCCGTCGGGCAGGCCGCTGTAGCGGACGCTCGAGCCGTCGTGCGTCGAGGTGCCGGTCAGCCACAGGGCGAAGCCCCCGCTGGCGCCGGTATAGGGGTACTCCGTGCGCACGCGGGCCGAGCCGCACACGGTCTGACCGGCGCTGGTCTTGAGCGGGACGTCCTCGATGAGCCCACCGCCGCTTGAAGAGGTGTTGGTGGCGGCGAAGTGCGTGCCGCTGTAAGCGGGCGGCGCTCCGGGGGCGTTGGCGTAGACGACGTAGTTGGACCTGGTGCCCGGGTAGGGCGCCCACGGCCCGCTGCCGTCCTCGAAGCCGCCGTTGGTGGCCAGCGAGACATTGACGTTCACGTCGTCGATCTCGGTCGTCGGCGATCCAGGAGCTGGGTAGAGCTGGATGCGCAGCGAGCTGTGGCTGCCGGTGGCCTCCACGCACGTCTGTGCCTGGGTCCAATTGCCGAGGTTGCCCAGGCCGCTGTAGCTGGTGGCCCCGGCGTTGACCGCCGACGTGCCGCGGAGGTAGAGCGAGAACGTGCCGGCGGCACCGGTGCTGGGCAGCTGGGTGCGCAGCCACGCCGACGCACACACGAGCTGGCCGGCGGAGGTGTTGAGCGCGACGTCCTGGTAGATGCCGCCGCCGGAGCTGGCGGCGTTGGTGGCCGCGTAGTGGCCTCCGCTGTGCGCGTTCTCCACCAGCACGGTATCGGCGTGGGCGGCTGCCGCCGGCGCGCAGAGCGCCAGCGCGAGAACGGTCCCCACCGCGCGCGTCCTCATGTCATCCCACCGGCACCCATGATTCCACATGTCGTCC
This sequence comes from uncultured Actinomycetota bacterium, assembly GCA_963850325.1. Classification (GTDB taxonomy): domain Bacteria; phylum Actinomycetota; class Thermoleophilia; order Solirubrobacterales; family Solirubrobacteraceae; genus Palsa-465. The sequence continues at coordinate 283,226 of CAWKLB010000016.1, forward strand.
GCGTGGACGGCGGGGCGCTGCCAGACTCGCCGCGTGCGCGTGACGGTCCTCATGCTGAGCGTCGACGAGGCGCCCATGCTGGCGCGCTCGCTGCCCGCGGCGCTGGCCCAGGAGCCCCGCCCGGAGGTGGTGGTGATCGACAACGCATCGTCTGACGCGACCGCGGAGGTGACCGCACGCCATGGCGCCCGCCCCATCCGCCTCGACTCCCGCCGCTCCTACGCGGCGGCCATCAACGAGGGCATCGCCGCGACCGGCGGTGACGATGCGGTGCTGCTGCTCAACGCCGACTGCTTCCTGGCCCGGGGCTTCCTGGCCGCCGCGCTGCCCCATCTCGAAACGCCCGGCGTCGGTGCGGTTGCTCCGAAGCTGGTCCGCGTCGCCGGCGCACCCGACGCGCCCGGCGGACACGGCGCGCACGACTCACACGGCGCACAGCTGCTGGGCCAGATCGACACCGCTGCCATGGTGATCGACCGCCGGCGCAAGAACGGGCTGGTCGGCCACGGCCGCCCGGCCCACACCTACGCGCAGGCCGCCCGCGTGTTCGGCGCCGACGGGGCGGCCGCGCTCTATCGGCGCCAGACCCTCGTCGACTGCGCCCTGGACGGTCGCGAGGTGCTCGATGAGGACATGGAGCTGTGGGCCTCCGACGCCGACCTGGCGTGGCGAGCTCAGCTGCTGGGCTGGACCGCCGTCTACGAGCCCGCCGCGGTGGCCGAGCACGTGCGCACCTATAGCCCCTCCACTCGCGGGCAGATGAGCGAGGCCGACCGTCGGCTCCAGTTCCGCAACCGCTATCTGATGATGCTCAAGAACGACACGCCCGCCGCGCTGGCGCGCGACCTGCCGTGGGTGGCGGGCTACGAGCTGGCGGCGCTGGGCCACGTCCTGTTGCGCGAGCGCCATCTGCTCAGAGGCTACGCCGACGCCTGGGCGCTGCGCCGCAGCGCCCTTCGCCGCCGGCGCGTCGTTCAGTCGCGCCGTGCGCGATCGGCGCCGCTGGGGCTGCGCGCGCCCGCGTGACCGAGGCGGCGTCCGGGCGAGCGGGCCAGCAGGGCCCGCTCATAGACCTCCCAGGTGGCCGCGGCGACGTCGTTCCAGCTCCACGCCGGGGCCGGCGCCACCGGGCGCGACAGACCTTCGGCGTGGCGGACGAGGGCGTCGAGGTCATCGACGTCTGACAGCGTGATCCGGCTGGCCAGCACCTCGCGCAGCGCGGGGACGTCACACGCGGCGACCGGGGTGCCGCAGGCCAGCGCCTCCACCGGTGGCAGGCCGAACCCCTCCTCGTCTGACGGGAACACCAGCGCGTGGGCGCCGCTGTAGATGGCGGCGAGCTCGTCGTCAGGGACAGCGCCGGTGACCTGCACCCCGGGGAGCTCGCGGGCCCATCGGCTCACCGGCCCGACGAGCACGAGCGGCATCGAGCGGCCCGCCCGGGCGAGGGCCGCCACCCGCTTGCGCGGGTCGGGCCGGCGCATCGTGCCGACCCACAGCAGGTAGCGGTCGGGCAGCCCGTACCGCTCGCGGACCGCCGCCACCTCCTCCGCGGGCCGCTGCCAGAACGCCGGAGCCGCCGCCTCGGGGATGACCTCGATCCGGTCAGCGGGGATGTCCAGCGCCCGCATGGCGTCATCGGCGACCGTCCGGGTGGGGACGATCACCATCGTTGCCCTCTGGACCGCCAGATAGCGCAGCTTGAACCGCAGTCCCGTGCGCAGGTAATCGCCTGGCCGTTTGAGCGGGACGAGGTCGTGCAGCGTGACCACCGAGGGCACGGTGGAGCGCAGCGGCGCGCCCTCGATCCACGGCGAGTGGAACACGTCGCCGCGGCGCGGGTCCCGGCTCTCGACGATCTCGCCTCGCTCCGACTGGACCAGGGCGTCCAGCAGGCAGCGCGCATAGCGCCCGACGCCGTGCCACATGTGGGCCGGGCGGCTGTCGTAGGCGAGCTTCATGCCGCCAGCAGCCGTTCCACGCGCTCCGCATATCGGTCGGCGTCAAAGCGTCGCGCCCGCTCGCGGGCGGCCGCGCCCATCCGGTCACGGTCGCGCAGCACCTCCAGCACCGCGGCGGCGAGCCCCGCGGGATCACCGGGCGCCACCAGCCGCCCGGTGACGCCGTCCTCGACGACCTCGCTCAGACCGCCGACGCGGGTGGCGACCACCGGCGTACCCACGGCCATCGCCTCGGCCAGGACGGTGCCGAACGGCTCGTCGTAGGAGGGGAGCACGAGCACGTCGAGATGCCGCATGAGGCCCGGCGCGTTGGTCACCCAGCCGTGGTGCTCGACCTCGCGTGAGCGGGTCACCGCGGCGGTGTACGCCGGATCGGTGCGGTACGGGTCATCGCCCACCACCACAACCCGCGCCCCCGGGGCGCCGGCGCGGATGGCCGGCGCCGCCCGGACGAGGTCCAGCGTCCCCTTGCGCGGCTCGATCCTCCCGACGAAGCCCACGACCGGCGCGCCGTCCCGCGTCCAGGGCGCCGCCGCCGCGGGCGGGTCGGCGTCGACCGGCGCGTAGACGACGTGCGACCGCGTCGACCCCAATCGCTGGGCGACGGCGCCGGAGGCGGCGAGCACGACGTCGGCCAGCCGCCAGAAGCGCGGGACGCGCGTGACCAGGTCATGGACGTGCAGGACGCGCCGGGCGTCCACGCCCACCAGCGCCGGCAGCAGCCGCCCGCACACCGTGCCGTTGAGGTAGACGACATCGGCGGCCCCGGCCAGCCGGCGGGCCCGCGGCCAGGACGCGATGGCCCGCGCACCGGCGCCCGCGGCGAGGCCGCCGACCGGTAGCGGCAGACAGCGGTGGCCGGCCGACTCGCCGGCGGCGCGCAGCGGGCCGTCCCCGGGTGTGGTCAGCGTGACCTCCCAGCCGCGCTGGGTCAGGCCGGAGAGCAGGCGCAGCAGCGTCGTCTCGGCGCCGCCGGGCTGGTCGACCGCGGCCACCGCGAGGATGCGCCGGGCCCGGGGGGGCTCGCCGGTGGGCTGGGGGACCGAGGCGGATTCGCTGACCGTGGCGGTGGGCATGAGCTGGACGTCGTGTGTCCCCCGCGCGGCACTGTATCCGGGTGGCGCCGTGCGTGTCCACTCCACGCCCCGCAGCGCGACGACGACACCTCCGGACGATACGTTCACGCCGTGAAGGAGTACTACGAGGAGCTCTGGGAGCGCCTGCCCGAGGACCTCGCGCCCCCCGACCAGGCGTTGCGCCGACGGTTCGCGCTGGCCAACGTCGCCCGCGGGGAGCGCGTGCTGGACCTCGGGTGCGGGACCGGCGACTTCGCCGCCGACCTCGCCCACGCCGGGGCGCAGGTCATCGCGGCCGACGTCGCGCAGGCCGCTCTCGAGCGCGCGGGCCGCCGGCACCCGGAGCTCGAGCTGCGACTCATCGGCATCGACGGACCGCTGCCCTTCGACGACGGGGCCTTTGACGCCGTCTGGTCCAGCGAGGTGATCGAGCACGTCGCCGACACCGCGCGCTGGCTCTCCGAGGTGCGGCGTGTGCTCGCCCCCCGGGGACGGGTGCTCCTCACGACGCCGAGCCACGGCCGGCTGCGCCTGCTGGCCGGCGGGATCGAGCGCTACTCAGAGCCGCTGGGCGACCACCTGCACCTGTACTCGGCACGCTCCCTGCGCGAGCTGCTGGGCGACTTCGGGTTCGCCGAGATCGAGGTACGGGCAGTCGCCGGTCCTCCGCTGGCGCGGCGGCTCCTGCTGGCTCGCGCGGTGCGCTGACCATGCGGATCCTCTTCGACGCCACCTACGCCCGCCGGGCGCCGCACTCGGGAACCGCGGTGTACCTCGACCGTGTCATCGCGGCGCTGGACGCGCTCTCCGACATCACCGTCGACACGGTGGCCGATGCGCGCCGGCGCCCGCCGGGCGGAGGCGGGCTGGCCAGCGTCGCCAACGCGCTCGAGGACCAGCGCTGGACGCAGTACGAGCTCCCGCGCCGGGCCCGCGCGGCCCGCGCCGACGTCATCCATCACCCACTGCCGGCGCACGCCTACGCGCCCGGCGCGCCGCCGCAGGTCATCACCGTCCACGACCTCGCCTTCGAGGTGCTGCCCTCCCATTTCTCGGCTGCCTACCGCCGCTACGCGCAGCTCACCCACCGTCTGGCCGCCCGCAACGCCGCTGCGGTCGTGTGCGTGAGCCATGCCACCGCCCGAGACGTACAGGCGCACTGGGGCGTGCCGGCGCAGCGCATCGTGGTGGCGCCGCACGGCCCCGGCCAGGAGCTTGCGTCCCTGCCCCGCGCGGAACGCCCCCGCCACTTCCTCTACGTCGGCGACGACGAGCCGCGCAAGAACGTGGCCGGGCTCGTCGAGGCCTACCGCCGGTACGCCGCCGTCGCCCCCCGCCCGCTTGCGCTGGTGCTGGCCGGGCGAGCGCGCAGCGCGCCCGCCGGTGTCGTCGTGGAAGCGAATCCCGGCCCACAGCGGCTCAGCGAATTGCACGCCGGCGCCGCCGCGCTCGTGCACACCGCCCGGCACGAGGGGTTCGGCCTCACCGCGCTTGAGGCGATGGCGCTCGGCACACCGGTGATCGCCGCTCCGTCGCCCGGGATCGCCGAGGTCTGCGGCGATGCGGCGCGCTACGCGGACCCGGAGGACCCAGCCGCCCTCGCCGGCGCGCTCAGTGCGGTCGCGGGCAGCGAGACGCTCCGGCGCGAGCTGTCCGAGCGTGGCCGCAGGCGAGCCGCACTGTTTTCCTGGCAGTCGTCTGCGCGAGACCACGTGAAGGCGTACTGTCTAGCCGCTCGATGAACCTCAATCCTCCAGCGGCGCGGTGAAGATCGCGATCCTCGGCACGCGCGGCATCCCGGCCGCCTACAGCGGCTTTGAGACCGCGGCCGAGGAGCTGGCCAGCCGGCTGTCGCAGCGCGGGCACGACGTGATCGTCTACTGCCGCCCGCACGTCGTCGATCGCAATCTCGCCGCCTACAAGGGGGCGCGGCTGGTTCACCTTCCCACGATCCAGAACAAGTACCTGGACACGTTCGTCCACACCTTGCTGTCGGCGTGGCACGCGGCCCGCGTCACCCGCCCTGACGTCGCCCTGTTCTTCATCGCCGGCAATTCGCCGCTGTGCCGGATCACGCGAGCGGCGGGCATACCGACGGTCATCAACATCGACGGCCTGGACTCCGACCGCGAGAAGTGGCCGGCGCCGGCCAAGGCCTATCTGCGCTTCGCCGAGCGCGCCGCGCCGCGCTTCGCCGACCGCGCCATCACCGACAGCCACACGGTGGCGGCCACCTACGAGCACCGCTACGGGCGGCGGATCGGCGTGGTCCCGTACGGCGTCGCCGACCCGGGCCACGACGGGCGCCAGGCCCTGGACGAGCTCGGGTTGGAGCCGCGGCGCTATGTCCTGTTCGTGGGCCGGCTGGAACCCGAGAACAATCCCCACCTGCTCGTCGACGCGTTCTCGCGGATCGACGGCATCGGGGTGCGGGGGATGAAGCTGGTGATCGTCGGTGGCGCGCCCTACGCCGACGAGTACATCCGCCACGTGCGCCGGACCGCCGACCCGCGCGTGGTGTTCCCCGGGTACGTGTTCGGGCGCCGCTACTGGGAGCTGCAGCGTCACGCCTACCTGTTCTGCGCCCCCACGGGCGTCGGCGGGACCCACCCGGTCATCCTCGAGGCGATGGCGGCCGGCAACTGCGTGCTGGTCAACGACCATCCGCCCAACGCCGAGACGGTGGCGGACGCGGGGATCTACTTCTCAGGTCGCGCCGGCGTGAGCTCCCTCTCCGAGCAGCTGCGGCGGCTGCTCGACGACGAGCCGCTCGTGGCCGAGTACCGCGAGCGGGCCCGGCGCCGGGCCGCTGAGTTCTCGTGGGAGGTGGTCGCCGATCAGTACGAGGCGCTGCTCACCGATGTCTACGAGGCCGCGCGCCCCGGCGCGCTCCCGGAGTCCCTGCTGGAGCCCGACGCCGCTTGGCGAGTGACTTCGCCGCGGGCTCGCGCGCTGCGCGATCTGCGCCTTCGCCTCGGACGATGACGGCCTTTGCCGCGAGCCTGGTCGTGTCGACCGGCTGGTTGAGGACGAACGCCTGCGTTCATGCTCGGCGATGCGCGATCATCCGGGTGTCCGGTGGCGACTTCGAGCTGCCCCAGCCACAGCCACGGCTGGGGGTTCTCGGGCTGGAGTTCGGGTGGCCTTCACCAGCTCCGCGCGCGCCGAGGCGGTGTCGTTGTTGGCCTGATAGAGGACCGAGAGCATGATACAGGGGCTCAATCGAGAGCGGGTCGCGGCTCGCCGCCGCCCGAGCGCTGGCGAACGCGGTCTCCGGGTGGTTCTCGGCGTCCGCCATCGCCTGCGCGGAGCGCAGGGGCTGCCACATCAGCCAGGCTCCGATCAGCGCCGACCGAGCCAGACCGGTGATGAGCGCGCCGGCTCCGGGCCGCTGCATCACCGACACCCGTCCGCGTCGCGCCGCCGCCCGACCGGCGCGGCCAGCGGGCCGCGACCGGCGAGCCATCCGGCGCACAGCAGGACCGGGAATGGCGACGCCCGGGAAGTAGAAGGTGAAGTCCAGGCACGACTGGATCCCGAAAGCGAGCGACCACGATCGCCAGGGCAACCAGACCCTCGGCGCTCGGTCGGCCTCCGTCGGTCAGCTCAGGGAGTCCCAGCGGCGTGCCGATCGCCAATGGCCGGGCGGCCGCACGGCACCAGGCACGCGAGCAGCGCCACGGTCAGAACGACGCCGATGATGCCCAGGTCCGCGAACGTCTGGAACAGGTAGTTGTGCGCCTGGTCGGTCTTGGCGATGCTCGTCGTGTAGCGCAGACGAGCGATCCCGTAGCCGAGCTCGCCGACGCCCTTGAGCAGCGCGTGACTGCCGACGTCCAGCGCCTGATGCCAGTAGACCGGGCGGCTCGAGCCGAGCTCGGTGATCCGGCCCGGGGTGTCGAAGACGACGCTGTGGGTGCTCACCAGCGACTGCCAGGCATGGGAGATCTGCCCGAACAGGCCACGGCTGGAGGCCGCCAGGGCGGCGACGAAGGCGACCGGGACGAGTGCGACTCGCGACGAGGAGGACCGTCCCCACCCGGCGGCGGACCGGTTCGGAGATGCTGACGCGCGGCATCGCATGGCTCACGGCGAGGCCGACCGCCAGCGCGACCGCTACCGCGGCCAGCAGCACCGGACCGAACGCGTGGCCGGCGGCGTCCTGGGCCGGGAGGAGGATGTGGTCGGTGGTGAGGTTGTGGCTGTTCAGCGCGACGACCACGATCGGCACGGCGCACAGGCCGGCGACCGCGAGCATCAGCGCGCTGCGCAGCCGCAGCGGGACGAATGCGGCCCACGCCGCCACCGCCACCACTCCGACCAGAGCGGCCGAGCGCGAGAACGACAGCGCGATCACGCTGATCATGAGCGTCATCGCCGGGATGGTCAGGGCGCGCAGGAGCGTCGGGCTCACGGCGCGGGTGGCCGCCCACAGCGCCGGCGCGAGGCCCAGCGCGGCGCACACGCCGATCGCGTTCCAGTAGCCGAACGGCGCCAGCAGGCGTCCGTACTCGTTGGAGGGCGCCAACGACGTGGGGAACACCTTGGCCAGCAGGGCCCAAGCGCAGAGCACGGCTGCCGCGGTGGCCACCGCCCCCACGAGCACGGGCCACCGTCGCGGCGCCATCCGCGCCAGTGCGACCGCGCCTGCGAAGGCGGCCAGATATGACAGCAGCTGGTTGGCGCCGAACCACGACCAGTCCGGCTGCACCGACCACAGGATGGACAGCGCGGCGTAGGCGGTGAAGGCCGCGAAGATCGCGACCGACGGGGCCCCCCATGCTCGCCCGCGCCCGCCGATGAGGATGGCCGCGGCACACGCGCCCGCGCCGAGGAACGTGATCACGATCTCTGACCACGTGTTGTCCCCGGTGACCGTCTGATCGATGCTGCTGCTGGTGAGGAACACGAGCGCCACCAGCGCGACCGCCACCGCCAGACCGGTGATCAGGTCGCGGTGGGCGTCGACGGAGAAGTGCGGCCGCGAGGCTGGCGCCGGCGCTCCTTCCCCGGCGCCCGGCGGCGCCGGCACGAGGGTCGACACGTGGGCGGAGGCTAGCAATCGGGGTCTGCGCTCAGGCGCCATGACAACGGTTGCCTAACCTGGCGCCCGCGCAATGAGCATCAACGTATGGCCGAACCTGGCCGCCCTCGTCGCGAGAGCCGAGCTCGTCCAGCGGCCACAGCGCGCGCTGCAGCGGCGGGGCCAGCCGCCGCCACGTGTAGGTGACGGCATGCAGGCGGGGCTCGAGGCCCACGGCCCGCGCCTCGGCGACCAGGCGCCGCGGCGAGAGCGGGATGTCGTCGGGCGTCCCGTGCACCCGAGTGGCCAGGCCCGTCCGGTTGGCCACTGCCAGCGCGGCGCCCACCGGATGCCACAGCCCCGGCTCGACGGCGATCAGCGCCCCGCCGGGACGCAACAGCTGCGCCGCCTCCTCAAAGCACGGCCTCAGCGGCCCCTGGAAGACGAGGTGGTGCAGGACGAGCCGGTAGAGGACGACATCGAACGAGCGCGGCGCGAGCCCCAGGCGGCCGGCGTAGCCGACGACGCCGTCGTCCGCGCGCCCGGTCTCGAGCACGCCGGCCACCTTGGCGGGGTCCGCGTCGGCGCCGACGAGGCGAAACGCCGGAGCCGGGAACAGGTGGCGGCCGGGATGCCATCCACACCCGACCGAGAGCACGTCGCCGCCGCGCAGGCCGAGCTCTCGGTCCACCAGCGCGCGCTCTCGCTCCATCACGTGGCGATAGTTGAGCTCCAGAGTCGAGCGGCGGCTGCGGCGGTCCAGCAGGTTGTCGGCGTCGTAGGCCGCCGAGCCGTCAGGCGCGCTCACGGGGGCGTCAGCCACCGAGCACCTCCTGATACGCGGCGACGGTCTCGCGGCCGCAGCGCTCCCAGGTGAACTCCCGGGCCACCGTGTCACGCGCGGCGTGGCGCAGCGCCGCCAGCTTCTCGGCGTCGGACAGGAGCGCATCGACGGTGTCCGCGAGTGCCCGCGGATCGCCCGGCGCCACCAGCTCGATGCCGCCACCGGCGGCGGCGATCTCCTCGGGCCCGTCCTCGCCGCGGCAGCCGATGGCCGGAACACCCGCGGCCATCGCCTCCACATAGGAGACCCCGAACGCCTCCGCGACGCTGGGCAGCACGAAGAGCGACCCCGAGCGCGCCGTCGCCACCGCGTCGGCGTGGGCCAGGCGCCCGCACCACTGGACCCGGCCGGCGACGCCACGGGCGGCCGCGAGCGCCGCCAGCGCCGTTCGCTCGGGACCGTCCCCCACAACGACGTAGCGCAGCTGTGGCCAGCGGTCGCCCAGGAGAGCCAGCGCTTCGATCACGTCGGCGTGGCGCTTACGGGCGATGAGGTTGCCGACGGTGACGAGCGTCGGCGCCTCCGGGGGCGCCGCGGGCGCACTGGGCAGGTCGGCGCCGAGATGCACGACACGCGTCTGGCGAGCCCCGCGCTCCAGGCACCGCCGTGCCGTGCCGGCGCTGTTGGCCAGCACCAAGCGGGCGTGGCCGAGCGTGCGGCGCACCGAGGACGCGCCGGCATGGCCGCCATGGACGTCGCCCCCGTGGACCGAGACGAGCAGCGGCGTCAGCGGCGCGGCGCGGCGGACCGCGTCGCCGGCGGGGACGGCGTAGTGCGCGTGGATGAGGTCAAAGGCGAACTCGGCGCCCAGGCGGCGCAGCGCGCGCCGGAGCACCGGCGCCGCCCAGGCTCCCCACGAGGCATAGCTCCACGGCCGGGGCGGCGAGACGTAGCGCAGGTAGTCAATCCGGATCCCGTCGCGCACATCGCGGCCGGGCTGGGACATCGCCTCGATGACCGCGCCGACGCGCAACCTGCGCACGTCGGCGAGGGGCGGCAGCGGCCGGTGCAGCACGAGCACCCGCACCTCGGCCCCGGCGTCGCGCGCGGCCACCGCCTGGCGGTGCGCCCAGACCCCCAGGGTCGGGTCCGAGGCCCGCGGGTAGTACTCGGCCACGATCAGGGCCCTCATCGCCAGCGCCGGTGCGTGGCGATCGTCCGCTGCGCCTGTGAGGCACTGATGTAGGGCCGCCCGGCGAGAAAGCGCCGTCCCTCGGCGATCGCCTCGTCGCGGTCGTAGGACGCCGCGATCCGGCGTGTCCGATGGCGGATCGGAGTTGCGTCGACGATGCCGACGGGCCAGTCATGGTCGCGCGCAATCGCGGCCCAGTGTGCGTCAAGGCCCCAGCCCGCTCGCAGCGGGGGGAAGGGCAGCAGAGCGTCGAAGGTGACGGCATGGAAGGCCGAGACCGGACCGATCTCGACGAACGCGGTCTGCCGCACGAGGCCGCCGGGCCGCCGGCGGGTCACCTGCCAGGCCGCGTGGGAGAGGGCCCGGTGGGCCGGCTGGGCCATGCGCAGGCCGAACCGCTCGACAATGAACAGGAACACGTCGAGGAACCCGTGGGGCAGCGCAACGTCGTCGTCGAGCACCAGCAGCCAATCGTGTCCTGTGGGCGGGTGGCGCTCGAGCAGCGTGTTGAGATTCTCGAACTTGCCGCGGTTGCCCACGCCGATGCGGTCAAAGCGAACGTCGTGGCGAGATCGCAGCAACTCGGCGCGCGCCGCGCGCAGCAGGTTGGGCTCATCCTCACGCTCCACGGCCAGCGCCAGCACCCTTCGACGCGGGTGTGCCGCTGCCGCGCGACGGAGGCGCCACGGCTGCAGACTCGCCATCGCCCAGGCATCCGCCACCGAATCGGCAATCGCCGCGCGAGTCGTGGCGCGGATGCCGTACACCTGCCCGCTGGTGCCCGAGAGGAAGTCGTCGGGTGGGTCAGCCACGGCGCTCCACAAGCGCCTCGCGCAGGGTCCCGGCGGTGCGGGCGCCCATGACGATCCCGTAGGCGCACCGTTGCCGGAGGGTGTGCCAAGCGCAGCCGGCGAGCGTGCGCAGTTCCGCGGAGAGGGGGCGCGCCTTGCCGCTGCGGCGATCGTGGTGACGGACCTCGCGTCCCTGGCTGTAGGCGGCCTTCGCCAGCGCGCCGAGGCGCGAGTCCGCGGCGGTCCGGCGATGGTCGATCCCGGCCGCGGCGACATAGCGGATGCGGCCGCCCGCCGCGCTGTAGCGCAGCAGCCACTCCTCCTCGTCGCCCCGGCCCAGAAGGCCGGGGTCGAACATCCCGATGCGCTCGAACGCGCTGCGGCGCATCGTCATGTTCGCGCCCCAGACGAAGCGGACGTCGCGGTCGACGGGCCCGGCGTCGAGCGTGGTGATCGGCGGCGGATGGCGATCGCATGCCGGCAGCGCGGTCTCCATCCGGGGGCGGATCGGACCGCCGAAAACCTCGAGGTCCGGGTAGGCCGCAGCGCCGGCCACGACAGCCTCCAGCCAGCCCTCCGGAGCGTCGACATCCTGATCGACGAACACGATGAGATCGCTCCGAGCGGCGTCGATCCCCGCGTTGCGCGCGGTATTGAGGCCCGCATGGACCGGGAGGGTGATCAGTCGTGCACCGTGACGCGCGGCGACCGCGCTGTTGGCGGCATCGGGCCCGTCGCTGACGACGATCACCTCCGCCCCGCTCGCGGCCGCCTGGGGCGTGATCGAGCGGAGCGTCACGTCCAGGTACTCCGGCGCTCGGTAGGCGGGGATGACGATCGAGGCGATCGGCGTGTCGTGCGCTGAGTTCATGGTGAAGGCGGGAGAGGTTAGGAGTCTCTAATGGTCCGATACGCTCTGCGCGAATAGTCTTGAGCGGGGACGCTCGCGATGCCCTGGGCGCACAGCAGTATCCGGGGTAGAGGGCCGCCGAGGCGAACGCATGCCTGCGCGCACGTCCCAACTATGCGTGAACATTTTCTGATCTTCGGGAGTCCAACGATCGGCGAGGCCGAGATCGCCGAGGTCGTGGATTCGCTGCGCAGCGGATGGGTCGGTACCGGTCCGAAGGTCCACCGCTTCGAGAGCATGCTGTCGGAGTACGTCGGTGCCGCGCACGCCCGCTGCCTTGCTTCGTGCACCGCCGCGCTGATGTTGTCGCTCAAAGTGCTCGACATCGGGCCTGGGGACGAGGTCCTCGTCCCCGCGATGACGTTCGTGGCCTCGGCCAACGCCGTCGAGCACAGCGGCGCGACACCGGTACTGATCGACAGCGAGCCCGGGCATGGCCTCATCGACCTCGACGCCGCCGAGGCGGCGATCACGCCGCGCACCCGCGCGATCATGCCCGTGCATCTCGCCGGCAGGCCAGTCGACATGGACAGACTGGGCCGGCTGCGTGATGACCACGATCTTCATGTGATCGAGGACGCGGCGCACGCCATCGGTGCGGAGTGGCATGGGCGCCGGATCGGCTCGTGGGGAAACCTGACCGCGTTCTCCTTCTACGCCACCAAGAACATCACGACGATTGAGGGCGGTGCGATCCTCACCGACTCCCCGGCGATCGCCGAACGGGTGGAGCGACTGGCGCTCCACGGGCTGAGCGCGGGTGCGTGGCAACGGTTCACCGACCGCGGGTTCCGCCACTACGAGGCGGTCGAGCCCGGGTTCAAATACAACATGACCGATGTCCAGGCGGCGCTCGGCGTCGTCCAGCTCCCCCGGCTCGACGCCTGGATCGAGCGGCGCCGGGAGCTGTGGGAGCGCTATGACGAGCTGCTCGTGGACCTGCCGCTCGAGACCCCGTTGCCCCCGGAGCCTCACACCCGCCATGCCCGCCACCTCTACCAGGTCCAGCTGGCCCGCGATGCCCCGCTGGGCCGCGACGAGCTCATCCAGGCCCTCCACGACCGCAACATCGGCACGGGGGTCCACTATCGGGGAGTTCATCTGCACCCGTACTACCGCCAGGCGTACGCGCTGTCGCCCAGCGCGTTTCCGGTCGCAACCCGGTTGTCGGAGCGAACGGTCAGCCTCCCGCTCGGACCCGCACTGACCGAAGCCGACCAGGACGACGTGGTGCGGGCGCTGACGCGGCTGCTGAGGCCGCGCCCCACCGTGGTGGCGGCGTCACCTGGCACTGCGCAGTCCTGACTAGCGGGCCGGTCGGCCCTGCTGGTGATGCTTGCGCAGCTGCCGCGCGAACGCGCCGACGAAGCGCGGGTTGTAGCGCGTGTATCGCCGCCATAGCCGGCGCGGCTCGTGGGCCAGCCGGTAGGCCCACTCCAAGCCGGAGGCCTGAAGCCAGTTGGGCGCCTGCGGCACGAGGCCGGCGTGGAAATCGAACGCGGCGCCGACGCCGATGAGGACCGGCGACTGGAGCGCGTCGCGCATCTCCGCCATCCACTTCTCCTGCTTGGGCACGCCGATCCCGACCCACACGACGTCGGCGCGGGACCCGTTGATCTCCTTGACGACGGCGTCGCGCTCCTCCGCGGTGAGCGGGCGGTGGGGCGGCGAGTAGCCGCCGACGATCCGCACGCCCGGGTAGCGCTGGCGCAGATTGAGCGCCAGCTGGACCAACGCGCCCTGATTGCGCCCGCCGTAGAGATACATCCGCTGACCTGACTCCACCGCCCGCGCGCAGTAGCGGGCCATGAGCTCCGGGCCGTAGACGCGGTCGTCGAGCGAGTGGCCCAGAAGGTTGAGCGCCCACACCAACGGCTGTCCGTCCGGGACGTTGAAGGATGAGCCCAGGAGCGCCGAGCGCAACCCCGGGTCCTCGGCCGATGCCATCACGGCGTGCACGTTGCAGACGCAGACGTAGCCCTGCTGGCGCGCCTGCACCATCTCCTCGATCCAGTCCAGCGCGCCGTCATAGTCGGTCAGCCCCAACGGCACGCCGAGGACATCCGCCGCTTCGGGCGGATTCACGGGCGGCGTCAGTTCTGGCTCTATCGAACCCTGGGGGCGCATGGACGTGGTCAGATCTCCCTGCATACGAGACTGGACCTCTCAGAGGTTATGCGTAGGAACGGGGATTGTGCCCGCAAGTTACGAAGTTGGCTTCAGGAACTGGACGAACGTCAGAAAAGTTGCAAACGGCACGATATTCCGGGCGATTCCTGCTCAGACCCCGCGCAGACCCGGCGCAGGCCTCGGCGCAGGCCTCGGGCGCAGGCCTCGGGCGCAGGGCCGCTTATACCCCGACGGCCGTAAGCTCCACCGCCCATGGACTGCGTGGTCACCGGCGGCGCCGGCTTCATCGGATCCAATCTGGTCGACGCGCTGGTGGCGCGCGGCGACCGGGTGACGGTGATCGACACGCTGGTCACCGGCAAGCGCGAGAACCTGGCCGGTGCGCTCGCTCAGGGGGTCACGCTCGAGACCGTCGATGTGCGCGACGCCGAGGCGGTTGGGTCCGTTTTTGCCGGCGCGCGCCCCGAGCTCGTCTTTCATCTGGCCGCCCAGATCGACGTGCGCCACTCCGTGGAGCGCCCCGTCGACGATGCTCAGACCAACGTGCTCGGGACGATCAACGTGCTGGAGGCGGCTCGCGATACCGGGGTGCGGCGCGTGGTCAACACCTCCACCGGCGGTGGCCTCTACGGCGACGCCGACGTGCTCCCCACGCCCGAGGACAGCGCCATCCGCCCGCTGGCCCCCTATGGCCAGAGCAAGCTGGGCGCCGAGGGCTACTGCGCGCTCTACACCCGCCTGCACGGCCTGGCCACCGTCTCTCTGCGCTACGGCAACGTCTACGGGCCGCGCCAGGACGTGCATGGCGAGGCCGGCGTCGTGGCGATCTTCTGCGGCCACCTGATCGACGGCACCGCGCCGATGGTGTTCGGCGACGGCGGCCAGACGCGCGACTGGGTCGACGTGGCCGACGTGGTGCGAGCCAACCTCCTGGCGGCCGAGTCCACCATCACCGGGCCGGTCAATATCGGCCGCGGGCAGGAGACCTCGGTGCTGGAGCTCATCGAGGCGCTCAACGACGTCTCGCCGGGCAGGCCGCTGCCCCCGGCCAACTACTCCCCCGAGCGTCCCGGGGAGGTGCGCCGCAGCTGCCTGGACGTCAGCCGCGCCCGTGCCGAGCTGGGCTGGGAGGCGAGCGTCTCACTGCGCGAGGGGCTGCGGACGATCCTCGCTGG
>CAWKLB010000017.1:0-97747 GCA_963850325.1 uncultured Actinomycetota bacterium
CAGGTCCCTGACGACCTAACCCGGGGACTGACCCTACGGTCGACACGACGCTTTATGCCGGCGGTGGGTTCACGACCATCGGTGGCGGCGGAAGGCAGCGGCCCCACACACTCGGTGTCCTCGTGGAATCCCACGATCTCGCCCCCGGCCGCTACATTTTCTGCGCGCGCGGTCGGGCCGGGCGGCGTCGACCCGGCACCCGCGACCTACCGATTCCGCATCCGCTGATTTCGCGGCGCAGGGCGGTGAGGCAGGTACCTGACAGTCGATCCTTCGGCGCTCACAGCTACAAGCGGCCGAGCAGACCTATCACCGGTGCGTCACCAGTACGCCGTAATGAAGGCCGATGACGCGAAGCGTCTGAAGCAGTCGAGCGACCACGCGTCTTTCTGAGCGGGTGTGGGCTGGGACGGTTTCAGGGACACGCGACCGTGATCATTGCCGACGCAGAGAGTCCGCGTCTCGTTCGCACGCTTGCGATCCCGCGCGGCGGCCGCGAACCGCCAGAACGACGGAAGCAGGTCCCACGTGGTGATGCTGGCTCTGCCCTGCTCGTCGCGCCAATTCCGGGGCTAGCTGACGGGCCCAGGCACGTTCCGAACGTGATCGAGTAGGTCCGGGCCTGCCGAGAAGGTTGTGGGTGTCGAAGCTCACGCCCTTCAAGGAGGCCCGGAATGCCGCACCATAGAGCCAGGTTCACTGCGCGTGGCCGGGAGTTGGTCGTTCGTCGTGTCGTTGACGATGGCGAGACGTTCGCCCAGGCCGCGGCCTGGGCGAGCGTCTCGCGCTCGACGGTCTGGGAGTGGGTCCGGCGCTGGCGCCAGGCCACCGCGCCGGAGCGGGAGTCGTTGACGTGCTTGGAGGATCGCTCCAGCCGTCCGCGTCGCTCTCCCGGTCGTGTGCCGGCCGACGAGGCCCAGCGGATCTGCGAGCTGCGTCAGCGGACTGGCTGGTCGCCGCGTCGTCTGGCGGTCGAGGTCGGCCGTCCGCACTCCACGGTGCATCGGGTGCTGTGGCGCGGTGGGTGCTCACGCCAGCCGCCCGCTGAGCGTGCGGCGGTCATCCGCTATGAGTGGCCGTGCCCCGGCAACTTGCTGCACATGGACACCAAGAAGCTCGGGAAGTTCGATCAGCCCGGGCACGCCATGACCGGCGACCGGACCCAGCGCTCACGCCGCGTCGGCTGGGAGTTCGTGCACTCCATCGTCGATGACTGCAGCCGTCTGGCCTACTCAGAGATCCACGACGACGAGCAGGCCCCGACCGTCACCGCGTTCACGACGCGAGCCTTGGCGTTCTTCTCTGAGCACGGCATCTGCGCCGAGCGGCTGATGACCGACAACGCCTGGGCCTACACCCACAACCGCAGCCTGCGCCGACTCCTGGACGCCTATGCCATCACCCACATCCGGACCCGGCCCTACACGCCACGCACCAACGGCAAGGTCGAGCGCTATCAGCAGACCCTCGCTCGCGAGTGGGCCTACGCCATGCAATACGCGTCAAGCCAAGCGCGTCGGGACTCGCTGCCACACTGGGTGCGTCACTACAACGAGCGACGCACCCACAGCGCGCTCGGCAACCGCCCTCCCATCCAACGCGTTCGGGAGGTCACCGGGCTCAACAGCTAGCGCCAGCCGGCAGGCTCGCACATGTTCGGTGAGCCTTCGGCTGTGAGACGTTCGGTTGGAGCTGGATGGAGGCTGGATCCACCTGGGCCACGGGCCGGGGGGCTTATCGGCACCGGCGCGTCGTACGCCGACTCAGGAATCTGAGGAGATGCGCGTCTTGGTCTGCGACCAACTTTCGCCTTGTCAGGAGCTGCGCCGAGGCACGGTCAAAGAGCAACTCGATCTCCAGCCCGTCGCGCGAAGCGACGCGGACAGCTTCGCCTCGTCGCCCCTCACGATCCGTACGGTCGGCGACGAGCTGGACGCCAGGAGCGAGCGCGAGCGCGTCCCACAGCGCGACAGCCAGTGTGTCCGGAAGCGGCCGCGAGAGCGTGTCGGAGATCTGGTTGCGGACGCTGCGCGCCTCCGTCCCGGCGACCGCGTCGAGGCGTTTGTACAACGCCGTCGGCTCCGTGGCGAGATCGAGCAGCTCGCCACGCGTCAGGGTGTTGTTACCGACGAGGTACCGACAGCCTCCGAGGGGCGCAATGCCTCCTGGCGCAGAGCGAAGAACCGCGGCTGGAAGCTCGGGTCGACCGGCCCGCTCCCACCGATCGAGACTCTCGGGTGCCGGACACTCCACCGTGAGGATGTGCTGCACACCGCTGCCCCCAAGCTCGGCGCTCCACCACGACCTGTGCTCCGCACTCACCCGCGCGAACGGCACCTGCCGCAGCTCGTCGCGCGCGATGCTTCTCCTCAGGATGATCGGCTGTAGGCGCGTCGCGACGCATCGGACATAGGTGCAGGAGCTTGGGCCGCTGCGCAATCGAACGCCCCGGAGACTCGACGTCGCAGTGATCCTTCCCGTATTGCCGTGCCGAAACCCCTGATCGGGACGCCTGATCGGACGTTCTGGGCGTGTGCTTAGCGATCGCCTTCGGCGAGCGTGCTTCGTCGGCGCGCTCGTTCTCCTGCATCCGATCAGAACCCTGAGCGTCGATGAGCGTGGTCCTGCCTTCGTCCCTGCCGTGGAGCGCGAATTCCGTATCGTGCTCCCCTATGGTGCGGGCGCAGCCGGGTCGCATGGCATCCACGGGAGGTGAGAGTTGCTAGTCACGGCCGCCGACTGGGCGGAGGTGACCGCGATCGCGACCTCCATCCTGGCGATCGGCTTGGTTGGCGGATTCATCGCCGCGGTATTCGCGGCACAACAGGTCCGAGAGGCTCGCAGGAGCCGAGAAGCCCTGATGGCCGCCGAATTCTTTCGACGGTGGAACGAGGATGCCCTCGTGGAGGCGCGTCGACTGGTCGGGCGATTCAAGTCGGCCGACGAGCTGCGCGACGCGTTTGCCGCCTACGTCGCGGCTGATGCTCCTGAGGCGTACGTGCTCTACCGCGAGCTTGATTACTTCGAGCAGCTCGCCGCGCTCGAGAGCCAGGGCGCCTTCGACCTCGAGCTGATCAAGCTGCTCGTGGGGCGTACCCTGATCGAGCGATGGGAGATGTGGAGACCCGCGATCCACGAAGCCTATGGGCCAGGCGTGTATCCACTGTTCGAGGGTCTCGTCGGAAAGCTGAGACGCAGATTCGACCGTCCGGAACTTTCCGCTGACGTCGGAGAGTCCGCCGAGACATCTGTCTGAAGATCCGACTTTGGATAATCGACATTCCGCTCGTCCGGACGCGGACCCCGGCGCGCTCGCCGTTGAAACGGAGCGTCGCAGTGATCGTTGGTCGGTGAGACCACTGGGCCGCGGGCGTCCGATGAGCGATCGGCTATGCGACGCTCCCTCCGGTTGGACTGCGTTGGTGACGCGATTCTGGCGATTCCAGGGGTCGGCCGAGGCCCGCGTTCGAGCTCGCGGCGTATCTCCATTGTTACGGGCGGTTCTTCGGCACGCAGGCGCTCAGCTCGCCAGATCGTCGGATCGATCGGTTCGTGGCGATCCTCGGGCGCCAGTCCGAATAGCGAGCGTTCGGCCGTGACTCAGCGGCCATTGTACTTCTTGCATGGTCCGTCTTGTGCGTGTTGGAAGGCCGGCGAGTTGGTTATGGGGCTGTCTATGGGGAACTGGATGTTGCCGTTCGCATCCGGGTCTGGGAAGTTGGGGACGCCGCTCGCGCGCATGCATTTCGCGAGTAGGCGTAGTTGCTGCCGCACGCTTTCCGGTATTGGTGCAGGGGATGTGCGGGGGGGCAGGTACTTCTGGCAGGCGTTCAGAGCGGTCCGGAAGGCCGGTGACTGAACCTTGACGCGGCTGGCCGCGGTGATCGGGCCGTCAGGGAGGTTTGGGACGCCGTTTGACCGCATGCACTGGTCGAACGGGATCGCGCTTGAGACATTGTTCGTGCCGGCATCGCTTGCGACGCCGACCGAGCCGCAGCCGGCGATCGACGCGCCGCTCAGCACGGCGATGGTGATCCAGAGTGGGCTCACCCGGGGTGTGCGAATCGTGCTCATGGCGTCGGTTGTATGAGACCTGCGGTTGCGCCTGCGTAACCGCGCGCCGTTACTGTTTTGCAACCGAGGGTCCGGAATTGTGAGGTCCTCTGTCCCGCCAAACGCGATGATTTCGCTGGTGGACTCGATGCGAGTGCTATTCGTCGAAGATCATCGGAAGCTTGCCGCAACGGTCGCAGGGGGTCTGCGGCGCGTTGGGATGGCCGTTGATCTCGCGTTCGATGGCGAGGAGGCGCTCGCCCGCGCCGCGGTCATCGACTACGACGTCGTGGTGCTCGATCGCGATCTTCCGGTTGTGCACGGCGACATCGTCTGTCGACGGTTGGTGGCCGAGGGGAATCAGTGCCGCGTGCTGATGCTGACCGCCGCCGGCACGGTCGCCGACCGGATCGAGGGGCTCGGGCTCGGCGCCGACGATTATCTGCCGAAGCCCTTTGATGCGTTTGAGCTGATCGCCCGGATTCAGGCGCTCGCGCGTCGGGCGCGACTACGAACCCCTCCGGTGCTGGTGCGCGGCGACCTGACACTCGACACGGCCCGGCACGTGGCCACGCGGGCGGGATCGCCGCTCGTGTTGAGCCCGAAGGAGTTCGCGGTCCTCGGGGAGCTGCTGGCGGCCGATGGTGCTGTGGTGTCGGCGGAGACGCTGCTGTGCCGCGTGTGGGATGACGAGGCCAACCCGTTCACGCAGGCGGTCAAGACGACGATGAGCCGTTTGCGCGGCCGGCTCGGCGATCCCCCGATCATCGAGACGGTCGCGAAGGCCGGGTATCGCATCCGCGGATGACGATGAGACGTCCGAACCTCAAGGTCCGGTTCGTGCCGGGCGAACGCAGATCACGACGCACGGCCCGCGTGCGCCTTGCGCTGCTCTTCGGAGTCATGTTCCTGGGTTGCGGCGCGGCTCTGCTGGCGGTTACCTACACGCTCGTTTCGCACGGGATCACCGGAGGTGAAGGTGTCGTCGACCCCCCGCCGCCTGCACTCCCGCACCGCTTCGTCGACCCAAGTTCCCCCGGATACACGTCACTGCCGGCGCCCACGTTGAGCATGCCACAGGCGCCGGCTTCGGTCGTCCACGTCCTCGAGTCCTCCGCTGGCCAGGAGTTCATGCGGCTCGCCGAAACCCAACAGCGGGTTAGCGAGCTGCACCAGCTTGAGATCGAGTCCGCGATTGCGCTCGGCATCATGGCGGTTTTCGCGGGGCTGCTTGGCTGGTTCGCCGCCGGTCGCGTGCTGCGTCCGCTGCGAACGATCACGGCGACCACCCGCGAGATCTCCGCCACCAGCCTCGACAGTCGCCTTGCGCTACGGGGCCCAGCGGACGAGCTCAAGGACCTCGGCGACACGATCGACGCGCTCCTCGCGCGGCTCGAGGACTCGTTCACAGCCCAACGGGCATTCGTCGCCAACGCCTCGCATGAGCTCCGGACGCCGCTAACGGTGAGCCAGGCGATGCTGCAGTTCGCGCTCGCCGACCCGGAGATCACGTTGGCCGACCTGAAGGCGACCTGCCAAGAGGTGCTTGACGCCGGCCGCGACCACGAGCAGCTGATCGAAGCGCTGCTCACGCTCGCGTACAGCCAACAGGGCATCGAGCGCAGTAAGCCGATCAACCTGACCGAGATCGTCCACGAGCTGCTCGGGGCCCCTCGGCCACCAACAACCGCCAGGGGAATCACGATCGACACTGCGCTGACGCCCGCGTGGGTGTCCGGCGATCCACGCCTGATCCGCCAGCTCGTGAACAACCTGATCGAGAACGCGCTGCGCCACAACGTCTCTGGCGGGACCGTCCGAGTGACCGTCGAAACGCGAGCACGACACACGTTGCTGACGGTGGACAACACCGGCCCCGCTGTCCCCGCCGATCAGATCGACCGGCTACTACAGCCCTTCCAGCGACTGAAACCTGACCGCACCGACGGCACCGCCGGCCATGGCCTCGGGCTCTCGATCATCCATGCGATCGCCAACGCGCACGACGCGACGATCCAGATTCAACCCCACCTCGCCGGAGGGCTGCGGGTCTCGATCGCATTCCCGGCCGTAACTGCACCAGAGCCACGCCGGCCCGCCGCCCGCCAGCTTGACCGATTGCTCCACGGGTGAACCCGAGGAGCCAAGCGGCATACGATGGATGGGAGGTTGTCAGCGTCGGTCCATGAAAGGCGCGTCCCGTGTCGAGTGTCAGAGTCCTCCGCCCAAATCTGACTGCTGAAGATGTGCGTGCGGCGCTCCGGGAGCGACTGCCTTCCCGCTACAGCATTACGCCGGCGATGGCTTCGAAGGGCTTCACCAAAGAGGTCCCGGGCGATGCAAACGCATTGCTCGTCAAGGGACGATGGCTCGCCCGGGCAAACGTCCGCATCATCCGGGGGCCCAGCAGCACTGAGATCGAGGTGAGTCCCGGCGCTACCTATCCCGGGCTGATCCGGCTTGCCGACCGGATCGGCATCGTTCGCGAGGTCCAGCGCGCACTGGCTGACTATTACGGGACTTGAATGGTGTGAGCTAACGGCGGGGTCTTACTCAGCGCAAGGCGACGGTGAAATGGACTGGCTTCGAGCGCGCCGAGAGGCCGTTGGCGGTCGCTGATGACCGGTGTAAACACCCGGAGCGAGCGGCGCCGGCGCTTTTCGTCTGGCCGTCGAACGCAACGCGGTTCGCGCCGGCGGCACCCGTGTCCGTGATCGTACCCGGGGCCTCTCGACGGGTGCAGATACCCGGCCGATAGATCGTCCGCTGGAACGTGTTTGAAAGCGGCGACCCGGCCAAAGGTCATGGCTGCCTTCTGTCCGGCCGGTCAGGTCGCTGCCCAGAACACTTATCTCGCGGCGGTCTCGAGCTATGCACCCGCCCCGACCATTGCAGCGGCCGTGCTCGCCGCACAGCGGCACCCGGTCGACATCTGGTGGAGCGGGACCGACCCTGCCGGCACCCGGTCGGCCACGATCACCTTGCCGACGCTCGTCGCCGACGGATCAGAGGATCGTCTCGACCCGGTCGCCAACAGCCAGACGCTCGCCAAACTGATCCGCGGCGCCAGGCTCCGTCTCTGCCCCGACGCTGGGCAGGCATTCTTGTTCCGGGACCAGGCGAGGCTCTTGCCAACGGTCGAGTCGTTTCTCCGCCAACCCCACCCGGACGCCAGGAAATGAGCAGGCGCGCGAGCGCGAGCGTGATCACGGCTCCCGGCGTCTACGCCCTCTCGCGTCGACCGGCGCGCTACTCAACCACCAAGCACGGATAGCTCAGAAACCCCTCCAACTGGGCGGGTGTTGCGATCACCGCGCGAACCCAAGGATCCTTGGATGAGACGGATCCCATTTCTGCGTTCAGCGAACGCGAAACGGGGCCGCCGATCGGGAAGTCCGACCAGAACTGAGATCGCCGTCGTCGAAGCCCATCAGGCGTGCGTTCGGTTCGGTTGGTGTTCCTGTGTCGGAGCGGAAGCTCAGTTCAGGGCGGGAGTGCGTGCGCGGATGACTGTGACCCGTGCCCGTTGACCGGTTGACCCGCCCTTGCTGAAGTGGTACGACTGCGATATGAAGGAGGGGAGCGGGCGGAAAGCGGTGGAGCGCCGGGGTCGGGCATTGCTCTGGTGCGGCGTCGCGATGGTGGCTGCGATTCCGCTCGTTGGTGCCGCCGCTGCGGCTGCCCCGCAGCCCAAGCCCAACGCGGTCTACACGGGCTCCGAGACCCGGGGCAAATGTGCGGCGCCCAAAGGACTGGCGTGCACCTTCGTGTTCCACGTGAGCCGAGATGGCCGGACGATGCGCTTCGTCTCTAAGAGGGACGTGATTGGCGCTTGGGCCTGCCACGGTGGCGGCGGCGAGGTGATCTTTGGCACCAATAAGAGCCCGAATGGCCCGGGCACACCCGTACCGCTGCTACGGATCCAGACCAACGGGACTTTCCGAGGATCCACACGGTACGGCGCTTCCGGTCATCAGGGCACGGTGGTCGCGACAGGCGGGTTCACCGGGTCAGGGAGGACGGCGAGGATCAAGTTCACCCTTGACCCTGGTGCTCACTCCTGCGTGAACGGCCCGCTCGAGCTGACCGCACGCTAGCGGCTACGGCAGAACCGGCGTCAGTCGCGTGGAGTACGCGTTTCTCGCCGCAGCGCGTCCCTGCTCGGACGCCCATGAATAGTGGAATTCGCCAGATCGGAAGGCCGGGCATCGCCCACAATCCCATATTCGCAGAGCGTTCCTCTTCGGATACGTGGCTTCCGCTACTTGACCCCCAATCCTGCAGCGTCGTCGACGTGCCGCACCCGGAGGCGCGTTTCTCGGCCCGTCCCTGCTGCAGTTGGAAAGGAGCGTTTTGCGGTGTCGGACTAAGCAGTCCGCTTGGGCATTTGCGGTCGGCGGGATACTCGGGTTATGGGGAAGAACGAAGCCCCTGATCGTTCGAGCGAGTCGTCGGACCCGCCGGAGGTGATCCTGGTGGAGATCAGGATGCTGGAGGACCCGGATGCGCGCCCCTTTCGCGAGCGGACCGGGGCTATCCAGAAGATCAGCCGGTGGCCTGCGATCGTTGCGCTCGTGCTCTTGGCCGCGATCCTCGCCATGGCGGGCACGCCGCGAGGCGGCCCTGACGGCGCTCGGCACGTGGCGAGTGCCTTGGCGCGCGAAAAAGGGACCAGCAGGAGTCGCAGCGGCCTACGGCTACCCGCTTCGCTGCTTGAGCATCACCATCCTTGCCGCGGACCACGCGTACGCCCGAGCCGACTTCAATCACCTGCGTCCTTGCGGGCGCTTCACCGGATACTCGACGGCAATCTTCCACCGCGTCTACGGGCGTGGCGCCCAGCGCTCGATGCGGCCGCCTACGTCTGCCCGGTCGCCTCGTTACCCGTCAATGTGCAAACAGAACTCGGCGCGTGTCTGCAGCCGACCAGCCAGCTAGACGCCCTCCACTGAGTCAGCGCCCGGCGTCTCCATGCAACAGCTTCTGACACTGTCGGCCTAGATCGAGAGGCAGCAGGCAGCCCAGCTCGCGGACACTCTCAGCGCTCGCGCGACAGGTTGGCGATTTGAGACGGTCAGATCATTGACGCCGGGCGGAGTCGAGCCCACTCCGAAGTGTCCGATTGTGGATCCCCAACTAAGACGGCTGAAACTGCCCGTCGAGACTGCTGCTCCTAGCCTGATCCGACAGTGTCCAGACTGGCGAATCTCGGGTCTCGGACTCGAGTGCGACGGGCACCTGCACTGTCAAGGACCCGCAACTCCCCGCGGCGGTGCCAGCAACGTCGTCGATCGCGGTCGACTACCAGCCCTCGGTGACTCGGATGATCGTTTTCCCCAACACACGCGGAGCGTCGGGGCCGAACGCGGCGGGAGCTTCGGCCAACGGCCGCACTGCCCCCACATTCGAAGTCAGCCGTCCGTCGCGCAGCCGCTGGGCGAGCTCGGCGAGCTGGGAGCGATCGGCCTCAACCACGAAGAAGATCGCCCGCCCGGTCTCAGGCTGGATCGTGGGCGGTTCGGCAACGGTGACGAGCGTGCCGCCGGCGCGCACGAGCGCGGTCGAACGCTGCAGGATCTCCCCCCCGATCACGTCGAACACCACATCGACCCCGCCGGCGTCCTCCACGCGGTCCGTCTCCAAGTCCACAAACTCATCGACGCCAAGACCGAGCGCACGGTCTCTGTCGGCGGCCCGGCCGGTTCCGATCACCCGGGCGCCGACCTGACGGGCAAGCTGTACAGCGATCGAGCCGACGCCGCCCGCGGCGCCATGGATCAGCACGGTCTGCCCGGCGAGGAGGTGGGCGTGGTCGAACAGCGCCTGCCACGCCGTCAGTCCAGAGATCACTGCACCAGCGGCGACGGCATGCTCGACGCCCACTCGGCAGCGGCGCAAGATTGCGCGCCTCCACCGCTACGTACTCCGCCAGCGTGCCGTTGCGCGTCCAATCGGCCAGCCCGAACACTCGCTGCCCGACGGTCAGGCCGGTGGTCCCGTACCCCAACTCGGCGACGACACCCGACACCTCATGCCCGGGCACACTCGGCGTCCGGTCCCGGCCGCCACGATCAGTCCACGTCCCCGCCCAAGCCAACTCCCCACGGGTAAACCCAGCGGCATACACGCGCACGATGACATCGTTCTCAGCAGCCTGCGGATACGGCAACTCCGTCAGGGCCAGCCCAGCGGGGCCAACGTCACGGTCGCGGACGGCGCTCCGGGGGTCAGTGTTTGATCGCTGGAATGGCGATGGGCGGAACGGTCTCCGGCCGCTCGCCCGGAACGGTCTCCGGCCGCTCGCCGATTTGTGCGACGTCGAGTGCGATCAGGCCGAGGTTCGCACCGCAACCTGCTCCGACGATCGTGGTGATGACCGCCATGATCCCGGCTGTTGCGTTGAACCCCAGCAGCGCGCCGACGAGGGCGCCCGTCAGCGCGACCCAGATGCCGATCCTCGTGGCCCTGGCCGGCCGGTCGCGGTTGACCCAAGCCCAGTAGGTACCGAGGCCGATCGGCATGCCGATGGAGAGAACAGCCATGAGTTCGCTGTTGAGGGGGACTGTCGGCAAAGCCACCAGCACGATGATCAGGCCGATGAACCATCCGCCGAGGCCGAGCACCAGCAGGTAGACGGAGCGCAGCACCGCGCTCGCCTTGCGCCCGAAGCCGCCGCGCTTGTGCGCCCGGCGCCACATCAGTAGCAGTGACAGGATCATGAGGAGTCCGAAGACCGTCATCGCGCCGAGGCCGTCTTCGGCGTAGGCGCCTTGGCTGGAGCTTGGGCTGAAGTCGACCTTGTTACGGGTGTAGAGGGACGTGTCGACCTTGCCGCGCCAACTGCCAAAGGAGGCCTCGGGCCCCGATGCCCGTGCCGACGTCAAACCAGGGCGCAGAATCCAAGCGCTCGTTGGTACCGCTCCTCACCAATTCCGAGATTGACACGTCCGCTGAGCGTTGATGAGTGAGACCGTTACACCTCTGACGCCGTTGTCGGCCTCTCGGGGCGATCTCTGAGATCCGGCGCGTCGCTTACCGTCGACCGAGGGACGCGGGGGATTAGATTCTCCTAGGTGACAGCGACCGACTTGGCACCCGTCGACGGCGAGGACGGGGCCGACTCAGGGTTCAGGCACTGGGCGGCGGTGCGCAGGGGCGTCCTCGTCCTGTACTTCATTCTGCTCGGGGTCTGGTGCGCCCACTATGGGCTTCCGGTACAGCGCGAGTTGGTCGTTGTCTGGGTGTGCGGGGCGCTCGCCTGCGTGTTGCTTGGCCGGCCATGGCGCCAGGTAGTCCGGCTCGTGCGTGACTGGCTGCCGATGATGATCCTGCTGAGCGCCTACGACTTCACGCGGGGCGCGGCCGACTCGCTCGGGATCGGCGTCCATCTCCGCCCGATGATCGACTTTGACCGCTTCCTGTTCTTCGGCACGACGCCGACCCAGTGGCTGCAGGCGCACGTGAACGACCCAAGGGTCGTCAACTGGGTCGACGTCGCCTTCACGGTGATCTACACGTCCTACTTCATCGTCCCGTTCGTCGTCGCGGGGTTGCTGTGGGCGCGCGACCGGCTGGAGTTCGTGCGCTTCTCCCGACGGATCGTCACCCTCTTCGCCGCTGGCGTCGCCACCTACATCGCGTTCCCGGCCGCCCCGCCGTGGATGGCCGCCAACCTGGGTCTGCTGCACGGCGTGACCCGCACCACAGCGGACGGCTGGCAGGTGATCGGAGGCAGTACGGTCGAGCTGTTCAACGAGGGCCAGGCAACCGCGAACGAGGTCGCGTCGGTGCCGTCGCTTCACGCGGGAGCCACGATGCTGGTGGCGCTATTCCTCTGGTCTCGAGTGCCGCGCCCGGTGCGGCCGTTGCTTGCGCTCTATCCGCCGGCCATGGGACTGACGCTCATGGCCACGGGCGAGCACTACTTCTTCGACGTCCTGCTCGGGTGGATCTACGCTGGCAGCGTGATGGCCGCATGGGCGGCGTGGGAACGCCGGCGGACGCGCGCGGACTGCGCGCAGGCGGTCGCGACCTCCCCGTTACCAGCTTCCGGCGGCCAATTCCGAGGTCCGAGCACCGGAGGACTTCCGGCCCAATCCTGGCCGAGGAACCCGGCGTGACATTCAGGATTCGCGACCCGACATGCTGTTCAGTGAGCGTTGGTCTGTGAGACGGCGCCGGGTCCCCCGACCACGGGACAGCGCCCGAACCCTCATCGCACATCACGGCCTCAGGCCGCTCTCCGCCCCGTACGAAGCGTTAGGTTTGATGCCCCTTTGATGCCCTCTCGGCATTCCCAATGAAAAAGCTGCAAACCGGAAACCTCCGATTTGCAGCTAGTTCCTATATCGGGGAGACAGGATTTGAACCTGCGACCGCCCGGCCCCCAGCCGGGTGCGCTACCAGACTGCGCCACTCCCCGTGACTCGCCGATGATAACCGGCGCAAGAGCGGGCGACGGGAATCGAACCCGCCCTAAAAGCTTGGAAGGCTTTTGTGCAACCACAACACTTCGCCCGCGGGACGACCGATGGTAACGCGGCTGCCTGGCTCAGGGGATGCGCGAGTGCGGCGGCGGCGACGCGGAACTCAGGGCGACGCAAGGTTCAGGCCACGCGCGAGTGGACCGCGGCGGCCCGGACCCCGGCCGCGCGCCCCTCACACTTTCGTCGAGCGTCAGTCGCCCGCAGGAGGCGGCGCGGCGACCCCGCGCCGCTCCTCCGTGGGGACGTCGCCGTCGCGCACGAGATCTTGCGGCGGCCACGGCCCCGTCCAGTTGTCCAGAGCGCCGTCGAGCGTCACCACCGACCCGGAGAGAGACCGCCCCATCGGCGTGGCCAGGAGCGTGACCAGCCAGCCGTACTCCTCCACCTCGCCCAGGCGCTGCAGCGGCACCGACTCGGCCGCTCGCCGCCACAGCTCCGCCGGGTACTTCTTCAGCGACTCGGTGGCCAGACGGCCGAGCGCGATCGCGCTGACCGCGACCTCGTCAGGGGCCCATTGCGCCGCCAGTTCCTTGGTGAGCGCCTCAACCGCCGCACGGGCGGCTCCGGTATGGGCCATCGCCGGAAAGCCCTGGTGGGGCGAGACCGTCACGTTGACGATCGTCCCGCCGGAAGCATGCATGGCCAGCTCGTAGGCGGCCTGGCACATCGCCAGCGTGCCGGAGACGTTGAGCCGCTGGACCGCGCTCCACCCCTTGGCGGTGATGGCCTCGGCGGGGACGAAGTACTGGCCGCCGGCGTTGTTGAGCAGGAAGTCCAGACCCCCGTGGCGCTCCAGCACGCCGGAGACGATGGCCTCGGCGCCCGCCCGCTCGCGGATGTCCCCGGACACCCATGAGCACCCCTCCCCCAGCTCGCCTGCCGTCTCGGCCAGGATCTCCTCCCGGCGCCCGGCGATGACGACTGTCGCGCCGCAGCGCACCAGCTCGGCGGCCGCGGCCTTGCCGAGGTTCGTCCCGCCGCCGGTGACGAGCGCCACCCGCCCGGCCAGCACGCCGGGCGCGAAGATCCTCGAGCCCTCCAGGGCCTACTCCCCCAGCACCTTGATCACGAGCCGCTTCGGGCGCCCGCCGTCGAACTCGCAGTAGAAGACCTGCTGCCAGGGGCCGAGATCGAGCCGGCCCTCGGTGACAGGGACGATCACCTGGTGGTGGACGAGCAGGTTCTTCAGATGGGCGTCGCCGTTGTCCTCGCCGCCGCGGTGGTGGCGGTAGTCCCCCGGGTCGGGCAGCAGCTCCCGGGCGACATCGTTGGCCGGCTCGGCCCAGCTGGGCGGCGCGACCTTGTCCAGCCACTCCAACGTGTCGGCCTGGAGGCCGGGCTCGTCGTCGTTGATCCAGACGCCGGCGGTGATGTGCATGGCACAGACCAGAGCCATGCCCTCGGCGATGCCGGCGTCGCGGACCGCCTCGGCGACGTCCTCGGTGATCCGGACGAACTCACGCCGCCGGGAGGTGTTGAACGTGCGGTAGACGGTGTGCGAGCGCATCACGAGGGCAACGGGGAAAGCAGGGGAGCCGGGATTCGAACCCGGATTCACGGTTTTGGAGACCGCGCGCATAGCCATTAACTCACTCCCCTGTGAGGTCCTGCGATGGTACCGGCCTGTGCCTGGATTCGAGATCCAGTTCCCGCTCGAGCGGGTGCCAGACCTCGCGGCCCGCTTCCCCACCGTCGACGAGAGCGCTCGGGAGACGATCGGTGCCGCGGCTCGCGTGCGCGGGTACTACCGGCGCCGCGAGTTCCTGCTCGTGTGCGCGTGGAAGACCCCGCGCAGCGCGCCCAAGGTCGCGCTCAACACGGAGCCGGCGGTGCGCGCCGCCACCCGCCGCGCCCTCGCCGAGCGCGACGAGGCCGTCCGGATGCAGGCGCTGCTCTCGCTGAGCGGCGTCGGCGTCCCCACGGCCTCGACGCTCCTGTACTTCGCCTTCCCGGCCCTGTATCCGATCCTGGACGTCCGGGCGCTGGAGTCGCTCGGGGTCAAGCCCCGGTCCCAATACCCGATCAGCTTCTGGCTGGGGTACCTGGAGGCCTGCCGAGCGTTGGCGGCTCAGTCCGGCGTCTCGATCCGCACGCTGGACAAGGCGCTCTGGCAGTGGTCCAAGGAGCGATCGGTGGCGACGCGGCTCTGAGCGCAGGCGGAGTGCCACCGCGGAGCCGAGCGGAGGAGTGCGGGCGGAGGGAGTCGAACCCCCACGGGCTTGCGCCCACCGGCACCTAAAGCCGGCGTGTCTACCGTTTCACCACGCCCGCGAGGCGTGGCGAGGATTGTGAGGCACGCTGACCGGGAATGCTGTGCGCATGTCCAGCGCTTCCAGCAGGTAAGGTCCGGCTCCGTGGCTCAGGTGCGCAACGTCCGGCCCGGCTACGCGGTCATCCATCCCAACCGGGACAAGGCGATCTGCAAGCTGACCAAGCTCATCGTCGTGGCGCTGCTCATCGCCTCGGTGGTGCTGATGATGATCCTCACCATCGGCGGGTGGAGCAAGCTCCAGGGGATGAAGCCGGTCAACTTCATCTGGTCGGCCGTCTACATCGTCCTGGCGTTCTACATCCTGCGCTGGGCCCGCGGGATCCTGCCGATCGCCGCCGCGCTGGCCATCCTGCTGCTCATCATCGCCGTGATCGCCGGCCTCGGGCTCGACGGCACCAGTTGGTTTGACCGCAACCACCATGGCTTTGCCGCCGCCCAGTCGCTGTTCGGCGGCTCGGGCCTGAGCACCGACGTGCTCGGCACGATCACGCTGCTGATCATCCCGGTGGAGATCGCGCTCATCGTGTTCGCGATGATCGGCTTCTCCCAGGGCTGGAACGTGGAGCTCGAGGTGCCCGAAGAGGAGGCCCGACGCCGCGGCTCCAAGCCGATCGCGCGGGGCC
This sequence comes from uncultured Actinomycetota bacterium, assembly GCA_963850325.1. Taxonomy (GTDB): domain Bacteria; phylum Actinomycetota; class Thermoleophilia; order Solirubrobacterales; family Solirubrobacteraceae; genus Palsa-465. The sequence continues at coordinate 15,435 of CAWKLB010000017.1, forward strand.
CCTCGGCCGCCACGGCGTAGCGGTCGCACGGGCCCGTCGCCTCGACGGCGTAGCCTTTCGCGCCGTGCCTGATCTCGGCGAAGGACCGGCCGCGCCCGACCACCCGCGCCGCGCCCGCTTCTTCCAGATCGTCGCCAACGCGCAGGCGACCCATCTGCCCGACAACGTCGACTACCTCTTCCAGCCGTTCGGGGTCGAGCTCCCCGATCCCGCGCTGGTGGGACAGCGCATCGACGAGCAGCTCACCGTCCTCGAGCGGGCGACGACCCTCTGGAATGCGCTGGGCGACGAGGCCAGCCGCGGGCTCCTGTTGCGGTTCCTGGCCTACCGGGCCCTCGGCCCGGTCCACGTGCGCCTCCAGCTCGAGCCCGACCAGTACCGGCGCACGGTCATCTCCCTCGGCGCCCACGCGCTGCGTAAGGGCTTCGTCACCCACTTCCCGGGCATGCCCGTCGAGTGGCAGATCCACCATTACGACCTACGGCCGTTCGGGCTCCCGTTTGAGGTGATCGGGTCCCCGCTGCCGCTCGCCTCGACGATGGCGTTCTCGCAGTACGCCTACCGCGACGAGTCCGTCCCCGCCAAGCCCCGTCATGGCGATGTCGTCCTGGACGCCGGCGGATGCTGGGGCGACACCGCCCTGTGGTTCGCGCACGCGGCCGGCCCCACGGGCATGGTGCACACCTTCGAGCCGACGCCCGGCAATCGCCGCCTGCTCGAGCAGAACCTGGCCCTGAACCCCGACCTGGCGGCGCGGATCCAGGTCTGGACCGATCCGCTCGGCCCGGAGCCCGGCGTCGAGGTGTGGATGCCCGACGTGATCGCCGCGGGCGCCACGCTGCAGACCCAGGCGGGCAGCACCGGCGAGTTCGAGTCCATCCCAATGCGCACCCAGACCATCGACGACCTCGTCCGCAGCGGCGCGATCCCGCGCGTGGACTTCCTCAAGGTCGACGTCGAGGGCGCGGACCTGGGCGTGCTCCAGGGCGCCGCGGAGACGATCCGCAGCCAGCGCCCGCGCCTGGCGATCGCCTGCTACCACAAGCCCGACGACCTCGTGGTCATCCCGGACTTCGTGGCCGGTCTGGGCGTCGACTACCGCTGGTACCTGCAGTGCTCGACCATGACGGACGTCGACACCGTCGCCTTCGCGGTCCCGGTCAACCCGCCCGGCGCCTGATCCGGCCGCGGCACCGAGCGGTGGGAATGCGGTGGGTTGCTCCCAGGACGCTGATCAAGCGCCCCGGGCTGCTCCACCGTTGGGAACCGCGCCCCAAGTTCATCTAGAACGTGGAAGCGATCCAAAAGTTACGTGTGAGCCCAGGAATCTCCGGCCACGTCCAGAATCTTCCATCAGCAGGGACGCTATCCGCGTGTTGATGTGCCCCCATCAGCACGTGATCATGGGACCCGCGGCCCTCGGATGGGCCGTGGGTCCCAAATCCTTTCCGCGCACATACGGCGGGAGGGATTCGAACCCTCACGGCCTCTCGGCCAATGGATTTTGAATCCATCGTGTCTACCGTTCCACCACCGCCGCGGTGGAGGCCAAGTCTAGGGCTGGGCGCCGTCGAGGATCAGGCCCAGCAACTCGTCGATGAGGGCCGGGGCCGCCGCCGCCAGGCCCGCCGGCCCGTCGTCGGAGGCGTCGAGCTCACGTACGACAAGGCCGGCGCGTGAGGCGATCAGGCCCCCCGCGGCGTAGTCCCAGAGGTTGACGCCGCGCTCGTAATAGCCGTCGTAGCGCCCGCAGGCGAGCCAGGCGAGGTCGAGCGCGGCCGACCCGGCCCGCCGGATATCGCGGACGCGCGGTAGGACCCGGCCCATCACCACCGCCTGCTTGGCGCGGACGGCGGCGTCGTAGGCAAAGCCGGTGGACACGAGCGCAGTCGCGAGGTCATCGCGCGCGGAGCCGGCGATCGTCTCGCCGTTGAGCGTCGGCGGCCCCGAGCGAGCGGCAGCGAAGGTCTCCCCGCGGACCGGGTCCAGGACGACGCCGACGACCATGCCCGCGCGGTCCTGACAGGCGACGCTGACCGAGAACTGCGGGATCCCGAACAGGAAGTTGACGGTGCCGTCGAGGGGGTCGACGATCCAGCGCAGCTCGCCGTCGCCGGTCGCCCCGCCCTCCTCGCCGAGGATCGCGTCGGCGGGGCGCCGCTCGCCCAGGACACGGCGGATCTCCGCCTCGGCGGCGAGGTCGGCCTCGGAGACCGGGTCGGTCGCGGTGCTCTTGGTCCGCACGCCTCTCACGTGGCCCCCGAACCGGGACATCAGCTCCTGCGCCGCGGCGCGCGCCGCCTCGTGCGCGACGGCCAGAAGTTCCTCTTCGGAGACGCTCATCTCGCACCGTTGTACTAGATCGGCGGCGCACGCCCGGCCGCCCCTGAGATCATCCGCCTCCATGCAGGCCCTGGACACCGCCACACAGCTGACCCGATTCACGCGACGGGGCGCCGGCACCGACGCCGAGCGCCGCGCGGCCGTGTGGCTGGCCGGCCAGCTGCGCGGCGGCCGCCGCCCGGCATCGCTGCAGACGTTCTGGTGCCGGCCCAACTGGGCTCTCGCCCAGGCGTGGCACACCCTGGCGGCGATCGTCGGCAGCCTGCTCGCGGTCCACCACGGCTTCCTCGGAGGTGCGGTCGTGCTCGGCGCACTGCTATGCGTGATCGCCGACGGGCTCACCGGATACTCGCCCGGACGCCGGTTGACCCGCGAGCACGCCAGCCAGAACGTGGTCAGCCGCGCCCCGACCCCGCCAGGCGCCTCGGCCCCGCCGAGCGCCCCGGCCCCGCCGGGCGCCGCGGGCGGCACGCCGGCGCGCGTCCGCCTCATCGTCACCGCCAACTACGACGCGGGGCGCACCGGCCTCGTCTATCGCAACTGGCTGCGCACGCCCGTGGCGCGCCTGAGGCGGCTGACCGGCCCGCTGACCCCCGGGTGGACCGGCTGGCTGGTCATCGCCATGGCCTGGCTGGTCGCGGTGGCCGTGGTGCGCCACGGCGGCACCGCCGGCACCCCGATCGGGGTTGTGCAGCTCATCCCGACCGCCGCCCTCGTCCTCGCGCTGGCACTTCTGCTCGAGCTCGGCGGCGCGCCGTTCGGCCCGGCCGCGGGCGACAACGGCACGGGGGCCGGAGTGGCGATCGCCCTCGTGCGCGCGCTCGACGCGGCGCCGCCTCAGCGACTGGACGTCGAGCTCGTGCTCCAGGGCGCCGGCGAGGCCGGCATGGTGGGGCTTCGCCGCCACCTGCGCGCGCGCCGCGCCGAGCTGCGCCCTGCCAACACGATCGTGCTCGGGATCGCCGCCGCCGGCTCCGGCCGGCCCCGCTGGTGGGTCTCCGATGGGCCGCTCCTGCCGCTGAGGTACCCGGCGCGACTGCGCGGGCTCGCCGCCCAGACCGGCGGACCGGCGCGTCCCCACCGGGGCCGCGGCACCTCGCCCGCGCTGCCCGCTCGGGCGCGCCGGATCCCGGCACTCAGCATCGGCTGCCTCGACGGCCGCGGGCTCGCGCCCCGCTCCCATCAGGCGGGCGACACCCCGCCGGCGCTGGACCCGGGGGCACCCGATGCCCTCCTCCACTTCGCCCTGACGCTGGTCGATGCGATCGACGCCGACCTGGCGACGATCTCTACGAGCGGTAGGTCAAGTGCTGCCCCAGCAGCTGCGTGACCGTCACGAATGTGTAGCCGCGCGCGCGGAGCGTGTGAATGATGTCGGGCAGCGCGTCAAGGGTCTCGGACCGATCACCACCGCCGTCGTGCATGATCACGATGGCCCCGGGGTGTGCGTTGGCAAGCACGTTGTCCTCGATCTCGCCGACGCCGGGCAGGGCCCAGTCACGTGGGTCGATATCCCATTGGATGGTGGTGAACCCCAGCGATCGCGCCTCGTCGATGAGAGCTGGGCTGACCGAGCCATCCGGGGCGCGGAACAGACACGGCGTGAATCCGTGGGTGGCGCTGCGGATGGCGGCCGCCGCCTCCTCTATCTGCGATGCCGCCACGGGCCCGCCCTCCGCGACCACGATGTGGCTCCAGGTGTGGTCCCCGATCATGTCGCCGTCGGCGAGCATCCGCCGCTCGATCGCGCCGCCCTCGCCGTAGGTGGCGATGTGCTCGCCGATCTCGAAGAACGTCGCCGGGACCCTGTAGCGCTCGAGCAACGCCAGGAACTCCGGGGTCTGGTACCACGGGCCGTCGTCGAACGTGAGGGCGATCTCTCGCGTGCTGGTCGTGATGCCGCCCACGAAGGGTGCCCCGGTGGCGGTGCAGCCGGTGGGCTGAGGCGGATGGAGCCGCGCGACATCGCCTTTCGCGGGCCAGAGGGTCACGCACGCGGTTCCCTTCGGCGTGGCGCAGTGCGGCACCGCAAGGGTGCTGCGCACCTGCCAGCGGATCGGTGTGTAGCCGACTCCGATCGTCGACGGCAGGAACGTCACCGTGAGCTGTCGCGACCCTGCCCGGGTGATGGTGGCGGCGATGATCGAGGGCGGCCCGAGACGGGCCTGGCCCGGAGCGGTGCCGATGATCCGGCGGAACTCAAGGCGGGCGGTCGCCCCCCCGGCACGCGGTCCCACCAGGCAGAGCTGTCCGGTGGCCTCGTCGTCATCGACGCGTTCGATCAGCAGGCACAGCGTGCGCCCGGCCGGGCCCAGCGACTCGGGCGAGAACGGTGTCCGCATCTCCAGGCTCCATACGACGTCCTGGCCCGACTGCGTGACCGATGCGGTCCTGACGGCGAGCGGGAGGGGCGCCGGGCGCGCGGCATCCGCCCAGCCGCCGGAGACGGCCACCGCCAGCAACCCCACCACCAGAATTCCCATCGCCCTTCTGTGCAACCTCGTCCGGACTATAGGCCTGCGGGACCCTCCGCCGAGCCGCCGACCCATAGACTGCCGGACTTCGTGTCATCCCCCGTGTGCATAGTGGGCGGGACGGGAGCGCTGGGCTTCGGACTGGCCGTCCGGCTCGGACGCGCCGGCGTCCCGATCGTGATCGGCTCGCGTGACGGCGGCCGCGCGCAGGAGGCGGCGGCAAGGGCGCGGGCCGAGGTCCCGGGCGCCACCGTCACCGGGGCGGAGAACGCCGACGCCGTGCAGGGGGCCGAGATCGTCATCCTCAGCGTCCCCTTCCGCTCCCACTCAGAGACGCTGACCAACCTCAAGCAGGCGCTCGGACACGAGCAGCTGGTGATCGACGCCACGGTGCCACTCGCGGCCGCGGTGAGCGGCAAGGCGACGCGCACGCTCGGGGTGTGGCAGGGCTCCGCGGCACAGCAGGCCCAGGAGATGGTCCCGGAGGGCGTCCGCGTCGTCTCGGCCTTTCACACCGTCAGCGCGGCGCTCCTCACCGACCTCGATCACCAGCTCGACGAGGACGTCCTCGTCTGCGGTGACCGCAAGGCCGACAAGACCAAGGTCATCGAGCTCGTCGACAAGATCGACGGGCTGCGGGGGGTGGACTGCGGCCCGCTGGAGATGGCGCGCATCGTCGAGCAGTTCACGCCGTTGCTCATCTCCATCAACGTCCGCCACAAGGCCCGGGCGGGCATCAAGATCACGGGCCTGGACTGAGTGCACGGGCCCGTCGTCGTGCTCGCCGGCGGGACCGGTGGAGCGAAGCTGGCGCGCGGGATGCTCGACGTCGTCGGCGCCGATGATCTGGTCGTCGTGGCCAACACGGGCGATGACATCGACATCTACGGGGCCTACGTCTCCCCCGACCCGGACCTGGTGACCTTCTGGCTCGCTGATCGAATCGACGCACGTGGCTGGGGGCTCAAGGACGACACGTTCTCCGTGATGGACGGGCTCCGCGAGCTCGGCGTCGACGTCTGGTTCAACCTGGGCGACCGGGACCTCGCCATCGCCATCGAGCGAGCCCGCGCGCTGGCCGACGGCGCACGCCTGACCGAGGCCCACGCACGCATCTGCGCCGCACTGGGCGTCCGCGCCCGGGTGCTGCCGATGTCAGACAAGCCGGTGCGCACCCGGGTCATGGCCGACGGCAGCTGGTTCTCGCTTCAGGAGTTCCTCATCCGCCGACGCGGCGAGGGGCCCATCCAGGACGTCGACTTCCGCCACGCGCGCGCGGCGGCGCCCACGCCCGAGGTGCTCGAGGCCATCGCGAGCGCGCGGGCGATCGTCATCGGGCCGTCGAACCCGATCATCTCCATCGGTCCGATCCTCGCCCTCCCCGGCGTCACCGGGGCGCTCGCCGCCAGCCCCGCCGCCGTCGTCGCCGTCAGCCCGCTGGTCAAGGGCCAGGTTCTCAAGGGCCCGACCGAGGCCTTCCTCCGGTGGGCGCGGCGAACCGTCTCCAGCACCGGGATCGCCGAGACCTACGCCGGCATCGTCGACGGCCTCGTCGCCGACGAGCGCACGCGCGCGCTGCCCGTGCTGGAGACCAGCGTGCTCATGGACGACGCCCCCGCCCGGCGCCGTGTGGCCGAGCAGACGCTCCAATTCGCGCTGGGACTACGGAAATGACAGCGCACATTCCGCGTACCTACTGGGTCCGCCCGATCGCCAGCTAGCGTGTACCTGCCGTGACGACCCTCGCGATCCTCCCGATCAAGACGCTCGACGACGCCAAGACGCGGCTCGCTGAGGAGCTTGATCCCCGCCCCCGGCGGGCGCTGGTGGAGGCGATGTTCTCCGACGTACTCGTCGCGTTGCGCCGGGCCAAGCTGGTGGACCAGGTGCTCGTCGTCTCGCGGGACCACAACGCCCAGCGGATCGCCGGTGGCTACGGGGCACTGGTCGCCGACGACGAGGACAGCGGCCACAACGACGCCGCCGGCCGCGGCATCGCCATGGCCATCGAACTGGGCGCCGAGCGCGTGCTCCTCGTCCCCGGAGACACCCCGCTGCTCGACCCCGTCGAGCTCGACGAGCTGATCGCCCGCCCGGTGGATCCGCCCTCCGTGCTGATCGTGCCCGACCGCCACGGCACCGGCACCAACGCGCTCCTGCTCCAGCCGCCCGACGCGATGAAGCCGTCGTTCGGCCCGGGCAGCCACGATCGCCACCACCGCCATGCGTCGGCGGCGGGGATCACGGCTCATACGGTCGAGGTGGCGTCGCTGGCGCTCGACCTCGACACCCCGGAGGACCTCCAGGCGGTCGAGACGACGCTGGACGACACTCGCGGCGGCGCGGCCCACACCCGCGGCATGCTGCGACAGCTCGCGCGCAGCCGCGCCTGACCACCCTCGCATGGGCGCAGCGATCACGGCCGTGGCGCTGGACGGGCTGCCTGAGATCCGCGCCGGCGACGATCCCGCCGAACTCATCGCCGCCGCAATGATTTCGGGCGCGCCGTCGGACGCGGACGTGCTGGTCGTGGCACACAAGTTCATCTCCAAAGCCGAGGGCCGCACCCGCGCTCTGTCGCAGGTCACGGTGACCGAGCGCGCCCGGGCGCTGGCGGCCGAGCTGGACAAGGACCCCCGCCACGTGCAGGTGGTCCTGGACGAGACCCGCGAGGTCCGCCGCGCCACCCGCGGGGTCCTCATCAGCGTGACCCACCACGGCTTCGTCTGCGCCAACGCCGGCGTCGATGCCTCCAACGCCCCCGACGACGACACGGTGATCCTGCTCCCCGTCGATCCCGACGACTCCGCGAGGCGGCTGCGCGCCGGCCTGCGCACGCGCCTCGGAGTCGCCCCCGCGGTCCTCATCACCGATTCCTTCGGACGCGCCTGGCGCAACGGCCAGGTCGACGTGGCCATCGGCTGCGCCGGACTGGCGCCGCTGGAGGACTGGCGCGGGCGCACCGACGCCCGCGGGCGCGAGCTCAGGGCGACCTGGATCGCGGTCGCCGACGAGCTGGCCGCGGCCGCCGACCTCGCCCGGGCCAAGGACGCGATGCAGCCCGCGGTGCTCGTCGGCGGCGCTGGGCGCCACGTCACCGCGCAGGATGGCCCCGGCGTCATCCCGCTCCTGCGCGACGCCGCCGCGGACCTGTTCCGGTAGACGACATCCGCGCCGCCCCGCATGGCGGTGACCGGGAGCGGGTATAGGGCCATTCATCGGGGCAGGGCTGTCGCTGAGGAAGGAGCCGAATCGTGAGCCGTCGCAAGCAGGTGCTGTCGTTGCCGGGACGCCTTTCACCACTGGGGCTCGTGGTCGGCTGCGCGTTGGTTCTCTGGGCGGTCGCCCTCGCGGCGGGGGCCGCGCAGGCCGACCCGCCGCTGCCCTCCGCCGACCCCTTCTACAGCTACTCCGCGGCGGACCTGAGCGGCCTGGCGCCGGGGTCGATCCTGCGCCAGCGCACGATCCCCGATGCCGATCTCGGCACGTCCACCCCGATCAGCGCGACCCAGGTCCTGTTCCGGACCACTGGGGAGCAGGGCCAGCCGACGGCCACCGTGGCGACGATCATCCAGCCGGCCACCCCGGCACCGGTGACGCGGATCGTCTCCTACCAGACCGCCTACGACGCGCTGGGCTCCGTCTGCGATCCGTCCTACACCCTGCAGGGCGGCAACTCGGGCTATGACTCCGATGAGCAGACGCTGATCGGGAGCTACGTCGCCGCGGGGTACACCGTCGTCGACACCGACTACGAGGGCACCAACCTGGACTGGGGTGCCGGTCAGGAGTCCGGCTACAACACGCTGGACGGCGTCCGCGCTGCAGAGAACCTCCTCGACGTGCCCCGAGCCACGACCCCGGTGGGGCTGGTCGGGTACTCGGGCGGATCCATTGCCACCGAGTTCGCCTCCGAGCTGGCGCCGAAGTACGCCCCCGGCGTGGACATCGTCGGTGTGGCCGAGGGCGGCATCCCCGTCGACTTCGCCCACAACCTCACCTATGTCAACGGCAGCCCGGATTGGTCCGGCGTCATTCCGGCGGTGCTCGTGGGGGTCGGGCGCGGGTTCGGCATCAACATCAGGCCCTACCTCTCCCCCGACGGCGTGCAGATCACCAACACGGTCTCCAGCCAGTGCATCAACAACTTCCTCGGCAGCTATCCGGGCCTCACCGTCCAGAAGCTGCTCAAGGCCAGGTACCAGGACTTCCTCGGGATTCCGGTGTTCGCCGACACCATCAACCACCTCATCATGGGCCGCACCGGCACGCCCAAAGGGCCGCTGTTCATCGGCGTCGGCAACAAGGACGGCACCGGTGACGGCGTGATGATCGCCAACGACGACGAGGCGCTCGCCCACACGTACTGCCAGCGCGGCGTGTCGGTGCAGTTCAACACCTACAGCGGGCAGGACCATGACAACGCGGCGGTGCCGTTCGAGCTCGGAGCGTTCGGCTTCCTCACGGCCAGGCTGACCGGCGTCCCGGCCACCAACGGCTGCGGCTCGATCGCGGCCGGTAACTCGCTCGCGCCGGTTGTCATCTCCAAGCCCACCCCCGAGCTCAAGCTCCACTTCGTCGGCGCCAGGCGCAGCCTGCACGGCGTGGCCATCCAGCTGTGGACCACCACGGGCACCCTGACCAGGCTCACCGTCAGGCTGCGCGGCGGCGGCAAGGTGGCCGACACCATGCGGGTCGCGCGCGTGAGCACCCACAAGCGGCGCGTCGTGCTGCGGGTCAAGGGCAAGATGCCCAAGCCCGGCCGCTACACGGTGGTCGTCGTCCACGGTGGCAAGACGGTGGCCCGGCACGCCTTCCGGCTGCGCTGAGCTGCGCCGTCAGGCCGGCTGACTCGGCGCGCCGACGGCGTGAAAGCCGCCGTCGACGTGGACGATCTCGCCGCTGATCGCCTGCGAGTAGTCCGACAGCAGCCAGCAGATGGTGCGCGCCACCGGCACCGGGTCAGCGACGTCCCAGCCCAGCGGGGCCTGCCGTCGCCACAGGTCGGCGAGCTGCTCGAACCCCGGGATCCCCTGCGCGGCGACCGTTCCGAGCGGACCGGCCGACACGAGGTTGACCCGGATCCCCTCGGGACCGAGGTCGCGGGCCAGATAGCGCCCCACCGACTCGAGCGCCGCCTTGGCCACGCCCATCCAGTCGTAGATCGGCCAGGCCACGGTGGCGTCGAAGTCCATGCCCACCAGCGCCGACCCGCGCGACATCAACGGCTGCAGCGCCGCCGCGAGCGCCTTGAACGAGTAGGCGCTGGTCTGGAAGGCCTGTCCGGCCGACTCGGCCGGGGCGGACATGAACTTGCCGCCGAGCGCGTCCTGCGGGGCGAACGCGATCGCGTGCAGAGCCCCGTCGATTCCCCCCCAGCGCTCGCGCACCGACTCGGTGAGCGCCTCCAAGTCCTCGGGCTTGTTGACATCGAGCTCGAGCACATCGGCCGGCTGCGGGAGGCGCTGGGCGGCGCGCTCGGTCATTCGCTTGACGCGCCCGAAACTCGAGAGCACCACCTCGGCGCCCTCCTTCTGCGCCTGCTCGGCCGCGTGGTAGGCGATGGAGTCCTTGGTGATGACGCCGGTGATCAGGAGGCGCTTGCCCTCCAGGATCACGCGCCCTCACCGACCTCGCCGGCCGCGAACGAGTGCAGGGCCCACGCCAGCCGGTCGCGGGTCTCGGACGGCTCGATGATCTCGTCGACGAAGCCCTCGGTGGCCGCGGCCTCCGCGCGCAGGTGCTCCTCGGCGTAGAGGTCGGCCAGGCGGTCGCGCTCGGCCTCGAGGTCTTCGGCGGCGTGCAACTCGCGCCGGTTGACCACGCCCACCGCCGCCCGGGCGCCCATGATGCCCAGCTCCGCATTGGGCCAGGCGAGCACGAGGTCGGCACCGAGATCACGCGAGTTCATCGTGATGTAGGCGCCGCCGTAGCACTTGCGCAGCACGACCGTGAGCTTGGGGACCCGCGCCGCCGCGAACGCGCGCACCAGCGACGCGCCGTGGCGGATGACGCCGGCCTTCTCCTGCTTGGAGCCCGGCATGAAACCGGGGGTGTCGACCACCGCGATCAGCGGCACGCCGAACGAGTTGCAGAAGTTCACGAACTGCGCGGCCTTCTCCGAGCCCTCCGCGTCCAGCACCCCGCCCAGGTAGCGGGGCTGGTTGGCCACGATCCCGACCGGCCGCCCGTCCAGGCGGGCCAGCGCGGTCAGGGTGTTGCGGGCCCACCGCGGTCGCAGCTCCAGCAGCGACTCCCGGTCCACGATCGCGCCCAGCGCGTCGCGGACGTCATAGCTGCTGCGGGGCTCGCTGGGGACGAACACGCCGGGGTCCGGCTCCGAGGGCGCAGTGGGGATGCCACGCGGCGGGGTCTGACCCGCCGACGAGGGCAGGTAGGAGAGCAGCTCGCGGACGCGCAGGGCCGCCGAGGCCTCGTCGCGCTCGACCAGGTGGCAGACGCCGTTGCGGTCGTGGACCTGAGGGCCGCCCAGGCCCGCCGCATCGATCTCCTCGCCGAGGGCCTCGCGCACGACACCGGGGCCGGTGAGGAACATCGCCGCGTCCTGGGTCATCACGATGAGGTCGGTGAGCGCCGGCGAGTAGGCGCCCCCGCCGGCCGAGGCGCCGGACACGATGGAGATCTGCGGCACCACACCGGTGAGGGCCACCGTCTCGCGGAAGATCCGCCCGTAGCCGGCCAGCGCCGCGGTGCCCTCCTGCATGCGGGCCCCGCCGGACTCGACGAACCCGACCACGGGGATGCGCGCGCGCTGCGCGGTGCTGAGCACGCGCACGATCGTGTCGGCGTGGCGCTCGCCCAGCGAGCCGCCGAGGAATCGCCCGTCCTGCGCGTAGCAGGCGATGGGGCGGCCATTGACCGCTCCGGTGGCGCCGACGACGCCGTCGCCGTCCACGGCGCGGTCGCCCAGCCGCGCCGACCGGGCGCGCGACCGCAGGACGCGCAGCGAGCCGGGATCGCACAGCGCCTCCAAGCGCTCGAGCGGCGACAGCCGCTCCCCGGAACCGGTCCCCGCCTGACCCAGTGCGGTCGCGCTCATTTGGCCGCTCCGCGCAGCGCGAGGGCGACGTTGTGACCGCCGAACGCGAACGAGTTGGACAGCGCCAGCGGCGGGTGGCCGTTGCCGGTCACCAGCGGCCGCGCCTCGCCGGGCACATAGTCGAGGTCGAGCTCGGGGTCCGGGACCTCATACCCCACTGTCGGCGCGATGACGCCGGTGATGAGCGTACGGAAGGTGGCCACCGCCTCCACGGCGCCCGCCGCACCCAGCGTGTGTCCGATCGACGACTTGGTCGAGGAGATCGGGATCCGCCTGGCCTCGGCGCCCAGGGCGGTCTTCAGCGCCCTGGTCTCGGCGGCGTCGTTGAGCTGGGTCGAGGTGCCGTGGGCGTTGATGTAGTCGAGCTGCGACGGGTCCGCACCGGCGTCGCTCAGCGCGAGCTCGATGGCGCGCGACTGGGGTCCGCCGGTCGGCTCGGGCGCGGTGATGTGGTGGGCGTCGGTGGTGGAGCCGTAGCCGGCCACCTCGCCGAGGATGGTGGCGCCGCGCTCCCGCGCGGACTCCTCATCCTCCAGGACGAGCATGCCGGAGCCCTCGCCCATGACAAAGCCGTCACGGCGGGCATCGAACGGCCGCGAGATCCCCTGCGGAGACAGGGCCTCCATCGAGTTGAAGCACGCGAAGGAGAAGTCCGTGAGCGCCGACTCGGCACCGCCGCAGACGACCGCGTCGGCCTCGCCGTACTGGATCATCCGGAGCGCGGAGCCCACGGCGTGGGCGCCGCTGGCGCAGGCCGACACGACGGCGTAACTCTGGCCGCGCAGCTTGTACCTCATCGTCACGGCGGCGGCCGCTGCGTTGGGCATGTACATCGGGATGCCCAGCGGCGACACCATCCTGGCGCCCCGCTCCCGCATCACGTCAAGCTGAGCCTCGAGCGTCGACTGGCCGCCGATGCCCGTGGCGATTACGCAACCGACGCGCGTCGGGTCATAGGGTCCCTCACCACCATCGTCCCAGCCGGCCTCGGCCAAGGCCTCGCCCGCGGCAACGACTGCGAGCTGGGCGAAGCGGTCCAGGCGGCGAGCCTCCTTGACGGACAGGTGGTCCTTGGCGTCGAAGTCGCGGCAGGCTGCGCGGCCATCGGCGATGCCGACCTCGCCGTGGGCCCACCGCTCGTGCAGCGTGGTCGCACCGATCCCGAGCGGCGTGACCGCTCCGAGCCCGGTGACGACGACCTTACGTCTGTCCGGCATGGAACCCACTCAGCCCGCCCGCTCCACAATGAGGTCGATGGCGTCGCCAACGGTCTTGAGGTCCTTCATGTCCTCGCCCTTGAGCACGACGCCGTACTCGTCCTCGACCACCTGGGCCAGCTCGACCAGGTCGAGCGAGTCGATGTCGAGCTCCTCGAACGTCGCCGTGCGAGTGATCTGGCTCTCGTCGGGGCCGAAGCTGGCCAGCGTCTCGACGACCCGGCTCTCCACCTGCTCCGTTGTCACTGACATGTGTGTTTGCTCCTCGATTTGTTGTTCATGGTCACGCGGCCAGGCCACCGTCAACGGATAGCACCGCACCGGTTACATAACTCGCCGCGTCGGACGTGAGGAAGCGTACGCACGCGGCGACCTCCTCCGGCGTCCCGACCCGGCGGGCGGGGATGTGGTCGACGAGGTCGGCGGAGGCGCCGGCCATCATGTCGGTTTCGATCAGTCCCGGGGCAACCGCGTTGATCGTGATCCCGCGCCGGGCCACCTCGACCGCGGAGGTCTTGGTCAGCGCGATGAGCCCGGCCTTGGCGGCCGAGTAGTTGGCCTGGCCGGGATTCGCGCGCAGCCCCACCACCGAGGACACGTTGACGATCCGGCCCTGGCGCGCGCGCATCATCGGCCGCAGCGCCCGGCGCGTGAGACGGAACGCGGCGCTCAGATCGGTCTGGATGACCGCGTCCCAGGACTCGTCGTCCAGCGACGGGGTGAGGTCGTCACGGGTGATGCCGGCGTTGTTGATGAGCACCAGGACGGGGCAGTCGAAGTGCGTCTCGCACGCCTTGAAAAGCTGATCGGGAACCGCCGGATCGGCGATGTCACCGCCGACCGCGACGGCGCGGCCTCCGTCGGCCTCGATCGACGAGACCACGGCATCGGCTCCCGCCTGATCGGAGTTGTAGTTGACGCCCACGCCCCAACCGTCGGCCGCCAGCGCCTTGGCGATGGCCGCCCCGATGCCCTTGGACGCGCCGGTCACCAGCGCGCACCCGTCCTCGCGCGGCTCAGACATCCGAGCCTCCCCACTTCACCACGCCGCCGCCCCAGGTGAAACCGCCGCCGAACGCGGCCAGCAGGACGTTGGCCCCCGGCCGCAGGCGGCCGTCGGCCAGTGCGGTGGCCAGGCCCACGGGCAGCGTCGCCGCCGAGGCGTTGCCGATCGTCTCGATGCACTCGACCACGCGGTCGGGATCGAGCCCCAGCCGCTCGCCGAGCGCTCGGGTGATCCGGGCGTTCGCCTGATGGAAGACGAACAGGTCGATGTCCGCCAGGGTCAGCCCGGCGCGCGCGATGGCGTCGAGCGTGACCTCGCTCATCCGCGCCACCGCGTGGCGGAAGACCTCGGGGCCGTCCATGCGGACCTTGCGCTCGGCGATCGTGACGAACAGCGTGCCGGCGTGCGAGCCGTCAGCGCCGAGCACGATCGGACCGATGACACCGCGTTCGCCGGCACCCACATCGCTGGGTCCGAGCACGACCGCGCCCGCGGCGTCGGCGAACAGCGGCGCCGAGCGCTTGTCGGTGTAGTCGACCAGGCGGGTGACGAAGTCGGCGCCGATCACGAGCACGTACTGCGCGCGCCCGCTCTCGATGTTGGCGCACCCCTGGGCCAGCGCAGTGAGGAACGCCGTGCAGGCCGCGCCCACGTCAAAGGCTCCCGCGCGCGTAGCGCCGAGATTGTGCGCGACGATCGGCGCGGTGTTCGGCGTCACCTCGTCCTGGCTGAGCGTGCCGACGATCACGAGATCAAGATTCGCCGCATCCACCCCCGCGGCCTCCAGGGCTCGTGCCCCGGCGCGCGTGGCGTAGTCGCTGAGTCGCTCGTCAGGGCGGGCGCGGCGGCGCTCGCGAATCCCGGTACGACTGACGATCCACTCCTCGGTGACGCCCAGCTGCTCGGCCAGCGTGGCGCTGGTCAGGCGCTCGGGCGGCAGATCTGTCGCGACGCTGAGGATGGCTGCCGGGGTGAGCGTGAGCCCAGCGGTGCGGAAGGCCTGCTCGGGGGCGAGGACGGCCGACTCAGGCATTGACGAGCTCCACTCCGGAGAGCGTGCGCTTGGCCAGGCCGGTCAGCACACGGCCGGGCCCGACGTCGACGAAGCGCTCGGCGCCCAGCTCGTGCAGCGTCAGCATCACCTCGCGCCAGCGCACCGGCATCGTGAGCGCGTCGGCGAGCTCGCGCCGCGGGTCGGTGAAGGGCTGGGCGGTGACCGCGGAGATGACGATGGTTCCCTCGACCGGCTTGCTGAAGGTCACGCCGGCGAGGGCGCGTTCGAACTCCGGGACCGCGCCGGCCATCATCGGCGAGTGAAAGGCGCCGGTGACGTCGAGCTCCATCGCGCGCAGCCCCAGGCCCTTGGCATGGTCCAGTGCGTCGGGCAGACGGGACTTCGCGCCCGAGATGACGACCTGCATCGGCGAGTTGTCGTTGGCGACGGTGAGGTCGTGGGCCTCGGCGATCTCGGAGGCCTGATCGGACGCGCCCGCGCCGAGCACCGCGATCATGCCGCCCTCGCCGTCATCCGCCTCCAGGCCGGACTGGTGCATGAGCCGGCCGCGCAGCGCCACGAGCTCCAGGCCCTCGCGCTCGTCCAGTGCCCCGGCGGCGACCAGCGCGCCGAGCTCGCCGAGCGAATGGCCCGCCATGAACGCCTCGATGGGACGGCCGAGGGCCTCCCAGCCGGCCAGGCTGGCGCAGAAGATCGCGGGCTGGGCATAGTTGGTGCCCTCGTCGGCGCGCGGGAACGGGTCCTCGCCGACGGCCTTGACGGCCATCTCCAGCAGGTCGGGCCGGACGCGCTCGACGAATTCGCGCATGTCCGGCGTCTGGCTCCCCTGGCCGGGGAACAGGATCGCGCTTGCGGCACTCATCGATCTGAACGTACGCCGCCCATGGGGCTCGGATACAGCCGTGTTATGTAGTTCCCCCCTTTTGGGGGGAGCCCATTTGGGGGGTTGCGCGCACACGCCCGGCGCAGTGACGGCAAGCCAGTTTTCCGGGGGATCGAGCCGAGGACCGCGCCGAGCAAGTACCCTGGCCGTCAGATCGCCCGGTGAGCCTCCCCGCCCCCAGTCCCGATACCGCCGCCCTGGTCACCGGAGCCTCCTCCGGCATCGGAGCGTCGATCGCGCGGGAACTGGCCGAGCGGGGCCACGGACTCGTCCTGGTGGCGCGGCGCAAGGACCGGCTCGACGCGTTGGCCCAGGAGCTCAGCGGCGAGTACGGGGTGCGCGCGGAGGCGGTCGGCTGCGACCTCGGCAAGGCGGCCTCGCGCCAGCGCCTCCCCGCCCGGGTCGAGTCGCTGGGCCTCGAGGTCAACGTGCTCGTCAACAACGCCGGCTTTGCCACCAACGGCCCGTTTCACGAGGCCGACTCGGCGCGCGAGCTCGAGCAGGTGCGCGTCCTCGTGGAGGCCGTCGTCGCCCTGACCTCGGCGTTCCTGCCGGACATGGTCCGGCGCGGCAAGGGCGCGATCCTCAACGTCGCCTCCACCGCGGGGATGCAGCCGCTCCCCTACTCGGCGGGCTACTCGGCCGCCAAGGCCTACGTGCTCACGTTCTCAGAGGCTCTGCACCAGGAGCTTCACGGCTCCGGCGTGACGGTGACCGTGCTCGCCCCCGGCCCGGTCACCACCGACTTCTGGGAGATCTCCGGATGGGAGGTGGCCGGCGGACAGTCGTTTGAGCGAGCGGTGCCACGCCCCGCGTGGGTCAGCGCCGAGGAGGCCGCGTCGGCGGGCGTCAAGGGAGTGGAGGCGGGACGCCGGGTCGTCATCCCGGGCCTCCCGATCCGGGCGGCGATGCTCGCCAGCCAGTATCTGCCCCACGCGTTCAAGCTCCCCGCCCTCGAGTGGGCCATGCGCCGGCGCTGAACGCACCCCCGCTCAGCGGTGGCGCCGCCGGACCGTCGCTCACATAAGCTTGAGCAGGCAATCAATCCCCTGACCCCTGGGAGAGAGACCTTCATGGCCAAGACCGTCTACACCGCCGAGGCCCACGTCACCGGAGGCCGCGCGCACGGCCACGGCGTCACCGACGACGGCAGGCTCGACGTTCAGCTGCGCCCGCCCACCGACGATGCCGAGCAGGGCACCAACCCCGAGCAACTGTTCGCCGTCGGCTACGCCGCCTGCTTCGAGGGAGCCCTGGGCGCCGTCTCGCGCCGGCAGAAGCTCGACCTGGGCGATGTCGCGATCGATTCGAGCGTCAGCCTCGTCACGACCGAGGACCGCGGCTACACGGTCGCGGTCAAGCTCGACGTGTCCCTGCCGGACATCAGTGACGCCGAGCAGGCCAAGGAGATCGTGGCCGCCGCGCATCAGGTCTGCCCGTACTCCAACGCCACCCGCGGCAACATCGACGTCGAGCTCGTGGCCAACGGCCAGCCCGTCGGCTGAGGTTCGCGACTCCGCTGGTCAATGTGCCCGCCGGGCGCGATTGACCATCCGAGTCGCCTAGGAGAGCAACCCGATCCTCTGGGCGCGCTGCACCGCTTCGGCGCGGTTGCGCGCCTGGAGCTTGCGGTACACGGCGCTGGTGTGCTCCTTGACCGTGTGCGGGGAGAGAAACAGCTGCTCGGCGATCTCGCGGTTGGTCGAGCCGGCGGCGATGAGATCCAGGACCTCGCGCTCGCGCTCGGAGAGCATCGGCGCCGGCTGCTCGGCGGTGGGCTCGAACACCGTCATGCCGCACCCCACCATCCGGACCGCGCGCGCCACCTCCCGCGCGTCCCAGTCCTTGGACACGAACCCCGACGCGCCGGCCGCTCGGGCCGCCGCAGGTGACATCCGCCCCGCCCCGGAGATGAGCAGCACCCGCGTGGACGGGGAGGCCTTGCGGATCGAGTCACACACGTCGGCGCCCGACTCACCGGCGAGGAACAGGTCGACCAGCGCGACGTCGGGACGCAGGGTGGGCAGCAGGCGCAGCGCCTCGTCGCCGGTGCGCGCCGCCAGGCAGCGCTCCACCCACGGCTGCTCGCCGAGCAGGACGCGGAAGCCCCAGTGCACGACATCGTGGTCGTCGACGACCAGCACCCTCAGCTTGCGGTCGGAGGTGAACCGGCCCGGCGGCTGCGGCTGGGCGCTCATAGGCGGGCCTCAGCCAGGGGGATGACCAGCCGGACTCGCCACCAGCCCTCGTCCGGCGCGCCGAAGTCCACCACGCCCCCGTGCTGGAGCGCCTCGAACGCGGCCAGGCGCAGCCCCATCCCCGCGCCGCGGGCCCCCGGAGCGACGCCGTCGTTGCGCACCTCCAGGCTGAAGGTGTCCTCGTCCCCGGCCACCACCACCTCGACCAGCGACGGGCTGGCGTGCTTGGCGATGTTGCGCAGCGCCTCGGCCAGCACCGACTGGGCCAGCGGCTCCACGCCTGCGGGCACCTCCACCTCGTCGGGCCACCTCACGTGAACCTGCCCCTCCCCCCCGGGCGCCTGCACCAGGCGGGCCACCTCGGCGGCCAGAGTGGTGCCGGTATCGGTGGAGACCGGGGCGAGCGGGCGCTCGAGCGCGCTGCGCAGATCCGACAGCGCCTCCTGCATCTCAGACAGGCAGCGATCGCGCTCATCGCGGTCAAGCGGCTTCTCGGCACTGAGCGCCAGCGACACCCCGAACAGCCGCTGCATCACCCGCTCGTGGATCTCGCGCGCCAGCTCCAGCCGCTCCCCGAGCCGCTGCGTGCGCTCCTGCTGGCGGGTGGCGTTGCGCGCGGTGGCCACCAGCGCCGCGGTCTTGCCCAGGGTCCAGAGCAGATGGCGCTCGCCGTCGGTGAGCTCGAAGCGCCCGCCGCCGCGGTCGGCGCAGATGACGCCGTAGGCGCGGCCGGCAGCGCTCAGCGGCGTGCAGACGAGCGTGGTGATCCCGAACAGCTCCGCGTACTCGGAGGGCAGCTGGTCCTCGATCCCCTCCGAGACGACCACCACCTCGTCCTCGATCAGCGCGCGGCGGGCGATCGGTGCCGAGATGAGCGTCGGCGTCGGCTCGAGGGTCGCCAGCTCCGAGAACGAGGTGCCGTAGGAGCCCACGACCCGCACGCGGCGGCGCCCGGCATCGGCCATGAAGATCGCCGCGCGGCGCATCGTGGTGAGACGGCAGATCGCCTCGCAGATGCGGTCGTAGAACTCCGTGGAGGTGGTGTCGGTGTCGAGGTCGGCCAGGAGCTCGACGAACACCTCCAGCGGCTCGACGCCGGCGAACAGCGACGGCGGGCGCTCGACGCTCATCGCCCGCTCCACCGCCTACGCAGCCAGCGGTTCCGGATCGAACCGGCGCCGGATCTCGTAGAGCGTGGTGCGCTCGGCCGCCGGGCGCCCGGCGCGATGGGCGGCGGCGACCAGCTCGTCGGGCTCAAGGCGCACGCCGTGATAACTGCCGGCCATGCGGCTGATCGACTCCTCCATCAGCGTCCCGCCAAGGTCGTTGACGCCCCAGCGCAGCGCCTCGGTGGCGGCGTCCAGGCCCATCTTCACCCAGGACGCCTGGAGGTTGGTGATGGTGTGGCCCAGCGCCAGGCGGAACGCGGCCGTGTGCTTGAGGTTCTCCTCGCGCGAGATCTCCTCGACGCCGTGGGCACGACCCAGCAGCGTCTGGAACGGGATGAACGAGAGCGGCACGAACTCGGTGAAGCCGCCGGTGCGCTCCTGCAGCTCGCGGACCACGCGCATGTGCTCGGCCAGCTCGTGGGGCTCCTCGATGTGGCCGAACATGACGGTCACGGTGGAGCGGATGCCCTCGGCGTGCGAGGCCTCGATGATCTCCACCCACCGACCCACCGGCAGCTTGTTGGGCGAGATGCGCTCCCGGACCCCGTCATGCAGGACCTCGGCGGCGGTCCCCGGCGTAGACCCGAGTCCAGCCTCGCGCAGCCTCGCGAAGACATCCCGCGGCGCCAGCCCGCTCACATCGCACATGTGGGCCACCTCCATCGGTGAGTAGGCATGGAGGTGGACGTCGGGCGCGAGCTCCTTGGCGAAGCGCAGCCACCCCAGGTAATCGTCAAACGTCCAATCGGGGTGGATGCCCGACTGGATGCACAGCTCGGTAGCGCCGGCCTCGAGCGCCTCCTGGACGCGCTGCGCGAACTCGTCGCGGGAGTGCTCGTAGGCGTCGGGCGAGCGCTTGGACTGGCCGAAGCCGCAGAACGCGCACCCGACGATGCACACGTTGGAAACGTTGATGTTGCGGTTGACGACAAACGTGACGGTGTCGCCGGCCAGGCGGCGGCGCAGCTCGTCGGCGCCGGCGCGCATGTCCTCGATCACCGCCGGGCGCCGTTCGGCGAACAGGGCGGTCAGCTCCTCGGCGGTGAGAGGCGCGCCGCCGCGGGCCTTCTCCACCGCCCGCGGGGCAGCATCGTCGGGCACCGTCACCGCAGCCGTCCGGCCGCTGCCCCGGCGCGGGATGAATGACCAGTACCGCGTCTTGATGACATCCAGGACCGGCTGTGACACCCACTCGGGGTCGATGTACTCCGGGTACACGCACAGCCGCTCAGACAGCGCGTAGCCGTCCTCGGCAAGGCGCTTACGGACCTGGGCCGGGGACGGGAAGGGATGCTCGGGCGAGATGTGGTCGCCGTTGGCGCTCAGCCCGCCGAGGTCGGTGGCGCCAGCAGCCACCAGCTCCGGCCACCAGTCAGACAGGTTGGGCGGCACCTGGATGCCGATCTCCGGCATCAGCCGCCGGGTCTCTGAGATCAACCGCGTCATGTCGTCCAGGCTCACCGGGGAGGCCCACTTCGGAGCATCCAGCATCGGCCCATGAGCCACCCCGGTCCGCCAGTACTCAGCGGCGGCCCCTTCCGCGATGTCGGCGGGCTCCTGGCCGTAGTAGCTCTGGTGCGGGACGAAGTTCTGGAGGATGACCTCCTGCAGGTGGCCGTGGCGGTCGTGGGCCTCGGCCAGCGCGGCCAGCGACGCGATCCGCTCCTCCTCGGTCTCTCCGATCCCGACAAGGATCCCGCTGGTGAAAGGGATCTTCAACTCTCCGGCGGCGTCGATCGTCGCCATCCGCATCGCCGGGTGCTTGGTCGGCGAGCCCGCGTGGACGGTGTCCATCAGCCGCTCGGCCACCGACTCGAGCATCAGCCCCTGCGAGGCGGTCACCGCCCGCAGCCTCTCCAGGTCCGCCCGATCGAGCACGCCGAGGTTGGTGTGCGGCAGCAACCCGCGCTCGAGCGCCTGCTCGCAGACCCAGACCACGTAGGCCGTGAAATCGGCGAAACCCAGCTCAGCGAGCTTGGCCGCCACGCCGGCGTTGTGCTCGGGCCGCTCGCCCGTGAGCACCAGCAGCTCCTTTGCCCGGTGACGCGAGACGGCCCGGTCAAGGATCCCGAGCACCTCGTCGGGCTCGTGCAGATGCGGCTGATGCGTCGCAAACGCGCAGTACTTGCAGTAGCACCGGCACGTCCGGCTGAGCGACAGCGTGAGGTTGCGGCTGAACGTGACGCGGCGGCGACGCATGTCCGCGGTGGATTCTAGGCGCCGGGTCTGCGGGACCCGGGAGGCGCCTATGCTGCCCCGATCGTGCGGCGCCCGCTCGTCACATTCGTCACGTCGATCGCCGCCGCCGCGCTGGTGGCCGGCTGCGGCGGATCGTCGGGCGACGGCCCCCGCAGCGCCACGCTGGTGCTCGACTTCACGCCCAATCCGGTCCACGTCGGGATCTACACCGCGCTGGCCCGCCACTTCGACACCGCGGCCGGCGTCAAGCTGCACGTGATCGCGCCCTCGGCCTCCACCGACGCGATCCGGCTGCTCGAGACCGGGCGGGTCAACTTCGCCATCCTCGACATCCACGACCTGGCCATCGCGCGCGAGCGCGGCGAGGACGTCGTTGGGATCCTGCCGATCGTCGAGCGCCCTCTGGCCTCGGTGATCGCCGAGCACGCCGTGACCAGCCCGCGCCAGCTGATCGGGAAGACGATCGGTATCAGCGGGGACCCGTCCGACACCGCGGTCCTCGACTCGATCGTCGCCGGCGCCGGCGGGCGGCCCACGCAGCTCAGGACGATCACCATCGGCTTCAACGCCGTCGGCGACCTGCTCGCCGGCAAGATGGCCGGAGCGACCGCGTTCTGGAACGACGAGGGCGTCACCCTCAACCGCCAGCGCCCCGGGTTCCACGTCTTCCGCGTCGAGAACTATGGCGCGCCGTCCTACCCCGAGCTGGTGGTGTGCGCCACCGCCAAGAGCCTGAAGGCCGACCCGGGCCTCGCGCGCGACGTCGTGCGGGCACTCGTGCGGGGCTACGACCTCGCGCTCAGCCGGCCGGGCGTGGGCCAGCGCGCGCTCGAGACCGAGGTGCCGGGCCTCAACCACGCCCTCGACACGGCCGAGCTGGCCGGGCTGGGCGCGGCCTTCCGCGGCCCCGAGGGGCACTTCGGGGTGCTGGACACCTCACTGCTGCGGCGGTGGTCAGCCTGGGAGGCGCGCTTCGGGATCGTCAGGTCCCCGCCCGACGTGGCGGCGACCTTCGACACCCGGTTTGCGCCTACTGCGCGCGGATCTTCTTGAACTCCTGGCGCACCGACTCGGTGCGACCCCACATCTGGACGGTCTCGGCGCGGCCGGTGCGGACCTCGCGCAGCGCGATTTCCCCGTCGATGCCGCCCTCGTCGAGCAGCTTGAGCGCGAGGTGGACGGCGGCCACCGAGGCGGCGTGCCCGAACCGGTGGGCCACGACCAGCCGCCAGTGCCAGTCGTGCTTGGAGTAGGGCTGCGCGTTGCAGGTGACCATCACGATCGCGGCGTCGACGTAGCGGGTCTCATCGAAGATCCGCAGATCGAACTCCAGATCGGTCCAGTCATCGGGCAGCGGCGCGATGATCGCGTTGAACGTCTCGGCGAGGGACATCTCTGGCGCCAAGCGTACTAGTGGGCGTCCGCGTGAGCGTCTTCGCGTGGACGACCACCAGTGGTGTCAGCCGGTCCGCGGCCAGCCCGACCGCGGTCAGCCGATCAGCTGCTGGGCGAGCGCGAACAGGTTGAGCGCGGAGATGACGCCGGCCACCGCGAAGGCGGCGATGATCATCGGCCGTCGGTTCACCTGCGCGCCCATCACGTCACGCCGGCTGGTGAGGACCACGAGCGGCACCAGCGCGAACGGGATGCCGAACGACAACACCACCTGGCTGAGCACGAGCGCGTCGGTGGCGTTCACACCGCTGGCGAGGATCACCAGCGCCGGGAGCATCGTCACCAGGCGGCGTACCCACATCCGGATGCGAACTCCGATGAAGCCCGCCATCACCACCTGGCCGGCGTAGGTGCCCACGCTCGACGACGAGGCCCCCGAGGCCAGCAGCGCCACCGCGAAGGCCAGCGCGGCCCCACCGCCGACGAGGTTGCCGATCTCGGTGTGGGCCGCCTGCAGCGAGGTGGTTCCCGACAGCGCCGGCGTGTGGAAGAGCTTGGCGAACACGGCCATCATCGCCAGGTTGATGAGGCCTGCCACGGTGAGGGCGATGATCACGTCGACGCGCTCGAAGCTCAGCACCTGGCGGCGCTCGACGTCGTCGCGCACCTGCACGCGGCCATTGGTGAGCGCCGAGTGCAGGTAGATGACGTGCGGCATCACCGTGGCGCCGATGATCCCGACCGCCAGATACAACGCGTCGCCGTTGTGCAGGTGGGGCACGAAGCCGGCGAGCGCCATGTGGGCCGACGGCCCGATGTGGAGCGTCTCGTAGAGAAAGCCGGCGAACACCACACCGAGCAGAGCTGTGATGGCCAGCTCGAACCGGCGGTAGCCATGGCGCTGGAGCTCGAGGATCCCGAACGCGATCACGCCGGTGATGAACCCGGCGACGAGCAGCGGAACGCCGAACAGGAGGTTGAGGCCGATTGCGGCCCCGAGGAACTCGGCCACGTCGGTCGACATGGCCATGATCTCGGCCTGCACCCACAGTCCCCGGCTGGCCCATCGAGGGAAATGCGCACGGCACAGCTCGGGCAGGTTGTGATCGGTCGCGATGCCGAGCTTGGCCGACAGGTACTGGACGACCATCGCCATGAGGTTGGCCGCCAGCACCACCCACATGAGCTCGTAGCCGAACTTGGCCCCGCCCTGGAGGTTGGTGGCGAAGTTCCCGGGGTCGACGTAGGCCACCGCGGCGACGAAGGCCGGGCCGAGCATCGACAGCCCCAGCCGCAGCCGCCCGCGAGCGAGCTGGCGCTGCCAGGGCGTCGGCGCGTCGACGACGACAGTGGCCGACCCGTCGGCCGTCGCTCCTTCCAGCGCGGTCTCGCCGGTCATCGGGGTCACGCGGCCACCCTCGTCATGCGGCCCGCGGCGCTCATCCGATCACCTGGACCCGGATCGCACGCGCCAGGTCCCCGCCCAGAGGGTGGACCTCGTCGCCGAAGCGCACGAAGAGCGGTCCGCCGAACGGCTGGCGCTCGACCACCTCCAGCTCGTCCCCGGGAGCGATCCCACGCTCGGCCAGGTAGCGCAGCATGTCGGGGTCGGAGTCCGAGATCCGGGCGAACGTCCCACGCGCGCCGGTCTCCAGAGCCTGGAGGCTCTCGGTGCGGATCTCCTCGATGGTCAGCTCCCGCGACGGAATCGGGTCGCCGTGCGGGTCGATCGTGGGGTCGCCGAGCTTGGCCGCGATGAGCTCCTCCAGCTCGTCGGAGAGGACGTGCTCGAGCACCTCGGCCTCCTCGTGGACGCGATCCCACGGCACGCCCAAGCTCTCGACCAGGTACAGCTCGAGCAGGCGGTGATGACGGATGACCTCGAGCGCGACGCGCAGGCCGGCATCGGTCAGCAGCACGCCGTGGTAGCGGCGGTGCGTGACCAGGCCCAGCTCGCCCAGGCGCTTGACCATGCCCGATGCCGAGGCGGCGGTGACGCCGAGCCGCTCGGCCAGCGCGGTCGTGCTCACGGGCTGGTCGTCGCGCATCTGCAGGGCGTAGATCGCCTTGGCGTAGTCCTCCACTGCGGAGGAGCGAAGACCGGTGCTTTCAGAAGTGGTGCTCATACAAAATCGAGATTATGGTACGCCTAAATTATATTTCAGGCAAGGGCCGAGTCGGAGATCGGCCCCTGCCTATCCTGTGGAGCAGATGAGCTCCCTCACCGTCTCTGACTCCGAGTACCGCGCCGTCACCGAGGCCTGCGGGCTGGTCGACCGCTCCGAACGCGGCAAGCTCGCGCTCACCGGCGCCGACGTCAAGCCGTTCCTCCAGGGCCAGGTGTCAAACGACGTCGAGGCGCTGGCGCCCGGGACCGGCTGCTACGCCGCCTTCCTCACCCCCAAGGGCAAGATGCTGGGCGACATCCGCATCCTCGATGCGGGTGACGAGATCCTGCTGGACACCGAGCGCGTCGCGCTCCAGGAGCTGTTCAACATGGTGCGGCGCTTCAGCGTGGGCTACGCGGTGGAGCTGCACAAGCGGACGCTGCAGCGCGGCCTGCTGTCGCTGCTGGGGCCTGACGCCGAGGCGGTGGCCGGCATCGGTGAGCTCGACGCGGCGGAGGACTCCCATGCCGTCGTCCAGATCGACGGGATCGCGGCGCGCGCCATCCGCACCGACCTGGGCATCGACCTGCTCTGCGACGCCGGGGACACCGAGGCGCTCACCGGCGCGCTCATCGGACGAGGGGCCGAGCCGGCGTCCGAGGCCGTCGCGGACTGCGTGCGCGTGGAGCACGGGCGCCCTCGCTACGGCGTCGACCTCGACGACAGCGTCATCCCCCAGGAGGCCGACCTCAACGATCGCGCGGTCTCGTTCACCAAGGGTTGCTACGTCGGCCAGGAGACCGTGGCCCGCCTGTTCTACCGGGGCAAGCCCAACCGGCAGCTGCGCGGCCTCAAGCTCTCGGCTCCGGTCCAGAGCGGCGCCGAGATCACCTTCGGCGACCGGGTGGTCGGCCGGCTGGGCAGCGTGGCCGAGTCGCCGGCGCTCGGGTCGATCGCGCTGGCGTTGGTGCGCCGCGAGGCGCCCCCCGGCTCAGACGTGGTGGTCGGCGCCGACCAGGTCGACGCCGTCGTCGTCGAGCTCCCCTTCGCCTCCGCAGCCTGACTCCCCACCGGCGTTCTCACCGGCGTCGGCCACCGGCGGCGCCGCCGAGCGCGCCCGCGCCCACAACGCGCTGAGCGCGTCGCGGTCCGGCGCCGGGCGCAGCACGAGCTGGGGCGTGTCCGGATGTGAGGACAGCCAGGTGCCGAGGATGCGCACTTCGTCGATCTCGTCGGGCGGGACGTGGGCCCCCACCTCGCCGACCCGCCCCTCGCGTCGCAGCGCGGCCTCGCTGCGCGCCAGCAGGTCCTCGACGGGTCCCCCGGCCCCCGCCGCCGGACCGAAGTCGACCAGCCGGCCGCCGACCAGCCAGAACGCCTCGGGCGTGCCGTCACCGGGATGCGGGGCCAGGACGAGCCGGGGCCGGGCGTGGGTGGCCTCCAGGATCCCACCCAGGCGGTCGAGGATCGTGCGCAGCCGCCCCGCGCGCCGGCGCAGCGACTCGGCGCGCTCGAAGTGCCTCCGGGCCGCGGCGGCCCTCATCTGGCCGTAGACGTGCGCGAGCAACGGCTGGCCAGAGCCGGCGGGCTCGCCGACGAACAGGGCCAGCACCTCGTCCAGCCGCCTCCGGTAGAGGTTGGGATCAAGGTCGCCCAGGCACGGTGAGAGACAGCGGCCCATCTGGCCGTAGGCCGAGGGGTACTCGCGCCGGGGCAGGCGCCGGCCGCAGTGGCGCAGGCCGAACAGGGAGTCGAGCTGCTCGACGAGCTCCAGAGCCAGGCGCCGACCCCGGACGGGCCCCACCGTGACGGCGTGCCCGGCCGCGGGGTCGGGCGCCACCTCCAGGATCGGGAACGGGATGTCCAGACGGCAGCGGATGTACACCAGCCGATCGTCGCGCCGGGTCAGCCGCTTGTTGCCCGGAGGCTTGAGCTCCTTGATCAGGCGGTTCTCCAGGATGAGCGCGCCCAGCTCGGAGCCCGTGGTCCGGTAGTCCACGACGGTGGCATGCCGGGTCCATGCCGCGGGCGGCGACGACGGCGCGAAGTGGGCGCGGGCGCGGCTGCGGATCGACACCGACTTGCCGACATACAGCACGCGCCCCGCGTCGTCGCGGAACAGGTAGACGCCCGGGTCGCGGGGCAGCTCGGCGAAGTCGGGCTCCGGCGTGGCGCGGGGGCGGCGCGGCAGTCGCGCCGGTCCTCCGGGCGCCGGGGCGAGCAGGCTGGGTGGGAGGGACCCAGTCATGGGTCGCTTGCGCGGGCGCTTGCGCGGCGTGAGCATCGCCAGGGCGTCGCCGATCGTGGCGGCGTTGGCGCACAGGCGCGGGAAGAGCGCGCACAGCACACGCGCGCACGTCTCGGCGTCGGCCAGCGCGCGGTGCACGGTGTGCACCTCGATCCCCAGCGCGTCGGCGAGCACGCCCAGGCCTCGTCGGCGCTGGAGGGGCAGCATCGAGCGCGCCATGGCGGCGGTGCACATGACGGGCGGGTCGGGCCAGTCCAGGCCGATGCGCCCGAAGGCCTGGCGCAGCACACGGCGATCGAACGGCGCGTTGTGGGCCACGAGCACCCTCCCCTCCAGCCGCTCTTTCAACGGGGGGAGCACGTCCTCCAGCGAGGGGGCGCCGTCCACCATCGCCTGGGTGATCCCGGTGAGCCGCTGGATGCCACGGCGCAGCGGCGCGCTGGTCCGGCACAGCGAGCTCCAGCGATCGTGCAGCTCGCCGCCGCCGACCAGGACGGCCCCGACCTCGGTGAGCTCGCAGTCGTCGCCGGCCAGACCGTTGGTCTCGGTGTCGACGACCATGAACTCGGCGGTGGCGATCGGCGCGGACAGGAGATCCATCGTCTTGCCGTGATACGCCTGGGGCCGGACGTCGTGCAGGATTCGCTGCGCGCCGAGCCGAAAATCAGTCGGATGTTCCTACCGGCGCGCGGGCACGCCTGTTGTGCTGACCGCGAACCGGGGTAGGATCGGAACTGCCCTCTAGCAAGGAGCGATGAGATGACTGCTACGGCCCCCGATACGGAACGACTGCAAGAGCTCGAGGCGGATACCCGTCTCGCGTGGAGCACGTACAGCGAGAGGCTGCGCGAGCTCAGCGGCGACGAGTACGAGCGCGTCGAGTCCGAGTCATGGACGGAGCTGCAAGCAGAGCTGCAGCGACTCGAGCGCGAGCGCGAGGAGCTGATGGCCGGCGCCGCGTGAGCGCCGAGGCGACAATTTAGAAGCGAAGCCCCTGGTCGGATAGGGTTTCCGGCGGTTCAACCCCGCGGGCCACGCACCCGCCGGACTGATCCCGCGGAGGAGAGCCGGGTCAAAGGATGCGCATCAGGACGATCGGACAGTTGGCGATCATCGCTCTGGTGGTTTCTGCATGCGGCTCGGCCGGTGGTCAGTCGCCCTCCGTCGCCCGGCCACCGAACCCGGTCAACCTCACGGTCTACGTCAACGACTCGCACGTCTCGGTCTCGCCCGCGCACGTCGGCGCCGGGCCGATCACCTTCATCGTCACCAACCAGGCCAGCCACGCCGAGGCGCTGGCCATCTCCAAGGGCGGCTCCACCCTGGCCAGCACCGCCCCCATCAACCCCCAGGGAACGACCCAGGTCTCGGTCGACTTCAAGCCCGGCGAGTACACCATCGCCACCGGCGCGGAGGGCGCGAACGACGCCCAGCTCTCCAAGCAGTCCTCGATCCGCCCGGCCTCGATTCACATCGGGCGCGAGCGCGCCAGTTCCAGCAACTCCGTGCTCCAGCCGTAGCACCGAGGCGAAGCGGTGCCCGCGGGCCGCGAGCGTGTGAGCGCTCGCACACCGTACGGGTGTTCGATCGGGCCTACCAGCGGGTACGATCGGATCTCGCACCCTGACCCGACCGCACCCAGCCGGGGTGCTTCCGCCCCCGCAACCAGGAAGGTGACAGCCGCGTGGCCGTCGATCTCAGCCAAGTCGCAACCGTCGAAACCGAGCCGGGCGAACTGCCGTCCACGATGGCCGCGTGGGTCATCCGCGAGGAGCGCCAGGGCGAGCCGGTAGACGCGTTCCAGCTGGAGGAGATCGAGGTACCCGAGCCCGCCGCGTTCGAGGTGATCGTGCGTGTGATGGCGGCCGGCGTGAACTTCAACAACGTGTGGGCGGCGCTGGGCGAGCCCGTGGGCGTGTGGCGCTACGGCGATCACCCCCAATGGGGCCATCACATCGGCGGCTCGGACGCCTCCGGCATCGTCTGGAAGGTCGGCGACGGTGTCACCCGCTGGAAGCCCGGTGACGAGGTCGTCATCCACTGCAACCAGGCGTCCTACGAGGATCCCGAGGTCCACGGCCTGGACCCGCTGGCCGCCCCGTCCCAGCAGATCTGGGGCTATGAGACGACCTGGGGCTCATTTGCACAGTTCTGCAAGGTCCAGGCCCAGCAGCTGTTGTCCAAGCCCAAGCACCTTGCCTGGGAGGAGGCGGCCTCCTACGGGCTGACCTACTTCACCGCATACCGGATGCTGATCGACCGCTGCAAGCTCCAGTCCGGGCACCGGGTCCTCATCTGGGGCGCCGCCGGCGGCCTGGGGGTGTTCGCCACCCAGCTGTGCGCGCTCGCGGGCGCCGATGCCGTCGGCGTCGTCTCCTCGGACGAGAAGGGCGAACTCATCGAGCAGCTCGGTGCTGTCGGCCACATCAACCGGGGCGAGTACCGCGGCATGATGCGCCTGGGCGGCGAGACCGCCGATGAGGAGAAGGCGCGCTTCAAGGAGTCGCGGCGTTTCTGCAAGGCGGTCGAGAAAAAGCTCGGCGGCCCGCCGGACATCGTCTTCGAGCACGTCGGCAAGGCCACGTTCCCCACCTCGGTGCTGTGCGTCAAGCCGTTCGGCAAGGTCGTCATCTGCGGGGCCACCTCCGGCTACCAGCTGGACTTCGACGTCCGCTACCTGTGGATGCGCCAAAAGGAGATCATCGGCTCGCACTTCGCCAACGCCTATGAGGCGATGAAGGCCAACGAGCTCATCGAGGAGTCCAAGGTCCGCCCGGTGCTGTGGCAGACGATGGGCTTCGAGGGCGTCGCCGAGGCGCACCAGCTGTTGCGCGACAACCGCCATCTCGGAAAAATTGCCATCCTGGTGGGAGCAACCCAGGAGGGCCAGGGCAAGACCGCCGAGGGCCCCGGCGCCATCCGTGCGGAGGTGGGAGCGTAGAAATGGCAGATCTCGTAACGGTCAAGTGGTACGCGACGCTGTTCCGGAAGGACGCATTCGCCGCGGACGTCGCCCAGGTGGCTCCGCTCGCCCTGCGCTACGGGGCCACTCAGTACGCCGTCCATATCGATAACGACGACCGCTACCGCGTCACCCAGTTCACCTGGATCGCCTCCAAGACAGACTGGTACCGCTACTGGGACGGCCCGGAGATGATCGAGTTCCGCGCGCGCAACATGGGCCGCTACCAGGTGCCGATCGCCTACTCCTGGGCTGACGAGATCGCCGCCGGCGCGCTGGGCCCCGAGGTCCCGACCGCCGAGCCCAACGGCGCCCCGCAGCCCAACGGCACCCCCGAGCCGTCGCCGGCCACGCCGCAGGCGGCCTAGTCGCCTGACGCGCCGCCGTCGCCGACCCGCAGCGCCACCTCCAGCCAGAACCGCTCCTCGGCATCGTCCAGCGCGTCGCCGAACAGGTCGCGCAGCCGGCCCACGCGGTAGCGCGCAGTCTGCGGGTGGATGCCCAAACGCTCGGCCACGCTGCCCAGCCGCCCCTGCTCGGCCAGCCACACCTCCAGGGTCTCGCGCAGGCGCTTGCGCGACCCGGGCGAGAGGTCGCTGAACGGTGCCAGCCGATCGGCGGCGAGCTCGTCGGCCAGCCCGGGGTCTGAGCGCAGCAGGAGCCGGCCGGCGTGCTCGCGGGCGGTGATCAACTGGCCGTCGCGCTCCACCAGCTCGAGCGCGGCCTGGGCGCGCACGAAGCTGGCTCGCGCCTGGGACCAGTCGACCGTCGAGCCAAGCCCCGCGCGGGCGCCGACGTCGGCGATCGCCTGCTCGATGGCCGCGCGCTGCCCGGGCCCGTCGGGGTCTGAGATGACCGCGCACATGAGCTCGCCGATCGCCTCGCGGATCGTCCCCGCGGGCAGGTGCGAGGCCGAGGTCTCCCGCCGGGGACCACTGATCGCCACCACCGCCAGGCTCCGGGGCAGCGCCCAGCCGGCGTCGGCGGCGGCTCGCTCCACCGCATCGGGCTCGGCGGGCGTCTCGCGCACGAGCATGCGCACCAGTCGGCGCCGGCGCAACTGGGCCTCGCCCGCCGCCGCCGACTGCTCCAGCGCGTAGCCCTCCGCCGACTCCGCCGACAGCAGGTCGATGTAGGCGAAGATCGACTCCGCCAGCAGATACAGGGTGTCGGGCGCCAGCCCGGCCTCGACGCCCAGGGCGGCGAACCGGCGCCAGGCCACCCGGGCCCCGATCCGGTAGGCGCTGAGCAGGGACTCGAGGCTGCGCCCCGAGCGCATCTCGCCCTGGCCCAGAGCCCGGTAGACGTCCAGGCGGTCGACCTGACCGCCTTCCTCGATCTCCGCCAGCAGGTGCTTGAGCGCCTCCTGGACCCCGATCCGCAGGCCATCTCCGAACGGGCCCTCCAGCGGCCGGGCGTACGCCGGGATCGTCGCGACGGCCTCCATCATCTCGTGCGCGACGTCGTCCAGAGCGGGCCGCAGGACTCCGACGACCTCGGACGGCAGCTCATGCCATGGCTGATCGGCCAAAATTCATACCTTCTCTCTAAGATCCGAGGCCGTAATCATGCCCTGCCGCAGAGAAAATTGCGCGCTGGGCACGTAATGTGTGTGTTTACGTGAGCCGAATCCACAAGATCGGAAACCTCGTCGGCGTGGCAGTGCCCCCGCTGTGCGTCCTGGTAGCCATCGTCCTGCTCTGGAACCGGGCCATCGGCCCGCTCGAGCTGAGCCTGATGGCGGCCCTGTACGTGCTCACCGCGCTGGGCATCACGCTCGGTTTCCACCGCATGTTCACCCACCGCGCCTTTGAGGCCTCCCGGCCGTTTCGGGCGATCATCGCCGTCCTGGGCTCGATGGCCGTCGAGGGCTCGGTCATCACGTGGGTGGCCGATCATCGCAAGCACCACGCTTTCACCGACATCGAGGGCGACCCCCACTCGCCGCACCTTGCGGGACCCGGCTTTCTCGGCGCGATCAAAGGGCTGTGGCATGCCCACGTCGGGTGGCTGTTCGAGACCGTCGGCACCGCTGATCGGGAGCGCTTCGCCCCCGACCTGGTCAAGGACCGGGCGCTGCAGGTGGTCGACAAGCTGTTCTTTCTCTGGGTGACGCTGGGGCTCGTCATCCCCTTCGTCTTGGGTTGGATCATCGGCGGCGGGCTCGGCACCGCGCTCACCGCGCTTCTGTGGGGCGGGGTGGTCCGCGTGTTCCTCCTGCACCACGTGACGTGGTCGATCAACTCGGTCTGCCACTTCTTCGGACGCAAGCGGTTTGACATCGAAGACGAGAGCCGCAACGTGTTCTGGCTGGCCCCCTTCTCGATGGGCGAGGCCTGGCACCACAACCACCACGCCTTCCCCACCTCGGCCTTCCACGGGCTGCGCTTCTGGGAGCGGCTCGCCGACCCCACCGGCCTCGTGATCGCGATGCTCGAGAAGATGGGCCTGGTGTGGAACGTGGTGCGCGTCAGCCCCGATCGCCAGGCGGCCAAGACGCTCCCGTCCACGCGGGGCTCCAAGACAATCCCCGCCTCCGGCACCTGATCTCACACTTTCGCGCGTTGCCCCGTTTGGTGGGCAACGACGAATGAGAGGAGCCGGCATGGCCACCATGGCTGCCGATGTGATGACTGACGTGCGAGCGCGCGTCGATGATCTGGACTGGCACGAGCTCGAGGCCCAGCTCGACGACGTCGGCCACGCCGTGACGCCGGTGCTGCTCGAGGCCGACGAGTGCCGGGAGCTGGCCGGCCTGTTCGACAGCGGCCAGTTTCGCTCGACGATCGAAATGGCCCGCCACCGTTTCGGCGACGGCCGCTACCGCTACTTCGACCACCCGCTGCCCGAGCTCATCGCCGCGCTGCGCGTCTCTTTCTACCCTCACCTGGCGTCGGTGGCCAACCGCTGGAGCGAGCGCCTGCACGGTGACACGCCGACCTTCCCGTTCGCCCACGAAGAGCTGCTCGAGCGCTGCCACGAGGCCGGGCAGACGCGGCCGACGCCGCTCATCCTCCGCTACGGGCCCGGCGACTGGAACGCGCTGCATCAGGATCTCTACGGCGCGGTCTTCTTTCCCTTTCAGATCCTCACGGTCCTCTCCCGCCGCGGCGTGGACTACGAGGGCGGCGAGTTCGTGCTGATGGAGCAGCGCCCGCGTGCCCAGAGCCGCGCTCACGTGCTCACTCCGCCGCAGGGAGCGTTCGTCATCTTCCCCACCCGCGAGCGCCCCGGGCAGGGCCGCACGGGCTATCACCGCATCGGGATGCGGCACGGCGTCTCGACGGTCACCCAGGGCAGCCGCACCGCGCTGGGGGTGATCTTCCATGATGCCCGCTGAGCTGCTGCGCGCCTCGTTGGCGTGGACGGTCCTCGAGAGCCCGCTGGGGCCGCTGACGCTGGTCGGCGACGATCACGGGCTGCACGCGATGTACTTCCCGGGACGTAGCGGCCCCCTGGACGAGGCCGCCCGTGATAGCGCGCCGTTCGCGGACGCGGTCAGCCAGCTCGAGGAGTACTTCGCCGGGGAGCGCGAGGCGTTCGACCTGCCGCTGGTGCTCGAGGGCACCCCGTTCCAGCGCCGGGTGTGGGACGCCCTGCGCACGATCGAGTATGGCGCGACGCGCAGCTACGGCGAGCTCGCCGCCGAGATCGGCCGGCTCGATCGCGTGCGCGCGCTGGGCGCGGCCGTCGGTCGCACGCCGGTGCCGATCATCGTCCCCTGCCACCGCGTCATCGGGGCCGACGGCAGCCTCACCGGCTATGGCGGAGGCCTGCAACGAAAGCGAGCGCTGCTTGACCTCGAGTCACGCGTGCACGGCGGCGCGGCCCCGCCCTCGGTATGGGCGGGCCGTCAGCTTTCGCTGCTGGCGTAGTGCTTCAGGACGCCGGCTCGCCTCCGGCCTCAGGCGGATTCGAGGGTCCCGTCTCCGCGCTCAGGCGGATTCGAGGGTCCCGTCTCCGCGCTCAGGCGGATTCGAGCGGACCCATCGTCAGACCGGCGTCGTCGAGGGCCACCCAGTAGCCCTCGGCGTCCTCACGCGGGCCGCTCCACACGATGGCGCAGCCGTTGTGGTGGATCCGGTCGGCGATGCGGTACCCGTCGGCCAGCGTCACGCCCGGCACGACGCGCGAGAGCGTCTCCGCTACGTGATCGAAAGTATTGAACTCGTCGTTGAGGACCACCACGCGCCACAGGCCGCCGAGGCCTGTTCCTGGCAAGCCGGTCCGCGGCAGCTCGACCGTCAGGGACATCGGTCAGCCAGCATAGCGTCGCCTGGACGCATCGGCGAGGTTACTTTTGCTCAGCCTTCTTTGTCCAATACCGGTCATAACCGGCGAAGAGCTGCTCGATGGGAGCGGCCTGCTCGTAGGTGGCGGCCTGCTCGGGGCTGCCATCGCGCAGGATCTCCTGCTGGACCTCGGAGACGAACGTGTCATGGCCCGCGTCGCGGGCGAGCGTGGACCACGCATCAAGCCGGGCGTCGAGCTCGTCGAGCTGGTGGTCGACGTCCTCGCTCGACCCGAAATGGGTCATCGCCAGGCGCTCCGGGCGCCATGCCCGAACGAGCGCGATCGACTCGTGCCAGGCCTCGACGTCGACGTCCGGGGGCGGCGTCGGCGGAATCGTCATCGACTCCGGCCGGATCCGCACGCCGCCGACGTCGCCCACGAACGCCGTGCCGTCGTGCAGGTAGGAGACGTGGTGGGAGGCGTGACCCGGCGTGTACTCGACCTGGTAGCCATCGTCGCGGATCGTCTCGCCGCCGCTGAGGATCTCGAGGTTGGCTTCGGGCACCGGGAGCATCGCGCCCCACAGGCGCTCCATGTCGTCGCCGTAGAGCCGCCTGGCGCTGTTGTAGAGGCGAGTCGGGTCCATCATGTGCTTGGCGCCGCGCTCGTGCACGTAGACGCGCAGGTCCGGCCAGCGCTCGACCAGAGAGCCGGACACCCCGGCGTGATCGAAGTGGATGTGGGTGAGCAGCAGGGCCGAGGGCCGCTCATCGCCCAGCGCATCGAGCAGGGTCGGCAGGCACGAGGTCGGGCCCGGGTCGATGAGGACGTCGTCCACCTGCCAGCAGCCGATCACGCGGGCGCGGCCCAGGTGCATGAGATCGATCACGCGCACGACTCAGACGGGGGTGACGGCTACTTGTTGGCGCGGCGGTTGGCGGCCTGCGACGCCGGCGGGATCACCGCGGTGTCGTCGTCATCCGTGGAGCCCTGGCCGGCGGGGGCCTGCTCCTTCTCGGCCTCGAGCGGCTGGAAGGCCACCGTGCGCTCGACCTCGCTGCGATCGTCGGGCTGGGCGGCCTCGTCGGCCTCGTCGGCCTCGTCGGTCTCGGCCGGAGCGGGGTGTTCGATGTCGGCGGCCTCCGCCGGCGCGTCCTCCCCCTCGTCGTACTGCTCGGGCTCCTCCGCGTACGGCTCCGGCTCGGCGTCGCCGGGACCGAACGCGACCGTGCCCGCGGCCTCGGTCTCCGGATCGGCATCGGCCTCCGCCTCGGCGTCCGCGTCGGCGGGGAAGCGCTCCGCGGCCGTCCTGGCGAGAGCCGTCAACTGCGCGGCCAGATCCTCCGCATCGGCGACGATGCGCTGGCGCTCCAGCCAGATCCGGTCGGTGTCCGCGTCCAGGTCCCGGACGCGTTGCTCGGCGGCTCCGGCGATCTCGGCCGCCTCGAGGCGCGCCTGCTCGAGCCGGTCCTCCGCCTCGCCCCGAGACTGGGCCGTGATCTGCTCCGCGGTCTCGTGCGCGCGCTGCAGGATCCCCGAGATCTGCTCACCGACACGCTCCAGGGCGCGCCGCACGGCGGCCTCCGGGGACCGGGTGGCCTGGAGCTCGGCGACGAGCCGCCGCGTCTGGCGCACGTACTCCTCTACGGCCATACGGTCGTACCCGCGCAGGGCGGTGGGGAAGTCGGCGTCGACGATCGCGAGCGGATCCTCGGGCAACGTTGACAGAGGCCGGGTGATCTCCGCGAGGATCGCGTGCTCGGTCGCTGCTGAGCTCTGATCTGGCATCGGTGATCTGTGGCCATTGTCGCACGTCTCCCGGTCGCCCCAGCCATACAATGCACCGAATGGCGGATACACCTTCCGCGCGCCTGCCCGAGCCCGACCGGCCCTGGATGATGCGCACATATGCAGGGCATTCGGACGCCCGACGCTCCAACGAGCTCTACCGGCGCAACCTCGAGAAGGGCCAGACCGGCCTGTCGGTCGCCTTCGATCTGCCGACCCAGACCGGCTACGACCCCGACCACGAGCTGGCCCGGGGCGAGGTGGGCAAGGTGGGCGTCTCGATCGCCCACGAGGGCGACATGCGGACCCTGCTCCAGGACATTCCGCTGGACCAGATGAACACCTCGATGACGATCAACGCCACCGCCGCCTGGCTGCTGGCCCTCTACATCGTCGCCGCCGATAACCAGGGGGTGGCCGAGTCCGAGCTTCAGGGGACGACCCAGAACGACATCCTCAAGGAGTACCTGAGCCGCGGCACCTACGCATTCCCGCCCGGCCCCTCGATGCGCCTGATCGCCGACACGATCGCCTACACGGTCCAGCACGTGCCCAAGTGGAACCCGATCAACATCTGCTCCTACCACCTCCAGGAGGCCGGGGCCACACCGGTGCAGGAGATCGCCTACGCGATGAGCAACGCGATCGCCGTGCTCGACGCCGTGCGCGAGCGCGTCTCCGAGGACCTTATGGGCAACGTGTTCGGGCGGATCTCCTTCTTCGTCAACGCGGGGGTGCGCTTCGTCGAGGAGCACGCCAAGCTGCGTGCGATGGGGCAGCTGTGGGACGAGCTGGGCCGCACTCGCTACGACGTCCAGGATGACCGCCACCGCCGCTTCCGCTACGGCGTCCAGGTCAACTCGCTCGGCCTCACCGAGGCCCAGCCGGAGAACAACGTCTACCGGATCGCCCTGGAGGCGCTCGCGGTCACCCTCGGTCGCGACGCGCGGGCCCGGGCGCTGCAGCTCCCCGCCTGGAACGAGGCCCTCGGCCTCCCCCGCCCGTGGGACCAACAGTGGTCGCTGCGCCTGCAGCAGATCCTGGCGTACGAGACCGACCTCCTGGAGTACCCGGACATCTTCGAGGGCTCGATCGTGATGGAGGGACTCGTCGCCGACCTGGTCAAGGGCGCCCGCGAGGAGATGGGACGAGTGGCCGAGCTCGGCGGAGCGGTCAAGGCCGTGGATTACATGAAGTCCGCGCTCGTCGAGTCCCACCGCGAGCGCTGGCGCAGGATCGAATCCGGCGAGCTCACCATCGTGGGCATGAACCGCTTCCAGTCCACGGAGCCCTCGCCGCTGACCGCCGACGCCGACGGCGGCATCCTCGTCGTCGACCCGGAGGTCGAGGCGCAGCAGCGCGCCGCGCTGGACACGTGGCGCTCGGAGCGCGACTCCGCCGCGTTGGAGGCGGCCCTCGCCGAGCTCGCGCGCGTCGCGCGCGACGACGCCGAGAACATCATGCCCGCCACGATCGCCGCCGCCCGGGCCGGAGCCACCACCGGCGAGTGGTCTCAGACGCTGCGCGACGTGTTCGGCGAATATCGCGCCCCCACCGGCGTCGGCGACGCCGTCGCCGCGCCGAGCGAGAGCCTCAGCGAGGTGCGCGACGAGGTGGAGCGGCTCAGCGACGTGTTGGGGCGCCGGCTCAAGTTCCTGGTGGGCAAGCCCGGCCTCGACGGGCACTCCAACGGCGCGGAGCAGATCGCCGTGCGCGCCCGAGACGCCGGCATGGACGTCGTCTATGAGGGCATCCGCCTCACGCCATCGCAGATCGCCAGCTCGGCAGCCCAGGAGGGCGTGCACGTGATCGGCCTTTCGATCCTGTCGGGATCCCACGCCGAGCTCATCCCGGCCGTCCTGGCGGAGCTCGCCGAGGCCGGGGTCGAGAACGTCCCCGTGATCGTCGGCGGCATCATCCCCGAGGCCGACGCGGCGGCACTGCGCCAGGCCGGCGTGGCCGCGGTCTACACCCCCAAGGACTGGGACCTCAACGGGATGATGCGCGACATCGTCTCGTTGGTGGCCGAACGCCACGGGGTCGACACCGCCGCGCCGGCTTGAGCCCTGCGCCGACCGACGGCGCACAGCTCGGCGCCCAGCTGCGCGAAGGGGACCTCCGGGCCGCCGCGGCCGTTCTGAACCTGGTCGAGAGCCGCGGCTCCGAGGCGCGCACGCAGACCGAGGCGCTCCTGGCCGCGGTCTCCCCCGCGGCGCTGGGCGGCGAGGCGCCCGGGTTCATCGTCGGCGTCACCGGCCCGCCCGGGGTCGGCAAGTCATCGCTGCTGTCGCGGCTGGTGGCGGCGTGGCGGTCAGCGGCGCGCTCGGTCGCGGTGCTGGCGGTCGACCCGACCTCGCGCCGCTCGGGTGGGTCGCTGCTCGGTGACCGCGCTCGGATCGAGCGCGATCCCTCCGACCACTCGGTGTTCATCCGCTCCACGGCGGCGGGCGACCGCCTGGGCGGTCTGGCCCCCGCCACCCGCGCCGCCGCCACGGCGCTGGCCTGCGCCTTCGACGTCGTGGTCATCGAGACGGTGGGCGTCGGCCAATCGGAGACCGAGGTCGCGGACGTCGCCGACACCGTGGCCGTGGTCGTGCAGCCCGGATCCGGCGACGTCCTTCAGTTCCTCAAGTCCGGGATCATGGAGATCCCCGATGTCCTGGTGGTGACGAAGGCCGATCTGGGCCAGGTCGCGGTCCGGGCGCGCGCCGATCTCGAGGCGGCGCTGCGCTCGCTGGACTCCGTGTCCGCGGTCGTGTCGGTGTCCTCGGTGACGCCGCCCGCGGGGATCGACGAGCTCGTCGCGGCGCTGGATGCCCACCGGGCCGGGCTGGACCTGGGCGCGCGGCGCGTGCGCAGCCGGCGGATGCACGCCCTGGCCGACTACGCCGCCGAGTACGGCGACCGCGGCCTGCGCGCCCTTGGCGGCCGCCGCGAGGCCGAGAGATGGCTCGGGCAACAGGATGGTCGCCTGGACGTGGCCGCGTTGCGGCACGCTTTGGAGGACAAGGCGCGGTCATGACCACCAACCCCACTCCCCGAATCGTCCTGCCCGGCGACCCCCTGGTCGAGGGCGACACGGCGCTGCGCCCGTGGCGCGACGCCGACCTCCCCGAACTGGTGCAGGCCTGCCGCGACACGGAGATCGCGCGCTGGACGAGCGTGCCCCCCGCCTACACCGAGGCCGACGCGCGCAACTACCTGCGCCAGCGCTACGACGCCGCCTTCGCGGGACTGACGGCACCGTTTGCCGTCGTCGACGTCGCCGATGGCCGGCTGCTGGGCTCAATCTCGCTGCTGCGCTTCGCCTGGGCCCACGCCCGCGGCGAGGTCGGCTACTGGCTGGCGGCGTGGGCCCGCGGCCAGGGCCACGCCACTCGGGCGGTCCGGCTCATCTGCGCCTGGGGCTTCAGCTCGCTGCGCCTGGAGCGCATCGACCTCATGGCCGCCACCGGGAACCCGGCCTCCCAGAGCGTCGCCGAGCGCGCCGGCTTCACCCGCGAGGCGGTGCTGCGCTCCTACATGCGCGGCGCGTTCGAGCGCCAGGACATGGTGATGTTCGGCCTGCTCCGCGGCGAGCTGGACTGACCGCACAGCGGTCCAACGCCCCTGGAGCGGCCACCCGGCCCCGCTGTGTGATCGATCTAGCGAGGCGAGGCCAGCGAGACGAGCCGCCAGCCGTTCTTGGTGTTGGTCAGCTGCACCGACTCCACCGACGACGGCTGGCCCTTGGCGCGCGCCAGCACCTGCGCCGACGCCGTCCCCCCTTTGACGTGGACCTTGGCCACGCTCAACGTGGGGTCCGACACGCTCTGGACGAACATCTTCATCGCCTGATGGCAGCTCAGCCCGGCGGCGTTCAGGTGGCCCACGAGGTCGGGAGCGAGCACCTGGCTGCAGAGGGTGTCGGTATCGCGGACCGCCACCGCATGGGCAAACTGCTGCAGCTTGGCCTGAACCTGGTCTGAAGCACTGGCCCCACAGCCCGTCAGTGCATATGCAACGCCTAGGAGAGCCAACGCGTGACCCGGTCTCATCGCGGCAAAGCTACCCTTAACGTGTGATTTCACAACCGCAGCCTGATGGAAACGCGCGCGATCGGGCGCAACTGCGCGACGGGCACGGACGTGACATCGGAGACCTGCGGGTCTCGGTGACCGACCGTTGCAACTTCCGCTGCCAGTACTGCATGCCCGCCGAGGGCCTCCCCTGGCTGGAGCGCACCGAGATCCTCACCTTCGAGGAGATCACACGGCTGGTGGCCCTGTTTGCCGCAATGGGCGTCAGCGACGTCCGGCTCACCGGCGGCGAGCCGCTGGTGCGCCGTGATTTCCCGGTGCTGGCCGGGATGATCGCCGCGATCGAAAGGGTCCACGACCTGTCGGTCACCACCAACGGCTTCCTGCTGGCCCGCGACGCCGAGAAGCTCGTGCGCGCCGGCATCAACCGCTTCAACGTCTCCGTCGACTCCCTCCAGCGTGACCGCTTCTACGAGCTCACGCGCCGCGACGCCCTCGACGCCGTCCTGCGCGGGCTCGAGATTCTGGCCGGCTTCCCCGAGGCCCACCCGATCAAGGTCAACGCGGTGGCGATTCGCGGCTTCACCGAGGAGGAGGTCATCCCCTTCGCCAAGCTGGCGCGCGAGACGCCCTACCAGGTGCGCTTCATCGAGTTCATGCCACTGGACGCCGACCACGCGTGGAACCGCAGCAAGGTGCTCACCGGCGCCGAGATCCGCGAGGCGATCAGCGCCGTCTACCCGCTCGAGCCCGAGCCGCGCCCGGCCAGCTCCACCTCCCAGGTCTACCGCTTCGCCGACAGCCCGGGACGGATCGGCTTCATCAACCCGGTGTCCGAGCCGTTCTGCGCCGACTGCAACCGGGTGCGGCTCACCGCGGACGGGCGGCTGCGGACCTGCCTGTTCTCCCTCAACGAGACCGACCTGCGCGGGCCGCTGCGCGAGGGCGCGTCCGACGACGAGCTCGAGGACATCATCCGCGCCGCGGTGTGGCGCAAGGAGCTCAAGCACCACGTGGGCGAGCCGGGCTTCATCCAGCCCGCCCGCAGCATGTCCGCCATCGGCGGCTGACCCCTCCCCACCCCGGCCAAAGTAAACTTATGGGTTTAGTGCGGCACGGCTAGGGGGGTGAAAACCGCCCCGCTGCAGGCTCTCTCTAGTAGAGGGACTTGCGCGATTTTTCCGACATAGCTGTAAAGATCGCGCGGATCGCGGATCGGCAGTTCGGCCACGTGACCCGCCAACAGCTGCTGGAGCTGGGC
The DNA here is from genome assembly GCA_963850325.1 of uncultured Actinomycetota bacterium. Classification (GTDB taxonomy): domain Bacteria; phylum Actinomycetota; class Thermoleophilia; order Solirubrobacterales; family Solirubrobacteraceae; genus Palsa-465. The sequence continues at coordinate 57,013 of CAWKLB010000017.1, forward strand.
GTCCCGTCGGCCACTATCGCCCACTGGGTCACCAACCGCCGTCACATCCAGGTCCACGCGGGCGTCTACGCCGTCGGCCACCAGCAGCACACCCCGATCGCCACGGCCATGGCCGCCCTCCTGGCCTGCGGCGACGAAGCCGTCCTCAGCCACGACTCGGCCGCTGCCCTCTGGGGCGTCCGCGCCTGGCCCTCAAGACCCGAGGTCACGGCGCCACGCGATCGCCGTCGCCCAGGCATCCACACCCACCGCACCGAGACCCTCACGCGCAGGGACATCCGCCGCCACCGCAACATCCGCGTCACCAGCCCCTCCCGCACGATCCTCGACATCCACACCCGGCTCGCCGACCCGCAGCTCGTCCGCGCCATCAACGAGCTCCGCGTCGAGCAGCACCTCCGCGCCACCGAGCTCCAACGTCTCCTCACACACTCAACCCGCATCCGCAACCTCGTCGATCCAACGCAGAACCCCACGCGCTCCGAGGCCGAGGACAGGTTCGTGACCTTCTGCAAGACCCACGGCCTCCCCATCCCCAGGACCAACGTGATGCTCTTCGGCCACGAGCGCGACGCAGTCTTTGAAGCCGAGAAGGTGATCGTCGAGGTCGACAGCTGGCAGCACCACAAAGACCACGAGAGCTTCGAGTCAGACCGCAAGCGAGACGCCGTCGCCGCCGAGCACGGCTACCTGACCATCCGTCTCACCTGGGACCGTCTCACCACCGACGCGGCCAACGAGGCCGAGAGCCTGCGCAGGACCCTCATACAGCGCCGGAGCGGTAATTCATAAAGGCGCAACGTTTATGGGCCATCATCGGACCAGACAATGGTGGTTCTCCTGCTGTTCGCCTTCATCGCCGGCGCCGGAACGGCGATCACGCCCTGCGTGCTCCCGGTCCTCCCCGCGCTGCTCTCGGCGAGCGCCGCCGGCGGCCGCCGCCGGCCGCTCGGCATCGTCCTGGGCCTCTCGGTCACCTTCACGATCGCCATCGTCGCGCTCGCCCAGCTGGTCAAGGGCGTCGGGCTCGCTGCCGGCGCGGCGCGGACGCTGGCGATCGTCGTGCTGCTCATCTTCGGGGCCATCCTGCTCATCCCGGAGCTGGCCGAGCGCGTCCAGGCCCCGCTGTCGCGCCTGGCGCGCTTCGGTCCCAAGACCCGCGGGGACGGCTTCCTCTCCGGGCTCGCGGTCGGCGGGGCGCTGGGCTTCGTGTGCGCCCCGTGCGCCGGGCCCATCCTCGCCGCAGTCACCTCGGTCAGCGCGTCCAGCGGGGCCACCACGAAGGTCGTCGCCGTCGCATTGGCCTACGCAGTCGGCCTCAGCACCGTGCTGCTCCTCTACGCCCTGGGCGGCCGTGCCGTCCTTGACCGCATCAAGCGCCACACCAAGGGCCACGTGGTCGAGCGCTCCCTCGGGGCCGTCCTGATCATCACGGGCGTGGTGATGCTCACCAACCTCGACGTCCGCTTCGAGGAGGCCCTGGCCAAGGACACGAGCCTGCCCGCGTTCCTCGTCGATCCCACCCGGTCGCTGGAGAACTCCAACGCCGTGCAGAACAGGCTGGCCTCCCTCAGACCACCGTCCGAGTTCGCCGCACGGCAAAAGGAGGCGTCCCTGACCCCGATGCCACAGCAGCAACAGGCCGGCGTCTCCATCCCCGGAGTCAAGACCCCGGCCCTCCCGAAGCTCGGCCATGCGCCGGAGTTCACCAACAACCAGCGCTGGTTCAACACCCCGGGCAACCAGCCCCTCACCCTCCAGGGCCTCAAGGGTCACGTGGTGCTCGTGGACTTCTGGACCTACACGTGCATCAACTGCATCCGGACGCTGCCCTTCCTCAAGGGGCTGTACGCCCACTATCACCGCTACGGCCTGGAGATCGTCGGCGTCGAGACCCCCGAGTTCACGTTCGAGCAGGAGGCCTCCAACGTCCAGCAGGCCGTCAACTCCGAGGGCCTGCGCTACCCGGTCGTCCAGGACAACCGGTTCGGGACCTGGAACGCGTACCAGAACCAGTACTGGCCGGCCGAGTACCTGATCGACGCCTCCGGCCAGGTCCGCCATACGCAGTTTGGCGAGGGCGACTACAAGCAGGACGAGGCGGCCGTGCGCCAGCTGCTCTACGACGCCGGCGCCCACCATCTGCCCCCGCCGATGACCGCGACAGCGATCATTCCGTCGGGCCACCTCGGTACCCCGGAGACCTATCTCAACCCGCAGCGCGCGGAGGGATTCGCGCAGCAACTGCAAGGCGGCACCCACTTCTACCCGGGCGTCGACGCCCCCATCCTCAACGAGTTCGGCCTCCACGGGACGTGGACGGCCACCTCGGAGTCGGTCACGCCGGCCAAGGCGGGGGCGTGGATCACAGGCCGCTTCCAGGCCGCCCACGTCTACCTGGTGATGACCTCCAACGACAACAGGCCGCGCACTGCCCGGGTGCTCGTCAACGGCAAGCCCATCCAGGCTTCCGAGGCGGGCTCAGACGTCCACAACGGCCTCGTGACCGTGCGGGGACAGCGCCTGTATTCGCTCATCTCGCTGCCCGGTGACCAGCAACAGACCTTCACCATTCAGATCCCCCCCGGCGTCAGCGCCTACGACTTCACCTTCGGCTGAGCCCACGCGCGCCAGGGCTCGTGACATCCGCCACGACCTCCGGTCACACCCGAGTCCTCCCCACGGCGTCCTATCATGGAATTGATGGAGGGCTCGACGGAGGTCCGCAGTTGGTTGCGCTGCTACCGCTGCTGGTCTCAGAACCTTGAAGTGCAGGTGCACTACGAGGGCATCCATCGCATCGACCCGGAGACCGGGGAGCGCGGCGAAGTCGTCGACGAGATGCAGGAGGCCGTCGTCCAGTGCTTGGACTGCATGCACGACCAGCCCCACCTCGGCTTTCACAACGGCCGGGTGGAGCCCGTCGAGGACCGCTGGGAGCGGATGATCGCCGGAACGCCGTGGGTGGCGTCATGCAACGTCACCGTCGACGCCGACGATGTCGAGACGTGCTCAGGGCCCGAGGCCGGTGACGCCCTGTCCTACGCCGCCTTCGGCGACCACGGGACCCGCGAGTTCTTCACCCACGTGCGCTACCACAAGCACGACGAGGACCGCATCGTCGTGCACCTGCTCGTCGAGCTCTACTCCAGGTCCGCCGAGGAGGCGAGCGAGGTGCTCGAAGAGGCCGCCCGCGGCAAGCTGGCGATCACGTCGCTGGCCGAGGAGTCCCGGCCGCCCGCCTCGACGGGCGAAGACGCCCACTGAGGCTGCGCGACCGGTCCTGCTCGCGCAGAGCGGACCCGCGCGCGCCGGCGTCCCACCCACGCCCAGACCTCGACCACGACGAGGGCCGCGGCCACCGGCACCGTCGCGGGCAGCTCGTTCAAGACGAAGAACAACAGATCAAACGCGCCGGCGAGCACCAACGTCAATAGCGCCACCGGCCACTGCCGCCGGCCTTCGCGGGCCAGCACGGCCCCCAGCAGCCCAGCCACGAACAGGTCCCCATAGCCCATCAGCACGCTGCCAAACTGCTCGCTCTGCAGTTGGGGCAGGTGCAACCCGCTGTGGGGCAGCGGCACCGCGGCGGTCAACGTGTTGTTGGGCGTCTGCAGCAGGTCTGAGGCCACCAGCCACACGTCGGCGACGCACATGGCGATGATTCCGAGCTTCAGCCACCGCGGCGGCGTGACCGCGCCCAGCAACCAGCCGAGCGTGACGCAGCTCAGAGCCGACAGGAGCGTTGCCGCGCCCTGGCCCCACAGCGTCGACTTCGACGCCCACGCCACGACGAACAACGGCACCGCCAAGAAGGAAAGCCACCAGCGCCCTCCGTGCGCCGCCCACCCCAAAGCAATGGCAGCCAACAGCGGGACCGCCACCAACGCAAGCCAGGTCAACCCAGTCGCCGTGCCGGACATGAAGCGGATGGCGAAGATCACCCCGATGATCGAGGCGATCGGGATCAACGCCCACGCCGGGCCCGACAGCCTGCGGATCCACGGGATCTCCGGCGGGCGGCGAGGCGCAGCGACCACTCCCGCCTGGACCGCGAGCATCACCGCATCCGACGGAATGAACGCGAGCGCCATGCACTCAGAGTACGCAGCGCGCACCCCCGGAAGCGAAGGGTTTACAAAGAAGTTGCGGTGCGGCGCTAGGCCTGCAGGCGCTGCTCGAGCATCCGCAGCTGCTCGGCCATCTCGGCCGGCAGCTTGTCGCCGAAGGCCGCGTAGTGCTCCTTCATCTGCGGAAGCTGGGCCACCCAGCCTTCGTGATCGACCTCGAGCAGCTTGGCCATCGTCTCGGCCGGGACGTCCAGGCCCTCGGTGTCGATCCCGCCCTCGCCGAGCGACGGGACCAGCCCGATGGCGGTCTCCTCGGCCTTCGCCTCGCCGGTCAGCCGGCCGAAGATCCACGCCAGGACGCGGGAGTTCTCGCCGAAGCCGGGCCACATGAACTTGCCGTTGTCGTCCTTGCGGAACCAGTTGACGTAGAAGACGCGCGGCATCTTGGCGCCGTCACGCTTGGCCACGTTCAGCCAGTGGCCGAAGTAGTCGCCCATGTGGTAACCGCAGAAGGGCAGCATCGCCATCGGGTCAAAGCGCAGCTTGCCGACCTCGCCCGCCTGGGCCACGGTCGTCTCCGAGGACATGATCGAGGCGATGAAGGTGCCGTGCTCCCAGTCGCGAGCCTCATGCACCAGCGGCACCACGGTGGCCCGGCGCCCGCCGAACATGATCGCCGAGATCGGGACGCCCTTGGGGTCCTCCCACTCGTCGGCCATCGACGGGGCCTGCGCGCAGGGCACGGTGAAGCGGGCGTTGGGGTGCGCGGCCGGCGTCTCTGACTCGGGGGTCCACTCGTTGCCGCGCCAGTCGACCGCGTGCGCCGGCGGCTCGCCGGTCATGCCCTCCCACCAGATGTCGCCGTCGTCGGTCTTGGCGCAGTTGGTGAAGACGGTGTTGCGACTCACCATGTCGATGGCGTTGGGGTTGGTGCGAGCGCCGGTCCCGGGCGCGACGCCGAAGAACCCGGCCTCGGGGTTGACTGCGTAGAGCTGGCCGTCGGAGCCGAACTTCATCCAGGCGATGTCGTCGCCGATCGTCTCCACCTTCCAGTCCCGCAGCGTCGGGATGACCATCGCCAGGTTCGTCTTGCCGCACGCGCTGGGGAACGCGCCGGCGATGTACTTGACCTCGCCGGCCGGGGAGGTGACCTTGAGGATGAGCATGTGCTCTGCCATCCAGCCCTCGTCGCGGGCCATCACCGAGGCGATGCGCAGCGCGAAGCACTTCTTGCCCAGGAGCGCGTTGCCGCCGTAGCCCGAGCCGAAGGACCAGATCTCCCGCGCCTCGGGGAAGTGGACGATGTACTTGTTGTCGCCGTTACACGGCCACGCGACGTCCTCGGCGCCTTCGAGCAGCGGCGCACCCACGGAGTGCACGCAGGGGACGAAGTCGCCTTCTGCGCCCAGCACGTCGAGTGCCGGCTGGCCCATCCGGGTCATGATCCGCATCGATGCGACCACGTACGGCGAGTCGGTGAGCTGCACGCCGATGTAGGAGATGGGCGAGCCCAGCGGGCCCATCGAGAACGGCACGACGTACATCGTGCGCCCGCGCATCGAGCCCTTGAACAGTTCGCCCAGCATCTCGCGCATCTCCGCCGGGTCGCGCCAGTTGTTGTTGGGGCCGGCGTCGGCCTGCTCCGCGGAGCAGATGAACGTGCGGTCCTCCACGCGCGCCACGTCGGCGGGGTCAGACAGGGCCAGGTACGACCCCGGCCGCTTGGCCTCCGACAGCCGCTCGAACGTCCCGGCGTCGATCAGGATCTGGGCCAGCAGGTCGTACTCCTCGGCCGAGCCGTCGCACCAATGGATGTCGTCGGGCTGGGTCAGTCCCGCGATCTCCTCTACCCACGCTTGCAGACCGGTGTGCTCCGTCGTTGCTTGGCGCTTGGGTGCGGTGTGGGCCATGGGTCGGGATACTCCTTAAAAAAGAGACAGTGGCGGTGGCCTGCCAAGGCTACCCGGGTGGGGCACAAAGTGCGTACAAACCGCAAAAAATGGTCTCTGTGCAGGGAGTTCTGTGAGCTCCCACACGAACTACTGTTCGCCTGAGGCCCAATAAACGACCGGCTACCCGGGCTGCTTGCGCGGAACGAGGACCAGGCGCTTGAACTCGGCGACGAGCACACCGTCCTGGTTGAGCACGCGAGTATGGACGCGAACCGTCCCGCGGTCGGGCTTGGACTTGGACTCCTTGACCTCGAGCACCTCGGACTCGCAGAACAGCGTGTCACCGTGGAACACGGGAGCCGGATGGCTGAGCTCCTCGGTGGCGAGGTTGGCGATCGCCTTGCCGCTGACGTCGGAGACGCTCATCCCGAGCGCCAGCGAGTAGACGAGGGGGCCGACGACGACGTTGCGGCCCTGCTGGGATCCCTTGGCATAGACGTCGTTGAGGTGAAGCGGGTGGTGGTTCATGGTGATGAGGCAGAACAGGTGGTCGTCGGCCTCGGTCACCGTCTTGGCCGGCCAGTGCTTGTAGACCGCGCCGACCTCGAACTCCTCCAGGTAGCGGCCATAGGGGTGGGCGCCGCTGGCCTCCCGTGCGGCCTGGTCGGTCTCAACTTCGGGCATGGTCAAAACTCCTGGGTGGGTTCCTGGGGAAACGAGGGGGTCAAGGATGCCACCAGCCTGCCCGGAACGGCACGGCCGCCAACCGCGCAACCTTTGCTTCGGCGCACCGTTTTGGTGTGCGTGGGCGTGAAGATGCGATGGTGGGCACTGGCAGTGACGGTCCTCGGACTCGCCGCAGCGGCCCCACCGGCATCCGCGGCATTCCCAGGCGCCAACGGGGAACTGGTCCTCACGCCCGCGTCCGGGAACGGCGTCCTCATCGCCTCTCCCCAGACCGGCCGCGCCCGGCGGGTGTGCGATGCGCCACAGAGGTGCGGAACACGGCCCGCGGACGCGTCGTTCTCTCCCAACGGTCGCGAGCTCATCGTCAAAGACGCCGCCGGCGGGCTCGAGGTCCTCACCACGAGCGGCGTGTGTGTCTGGTGTGAGAACTCGTCGCCGGCGTGGGACCTTCATGGGACCAGCCCCGTCTTCATCGATAACGGCACGTCCGTCACCTACGTACAACACGGGCTGCTGTGGCAGGCCACCCCAGGGAGCTCGCAGGCTGGGCGCCTGCCCGTGGTCGCGGCGCCGGTGCGCACCGCGCCGGTGAGCGCGGTGGCCTGGTCGCCGTCGGGCAGGGCAGCCGTGGTCCGCCGTGGCTGGCTGTGGATCGGCATCCGCAGGATGGGGAGCGTCATCCTCACCAGGCGCCTCGGTCGCGGATCGGCGCCGACCTGGTCTCCCGACGGGCGCATGCTGGCCTTCGCGCACGAGGGGTTCATCTCGACGATCGGCGTCGGCAAGCACAAGGTCACCCGGGTTGCGCGCGGAAGCGACCCAGCCTTCTCCCCGAACGGCCGGTCGCTCGCCTACCTGAACCCTGACCACCAGGTCACCATCCGCCCCCTCGGCCCCGGCCGGACCCGCACCCTGAGCCGGCTGCGCGGCCGCTCCCTGGACTGGCAGCCCGTCACCGCCGTCACCCGCCGCGGGTGCGCTGCCGCCAACGGCGTCGTGATGGCGAGCGACGCCACAGCGACGATCCGCGCTGCCGCCAACGGTCAGGGGGGCCACACTGGATGGAACGGCTGCCTGGCGGCGGTCGGGATCCCGTTCCACCTCAACGGCGGACTCGAGGGCTACGGCTACAGCCTGAGCCTCGACCACGTCGCGTTCGCCGGTAACTACGCGGCGCTGCAGTTCGTCTACACCGACAAGTACATGGACTACACCGACACGGTCAACGTCTACGACCTGCGCAGCGGCGCGCTCGTCCGGAGCGGTCAGGCGCGCTGCGACGGCCTCCCTTGTGACGTCACCCGGCTCACCGTCAACGCCGCTGGATTCGCGGCCTGGCACGTATACGACACGCCGCGTCAGCCGGAGAGCAACCTCGGGTCGTTCTCATGCCCGTCGATCTCGCTGTGCGTGGGGAGCGATTCCTCGGGTGATCTGCTGGCGTCAACGGACCCGACCGGCGGCCGCTCGGCTTGGACGCTGGTCCAGCCGACTCTCCCCCCACCGTCTCCTGACAGCGTGTCCTGCCCCACGGTCTCATTCTGCCTGGCCATGGACGCCACCGGGCACGTCATCACATCCACCAACCCATCGGGAGGCCAGCCCGCGTGGCAGGTGGCGCCGGCGAACTCGGCCCTCCAAGGCGCAAGCGTGTCGTGCGCATCCCCCACGCTGTGTGCGGCCGTCATCGGCCAGACCGCCTTCACCACCACCGACCCCACCGGCGTCTGGCACCCGACCCAACTCACCAGCTCAGGAGACGAGCTGACGGGCGTCGCCTGCCCGTCGACGACCCTGTGCCTGCTGACTGCCGACAAGGGTGAGGTGCTCGCCTCCCAGAACCCGGGCGACGCCGCCCCGACCTGGTCTCCGCCCGCCGCGGTGCCCGGCCAGGCTGGGGACCTCTTCGTCGCTGCGCTGAACTGCCCGAGCCCAGGTTTCTGCGCCGCCGTCGGCGAGTCTCTATCTGGGAACGCGATCCTGACCACCACGGACCCGGCCGGAGGCGCGGGGACCTGGACCGCACACCCCCTTCCGAACGCCCAGTGGGTGACCTGCCCGAGCACCGCATTGTGCGTGGCCTTCGAAGGCCAGAACGTCGCCATGTCCACCGATCCCACCGACCCCTCCCCGACCTGGACCACGGCAGCGCTGCCCGGCACCGGCGCCAACCGGGGCACCTGCCCCACGACGTCACTGTGCGTCGGCGCCGGCGGCCCTGACGCGGTGGTGTCAACCAACCCCACCGGCGGAGCAAGCGCCTGGTCGAGCTTCCTCGTCGCCGCGCTCCCGTGTGACCCGGTCACCCCGTGCCGCGCCGAGGCGCTCCAGACCCTCGATGACCGCGGGGTCAACACGCTGGACAGCGCACCTCAGGGCACCGGAACGGCGATCAGCGACCCGACGCTCACCGGCGACACGCTCACCTGGACCCACGCCGGCGCACCCCGGTCCGCCGCCCTCAGCTGACCCGACTCACGCCCGAAAGGGCCGGGATCCCGATAGCTTTGAAGCCGCTGCAACCACTGACCAGGAGAACCTGACACCGTGCGCAACCCCCGTGACTTCGGAAAGCCGCTGGCCATCGGCGCCCCCGACCCGATCCTGGAGATCCCCTTCAAGCCGTCGCGGATGATCCATTTCCTGGATTTCTCCAACGAGAAGATGGTGGCCAAGGTCCCGGACATCGCGCCGACGGTGGACATCCTGCTGGGCAACCTGGAGGATGCGGTGCCGGTGGACCGCAAGGTGGCTGCCCGAGAGGGCCTGGTGCGGGTCGGCAAGGAGATGGACCTGGGCGAGACGCAGCTGTGGACCCGGGTCAACAGCCTCGAATCGCCCTGGATCCTTGACGACCTCACCACGCTCGTCTCTGAGATCGGCGACAAGCTCCAGGTCATCATGGTCCCGAAGGTCGAGGGGCCGTGGGACATCCACTACATCGATCGGCTCCTAGCTCAGCTCGAGGCCAAGGCCGGCCTGGATCGCCCGATCCTCGTCCACGCGCTGCTGGAGACCGGGCTGGGCATGATCAACGTCGAGGCGATCGCCGCAGCCAGCCCACGCATGCAGGGCATGAGCTTCGGGCCGGCCGACCTCGCCGCCAGCCGCCGGATGAAGACGACCCGGGTCGGAGGCGGTCACCCCGGCTACCGATCGATCAACGACCCGGACCCCGACAGTCCCGACGCGCCTCGCCCCACCGCCCAGCAGGATCCCTGGCACTACTCGATCGCGCGCATGGTCGACGCCTGCACCTCGTCGGGCATCCTCCCGTTCTATGGGCCGTTCGGCGATATCAAGGACGTCGTCGGCTGCGAGACCCAGTTCCGCGCGGCCTTCCTTCTGGGCTGCGTCGGGGCCTGGTCGCTGCACCCCGTTCAGATCGACATCGCCAAGAAGGTGTTCAGCCCGGATCCCGACGAGGTGCTGTTCGCCAAGAAGGTTCTGGAGGCGATCCCCGACGGGCGGGGGGTGCACATGATCGACGGCAAGATGCAGGACGACGCCACCTGGAAGCAGTGCAAGGTGATGGTCGAGCTGGCCGAGATGCTGGCCGAGCGCGACCCGGAGTTGGCCGAGCTCTACGGGTTCGCCCGAGCGGCAGCGTAGTCTCCTGCTCCATGCGAATCTCGGCCAAAGCCGACTATGCGGTCCGCGCGGTGGTGGAGCTCGCCGCCGCGGAGGGCGAGAAGCCGGTCAAGGCCGAGCGCGTCGCCACCGCCCAGGAGATCCCCCTCAACTTCCTGGAGAACATCCTGGGGGAGTTGCGCCACGCCGGCATCGTGCGCAGTCACCGCGGCGCCGAGGGCGGCTTCCGGCTGGCCAAGCCCGCCAACGAGGTGACGGTGGCCGACGTGATTCGCGCCGTGGAGGGCCCGCTGGCCAGCGTCCGCGGCGGTCCACCCGAGGACGCAAAATACGGCGGTGCCGCCAGCACGCTGCCCACGGTGTGGATCGCGGTGCGGGTCAACCTTCGTCGCGTGGTCGAGCACGTCACGATCGCCGACATCGCCAACTCCAAGCTCCCCCGGTCGATCGAGAAGCTGACCGAGGACCCGGGGGCCTGGGTCACACGCTGACCGCCCGCCGGGCGGCAGCCCCGCTCACACGCTGACGGCGCCGGTGCGCTCGGCCAGCGCGGGCCGGTCGCTGACCCACGCATCCCCGACGTCGCGCAGCACCGCGAGCATCGCGGCCGCCGCCGGCGAGCGATAGCCCGAGGGCAGGATCACACTGATCGGCCGCGGCGGCGGCGTGGGGTCCAGCTCGCGGATGACCACATCGCCGCGGACCGCTCGGGTCACCATGTCCGGGACAAGCGCCACCCCCACCCCCGCTGCGACGAACCCGAGGATGGCCCCGTAGTCGTCGTTCTGGAAGGCGATGCGGGGCTCGAAGCCCGCGTCGTGGCAGGCGCGCAGGAACAACCGGGCGTCAGGGCAGGTCCGGCCGGTGGCGAGCATCCACGGCTCGGAGGAGAAGTCGGCCATCGACAGGCCGGCCGCGCCGCAGAGCCCGTGCCCGGCCGGCATGGCCACGTACATCGGGTCATCGAACAGCGGCACGATGTCCAGGTCGTCCGCTTGCCCCCGCCGCTCCGGGTCGCCGCGCGGGTCGTGCGAGAGCGCCAGGTCAAACTCACCGGCGCGCAGCCGCGGTATCGACTCGTCCGGGTCATACATCTCGACCGTCAGCTCCACCTCGGGATAGCTGTCGCGGAACAGCGCCACCGCCCGTGGCACGATCGACCCGGCGGCCGAGGCGAACGTCGCCAGCCGCAACGTCCCCGCCTCCAGGCCGAGCAGCGCGCGCAGCTCCTCCTCCGTGTCCTGCAGGTAGGACAGGACCGCCGCGCCGCGCTCGGACAGCAGCCGCCCGGCGTCGGTGAGCACCGCGCCCTGGGGCACCCGCCGCACCAGGACCGCACCCACCTCCGCCTCGAGCGTCGCGATCTGCCGGGAGACCGCCGGCTGGGTGTAGCCCAGAGCTTCGGCGGCGGCCGAGAACGACCCTTGGCGCGCCACCTCGCAGAGAACCCTGAGTCGACGAGTGTCGAGCATGCTTAAAGGTTATACCCCCTCAAGCAAACCCCTATTTGCCTTTATGCCACCACGGCGTCACCATCGTCACATGAACACGCTGCGCTCCCAGATCATCATCCGACCGGGCTATGCCGATGACCACCAGGCGCTGCACCGCCTGGCGGCGCTCGACAGCGCGCGGGTCCCGGCCGAACCGTTGCTGGTGGCCGAGCTGGATGGCGAGCTGAGCGCCGCCCTCTCGCTGCGCGACGGGACGTCGATCGCCGACCCCTTCCGCCCCACCGCCGACATCGTGGCGCTCCTGCGAGCGCACGCGGCTACGGCTGAGCGGACTCCTCGAAGGCGGCGGCGGGCATTTCGTCTGAGCCCTCATCCGGCTCGCGGTTGACCGGCCCTTTCAGCGCCGCGGCGATGGGCACTCCGGCCGGCGGCCGCGCGTAGACGATGTCGCCGCGTCCGAGCTCCAGCTCGTCGGCCTGGGCCCGGGTGAGCTGCGCTCGGGCCTCTGAGCCGTCGGGGAGCTCGAGCTCCAGCCGCACCTCGAAGCCGAGGTGCACCACGCGTTTGACCATCGCCTCGATCCGCGCGTCTCCGGGCTCCAGCGCGATCGTCACGTCGTGGGGACGCACGAGCTTGCCGCCCAGGCGGCTGACCGGTCCGACAAAGCCCATCACGAAGTCCGTGGCCGGGCGGTCGTAGATCTCGCGCGGGTCGCCCACCTGCTCGATCTTCCCCGCGCTCATCACCGCGATCCTGTCGGAGATCTCCATCGCCTCCTCCTGATCGTGAGTGACGAGCACCGTGGTCACGTGCTGCTCGTCATGCAGGCGGCGCAGCCAGGCCCGCAGCTCGGCTCGGACGGTGGCGTCGAGCGCGCCAAACGGCTCGTCGAGCAGCAGCACCTTGGGCTGCACGGCCAGAGCGCGGGCGAGCGCCATGCGCTGCCGCTGGCCGCCGGAGAGCTGTGAGGGCCGCTGATCGGCCCACTTGGTCAGCCCGACGAGAGCAAGCAGCTCATCGACGCGCTCGGTGACCTCGGCCTTGGGGCGCTTGCGGATGCGCAGGCCGAAGGCCACGTTCTCGCGCACGCTCATGTGGGTGAAGGCGGCGTAGTGCTGGAAGACGAACCCGATCCCGCGCTTCTGAGGGATGACGTGGCTGACATCGGTGCCGTCGATCGTGATGGTGCCCGCGTCGGGGATCTCCAGGCCCGCGATGATTCGCAGCAGCGTCGACTTCCCCGACCCGCTTGGACCCAGCAGCGCCATCAGCGATCCCTCGGGGACCTCCAGCGAGACGTCGTCGAGGGCCGTGAAGTCTCCGAAGCCCTTCGAGATGTTGGCGATGTCGATCTTCATCGAGCCTGCTGCCTCCTACCTGAGAACGCGGTCATGACGAGCAGCACGACCAGGGAGATTGCGGCGAGCTCTGTCGCGGCGGCATAAGCGCCGGTGACCGCCGCGGACCCGGGCTGCTCCGCGCGCTGGTAGACGAGCAGTGGAAGTGTGAGCGTGTAGCCGGGCACCAACGAGGACACCACCAGCACGGCGCCGATCTCGCCCAGGGCCCGCGCCGTTGAGAGAATGACGCCGTAGATCACGCCCCAGCGGATCGACGGCAGGGTGATACGCCAAAACGTCTGCCACCCCGACGCGCCAAGCGTGGCCGCGGCCTGCTCCTGGTCGTCGCCGATCTCCACGAGCACGGGCGCCACCTCGCGCACGACGAACGGCAGCGAGACGAAGATCGTCGCCAGCACCATGCCCGCCGGGGCGAAGATGATCCGGATGCCGTGATCGTTGAACCAGGCGCCAAACCAGCCATGGATCCCGTAGACGAGGGTGAGCGCCAGGCCGACGATGATCGGCGAGACGAGGAACGGTAGGTCGATGAGCGCGTCCAGCACCGCCGCCATCCGGCCTCGCCGCCGGACGAGCACCAGCGCGCATGTGACCCCGAAGATGGTGTTGAGCGGCACCGCGATGGCCGCCATGACCAGCGATAGCCATAGCGCGCTGATGGCGGCTGGCGTGGTCATCCAGGCCCAGGCGACCCCGAACCCGTGCTCGAAGGTCTTGAAGAAGACCACGACCACCGGAAGGATCAGCAACGCCGTCAGGTACAACAGCGCGACGGTGCGCAATGACAGCTTGGCGCTGCGGCTAGTGACCAACGCGGCCTCCCAGTCTGCGGATGAGCACGAGCGTGATCAGCGAGAGCGCGATCAGCACCAGCGACAGCGAGGCCGCGGCCTGCGGAGCATCCGATTCGACATCGGCAAAGATGACGATGCTGGCGATCGGCACCTTGGCGGTGATGATCAGCAGCGACCCGATCTCTCCCACCGCCCGCGCGAAGGCCAGCGCGGCCCCCGAGAGGATCGCGGGACTCAGCGCGGGTAGCACGACCCGGCGGAAGATGACGGCGTTCCCCGCGCCCAGGGACGCGGCCGCCTCCTCCACCTCGCGGTCGGCCTCGAGCAGCACCGGCTGCACCGAGCGCACCACGAACGGCAGCGTCACGAACAGCAGCGCCACGATCACCACCGCGCGGGTGAACGCCAGGTGGATTCCGAACGGGCTGTCTGGCCCGTAGAGGGCGAGCAGCGTGAGCCCGGCGACGATCGTCGGCAGCGCGAACGGCAGGTCGATGAGGGCGTTGACGATCCGCTTCCCCGGAAACTCGTCACGGACGAGCACCCAGGCGATGAGCGTCCCCATCACCGCGCCGATCGCGGCGGTGAGCAGCGAGACGCCCAGCGTGGTCGCCAGCGCCCTCAGCGCCAGCGGGTTGGTGACCGACTGCCAGAAGTTCGACGGGCTCTGGCTGACCGCCTTGACCGTCACGGCGGCGAGCGGGAGCAGGACGATGACGCTCAGGTAGAGCGTCGACAGGCCCAGGGCCAGCCCGCCGCGCCGGCGCACGGTCCGCGGCACCCTCTTGGCCCGGGAGGCCGGAGGGCCCGGAGCCGGCGCCGTCGCCGGCGCGGCGTATGAGCTAGCTGGAGGCAGTGGGCACCCCCGCGGCCTGCTCGATCTTGGTGATGGACCCCTTGGCCGCATCGAAGAACTCATCCTTGACCTTCGTCCAGCCGCCCAGATCGTCGATCGTGAACAGCTGCGGCGGGGTCGGGAACTTCGAGGCGAACTTCTTCGCCACCGAGTCGAGCACCGGCCGGTAGCCCTGCTGGGCCCAGATCGTCTGTCCGGGCGCTGACCACTGCCAGTTCAAGAACGCCTTGGCCTGCGCGGGCGCCTTGGCCGTAACCGCGATCGGCGTCTGGATGAGGATCGTCTGCTTGGGGATGAGGTACTGGACGCTGTCGCCGGCCTTCTCGGCGCTGATCGCGTCGGACTCGTAGTCCAGGAGCACGTCGCCCTTTCCGCTGGTGAACGTCTGCAGGGCAGCGCTCGCGCTCGAGTCCTGCACCGAGACGTTCTTGGTGAGCAGCGTCCGCACGTAGGCCAGTGCCTGGGCGGGTGACTTGCCCTCCTTGAGCTGGGCGCCATACGCGGCCAGGATGTTCCAGCGGGCGCTGCCCGAGGTCGAGGGGTTGGGCGTGATGACGTCGACGCCCGACTTGATGAGGTCATCCCAACCGGTGATGTGCTTGGGGTTGCCCTTACGGACCACGAACACCACGACCGAGTCAGACGAGAACCCCTTCTGCGGGTTGGCGTCCCAGTCAGAGGCGACGATCTTGTCTTTCACCAGCCGGGTCATGTCGGGCGTCGTGGAGAACGCCACGACGTCGGCGGGCTGGCCGGAGTCCACCGCACGGCTCTGCGAGCCCGAGGCGCCGAAGGATTGGCTGAAGCCCACCCCCTTGCCGGCACTCGTCTGGGCGAATGCCGCGGTGAGGGCGTCGTAGGCCTTCTTCGGGGTCGAGTAGCCGACCAGGTTGAGCTTGGTCGACGGGTTGCTCGCGCCGGCCGACCCTGAGGACGACCCTGAAGACGACCCTCCGCCGCTGGCCGCATCCGAGGAGCCGCCGCATCCCGCCACCGCGAGGGCCGCCACAACGACGCTCAGCAAAGCCAGGACTCGTAGTCGCCACAGTTCAGATCGTCTCTTCATCCGTTCCTCTCACATAGCTAATTCCGGGTTTGTCGATGGGAATACCCATGTAGCGGCCCAGGATAGCCGACTAAGTCGACATCTTTGGTGGAACTGGTCTAGTTGGTGAGGATACTTGCCTTTCCGCCATCGGACGCGGTGTCGGCGACCAGCGGGCGCCCGGATCGGCGGTGGCCGCGGGGCGCAGGCGACGGATCGAAATCCCCTGTCGATCTCAGTGTGCGTGGTTCGACGCCGGTGTAGAGGCCGCGATCGCGCGGACCATGAACACCCACCCGGAGGCCCAACATGCGCAAGCTGATCCTGCTGATGTCGATCTCGATCGACGGCGTGGTGGCAGCGCCCAACGACCCCAAGGGCCTGAGCCCGGTCCGCGAGGATCCGGAGCTCAAGGCACTGAAGCTCCGGTGGCTGAGCCAGGCCGGCTGCCACATCATGGGCCGCACCACGTATGAGCAGATGGCCGGGCACTGGCCGTTCTCCGACGACGCCTACGCCGCGCCGATGAATGCGCTGCCCAAGGTCGTGTTCTCGCGCACGCTGACCGAGGCTCCGTGGGAGACCTCGCGCATCGCCAGGGGCGATCTGGCTGAGGAGGTCGCGGCCCTCACACGTGAGTCCGGCGGCGACATCATCGCCTGGGGCGGAGCGTCGTTCGCCCACTCCCTGATCGCGGCCAACCTGATCGACGAGTACCGGCTAGTGATCCACCCGGTGCTCGCCGGGGACGGGCTGCGCATCTTTGACCGGTTCCCTGGACCGATCGACGTCCGGCTGTCCCACACCCAGACCTTTGGCACGGGCTCGGTCGTGCACGTCTACGACAACGGTCAGCCTCGCAACCCGGCCTGACCACAACACCCCAAATATCGGGGTATCGAGTCGCCGCGGGTGGTGGTACACGGACGTACTCGTGTGCGATACCGCACGCCACGCCCCCGCCGAGATCGCTACATTCCCCCGCGCTACATGCGTTTCTTTGAGTACGAGTCGCGGGCGATCGTGGCCAAGGCCGGGATCCCGGTCACGAAGCACGGGTTCGCCACGACGGCCGGCGAGGCCCGGCGCATCGCCGAGGAGATCGCGGGCCCCGTCGTCATCAAGTCCCAGGTCCTCACCGGCGGGCGGATGAAGGCCGGTGGTGTCCAGTTCGCCGACACCCCCGACGAGGCCGAGCAGCACGCCGAGCACGTCCTGGGGCTTGAGATCAACGGCCACATGCCCCGCGGGGTGCTGGTCGACTCCAAGGCGGACGTCGCGCACGAGTACTACGCCGGCGTGGTCTGGGACGGCACTCGCAAGCGCCCGGTGCTGCTGTTCTCCGACATGGGCGGCATCGACATCGAGCAGGTGGCCGAGGAGCACCCCGACCACGTCGCCCGCGGCCATTTCTCCACGCGGCTCCCGTTCTCAGACTGGCAGGCCAAGCAGGTCATCGCGTCGGTCGGCGTCACCGGCTCGGCTCTCAACCGCCTCACCCCCATCGTCGCCCGGCTGGCCCGCCTGTTCCTGGACTACGACATGACACTCGCCGAGATCAACCCGCTCGGGGAGCTCACCGACGGAACCTTCCTCGCGCTGGACGCCCACATGGACATGGAGAACGAGGCGCGACCGCGCCAGAAGGCGCTGCTGGCCGAGCTCGGCGTCTCAGACGAGGAGACCCGCCAGGCCCGCGAGGCCACGCCGTTTGAGCTCGCCGGCGAAAAGGTCGATGCCCAGGACCACCGCGGCGTGGCCGGCAACGTCACCGAGTTCGACGGCAACCTCGGACTGGTGATCGGCGCCGGCGGCGGCTCGCTGACGCTGTTTGACGCCGTGCGCGCCCATGGCGGTGACCCGGCCAACTACTGCGAGATCGGCGGCAACCCGTCGGTGGCCAAGGCCTGCGGACTGGCCAAGCTCGTCCTGCAGAAGCCGGGCGTGGACAAGATCGCGGTGATGATGTCGATCGTCTCCAACACCCGCGTGGACATCGTCGCCCGCGGCGTCATCAAGGCGTGCCTGGAGCTGGGATACGACCCGGCCGAGAAGATCGCGATCTTCCGGATCCCCGGTGCCTGGGAGGAGGAGGGCTTCAAGATCCTCGAGCACTACGGCGTTCCCTACGCCGACCGGTCGGTGTCGCTCAACGAGGCCGCCCGCCGCGCGGTGGAGCGAATCCAGGGGAGCGCGACCTGATGAGCATCCTCGTCGACGCCGACACCACCTTCATCGTTCAGGGGATCACCGGCCGCGAGGCCGTCAACCTCACCCGCGAGTGCCTGGACTACGGCGCCGGCGCCAAGATCGTCGGCGGCGTCACCCCGGGCCGGCTGGGCCGCGACGTCCACGGCGTCCCCGTGTTCGACACCGTCGCCCAGGCCGTGGCGCACAACGGCCGCGCGATCGACGGGTCTGTCGTCACCGTCCCCCCCGCCTTCACCAAGGACGCCGTGCTGGAGGCGATCTCCAACGACGTCAAGCTCGTGGTCATCGTCACCGAGCGCATCCCCCGCCGCGACGTCGCCGAAATGGTCGAGCTCGCCGCCGAGCGCGGGGCTCGCATCATCGGCCCCAACTGCCTGGGGATCATCGTCCCCGACGTGATCAAGATGGGCGGCATCGGCGGCCCGGCCAAGGACGCCGCCAAGTCCTACCACCGCGGCCCCGTCGGGGTCATCTCCCGCTCGGGCGGGATGACCACCGAGATGTCCTCCACGCTGAGCGCCGCCGGCCTCGGGGTCTCCACCGCGGTCTCCATCGGCGGCGACGCCATCATCGGCTCAAGCTACGCCGAGCTCATGCCGCTGTTCGAGGCCGACGAAGACACCCAGGCGATCGTCATCTACACCGAGCCCGGCGGGCGCATGGAGGCCGAGCTGGCCGCCTGGGTGACCGAGCACAACTCGCGCCTGCCGATCGTCGCCTTCATGGCCGGACGCTTCATGGACGAGATGCCCGGCATGAGCTTCGGCCACGCCGGCACGATCGTCGAGGGCAAGGAGGACACCGCCACCGAGAAGATCGCGCGCCTCGGCGCCGCCGGCATCACCGTGGCCGAGCGCATCGAGGACATCCCCGATCTCGTCACCGAAAGGCTCTGACCATGCCCGGCACCTTCATCGACGTCCAGGTCGACCCCACCGCCGGCGCGGATCCCGAGCTGGCCCGCACGCTCGAGGGCGTCTGCCCCGTGGACATCTTCAAGGCCGGCGACACCGGCGTTCAGATCGTGGAGGAGAACCTCGACGAGTGCGTCCTATGCGAGCTGTGCATCAACGCGGCGCCCGCCGGCGCGATCCGCGTCCTCAAGCTCTACTCCGGCGAATCACTACCCGCCTGACAGCCGCCGGCGCGCCGCATCGGTGAGCGGCCGGTAGCGCCGCCCCCCGCGGTCCAGGTACCACGCCCGTCCCGCGGCGGGCTGGGGCAACCCCGCCTGGCGCAGCGGGCCGGTGATCGGCCGAAACCACGTGGTGACCGGCATCTCGTCGATCACGTGGACAACGGCGGGGCGGTGGCCCTCGGGCACCTCGCCCAGCGCCCGTGACAGCGTGTCGGTGCTCAACTCGTGACCGGGGCACAGGGTGACGGCGGCGACGGCCAGCTCATCTGCCCCACCGGCGGGGCGCAGCCCGTAGGCGACCGCGAGGTCGACGGCCGGCAGTTCGCCCAGCGCGTCGCGGATCAGGGCGGCGAGCACCGGGCCGTCAGCGGTGTGGATGACGTCGTAGACGCCGTCCAGCCGCCAGTAGTCGCCGTCGGCGTCGCGGCGGAACAGGTCACCGGTCGACAGCCACGCGTCGTCGCGGGAGAACACCCCGCGCATCGGCGTCACCGACGCGTCGGTGGGGCGCGCGCGGGTGACCAGGAGCCCGACCTCGTCGGTCTTGCAGCGCCGAACGAATCCGCCGCGACCGAGGATGAGCTGCTCGGATTCCTGGTCATAGGCGGCAATGCGCACCTCGGGGGTGCCGGGGAGCGGGCGCCCCATCGACCCTGCTTTCGCGTCGCGGAGGTTGACGAGGATCGCCCCCGTCTCGGTCGAGGCATAGAACTCGACCACCCGCGCGGGGGCGAAGCGCTCCTGGACCCGGCGCCACAGCCCCCGCGGCATGCCCGAGCCGATGAACAGCCGGACGGCGTGACCACGCTCACCGGGGTCGGGAGGCGCGGCGACGAGATCGTGCAGGAGCGTCCACGTGTATGAGGTGACGGTCACCCCATAGCGGCGGA
This sequence comes from uncultured Actinomycetota bacterium, assembly GCA_963850325.1. Lineage (GTDB taxonomy): Bacteria > Actinomycetota > Thermoleophilia > Solirubrobacterales > Solirubrobacteraceae > Palsa-465. Next base: position 77,002 of record CAWKLB010000017.1, read on the forward strand.
CCTCGTCCCAGAACGTTTCGGGATCGAACTGGGAGGCCATGGCCAGCCGCGCGCCGCCCGCGATCGCGCCACCGATGCTCATCATCAGGCCGGAGGGGTGATAGAGCGGAGTCACGCTGTAGACGGTGTCGCCGCCCGACAGCGCCGCCGATGACGCCGTGCCGAATGCCGACGTGGCCCACCGGCGATTGGTGATCCGGCTCATCCGCACGAAGTCGCCCTCGCCCGTGAAGAGGATGAAGGCCAGGTCCGAGGCCCGGCCGGGGTTGGGGCGATACCACGTCGGTAGCGTCACCATCCGCGGGTCGATCTGCTCCATGTCGGTGGTGAGCGGCACCTCGAGGTCGCGTGGACCGCCGCCGCCGCCGAGCACAAAGGTGTGCACCGTGCCCAGCCCCGCCGCCTGCGCGGCACGCTCGGGGTCGGCGATGATCCGCCGCACGGCGCCCAGCGAGGCCTCACGCGCGGTGTTGCCGTCCGGGCGCAGCATCACCGCCACCGCGCCGATCCGGTTCAGCGCGGTGACCACCGCCAGCGCGCTCGGGCGCGAGCCCATGAGCACGCCGACGTGCTCGCCCTGGCGCACTCCAACCGAGATCAGCCCGCGCACCACGTTGTCGATGCGTTCGTTGACCTCGGTGGTGCTGTAGGCGCGGTCCTCGTAGAGGAACATGGTGTCCTGGGCGCCGCGCTCCATGCGCTCCTCCACCAGCAGCCCCAGTGAGACGCGCGTGCTCGGCTGGATCTGCTCCAACCGCGCCAGCTGGGGCAGCGCGCCCGCGGCCTCGCGGGCCAGTTCGCGTACGGAGCGCGTGGTGCGCCGCGCGCCACCGAGCATGGAGCGGGCGATGCCGTTGCCGACCGCGCCGGCTAGCTCCAGCCCATAGCCGACCCGGTTCTGGATCCGGGCGCGCTGGGCGATCAGGTTGGCGGCGGGGTCATCGGGGACCTCGGTCACGCCCTCGGGCAGATCGCCCTCGCCGTCGCGCCACTCCGCCCACGCCGCCACGGTCGGCCACGTCAGCTGATTGGAGGTCGACCCCACGACCAGTCCGAAGTGGCCCGCGTGCAGCGCCAGCTCGTAGACGTCGGCCCTGGGGGCAGCCTGGCGGATGGCACGCACCCCGGCGGGCGGGGCGATCTCGTCCACGGTGCCGACCACCGAGAGGATCGGACAGCGGATGTCAGCGAGGCTGAGCAGGCGCTCGCCGACCACGAACCCACCCTCGAGCATCCGGTTGTGGGCGATGAACTGGCCGACGAACTCGGCCAGCGCCGGTCCTGGCCAGGCCACCCACCCGTCCCCCTCCAGGAACCGCCGTTGCCCCTCCCGCGGCAGCAGCGCCTCGCGATCGTGCAGTTGCATCACGAACTCGATCCTGCTGCGGATCGACTTAACCGGATCGAGCAGGAGGAAGCCGTTCCGGCTGAACCAGGCGGGCAGTGCCGAGCTGCGGAAGACGTCGGCGATCAGGCTGGCCAGCCCGGAGGCCAGCTCCTCGGGGAGCCCGAACGGCATGCCCAGGCGCGTGTCCACCGGGCTGCCGAAGGTGATCAGGGAGCTCAGGCCGTCGTTGCGCCGATAGGCGGCGACCTGATAGCAGAACATGCCGCCCTGGGAGTAGCCGCCGAGGTGCACGTCGCGTCCGGTGACCTCGCGGACCCGGTCTACGGCGTGCGACACGGCGAGCACGTGGTCGGCCAGCGTGCGCTCAAGGCCGCCGTCCTCGCGCTCGGGCGCGCCGAAGTCGACGACCCACGGGTCCACCCCATGCTCGTGCAGGAGGGTGACCGCGCTGGTGGCCGGCGACACGTCGTAGATCTCGGCGGCCAGCATCATCGGGGGTACGAGGAGCACCGGCGGGCCCGCAGCGGCCTGGTTGTCGCCGTCTGCGCTGCGGTAGTAGCGGCGCAGGCGGTAGACGCGATGCTCAGCCACGACCTCGTAGGGCGAGGGCTCCTCATGGGTGTCCAGACCCCCGAACCGGGCGACTTCCAGGGCATTCTGCGCGGCCGTGCTCAGCCGTCCGATCGGGCCCGTGATGGTTTTTGGCAGCAGGTCCATCCTGTCGACCACATCTTCCCCGATCACGTCCGGGCTGTCTCCCAGGGCACCGTGCCGGGCGCTATTGTCCGCAGCCCGACGATGAGCGTGCTCAACCTCGAAACGATCGAGTGCCGCCGTGGGGACGGGGTCGCCTGGCTGGTCCTCAACCGTCCCGACGCGCTGAACGCGTGGACGCGGCAGCTCGGCGAGGAGCTCACCGAAGCGCTCGACGACGTCGCCGCGGACCCGGCGGTGCGGTCGATCGTGCTCACCGGCGCCGGCCGCGCCTTCTCCTCGGGTGCTGACCTGCGCGCCGGCGTCGCCGGAAGCGACGGCAAGCCCGATGTGCGCACCCCGCTGCGCGAGGTCTACCACCCGCTGATCACGCGCGTGCGCACGGTCCCCAAGCCCGTGATCGCCGCGGTCAACGGTCCCGCGGTGGGCATCGGCTGCTCGCTGGCGCTCGCGTCAGACCTCATCGTCGCCGCGCGCTCGTCCTACTTCCTGCTGGCCTTCGTCAACATCGGGCTGGGCCTGGACGGCGGCGCGTCCCAGACGCTGGTGGAGCGCGTCGGCCACGCCCGCGCGTTCGAGATCGCCTACCTGGGCGAGCGAATCGGAGCCGAGACGGCCCTGCACTGGGGGCTGGTCAACCAGGTGGTCGACGACGGCGAGCTCGAATCCGTGGTGGGGGTCCTGGCCGCCCGGCTCGCTGCCGGACCGCCCGGCTCCTACGCCGCGATCAAGCGCACGATCAACGCGCGCGCCTACGCCGGGTTCGAGGAGCTTCTGGACCTCGAGGCCGACGTCCAGCAGGAGCGCGCCTCCTCCAAGGATTTCGCCGAGGGCGTCATGGCGTTCCTGCAGAAGCGCCCGGCCGAGTTCAGCGGCGAGTAAAGCGGGCTGACGTGAACCTTGCCGGCCTCCTGACCGCGTCAGCCGAGCGCGATCCCGATCACACCGCCATCAAGCTCGACGACGCCGAGCTCAGCTACGGCGCGCTCGACGGCGCCTCGGCCCACATCGCCGGGCTGCTGGCCGAGCACGGCTTCCAGCGCGGCGACCGGGTGGGGGTCATGCTGCCCAACGTCCCGTACTTCCCGGTCTGCTACTACGGCGTGCTGCGGGCCGGCGGCATCGTCGTGCCGATGAACGTGCTGCTCAAGAAGCGGGAGGTCACCTACTACCTGTCTGACTCGGGGGCCAAGCTGGTCTTCGCCTGGCACGGGTTCGCCGACGACGCCCAGGCCGGCGCCGAGCAGGCGGGCGCCGAGTGCCTGCTTGTCGAGCCGGGCGCCTTCGAGCAGCAGGTGGGCGCGGCCACGCCGGACACGGCCGTCGCCGACACGGCCGACGATGACACCGCGGTGCTGCTCTACACGTCGGGCACCACGGGCCAGCCCAAGGGTGCCGAGCTCACCCACGCCAACCTGACGCTCAACGCCCGAGGGGCCGGCGATCTGTTCGACGTGGGCAGCGAGGCGATGGTGCTCGGGGCGCTGCCGCTGTTTCACTCCTTCGGCCAGACCTGCGGGATGAACGCGACGGTCCGGGGCGGTGGCACGCTGACCTTGCTGCCGCGCTTCGAGCCGGGCAAGGCGCTGGAGATCATCCAGCGCGACAAGGTCAACATCTTCCAGGGCGTGCCCACGATGTACGGCGCGATGCTCCATTACCCCGAGCGCGAATCCTATGACGTGAGCACTCTGCGGCTGTGCGGGTCGGGCGGCTCGGCGATGCCCGTCGAGCTCCTGCGCGGGTTCGACGAGGCGTTCGGCTGCAAGATCCTCGAGGGCTACGGGCTCTCGGAGAGCTCGCCGGTGGCGTCGTTCAACCACGCCGACCGCGAGCGCAAGCCCGGCTCGATCGGCACGCCGATCACGGACGTGGAGATGCGGATCGTCGACGACCAGCGCAACGAGGTGGCCCAGGGTGAGGTCGGCGAGATCGTCATCCGCGGCTACAACGTGATGAAGGGCTACTGGCAACGGCCCGAGGCCACCGCCGAGACCATCATTGATGGCTGGCTGTATACCGGCGACATGGGCCGGGTCGACGAGGACGGCTACTTCTATGTCGTGGACCGCAAGAAGGAGCTGATCATCCGCGGCGGCTACAACGTGTACCCGCGCGAGATCGAGGAGGTGCTCTACGAGCACCCCGACGTTCGCGAGGCCGCGGTGCTCGGTATCCCACACGACGAGTACGGCGAGGAGGTCGGCGCCGCCGTGACGCTCAAGGACGGGGCCTCGGCCACGCCCGAGGAGCTGCGCGACTACGTCAAGGGACAGGTGGCGGCCTACAAGTATCCGCGCGTGGTCTGGCTCGTCGACGATCTGCCCAAGGGCCCGACCGGGAAGATCCTCAAGCGCGAGATCTCGCCCCCGCAGGAGTCGTGAGCCTCCGATGCGCCTGGCCGGCGGGCCGGCGCCGGGAGTGACCCCCGGCCAGGTGCGAGTCCGCGCCGCCACGCCCGAGGACGTGCCCCAGATCTATGACTTCATCGTCGAGCTCGCGGTGTATGAGCGCGAGCCCGACGCGGTGACCGGCACGCACGAGATGCTGGCCGACGCGCTCTTCGGGCCGCGGCCCAGCGCGGAGGCGCTGATCGCGGAGGTCGATGGCGAGGTCGTCGGGTCCGCCGTCTTTCACGGCACCTTCTCCACCTGGGAGTGCCTGCCCGGGATCTGGCTGGAGGACCTGTTCGTGCCCGAACGCCACCGCCGCGTCGGGGCCGGACACGCGCTCCTCTCGCACCTGGCCGCGCTGGCCGTCGAGCGGGGCTGCCCCCGCCTGGAGTGGTGCGCGCTCGATTGGAACGAGCTGGCCCTGGGGTTCTATGAGCGGCTGGGCGCCGAGCGCATGTCCGAGTGGGAGATGCACCGCCTGCAGGGCGCGGCACTCGAGCGGATGGCCAGCGGCGAGGCGCGCCGCGGCGCCGGCTGAACGGCGGCGCGGCGGGGCCCAGCGTCAATAGAAAAGCCCCGCCGGAGCGGGGCTTTCCGTTAGCAGGCCTGTAAGCCGGATCTTGTCAAGAGCAGTCATCCATCTCAGCGGCCTACCCGGACCTTGGCGGGTCACCTACAAACGGTCCTGCTTGGCCTAGCATCGAGTGGGGTTTACCTGGCCGCCGCGTCACCGCGACGCCGGTGCGCTCTTACCGCACCATTTCACCCTTACCGGCCTGAAGCGCTGCAGCGGCCCCAGGCTTAGGCGGTGTCTTTTCTGTGGCACTTTCCCGCGGGTTTCCCCGGGTCGGCGTTACCGACCACCCTTCCCTTTGATGTCCGGACTTTCCTCGAAGGCGAACCTCCGCGACTGCTCAGCCTGCCCAACGAGCATAGCCTCGCCACCGCCATCTGGCCAGCCCCGCAACCGGACCGGCGCGCGCGCTCAGCGGCCGCTCTGCTCCGCACCCAGCGGCCGCTCTGCTCCGCACCCAGCGGCCGCTTTGCCCGGCACTCAGCTCAGCTTCGTCCCGCAGCTCCTGCAGCCGCCGCCGATCGGTCGCGCATGCGCTCCGTACTGCGGCGCCATCTCCTCCCCGCATATCGGGCACCCGACGGATCTATGGGCGGCGAGTCCCTCCCACACCCCGGCCACCAAAGCGTCCAAGGTGGGCTCGCCGCCCAAGTCCTTCGCGCCGCCCACTCCGGCGGCCTGCACCCCCACACGGTCCAAGCCGCGGCTCACGCGTGGCTCCAGCACCAGCGCGCTCACGAGATGTTCCTCATCAATCCGACCACCTTGCCCAGCACCCGCACGTCACGGCTGCGGATCGGCTCCATCGAGCTGTTCTCGGGCTGCAGGCGCACATGGTCGGACTCCTGGAAGAAGCGCTTCACAGTCGCCTCCTCCCCCACCAGCGCGACCACGATGTCCCCGTCCTGCGCATGATCCTGCGAGCGCACCACGACCAGGTCGCCCTCGATGATCCCGGCTTCCTCCATCGAGTCGCCGCGCACCCGCAGCAGGAACTCGCCGTCCTCGCCGCCGGCAAACGACGGCGTCTGGATGTACTCCTCAATGTTCTCCTCGGCCACGATCGGCTGGCCGGCGGCCACCTGGCCGACGAGCGGCAGACCGGGCTGCAGGAATGTCTGCACGCCCGCTTGCACACCGGCGGCGGCACGGTCCAGCAGCTCCAGCGCCCGGGGCTTGGTCGGATCCCGGCGCAGCAAGCCGATCTTCTCCAGGTTGGCCAGGTGCGCGTGCACCGTTGAGGATGAGGCCAGCCCGACGGCCTTGCCGATGTCCCGCACCGTGGGCGGATAGCCGTACTTTGCCGAGTAGCGCTTGATGAAGTCGAAGATTTCCTGCTGTCGCTTGGTCAAGTCCATGCGGTCAACTCCTTTATCGGATCAGCCCGCTAGGCCGCCGTCGAACATGTGTTCGTAAAGCTAGCGCTCCTGGCGGACGGACTCAAGCAATGGCCCTGCAAAAACCCCGAGTTGACCGCCAGATCCGACGCGCTCAGCGGCACCCACCAGGCCATGCGGCCGGGCGGCGACGACCACGCACGGTGCCGGTGCCACCCCCCGCGGCAGCCTGACGCCTCGCGCGCGCGGCTCTATACTGGCCGCCCACGCGCCTGTGGCGGAATTGGTAGACGCGCAAGGTTGAGGGCCTTGTGGACCGTATGGTCCGTGGAAGTTCGAGTCTTCTCGGGCGCATCGGGAAAAGCCCCGCACAGCGGGGCTTTTTCTTGCCCGGAGTCCGTCGGTGCGAGCGTCCGCGGATGGACGTATTGTTGCCACGTGGCAACAACGTCACTTTTGTACGTCCTTTTGGCAACAGACTGGACGTACGCCATCCGGCCCGGAAGACGGCCGTGAGCCTCCGCCAGGACCGCGGCGCATGGGAGGTCCGCTGGCGGGACGGCTCGGGTACCCGGCGAGCTAAGCGATTTAGCTCCGAGGAAGCCGCCCGGGCCTACGACGAGGCACTGCGTGAGGTCTCCCCTACCGACCGCCGTTCGGACACCGCCCGAGGCGGGTCGGGCGTCTACTCCTACGCCGACCCGCTCAATGCTGTCGATCTGACCGGGCCGCCAGGCTATCGCTCTTGAACGACCGAAACGGACAAGTCCGTTGCTCCGGCCGGGAAGCACCGTTTGTTCCCAAAGCGCGGGGGTCTAGCCCGAGGTAGGCGACGAGCTTGCGCTGGTCAGAAACCGGTGGGCGTCGCCGACGGCGGCAATGAACGATGCGGCGCAGATCAAATTCACGCCCGGGACGGCCATCAGCCGGCGGATCTCGGGCCACGACAGTGCCTGCTGGGCGATCAGCCGCTCGACCGCTGCGACCTCCGTGTCGAGGAAACTCGATGTGTCGGATGCCGGCGTCGACGGACTCGCGCTCCTCGGCCGGCAGCTCGAGTGAGCACAGCCATTGGCGGCCTTTGACCCCGGACAGGTCAGAGCACGGCGGCTGGGTTGCAGCCGGCGGTTCAGGCACCGGCAGCCCGAGGGCGCAGGGTCATTGCACTAACCACCGCACACGACTCGCTGCCCTCTGAGGGCGGCGAGCTGCCCGCGGACGGGCTGAGGCCGGTCGGTCTGGTCGTCCTCCCGATGAGCTGCGACCGAACGTGCGAGACGCCATGGCGTTCCTGCTCGAGCAGGGGATCGAGATCAAGGGCTGTCCGGTGACTCGCCCCAGACCGTCGCTGCGACCGGGCACGACGTCGGCATCACGGTCGGCGACGTCGCCAAGGGCTCCGAGATGCCGGAGGAGGATCCCGCTGCGCAGGAGCGATTCGCGAGGCGATGCCACGGTCGCCGGCGGGATGTGTGGTGATGGGTGCCTTACATCTACTGGCGCCCGGTTGCCCGCGACGCGGACTTCTTCGCGTGACCATGCCTTCGCCCGGGATCGTCGCGACCGCGAGTCTTGCCGGCTCGGGGGATCGGGGCGCCCGCTCTGCGTGGTTACTCGCTTCGCGCCGCTCCGGCCGCGGGGACCAAGTGAGCCGGGCCGACCAGAACCGCTCGCTTCGCGTGCGCGATCACCGAGGAGGAGACGCTACCGAGCAGCGCTGATTGGGCTCGACCGAGCCCACGAGAGCCGACCACGATCGGCTCGGCGTCGAGCTCGCCGGCGACCTCGCAGATCGCCTCCCAGGCCTTCCCGCGTGCCACCCTTGGGGTGGCAATGAACCCGACGGCACGCGCGAGCTGGGTTCCATGCTCTGCCTTGTCGCGAGCCACCTCGGCGACAATCTCGTCGAGGGCGATCTCCTTCGCGACGAGCCGGCCCAGCGGGGCGGAGATGATCGTGACGGGATCCCACGGCTCCCACACCCGCACGGGTTCCCACGCGCTCAACACGACCGCTTGGCGTGGCGCGAGCAGCTCTCCCGCTTTCACGATCGCAGCGGCAGCATCGTCTGATCCATCGAAGCACAGGAGCACCGGGGGCCCGGTATCGGCTGAACGCTCAGACACGGGCCCAAATATGGCCGATCACAACCCATCCGCCGTCCGCACGTTCCCCGGAGCGGAGTCACCGGGTCCTACTGATTTCGGATCGCGTGCTTGCTGCAAATGTGAACGACATGAGCGGTGCGCACGCATCCACGACCGCGCGTCCGGGCGATCGACCGCGCCATCACCGGCACCCAGGACGTCACGAGCTCGCTTGGGTGATCGAGCATCGCGCCCAGATCCTGGCGTCGATCGCTGTCACCGCGATCGTGGTCGGCGGCCTCCTGCATGCGTTCGGTTCCGGTGCCGCCGGGGACGCGGTTTGGGCTGGCGCTGTCGCGCTGCTCGCGGCCGAGCTCGCGTTCGAGGTCGGCCGCAGCATGCTCGTCGAGCCAGCCTGGGCGTCGACACGATCGCGCTGGTCGCAATGGTCGGCGCGCTCGCGCTCAGGGAGCCGCTCGCCGGAGCAGTGATTGGCTTGATGTTCTCCGGCGGCGCCGCCCTCGAATCGGTCGCGTCGCGTCGCGGCGGGCGCGGCGGGAGCTGACCGCGCTGATCCAGCGCGCACCGAAAGTCGCGCAGCTCCGCGTCGGCGATCAGCTCGAGGAGGTGCCCGTCGACCGCGTACAGATCGGCGACGTCATCGTGGTGCGGACCGGTGAGGTCGTCTCGGTCGACGGAACGCTCATCAGCCCTGAGGCGGTGAAGGACACGAGCACGCTCAGCGGCGAGCCGCTGCCCCAGACCGCGTCGCGGGGGATGCCCGTGCTTAGCGGTTCGACAAACGCCGGCACCCCGTTTGACGTCCAAGCCGACCGTCCCGCCGGCGAGAGCGCGTACGTGGCGCTCGTGCGGCGGGTTGACCAGGCCCAGACCCAGCGCGCCCCCGTTTGTGCGGATGGCCGACCGCTACGCCGCGTCCTCCTCCCAGCCACAATGTTGGTGTCGGGTCTCGCTTGGGCGGTCAGCGGCGATCCGGTCAGGGCGCTCGCGGTCGTGGTCGTCGCGACGCCCTGCCCGCTGATCCTCGCGGCGCCGATCGCACTCGTCTGCGGCCTCTCCCGCGCCGCCCGCGCCTGCGTTATTGTCAAGGGCGTCGGCGCGATCGAGACCCTCGGCGAAGCCCGAACCGTGCTGTTCGGCAAGACTGGCACGTTGGCACGCCTGAGGTGCGGGAGTTGTGAAGCATGCGGAGTTCGGTTCCGGCGAGTTGCCGCGGCTCGCCGCCTCGCTCGACCGTCTGTGTGCTTACGTCCTCGGCGAAGCGCTCGCCGCAGCCGACGCCGGGCTGCAATTGACGATGCCGCTCGACATCCGCGAGGAGCCGGGCCAGGGGATCCAGGGAACCGTCGACGGTCACCACGTTGCGGTCGGGATCCGGGCGTTCATGCGCTCCGTCGGGATCCGGGATGCCGAGCAGGCGTCGACGACGGTCGCGACCACGCGCGGATCAGGCGAGGCGCATGTCGTGGTCGCGGTCGATGGCAGCGTGGCCGGTGTGATGGTGATGGCCGACGAGCTCCGCCCCGACGCCGATCGGATCGTCGACCGGCTGCGCGCAGAGGGGATCCGGCATGTCGCGATGATCTCGGGCGACCGTCGCTCGGTCGCTGAGCGGGTCGGTCGTGAGGTCGGCGTCGACCGTGTCTACGCCGAGCAGTCCCCCGAGGACAAGCTCGAGGTCGTCCGCCGCATCGGCGTCGACCCGGGTGCTCGCCGGGTAACCGTCGCCGCCGGCCGCGGGGTTCGCCGTGGCGTGCCGGGGAGCATTCGGTAGGTGAACGCGAACACGATCGGCGCGGTGAGCGCGGTCAGCAGCGTGAGCATCCATGGGCTGGTGCCGTTGGTGCCGGCGCCGACGACGTGGGCGAGCGCGAGGAGGTAGGCGACGATGGTGAACCGGTGGAGTTTGCGCCAGGTTTTGGCGCCGATCCGCCGGCGGGCGTAGAAGCTCAGCCCGAGGATGGCGGCGAGCCAGCCGCCGATGATCCCGAGCCCGGTGAACAGGGGCCGGTAGCTGATCGCGAACGGCAGGGTGATCCCGGCGAGCCCGGGCCGGAGGTAGGTGTCGAAGAGCAGCAGGCCGCCGTGCGCGACGATCAGGCCGAGCGTGACGAGTGTCGAGGCCTCGTGGAATCGCCGGAGCTTGGCGTTCATGCCTGGTCGCCGCGTCAGGCGGCCCGACATCGTCAGGCCGACCGCGACCGAGATGCCGAGCATGATGATCGCGACGATCCCGAACGATCGGCTGGCGAACCAGAACAGTTGATGCGTCGGGTTGACGGGGGTCATGAGACGTGCGTTGTCACTGGCGTGAGCGGGGTGGTCTGCTGGGTTGCGCCGGTGGCGAGGACGGTGCGGATGGTTTGGCCGCCGCTGGTGCGGGTGGTGACGATCCGCTGGCCGTGGTTGGAGGTCAGCGCCGCGACCTGCGCGGCGGGCTTGTGGTTTACCGCGGTGACGTAGAAGACGGTGAACGGCAGCCACGCCGCTACCACCGCGGCGACGGCCAGGCTCAGCACGGTGCGATACAGCGGGTGGCGGGTGGGGGCGTTCTTAGTCATGTTCTTCATGCCAGCTCGGGGTGGAGGTGGGGTGGGCTGCTTGGGTCGTGAGCGGGGCCGGTGCGGTCGCGGCCGGCGGCGGGGAGCCCGTGTGCAGGGCGATGCCGGCGGCGCTGACGGCGGCCAGGAGGAGGATCGTCATGGCGACGGCGATGGTGAGGCGAATGTGTTCGGGCATCGGTTCAGCTCAGAAGGGGTTTTGGTGGCTCGGGCAGGGGTGGGTTGGTGGCTGGGGCGGCGGGGCGGGCGAGGGTGCCCGCCCGCCGCGCCGGCCATCGTGATCACCGGTGGTTTTTCACGTCGCGCTGGTTTGCGGTCGCGTGGCTTGAGCATTGTGGTTTCTCCTTGATCGAGGTGTTTGCGCTGTCCCTCATCGGGCGCGGCGCGGTGGTTGACGCTGATCAGCTTGCCCCCGGCGTTCAAGAGCGCGGTAAGCGCCGGTTCAGAACGGGTTTACCCACCGCGGGCCGCGGCTGTTTCCGGACGATTGACCGGCCGCGCGCGCTTAGAGTCGATCGGACATGCGCGTCCTCGTGATCGAAGACGAACGTACGCTGGCGGGTTTCGTTGAGCAGAGCCTGCGCGCCGAGGGGTACGCCGTCACCGTCGCCCACGACGGCGAGACTGGTCAGGCGCGGGCGCTGACTGGCGACTACGCCCTCGTGTTGCTGGACCTGACGCTGCCTGGCCGCGACGGGCTCGAGGTGCTCAAGGCGATCCGCGCGCGGCTACCCGACCTGCCGGTCATCGCGCTGACCGCGCGCGGCGCGATCGAGCAGCGGGTCGAGGGCCTTGACCTGGGAGCGAACGACTACGTGACCAAGCCGTTCTCGTTCGAAGAACTGAACGCGCGTGTGCGCGCGCATCTGCGATCACCGGGCCAGCGGGAGGCGTCGGCGCTGGAGGCCGGCGAGCTTCGCATGGATCTCCGGACGCGGCGGGTCGCCCGCGACGGGCACGAGCTCCACCTGACCGCGCGCGAGTTCGAGGTGCTCGCGTATCTGATGCGCCATCCCGACCAGGTGCTCTCGCGCGAGCAGATCCTCAACGCCGTGTGGGGCTTTGACTTTGACCCGGGGACAAAGGTGTTGGAGGTGTACATCGGCTACGTGCGCCGCAAGCTTGCCGACGCCGGCGGCGGCGAGGACCCGATCGAGACCGTGCGCAACGTCGGCTACCGGCTGCGCGTCCCGCGTGGGTAGACCCGCCGTGCACGTCGGGCTGCGCGCTGAGCTCGCGATCGCGATCGCGTTCGTCACGGCGGTGGCGGTCGGCGCGACGTTCCTCGCGCTCTACAGTGGGACTGGATCGCGGCTGCGCGCCCAGCTGGACTCGCAGTTGAGGACTCAGTCCGCGGAGTGGCGGCAGTCGACCGCGGGCACCGATCTGTCCACGCCAGCGGCGCTGGAGCACGCCGCTCGCCGGTTCCTCGCCGCGCAGCGCTACCACGCCGAAGCGCAGATCATCGCGGTGCAGACCATCGGTGGCCCGACGATCACCAACCACCCCGAGGTGATCGGCCCCGAGGAGCAACGCGTGCACACCTCGCCGGAAGGCGGCGGTCTGCTCGACGCGCCGCTCGGGCTCGCGAGCTCCTCGGCGGTCGAGGCCGGCAGCCTGCGCGTGCTCAGCGACGCGATCGTCGCGCACGGGCGTCGTGTGGGGACGCTGCGGCTGGCGGAGCCGCTGACCGCGGTCGATCAGGCGAAATCGAGTCTCCGCCGCACGTTCGTTGTCGTCGGTCTGCTGGCGCTGGTGCTTGCGGTCGCGGTTGGGATCGGGCTCGCGACGCTGATCGCCGCGCCGATCCGGCGGATGACGCGGGTCGCGGCCGCGGTGGAACAAGGCGATCTCTCCCTGCGCGCCGGGGCTCGTGCCGGGCGCGGCGAGGTGCGCGTACTGGCCCAGGCGTTAGACAACATGCTCGAGCGGCTGGAACGTGCGTTCAAGCGACAGCGCGATTTCGTCTCAGACGCCTCACACGAGCTGCGGACGCCGCTAGCGGTGATCCGCGCGCAAGTTGAGCTGCTCGACCGCGAGACCAGCGAGCACCAGCGGCACGAGAGCACCACGACGTTGCTCAGACGCCTCGACGAGCTCGACCGGCTCGTCGGGGACATGCTGACCCTCGCCAGCGCCGAGGCGGGGAGGCTGGTCGAGCCACGCGCGATCGACCTCGATGACTACTTCGAGGACCTCCGCCGCGATCTGCCGCTGTACGGCGAACGGGACTTCCAGCTCGAGGCGGTCGGCGGCACGCTGCACGCCGACCCCGATCGACTGACGCAGGTTCTGCGCAACCTCGTCCGCAACGCGGTAGCCCACACCGAGCCGGGCGACAGGATCAGCGTCACGGCTCGCGACGAAGGCGGCGGCCGGCTGGCGATCTCAATCGCCGACGCCGGTTCCGGCATCCCCGCCGACCAGCTCCAAACCATCTTCGAGCGCTTCCATCGCGTCGACGAGGGCCGCGCTCGCGACCGGGGCGGCAGCGGCCTCGGGCTGGCGATCGCGCGCGCGATCGTCGAGGCGCACGGCGGAACGATCACCGCCGAATCCGAGCCCGGCCATGGCGCCACGTTCCAGATCGTGCTGCCGGGATTCACCGCGACGAGCTGACGCGTTCGACTGCCGCACCCTGAGGGGGTCAACTCTGCTCACGCACCGCATCGAGACGACCGTTCCCACAGGCGGAGCAGAGAGCCGCATCCGACGGCGGTATCGCGCGGGCATGCGGTTGCCGTCGGCTGTTCAAGGCGCGCACACGGCCGCGTGCCCGGACCGCCGCCAGTGGGAGAAGAATGCCCACGAGGCCGCACTCGCGTTGGGGCCGAGCGGGTCGGAGTACCGGGCCGAGGCCGGATCGGCCGACCCTCCTGACCAGTAGTGGCCCATGCCGTGAACCGACCAGAACTGCGCGACCGTGCAGCCGGTCTCGGCGTAGGAGAGCACCGTGTACGCATGGTCGTTCGCGACGCTCGAGTGCCGCGTTTCGGTCTCGGTTGGGACGAGCGGACCGCGGTGTTGGTACCGGCGGACAAGATCGTCGGTGGCCAGCCACTGAGCGAGCGCTTGTTGGCCGCATCGGTAGGGGACGGTGCCATCGCGGTCGCCGTGGAAGACGATGACCGGCATGACGCCGGCGCGTGACCCCATGGCGACCAGCGCGGCGCGCGCCGACGCGGTGACGGTGCTGGCCGACCCGTGGGCGGGGCAACCGTGCTCAGCGGCGAGATATCCGGCGCCGGAATGGATACCGATCGCCGCGAACATGTCGGGATACGCAGCACCGAGCATCGCCGTTTCAAACCCTCCTGCCGAGATCCCGATCGTGTAGACACGGCTCGGGTCGATCCGCCAGTCAGCGATCACCCTCTTCGTCATCGCCGCGATCGCGCCGGTGTCCCCCCGGCCGCGACCCTCCGCCCCTGGATCCCAAATCCCCTTCCAGCAGCCGCCATTCGCCCGGTCCACGGCATCGACGTCCGGATACACGACGACGAACCCCCGCGCCGCCGCGATCTGGTCATACGCGGTCGCAGCCGCTTCCTCGTCGGCCGTCATGGTGCAGCCGTGGAGCACCACCAGCAACGGCATCCCCGAACGCGACCGGCGGCCCGATGGGACGTACACCACGTAGCGATACACGTCGCCACGAAACCTCAAGCGGTCGGGCCGCGACCCGTTCCCGACCGAGCCTCCGCCGAGCGTGATGCCAAGGACAGCCGCCAGCCCCGCACCACAGGCGACAAGCGCGATCACCATGATGCGTCGTCGCATCAGTCGCGCTACCGAACGCCTGCGCGTGTCCAACACCTCCGCACAGGTCCCCCCCACGCGGTGCGGACGAGCCGATGCGCCATTGACGTCGCCTCAGATCAGTTCGAGAGAACAGTGAAGAAGTCCCGGCTGTAGGGCACGAGCAGATGCCCGTAGATGCCGTATTGACCAGGGACCACCGGCACGGGCGTCAGCGGGGCGGCCGGGTGGTGGAGGTAGAGGTAGCCCGCGACCCAATCCGGGTTGATGTCAAGTTGGACCGCGCGCTGGACCCCGGCCGCGATCATGCCGTCGGCGAGCTGACCGACCGTGAGCCCCTCACCGGCGGCCCAGACGAGCTGACCGTCGGCACGGATGCCGAGTGCGCTGCGCGCCACCGCCGGCTGGTTGCCGATCGTCACGCCCCAGCACGCCATGCCACAGCCGGCCACCGAGCCGGCGGGCACCCCGTGATCGATGAGAAGGTGAAGGTTCTGGCGCACCGACGCGATCGCCAGGCCGTGCGCGGGAACCCCGTGCTCCCATGCCCCGATCTGGGTCGTGCCGTTGCCATAGGTGACGATCGAGCCGTCGCCGGCGCTCAGGGCCACTGCGACGTGCCCGAACGAGACAAACCCGCCGCTGCCGGTCGAGAACTTAAACCCGCCGTTGAACCCGAGGATGAGATGGCGGATCTCACGGCCCGCCACCGCGTCGCCGTAGCGCCAACCGGTCCCGCCGGGATCGACTGACCCGGCGTGCAGGGCCAGGTGAACGACGCCCTGGTTCATGCGGACGAGGGTCACTCCCTGGCGCCGTGCGATCCACATCGCTGGCCGGTCCCCGATCGTCGTGATCGTCTGCCAGCGGGCGGTGAGCACGGCCGGATACCGATCGACCGGCACACTGACATGAACCCGGGTGGCGCGCTGGCCCGGCCGGGACGCCCGCCGCGTGGAACTGCCCCGGGCACCCGCGCTATGGCCGGCGCCCGACGAGGAGCCGCGGCGCGGCGCGGGCGAAGCACCCGCGCTGCCGCACCCCGCAATGGCGATGGCGGCCAGCACCACCAGGACGGGTCCGAGAAGCCGATCACGAAAGGCCACGCGCCCCAGACTTCCACGCCTTCCTCAAGCCCCCTCGCGCCACCCGGTGAGACATTGCTCACCGGCAGCACACCTCATCGCAACCGCATACACCGACGTGGACGCTGACCAGGTCACGGTCGTTCGGAGAGCCGGGCTGGGCGAGGACCGTCTACGCGCTCCCGTCACAGTAATCGACGACGGTCACACGCTTCTGCGCGCCGTGATGCGCGCCGCCGCGACTGACGGGCGCTGATTTCGGCGCGACGGGACGGTCGGCGTCGGGCTGTGGCGCTCATGTGCTGGTGCATGGCCTGCTCGAGGTCGGCCGAGAGGACGCGACTCAGACCGTGAGGCGGCCTCACCGCCGGCTTGAGCGTCGTCGGGCGATCGGTGAGACTGGTGTGATGAGCGAACAGAGTGCTGGCTTCTCCACCGACAGGGCTCGCGAGATCGGCGAGCGGATCGGGATCGACTGGGGCCGTTCACGGTTCGATGTCGAGCAGTTTCGGATGGGGCTCGAGGTGGAGCTCGAGCACGGGCGCCGTGACCCGGAGACGAACGTCAGCGATGACGACGAGCTGACGACCGGCAAGATCGCGCGGGCGCACCTCAACGAGTTCCCCGACTACTACACCCGGCTGGCGAAGATGGAAGCCGAGGCCGAGCAGTACTGGGCCGACCGCGAGCCCCCGCCAGACACTTAGATCTCTGCCGCGGGGGTCGCGACCGATGAGTGGCGTCAGCCGCGGAGTGCGCGCAGCGCGTTCAGGATGACCGCAAGGTCGATGACCTCCTGAAACAGGGCGCCGGCGACCGGCGGCAGATACCCGGCAGCGGCGACGGCCATCGCGGCGATGCTGAGCCCCATCCCAGTGAGCACGCTCTGGCGCGCGATGTAAAGGGCGCGACGGCCGGCGTGGACCGCGTCGGCGACACGGTCGACGCGGTCGACGGTGATGACGGCGTCGGCGGTCTCGGAGGAGACGGTCGCACCCGCGGCACCCATCGCGATCCCGAGGTCAGCGATCGCGAGCGCGGGCGCGTCGTTGACTCCATCGCCGACCATGATCACCGGTCGTAGGGCCGGGTCGGCGCCGATCCGCCGCACGACCTCGAGTTTTTCCTCCGGGGATTGCTCGGCGTAGACGCGGTCCACGCCGATCTCGCGACCGATGCGCTCGGCGACGGATCGGCGGTCGCCGGAGATCATCGCGACGTGACGGATGCCCTCGGCGCGGAGCCGCTCGACAATGTGGATCGCGTCAGGACGGAGCTCGTCGGCCATGACGATCACGCCGGCGACGTGGTCATCGACCGCCACGACCACGTGCGCTTCGCCTGATCCGCGAGTGGTGGCGAGCGTCGCCGACGCCCGCTCGGCATCCCGGATCCCGACCGAGCGCATGAACGCCCGACTCCCCACCGCGACGCGCTGGCCATCGACGGTCCCCTGGATCCCCTGGCCCGGCTCCTCGTGCACGTCGAGCGGCATCGTCAATTCCAGCCCGTTGTCGGCTGCAGCGGCGACGAGCGCTTCGCCGAGGACATGAGCGGACAGACGGTCAAGCGACGCGGCCAGCCGCAGCACCTCGCCGGACCCCAGCGGCGCGTGGGTGACGATTTCGCGCACCTCGGGCGTCCCGACGGTCAACGTGCCGGTCTTGTCAAACAGCACCGTGCGAGCCTCACCGAGCGTCTCGATCGCGCCGACGCCCTTGACGATCACGCCCGCACGCGCGGCGCGCGACAACCCGGACACCAGCGCGATCGGCGCCGCGAGGATCAGCGGGCATGGCGTCGCGACGACCACGACCGCGAGCGCCCTCACGGGATCGCCGCTCACCGCCCACGCGACACCGGCCACCAGGATCGTGGCCGGCAGGAAGAAGGCGGCGTAGCGATCGGCCATCCGCACGAACGGAGCGCGCTGCGTCTGGGCCTGCTCGACCAGCCTGACCAGCGCCGCGTACGCGCTCTCGCCGGCCGGACGGTCCGCGCGCACGTCAAACGGGGCACCAGCGTTCGCGGAACCGCTCAAGACGGCCATGCCGCGAGACGCAGTCTGTGGCAACGGCTCGCCGCTGAGCGCGCTCGTGTCGATCACCGCCTCGGCGCTGAAGACGGTTCCGTCGACCGGCACGACCTCACCAGTCCGGACCACGATGACGTCCCCGATCTGGACCTGCTCGGCGGGCACCTCCTCCAGCCGATCACCGACGCGCAGCTGCGCGACCTTCGGCGCGCGCTGGATCAGCGCGGTCAGCTCCCGTCGCGCGCGCCGCGACGCGACCGCTTCCAGCGCGGCGCCGCCGGAGAACATCAACCCGATCACCACCCCGGCGAGCTCCTCGCCCAGCGCGAGCGCGCCGACCATCGCCACCAACGCAATCGTGTCGACACCCAAACTGTGCTCCACGATGACGGTGCGACCAACCTCGAACGCGAGCTCGACGGCCAGCAGCGCGACAGCCGCGCCCCACACCGCATCCCCCGCGCTGCCCGAGCCGAACGCGTGCAACGCGCCACCCACAACGATCGCGGTCACCGCGATCGACGCGAGGATCTGAGCGCGATGCTCAAGCAGCCACGCGAACTCATTGCCCCCGTGGTCGTCGCGGGGAAGCTTGCCGGGCCTCTCGATTGTCGATGCCTGCGCACCGCTCATCACGCCAGCCTCGCAACGACCGCCGAAATCCGAATCCGTAAGGCCCCGCCACCCCGCCCAGGGAAAATGCGCAGAGTCGAGGAGCCGCGATCGGCCATGATTGAGCCTGTGCCCGAGCGATCTGCGCCGAGACTGAAGAAAGACGCGATCAAACCGACACCGGCAAGCCGATGGCGCATAAGGGCCAGCCCAATTCTGCAACGCTAATTTGCCCCAAGTGTCAGGGCGAGATGCGCACCTACGAGCGGAACGGGGTGCTGATCGACCAGTGCGACGATTGTCGCGGGATCTTCCTCGATCGCGGTGAGATCGAACGGCTGATCGATGCGGGGAGTCCACCCGAGGAGCCCGCCAGCCGCCCCGGCCGGCGACGCCGAACCGCTCAAGAACGTCACAACCGAGGCCATGCCAGCGCCGTGATCGCGGACATGCTCGTCCTGATGGCCAGTGAACCGAAGCACGTTCACCCCAGGCCGAACCGACCTGCCAGCAAACGCGCCCCTAACCGCTGACGGGCTCGGACGCGATCAGCCAGCCCAGGGCCCGCTGACGGCGTTGCTCTGCGGCGTCCGTCCCTTCCCGGGCCTCCGCGAGAAGCCGCCACGCCGCTATCACTCGCTACACCCGCCCCGAAGCCAGCCAACACGCCCGCCGACATCAAGTCGCTCTCAATCCACCGCGGCAGTGGACAACCAGGAACCCAGAGCTCAGCGGCCGGCCACGCGCGACTGTGCGCTCAGGCGATCCCGGAGACATGGAGGAAGACCACGACGGCGAACGCGTCGCTGCGGCCGGCCTGCGTCTCAAGCGAGTGCCGCCACGCCCTGGCCTTCTGTTCGGTGAGCCGTACGCCATCGACGGCGGCGCGCAGGGACCAGTCCAGGTTGAGGAACCGCGCGATGTCCGCGGGATCCTCCACTTCGTCAGTCTGGGTCACAGCCTCGACGTCCCGCAGGCCCGCCTCGGCCGCCAGCCCGGCCAGCCGATGCCCGATCCATTCGCGCCGTTCATGATCGGGGGTCATCGCATGAAGCACTCGATCGGTGACTGAGCGATCGAGGTCGGGGGCGACGAGTCCCCACCGAAACTCGCTGATGACGACCCGCCCGCCGGGACGGGTGACACGGACGAGCTCGCTCAGCGCCGTGGCTGGGTCTTCTACGTGCTGAAGCGTCCGGTCGGCGCGGACGCCGTCAAAGCGGTCATCAGGGAAGGGGAGCGCGACCGCGTCGCCGTGGACGAGCGTGATTACCGCGTCGTCGTGGCGGGCGGCAGCGGCGTCGAGCAGCTGCCGACTGCGGTCAAGCCCGACGACAGTGCCCTGAGGGCCTACCCGCTGCGCGAGCCATCCGAGCTCTGGGCCGGCGCCGCATCCGACGTCCAGGCAGTGAGCGCCCGGCGCAAGGCCCAGCAGCGCCACTGAACGCAGCTTCTCGCGCGCCACCACCGCCAGCTCGGCGAGATCGTCTAAGTAGGCCCGCAACGAGGACGGATCGGCGGCTGCGTCGACGTCCCGGAATGAGCGCCAGCGGCTAGGGGGCTCGTCGGGCGCCGGCATCCGGCAAGAATAGGCGGACGCCGGAGCCCGCCGAACCGTGGCCACGGGCTGGCCCGTGCAACGTGCTTCGTCACGCGGGACGCCCGCCTCTCACGCAGGAGATCGCGGGCTCGAGTCCCACTGCCATCGCTGCCTTCTGGGTTAGCCGCAACCAGCACGGTCCGTTCGGTGTAATCGGCCGACGTCAGGCCTTGATGTCCACAGCTCCGCGGCGGGCGCTCTGCGCCGCCGCGTCACCGTCGTTGAGCGCAGCGGCGCCGGTCCGGCCGTCGCCGTCGCCTGTCGCCGCCTTCAGCGCTGCCGCGGAGACGTTGCTGGTGGTGAGCCGCGCCTGTGTCGCGACCGCCGGGCTGTGAGAAACACTGCTGATGTTCATCGTCCGCTTCCTTGTCGATGGTCGGCCCCCTATCTGATCGACGCCGCCCGACGGGAACTGGATGCTGCTGGACATGTCTGAAGCCATTCTCATCGCCGGGCCTCAGTTGGCGCTGAAGCTATCCGGGACGACGCAGCGCTCGGCTCGCTGACTCTGGCTGTGCTGGTGCTGCTCCGCTCATCGTCAAAGCGGATCTGACTCGGGGCGAGCCGTTGGTGGCGGGGAGCGCAGGCTTAGGATCCCGAGCGTGAGTTCGCTGACGATC